>NZ_JBPFDG010000004.1:0-615599 GCF_051025635.1 Williamsia sp. MIQD14
TGGACAGACCTGCCCGGGGAACACCGGATCGAAATGCCGGTTCCACCACAACCTCAAAACCCACACGACGTTCCTTGACGACCAGACCACCGGCCGCGACGGACGCACCGAACGGGTCATCATCACTCCCGAAGGCCGCACCGTGCCCGGTCCCGCGTTCGACGGCACCGACCTGTTCCCCGCACTCAAAGACATCCAGTTCACCGCCCCCGAACACGCACCACCCACCACTTCCCACGAAGCAGAACCTGCACCCACCAGACGCCGACCACGCCTGGCCGACAAACACGCCCACCGACAGACCGAACGCGAACACAACCGCCGCATCCGCGACGCCGAACAGCAGGCCGCGCGCGAGGCGGAAGCAGACGACCCACCGCCGTTCTGACACGCGACGAGGGGGAGCGCAATCGTGCGTCTACTCTTCTGCGCATGAGTCTGCGATACGACGTGGCCGGCGAGGGCCCGACACTTGTCCTGGTCCACGGCGTCGTTCACCGCAGGCAGGCGTGGGATCCGGTGCTCGACCTGCTGACCCCGTACCGACGGGTGGTGGCCGTCGACCTCCCCGGCCACGGGGAGTCCGACGACGTCGACGTCCTCGCCGCGGAACGGCTGCCGGTGTTCATCGAACGACTCTCGGAGTTGGTCACCGAGCAGAATTCGAACGGGCCGGTCCACATCGCGGGCAACTCGCTCGGTGGATACCTGGCACTGGCGCTCGCAGCCCGCGGCGACGTCGCCTCGGCGACGGCGCTGTCACCGGCCGGTTTCTGGAAGAACCACGCCGCCCAGGCCCGCAGCCTCGTCAAGTTCCGTGCGCTGCGCGCAGCCGCGGGCGCGATGGGCGATCAGGCGCCGAAAGCATTCCGCAGCAAGCTTATTCGCTACCCGTCGCTGGCGCCGTTCTTCGCCCACCCCAGCCGCATCTCGTACGAGAACGCGGTGATCGACGTCGGTTCGCTGCTCACCAACACGACACTCGCCGGCGGCGTCGACGCGCCGTTCGATCTGCCGCCGCTGACCTCGCCGCCGGTGCCGGTGACCGTTGCGTGGGGAACACGCGACCTGATCCTCCCGCACCGCGACCGCCACAATGTGTCCGCCCACTTCCCCCACGCCCGCATCATCTCGGTGCCCGGCGTGGGACACGTTCCCATGTCGGACAATCCGGGGCTGATCGCGTCAATCCTGCTCGCCGGCAGCCAACCCGCCGCACGCTCTCGATAACTCCGCGCGCAGCCGCTACCATCGTCGGCAGGCGCTCGCCGAGGCGCCTCCGGGTTCGCGGACAGGGCTGAGCCCACTCGGTGTGCGCCACCGGAGTACCCACACGCCCACTCCTTTCGGCCTGCCCCGCGGACCGCAGGCGACGAGAGGAGCCTGCCGTGGCACACCTTCCCGACAATCCCGATCTCGATCAACTGCGCACGCGCGCACGCGAACTGCAACGAGCCATCCGCCGCGACGACCCCGGTTACGCGTTGACGAGCGCACAGCGGGACCTGGCCCGCGAGCACGGCTTCGCCAGTTGGCCGCGCCTCGTGCGACACGTGCAGACCGTCGTGGCCCGCCGATGGACACTCGACGAGACTCGTCCCGCCGACACCGCGGCGGACACCTTCCTCGACCTCGCCTGCCTCACCTACCAACGCGACGAGTCGGGCAATGCCCACCGTGCACACGAGATGCTCGCGTCGGCGCCGCACCTGCGCGCCGCGAACGTGGCGACGGCCGCCGTCACCGCCGACGTGCCCGCCCTCCGAGAGTTGTTGGCGCGCGATCCCTCTGCCGCACGGAAGACGGTGGGACCTTTCGGCTGGACGCCGCTGATGTATCTCGCCTACGGCCGTCTCGACACCGACCTCGGCGACTGCCTCGAGTCCGCGCGCCTGCTGCTCGCCGCCGGCGCGGAGGTGAACGACGGTCGGTTCTTCGCGGGCCTGGCCACCCCGTTCACCGTTCTCACCGGAGTCTGCGGCGGGGGAGAGCGAGACCAGCCACCCCACCCACACGTCCTGCACCTCGCGCGACTGCTTCTCGAGGCGGGAGCCGACGCCAACGACGGTCAGGCCGTCTACAACCGCATGTTCGACACCGACGACACGGTGTACGCACTGCTGCTCGACCACGGACTCGGCCGCGGCGACGGCGGCCCCTGGCGCGCAGCACTTCCCGACGTCCTGCCCGCACCCGCGGACATCGTCGGCGGGTTGCTCGCGTGGGCGGTGACCCACGATCAACGCGACCGCGTCGAGCTGCTGGCGTCCCACGGCATCGATGTCGCAGCTCCGCTGCCCGACGGACGACGTCCGATCGACGTGGCCGTCGGCAACGGACATGCGGCGCTCGCTCATCGCCTCACCGCGCTCGGTGCCGCGATGCCGACGCTGACACCGGAGGAGGCCTTCGTCGCGGCGGTGTTGGCCGGCGACACGGCCGCCGTGGCCGACACGTCGGCGGAGGTGGTGTCCGCGGTTCGTGCCGCGCGACCGGCCCTGATGGTGTGGGCTGCCGCGCACGGTCGGGTCGACGCCGCGAACATGCTCTGCGACAACGGGTTCGACATCGACGCGATGGGCAGGTCGGACGTCGAGGTCGATCAGCCGTGGCAGACTGCGCTGCACACCGCGGTCGAACGCGACGACGCCTCGATGGTGGCCCGTCTTCTCGACCTCGGCGCCGATCCCTCGATCGCCGACGCCCGTTTCGACTCGACGCCGGCGCAATGGGCGCGTCACCTGGGCCACGACGACCTCGTCGACCTGTTCGAGGCGTGAGCGGCGATCAGCGGCGGGGAACCAGGCGGAGGTCACCGCCGAGGGTCACCAGGGCGTCGCCGTCGCGCAGTGCGTGATGTGCGACGCCGTCGGCGGTGAGACGTCGGCTCAGCTCGGTACAGGCGGCGCCCTCGCCATAGGTCCCGCCGACGTGGGGGACGAGCGGCCGGTCCAGAATGCCGAGCCCGCTCATGATCGGGACGTCGACCACGCCGGGGTCGTCCACCTCGGCGACGGCATCGAGGTCCGGCGCCAGCACGGCGGCGCCCGCGCTGTACCCGGCGTACCCGAGCGAACCGTCGTCGATCCGGCGGGCGATCACGGCGTCGGCGCCATGTGTCGCCATCGCCGACCGCAGCGCGAACGTGTTGCCGCCACGCACCCACAGCGCGTCGACAGCGGCGAGGCATGCGACGTCGGCGGCGTCGCGCAGGTCGAGTTCGACCGGCCGGAGCCCGAGGCGCCCGATCTCGCCCCGCTCGATCTCCCCGGCGAGCACACGATCGGACGGCCGGTCGTCGATCGCGTTGAGCACCACGCCGACCCGCGCCCCGCGCCCGGTCACCGACACCAGCAGATCGTCGTGACCGTCGACGCCGAGACACGTCAGGAACAGGCGCATGTCGACGAATGTAGTTCGCCGAGGCGAGCCGCGCGGTGACACCGACGGGCGTTGCGGTAGACACGGGAGCGACAGCATCGGGACAGATGGGTCCGGGTACGAGGAGGAGCGCAGCGATGAGTGGAGTCGAGGACCGGGTGGTCGTGGTGACCGGCGCCGGCGGTGGACTGGGACGCGAGTACGCGAAGCTGCTCGCGGCCGAGGGTGCGCTCGTGGTGGTCAACGACCTCGGCGGAGCCCGCGACGGATCCGGATCGGGATCGACGATGGCCGACACCGTGGTCGGTGAGATCACCGACGCCGGTGGCCGTGCGGTCGCCAACTACGACTCCGTCGCCACCGCGGAAGGCGCACAGGCACTGGTGCAGACCGCCCTCGACACCTTCGGCGCGATCCACGGTGTCGTGAACAACGCGGGCATCCTGCGTGACGGGTCCTTCCACAAGATGAGTGACGAGAACTTCGACGCCGTCATCAAGGTGCACCTCTACGGCGGATACAACGTCACCCGCGCGGCGTGGCCGCACTTCCGCGAGCAACGTTTCGGTCGCGTGGTGGTCGCCACCTCGACCAGCGGTCTGTACGGCAACTTCGGTCAGGCCAACTACGGCGCGGCGAAGCTCGGCCTGGTCGGGCTCATCAACACCCTCGCCGTCGAGGGGGCGAAGTACTCCATCACGGCCAACGCCGTCGCGCCGCTCGCCGCCACGCGTATGACCGAGGACATCGCCCCCGCGGAGATGCTCGAGAAGCTCTCGCCCGCGTTCGTCGCACCGGTCGTCGCGCAACTCATGAGCGAGGAATGCGCCGACACCGGCTCGATCTTCGAGGTCGGCGGTGGGCAGGTCGCCCGCGCCCAGATCTTCCACAACGCCGGCGTCCACTTCGACACCCCGCCATCGGTCGACGACCTCCGTGCTCAGTGGTCGACGGTCACCGACATGACCGCCGCGACACCGGGTTCCAACCCGCTGGGCTGATCGGCTGCGCGCCGCGTCAGGCGCGCACGGCCCGCAGGACGACGTCGTTGACGTGATGGGCCCCGCCGCCGACACCACTGTGGCGTCGCGGCCGCAACTCGTTGCGCACCACCGTCCACCCGTCGCCGAGGAGGGCCGCGACGTGGTCGGTGTGGTAGATGCTGTCGAGATCAGGCCCTCGCCAACGGTTGTCGTCACCCGACGCCGTCTCGGCGTGTTCGGCCTGGTGGCGGTGGATGTCGGTCATGTCGTGGGCGACCCACAGTAGCGTGCCGCCGGGGGCGACGATGTCGAGCAGCGCACGCATCGGGGCGTCCCCCTCGACGCGGATCATCGGGAAGTACTGCATCGAGACCAGGTCGAAGGTGCCGGCGGGGGGACCGTCGGCGGCGACGTCGCGCTGCTCCCAGGTGATCGAGTCCTGCGCACCGAGCGCGCGAGCCCGGTCGATCGCGACGCTCGAGATGTCGACGGCCGTCACCTGCCACCCCTGGGCGGCCAGCCACCGCGCGTCGTCACCCTCGCCGCTGCCCAGATCGAGTGCCCGCCCGGGTGTCACCGCGCCCATCTCGTCGACCAGCGCGCCGTTCGGATCGCCGCTCCACACCCGGTCGTCCTCGTCGTACCGGGCGTTCCAGAAATCCTCGTCCATGGGACCAGCCTACTGAGCGGTCGTGGCCGCCCGGACAGGATCACACCTGTACCTCAAGCCACTTCATGCCCTACCGTCACAGCATGCGAGTGATGCGAAGTCAACGACTGCGGCGGTGTGTCGCCACCTTTTCCGCGGTGATGGCGATGGTCGCGGCGGCACCGGCGGTGCAGGCGGCTGCCGACACCGGGCCCGATGTCTCGTCGTGGCAGCACGTGAACGGCACGCTCATCAACTGGTTCGCGGTGAAGGCGTCGGGTCAGGACATGGCCATGGTGAAGGCCACCGAGGGACTGAGCTACGTGAACCCGTACTTCGTGCCCGATTCGATCGGCATGCGGCTGGCCGGGGTCGCCCGCGGTTCGTACCACTACGCCGACCCGGCGCTTCCGGCGGCGCCGCAGGCGGCGCTGTTCTCCACCGTGACCCTCGGCATCAACGGTTACGGCGATCTGCCACCCGTTCTCGACCTGGAGAAGACCGGTGGTCTGGGGCCCGCCGCGCTGATCGCGTGGACGCAGCAGTACCTCGACACCGTCCGACTGCTCACCGGCAGGATGCCGATCATCTACACGTATCCGAACTTCTGGCGTACGGCGATGGCGAACACGAACGCCTTCCGCGGCTACCCGCTCTGGATCGCCGACTACAACGGTCGGTCGGCACCGGGCCCTCTGCCCGGCGGCTGGACCCGGTGGGCGTTCTGGCAGTACACGAGCAGTGCGTCGGTTCCCGGCATCCCCGGACGCACCGACATGAACCGCTACAGCGGTTCGCAGGGCCCACTGCGCGCCTACGCGAACAGCTGACCGGGGTCGCCGTCGTGCCCGGCGGCGGTAGGTTTGGCCCATGCGAGTGTTCACATCAGCAGACGACATCCTCGGTGCGGCGGGGGAGACCCTGGGTACCACCGACTGGTTGACCGTCACCCAGGAACGGGTGAACCAGTTCGCCGAGGCGACCGGCGACCACCAGTGGATCCACGTCGACGTCGAACGGGCGAAGGCGGAGAGCCCGTTCGGCGGGCCCATCGCCCACGGATACCTCACGCTGTCGCTGGTGCCGATGCTCGCGTGGCAGCTCTACAGCATCGAAAACGCCAAGCTGGGCATCAACTACGGCTCGAACAAGGTGCGATTCCCGGCGCCGGTGCCCGTCGGCTCCGAGGTCGCGCTGACCGCGGTGCTGACCTCGGCGCAGACCACGAAGGACGGGATGGTCGAGATGGTGGTCACGCAGACGCTCACCGTCCGCGACGCCCCGAAACCCTCGTTGGTCGCCGAGACCATCACCCGCGTCGCCTTCTGACGCGGCTCGCCGATCAGATCGAGGCGGTGGCCAGCGCCCAGATGACAGCCGGTGCATCCGCCTGCAGTTCGCAGGGGGTGCCCTTCGCGGCGCTCTGCAACGCGAGACCGTCGGCGTAGACCATCACGTGGGCGATCCGCGCGTCGGTCTCGGCGTCGGGCAGACCGGCTGCAGCGAACGCACGGACCAGCAGGCGCCGGTAGGCGGCCATGCAGCGGTCGGAGATCGCGGCGACGATCGGGTTGCGTGCCGACTCGGTGTACATCTCCAACTGCGCCAGCATCCGGGTCGGCTCGCAGTACGACGCACTGAAATCGGCGAACACCGCCGCCATCAGTTCGCGCGGGGTCATGGTGTCGAGCTCGGGCCGGGCCAACGCGGTGTCGCACTGTTCGACGACCGAGTCGGCGAACCGCGACAGGGCTGCGATCAGCAGGGCGTCGCGGTCGGCGAAGTGGTAGGTCGTCGACCCCAGCGACAGTCCCGCCGCTGCTGCGACCTCGCGCAGCGTGATCGCGTGGAGTCCCCGCTCACCGATCAGCCGCAGGGTCGCATCGAGTAGTACATCGCGTCCGGTACCCCGCGCGACCGTGGCACGGCCTGTGTTCATCTGTCGATCCCTCACCCTCACGCAATCCGATGTGGACTGCGGTCCACGTTGACAATATCTAATGAATCACTATTGATCCACAGTGTGCGCCGGGAACTGCTCACATGCACACATTCTGCCCCACACACGCCGAAACCCGGCTCCGCTCGCGGAGCCGGGTTCCCGTGTCGCCCGTTCGGGCGTCGAATACTCGTCAGAGGTTGCTGCCGCAGACCGGCCACGCGCCGGGTCCCTGCGAGGCGAGCACGTTCTCCGCGACGCGGATCTGCTCTTCGCGGCTGGCGGCCGCGGGGCTGCCGGCGCCGCCGTTGGCCTCCCAGGTGCTCTGGGTGAACTGCAGGCCTCCGGAGAAGCCGTTGCCGGTGTCGATCGCCCAGTTGCCGCCGCTCTCGCAGGCGGCGACGGCGTCCCAGTTGTGCCCGCCCTCGGCGGACGCGGTGCCGGCCATCAGGCCCAACGACGCAGCGGCCAGGACGCCGGTGACTCCTGCACGCAGGGTCAGGGTGCGGATGGTCGTGCTCATGGGTTCCTCCTCAACGCGCCGCGGTCGAGATGTCGGTGTGCGCGGCGCTCACGTTCTTCTCCCGCCCGTGGACTCTCTCGGGCGGTCGTCGAGACCGGGTGCGGGCCTGCTCGGCAGACCATCGGCGCGGGGCGACGAATGCACTCGATCTCGAACCGGAGGCGACGCTACAAACCGACACGGCGTGCGGTCACATCGAGAAACCGGCCGATGGGCAACCGGTGGGGCGGGCCTCGCGACGGCGTCGGATCGGCTCCGCGGCAGGTCGTCACGGCGAGTCGGCAGTCCGATGGACAGGTGGCCGGTCGGGTGTTTCCGTGACGAGGAACACCGTGTTCATGTGAACGGGGACACGTCCCGTCGACGGCTCAGCCCGTGCGGCGCAGCCCGTCGATGACCACGCGGACGAGCGGGCGACTGTCGGCGAGGTCGCCGTTCACCTGACACGTCATCGACAGTCCGCCGATGAGACGGAACACCTGGTCGGCGGTCACGTCGTCGCGGAACAGACCCTGCTGCTGCCCGGCCACGAGGATCGTCTCGATCATCGCGCGGGAGTTCTCGCGTGAGTCGACGAACACGGGCGCGTCGGCGCCGAGTTCGGCGAGGATGACCTCTTTCATGCCGCGCTTGGACGCCGCCGTGCGGAGGTACTCGTCGAAGACGGCGACCATCGCGTCGTCGGGGGCCATGGTCTCGCCGAACTGTCTGCCGTTGGCGACGATCTCCTCGGACTGGCTGCGATAGACGGCCTCGATGAGGGACTGGCGACTGGGGAAGTTGCGGTAGAGGGTGCCGATCCCGACACCGGCCTCGGCGGCGACACGCTCGAGCGGGGTGTCGACGCCACCCTCGGCGAACAGTGCACGGGCCGTCGCGACCAGCTTGTCGCGGTTGCGGACGGCGTCGGCGCGGGGCGCGCGCACGGCCGGGGTCGCCTTCGTCACTCCGACCTCCTTGTCGATGCGGGCAACGCGAGGTGTTGCCAAACGGAGGGAGCCTCCGTATTGTATCCGGAGGAAGCTTCCGTTTCGCGCTCGAGTGTACTCCGACCTCCTAGGGAGACCACACATGTCCATTCCCTCCATCCGCCGTTCCCCGGCCATGTCCGGCCGGGTGCCCGGCGCACTGTCCCGCCACCTCGGGACGCTGGTGCTCATCAGCGTCCTGGGGTGCCAACTGATGGTGGTCGTCGACGCGACCATCGTGAACGTCGCTCTCCCCGACATCCAACGCGCACTGGGCTTCTCGTCCACATCGTTGTCGTGGGTGCTCAACGCCTACACCCTGACCTTCGGCGGGTTGCTGCTGCTGGGGGCGCGCATGGGCGACATCCTCGGCCGCCGTCGCACGTTCCTCGGTGGACTCGGATTGTTCGTCGTCGCCTCGATGGCCGGCGGGTTCGCCGTCGACGGTGTCGCGCTTCTGGCGGCCCGTGCCGCGCAGGGTGTGGGCGCCGCGGTCGCCGCGCCCGCGGCCCTCGCGCTGCTCATGACGCGTTTTCCCGAAGGGCGGGAACGCAATCGAGCCCTCGGGTTGTTCACCGCCGTCTCCATCGGCGGCTTCTCGATCGGCCTCGTGCTCGGCGGGGCGCTCACGCAGTGGTTGAACTGGCGCTGGGTGCTGTTCGTCAACGTGCCCATCGGCATCGTCGTCCTCATCGCCGGAGCCCTGTCGCTGCCCGCCACCGAGCGCTCGCGCAAGCCGTTCGACCTGCAGGGTGCGCTCTACTCGACGGTCGGCATCGGCATGGTCGTCTACGGCCTCGTCAACGCCGCCGAGAAGGGGTGGTCGGATGCGGTCACCCTCGTCTCGCTGATCGTGGGTGTCGTGCTGCTGGCCGCCTTCGTCGTCGCCGAACGGCAGGCGGCACAACCGATCACGCCACTGCGGCTCTTCGCCAGCGTGCCACGGTCGGCGTCGTACGCCGGACGCCTGGTGATGGTCGCGGGCTTCATGGGGATGATGTTCTTCCTCACGCAGTTCCTGCAGGACGTGTTGCACTACGGCCCGCTGCAGACCGGTCTGGCCTACCTGCCGATGACCGCGTCGACGTTCGCCGCGACCCAGTTCTCGGCGCGCTACGCGTCGGTGCGGTTCTCCGCCCGGGCTCTGCTCATGGTCGGCTTCGGGCTGGCCATCGCCGGGATGCTGTGGCTCACCCAGATCCACCAGGGCTCGAGCTACCTCGAGTTGATCGGCCCGATGATCCTCATCGGTCTCGGCGGTGGGACGTCGTTCCTGTCGCTGACCACCGCGGCGTTGCGCGGGGTGGCCCCGGCCGACGCCGGCGCGGCCTCGGGGATGGTCAACGCGATGCAGCAGCTCGGCGGGACGCTGGGACTCGCCGTTCTCGTGACGGTGTTCGGGTCGGCGAGTGCGGCGGCCGGGGGAACGCCGTTGCATGCCTTCACCGCCGGTGTGCAGCAGACGTTCTGGGCCTCGGCGATCCTGCTGGGCGTCGGGATGGTGCTGATGGCGCTCACGCAGGGTGAGAAGCGCCGACGGTCCGCCGGGAACGCTCCCGAACCGGTCGCGACACCGGTCGAGGTCGGCTGACAGGAGGCGCCGGGCGACCACCGCCCCATGGAGAGACGAAGAAGGGCCCGGACGCACCCCTCGGTGTGTCCGGGCCCCTCTGCTGCTGTCACCGACGGCGGTGGCAGCACGACCTCACTTCAGTTCGGAGCTGGTCTTGTTGAGCACGCGGCGAGCGATCACCAGGTTCTGGATCTGCTGGGTGCCCTCGAAGATGTCGAGGATCTTCGAGTCGCGGGCCCACTTCTCCAGGAGCAGGTGCTCGGAGTAGCCCAATGTGCCGGCCAGCTCCACCGCGCGGGTGGTGACGTCGACGACGGTGCGTCCGGCCTTGGCCTTCGACATCGACGCCTCCTTGGAGTTCGGCTCCTTGTTGTCGGCCATCCAGGCGGCGCGCAGCATCAGCAGGTACGCGCCCTCGAAGTCGGACTCGAGGCGGATGAACTCCGCGGCCGCGGCGTGCTGGGACTGAGCGGGCTTGTCGTAGTCGATCTCGACACCGGCCTCCTCGAGCAGGCGACGGATCTCCTCGAGGGCGGCACGGGTGACGCCCACGGCCATCGCGGCCACCATCGGACGGGTGTTGTCGAACGTCTGCATGACGCCGCCGAACCCCTTCTTGGTGTCCACCTCGGGGGAACCGAGCAGGTTCTCCTTCGGGATGCGGCAGTTCTCGAAGCGGATCTGCGCGGTGTCGGACACCTTGATGCCCAGCTTGTGCTCGAGCCGCTCGATGGTGACGCCGGGGTGCTCACGGGGCACGACGAAGCTCTTGATGGCGGCGCGGCCGGCGCTCTTGTCCACCGTCGCCCACACGACGATGTGGGTGGCGCGCGAACCGGCGGTGACGTAGATCTTCTCGCCGTTGATGACGTACTCGTCACCGTCGAGTACGGCGGTGGTCGACACCGCCGCCGAGTCGGAGCCGAAGCCGGGCTCGGTGATGGCCATCGCGGCCCACACCTTGCCGAAGCTCTCGAGCTGCTCGTCGGTCGCGACCGCCGAGATCGCGGCGTTGCCGAGACCCTGGAACGGCATGCTCAACACCAGACCCACGTCGCCCCAGGACGTCTCGAGGACGTTGAGGCAGGCCGCCATGTTGCCGCCGTTGGCGACGGCACCCTCGGGCAGTTCTTTCTGCGGCTGTTTGCGGCCGCCGTCGGCGCCTGCGCCGGCCTGACCGGTCTCGGTGAGGCCGTCGTACAGGCTTGCCAGCGTGTCGAGCTCGATGGGGTAGTCGTGTTCGCGCAGGTCGTACTTGCGCGACACGGGGCGGAAGATGTTCGCCGCCGCCTGGTGTGCCTGATCGACGGTCACCAGGAGCTTCTTGGGCAGCTCGAGATTGATTGCCATTGTTTTCTCTTTTCGAGGAAGAAGTCGTTGGGGGAGTCGGGACGGTTACAGGACGACGATGCCTTCACCGATGGAGGCCGCACGCAGGTCGCGGTACCAGCGCTCCACCGGGTGCTCCTTGGTGAAGCCGTGGCCACCGAGCAGCTGCACACCGTCGGAACCGATCTGCATGCCCTTGTCGGACACCAGCTTCCGGGCCAGCGCCGCCTCGCGGGCGTACGACAGCCCCTGCTCGGCGCGCGAGGTGCCGCGCTGGGTGACCAGTCGCAGCGCGTCGAGTTCGGTGGCCATCACGGCGACGGGGAACGCGACACCCTGGCGGTTGGAGACCGGCTCGCCGAAGGCCACACGGTCGTTGACGTAGGGGACCACGTAGTCGAGCACGGCCTGAGAGGTGCCGACGGCCAGCGACGACCAGCCGAGCCGGGCGAGACGGACCACGTCGCGGTAGGCCGCGAACGCCGCGTCACCCTCCTCCTCGCCGAGCAGAGCCGACTTGGGGACCGACACGTTGTTGAGCACCACGCGCCCCATCCCGGCCGCGCGCACACCCATGCCGGGGTCCGCCTCGATGATGAGGCCCTCGGTGTCGGCCTCGACGAGGAAGAGCGCCGGGCGGCCGTCGAGGTTGGCGCCGATGACGAACAGCTCCGACGAGCCCGCGGCGGGAACGAACGACTTCACGCCGTCGAGCTTGTAACCGCTGGGCGCACGGGTCGCCTTGGTCTTGATGTCGAAGGCGTCGAACAGGGCGCGGGGCTCGGCGATGATCACCGAGGACTGCGGGACGTTCTCCCCGGCGTAGTCGGGGAGGTAGGTCTTCTGCTGTGCGTCGCTGCCGTACTGCGTCAGGGTGGTCGCGACACCGCTCGGCGCGAGCAGGGGGATGGCCAGACCCATGTCGCCGTAGGACATCGCCTCGGCGACGAGACCATTGGTGACGACTCCGCGCTCACTCGCCGCACCGTCGAACTCCTCGGGGACGTTGATGGTGGTGATGCCGAGCTCGGCGAAACGGGTGAGCAGCTCGGCCGGCGCGGTGGCTGCCTCATCGGCGTCGTGCGCGGCCGGACGCAGGATCTCCTCCGAGAACTCCCGCGCGGTGTCGGCGATCATCTTCTGCTCGTCATCCGGGGCGATGTTGAAGTAGTCCTTGCCCGGGGTCGACAGTCGCTTGGGCGATCCGCCGCCCTGCACCGACTTGAAGGCGCGGCTCGCGGCGCCGAGGGTCTGGAAACCGCTCTTGGTGCCCTGGTAGGCGACACGGTTGATCGGCTCGCGGAGGCCGAAGCGGTCGGCGATGTCCGATCCGGTGAGAACGGTCAGGAACCGCATCGCGGCGCCGATCGCATTCGTCTTCGGGGGGTTCTTGCCGACCGCGGAGGTGTCGCGCGGCTCAGTGTGAGTAGACATTTCGCACCTACAGTTTCGTGGTCGATGTTCTGGGCTGGACGGCGCCGCGCCGGCGGGCCCGAAGGCTCCCGACTTGCGCCGATGCCGATCTTACTCGGCAGTAAGATGTACCTTACCGACCGGTAAGGAAGATGTCACCACCCATTTCGACGACGTGCGGTGATCTGGGTGGGATCCAATGTGTCGTCTCGGCCGATTTGCCGGGGTTCGGTGTCTTAATCTGTTGCGCATGACGCAACCACCCATGGGCAAGCCGATGCAGCCGCCGTCGGGTCCCCAGAACGACACCTTCTACGCCGCGATCCTGGGCCAGGAGCAGGGTCCGATGACCTACTTCGACCTGCAGAACCTCACCCGCACCGGTCAGCTCAAGCCCGAGATGCAGGTGCGCACCACCACGAGTTCGTGGTTCCCCGTCTCGCAGGTGCCGGGGCTGTTCTCCGACAAGGACTGGCTGACCACCGTCCTCATCTCCTTCTTCCTCGGGTCCCTGGGCATCGACCGCTTCTGGCTGGGCTACACCGGTCTGGGCATCCTCAAGCTCATCACCTGTGGTGGACTCGGCGTGTGGTCGCTGATCGATTTCATCCTGATCATCCTGCGCAAGGTGCCCGACTCGAACGGCGTCCCGCTGCGGTGACGTCCGCGCCGGCCCCGACCACCGCGAACACCGGGCACGACGTCGACCGCGACGGCGGTGTCGGTGCGCGGGCGTCGGTGCTGATCGCCGCCGCCGTCGGTGCGGGAGCGATCGCCGCGGCCGTGTCGCTGCCCCGGTCGATGAGCACGTCGGGTCCGGTGTTGTGTCCTTTCCGGATGGTCACCGGTCTGCCCTGTCCCGGGTGCGGCCTCACCCGCAGCTGGATCGCCCTGGGACACGGCGATGTCGGTATCGCGTTCTCCTACAACGCCTTCGGGCCCATCAGCATGGCGTTCGTCGCCGCGATGGTCGCGCTGACCCTCGCGGTCGCCCTCGCCGGCCCCGCGCGGATCGGTCGGGTCGTCGGTGTCGTGCGGCATCCGCTGGTGTGGCTCGTCGCCGGGGCCTGGATCGCCTACGGGGTGGCGCGGGCGATCGACTCGGCCGTCGGCACCGGGTGGTTCCCGCCCGTCACCTGAGTCCCGCGATGATCCCGAGGCCCTCGACGACGGCGTCGTGGAGCAGGCCGTTCGTGGCCACCGCGCTGCCGCCGTGCGGTCCCGGCGCCCCGGTGAGGTCGGTGAACACCCCGCCCGCCTCGCGGACCAGCACGTCGAGGGCCGCGAGATCCCACAGCGACACCTCGGGTTCGGCGGCGATGTCGACGGCACCCTCGGCCACCAGGCAGTAGTTGTAGAAGTCGCCGTATCCGCGCACCCGCCAGACGGCGTCGGTGAGGGCGATGAACCGGTCGCGGGCGCCGCGATCGGCCCACCCGCTCAGGCTCGAGAACGCCAGACTCGAGGACCCCATCTCGGCCACCTTCGACACCGTCAGTCGCCGTGGCTCACCGCCGTCGACACATGCGAATGCGCCCTCGCCGTCGGACGCCCACCACCGGCGGTGCAGTGCCGGGGCAGACACCACACCGAGCACCGGCCGACCGTCGACGAGCAGGCTGATCAACGTCGCCCACACCGGGACGCCGCGCACGAAGTTCTTCGTCCCGTCGATCGGATCGACCACCCACTGGCGACCCGCGAGGCTCACCGCGCCGCCGAACTCCTCGCCCAGCACGGCGTCGTCGGGTCGGTGCTCGGCGAGCACGCCGCGCACGTCGGTCTCCACCGCGAGATCGGCGTCCGACACCGGCGTCAGGTCGGGCTTGTCGGAGACCTGCAGATCCAGTGCCCCGAAGCGGGCCGTGGTGATCGCGTCGGCGCGGTCGGCCATCTCGAGGGCCAACTGCAGATCAGACGGGTGCGATGCCATGCCCGGTAGGCTACTGGGCAGTTCGGGCGAGGCGAATTGTCCGAATCGAACCCCGCCGGTGCATCGGCCGGGACGAGGGAGAGGTGGACGCCGGAGATGGTCTCGGTCGTGTTGTTCGTCATGTTCGCGGCGTTGCTGACGTTCATGGTGCTCCAGTGGCGACGGGGACGCGCCGGCGGAACCGGCGGTCTGTTCGGCGGTGGCGGGGCCGGTGCCGGCTTCGTCCAGGGCACGCTGACCGTCACCGGCGTGAGCGACCGGCCCGACGAGGGCGACCGGAACGATCAGATGTACTGCACCGTCTCGGGCACGATCATCGGCCCCGACACCGCGCCGACGAACGTCTACGGGCACATGGTCGTCACCGGCAAGACGCCGTGGCCGCAGATCGGCGCCGACATGCCGGTCGTCTACAAGCCCGGCAAGACCGACACCAGCTGGCGTTTCGGCAGCCTCGAGGTCCCGCCCGCCGTCTGAGGCCCTGCTCGACCCCGACCGTCACCCCGCTGTGGGCGGCGCGTCGCCCCGCAACACGTAGCCTGGTGAACCGTGCAACCCGACGTACAGACTGACCTCGACTCCCTCGACACCACCCTGACCACGGTCGAGAAGGTGCTCGATCTCGAGGAACTCGCCCGCCGCATCGACGAACTCGAGCACCAGGCGGCCGATCCCGAGCTGTGGAACAACCAGGAACACGCCCAGCAGGTGACCAGCGAGCTGTCGCATGCCCAGGGTGAGTTCCGTCGGGTCACCGCCCTGCGCAGTCGCCTCGACGATCTCCCCGTCCTCTACGAACTCGCCGAGGACGAGGAGGGTGATGACCGCACCACCGGCCTCGCCGACGCCGACGCCGAGCGCGCCTCGCTGCGCGCCGACATCGAGGCGATGGAGGTCAAGACCATGCTCGCCGGCGAGTACGACGCCCGCGACGCCCTGGTCAACATCCGTTCCGGTGCCGGCGGTGTCGACGCCGCGGACTGGGCCGAGATGCTGATGCGCATGTACATCCGCTGGGCAGAGAAGCACGACTACGGCGTCGAGGTCTACGACACCTCCTACGCCGAGGAGGCCGGTCTCAAGAGCGCCACGTTCGCGGTGAAGGGGCCCTACATGTACGGCACCCTCTCGATCGAGATGGGCACGCACCGCCTCGTGCGGATCAGCCCGTTCGACAACCAGGGCCGCCGTCAGACCTCCTTCGCCGAGGTCGAGGTGCTGCCCGTCGTCGAGACGACCGATCACATCGACATCGATGAGAACGACCTGCGCGTCGACGTCTACCGGTCGTCGGGTCCGGGTGGGCAGTCGGTCAACACCACCGACTCGGCGGTGCGTCTGACGCACGTCCCGACCGGCATCGTGGTGACCTGTCAGAACGAGAAGAGCCAGCTGCAGAACAAGGTCGCCGCCATGAAGGTGTTGCAGGCCAAGCTGCTCGAGGTCAAGCGCAAGGAGGAGCGCGCCGAGATGGACGCCCTCAAGGGTGACGGCGGTTCGAGCTGGGGCAACCAGATGCGTTCCTACGTGCTCCACCCGTATCAGATGGTCAAGGATCTCCGGACCGAGTACGAGGTGAACAACCCCACCGCGGTCCTCGACGGCGATCTCGACGGCTTCATCGAGTCCGGCATCCGGTGGCGGATGGCCTCGGCGGACAGCTAGGAACCGGCGATGCGCGAATCCGTCTACATCACCGCATGGACGCCGGCCGGTACCGACGACCTGGTGCGCACGTTGTCGTTGCGCGGACTCCCGATCATCCTGCTGATCCTCGCAGCGCTGATCGCGACCCGCGCCATCCAGTGGGCCACCGCGCGCATCACCGGCCGCATCGACCAGGGCTTCAAGAACAGCGACGAACTGGTCCGGTCGGAATCGGAGAAGCACCGCCACTCGGTCGCACAGGTGATCTCATGGGTGGCCATCGTGATCGTCTATCTGGTGGTCGGGTTCAACATCATCCGACTTCTGAACGTCCCCATCACCGGATTCGTGGCGCCGGCAACGGTTCTGGGTGCCGCGCTCGGTTTCGGAGCTCAACGTATCGTCCAGGATCTGTTGTCCGGCTTCTTCATCATCACCGAGAAGCAGTACGGCTTCGGGGATGTGGTCGAGTTGGCGGTCGCGGGCGGTATCCCGCCCGCGGAGGGCACCGTGGAGGACGTCACCCTCCGGGTCACCAAGATCCGCTCGTCCGACGGCGAGGTCATCACGGTGCCCAACGGGCAGATCATCAAGGCGATCAACCTCTCGAAGGACTGGGCCCGGTCGGTGGTCGACATCCCGCTGCCCGCCGGCGCCGACATCAGTCGGGTCAACGAGATCCTGAGCACGATCGGTGAACAGACCTTCGCCGATCCGCGGATGCGGCCGCTCCTGCTCGACGCACCCACGCCGATGGGCGTGACGGACATGGAGATCGACGAGGTGACCGTCCGCATCGTCGCCCGCACCCTGCCGGGTAAGCAGTTCGAGGTGAGCCGAGACCTGCGCTCGCGGATCGTCCGCGCGTTCGGTCGAGCGGGTATCTCGCTGGCGCCGGGGGAGACCATCCAAACCGGGGCGATGGGTGCCCCCGCGCAGTCGGAGACGAGTTCATGACCACCCCGAACGCATCGTCGTCGGACAGCACCGAGACGCCGCACACGAAGACGATCCGCGAGCGGATCCCGAGCCACCTGTTCGGCGGTCGGCTCCGCACGACGACCGCGGTCCTCCTGATCGCATTCGCCGGGGTCCTGATGCTCTACGGCCAGCGGGCGGATCACTACAAGACCATCGATGAGGAGGCCGCCGCGGCCTCGGCGACCCGGACCGCCGCGCCGCGCACCACCGAGGACACACCGGAGTACACCGAGCCGGCCACCACCCGCAGCACGCCGCGATCGTCGTCGAGTGCTCCGTCGACCACCTCGAGCACCGGCGCCGAGACGTCGTCGACCGACGGCTCGCAACCGACCACGGCGACCACCACACCCGGCCTGCAGCTGCCGACCATCCCCGGCCTCGTGTTGCCCGGGCAGACGCCCACCACCACCCCGGCGCGCTGAGCAGACGCATCCGGCGGCGTCCGTCGGTGCGGGACACGTCTCCGGTGTGACTGTTGTGGCTAGACTGGCCGCCGTGATCAGCCTGGACAACGTCACGATGAAGTACAAGGCCTCCGGCCGACCCGCTCTGCAGGGCCTGACCCTCGACGTCGACAAGGGCGAGTTCGCCTTCCTGATCGGCCCGTCCGGCTCGGGGAAGTCGACCTTCTTCCGGCTGCTGCTGAAGGAGGACAAACCCACCAGCGGTGAGATCCAGGTCGGTCAGTTCCACGTGAACAAGCTGCCCAGCCGCCGGGTGCCGCTGCTGCGGCAGTCGATCGGCTGCGTCTTCCAGGATTTCCGGTTGCTTCAGCAGAAGTCGGTCGCCGCGAACGTGGCGTTCGCCCTCGAGGTGATCGGGAAACCGCGCTCGACCATCGAGCGTGTGGTCCCCGAGGTGCTCGAGTACGTGGGCCTCGCGGGCAAGGCCGACCGCATGCCCTACGAGCTCTCCGGCGGCGAGATGCAGCGCGTGGCGATCGCCCGCGCCATCGTCAACCGGCCACTGCTGCTGCTCGCCGACGAACCGACCGGCAACCTCGACCCGACCACCAGTGAGGAGATCGTCGACGTGCTCGACCGGGTGAACCGCCGCGGCACCACCGTGGTGATGGCGACCCACGACCGTCACATCGTCGACGCCATGCGACGACGGGTGCTCGAGTTCGACATGGGGCGGCTCGTGCGCGACGACCAGCGCGGCGTCTACGGGGTCGGCTGATGCGCGCCAGTTTCATCCTCAGCGAGGTACTCAACGGTCTGCGCCGCAACGTCACCATGACGATGGCGATGGTCCTCACCACCGCGATCACCCTCGCGATGTTCGGCGGGGGACTGCTGGTGGTGCAGATGGCCGACAAGAGTCAGGACATCTTCCTCGACCGGGTCGAGATGCAGTTCTTCATCTCCGACACCGTCGCCGACGCTGACCCGGAGTGCCGGGCCGATCCCTGCGCGAGCCTGCGCAAGCAGATCGAGAACGAGCAGGGTGTCGAGTCGGTGTCCTATGTCGACCGAGCCGAGGCGTTCCGCGACGCGAAGACCAAGACCTTCGCCAACAGCCCCGACATCGCGTCGATGATCCGCGAGAACACGCTGCCCGCGTCGTTCAAGGTGCGCATGTCCGACCCCAACCGGTTCGGCGCGGTACTCGACAAGTACCGCACCGCCAACGGGGTCGACGGGGTCCTCGACCAACGCGAACTCGTCAAACGGATCTTCAGCGTGCTCGACGGTGCCCGCAACGCCGCCTTCACCATCGCGCTCGTGCTCGCGCTCGCGGCGATCCTGTTGATCGCCAACACCGTGCAGGTCGCGGCGTACACCCGCCGCACCGAGGTCGGGATCATGAGACTCGTCGGCGCCACCCGCTGGTACACGCAATTGCCGTTCCTCCTCGAGGCGGTGGCATCGGCGTTCGTCGGGTCGTTGCTCGCCGTCGCCGGACTGTTCGGCGCGAAGATCTTGTTCTTCGACCGGGCGCTCGGCGATCTCTACGGCGTGAACATCCTCGCCCGCATCACCCTGGGTGACGTCGTGTTCGTGTCACCGTGGTTGGTCATCGCCGGTATCGGGCTCGCGACGATCACCGGATACGCGACGCTGCGGTTCTACGTTCGTATCTAGGACGGGCTGCGCTGACCCGACCGGCGTCGGAGACCTCACACTCGCCTCGGACATGCTCACGCGCCGAGTCGGTTTCGGTGGCGTCCGGCATCGAGGTCGGCGAGCTGTTGATCGAGCGCGAACAGAGCATTCGGCACGGCGATGTCCGCGTGGGCTTCGACGCCGATGCGAACGATGTGTGGCTCGGGGTACCAGACCGCGTCGACACTGCTCGTGGTCGGAATCGATGCGTCTGCCCACGGCGCGGGCTGTGTCTGCCACCCGCATGCGAGCACTGTCGTGTCGATGTCGCGGAGGCGGGTACGGCGTGGTCCGAACTGTTCGGAAGGTCCGATGACGTCACCCAGACGTGCCACATCGATTGCGCCCCGCATCATGTGGTGGTTCAACCGCAGTGCGGAGGGGAGGTTCAACGCATTCGTGTGGCGGCGGAACGGGAACGCCTCGAGCGCGGCGCGCGAGACCGTCCGGAAGCGTGGCAGCGCGTTGACCGCCCGACACAACGGGACGATCGGCACCGCCCAGTGCCGTGGGGCGGTGCACTCGTCGATCTCACGGGCGAGCGATCGCGTCGGGGCACCGTCGGGGAGTGGGTAGCCGAGTTCGGCGAACCACGAAAACAGCAGTCGGGTCATGTGTTCGGGGTTGCACGGAACTTCGGCGCGGATCCGGCTGGAGAACCACCGGGCGAGTTCCGGGTCGTCGGGCAGGGTTGCCCGAACGCTGGGAAGTCGACCTGAGCGCGACGCGATGGTCACCCGGCACCCGCACTCGGCGAGGGCGAGTGCGGCTTCGACAGCACTGAGACCGGAACCGATGACGAGCACGCGCTGATCGTGGACATCGCGCAGTCGGGTGTCGAGGGGATAGGGCGAAGGAATGATGCGGTCGGAGTCGATGCCCAGACCGGCGAGTGTGTCGAGGAGTTCGGGCGGAACCGTCGGTTCGGTCAGGCCGCGGCACAGGAACATCGCGCGCAGGCCGTCGACTCGTGATCCTTCGGACTCCACGGTCAGCGATCGGCCGTCACGTCGGATGCTCACCACGGGTCCCAGGGCTTCGTGGAGCTCCCCCCGGTGGCGGTCCCGTAACCGCTGTGCGGTGGCGGCGACAGCGTGACCGATGACATCGCGACCGACGAAGTCGCGCGACGGTGACATGGGTGTGACCGCAGGGTCCCGAGGGGCCCCGCCCAGCGCCGAGAGGTACCCGGAGTTGGCGGCCGTGGAGGTGTTGCACGTGGTCCCGACACCCGTCGTGGAGAAGGCGAGGCTGCTGCCGAGGCGCCAGGAGTCGAAACAGTGGATCGCCACATCGTCGAGCCGGTCGACCAGACGGGCAGCGATCGCCGTCGCCGCGGCTCCCGCTCCTGCGATCCCCACCCGCGTCCGCATGTCAGCGGCTCCCGGCGGAATCGTCGACACGGGGACGTCCCGGCTCCTCGCGGCGCGTGCGGAGCTGCGCCCGGGTGGCGAGAACGGACGCGACGGTGGCTGCGGCCACCGGTCCCGTCGCCAGGATGTCCGCGGCCCCGAAACCGGCATCTGTGGCGAGGACGACCGCGGGAAGCGCCGAGATCAACCCGGCCGAGACATGTATCGGCGCGCGCGCGATGCCGTATTGGAGAGCGACTATCGGCACGGTGACGCAGAGCGCGGACGTGAGGACGAGTGCAACGCCTGCGTGCAGATCGGTCGGGACGCCGCCCGGACGAGCCACGAGCAGCGCGGCCGCGGTTGCCCAGCAGCCATGGAAGCGTACGGAGTTCACATACGCGGTCGTCGCCCCGTGCCGGGTCATCCGTGTGGTCGTGGTCAGCACACCGAGGGCGCACCCGCCCGCGATCGCCGCCATGGTGCATCCGAGAATCGCGTCTCCTCGGTGCGAGTCGGCGACCACCGCCACCACCATGGCCGAGCCGACGGCGATGACGTAGGCGGCGAGCGCGCTGTGGCGACGACGGCCCGTCCGGGTTCTCGACAGCGCCATCAGGCCGAGAACCACAGGCGCCATCGATGTCTCGACGACGGTCATCGCGGTCGGGAGTGCCATCGTGGTCGAGACATAGAACAGCCCGAACGCGCCTGCGGAGTAGACGTTGATCAGGAAGACGTCGCGCCGGCTCGCCCGTCCGGTCGACGACTGCCCGCACGCGCGGGTGATGCATCCGACGATGGCTGCGAGCGCGAACGCGATGAAGACGACGCACACCGACAGGCGCGGCGTCACACTGTTGCCCACCACCGAATTCCCCACGCCCTGACCGACGACCGCGGCGAGTACCACGGTGGCCGGGCCCGGCGTCCGCGACCGACCTGTCACGCCGCGGCCTCGATGTCGAAGACGGTGCCCGCCGCTTCCAGCGTGGCGATCTCCTCGACGATCCCGCGTGCGGCGCGGGCGTCGGCGGCGCGGAACCAGACCATCCCGAGACTGCCGGTGGTCACTCTGTTGTCGACGCTGACGGTGGCTCCGGCCGGGGGAAGTCCCCCTACGGCCACCACCCCCGGTACCGCCCTGATCGGGGTTGCGTCCACCGACCGGATGGTCCCGGAGACGTCTGCACTGAGCATGTACCAGCCCAACTCGTCGTGTCGGCCGGCTGGGATGGTCACCTCCTCGACCGATCCGCATCGAATCACCTCGGCGAACACGTCGGCCTGGCTGTACCCGCGAATCTCGCCATAGATGTCGGCCGGGATGGACGGGCCCATCATGCGCCCGTTGAACTCGACGAGCCGCGGCCCGGCCGTCGTCATCCGCACCTCGGTGTGGCCCGCGCCGAATCTGACACCGAGAGCATCGAGGCATGACAGCACGTACTCGACCGCGCGTTCGGCGTCGTCGCATCGTGGGTCGATCGTGTGGGCGGCGCGGATGGTCGGCGTGGTGGTCGACTCGTCGAGCGTGTACTCGAACACCTCTGTCACGAGGTGGCGGCCTTCGGCGGACACGGTGTTGACGAACAGCTGTGGCCCGCGGAGATACTCCTGCGCGGTGGCCCCGATGTTGATGTGCCCGAGGAGGCTGGTGGCCCCGATGATCCGATTCACCTGTGCGACGGCGGAGTCGAGGTCGTCGCAGATCGCGCACATGTCCGACCCGCCGCTCGTGGACGGCTTGACGACGATCGGGAACGGGATCCCGGTGAGCGCATCCCTCACGGCCGCACCACCAGATGCCGTGATCTCGACCGACCTCGGGCAGGGCACCGACCGCCGTGCCAGCGCGCGCATCATCTCGGTCTTGTTTCGCCGAGCGTGTGCAAGCTCGATCCTGTTGTGCGGCAGACCGAGTCGGTGAGCGACAACGTCGGCGAGGCTCACGCCCTGCTCTGATCCGGCCACCACCAGGCGCGGGGGTTGCCGTGCACACATCCGAGACAGGTCGTCGGGAATCGGCGGGCACGAGTCCCCTGTGCGGAGCACGAACGGATCGCTGACCCGATAGACCTGTACCGGTTCGCCGCGGGCGGTCAGCGCGCGCACCAGATCTGCACCACTCGACGAATCATCGATCACCAGCACCGTCACCGTGTATCCCTTCGACTGGTCCCCACAACAAATGTGACTGATCGTCAGGATATGACATTTCGTCAGAAAAGGCGATCATCGGGTTGCGCCCATGCACGCTCGACCGCGGCTTTTGTGCAGTTCATCGCGTAACTCCTTGACAGGTCGGCGTCCCATGGTGAAACTGACGGAGTGTCAGATTCAGTCAGCGATACAGAGTCCGTGCGCGAAGGATCCGAGACGGACGCATCGGGTGTACGGGTACCGCGCATCCAGCTCCGCATCCGGGAACGACATCTCGACTTCATCGAGCAATTCCTGGCCTACGTCGCCGATCACGGGGCGGCGCACGCAACTCTGGCCAACCTGGCCGAACGCAGCGACTACTCGAAAGCGACCTGGTACAACCACTTCGCGTCGGTGGACGAGCTCTGGAGTGCCGTGGCGTGCATCAACTCCGCGATGCAGCTCAGCTACTTCGGTGCATGTGCGGAGGTGGAACTGAGCGCCGATGCGCGAAAGATCTTGATCCTGTCGGCGTATCTCCAGCACAGCATCAGCAATCCGGTGATCTGGAAGCTCGCGACGATCCACCGCATGCGCGAGGCGCAGCCGTCGGAGGCGAAGGACGCGGCGCTGCTCGCGCTGGAGGGGCAGGTCCGCGCAACCGTCGTCGGGTTCATGCGGCAGGGCACCGGCTCGCGCCTTCCGGAGGCGACCGTGATCCGTCGAACCGACATCGCGCGGGCCCTGGTGTCCGGATTCGGGAACTTCGCGGCGCTCGGGCGCGAATTCCGATGGTCGGAGGCCGCTCGTGGCGAAGACATGCTGCACGCGATCGCCGTTCAGCTCGCCGACCTGGGGCTCGTCGAGAACCTCGAGTGCGACACCGAGGCCATCTGGGATCACGCCACCGCGATCGTCGCCGCGACGACGTCGCAGTGGCGTTCCGTCGCTCTCGACGCGCTCCCGGGCTCCGATCATCCTCTGCGGCGTTCCGACGCCGGATAACGCTCGATCACCCGTCAGATCCAGATCATCCGATCACCAGGAGAAGCCATCGTGACAACGACATTGAGCGCGCCGACCGCGGACACGACCTCCGCCGAAGGTGTGGCCACGCCCGTGCACACCTTGTTCGAGGCGCGCACCGCCCCACGGTTGACGTACCGCGACCTCGTCGACCTGGCCTCGGGAACGACGGCGGTCCTTCGCGTGCGCGACTTCTTTCCCGCCGATTACTGCTCGTCCCTGCTCGACCGGCTCGCGACCTGCGACATGGGATCCTACGACGAGACGGTGGTTCGGCCCCGGATCGCGAAACTCGGTCCGGCGGCGTACGACTACTACTTCGACGACGGGCTGTCCGACGACTATTGGGAGCACGCCGCGGAGTCGCACCGCACGCGACGCTCACTGTCCGACGACGACCCACTCGACCGTGCGACGAGGTCGATCAGGGCCGCATGGCCGGGCGGCGTCACCGCCGCCACCGTCGACGGCCGCCAGTTGTTCGCCGGCATGCTCCGCGAGATAAACCAGGGCGCGCGAATCCATTTCGACGAGGTCGTGCGCGAGTTCCCTGGAGTTCTCGATGAGACACCCATCATCCAGCTGGCCTTCAACTGCCACCTCAGCATGCCCGAGACCGGTGGCGAGGCGACGGTGTACCGACGGCGCTGGCGCCCCGAGGACGAGGGGTCGCGTGAGGGGTACGGGTACTCGTCCAGCGTCGTCGACGGAGAGCCGACGGTCTCGGTGCTGCCCGCACCCGGCGACGCCGTTCTGTTCGACCCGCGGAACTATCACCGCGTCGAGTCGTCCACCGGTGGCAGGCGAGTGACGCTGTCCTTCTTCCTGGGCATCACTGCCGTCGGTCGAATGATCATGTGGTCCTGAATGTCCGACGACACGGAGGGTGAATCGATGACCGTGACCGTGCCGGGTGCTGAACTACTCGGCGCCGACGACTTCGTCGGACGGCTGGAACCAGCAGTCGAACGTGACGTGGTGCGTACCGGCTCCCGAGCCTTTGTCGTGGATCCGGATTCGTCGGACACCGACGAGTTCGCGCGGCGGTATCACGTACCGCTCTCGTGCTGTGCGAACTGCCTGGTGACGGCGTCGGGCAAGGGTGAGAATCGGCGATATGCCATGGCCCTGGTTCCTGCGACGCTCCGGCTCGTGACCAAGGTGATCCAGCGTGAGATGGGCGGCAAGACGTCGTTCGCGCGGCCGGAGGCGGCAGCGGCGGTCACCGGAATGGAATTCGGCGCCATCACCCCGATGGGGCGGCCTGCCGATGTGCCGGTCTTCATCGCCGATGAGCTGCTCGCGCAGGAGTGGGTGATCGTCGGCGGCGGTGTACGCGATGTGAAGATCGCGGTCTCCCCGCGGGCGATCGTCGAACACCTCGGAGCCAGGATTCTGCCGGGACTGGCTGTGTCGCCCGCGGATTCGGCGACATGAGTATCGGTCTCGTCGGGTTGTGGGCGGTTGCCCTGGTCTCGCCCGGCCCCGACGTCGTGATGGTGGTACGCCAATCGATCGTCGACTCGCGGCGGGCAGGGATCATCACCGCCTTCGGGGTGGTCGCGGGGATCTCGGTGTGGATCGTCGTCGCGATGCTCGGGTTGTCGGCAGTTGTTGCCGGCAACCCGTCGATCTCACGTGCGCTCGAGATCGTCGGCGGCTGTCTGCTCGTCGCGATCGGATGCGTCGGTGGATGGCAGATCTTCCGCAGTCGCGGGAACACCTCCGAGCCGAGCCCCGACGCGATGTCGAACCGCGCGGGTGGATCGTTCACGCGAGGTCTCGTCACGAACATCGCGAACCCGAAGGCGCTGGTCTTCTTCGGTGCGCTGTTCGCCCAGTTCATAGGCGAACGAACGTCTTTCGTCGACTACGTGATCGTTCTCGCGGTCATGGTGGCCATGGCCATCGCATGGTTCACCGGGGTCGCGGTCGCCGCATCGTTCCGCGGCTTCGCCGCGCGATACGACCGGATGGCAACAGTCGTCGACACGGTCGCCTGCCTGGTGTTCGTGGCGGTGGGAGCGGGCATGGCCGCGCTGGCACTATGACGACTGTCATGGCCGAGAGCATCGACGTCATCAGATCCCTCATCGGATTCGACACGACGAGCAGCCGGTCGAACCTCGACTGCCTCGACTTCGTGCACGACTATCTCGATGAACACGGCGTCTCGGCAACGGTGTTCCCGACCGATCCGCAGAAGGCCAATCTGATCGCGACGGTGCCGGGGCGGGATGGCGCGACCACCGGCGGGATCCTCCTGTCCGGACACGTCGACGTCGTGCCCGCGGCGCCGGCGGTGTGGACCGCAACTCCTTTTGATGCCTCGATCGCGGACGGGCGGATCATCGGACGCGGGGCCGCGGACATGAAAGCCTTCTGCGGGATCGTGGCAGCCTGGCTCACCCGGTTCGCACACGTCAGGCCGCGATGGCCTGTGCATTTCTTGCTGACCCACGACGAGGAGACGGGATGCGCAGGGGCACATGCCATTGCGCCGCACATCGAACAGTTGGCCCCGCGGGTCTGCGTGGTCGGCGAGCCGACGGGATGCGAGGTGGCGACAAGTCACCGTGGGTGCACACGATGGTCGACGACGGTGCGCGGCGTCGGCGCACACACCTCCGATCCGGCGCTGGGGGTCAACGCCGTACACGGTGCCGTCGCACTGCTGTCTGCGCTGACGTCGATCGCGCGAGAGAACGCCGACCGGGCCACGGTCACGGTGACGTCGATCAACGGCGGGACCGCAGAGAACGTTGTGCCTGACGCGTGCACCATGGCGATGGAACTCCGCTGCGACAGCTCCTCGGTCGAAAGCGAGATCGAGGCGATGGTGAGTCGGGCGGTCGCGTGCGTCGACACCGATCTGCGGGCTCAACACCCGCAAGCGGGCGCCGAGATCCACACGGTTGTGCGGGTCCCGCCGCTGACCGCAGCCGCGCCCGACCGATCGGACAGGGTGGTGTCGGAGCTGATCGCCGTGTTGTCGCCAGACGAGACCACGGCCGGGTCGGTTCGATACGGGACCGAAGCCGGGATCTTCCAGCGACTCGGAGTGCCCACCGTCCTGTGGGGGCCGGGCAGCATCGACCAGGCGCACACGGTCGACGAATACATCGAGATCGCGCAGATCGAGACGTGCGTCGCGGCCCTCGATCGTCTGTCGGCGTGGCTGGAGGCCTGACCGCGACCGGGACGATCGGTCTCGTGTCGGAGACAGGGGTAGCCCCGACGCGGGTTGACCGCATCACTCTCGGCGACTGCAGCGACGACGAGTCGCACCGGCGGTCCGGGAGGGAAGGATCGGTCGCCCGTGTGCGTTGTCCCCATGCCCAGCCACGACGGTGCGATGACGATTACCCCCGGCACGGGGAGAGTCGTAGGCTGGCTACTCGGTCGATGCGACCACGACATACGCGACACGGCACGTACCAAATGTCGGCGGAAGAGGTGAGGACATGGCGAAGGAGAAGGGCCGCAGGGCCATCGCGACCAACCGCAAGGCGCGCCACAACTACCTCATCATCGACACCTACGAGGCCGGTGTCGCACTGCTCGGCACCGAGGTGAAGAGCCTGCGTGAGGGCAAGGCATCGCTCGTCGACGCCTTCGCGACCATCGACAACGGTGAGGTGTGGCTGCGTGGCCTGCACATCGCCGAGTACGGCAACGGGTCGTGGACGAACCACGCGGTGCGCCGTAACCGCAAACTGCTCCTGCACCGCCGCGAGATCGACGGACTGACCGGGAAGATCCAGACCGGGAACCTCACCCTCGTGCCGCTGTCGATGTATTTCAACGACGGCAAGGTGAAGGTCGAACTCGCGCTCGCGCAGGGCAAGCAGGCCCACGACAAGCGACGCGCGATCGCCGAACGCACCGCCGCTCGCGAGGTCACCCGCGAACTCGGCCGCCGCGTGAAGGGCATGCCGGGTTAGAACGCGCGGCCCGGCCCGCGATGAAATCGGAATGAATTCGTCGGTGACGGTTGTTAGGATGAGATGTTCGCTGCGTCAGGAGCGGACACCTACGGGGCTGAACGGTTTCGACTTGGTTCATCTATGTAGGGGAAGCGTGTCGGTGCAGGCGAGAGACCACCGTGAGCGTCATCGCAACCAATTAAGCGCCGATTCCAATCAGCGCGACTACGCCCTCGCCGCCTGAGCGAGTGCTGGTCTGTCGGCCCGGGTGTGCTCCCGCCCCGGGTACCGGCATCATCAAGGGAGCTCACCGTCTGCGCTCGGTCGCGGAGTCGGACGGGACAACCAACAGCGACTGGGATCGTCATCTCGGCTTGTTCGCGGGACCGAGAGATCCGAGTAGAGGCGTAGCGAACTGCACACGGAGAAGCCCTACTGACATGACGAAGGACCCGGGTTCGATTCCCGGCAGCTCCACCGAACAGAACGGACCAGGACAGCAGTCCTGGTCCGTTCTGCATTTCCCGGCACACGTGCACCGAGATCGTCCGAACACAGGCCCACCTCGGGCACATTGCCGGAGGTGACCTCGCTGCCGGACGAAGTCCGTCGCCGTGCCTAGAGTTCCCTGGGTGATCACCGCCGCAACGGCCCCGGACGTGGCGCGACTGCGCTGGCAGTGGGCCCGGGAAACCGACCCGACGCTCGAACCCGTGGTCTCACCGGACTTCGTGAAGGCGGTCGCCGACTGGATGGCCGACCCGATCCGCTCGGTGTGGACCACCCGGATCGACGCCCCCGGCGGCCCCGACGTGGTGGGGATGGTGGCGCTCACCGAGTACACACGGATGCCGAGTCCGCAGTCGGGCGGTCGGTGGGGTTACCTCGGGCACCTCTACGTGGCACCGCACGCGCGGGGGTCGAGCCGCGGGGAAGGTCTGGTGAGGCACGTCGTGTCGACGGCCCGAGTGCGGGGATATCGCAAGGTGGTGCTGTCGCCGACCATCCCGTCGATCCCGCTGTACCGGCGGGCCGGGTTCGCACCGGCCGGCGGCGAGCTGATGATGCTCCACCTGGATTAGCGGTTCCGTCGCACCCACCGTGGAACCCCACGGCCCGCAGGTGCGGAATGTGCGTCCCCTCCGACGTGTTGGCACAACCATGGGGTTCGAGATTCGATCCCCGAGTTCCACGCACTAGGAGGACGCTTCATGACCTCGGTTCCGACCATTGCCCTCAACGACGGACGCAGCATCCCGCAGCTCGGGTTCGGTGTGTTCCAGATCGAGCCGGATGACACCGCGAAGGCCACCCGTCTCGCACTCGAGACCGGCTACCGCCACATCGACACGGCGCAGATGTACGGCAACGAGCAGCAGGTCGGCGAGGGCATGCGGGATTCGGGCATCGCTCGCGACGACATCTGGGTGACGACGAAGCTGAACAACGGTTTCCACCGTCCCGACGATGCGAAGCGCTCGTTCGACGAGAGCCTGTCCAAGCTCGGGCTCGACCACGTCGACTTGTTCCTCATCCACTGGCCGCTGCCGACGCAGTACGACGGCGACTTCGTCACCACGTGGAAGACCCTGATCGAGTTCCAGAAGGAGGGACGCGCGAAGTCGATCGGCGTCTCCAACTTCCAGCCCGCGCACCTCGACCGCCTCGCGGCCGAGACCGACGTCGTTCCCGCGGTGAACCAGATCGAGGTGCACCCGTACTTCGCCAACACCGAGGCACGGAGGTACGGCGCCGACCACAACATCGCGACCGAGGCATGGTCGCCGATCGCGCAGGGCAAGGTCCTCGACGACGAGACGATCAGCGCCATCGCCGACCGCGTCGGCAAGTCGACCGCGCAGGTCACGCTGGGGTGGCACCTGCAGCACGACAACATCGTGTTCCCGAAGTCGGTCACCGAGTCGCGGGTGAAGGACAACTTCGACATCTTCGACTTCGAGCTGACCGCCGACGACGTCGCGAAGCTCGACGGTCTCGACAAGGGTGAGGACGGCCGCACCGGCCCGAACCCCGACACGTTCGACTACATCCCGGACTGACCCATGCCCGACTGACCCATCTCGAACGACAGCGCCCCGACGTCACGACGTCGGGGCGCTGTTCTCGTTCAGACGAGCGGTGGTCAGCCGACGGTGCCGGGGTCGATCCGGTTGTGCAGCCAGGGCAGGGCCTCGGCGAACGACTGGGCGCCGAACGCCCAGGTGTGCGGCCCGACGGCATAGCGCTCGGAGGTGCTGATGCCCACCGACCGGGCGATGGCCGACAGTTCTCGCGCCGCCTCGGCCTGACTCGAGACAACCGCGCCGTCCTTGCTGCTGCGGTGGCCTTCGGAGCGGAACCACCCGGCGACGTCGGTGTAGCGGCCGTGGGCGCGCATGACCGTGGCCGGATCGAAGCGATCCCACGCCCGACTGTCTCCGCCGTAGAGAGCGTTGATGGTGCTCTGCTTGTCGCCGACGTTGGGCCCGATGTCGCCGGAGATGTCGACGAAGGTCGCGAACTTCTCGGGATGGCGCACCACGAGATCGATCGCGCAGGTCCCGCCCATAGACCATCCGACGACGGCCCAGTTCCGCGCGGCCGAGGCCGCCCCGAAATGCGAGATCACGTACGGGCGGACCTCGTCGGTGATGTGGGTGTCGACGTTGCCGCGCGGGCCGTCGACGCACTCGGTGTCGGTGGTGAGATTGCCGCTCGGGTCGACCAACACCAGGATCGGTGCGCGACCGCCGTGGTCGCGCGCGTAGGCATCGGAGATGGCGAGCGCGTCGCCGCTGCGCACCCAGTCCTGCGGGGTGTTCACCACACCGCCGATCATGATCACCGCGGGCAGGGGTGGGGGAGTCGCACCGGTGAACCAGGCCGGGGGCAGGTACACGTACTCGGTCCGCGGATGGAAATGGCTGACAGAACTCGGGGTGCGGATCGCGACGACCCGCCCGGTCTTCACCGTCTCCGGTTTGTTGCGGAAGGTGACGAGCTTGGCCACCGTCGTCTCGTTCGGCAGCGGCTGCGCGGTGAGGCCGGCGACCGCGCGATCGAGCGTGGGGTAGTAGCCCGACCACTGGTTGACCGACAGGGCCAGGCAGAACACGGCGAGCGGGATCGCGAAGGCCATCGACACGTGCTGCCACCACCGGCCCGAGCGGATGCCGATGATGGTCAACATCAGCACCGCCGAACCGACCACCGTCCACACCCAGAACAGCGTCGGGGCCGAATCCGGGGAGAGGCCGCGCGCGTCGAGGACGACATAGACGATGACCGCCACGACCGCGCCGACCGCGGCCGCGACCGGTACCCACAGCACGCGCCAGCGACGGGTCCGCCAACCGATGGCGGCGAGGACCACCGCCACGGTCACGACCTCGACGACGGTCGGGAACCAGCCCGACAGGAGGTGGATCACGATGCCGGAACTGTGCCCTGGGGGCGTGTACGACCACGCCAGGACACTCGTCACCTCGCCATTCGACGACGTACGGTCGGCACCGACCGTGAGAAGAGAACTCACCTGATGATGATGCAACCGTCAGCTGACCGGATGCTGTGAATCCGGGAAGGAAACGCCGCGATCGAGGTGGGGCTGATCACAGCCCGCCGCGGTCGTGACCGGCGAGGGCCTGCGACACGAAGTCGAGGGCGGTCCGCTGCCACCAGAACAGATGGTCGAGCATCGCGTGACCGCCGTCGGGAACCGGTATGAAGGTCGCGTCCAGCCCGCGTTCGCGGAGTTCGACGATGCCGCGCTCGGTGCGGTGCGGATAGGTGCGGGTGTCGGCGGTGCCGTGCATCGCGACCACCCGGACCCCGTCGTGGATCCGTCGCCAGTCGGCGAACTGCCACCACGGTGCCAACGCCAGCAGACCGTGGACCCGCTCGTCGTCGGCGAGCTGCGCGCCCACCCGGCCACCCATCGAATGTCCGATCAGATGGACGGGGACACCCGGATGGCGTTGCGTCATCCGCTCGAGCGCGGCGCGGGCGTAGGGCATGGGGCTGTTCTGCCCGCCGTTCCACCCGTAGACCCGGTAGCGCACCTGGTGCACCGCGACCCGGCGGCCGAACCGCGCGGCGACGGAGCCGGTGAAGGGATACATCCGCAGCGCCGACGGCGACCGCCACGACGAGGGCGCATAACTGATGTCGGTGCCTCCCGGCAGCACCAGGACGATCGCCTCCGGCGTCATCGCCGCCCCCCTCGTGTGCGCGCCGGCCGTGAACGGTCACAACCATCACCGGTTGTCGTTGGCCGGACAGTATCCGTGTGCCGACACTACCGAGTGGCGATCTTTGGCAGAATCCTCGCCAGCGCAGCTGTGTTCGCGCGCGGACGACGAGCGAAGGAACCAGACTCCCCATGGCGCACGAGCGGGCCGGCACACCGGCACTTCCCGAAGATCTCGTCGACATCGACGCGCTCGAGGACGCCTACTACTCGACGGTGCCCGATCCGGACGATCCGCTGCAGCAGGTCGTGTTCGGCACCTCAGGTCACCGTGGATCAAGTTTCGACGCCGCGTTCACCGAGTCGCACATCATCGCGACCACCGCGGCCATCGTCGACTACCGGCGCAGCGCGGGTATCGACGGCCCGCTGTTCATCGGACTCGACACCCACGCCCTGTCGCGGCCGGCGTGGCGCACCGCGATCGAGGTCCTCGTCGCGGCGGGGGTGACGGTGATGGTCGACGACCTCGACCGTTACACCCCGACGCCGGCGCTGAGCCACGCCATCATCGTGCACAACGCGGGCACCGGTCCGCGCGCCGACGGCATCGTGGTGACGCCGTCGCACAACCCGCCCCGCGACGGCGGGTTCAAGTACAACCCGCCCGACGGTGGACCGGCCGACTCCACGATCACCTCGCAGATCGCCGCCCGCGCGAACGAACTGCTGCGCTCGGGGGTGGGTGCCGTCGCACGAACGCCCTTCGAACGCGCGGTCGCGGGCGACCTGGTCGTGAAGTTCCCGTACAGCACCACCTACGTCGACAACCTCAAGAAGGTCGTCGACATGGATGCGATCCGGTCGGCGGGCGTACGGATCGGCGCCGACCCGCTCGGTGGCGCCTCGGTGGGGTACTGGGCCGAGATCGGTTTCATGTACAGCCTGGCCGAGTTGACGGTCGTCAACCCGACGGTCGACCCGCAGTTCGGTTTCATGACCCTCGACACCGACGGCAAGATCCGGATGGACTGTTCGTCGCCGAACGCGATGGCCTCGCTCATCGCCGTGCGGGACACCTACGACATCGCCACCGGTAACGACGCCGACGCCGACCGCCATGGCATCGTCACCCCCGATGGCGGGTTGATGAACCCGAACCACTTCCTGGCCGTGGCCATCGACTACCTGTTCACCCACCGCCCCGACTGGAACCCCTCCGCGGCGGTCGGCAAGACCCTGGTGAGTTCGTCGATGATCGACCGCGTCGTCGCGTCGATCGGTCGGCGCCTCGTGGAGGTGCCGGTCGGGTTCAAGTGGTTCGTCCCGGGACTCATCTCCGGTGACATCGCGTTCGGTGGTGAGGAGAGCGCCGGGGCCTCGTTCCTGCAGCGCGACGGCGGCGTGTGGTCGACCGACAAGGACGGCATCATCATGGCGCTGCTGGCCTCGGAGATCCTGGCGGTGACGGGGAAGACGCCCTCGCAGCGTTATGCCGAGATGGTCGAGGAGTTCGGCAGCCCCTCCTACGCGCGGATCGACGCGCCGGCGAGTCGCGCGCAGAAGGCCGTGCTCGCGGGGTTGTCGGCCTCGCAGGTGTCGGCGACGTCGCTCGCCGGTGAACCGATCACCGCGATCCTCACCGAGGCGCCCGGCAACGGCGCCGCGATCGGCGGACTGAAGGTCGTCACGGAGAACGCCTGGTTCGCCGCACGACCGTCGGGCACCGAGGACCTGTACAAGATCTACGCCGAATCCTTCACCGGTCCCGAGCATCTGGCCACCGTCCAGTCCGAGGCCCAGGCGCTCGTCGATTCGGTGCTGCAAGCCTGAGCGACGCACCGCACGACCCCGCGGCCGGGTACCGGTCGGCTGCGGGCGAGGACTCAGATTCCTCTCAGTCGGGGTTGTCTATCGTGTGGGCATGAGCAAGCCGAACCGGCCGCCGGTCAAGCGTGGGCCGAGCTACAAGCCCAGTGCGACCTCGAGCCGCAGCACATACCTGCTGGTCGCGGTCGCAGTGGTGGTGATCGCCGTGGTCGTCATCGGCGGGGTGATCTGGAACAGCCAGCGCGACAAGGGCAGTGCCGATCAGAACGTGCTCGCCCAGAACGCGAGCCTCATCATCGGACGGGCCGATGCGCCGCACACGATCGACGTCTTCGAGGACTTCCAGTGCCCGTACTGCAAGCAGTTCGAGGCGTCGTCGGGACAGGCCATGGTCGACGCCGCGAAGGCGGGGACCCTGCGGGTCCGTTACCACCTGCTCACCTTCCTCAACCGCAACTCCGGCTCGGGTGACTACTCGTCGCGGGCGGCAGGTGCGGCGCTCTGTGTGGCGCGCGCAGGCGATCAGGACACGTTCCTGAAGTACCACACCAAGCTCTACGACGAGCAGCCCGCCGAAGGTGGTGACGACCCCGACAACGCGGCCCTCGCCCAGAAGGCGGCCGCGGTGGGAGCCTCGACGCAGACCCAGCAGTGCATCGCGAACGGGTCGGCGGTACCGGAGGCGAACACCTCCGCCCAGCAGTCACTCACCCAGCTCAGCAAGGCCCTGGGCGGCCAGGCGGGCACACCGACGGTGCTCTCCGGCGGCCAGGCCGTCTCCGGCATCCTCGACGGTCCGCAGTGGGTGCAGCAGCTCGTCGGCGGGAAGTCGTAGAGCCCAGCGGGCACCCGGTCGTGCCGGGCGGGGATTTGGTCGCCCGACTCGCGATGGTGTAATTTCTCCACGGACGCAACGGCGATGGAAACGGTGCGTGTACACAACTGAACACGGGGCTATGGCGCAGCTGGTAGCGCACCACACTGGCAGTGTGGGGGTCAGGGGTTCGAGTCCCCTTAGCTCCACTTCCTCCGACGTGTCTTCGTCGGATTCACTCACCCGTCACCGCAGAGGATCAGCGGTTGACGGCGGCGTTCTCATCACTCTTCTGCGGATGCACTGACTCATCACCTGTTGAGAATCCGGACGCGATTTCGCGGGACGCTTGGTCATTCTCGACACATCGGCGACCGCACTGTCCACATCGACGACAACCGCTCGACAAAAAGGCCATCCGAATCGTCGCGAGACGATGTCGGATGGCCGATGTGCGCGACCCGGCGCTCGCCGTCGTGTCGCTGTCGCAGTGCGGTCAGTGCGCGGCTTCGAAGGCCTCGACGACCTCGATCGGGATGCGGCCGCGATTGCTGACCTCGTAGCCATTGCTGTTGGCCCAGTCGCGAATTGCCTGTGTCTGCTCTTTGGACCGTGCGGCACCACCGGTGGCGGTCGGACGCTTCAGCCCGCGCCGGCCGGCGACCGAACGCGACACCTCGGCGTACTTCTCCAGGGAATCGCGGAACTGCTGCGCATGCTTGGGGGATGTGTCGAATTCGTACTGGCGACCATCGAGCGACCACCGCACCGTTTCGAATTCGTCCAGAACCTTGCCGTCGATGTCGTCAATGAACTGAACTATCTGCTTCTTGGCCATGCTCGGGTGGATCCCTTCGAAGTTCTTCGGTCTGTCAGGCAAAAGATTAGATGACCACAATCATTTCGGCAATCAATTGCTTTTATCGCGCGTCGCCGATGATCGAGATGTCACTGCAGAAGTGTGCGAGAACCGCGGACAACAATTCATCGTCGCGCGTACGAATGGTACGAAGCGGATGAGAAAACTGGACTATTGCTCAGTTGTCCCGAATAGCGAAGCGGTCCCGTGGTGTGTCGCACGCGACTCCCCGGTGATGACTGCACACGACCATCGTCGGCTAGTGTGATGGGGAAAGCTTCGCCCGTCACCGGGCGACTTGCGTCGTAGAACGCTTCTTCACCGCCGATATCTCGGTGAGTCGATTCCTTCGTACGGCGAACGAGCGCGCACACCTGCGTGTTCGCCACTGACTTCATGTGCGCACCAGCGCACCGTTGCGCCGCCGTGGAGTCCACTGCCCGAAAGGCTTTTTGTGAGCAACACCGAATTCAGCACGCTCGGCGTGCCCGCCCCCATCGTCGCCGCGCTCGCGGCCGACGGGAAGACCACCGCATTCCCCATCCAGGTCGACACCCTCCCGGACACCCTCGCCGGCCGCGATGTCCTCGGCCGCGGCAAGACCGGCTCGGGCAAGACCCTCGCGTTCTCGATCCCGCTCGTCGCGCGGATCGCGGCCGACGGCACCGGTGGCACCCGTCGTCGCGGTCGCCCGCGCGCACTCGTGCTGGCCCCGACCCGCGAACTGGCGACGCAGATCTCGGCCGTCGTCGAGCCGCTCGCCGCCGTCTACGGCATGCGCGCGACCACGATCTTCGGCGGCATCAACCAGAAGCGACAGGTCGATGCCCTCAACGGCGGCGTGGACATCGTCGTCGCCTGCCCCGGTCGCCTCGAGGATCTCCTCGAGCAGCGGCACCTCACCCTCGACGAGGTCGAGCTGACCGTCATCGACGAGGCCGACCACATGGCCGATCTCGGCTTCCTGCCCGCGGTGGCGCGCATCCTGTCCAAGACACCGGCCAACGGACAGCGCCTGCTGTTCTCGGCGACCCTCGACAACGGGGTCGACAAGCTCGTCAAGCGCTTCATGCACAACCAGGTGATGCATTCGGTCGACGAGGCGAACTCGCCCGTCGCCGCGATGACCCACCACGTGTTCGAGGTCGCCGACACCGGCGCCAAGAACGACCTCGTGGAGGTGCTGGCGTCGGGTACCGGCCGCCGGATCCTGTTCATGCGCACCAAGCATCAGGCCAAGAAGCTCGCGAAGAAGCTCACCAGCGCCGGCATCCCGGCCGTCGACCTGCACGGGAACCTCTCACAGCCGCAGCGCGACCGGAACCTCGCCGCGTTCGGCGAGGGTTCGGTGAAGGTGCTCGTCGCCACCGACGTCGCCGCCCGCGGCGTGCACGTCGACGACGTCGAACTCGTCATCCACGTCGACCCGCCGGCCGAGCACAAGGCGTACCTGCACCGCTCGGGCCGCACCGCGCGCGCCGGCAACGCCGGTGACGTGGTCACCATCGCCCTGCCCGAACAGCGCGCCGACCTGCGTCGCCTGCTGAAGAAGGCCGCGATCGACGTCGCCCCGAGTCGCGTCACCGCATCCTCGGCCGCGGTCACCGACCTCGTGGGTGACATCGCCGAGCGCATCGCCCCGACCCCCGAGCCCATCCGCACCCAGGTCGCGGCCGGTCGCGGACGCCCCGGCGGTCCCCGTCAGGGCGGCGCACCGCGCAACGGTTCTCGTGGTGGTTCGGGTCGTCGCGGTGGCGGCGGTTCCTCGGCCGGTGGCCGCGGTCGCCGGTCGGCGTCATCGCACGGCGGCGGATCGGGCGCACGTCGCCCTGATCACGCCCGCACCGCCTGACCGACCACCTCGGTAGTACGCCGAACGCCCGGCCCCCATGAGGGTCCGGGCGTTCGGCGTCTGGGTGTGCGGTGACGTCAGGCGCTCGACGACGCCGCGATCAGTGCGATCAACACGATGACGAGGACGATGATCGTCAGCGCGATCGCGATCCACCCCAGGACGCGACCGGCCACGGCCATTCCGCGGCCCTCCTGCGACCCGTTGGCGGCGTCGATCTCCGCGATGGCCATGTTGCCGAGGATGACCGCCGGGATGCCGACGAACAGCAGGCACGTCAGGAACGACGCGATGCCGCAGACGAGTGCGGCGATCGCCTTGCCGTTGGTCGTCGCCGCGACCGGGGCCCCGTACGGGTTCAGGTACGCCGGTGCGCCGTTCCCCGCCTGCGGATACGGGGCCGCGCCGTACTGCGCTTGTTCATATGCGGGCTGTCCATACGGGGACTGATCGTAGGGCGGCTGACCGTACGAGGGCTGTCCATAGGTCGGATTTGGATCCGCGACGCCGGCATTCTGCGGATACCCGTATCCGGTGTCCGGGGGTGGGGGATAGCCGAATCCGGACTGAGCGCCGGCCGGGTCGTCGCGGCCGGGGTCGGATCGCTTGTCCAGCGACGGGCGGTAGGTGCTGTCGTCGGACCCGGGGTCGGAGGGCGGTTGTGTCATGTCGTCCTCCTCGGACGTCGTGGATGACGGTTTGCGGCGTCTGTGTGTGCTCTGGTGCCTGCGAGCATACGGCCGATGGCGTTTGTATCCTCGACCCTGTGAGCACGCAGAGGAACCGGCCCGTCCCGGTGGTCGTGGTCGCGGGATTCCTCGGCGCGGGTAAGACCACTCTTCTCAACCATGTGCTGCGCACCGCCTCGGGACGTCGAATCGGTGTGGTGGTCAACGACTTCGGCGCGGTGTCCATCGATGCCCTGTTGGTCGCCGGGGCAGTCGACGGCGCGGTCACGTTGGGCAACGGGTGCATCTGCTGCACGGTCGACGCCGACTCGCTCGAGACCGTCCTCGCGCAACTGGTGGCACCGTCGGCAGGCCTCGACGCAGTCGTCATCGAGGCGAGCGGACTCGCCGAACCGACGACGCTGGTGCGGATGGTGACCGCCGCCGCCGGCCACCGCATCGCCTACGGCGGACTGGTCTATCTGGTCGATGCCGAGCACATCGAGCAGACCCGGGCGCTTCACCCCGAGATGGATCGACACATCGCGATCGCCGACCTCGTCCTGGTCAACAAGTCCGACCGTGTCGCGACCGAGGTACTCGACGACGTGACGGCGTCGTTGCGTCACCTGAACCCGACCGCGGCACTGCACGTCACCGATCACGCCGCCGTCGACGCCGCCATGCTGTTCGATCCGATCGCCCCCGTCGCCGACACCGTTCCGCGCCAACTGGAGCTCGCCGATCTCCTCGACGACACCACGCACGACCACCGACACCTCCACGACGGCTACCAGTCCGTCGCGTTGACCGTCGACGCCCCGCTCGATCCCCGTCGGCTCGCGGCCTTCCTCGAGCGTCCGCCGGCCGGGACCTACCGGGTGAAGGGGGTGACGCACTTCGACGTCGCGGGTCATCGTGGCGCCTACTCGGTGCACGCGGTCGGAGGCCACGTGACCGTGGGCGACATGCCCGCCGACCACCCCCGGTCGACCGACCTGATCGTCATAGGGTCCGGGCTCGACGTCGATGCCGTGCGCCGTGAACTCGCGACGGTGATCCGCGGGGACGAGGCGGTCGACCGGCAGTCGATGCTCGCCGTGACCCGCTATCGCACGCCGCGTCGGCGGGCCTCGTGAGTTCCACGGACGGGGGACCGGACCTCGAGCAGGCCATTCGTGACCTGCTCGACCGGCGGGCGGTCACCTCGTCGATCTGCCCGTCCGACGTCGCCCGCGCGGTGCGACCCGACGACTGGCGGCCGCTGATGGAACCGGTCCGGCAGGCGGCCGCGCGGCTCACCGAGGCGGGCGAGGTGCAGATCACCCAGCGTGGTGAGGTCGTCGACCCGACGACGGCACGCGGTCCGATCCGCATCCGCCGACCACGCGACTGACGCCGACCGCTCGGCGCGATCAACGATCGTGCATCGTCTCGGTCACGTCCGGGCAACGAAAGCCCGCTGCGGGCGAACGGGTGGCGGCCTGACTCTCGACTACTGGTTCACTGTTACTGATGTGGCACGTGTGACTCACGCGTGCCGTCGGAAACCGTGATCGACGAGAGGAGCGCCGCAGTCGACCGTGCTCGAGTCGCTGCGCACCCGCCCATGATCTCTTCCCCCCTCCAGTCCGTCCGCACGCGACGTCCGGTGATCGGTGCGGCCGCCGTGGTGATCACCGCGACCATGCTCTGCGTGCCCTCGCTGGCATCGGCGGCTCCGGCCGCACCCGCCCCCGCGCCCTCGGCGCCGGCAGCGCCCGCGGCGCCCGCGCCCGAGAAGAAGGACGCGCTCGCCGGTAAGACCGTCTTCCTCGACCCTGGCCACCAGGGCTCCGCCGCCGGGAACGACCTGCGCAAGCAGGTCCCCGACGGGCGCGGCGGCAAGAAGGACTGCCAGACCACCGGCGCGACCGGTGTGAACAAGGCCGCCGAGCACACCGTGAACTGGGACGTCGTGTCGCTGGTGAAGGCGGGCCTGGAGAGCCAGGGCGCGAAGGTCGTGCTCAGCCGCCCCGACGACACCGGATGGGGCGGCTGTGTCGACGAGCGCGCAGCGGCCGCCAACGCGTCGAAGGCCGATGTCGCGGTGAGCGTGCACGCCGATTCGACCTCGGCTGCCGCCGACCCGGCCAAGAAGGGTTTCCACATCATCGTGCCGCAGCTGCCGGTACCCGACCCCACGGTCAGCGCCGTGCAGGCGACGACCGGTCGTACCGCCGCGAACCTCATGCGCGACGCGTTCCTCAAGGCCGGATTCCCCGGCGCGAACTACGCCGGGGTCGTCAACGGCATCCAGACCCGCGCCGACATCGCCGCGGTCAACCTGACGAAGGTCCCGGCGGTGTTCATCGAGATGGGTAACCTCTCGAACCCGCAGGAGGCCGATGCCCTCGCCGCGAAGTCGGGTCAGGTGAAGTACGCGGTGGCGATCATCGACGGCATCGTGAAGTACCTGCTGTCGACGCCGTCGGCGAACCGGCTGAGCCCGAGTCTGCCGCAGGGCAGCCAGAACTCGCCGGCCACCGGGGAGACCCCGGCCACACCGAACACGAACGGCATCGATCTCAGTGGTCTGCAGGCGATCGTGCCGCTCATCGGTCAGCTCATCGACAGCAAGGATCCGACGGCGATCCTCACCCTGCTGCAGGGACAGGGGCAGGACGCGTCGTCGCAGATCCTCAAGTCGCTGCTGTCGGTGGTCTACTCGATCTTCGGCGGGAAGCTCCCCTTCTGACGGGCATCGGTGCCGATAGGCTGGGCTCATGAGCGTCCGGGATCTGCTTGTCATGCGCACACCCGTCCCGACCGTCGCCGGGCGCGCCGTTCTCGTCACCGGTGCGGCGAGCGGGATCGGGCGGGCCACCGCGATCGCGGCGGCCGATGCCGGTGCACGGCTGGTCCTCACCGACATCGACGGCCCCCGCCTGACCGAGGCGGTCACCGAGATCACCGGACGCGGCGGGGTGGTCCTGTTCTCGCGGGCCGGTGACGTCAGCGACCACGCGTGGGTCAGCGAGTTCGCCGAGTCGGTCGAGGCCGACCACGGGACGATGGACGTGGTGATGAACATCGCCGGTGTGTCAGCGTGGGGAACGGTGGAGAACCTTCGTCACGAGACGTGGCGCAAGATGGTCGACATCAACCTGATGGGCCCCATCCACATCATCGAATGCTTTGTCCCGCAGATGGTCCGACGCGGATCCGGCGGGCACCTGGTCAACGTGTCCTCGGCGGCGGGCCTGATGGCGCTGCCGTGGCACGCCGCCTACAGCGCCAGCAAGTTCGGTATCCGCGGCGTCTCGGAGGTCCTGCGCTTCGATCTCCGCCGGCACGGGATCGGCGTCTCGCTGGTGTGCCCCGGCGCGGTGGCCACACCGCTCGTCGGCACCGTCGACATCGCGGGTGTCGACACCAGCGATCCGCGGATCGTCGCCGCGGTGCGGCGTTTCGAGAAGCGCGCCGTCTCCCCGGAGCGTGCGGCGGCGTCGATCATCGCCGGTGTCACCCGCAACCGGTGGATGGTCTACACCTCGACCGACATTCGTCTCGGGTATTGGTTGTCTCGAAAGTTCGCGTGGCCCTATGAGATCGGCATGCGCATCGCCAACGACCAGTTCGATCGACTCGCTCGTGTCACGTCGACGTCGGCGCCGCGGGATGACCGATCAGTGCGGCGCTGACCACCACGTGTCGAACGGAGTGACCGGCACTGTCCGCTTGTGGCGTGTGCGGACGAACAGTCCCTCGACGGTCTCGGCGACGTCGTCGGGCACGTCGTGCCCCTCGAGGTAGTCGTCGATCTGGGCATACGTCACGCCCAGCGCCTCCTCGTCGGGGAGGGCCGGACGGTCGTCCTCGAGGTCGGCGGTCGGGACCTTCGCCGTCACCGAGTCCGGGGCACCGAGGTGGCGCAGGATCTGCGCGCCCTGCCGCTTCGTGAGTCCGGTCAACGGGGTGAGGTCGACACCCCCGTCGCCGAACTTGGTGAAGAACCCGCTCACCGCCTCCGCGGCGTGGTCGGTGCCCACCACCAGCAGCGAGTCCTGCCCGGCGAGGGCGTACTGCGTCACCATCCGTACGCGCGCTTTGATGTTGCCGCGCACGAAGTCTCGCAGCGGTTCGCCCAGAGCCTCGCCCGCGACCGACCCGATGGCGTCGGAGCCGGGTTTGATGTTGGTGACGACCGTGCGGTCGGGGCCGATGAACCGCAACGCGATCTGTGCGTCGGACTCGTCGGCCTGCTCGCCGTAGGGCAGACGGACCGCCACGAAGGTGGCCTCGCCACCGCCGGCACGGATCTCCTCGACGGCCTGCTGGCACAGTTTCCCGGCGAGTGAACTGTCCTGTCCACCACTGATTCCCAGAACGAAACCGGCTGCGCCGCTCGCCGCGAGGTAGCCCGTGAGGAAGTCGACGCGACGCCTGATCTCGGTGTCGGGGTCGATCTCGGGGAGTACCTCGAGTTCGGCGATGATGGACTTCTGGAGAGGCCGCATCACTTCATGGTAGCCAGTGTTGCCGTGGCACGCTGAGGTCGTGAACGCAGATCACCGGGCTCCCGTGCACACCAAGACCCGCACCGATGCCCACCCCGACTTCTTCGCCGCCGAGGCCGCGGGACTGCGTTGGCTCGCCGCCGCCGGTGCGCCCGTGGTCGAGGTCATCGACGTGGGGCGGGACCGGATCGTGCTGTCGCGCCTGGCGCAGGCGCGACCCGACCGTGCTTCGGCGGCGGAGTTCGGCCGCGTGCTGGCCGCCGTGCACGATGCCGGCGCCGGATCGTTCGGCGCCAAGCCGGCCGATTTCGACGGTCAGGTGTTCATCGGGAGCCGACCGATGGAGTGTCGGCCCGAGGCGTCGTGGGGCCGGTTCTACGCGACGCAGCGGGTGGCCGATTTCCTCGACATCGCCGTCGAGGCCGGGAACCTCACCGCCACCGACGAGCGGGACGCGCGGGCGGCGTGCGACCGCATCGCCTCCGGCGTCCTCGACGACGACGAACCCCCGGCGCGGCTGCACGGCGATCTGTGGAACGGCAACGTGATGTGGACGCCCGACGGGGTCGTCCTGATAGATCCCGCCGCACACGGTGGTCATCGGGAGACCGATCTGGCGATGCTGGCGCTGTTCGGGTGCCCGCAGTGGGAGACGGTTCTCGAGGCCTACGGCGAGGTCCATCCGCTCCGAGCCGGGTGGCGCGACCGGGTGGCCCTGCACCAGATGCACCCACTCGCGGTCCATGCCGCCGGCCACGGGCCGGGTTACGGGCGTGCGCTGGGTGAGGCGGCGCGTGCGGTGCTCAGATTGTGAGCACGATCAGGGATTGACCCCGCGGTATCGGGCACGGGGGATCGGCGGCAGGTCACCGGGGCGCTGCGCCTCGTCGCGGCTCGGCGGCGGGCGACGACGGCCGGTGCCGTCGCTGCGCGGCGGCACCTCGCGTTCGCTGCGGGGGACGAGCAGATCGCGTTCGCCCCGCGGCGGCGGCCGGCGGCGGGCCGCCTCGTCATCACGGCGGCGGGCTGCCTCGTCGTCCCGGCGCGCGGCGGCGTCGTCGGCGGCGGATCGACGCGGTGCGGGTGCGTCCCATCGTGACGCCGGTGTCGGGGCGGCGTCGGTGCGTCGACGGTCCGAGGGCGACGCGGCGCCCGGGCGGCCTCGCTCGGACGGGGTGCGACCGGGCGGGGTGCGGTCGGAGGTGACGGGGCGTTCGGCATTCGGCCTGCGGTTGGTGACGCGGGTGGGTTCGTCGGCGATGCGGCGCGACCGCGCGCGTTCGGGCTCGTCGGTGCGGGCCGCGGCTCCGCGGGCGCCGGGCCGGCGGGTCGTACGGGAGGCGGGATCGGTCGTCGATCGCTCGCCGCCGGGGGTGGTGGCGGGTCGCGTCCGGCGGCGTCCGGCCGCCTTCGTCGCGTGGTGGCGGGCCGAACGCCTGGGGGTGGATTCCGGCCGGCCTCGGGTCAGCAGTGCACGTCCCACGCCGAGCACGGCGACGGCGACGAAGGTCCACGCCATCAGGGGGAAGGTCTTCGCGATGGGCAGCATGACGTTGAGGATCAGCTGCCGCAGGCCCGACCCGGAGTCGGCCTTGAGGAGGTAGAGGGTGACGAGTGCGACGCCGAAGGCGATCAGCGGGGGCTGTGAGATCGCGGTGAACAGAGAGCGACGGCGCACGGCGAGAACGGCGGCGACACAGCCGACGAAGTACAGGATCCGATAGGTGGTCGACAGTCCGTCGGTGTTCGAGGCGTCGATGATCGCACCGGCGACGGTCGGCACCACGGCGATCAGGACTGCACCCCACCAGGGCACGCCGCGGACCGTCGGCAGTACCGATTGCTGTTCGGTGGGGATCCCCGAACGCGTCTGTTGGGCAGAGAACACAGGTAGACGGTACCGGGTGGATCGCCGATCACGGCCCCGGCCGACCCGCGCGCCGTGCCCGTCCCGCGGCGTCGGGCGCCCTACGACGTCAGCCGGCGTCGCTGCTCCGGACCGCCCTGATGGTCGCGTCGACGGCCGGGGTGGTGTGCGGCGCGTCGTCGGCCGCGCCGTAGAAGGCGTCGAGGTCACCGAGTTTGCGTGCGGTGACCAGCACTCGGGACTCCATCGCGCCGACCGTCGCGTTGAAGGACTCGACCGCCTTGCCGATGGAGGTGCCGAGGCGGTCGAGGTGGCCGGTCAGGGTGCCCAGCCGGTGGTACAGCTCACGACCGAGCGCGTGGATCTGCTCGGCGTCGCGGGCCATGGCGTCGTCGCGCCAGGTCAGCGCGACGGTCTTGAGCAGGGCGATGAGGCTCGACGGCGTCGCGATCACCACGTTGCGTCCGAAGGCGTACTCGACGAGGTCGGGATCCATCCGGCACGCGGCCTCCAGGATGGGGTCGCCGGGGACGAAGAGCACCACCATCTCGGGCGTGCGGGCCACCGCCCGCCAGTACTGCTTGCCCGCCAGGGCGGTGACGTGGGCGCGCAATGCCCCGGCGTGATCGGTGAGCAGCCGTCGCTCGCGACTGACGTCGTCGGTGGCCACCGCGTCGAGGTAGGCCTGCAGCGGGACCTTCGCGTCGACGACGATGTCGCGGTCCGACGGAAGGTGCACCACGAGATCGGGACGCAGCCCTGATTCGGTGGTGAACTGCGGCGAGAAGTCGCAGTACCGCGTCATCCCGGATGCCTCCACGACCTTCTGCAGGTGCATCTCGCCCCACCGGCCGCGCAGCTGCGGGGTGTGCAGGGCGTTGGCCAGCCGCTGCGTGTACGACCCCAGCTGTGCCGACGCGGTCCGCATGCCGCTCACCTGTTCACTCAGTCCGGCGAACGAGCTGATGCGGGACCGTTCGGTGCGCGCGAGTTCCTCGGCGAGTCGGCCGAGGGTGTCGTGCAACGGTTCGACGATCGAGGCGACCTGCGTCCCGATCGCCCCGGACTGCCGGCGGGCCGCGTCCTCGCTCGCGGCGGCCAGCGCCTGCGACAGCAGCGCGTGGCTCTCGCGGATCGCCGCCGACCGCGCGGCGTACACCCACCACCCGGCGGCGAACCCGATGACGATGCCGATGACTGCGGCGATGACCGTGGTGACACTCATGGCGCCATCGTGCCCCTCGTGTCCGACAGATCACCGGTAGCGGCGGCTCGTTACAGATGGGGCGTGTGTGGCGGCGGGGTGGCGGTCGTCGCCCGTCCTCCTCGCCGGCCCCGACACAGATGACACCGATATCCCTCGGCACGTGCACTGTGCACGCGTCGACCGCGATCGGTGACCGCTGTGTACGTCGATCGGGAACGAATGTCCGATCAGGCCGCCGGCGACCCCGCGGCCGCACCCGCGAACGTCGCCTCATGGGCGATGAGTGCCGTCTTGATGTCGAGTCCGTAGCGGAAACCACCGAGGGTGCCGTCGCGGCGTTGCACACGGTGACACGGCACGAACAGCGCCGCGGCGTTGCGCGCACAGGTGGCGGCGGCCGCGCGGTGTGCACTGCCGTTGCCCGCGCGTTCGGCGAGCTCGGCGTAGGTCACCTGTCCGCCGGGCGTGACCTTCCGTAGGACATCCCACGCGTGGGTCACGAACGGCCCCGACTGCTGACGGACCGGGATCTCGTCGATGGCGGCCAGATCGCCCTCGTCGTAGCGGAGCAGGGCGGTGGTGACGACGCCGAGATCGTCGACGTGGACCAGTTCCTCGGGCCGGAGTTCGACGTTGATCAGGGCGCGGAGGTATTCGGGATCCTCGGTCCATCCCGAGGCCAGGACGGTGCCTGCGCGGACGATGGTGGTGAACGCGCCGGTGTCCAGGGTGGTGGTCGACCAGTGGGCTGTGGTCATGATGTCTCCTCGTGTGTCGTGGTCGTACTCGGACGTTCGCCGTGCAGCAACGGTTCCGTCTCCCGTAGCGCGTCGTGCCACAGGTGCATCGACACGTATGACCGCCACGGCGACCATCGCCGCGTGTCGGCGAGATCGAGGCCGAGATGCTCGGCTCGCCGTCGCAGGATGAGGTCGGTGTCGAGCAGGACGTCGGGATCGCCGAGGACGCGCATCGCCACGTAGTCGGCGGTCCAGCGTCCGATACCGGGCAGGGCCATGAGGTGCTCGCGCATCTCCTCGGCCGCGACCCCGGTGTGCAGGGAGATCTCGTTCTCGGCCACCGTCCGGGCGACGGCGATGATCGACGCGACGCGTCGTTTCGGTCCGGTCAGCACGGTGTGACCGCGCTCGGCGACGGCGGCGGGTGTGGGGAACTGGTGCGTGACCGGGGCGCCGGTGATGTCCGGGTCGAGGGGCTCGCCGAGGGCGGCCACGAGTCGTCGACCATGGGTTCGCGCGGCGGCGAGGCTGATCTGCTGGCCGAGCATGGTGCGCATCAGCGTCTCGAAACCGTCGACCGCACCGGGTACCCGGATTCCGGGACGGCGCGCCACCAGCGGAGCGAGATCGGGGTCGTTGCCGAGGCTCTCGTCGACGGCGACGATGTCGGCGTCGAGGTCGAGCAGTCGTCGCAACCTGTGGACCGCGGTGCCGAGATCGCGGACGTCGACGCCGCTGATGTCCGCGCTCACGTGGTCGGGGTGCATGGTCAGCGACGCGGTCGCGGCGCCGGCGGGCAGTGCCAGTGACCGGTGATAGGTGGTGCCGTCGAAGTGTTCGAGGCCCTCGATCACGTGGCCGGCGAGGAACCAGGTCAGCCATTCCGGCGAGAACGGCTGTCGGACCGACAGTTTCAGTCGCACGCGCAGCGCCGGTCGGTCGGCGTCGGCGGTCGTGTCCCGGCGCAGGGCGGTGCCCGACCGGCGGCGTCGCATCTCGCTCGGTGTTCGTGCGAACACCTCGCGCACGGTGTCGTTGAACTGCCCCACACTCGCGAACCCGGAGGCGAAGGCGATGTCCGCCATCGACATCGCGGTGCACTCGATGAGGATCCGGGCGTTGGTCGCGCGGTTGGCGCGCGCAAGGGCGAGCGGGCCGGCGCCGAGTTCCTCGGTGAGCACCCGGGTGAGGTGCCGCGGTGAATACCCCAGGGCGGCCGACAACCCGTCGACACCGTCGCGGTCCACGAGCCCGTCGCCGATGAGCCGCATCGCCCGCGAGGCGAGGTCGCCGGAGAGGTTCCAGCGGGGTGAACCCGGGACCGCGTCGGGCAGGCACCTCCGGCAGGCGCGAAATCCGCCCTGCTGGGCCGCGGCGGCGGTGACCACGAAGTCGACGTTCTCGGCATGCGGGGTGACGGCCGGGCACGACGGACGGCAGTAGATGCCCGTGGTGCGGACCGCGACGAAGAACTGACCGTCGAACCTGCTGTCGCGGGCGGAGACCGCGCGATAGCAGCGTTCGAAGTCGAGGTCGGGCGCTGTGGCCACCGCGGGTGTCATGACTCCACTGTGTCAGCCCACCCGGTGACTCACTGGCGGGTTTCGGACACGGCGATGTCGATGCAGTTCAGCAGCACCGTCCCTGCGGGTTCGCCTCCTGCTCGTCGTGCCGCATGCGCCAGTAGGCGCGTTCGGAGAGCGGGGGAGTGTCCGGGTGGCGCGCGCTGTGATGGGCGACGTAGCGGCGGTAGTCGTGATCGCCCATCACCGCACCGATGTAGGACCATGCCGCCTTCATCGCCGCGGCGAAGGTCGCCTGCCCGTTGCCGGCGGCGCGCGCCGCCTGGCCGTCACCCCGTGCGGTCACCGCAGCGACTCCGTGGGGTGGGCATTGTCTGCCGATGCCGCGCGGTGCTCGGCCCACTCCTTCTCGATCGCCTTCTCGGTGGGGGTCGCGATCATGCCGCTGGGGGCGAACAGCTTCGAGGGCACCGGCTCGTCCTCGGTGGTGGGCAGACCCCCGGCGCGGAACGCCTTGATGCACACCCACAGTCCGGCGAGCGCGACGATGATGACCAGCGCCGCGAACACGATGGACAGCGTGCCCTGGATGAAGGTGTTGCGGATGACGGCGTCGATCTCGGCGGGAGTCGTCGCGGTCTTGAACATCTGCTCCCCACGGTCTTTCGCGCTCTGGAACAGATTGTGGTTCGCCCAGTACCCGATTGCCGGGTTCGAGGAGAAGATCTTCTGGTACGACGCGGTCATCGTGACCGCGAGGTCCCAGACGAGGGGCAGGCCCGGGATCCAGGCCCACCGGAACAGGCCCTTCTTCACCACGACCACGAGCACCACGGTGAGGGCGACGGCGGCGAGCAACTGGTTGGCGATGCCGAACAGCGGGAACAGCGTGTTGATGCCACCGAGCGGATCGGTGACACCCATCAGCAGGATCGAACCCCATCCGGCGACCACGATGAACGTGCACACCCAGGCCCCGACCCGCCACGACGGATCGGCGAACCGCTTGCCGCCCTTCACGTTCGACAGGCCGTCGGAGAGCATGAACCGGGCGACCCGGGTGCCGGCGTCGACGGTGGTGAGGATGAACAGCGCCTCGAACATGATCGCGAAGTGGTACCAGAACGCTTTGAGCGACGCCCCGCCGAAGGCCTGTTGCAGTGTCTCCGACATGCCCATCGCCAGGGTCGGCGCACCACCGGTGCGGGAGATCAGCGACGGTTCCTCGACGCCGTCGGCGAACGCCTGCAGCTGTTCGGCCGAGGTCGGCGGTCCGGACAGCCCGAGCTTGGTGTTGGTGTATTGCGCTGCGGTCTCGGCTGTTCCGCCCGTGACGCCCTTGGGGGCGTTCATCGCGAAGTAGAGGTGCTGGTCGAGGATGCAGGCGGTGATCAGGGCCATGATCGCCACGAACGACTCGACGAGCATGCCGCCGTAGCCGATGATGCGCGCCTGGCTCTCCTTTTCGAGCAGCTTCGGGGTGGTGCCCGAGGCGATGAGTGCGTGGAAGCCCGAGAGTGCTCCGCACGCGATCGTGATGAACAGGAACGGGAACAGTGACCCGGCGAAGGCGGGACCCTGACCGTTGGAGGCGAACTCGCTGACCGCGGGCGCGTTCATCACCGGTCGAGCGATGAGGATGCCCACCGCGAGCACGGCGATGGTGCCGACCTTCATGAACGTCGACAGGTAGTCGCGGGGTGCCAGCACGAGCCACACCGGGAGGACCGCCGCGGCGAACCCGTAGATGATGATGGCCCAACTCAGGAACACCGGTGAGAGCGTGAACCAGTCCTCACCCCAGCTGGTCTCGGCGACCCAGCCGCCGGAGACGATGGCCAGCATCAACAGGACGAAGCCGATCGCGGAGACCTCGGAGATCCGCCCCGGCCGCAGGTAGCGCAGGTAGACGCCCATGAACACCGCGATCGGCAGTGTCATCGCGAGCGAGAAGACGCCCCAGGGACTCTCGGCCAAGGCGTTGACGACGACGAGGCCGAGGACGGCGATCAGGATGATCATGATGACGAAGACGGCGACGATCGCCGCGATGCCGCCCACGTTGCCCAATTCGTCGCGGGCCATCTGGCCGAGGCTGCGGCCGCGACGTCGTGTGGAGATCGACAGCACCAGGTAGTCCTGGACGGCGCCGGCGAACACCACGCCGACGACGATCCAGATGGTCCCGGGCAGATACCCCATCTGCGCGGCCAGCACGGGGCCCACGAGGGGACCTGCGCCGGCGATGGCCGCGAAGTGGTGACCGAACAGGACCCGCCGGTCGGTCGGCATGTAGTCCTTGGCGTTGTCGAGGATCTCCGCCGGTGTCGCGTGGTCGTCGCGGGGCTTGATGACCTTGGTCTCGATGAGTCGAGCGTAGAAGCGGTAGGCGATGACATAGGTGCACACCGCGGCGAGGACGAACCAGACGGCGTTGACGTTCTCACCGCGGACGATGGCGATCACGGCCCACGACACCGCGCCGACGAGACCGATGATCGCGAAGAGGATCCGCTTGCCGACCGTGATCGGGGAGCGGTCGACGATGGCGACGGGCGGCAGCGCGGGGTCGGTGGTGATGAGCTCGATGTCGGGGTCGTGCGGGCGTTCTCGGGTGGTTGTCACCGTGGGTCCTCTCCGATGTCGCAGTCGGTGCCGAGGCATCGACGCGGGGCCATTGTGTGGCGCGCGTCACTATACCGACGGTGTCGTGGCGGTTATCGGGGGCGGGCAATTCGACCATCCGCGGCGAAATCGCGGACAGCCACGAACGTGCGTGTCATCCTCGTAACATGCGCGTAACACGGAAGAAGAGGGACGAGCGGTCGCTCGCGGAGTTCCCGGGGTGGGGCCTGGAGATCATGATGGGTCTCTACGGCGAACAACAGGTGCGCGATGCGCTCGCCGCCGAAAACGCCGGTGACGCAGCGCGACCGTCCGATCCTGCCGTGGCCGCGCCCGCCGACGCGGCGCCGGGCGGTTCGACCGAGGCGACCGAGTTCGATGCGGTCACCTCGATGCTCGCGCGGGTGCGCCGACTGCGGCGTCGCTGACGCCTCAGGCGAGGCTGACGCGCAGCACCTTGTCCTTGTCGTCACCGTTGTCGGTGGTGATCAGCAGCGAACCGTCGGGTGCGGTGGTGATCGACCGGAGTCGTCCCTGCGAACCCTGCAGGAGATCGACGCGCTCGGTGGTCGAGGTTCCCGCGCCGTCGAGACGGAGCAGTACCAGGCGCTGAGCCTTGAGGGCGGCGACCGCGATCATCCCGTTGTACTCCCGCCACGACGGTCCGAGGAACTCGAGATCGGCGACGGCCAGCGTGGGATCTCCCGAAGACCACACCGCCGGAACCGATCCCGGATGGCGTGTCTCGTCGGTCATGGGGACGTTCTCGTCGTACGACCCGCTGCCGGTGTTCGGATCCCATCCGTAGTTCGCCTGCGGGCGTTCGAGATTCAGCTCATCGTCGACGGTCGGACCGTGTTCGGTCGTGTAGAGCCGATCGGTGCCGGGCGCGAACGCGAGGCCCTGCGGGTTGCGGTGGCCGAGGCTGTGGACGGGTGTGCCGGGGAAGGTTCCCGACGCCGGGCGTCCGTCGGCGTCGATGTGGAGCACCTTGCCGCCGAGGTTCGCCAGATCCTGCGGCGCGGTGGGGTCGGCGGTGTCACCGGTGGAGACGTACAGGGTGCCGTCGGGTGCGGGCAGGATCCGGCATCCGCTGTGTCGGCCGGACTCGCCCAGGGGGATACCGGTCAGCACGGTGCCGGTCTGGCGCATCGACGACCAGTCGGCCGCTGCGCTCCAGCGGACCACGCGGACGTCGCCGGCACTGCTCGCCGCGCACGTGTACACCGTGCGGGAGGTGTCGAAGTCGGTGGCGAGGGTGAGCGCCATCAACCCGCCCTCACCGCGCGCGCGGACGTCGGAGGTGTCGGCGGAGACCTCCGCGACACGACCGTCGTTGTGTCGCACCACGATACGGCCGCCGCGTTCGCCGGTGACGACGTTGCCCGCGCGATCGATCGCGACGTCCCACGGATGGTCGAGCCCGGTCATCAGTTCGGTCACCCGGACCTGACCGTCGACCGCGGGCGTCGACGACCCGGCCACCGGTGTCCCGCTCGAGGTCTGTGAGGAGGTGGAGTCGGCGTCGGAGCAGGAGGCGAGGAGCAGAGCGGCAGACAGGGCCGTCACGGCCATGGGCAGGGCCCGACGGAAGGGGGCGGTCGGCTTTGTCCGATACGCGATCACCTCCTCGAAGGTACACGCGCGCGACCGCCTGTCGGGGCGGTGCGAACCCGGCCCGGGCGTCGGGCTCCGTCGTGTAGCGTCGGCCGTGCAGCCGAGAACCCGCGCTGAGAACTGTCCGCGGACCGGCTCGCCCGGCGCGCAGCGTTGTCTCGAAGTCGAACCGCACCCGTCGTGGAGGTGGCCCGTCATGGCCGACAAGAAGTCCGAGAAGGACAACCCGTCGCTGAAAGACCCTGACCTGTACGAGGAATTGCGTGACGAGGGCAATTCGAAGGAGAAGGCCGCGCGGATCTCCAATGCCGCGGCGAAGCGAGGGCGGGCGGCCGTCGGGCACTCCGGCGGCACATCGCCGGCCTACGACGAGTGGACCGTGGCGCAACTGCGTGACCGGGCCAAAGAGCTCGGCCTGCACAACTATTCAGACAAGAACAAGAGCGATCTCATCGATCTGCTCCGTTCGCACTAGAGGAGACGACACATGTCGAATGACCTGACCGGCAAGACGATTGCGTTCCTGGTTGCCCCCGAGGGCATCGAGCAGGTGGAGCTGACCCAGCCGTGGGACGCGGTGAAGCAGGCCGGGGGCACCCCGAAGCTGGTGTCGACCGACCCCGGGACCGTGCAGGGGTTCAACCACCTCGACAAGGCCGACACCTTCGACGTCGACGCCACCGTCGGCGACGTCAGCGCCGCCGACTTCGACGCCCTGGTGCTGCCGGGTGGTGTCGCCAACCCCGACTACCTGCGCACCGTGGAGTCCGCCGTCGCGTTCACCTCGAAGTTCTTCGACCTCGGCAAGCCCGTCGCCGCGATCTGCCACGCGCCGTGGACGCTGATCGAGGCCGGCGTCCTCGCCGGACGCACCCTGACCTCGTGGCCGAGCCTGCAGACCGACATCCGCAACTCCGGCGCGACCTGGGTCGATCAGGAGGTCGTCGAGTGCTCGGCGGGCCCCAACACGTTGATCACCAGCCGTAACCCCGATGACCTCCCGGCGTTCTGCGATCGCCTCACCGCGGTCGTCTCGGCGGGCTGACACCCGTGGCCACCCGGATCGGGTTCAAGTTGATGGCCGAGACGTTCGATCCGAAGGAGATCGTCCGTCAGGCCGTGGCCGCCGAGCGCGCGGGTTTCGACTTCGTCGAGATCAGCGACCACTATCACCCGTGGCTCTACAGCCACAAGCACTCCGGGTTCGCCTGGTCGATGCTCGCGGCGATCGCCGTACAGACCGAGACCCTCGGTCTCGCAACCGGTGTCACCTGTCCGTTCATCCGGTACCACCCGGCGATCATCGCGCAGGCCGCGGCGACCACGGCCCTGTTGTCCGACGGTCGGTTCACCCTCGGGCTCGGGTCGGGTGAACGTCTCAACGAACACGTCACCGGGGCCACCTGGCCCTCGGCGCACATCCGCCACGAGATGCTGCGCGAGGCGATCGAGGTGATCCGTCTGCTGTGGTCGGGCGGGTATCACACCTATCAGGGCACCCATATCACCCTCGACGACGCCCGCGTCTTCGATCTCCCCGACGAGTTGCCCGAGATCGTGGTGGCCGCCGGCGGGACGAACGCCGCCGAGATCGCCGGTCGTTCCGGTGACGGGTTGTTCACCACCGAACCCGATGCCGACCTGATCGCCGCCTACCGCGACGCCGGCGGAACCGGGGCCCGCTACACCGAGGTCCCGATGTCGTGGGCCGACGACGTCGACACCGCCGTGGCGTCGGCGCACGAGAAGTTCCGGTTCGGTCTCACGGGCTGGAAGGTGCAGTCGGAGTTGCCCAACCCGATCAACTTCGAGGCGGCCACCTCGCTGGTGCGACCGTCCGACGTCGCCGATGCGATGTCCTGTGGACCGGACGTCGACGCCCACGTCGCGTCGGCGAAGGAGTTCGCCGACGCCGGTTTCGACCATCTGACCCTGCTCAACGCCGGGCCCGATGTCGACGCCTTCCTCGCCGTCTGCGAGTCCGACCTCATCGAGAAGATCCGATCGGTGGCGAACTGAGCGGTATGTGACGATTGACCCATGCCGCATGGCGCAGAGGTAGGGGCTCGTCCGACTCGGGGATCGGTGTACGCGCGACACCTCCGCTCCGCCGCCGTGGTGGGGGTGCAGATCGTCGCGGTCGCTGCAGCACTGTGGCTGATCGGATGGTCGATCGGCGAGTTGTGGGTGATCCTTCTGCCGGTGGTGCTGGCGGTCATCGCGTGCACCGTGCTGTGGCCGCCGGTGCGGTGGTTGCGCTCCAAGGGCGTCCCGCCCGCCGGGGCGGTGCTCCTCGTGTTGCTGGCATCCGCGCTCGTGATCGCCGGCGTCATCGCCGCGATCGCACCGTCCATCGTCGAGCAGACCACCGAGTTGGGCGACCGCGCCTCGGCGGGTGTGGTGCAGGTACAGGACTGGCTGCAGGGCCCGCCGCTGCGGATCAGTGACGACCAACTGAACACCGCGGTCAGCGCTCTCACCGACCGTCTGCAGTCGAGCAGCGAGCAGATCGCATCGGGGCTGTTCACCGGCGTCGGCGCGGTCACCTCAGCTCTGGTGACCGTTTTCACGATGCTGGTGGTCATCTTCTTCCTTCTCAAGGACGGTCCGCGGTTCCTGCCGTGGCTGCGGCGTTCGGTCGGCAATCCCGCTGCGCCGCACCTCGCGGAGATGCTCACCCGGGTGTGGAAGACCCTGGGTGGCTTCATCCGCACGCAGGCGCTCGTGAGTCTGGTCGACGCGTTCTTCATCGGGCTGGGGCTGGTGATCCTCGGGGTGCCACTGGCGTACGCGTTGGCGGTGATCACCTTCATCGCCGGTTTCGTACCCATCGTGGGGGCGTTCGTCGCCGGCGGCCTGGCGGTGCTCATCGCGCTGGTCTCCAACGGGGTCGTCACCGCGTTGATCGTGTTGGCGATCATCCTCGCCGTGCAGCAACTCGAGGGCAACGTGCTGTCACCGTGGCTGCAGTCGAAGTCGATGAACCTCCACGCCGTCATCGTGTTGCTGTCGGTCACGTTGGGCAGCACCCTGTTCGGCGTCATCGGCGCGTTCTTGGCGGTTCCCGTCGCCGCCTCGGGCGCGGTGATCATCCGGTACTACGGCGAGCAGGTGTCGTTGCGCACGGGGGAGACCGACCCCGACGAGGTGAAGGTCCTCGCCGACGACCCCGCCGTCGTCGACGCCGCTGCCCCCGACCCCGCCGACCGGGCAGGTACCACCGTCGACCGGGCAGACAACCCCGTCGACAGTGCAGAAAAGCCGGCCGACGACCGCACGGAGTAGCCGCCGACGCCCACGGGTGTCTGCCGGATGACCGGCGAAAACTAGACTGGACCCTCGTGAGCCTCACCCTTGGAATCGTCGGACTGCCCAACGTCGGCAAGTCAACCCTGTTCAATGCCCTGACCCGCAACGATGTGCTGGCCGCGAACTACCCGTTCGCCACCATCGAGCCGAACGTCGGGATGGTCGAACTGCCCGATTCCCGTCTGGGTCGCCTCGCCGAGATCCACTCCAGCGAGAAGATCCTGCCCGCGACGGTGTCGTTCGTCGACATCGCCGGCATCGTGAAGGGTGCGTCGGAGGGTGAGGGCATGGGCAACCAGTTCCTCGCCAACATCCGCGAGGCCGAGGCCATCTGCCAGGTGGTCCGTGTGTTCGCCGACGACGATGTCGTGCACGTCGACGGCCGCGTCGATCCGCTAGCCGACATCGAGGTCATCGAGACCGAGCTGATCCTCGCCGACATGCAGACCCTCGAGAAGGCCATCCCGCGCCTGGAGAAGGACGCCCGCAAGGACAAGAGTCTGGCCGACTCGTTGGCCGCCGCGCAGAAGGCGCAGGAGCTGCTCGACAGCGGCAAGACGCTGTTTTCGCAGCAGGATTCGATCGATCTCTCGTCGCTGCGTGATCTGCACCTGATGACCACCAAGCCGTTCCTCTACGTCTTCAACGCCGACGAGTCGGTGCTCACCGACGACGCGAAGAAGGAGGAGCTGCGCGCCGCGGTCGCCCCCGCCGACGCGGTGTTCCTCGACGCGAAGGTCGAGAGCGAGCTGCTCGAGCTCGACGCCGACGACGCCCAGGAGCTGCTCGACTCGATCGGTCAGACCGAGCCCGGGCTGCATTCGCTGGCCCGCGCCGGGTTCCACACCCTTGGCCTGCAGACCTACCTCACCGCGGGCCCGAAAGAGTCGCGCGCGTGGACCATCCACAAGGGCGACACCGCCCCGAAGGCCGCCGGGGTCATCCACACCGACTTCGAGAAGGGCTTCATCAAGGCCGAGATCGTGTCGTTCGACGACCTCGACGCCGCGGGCACCATGGCCGCCGCCAAGGCCGCGGGCAAGGTCCGCATGGAGGGCAAGGACTACGTCATGCACGACGGCGACGTCGTCGAGTTCCGTTTCAACGTCTGACACCGGAGATCAACGTGGCAGCATTCGCGATCGGTGACACGGTGCAGATCACGGGCGACGTGATGACCGGCAACGTCGGCACCGTCGTCCACATCGACAGCGGCCGGGGCCGCTACCTGGTCCGCGTCGATGCCGTCACGCAGAACTACTTCTCCGAGGACGACCTGACGCTGTTCTCGTCCTGACAGTGAGCACTCTTGTAGCAGTTCGTGTCGTTCAGCGACACCGGTTGCCACCGATGTCGGTCGTGTGGTGACCGACATCAGAGAGGCGTACGACGCGGTGGCGGACTCCTACGTCGAGATGGTCGCCGACACATCGTTCGAGGCCGACAGTGACCTCGCGCTGATCAAGGATTTTGTCCAGATGCTGCCGGGCGTCGAGGTTCTCGACGCCGGGTGCGGCGGTGGTCGCATGATCACCCACCTACAGTCGCTGGACGAGCGGCTGGACATCGACGGTGTGGACCTGTCGTCGCGCATGGTCGACCATGCGCGACGCGCGCACCCGTCACGCCGCATCCTGCGCGCTGACCTGGCCGATCTTCCCCACCCCGACGACAGCCGGGACGGGATCCTCGCCTGGTATTCGGTGATCCACACCGCGCCCGATCAGCTCGATCCGGTCGTCGGAGAATTCGCACGAGTGCTCCGACCCGGAGGTGTTCTGCTGGTCGCGTTTCAGGCCGGGGACGGCCCTTGTGTCATCACCGGTGCGTACGGGCACGACGTTACGATGGCTGCCCACCTGCACCGCGCCGACGATGTCGCCGAACGTCTGCGCGCGGTCGGGCTGCGCCCGATCACCGTCGTCGAGCGCGAGGCTCGCCCGGGCGATTCCCACTCCCAGGGTTTCGTCCTTGCACGTCGGGACGGATCATCGGCCGGCGCGACCACCGTCAGGAGCACCTGACCGCATCGACGCGATTTCGTGCACGGCGACCGCGGCGAGGACGATCACCACGGCCACCGACAGGCGGAAGGTGATGCCGCCGATGCCGTTGACGGCGGCGGCCACGGCGAGGATCGCGACGGGTGACGCGAGCACCGTGAGGACGGCCACCATCGGTCGCCGTCTCGCGTAGGCGGCCTGCACGATCGCCGCGACGACCACAAGTGCTGCCGCGCAGGCGGTCACGATCCCTGTCCACTCGATACCCCCGCGCACCGCGTAGCTGATCTCGAGCGAGGTGGAGTAGGCCTTCGACATCTCCACACCCTCGAGCGGGACATACGAGCCGTTGTAGGTGACCGTCCGCCCGTTCGCGAGGCTCAGCCACGACACCTGCCCCGCGGCCAGCGCGACGACCACGAAGACCCACCACGACGCCCGTCGAAGGCGACGTGCACCGGTCTCGATCCGATCGGCGTTCATGCGCCCCACCCTGACACAGATCCGTAGCAGTACTTCCCGCGGTTCGGGATGAACTGCTACGCATGACGAGTGACCTCGACGCAGACCCTCGACGACGCCGACCGCCGAGCGATCGCACGCTGGGCAGCGGCCTGCGCCGAGCGGGTACTCCCGCTGTTCGACGCCGAGCCCGACGCGGCGGACGCGATCCACGACGCCCTCGTCCGAACGCGTGCCTTCCATGCGGGGGAGAGCTGCGCGGCGGTCGAGATCGGGAAGCGGATGATCGCGGTGCGCGCGGCGGGCGCCGCGACGACCCCCGCCGGTGCCGCAGCCGCTCGGTCGGTGGCCCAGGCGTCGGGGGTCGCCCACATGGGTGCTCACGCGCTCGGTGCCGCGGCCTACGCAGTGAAGGCGGTGTCGCTCGCGAACCCCGGTGTCACCGAGTCGGTCGCCGACGAGATCGCCTGGCAGGTGGCACAGTGCACCCTGAGCGAGCAGGCGATACTGCGTCAGCTGCCGCCGGTGAGCACCGAATCCGGTGGACCGCTGGGGCCCGGCTTGATGACGCGCGGCATCCTCGGCGACACGATCCGCGAGATCCAGGGGCGCATCGGTTCGGCATCGACGTGACCGGCCACCGTCTGCGGCCGTTCATCTTTCGCTAGCGTCGAGCGCATGCCCATCAGACTCGAGAACGTCGGTATCGCCGTCGACGACCTGGAAGCGACGATCGCGTTCTTCACCGACCTCGGGCTCGAGGTCATCGGACGCGACACCGTCAGCGGCGAATGGACCGACACCGCCGTCGGCCTCGACGGCAATCACGCCAGGATCGCGATGCTGCAGACGCCGGACGGCAACGGACGTATCGAGCTCTTCGAGTACATCCACCCCGACGCGATCCCGACCAGCCCCACGCTCCCCAACGAGATCGGCATGCACCGCGTCGCGTTCTCCGTCGACGACATCGACGCCGCGGTGGCCGCCGCCGCGACCCACGGTTGCCACCCCCTGCGCGGCATCGCCACCTACCGCGACATCTACAGACTCTCCTACCTGCGAGGCCCCAGCGGCATCATCGTCATGCTCGCCGAAGAACTCGGCGGCAGCTGACGCACTCCGACCGCCAGACCGACCGGACACGGCCCGCGGTCGATAGTCTCGGACCGTGATCGTATGGATCCACGGCACGTGAGCGTTGACCGCGACGACTTCACCATGGCGGTGCTCGATGTCGTCGACTCGATCCCGCCCGGGCGGGTGATGACCTACGGGGCCATCGCCGAACACCTGCAGCGCGGCGGTCCACGGGGCGTGGGAGGGGTGATGGCCCGCGACGGCGAGGCGGTGACCTGGTGGCGGGTGGTGCGCGCGAACGGCACTCTGCCGCCGCATCTCATGATCGACGCCCAGGAACACTGGCACACCGAGGGGACGCCGCTGCGACGCGGGATCGTCGACATCGAGGCCGCGCGGTGGTGGCCGACGTGACGGTCACCCCCGCAGCCGGCGCGCGGTCGCTCACCGCCGGTGCGCTGGTCCTGCTGACCACGCTCTATTTCGCGCAGGGCCTGCCGTTCGGGTTCTTCACGCAGGCGCTGCCGGTGGTGCTGCGCAGGTCCGGGTACTCGCTCGTCACCATCAGTGCGACCGGGATCTTGTTCGCACCGTGGGCGCTGAAGTTCCTGTGGGCGCCGTACGTCGATCGGTACGGGTCACGGCGGCGGTGGCTGCTCGGCCTCCAATCCGCCTCCGCCGCAGTCGCTCTGATCCTCGCGTGCCTGAACCTGTCGACGACGCTGACGTGGCTCTTCATCGGCATCGCGGTGGTCAACGCCATCTCCGCGACGCAGGACATCGTCACCGACGGTCTCGCGGTACGGCTGCTCGGTCCGCGGGAACGCGGCCTCGGCAACGCCATCCAGGTCGGCGCCTACCGGATCGGGATGATCGTCGGGGGAGGAGCGCTGCTGTGGCTGTTCTCCCTCGTAGGGTGGCGCGTGCTGTTCGTCGCGATGGCCGCACTGTTGGTGCTGTCCATTATCCCGGTGTGGTTCCTGCGCGCGCAGACCGAGACCGCCGACGATGCCGGCGCACCCGAGACCCGACCCCGCGCCGCGGCGATGTCGGTCGCGTGGATCGCACGCCTGCGCCGCCCCGGGATGATCGCGGTCATCCTCCTCGTCGCCGCCTACAAGTTCGGCAACTCGATGGGATCCGCTCTGGTCGGCCCGTTCCTGTCCGACGCCGGTCTCACGCTGTCGCAGATCGCCCTCATCGAGGGTGCGTTGTCGTCGGTGTCGGCGCTGCTCGGCGCGGCGCTCGGTGGGTGGTACGCCTTCCGGCGTGGTCGCACACACGCCCTCGCCGTCGCGGGCACCGCGCAGACCGTCGCACTCCTGCTCTACGTCGTCGCGTCGTTCGACGTCGGCGGACTGCCGCTGCTCGTGACGGCGAGCGTCGCCGAACACGTCCTCGGCGGTGCCGCCACGGTGATCGTGTTCGCGCTCATGATGGACGCCTGTCAGCGTGAGTACGCGGGCAGCGACTACACCCTCCTGGCGTGCGCGGTCGTGTTCTCCCAGGGCGCTGCGGGGTTCGCCGCCGGCGTCGTGGGCGACCTGTTCGGGTACACCGCCCTGTTCGGCGCGGCATTCGTGCTCTCCGGGGCGGGGTGCGCAGTGCTGCTCGCCGCACTCGCTCGCGGGATCGGCACCGCCGAACTGCGGGCGTCGATAGCGATCACGCCGCCGAACCGCGCGGCATGATGGAGCGATGAGCATCGATCGCGCCCCGGAGGTCTCCCGACGTCTCGCCCGCAGGCTCGCCGTGTGGGGCGGGGTGTCGACGGTGGCGGGAGGTGCGCTCGCGGTGGCCGGGCCGAATCCGAGGTCGCGGGCGTTCGGTCTGCAGAACGCGATGTGGGGTGCGATCGACGTGGCCATCGCCGCGATCTCGACGCGGTCTACGACGCCGCCGACGTCACCGAAGCTGCGGAGATTGTTGCTCGTCAACACCGGACTCGACGTCGGCTATGTCGCCGGAGGTGCACACCTCGTCGCCCACACCCCGAGCTTCGGTGGCCGCATCAGCGCCGAGCAGGCGCGCGGACACGGTGCGGCGGTGATCGTGCAGGGCGCGGCGCTGTTCGTCCTCGATCTCACCCATGCGCAGGCGCTCGATCGATAGGAACCGCTACTCGAGACCGATGTCGGTGGCCCCGACGACGAACCGCCACAATGCTTCTCGGGTCTGCGCGGAGTCGGTGCGCCACGGCGGGTAGTGCGTGGGTCGGGGTGCGCGGTCCTGCCAGAACCGCCCGGTGGTCTGCGCGGCCTCGGTCGCCGCGGCCAACCACACGATGGTGTCGGCGCCGTCGGCGGCCGTGCGCAGGATCGGCTTCATCACCCGTCCGAAGGCCGGGATCGAGTCGGTGACCCCGGGGGTGTCGGCCCACCCCGGGTGCATGCTGTGCACCACCGGACCGTGGGAGTCGGCGAGACGTGCACCGAGTTCCTCGGCGATCACCACCTGCATCCGCTTCGTGCGCGCGTATGCCGTCAGCCCGGAGTACTGGCCTTCGGTGTACTCGAAGTCGCTCGAGCGCAACGGAACCGCATACATCCCGCCGCTGGAGACGAACACGACCCGTGATCCGGGCCCCATCAGGGGGCGGACGCCGACGGTGAGTGCGACGGGTCCGAGGACGTGTGTCGCGAGAGCGGCCTCGTGCCCCTGAGCCGATTCGGTGCGCTGTGGCGGCATCACGCCGGCGCAGTGCACGATCGCGTGCAGGGCGGTGAGATCGGTGGTCAGGTCGACGGCCAGGCGCCGCGCGGCGTCGAGATCGCTGATATCGCACTCACGGACCACCAGGTCGGCGCCGGGAACCTCCGCGCGGATGGTCCGGGCGGAGGCGTCGAGCCTTGCGGTGCTGCGTCCCACGAGGTGGACTCGTGCGCCGAGACGGGCGAGTCCGATCGCGGTCGCGGCACCCAGTCCCGACGAGCCGCCGGTCACCACGATGTCGGTCGGCGCGGCGAACGGTGTCGGGTCGGGTGCCCAGAAGCGTCGCCGCACAGCCGAACCGATACGGGAGTACCCCGGCACGACGGTGAGGTCGAGAACGGTGTCGACGGCGCGGGTCACGGGGTTCATGTCTCCCGACGATAGCGGCTGCGTCGCGCGGGGCCCGAACTGTGAAAAGCACCAAAGCGGGCAGACCGTGACTGTAGTTAACGGAAATAAAGGTGTCGATACTCAAGTGGCGATGCGCTCTGTTGCTAGTTTTCCCGGGCATTCGGCGCCGACGATGACGCCGACCCGACATCCGAAAGTCCCCGACATGAACCTCAGCAAGCGTCTGACCACCGCTGTCGCATCCGTGCTCTCCGTGGCCGCGTTCACCGCGGTCGCGGCCACGCAGGCCCACGCCGCGCTCGACCCCTCGAACAGCATCGGTATCGACTTCGACGCCGACACGACGACGGTGATCTCGAAAACCCAACAGCCGGTGAACTTCCCGCGCACCACGCTCGCCGCGCGCACCGACACCCAGATCCTCGAGGGAACGCTGAAGCTCCCGCAGGCCGCGGCCACCCTCAACCTCGGACCCCTGCCGCTGACGCTGGCAAACTTCAAGATCTCCATCATCAATCCGTCGCAGGTGACCGGCACGACCACCCCGGGTACGTCGGCCGACGGCCGTCAGACGCTGGAACTCAAGGCCTCGCAGACCTTCCAGATCCGCATCGACTCGGTGCAGCCGCTCAACATCGACAGCGGTTCGGTGGATCTCAACCTCGTCCCGTCGAACGGCAGCTGCGTGACCCCGCCGACCACGGCGACGCTGGCCGGATCCATCGATGCCGCACGGCTGTTGGCCGAGGTCCCGCAGGCCGACGCGCACATCCGCGGCACGTACACCATTCCGCCGTTCGCCAACTGCGGGCTGTTCACGGGGGTGCTCAACGCCATCATCTCGGGCCCGAACAACACCCTCGACGTCCACGTGACGAACCCGCGGTACTCGACCGGCGCGGCATCGGCGGCACTGCGCGCCCGTCTCGCCGGCTGAGTCCCCGGTCGCGGAATCCGCGCCGGCACCGGTGGGTACACGCCCGCCGGTGCCGACGCGGCGGAAAAGCAGATCGACAGCCCGTTTCGCCAAAACCCGCCGCTCGCGACCGGTGTGATCGTTACCGTCGAAACGGTGACGGCGCCACGGGGGCACCGCTGACGAGGGGACACGACATGACGACGACACGAGAATTCTCCGCGTGGGCAGCAGCCGCTGCGGTGGCGGCGGCCCTGACGACGGTGGCCGCGGGTGGTGCCGCGGCCTACGATCTGCCCGAGATCCCCTCGGCGCCCTACACGTTCGACGGAGCGGCGACGCTGACCGTCGGCCCCGGCCACCAGCCGGTCGCCTTCCCGACCTCGACGGTGGCAGCCAACACCAACGTGGCGCAGTTCGACGGCACGTTTGCGCCACCCGCCGCCACCGCGACGGTCGGGGGCATGCAGTACACGTTCTCCCTCGTCAACCCCTCCGCGATCACCGGGACGTCGACCCAGGCCTCGGAGGGTTCGGCGAACTACACGCTCGCGGCGACCCAGTCGTTCGCGATCCGCGTGAGTGGCATGACCATGCCCGGGGTCGGGAGCGGCTCCGCCGGCTTCGGCATGGTGCCCACCTCCGCCACATGCACCACGGCACCGGTCACTGTGGCACTCACCGGCACCATCAACGCCGCGAACCTGTTGACCGATGCTCCGAGCATCGACACGACTTTGTCGGGGCCGGTCACCATCCCGACCTTCGCCGACTGCGGCGCACTCACGCCGATCGTGAACGCGGCGCTGGCGGGTTCGGGCAACACCTACTCGGTGCGGCTGACCAACGCCAAGCGCGGAGCGATTCAGGAGTGACAGCGCGTGGCAATTCAGGAGTGACAGCGCGTGGCAATTCAGGAGTGACAGTGCGTGGCGATTCGGGAGTGACAGCTGCGAATCGTCGTTCAGTGATGCTGACCTCGGACGCCCACCTCACGCGCCGGCCCGACCCTGCGGGCGATCTCGTCGAGGTGGGTGTCCCAGGTGCCACAGCAGCCGCCCCAGATGTCGATGTGCGGATAATGCTGCGCCAGTTCACCCATCAACTCACCGAGCCGAGTGGGGTCTCCTCGTTCGAGGTGCCCCAGCGAACTCAGTTCGATCTTGTCGAGCAGGGCCGCGTTGGGCCGAAGGCTGCGCACTCGGTGGAACCATTCGCCGGGTTCGATGGCGGGGATGAACTCGAGCGGGTGTGAGCAGTTGACCCCGTAGAAGGCCGGTCGGTCGGGGCCGGTCTCGGCGTCGACGCTCTCGACGGCCTCGCGCAACGACGGTCCCGACGACAGACGGTGCGTGGTGTTGTCGAGGGTGAACGACACCGAGATCGGCAGGCCCGCATCTGCTGCCGCACGGCACACCCCGACCGCCTCGGGGACCGAGCTCAGCGTCAGCGTCTGCACGAGGTCGACCTCGGCTCGGGCCAGGGTCGTGATCTGCTCGGCGTGGTACGTCTGCGACTCCTCGGCGGTGATCTGCCGATCCGGGTCGTAGGCGTCGAGACGCGGACCGACCACACCTGCGTAGTAGAGCGCGGGCACCTCGGCTCGGCGTGGTTCGGCGACCTCGCGCAGGAACTCGATCCCCCGTAGTTGGAGGTCGGCCAGCTCTGCCGACGAGAAGCCCAGCCGCGCCGCCCAATCCGGGCTCGCCCGGTAGTCGACGCCGGCCATCAACACGCCGAATCCGTGGCGTGCCGCGACGTCGAGGTATCGCTCGTACATGCCGCGGAGCACGACCACCGCGCGGTGGTCGTCGAGCAGACCGAACATGACGAAATGCGGTAGATCGAAGCCGTGCTCGTACATGATCTCGGTCTCCGGACCGCCCTCGGTCAAGTACGTCAGTCCGGGGGCGGGGTCGGGGAACGGCGTGGCCATGGTGCCCCTTCGTCGATTCCGATGGACTCGACTCTCGCACACCGGGGGTGGCGGTGGGTCGTTCCGCGCCGATCTCAGAGTTCGTGCAGGTGCACGTCGTGCAGTACACCGTCGGCCACGGTCGCGGTCATGAAGGTGCGGTGTGGTTGGCGGCGGCGGTCGGTGGGTGACCCCGGGTTCAGTAATCGGAGACCGTTGTCGGCGTGGGTGTCCCACGGGATGTGGCTGTGCCCGAACACGAGGACGTCGGTGTCGGGGTAGGCCGCGGCCATGCGTTTCTCACGGCCCGTCGCGGCGCCGGTCTCGTGCACCACCGTGAAACGGAGGCCCCCGAGCGTCACATCGGCTCGTTCGGGTATCCGGGCACGCAGACCGGGACCGTCGTTGTTGCCCCAGCACGCGACGAGGCGTGCGGCGCGGGCCTCGAACAGGTCGAGAGTGGCCTCGTCGACCCAGTCCCCGGCGTGGAACACCACGTCGGCGCGGTCGATGGCGTCGAGCACCTCGGTCGGCAACCGCGTCGCGCGTCTGGGCAGATGGGTGTCGGCGACGAGCAGCAGGGCGAGGGGTTCGGAACTCACCCGGTCAACCGGGGAACGGCCCGGCGCGACCGAGCAGCGCTGTCACCGGCGAGTCCAGTTCAGCACTGATCCAGGTGGCGGCATCGACGACCTTTGTTCCGTCGATTCCCGTTGCGACACCGGATCGTTCGAGTTGATACCGCAGGTCCTCGGTGGCGATGTTGCCGGTGGCGGCGGGGGCGAACGGGCACCCACCGAATCCGCCGATGCTCGAGTCGAGGGCGCAGTCACCGAGGTCGAGAGCTGTGAGGGCGTTCGCGTATCCGGTGTTGCGTGTGTTGTGGAAGTGCCAGCGATGGGCGACTCCCGGCGCGACGCGGGTGAGCCCGGCGCCGAGTTCACGGACCTGTGCCGGCACGCCCACCCCGATGGTGTCGGCGATCGCGATCTCGTCCGGGCCCGACTGCGCCACGCGGTCCATGATCTCGATGACGCGTGCGGCGGGGACCTCGCCGCTGAACGGGCAGCCGAACGACACGGCCAGTGTCGCGGTGGTGAACACGCCTGCCGCGCGCGACCTCTCGGCGATGCGCTCCCATCGCGCGAGGCCCTCGGCGACGTCGCAACCCTGGTTGCGGAGGCTGAACTCGTCGGAGCACACGACCACCACGTTGACCTCGTCGACGCCGGCGGCGAGGGCTCTGTCGAGTCCACGCTCGTTGAGGACCAGGCCGATGTAGTTCACGTCGTCGAGCCGGGGGAGTGCCGCCATGACCTCTTCGGCGCCCGCCATCTGCGGTACGCGCGCGGGGTTGACGAAGCTGACCGTTTCGATGCGTGTGAGCCCCGCGGACACCGCGCGCCGGATGAACTCGACGCGCGTGTCCACCGACAGTGCCTTGCGTTCGTTCTGGAGCCCGTCCCGCGGACCCACCTCCACCACGTGCGCGACGGTGCCCGTTGCAGTTGCCATTGGTCCATCATCGCCCTTCGTGCTTTTGCATACAAGGCTGCGGTCGAACTGTGTTAAATCTGGGAAAAGAGCTCGCAGACCTCGATCATGTGGCCTAGTTTGCATACAACTGAGGAAACGGGGACATCGGTGGAACGAGCAGTGGACCGGGTGTACACCCACATCCGGGCGGCCATCCTGGACGGGCGTCACCGGCCCGGCGAGCGTCTCGGCGAAGCAGAACTCGCCGAGGTGACCGGAGCCAGCCGCACCCCGGTGCGTGAGGCGCTGCGGCAGCTCGAGGTCGAGGGGCTCGTCGAGGTGCTGCCGCACCGAGGGGCCCGCGTCTACCAGTTCACCTCCGACGACCTCGAGGAGATCTACGACCTCCGGATGACACTCGAGGCGCTGGCGGCCGGCCGCGCGGCGTCGCGGATCACGCTCGCGCAGCTCGATGAGATGACCGACCTGTGCGATCGGATGGAGACGGCCGCACACGCCGACGATCTCGAGGTGATCGCCACGGCGAACATGGAGTTCCACGCCATCGTCCGCACCGCCTCGGCGAGCACCCGCCTCACCTCGATGCTCAGCGCGGTGATCCAGCTCCCGCTGATGATGCGGACCTTCCACCGATACGCCCCCGAGGACCTGCAGCGCAGCGCGGGACACCACCGCGAGTTGGTCGCGGCCCTGCGCGCCCGCGACGAGGTGTGGGCCGACGCGGTCATGCGGTCGCACGTCCGCGCGGCCAAGGCCGTGCTCCTCGCCTCGGTCCGCGCCGACGAGGAAGCGTTCCAACGGGCAGGAACACCGGCCCAACCGGCGGGAACGACGTCCCAACTGACGGAAACGACGGCCCAACCGGCGCAGAGCGGAGCACTCCGATGACCACAGCCCACGAGACAGCCCCCGACACGACGCCCGTCGCCGGCCCGCTCGCCGACCTCCGGGTGGTCGAGATGGGTCAGTTGCTCGCCGGCCCGTTCTGCGGACAACTCCTCGCCGACTTCGGCGCCGAGGTCATCAAACTCGAGGCCCCGGGCGTCGGAGACCCCATGCGACAGTGGGGCCGGGAGAAGCCCTACGGCAAGTCACTGTGGTGGCCGGTGGTGGCCCGCAACAAGAAGTCGGTCACGTGCAACATGCGCACCCCCGAGGGGCAGGAACTCGCCCGCGACATCATCGGTCGCTCTGACATCGTGGTCGAGAACTTCCGGCCCGGCACCCTCGAGCGGTGGAATCTCGGGTTCGACGACCTCCGGGCCGACAACCCCGGGCTCATCATGGCGCGCGTCAGCGGATACGGGCAGACCGGTCCGTACTCCTCGCGCGCCGGATATGGGTCCATCGGCGAGGCCATGGGCGGGATCCGTTACGTCACCGGCGATCCCGACAACGCGCCCTCGCGGGCCGGTATCTCCCTGGGCGACTCACTGGCCGCGGTGTTCGCCACCATCGGTGTGCTCACCGCCCTGCACAGCCGGTCGGTGACCGGACGCGGACAGCTGGTCGACGCGGCGATCTACGAGTCGGTGCTGGCCATGATGGAGTCGATGCTGCCGGAGTGGGCGGTGGCCGGCTACCAACGCGAGCGCACCGGTTCGGTGCTGCCCAACGTGTCGCCCAGCAACGTCTATCCCACCCGGGGTAGCGAGATGATCCTCATCGCCGCCAACCAGGACACCGTCTTCGCGCGTCTCGCCGCGGTGATGGGCCGCGACGACCTGGTGTCGGTGCCGCGTTTCGCCGACCACGCTGCCCGCGGGGAGAACATGGAAGAACTCGACGACATCATCGCCGCCTGGACCGCCGACCTCGAGACCGACGAGCTGCTCGAGACCCTGCACGCCGGGGGCGTCCCCGCCGGCCGGATCTTCACCGCGCGCGACATGTTCGACGACCCGCACTTCGCCGCGCGGGATGCGATCGTGCGCCTCGCGCACCGCGACTTCGGTGAGTTCCCCACGCACAACGTCTTTCCCAAGCTCGGTGACACCCCCGGCGCGGTCCGCCACCTCGGACCCGAACTCGGCGAGCACAACGACGAGATCTACCGCGGTCTGCTCGGTCTGTCCGACGAGCGGACCGCCGATCTCGCCTCGCGATCCGTCATCTGACCCACCCGCCCGAACCCGACCGTCGACACCTAGGAGACCCCATGCGATACCGACTCGGAGTGGACGTCGGCGGCACGTTCACCGATGTGCTGCTGCTCGAGGAGACCTCGGGCAGCACCTACCGCGCGAAGACCCCGTCGACGCCGGCGGACCAGTCCATCGGCGTGCTCAACGGCGTCACGAAGGTGTGCACCGACGCGGGCATCGACCCCGGTCAGATCGACCAGGTGCTGCACGGCACCACCGTCGCGACCAACGCGATCCTCCAGGGACGCGGCGCCCGTGTGGGATTGGTGACCACCGACGGATTCCGACAGGTCCTGCAGATCGCCCGATCGTTCGTCCCGGGCGGTCTCGCCGGGTGGATCATCTGGCCGAAACCCGAACCGCTGGCCAAACTCGAACACACCGTGCAGGTGGTCGGACGCATCGGCGCCGACGGTGGGGAGATCACCCCGCTCGACGAGGAACAGACCCGCACCGAACTGCGCAAGCTCGCCGGGGCCGGCGTCGAGGCGATCACGGTGTCGCTCATCAACTCCTACGCCAACAGTTCCCACGAGGAGCAGGTCGGGCGCTGGGTCGCCGAGGAGCTGCCCGACATCCCGATCTCGCTGTCGTCGCATGTCCTGCCGGAGATGCGCGAGTACGAACGCACCCTCACCACCGTGGCCAACAGCTATGTGCAACCCGAGGTCTCGCGCTACGTCACCAATCTCGATTCGTCGTTGAAGGAGAAGGGGATCAGCGCGCCGCTGTCGATCCTGCGCAGCGACGGCGGCCTGGTGCAGGCGAGCAAGGCCGCCGAGGACCCGGTGTCGCTGCTGCTGTCGGGACCGGCAGGCGGTGTGACCGGCGCGGTGTGGTTCGCCCAGCAGGCCGGATACTCCGACTTCCTCACCTTCGACATGGGCGGCACCTCCACCGACGTGGCCCTCGTCCTCGGTGGACAGCCCCGCATCGGTCGCGAGACGAAGGTCGGTGACCTCGCGGTCCGCGCGACCAGTGTCGACGTCCGCACCGTCGGCGCCGGCGGCGGTTCGGTGGCCCACGTCCCGGAACTCACCAAGGCTCTACGCGTCGGACCGCAGTCGGCGGGTGCGGATCCCGGTCCCGCCGCCTACGGCAACGGCGGCACCGAACCGACCGTCACCGACGCCAACGTGGTGCTCGGGTACCTGCCGAGCGATCTCGCCGGCGGCGAGGTGAAGCTCGACGTCGACGCCGCCCGCACCGCCGTCGCGACGATCTCCGACGCCATGGGTCTCGATTCCCCCGAGGCGGCCGCGTCGGGTGTGATCGACATCGTCAACGAGAACATGTTCGGCGCACTGCGGCTCGTGAGTGTCCAGCAGGGTTACGATCCCCGCGACTTCGCGCTGGTGTCGTTCGGTGGTGCGGGCCCCCTGCATGCGAACGCGCTCGGGCGGCTCACCGGTGCCTGGCCGGTGATCATCCCGCCGTCGCCGGGGGTGCTGTGCGCCTACGGTGATGCCACCACCTGTCTGCGGGCCGAGAGCGCGCGCACCCTGGTACGCGCCTTCAACGAACTCGACAGCGACGAACTGCGTTCGGTGATCGCCGATCTCGCCGAGGTGGCGACCGAACGCCTCGAGACCGAGGGCGTGCCCCGCGCCGAGCAGACCGCGACCTACCAGGTCGACCTCCGCTATCACGGACAGGGATTCGAGATCCCCGTCGACCTCGATCCCGACGTGCTGAGCGCTGACGGAGATCTGCTGGCGGAGTTGGGCACCGCCTTCGACACCGAGCACAAGCGGTTGTTCTCGTTCCTCCTCAAGAACGAGCGCGAGGTGATCAACCTGCGTGTCACCGTCAGCGGGCCGCGCCCCGAGGTGGCCTGGACCGAACTGGAGGAGGGATCCGCCGATCCCGCGGCGGCCCTGCTGAACTCCTCGCAGGTGTGGATGGACGGTGCCCACACGACCGCGGGCATCTACGACCGTGCGAAGTTGTTGGCGGGCAACGTGATCACCGGACCGGCCATCGTCACCGAGATGGACTCGACCACCCTCGTGCTCTCCGGTCACGCCGCCACCGTCGATCCCAGCGGCAGCCTCATCATCCGACCGGTCTGAGCAGACCGACCTCCGACACACCTCCCTCCCAGCACAGGAGAACCACGATGGCCACCATCATCGAAACCGCCACCGACCCGGTCGAGAAGACATCGGTCGACCCGGTCACCCTCGACATCATCGAGAACGCCCTGCGCAACGCCCGCTACGAGATGGACGAGGTGCTGTTCCGCACCGCGCTCTCGCCCGGCATCCGCGAACAGCACGACGAGTTCCCGCTCATCGCCGACCCGAGCGGCAAGATGGTCGTCGGCCAGTTCGGGTTGTCCGTCCCGGACTTCCTCGACAACTTCGACGGCACCGTCGGCGACGGGGACATCCTGCTGACCTCCGACCCCTATGCGTGCGGCGCGGCGATCAGCCACGCCAACGACTGGTTGATCGTGCTGCCGATCTTCCACAGCGGGCGGGTTGTCGGATGGTCGTCGATGTTCGGCCACATGTCCGACGTCGGGGGGAAGACGCCGTCGTCGATGCCCGCCGATGCACGCACCATCTTCGAAGAGGGCGTGGTGATCCCACCTTTCAAGCTCTACGACCAGGGCACCCTCAACGACACCGCGCTCGACATCATCCTCAACCAGGTGCGTATGCCCGACTGGAACCGCGCCGACCTCAACGGTTTGGTCGCGGCGTGCACCACCGCGTCGCGACGCATCGTCGAGTTGTGCGACCGGTTCGGCGTCGAGGTCTACCTGTCGGCGCTCGACGCCCTGCTCGACCGCAACTACCAGGCGATGAAGGTGCTGCTCGCGACGCTGTTTCTCGACGGCGAGACCATCGAGTTCAGCGACTACATCTGTGACGACGGATGTGGTTACGGGCCCTACGAACTCACCATCAAGCTGACCCGTCACGGGGAGAAGATCCATCTCGACTTCTCCGAACACGCGCCGCAGGCCGTGGGGCCGATCAACTATTTCATCAACGAGAACCTCGTCCGGATGTTCTTCGGCATCTACGTGATCACCATCGCCGACCCCCAGATCCTCTGGAACGACGGGTTCTATCCACTCATCGACGTGACCATCCCGGACAACTCGTTCTGGAAACCGGCCTACCCGGCCGCGCTCAACGGCCGCAACCACGGCATCGGCCGCGTGTTCGACCTGTTCGGTGGGCTTCTCGGACAGAACAACCCCGAGATCCTCAACGCGGCCGGATTCTCCTCGTCTCCGCACTTCATGTACTCCGGCCACTATGACGGTGGTCCGCGCGACGGCGAATGGTTCCAGCTGTACTCGATCGGGTTCGGCGGCATCCCCGGGCGGCCGATCGGGGACGGTCCCGACGGTCACTCGCTGTGGCCGTCGTTCGTGAACATCCCGTGTGAGTACCTCGAGTCGTACTACCCGCTGCGGGTCGAGCGCTGGGAGACGTTGCCCGACACCGGAGGTGCGGGTGTGCACCGCGGCGGCAACGGTGTCGACGTCGCCTACCACTTCGAGCAGCCGGGCACTATCGCCATCCACGACGACCGCTGGTTGACCTACCCGTGGGGTGTCAACGGTGGCAAACCCGGTGCGCGCGGGCGGAAGTGGATCGTGCGGAGCAACGGCGACGTCGACATCCTGCCCAGCAAGATCCACGACGCGCCGGTGTACCCGGGCGACGTCCTGCACTTCGTGACCTGGGGCGGCGGGGGATGGGGCGACCCGCTCACCCGTGATCCCGACCTCGTCGGACTCGAGGTGCGCCGTGGACTGGTCACCGTCGACGGTGCGGCCGGCGGCTACGGGGTGGTGTGCGACGAGAACGGTGTCGTCGACACCGGGGCCACCGAGTCCCGTCGCGACGAGATCCGCGCCGGACGAGGCGAACTGCAGACCTTCGACATGGGCCCGTCGATCCCGGAGATCCTCGAACGGTGTGAGGCCGAGACGGGCCTGCCCGCACCCCGTCCGCCGGTGAGCGTGGCGAGATCGGCGGCGCGATGATGCAGCCGCCGGTGAGCGTGGCCCGGTCCGCGGCGCGATGAGCGACCCGCTCGACGACTACCGCCGTTCGGGCTTCGCGGGGTCGGTCGGCGTCGGCCGGCGGCCGGCGGTGCTGGCCATCGACCTCGCCCGCGCCTACGTCGACGACTCCTCACCGTTGCGTGCGCCGGTGGAGTCGGCGGTGGCGGCCTCGGCCCGTCTGGTCGCCGCCGCGCGTGAGCTCACCGTCCCGGTCGTGTTCACCCGGGTGAGCTATCGGGTCGACCCCGACACCGGGGCGATCGTCGACGGGGGACTGTTCGTCGAGAAGATCCCGTCGCTGCGGGTCTTCGCCGAGGGTTCGCCGCTGGCCGACTTCGTCGACGACCCCCGGCCGGTCGGGGGCGAGGTGGTGGTCACCAAGCAGTACGCGAGCGCGTTCAGTGGGACCTCGCTCGCGGCGACGCTGAGCTCGCGGGGGATCGACACCCTCGTCATCTGTGGGCTGTCGACGAGTGGGTGCGTGCGCGCGACGGCCACCGACGCACTGCAGCTCGGGTTCCGCCCGATCGTCGTCGCGGACGCGTGCGGCGACCGGACGGCAGAGATCCAGGCCGCCAACCTGATGGATCTGCAGGCGAAGTACGCCGACCTCGTCGATCTCGATCGCGCGGTGTCGTTGCTCCGGGGGAACGCCGCCGACTGACGCGGACGACGGTGCGTCGATGTCGTCGGTAACGTTTGCCGGGCTCGCGACGACGTAGGTGCGACGCGCTCTCGATCTCGAAGGACACCACGCATGGCTTGGATTCCCACCGACCACTTCCCGGCACCCGCCTCCTCGGGTGCCGCGACGCGACCGGCATGGCTGCGACCGGCGGTGCTCCGTCCGGTGGCCATCGTGCTCGCGGTGTGTGTCGTCCTGTTCGCGCTCGCGACGTTGCTGGTCAGCAACAACAAGGCCGCCGCATTGATCGGACATCCCGAGAAGCTGCGTCCCGGGTGCACCTGGGATTCGTCGGGCAACTACGTGCAGAACTGCAAGGTGTGGTCGCCGTCGAACAACCGGTGGGTCATCGTGCAGATCCGTGCCTCGAACACGAGCACGCAGGGCGTGTACCTGCTCGACGGGATGCGCGCCCGCGACGACCGTTCGGCGTGGACCACCGACGTGCAGGCCGCGAAGGTCTACGACGGCAAGTCCGACACCACGCTGGTGATGCCGGTCGGAGGCGCGTCGTCGTTCTACACCGACTGGAACGGTGGCGCCGGTGCCGCGAACACCCCGATCAAGCAGGAGACCTTCCTGACCTCGGAGCTGCCCGACTACCTCAACCGCGAGTTCGGTGTCGCGAAGAGCGGCAACGCGATCGTCGGTCTGTCGATGTCGGCGGGCCCCGCGGTCACGCTGGCCGAGAAGCACCCCGAGCAGTTCAAGGTCGTCCAGGCCATGTCGGGGTACTACCAGACCAACAACCCGCTCGGCGCCCTCGGCGTCTTCGCGACGCAGACCATGGTGTCGAACTACACCAACGGCATCCTCAACATGTGGGGTGCGCCGGGTAGCGCGCAGTGGCAGCAGAACGACGCGTCGCAGAACCTCGCCAAGCTGAAGGAGAACGGTCAGGTCCTCATCGTCTCCTCGGGCAATGCGTTCCTGTCGCCGCAGGAGATGGCCAAGCTCAAGCCCGCCGATCAGATCAGCGCCATCCTGCTCGAGGCGCTCTCGGCGGTGTCGACGGTGCTCTTCCAGCTGCAGGCCGCCCAGGCCGGCGTCTCGGTGATCAGCCTGCCGAACTACGGCGGGCACGACTGGGACAACTGGAACCGCGCCCTGCAGGCCGGCAAGACCAGCGTCATCGAGGGCATGAAGGCCGCACCGCCGGTCACCAACAAGACCACGGTGCTCGCCGCCGCGCGGATCGCCACCCCGTCGTCGTCGGCGGCGGCGTCCTCGTCCTCGTCTGCGGCACCGTCGGCGAGCAGTTCGTCGTCGACCTCGGCCTCGTCGTCGGCGGCCTCGTCGTCGGCTCCGGCGTCGTCCTCGGCGTCGCAGTCCTCCGCGGCGCCGTCGTCGGAGGCGTCGGTCAGCACCACCCCGTCTGCTCCGGCGTCGTCGAACGCATCCACCCCGGCCTCGGCCGCGGCGACCACGCCGGTGTGCGCCTCGATCGATCCGTCGGCGACCCCGGCCGCGAACGCGGAGACGGTGCCGACCTGCGCTCCGGTTCCCTGACCGGGAGAGGTCAGGCCGGTCCGGTGCGGAACTGCGCGTCGGGGCGGTCGGCGATGGCGGTGTCGAGCCGGTAGGTCATCCCCGCCGACATCGACGGCAGGGCATCGAGCGGGAACCACCCGCAATCGGTGTTCTCGTCGTCGCTGACCGTGGGTTCACCGGACACCCACCGCATCCGGAACGTCAGATCGAGGTACTGCGAGACGTCGCCGTTGGGGTAGGTCACCGGACTGGTGACGTGCACCGACGCCAACCGTTCGGGTTCCACCACGCACCCGGCCTCCTCGAGCACCTCGCGCACCGCAGCGACGGCCGGCTCCTCACCGGGGTCGATGATGCCGGTCACCGGCGTCCACGCCCCGTTGTCGGCGCGCCGGACCAGCAGCACCTGCTCGTCGCGGAGGACGACGGCGGTCACCCCCGACAACCACAGCGGCGCATGTCCGATCTTCGAACGCAGGTCGACGATGAAGTCGGGTGTCGGCATGCCGACGACTGTATTCGGCCGCACCCGCGGCCATCGAGGTGCGCGCGTCCCGGCGTGATGGTCGAGTTCCGTGCCCACCTGACGTCTGCTGTGGGCGAATTCTGTGCAGCGCTCGGTTGTAAGCGTGTAATCATGTAATCACTCAACGAAGGAGTGACCATGAGCAAGGAACAGAGTCGCGGCGGAGGACGCCGCGGTGGTTGGCAGCAGGCCGAGTTGCCGGATGCGGGTGACGCGGCGGCGTGGTTCGTCGGCCGTGTGCCCGACGAGTGGTTCGACGGCGCCCCCGAGGTCGTCGTCGACCGCGACGAGATCACGGTGGTGGGAACGCTGACCGCCCCCGAGGCCGACGGTGACGGCACCGCGGCCGCCCAGGGACGCGCGTCGCGTTTCCGCGAGGACACCCGCGGGCAGCGGATGACCATCGCCGACGAGGCGCAGGCCCGCTACGGGCGCACGGTGTCGTGGGGAGTGCGGATCGGTGAGGAGCGGATCATGTTCACGCACCTGGCCGTTCCGGTCATGACGCGGCTGCGTCAGTCCGAGCGTCAGGTCCTCGACACCCTCGTCGACGCGGGCGTGGCCCGCTCGCGCGCCGACGCGGTCGTGTGGTCGGTGAAGCTCGTGGGTCAGCACACCGAGGCATGGCTCGCCGAACTGCGCGAGGCGATGGACTCCGTCGACACCCTGCGGGCCAAGGGGCCCCAGATCTGAGTCGGTGCAGGTCTGACGTCAGCGTCGGGCCAGCAGGCGCTGGAGCGCCGGGCCGTACGTCGACACCACCTGTGCGGGCGTGAGGTCGACGACGTCGGGGACGCGCAGCACGTAGCGCATCATCGCCATGCCGATGAGGGTGGAGGCGATCACCTCGGCGGCGACATCGGTGTCGGCGCCTGCGGCCGCGACCGCCGGACGCACCTGTTCGGCGAAGACGGTCCGCATCTGTTCGGCCGCAGTCGGTTCCGTGGGCGCCGACGCGAGCAGTATCTGCAGCGGCTCGCCGTCGGGTCCCTCCCAGCGATCGAGGAAGGTCTCGACGATCGTCGCGCCGAGTCGCCGCCGAGGGACCTCGGTGAAGTCGGGGAGGTGGAGGTCGACCGACGTGGCCGCCTCGTAGAGGCCCCGCTTGCTGCCGAAGTACCGCATCACCAGCGCCGGATCGACGCCGGCATCGCCGGCGACCGCCCGCACGGTCGTCGCGGCGAATCCCTCGGTGGCGAAACGACGCCGGGCCGCCGACACCAGTGCGGTGCGGGTGCGTGCGGCGTTGCGGGCGGTGTCGCCGCGGGGTACCGGATCGGACATGCGAGGAGTCTATGTCAACGACCGTTGACCGGTGACCCGGATCGGGTCTAAAGTCAACGCATGTTGACTTCCGAGCGATCGTCCGTCCTGGTGGTCGGTGCCGGCCCGACCGGCCTCACCGCCGCGACTGCTCTGGCGGCCCGCGGTGTGCCTGTGCGGATCGTCGACGCCGCGGGCGAGGGGGTCAACACCTCGCGCGCCGCGGTGGTGCATCCCCGAACCCTTGAGGTGCTCGAGGATCTCGACCTGACCCGGCGGATCCTGCAGCGCGCCGTCCGCGTGCCCCGCTTCGACATCCGAGACGGGGCCAGATCGATTGCGCAGTTGGACTTCTCGACACTGGCCACGGAGTACCCGTTCACCGCCATGATCTCCCAGGCCGACACCGAGGCCATCCTGCGCGAGCGGCTCGCCGAGTGTGGCGTCGCCGTCGAGTGGAACACCCGGGTCGTCGACCTCGATGCCGACGGTCACGTCCGCCTGCAGGATCCCGCCGGTGGGTCGCAGACCGTCCGGTTCGACGCTGTGATCGGCGCCGACGGCATGCGCAGCGCCGTACGTACGGCCGTCGGGATCGATTTCCCGGGGTCGGGGTACGAGCAGTCGTTCGTGCTCGCCGACGTGTCGATGGTATGGCCGGTCGCGCGCGACACCGTGTCGCTGACCTTCGCGCCCGACGGCCTCGCGGTCGTCGCGCCGTTGCCCGACAACCGATTCCGAGTGGTGGCGACCGCCGACAATCCGTCCGAACAGCCCACCGGTGCCGACATCGAGGCGCTGCTGCGAGCACGCGCGGGCGCCGCGGACGTCGGTGACGTGGCCTGGAGCGGCCGCTTCCGCGTCCATCACCGTCTCGCCGAGACCTACCGCCGCGGCGCGGTCTTCCTCGCCGGCGACGCCGCGCACGTCCACTCACCCGCGGGCGGGCAGGGGATGAACACGGGGATCCAGGATGCGCTCGTGCTGGTCGAGATCCTCACCACCGGAGCCGATCCGGACAGCTACGAACGCCGCCGTCGCCCCGTCGCCCGCCGCGTGTTGCGGCTCACCGACCGCATGACCCGTGCGGCGACCGTCGACGTCGCCGGGGCCCGCGCCGTCCGCAACACCGTCATCCGTGCCGGTCTGAGCGTGCCACCGATCAGACACCGCATCGCGATGGAGATCTCCGAGCTCGCCTATCGTTGACCGCGTCGCACCCGCGTGTCGTGGAAGGGGAGAGCCGTGATCGAGACCTGGCGTCTGTGGACCGGCGAGGACGGTGACTCGCACACCGAACGCGGTGTCATCGACCTGCATCCGGAGCACCTCACCAGCAGCGCCGCGTCGGCGACGAGCGTGCACTTCGCCGAGACCGCACCCGGGGCCGATCTCGGCTGGCACCCGGCGCCGCGGCGCCAACTCGTCATCACCCTGAGCGGGGTGTTGCACTTCCGCACCCGCGACGACGAGGGGTTCACCCTGCGCCCGGGGGTGGTGCTGCTCGCCGAGGACACCACCGGCTCCGGTCATGTGTGGCACCTCGACCCCGATACCGCGTGGCGTCGCGCCTACGTGGTGCTCGCCGAGGACACCGACGTAGGTTTCCGCGCCGACACCTGAGCCCCGGCGGGTACGTGACGTGCGCGATCGCGGGAGATCTTTCCCAGGCGGAATGATCTCCGCGCCCGCCGTCGTTGACATCTCACGTGACCACTCCCGCGCTGTTCGAGTCCCTGACCCTGCGTTCGCTGACCGTCCCCAACCGCGTCTGGCTGTCGCCGATGTGCCAGTACAGCTGCTTCGAGCGGGACGGCATCCCGACCGACTGGCATCTGGTCCACCTCGGTTCGCACGCCATCGGCGGCTTCGGCCTGATCCTCACCGAGGCGGCCGCGGTGACCGCCGATGGACGGATCAGTCCTGAGGACGCGGGTATCTGGAACGACGAGCAGGCCGCTGCGTGGCGGCGTGTCACCGATTTCGTGCACGCCCAGGATTCGCTGATCGGCGTGCAGCTCGCGCATGCGGGCCGCAAGGCCTCGACGTACTCGCCGTTCGCCGACGGCGACGGCTCGGTCCCTGAGTCCGAGGGCGGCTGGGAGGCGGTGGCCCCGTCGGCCGTCGCCTTCGACGGATACGCCACCCCGAGGGCTCTCACCGTCGACGAGATCGGCGACGTGGTCACGGCTTTCGGTGACGCAGCCCGACGGGCGCGCTCGGCGGGCTTCGACACCGTCGAGATCCACGGCGCCCACGGCTATCTGCTCCACGAGTTCCTGTCGCCGCTGTCGAACCGACGTGACGACGCCTACGGCGGCGACTTCGCCGGACGCACCCGACTCGCGGTCGAGGTCGCCGACGCCGTGCGCGCCGCGGTCGGCGACACCGTGCCGGTGCTGTTCCGCGTGTCCGCGACCGACTGGACCGAGGGCGGCTGGACCGCGCAGGAGTCCGTCGAGCTCGCCGGCGTGCTCCGCGAGCACGGCGTGGACCTCGTCGACGCGTCCACCGGCGGCAACGTCCTCGCCGACATCCCGGTCGGCCCCGGCTATCAGGTCGAGTTCGCCGCGCGCATCCGCAGCGGCGCGCAGATCGCGACCGCCGCGGTCGGCATGATCACCGACCCCGAACAGGCCGAGACGATCCTGGCCACCGGACAGGCCGACGCGGTGTTCCTCGCCCGGGCCGCGCTCCGTGACCCGGCCTGGGCGTTGCGCGCCGCCCACGAGCTCGGCATCGGACACCACGACGCGCCGTACCGGCCGCAGTACCAGCGCGGCGCCTGGCGCGACTGACCTGCCCGGTCTCAGGCGGGCCGGTGGATGAGCAGGGGGAGGACCGCGACCGCGCCGGCGTCGCGCAGGTGTGCGCCGGCGACGGTGACGGGCCACCCCGACCGCGACGAATCGACCACCAGCAGAACCGTTCTCCCCGCGACGTCGGGTGCCGGCTGCATGGCCGCCCGCCACTGGGCGGCCTCGTCGGCCCCGGAGGCGTCGCGACCGGGATCGGTCGACGTGTCGACCGGTTGTGTCGCGCGATCGAGGGACCCGACCGACGCGAGATGGTCGGCCACGTGGTCGGCGATCGAGCGGCCCGATCCGCCGGTGGTGAGCGACACCGCGATCTCGGGTCGCTGCACCCAGGTGGTCCGCCACGCAGACAGGGCGGCGACCGCAGCCGAGGAGATCTCGTTCAGGGCCTCCTCGTCCCCGCGACGCGCCGCGGCGAGGGTGTCGGTCCACTCGGGCGCATCGGCGTGGACGAGGACCTTGCCCGGTTCGGTCGCGAGGTGACCCGGGATTCGCCCTTTCGCGCCGAAGGCGCCGCCCGGCCACATCTTCCGCGGGTCGAGGTCGTGTGCGCCCGAGCGGAGGGTGGCCGACACCGCACGCACCGTCTCGGGATCGGCGGTCGCCGTGAGACCGTCGGACAGGGCTCCGCGGCACACCGAGCACCGCCCGCAGGCTGTCACCTCCGGGTCGTCGAGGGACTCGACGAGCAGCGCCATGAGGCAACGCTCGCCGCGGGTGTAGGCGCGCATGATGTCGGCCTCGCGGCGGCGGGTGTCGATGATCCCGTCGTAGTGCTCGGCGTCGTAGGACCACGGCGTGCCCGTCGACCGCCACCCACCGTCGACGCGGTCGACGGCTCCGTCGACCGCGAGTTGCTTGAGCATCAACTCGACCCGTGTACGCCGGATACCGGTCGAGGCCTCGATCGCGATCGCCGAGGGCGCCTCGTCGGATCGCGCGAGTTCGTCGAGCACCGTCGCCATCTGCTTCGGGTCGGGGATCGTCGCGGTCGCGAAATGATCCCAGATGCCGGCGTCGGCCGATGACGGCAACAGCGCCACCACGGCCTCGTCGATGGCGCGCCCGGCACGACCGACCTGCTGGTAGTACGACACCGGCGACGGAGGCGAACCGACGTGCACGACGAACCCGAGATCGGGCTTGTCGTATCCCATCCCCAGCGCCGACGTCGCGACCAGTGCCTTGAGTTCGTTGTCGCGCAGGCCGTCCTCGAGGACGTGTCGACGATCGGCGTCGAGTTGACCGGTGTAGGCGGCGACGCCGATCCCCTCGCCGTGCACCGCGACGATCGCGTCGACGAGTCGTTGCGCGTCGGCGACGGTGAGGACGTAGACGATCCCCGATCCCGGTAGTCGGTCGATGTGGTCGACCACCCAGCCGTAGCGTTCGATCGGTGTCATCGCGTCGAGGACGTTGAGCTGCAACGACCGTCGTGCCAGCGGTCCGCGCAGCACCAGGGTCGCCGACCCGAGCTGACCGGCGACGTCGTCGGTGACCCGGGCGTTGGCGGTGGCCGTGGTCGCCAACACCGGCATCGCGGGGTTGACCGTCTTGAGGACGTCGGCGACGCGTCGGTAGTCGGGCCGGAAATCGTGGCCCCAGTCGGAGATGGCGTGCGCCTCGTCGATCACCAGCAGGCCGAGGGTGTCGGCGACGGCGTCGAGGACCCGACGTCCGAACCCGGGGTTGGCGAGCCTCTCGGGGGACACCAACAACACGTCGAGCGCTCCGCTGCGCAGATCGTCCTCGATGGCTGACCAGTCACCGATGTTGGCGGAGTTGACCGTTGCCGCCCGTAGACCCGCGCGGTGCGCCGCGGCGACCTGATCGCGCATCAGCGACAGCAACGGCGAGACGATGAGTGTCGGGCCGGCGCCCTCGGAACGCAGGATCGCCGTCGCCGCCCAGTAGACCGCCGACTTCCCCCATCCGGTGGCCTGCACGACCAGCACCCGCGCGCCCGGCGTCGTCAGTGCCGACACCGCGGTCAGCTGGTCGTCGCGCAGGGTGGCGCCGGGGCCGGCCAGGGCCTCGATGACCGTGGTGGCGGTGGCGGCGCGTGCCGGGGTCCAGGTGTTCGCTTCGGTGTCCATCGCTCTGTGACGCTACCGGCGACGCATGACACCGACGGGGGCGACGTCGGGTCGCGACGAGCGGTTGTCCACAGGTGCGCGGCGCGGTGCGAGACTGTGCGCATGACGGATCGGTGGGCGCTGGCGATCGACATCGGCGGGACGAAGGTCGAGGGTGCGCTGGTCGACGACCGGGGCGCGCTGGCGGATGCGACGCGGTGTCGGGCGGCCACGGGTGGACGTGCCTCGGCGGCCGAACTCGACGCGTCGGTGCTCGAGGTGGTCGACGGTGTGCTCGACCGGGCCGCGGCCGCGGGCGTCTCCGACGGGTCGATCGTCGGTGTGGGGGTCGGTGTCGCGGGGCCGATCGACGAGCGGGCGGGAACGGTGAGCCCGATCAATCTCCCTGTGTGGGACAGGCATCCGTTGCGGTCGGTGATCGCCGGACGCGTCGGCGAACGTTTACCCGGTGTTCGGTTGGCGTTCCATCGCGACGGGGTGGCGATCGCGCTGGCCGCGCACTGGGTCGGTGCGGCGCGTGGCGTGGCGAACATGATCGGGATGGTCATCTCGACCGGAATCGGCGGCGGGATCATCCTCGACGGGCGGGTCGTCACGGGCAACGCCGGTCACATCGGCCAGATCGAGGTGTCCGGTGCGACAGGGGAGTTGAGCCTGGGCAGTCGGACGACGTTGGAGTCGGTCGCGTCGGGTCCGCACACCGTGGCCTGGGCCCGCACGCAGGGATGGTCGGGGACCACCGGCGAGGAGTTGGCCGCCGCGTTCGCCGCCGGTGACGCCGTCGCGATGCGCGCCGTGGACCGGCTGGCATCGCTGGTGGGCCAGGGTGTGTGCAGTGCCGCAGCACTGCTCGACGTCGAGGTCGTCGCGATCGGCGGTGGGTTCTCGCGTGTCGCGCCGGATCTCATCGACCGGATCGGGGCGCATGTCGCACGGCACCCGTTGGACTACGTGTCACGGGTCCGGGTGGTCGAGGCCGGTCTGGGCGACGAGGCGCCGCTCGCCGGCGCCGCGGCCTTCGTCCACCTGGCCGATCGGCTCCCCGCGGCGCGATGAGCACCCCGAACAGCAATCAGCCCCGTCCACCGATCGAGATCGGTTCCGGACGGGGCTGATGCGAAGATCAGGTGGAGATCAGAGCGCGGTGACGCCGACGGCCTGCGGGCCCTTGTTGCCCTGCTCGGTCTCGAAGCTCACGCGATCGTTCTCGTTCAGGCTGCGGAATCCGCCGCCCTGGATCTCGCTGTAGTGGACGAAGACATCCTTGCCGCCGTCGTCGGGGGTGATGAAGCCGAAGCCCTTGTCAGCGTTGAACCACTTGACAGTTCCCTGAGTCATGGGAGATTTCCTTTGTTTCCAGTGTGCGAGAAGGCGCAGCTCACGCCATCTCGGGTTACAACTACGGGTGCGGAAGGAAATCTTGCGAATGTCCCGACGCCCTCGCGTGTAAATTCTTGCGAGCGACTATCGAACACAAAAACTTGTACCGACGACAAGTCAACAGGTAACGCGCAGTCGTGTCAACCCGATGTGCCCGCGAGTCGCGGAAACAACGACACCCGCGCGGTGTCACCTCCCGATGACCCGATCGGCGATGTCATGGAGCACGTCGAGTGAGCCGTCGTACGGCGCGGTGTCGCGGGGCCAATGGCAGATGACGTCACTGAAGCCGAGTTCCGCTGCCCGCCCTACCATCTCGATGTACAGCTCGGCGCTCGACAGGGAGACCGCGGGCGAGGTGTCGATGCTCAGGTAGGTCGGGAACGACGCTCGGTCGCGGCTCGCCCGCTCGAGCGAGGCCTCGAGATGACCGACCGAGGTGGCGACGCCGGCGAACCACGCCTCGAGATCGTCGGCCTTCGGCCCGGTGGTGATCCACCCGTCACCGGTGCGCGCGGCGTAGTCGATCGACCGGGGACCGTTGCCCGCCAACAGGAACGGGTTCCGGGGCCGGATCGGCTCGTCGCGCAGTCGCATGTCGGTGGTGGAGAACCAGCGCCCGGTCGCGCTGACGTGATCGGTGCGCAGCACCCGGTCGAGCAGATCGGTGAACTCCTGCAGGCGGTCGACACGATCGCGGGGAGTCAGGGCCGGGCCGCCCAGGATGGTGGAGTCGGGGTCGCCGCCGGCGCCGAGACCGAGGAGCAGTCGGTCGTCGGAGATGTCGGCCAGCGCCTGCAGGTCGCGGGCGAACGGCACCGGGTGGCGGTAGTTGGGCGACGCGACGAACACGCCGAGGCCGATGCGGGAGGTCGCGGTCGCGGCGGCGGTGAGGGTGGGGATCGCCCCGAACCACCGTGATTCGGGGAGCCCGCCCCACACCACGTGGTCGTAGGTCCACGCGTGATCGAACCCGAGCTCCTCGGCGGCGGTCCACAGCGGACGGGCCTCCCGCCAGGGGTGTTCGGGCAGGATGGCGATTCCGTGGCGCATGGGTCCCGACGCTACCGCCCGGCCCGAGCGGGGTGGGCCGATGATTCGACTCACCGTGAGTCCAGACCTTGCCGCGGCCACACCGATGCAGTGGAGTCTCCGCGTGACCAGTTCTCTCGCCTCCGCCGCCACCCCGTCCGCAGCCACCACCTCCGACGCCGACCTCGACGCACGGTTCGCGCCGATCTTCGCCCGCATCGCCGAGGGCGCACTCGAGCGCGAGGTGGATCGTCGCCTCGCCTTCGACGAGGCGGGATGGCTGAAGGAGGCGGGCTTCGGGGCGCTGCGCGTGCCGGTCGAGTTCGGCGGCTCGGGGGCGACGGTCCGTCAGCTGTTCCGGCTGCTCATCGATCTCGCGGCCGCCGAATCCAATCTGCCGCAGGCACTCCGGGTGCACTGGAGCTTCGTGGAGGATCAGCTGCTCTCGACCGACGCGCAGGCGCGCGAGCGCTGGCTGCGGGCGGTCGGTGACGGTCGACTGGTGGGCAACGCGATCACCGAGCCCGGTGTCGGGGCCGTCGACCGGTACCGCACCACCGTCACCCGCGACGCCGACGGCTACGTGGTCAACGGGACGAAGTACTACAGCACCGGCAGTCTGTACGCCGATCACATCCTCGTCGCCGCCGACCTCGACGGCGAGCGGGTGTCGGTGCTCGTCGACGGCGACGCGCCGGGCGTGCACCAGCACGACGACTGGGACGGCTTCGGTCAGCGACTCACCGCAAGCGGCACAACCGAGTTCACCGACGTCCGCATCTCCGACGATCGCCTGCTCGGCGCCGGTTACGGCCAGGCGGGTCGCACCTACGGCACCTCGTACCTCCAGCTGGTGCAGCTGGCGGTTCTCGCCGGCATCGCCCGCCGCGCCACCGACGACGCCATCGACTGGGTGCGATCGCGTACCCGCAGCTACACCCACGCCGCCGCCGACCTGCCCCGCGAGGACCCGTTGGTCCAGCAGGTCGTCGGCCGGTTGTCGAGTGCCGCCTTCGCCGCACGTGCCACGGTGCTCGCCGTCGCCGACACCCTCGACACCGCCCTCGACGACGCCCTGGCGACCGGTCGCTTCGACGACGCGCTCCTCGATGCCGCCGAGCTCGCGTCGTCGCAGGCACAGGCCACCGTCATCCCGCAGGTCCTCGAGGCCACCACACAGCTGTTCGAGGTGGGCGGCGCGTCGATCGTCTCCGAGAGGCTCCGACTCGATCGACACTGGCGCAACGCGCGGACCGTCGCCACCCACAACCCGCTGATCTACAAGCTGCAGGCGGTCGGGGCGTTCGAGCTCAACGGCGACGACCTCCCGTACGCATGGAGTGCCGGGAACCGCCCGAAGTCCTGAGGTCGCGCGTCCGCGCGGGTGCGGACGCGCTGCTAGCGTGCGGCGCGTGGAACACCCGACCGCGGGAGCGATGACCGCGACCGATGCCCAGGCGTACTGGATGTCGGGCACCATCCCGAGCGACCAGTTCCTCCTCTACTGCTTCGACCACGGGCCCGACGCGGCGTCGCTCGACGAGATCGGTCGCGACCTGATGCGCCGTGCCGCGATGGTCGCGGATCTGTCCATCCGCGTGGCCGAGGTGCCCCTGAGCCTCGATTTCCCGTACTGGGTGCCCGCGGTGGTGTCGACGCGACAGCTACGGCGCCACCACGCCGACGGATGGGACGACTGTCTGGTCGTCCTCGGTGAGCAGATGGCCGACCAGATCGATCTGACCGATCACGGCTGGCGGCTCCACCTGTTCTCGCCGATCGCCGACGCCCCTGGGATCGAGGGACCCGCGGTCGTCGCTGTGCTGCAGATCGCCCACGCCCTGGCCGACGGCGGCCTCGCGTCCGACATCGCGCGTCGACTCCTCGGATCCGAGCCGCTCGCCGCGCTCCCGGACCCCGATGCCTTCTGGCCCGCGGCGGCGGTCGCCCGCGCGGTGGTGTCCGCGCCCGTTCGGGTCGGACGACTGACGCTCGCCGCGGTCGGTGCCCACCGGGCGCATCGACAGCGTGAGCGCGACATCGCCGCGGGTCGGGTGTCGGCCGCTCCTGCCGGAGGCTCGCTGCTGGCCGTGAACACCCGCCCCGATCACCGCCGCGAGCTGCGGACGGTCCACACCGACCGCGACACCCTGCGGGCGATCGGGGGCTCGGTCACCCTCGGCGCGCTGGTGGTGATCTCCGAGGCGCTGGCCGAGCATCTCGAGGTCGAGCCGTCGGTCGGTCTGCGCGCGGAGATCACCGTCGCGAAACCCGGTGTCCGGACCGCGCGCAACCACTTCCGCAACGCAGGGATCGGACTGTGGATCACCGAGCCCGACCGCGCCGTCCGAGCCCGACACATCGCCGACGAGGTCGCAGCGGCGGTCGCCCGAGCCGCGCATCCGGCCACCGTGGCCGAAGCCGCGGCGATGGCGTCGGTGCCGGCGGCACTCATCCGTTGGGGCGTATCGGGTTTCGACGCCGACGTCGTCCCCGACACCATGACGGGCAATGTCGTGGTGTCGAGCGTCGACCGCGGCGCCGCCGACCTCGTGCTCGGTGGTGGCCGGGTGGTGTTCACGGCGGGCTTCCCGGCGCTGTCGCCGATGCAGACCCTGACGCACGGCGTCCACGGCATCGGGGACCGCGTGGTGATCTCGATCTGCTCATCACCGACCGGTCTCACCGACGTCGACGCCTATCGCGCCCGTCTGGCCGCGCGACTGATTACCTAGTCCGCGCCCGTCAGATCACCGTCGGCCGTGGCGGATCCGGCGTCGGCGGTGTCGGTGGGGTCGGGGACGGGCCCGGTGGACTCGGTGCGGGAGGTGTGGGTGCCGGCGGATCCGGCATCGGGGGTCCGGGCTCGGGGACGGGCGTCGGTATCGGCGGACCGGGATCCGGCGGTTCCGGTGGCGAAGGAGCAGGTATCGGCTGTCCCATGTGGGTCTCCCGTCGCGGTCGTGTGTTGATCACGCTACGCCGCGCGTGGCTGCAGCAGGGTCCGGATGGATCGCGTCAGGCCGGCGGCATCGAGACCCGACGCCTGCAGGTGCTGTTCGGGAGAGCCGTAGTGGCGACGTTCGGCTCGACCGTGGCCCAGCGACAGCAGTCGGTGCGGCCGGTCGAGCAGGGCATCGGACACGAGGTGCGCCGATGTGCCGGCCAGGTACGGTTCGACCACGACCACGGCGGGATGGTCGCCGGAGGTGTTGTGCGCCAACGCCGCACGCAATCCGTCGGTGTCGAGCGGTCGAACGGTCGCGGTGTAGCAGACGGTCGCCTCGACGCCCTCGGTGCGGGCGATCTCCGTCGCCGCGTCGAGCGCGGCGTCGAGACTGGGACCGACGGCGAGGACCACGAGGTGCGACGATCCCCGACGCGCGACGTGCAGGCGCCCGTCGGCGACGTCGAAGCTCGTCGAGTTCTGCTGTGCCGTCACCCGCACGTAGTGTCGGCCCCGACGCCGGTGGGCCGCACGCATCAGCGCCTCTACCTCGTCGGCGGTGCCCGGCACATGGATCGCGAATCCGGGTACCGCGTCGATCAGTGCGACGTCGGCGTCGGTCTGATGGGTGCGTCCGGCCGTCGACATGTCGACCGATCCGCCCGTCGAGACCAGCAGTCCGTCGACGTCCTGGTGGGCGAATCCCAGCTTGATCTGCTCGTAGGCGCGTTCGACGAGGAACGGCGCGAAGGTGTGCACGATGGGGAAGACGCCGGCCAGTGACATCCCGGCACCGACGTCGACCAGGAGTTGTTCGCGGATCCCGACGTTGACGACGCGGTCGGGATGTCGTGCGGCCGCGGCGCCGAAGAACTGTCCACCGATCTCGGCGTAGACGAGTGCGACGTCGGGGTCGCGCTCGACGAGGTCGACGGCGGTGTCGGCGAACCGGGTACGTGGATCGGTCATGAGTTCTTCCTCTCGACGAGTGCCGTCACGAAGGCGGGACGATGCTCACGGTGGGTGAGTGCCTCGACGATCGCGTCGTGGTCGTGTCCGTCGATCTCGGTCGCCGACCAGCCCTCCAGGGCGAAGCGCTCGCGCAGTCGGTGGGGCCGGTTGTGGGTCGAGGAGGCGTTGTCGACGGCCACCACGGTCAGGTTCTGCAGTCCGACGGCGCCCGCGAACGCGATGGCCTCGTCGTTGGAGCCCTCGTCGAGTTCTGCGTCGCCGACGAGGACGTAGACGTGCGCGCGGCTGCCCCGGGCACGCAACGCCAGCGCGGTGCCGACGGCCAGTGGCAGGCCGTGACCCAGTGAGCCCGAGGAGATCTCGCAGCCCGGGACGAGGGTTCGATCGGGATGCGCGCCGAGCGGGGAGTCGAAGGCGGTCCAGCGGTCGAGCCAGTCGACCGGGAACCATCCGTGCGCGGCCAGCGTCGCGTAGAAGGCCATGGGCCCATGGCCTTTGGACAGGTGGAAGCGGTCACGATCGGGGTCGTCGGGTCGGTCCGGGGAGACGTGGAGGACGTCGTGGTAGAGCGCCCACACCACGTCGAGGGTGGACAGGGCGGCGGCGTCGTGTTTCTCGTCGCCGGTCATCCGCGCCATCAACGAGGCGAGATCACGGCGTTCGGGAGGTGCGGTCGTGGTCATGCGACCACGATGCAACCTCGACCTTTGTTCAGGTCAAGCGTAGCTCAGTACCATCGTGGGGCGCGGACGTCAGTGCTGGTGACCGTTCAGCTCGGCCTGCTTGCCGTTGCCCCGCACGAGACGCTTGGGGAGGCGGCCGGCGAGATCCGACAGCGGGGTCACCGCGTTGTTGAGCATGTCGACGGCGTCGCGCAGCTCGTGCACGGTCTCCTGGATCGCGACGATGCTCGGGGCGAGCCGACTGATCACCTCGGTCAGCTCGGTGATGCGGTCGATGGTGCCGCCGGGGGCGATCGCACGCTCGACCGCGCCGCCCTCGCCCACGAGCTGATCGAGCAACCCGCCGTCGTCGACGAGGCGATCGATGATGCCGCCGGCCTCGGTCATCTTGTTGAGGAGGCCGTTCTCGGCGGTGAGCTTGTCGACCACCCCGCCCTCGCTGGTGAGGCGTTCGAGGATGCCCTCGTTCTCGGTGAACTGGTCGATGACGCCGCCCTTGCGGGACAGGCGATCGAGCGGCCCGCCCTTGGAGGCCAGCCGGATCAGGATCCCGTCCTCCTCGGCCATCTGGTCCAGCAGACCGTCGCGGGCGGTGAGGCGCTCGAGTGAACCGTCGGCCTCGGTGAGACGGTCGACGACCCCGCCCGGCGCCAGCAGTCGGTCGAGGGCGCCGTCCTGGGCCAGCATCTTGCCGATCGGCCGGTCGGGCCCGAGCATCTCGGCGATCTGCCCGATGAGGGCGAGAGGCGTGCGCGCCGAGAAGTTGGTCGTGTCCTCGACGCCGAAGACGTTGTTGACCTCGTGGGCGACGTTCTCGAAGGTCAGACGGGCGATGGTCACGCTCGACTCGACCGCGGCCAGGGCCACACCGGTCACGGCGAAGCCGACCTTGAACGGCAGCGTGTAGCCGACTCTCACATCCATGAATGACAGGTTATGCCATCGCGGTGTGACGTGGGACGCACCTCGGGTCTCACCGGACCGGGCACGCCTCGACGGCCACGGGGAGTGTGATGGTGCCGGACTCGGCGAAGCGGAACGACACGTCGAACGAGGTGCCCGGACGTGCCGATGCGGACAAACCGACCAGGCGTGTGGTGATCGCGGTGTCGCCGCCCGGGGGTCCCCTCGGGACCCGACGCGACCCTGGCGCCGACAGGGATCGCCACCGGCGCTGCCGGGGTGATCTCGACACGCTGGGCCTCGGTGGTCGAGATGCCCAGGAGTCGGTCGGCGTCGGTCGTCGATGAATTCGAGACGACGTAGCGCAGTTCCGCGGAGTCGCCGATCTGCAGAGCACAGGCGCCGTCCACCGACCTCGGCACGATGAACGCGTTCTCGATCGACACCGGATCGGTCTCGGTCCCCGAACCGCGGTTCGACGAATCCGAGTCCGTCGACGATCCGCATGCTGCGAGGAGGCCGGCGACAGCGGCGAGTGACGTTGTCAAGCCGAGCTTCCGAGAGGTCATGTCCGAAATGCTACCTTCGCGGCGACACCGCCCCGACCGACCGTCTAGGCCCCCGACTTGGCCTTCGCCTTCTGTTCCTTCTTGAACGCACGCACCTTGTTCAGCGACTCCTCGTCGACGACGTCGGCCACGGAGCGGAACCCCTTCTTGCCGTAGTCGCCGACCGCGGTCGTCCACCCACGGGGCTTGACGTCGAGTTGCTTGGCCAGCAACGCGGTGAAGATCTTGGCCTTCTGCTCGCCGAATCCCGGCAGGGCGTTGATGCGCGCGACGAGATCGGCTCCACTGGTGGCCTCGGTCCAGACCCGCGTGGTGTCGCCGTCGTACTCGGCGACGATCACGTTCGCCAGATCCTGGAGGCGCTTGGCCATCGACCGCCCGTACCGGTGGATCGCCGGGGGAGTGGCGCACAGGTCGGCGAACGCGTCGGGGTCGGCGGTCGCGATCTTCTCCGGGTCGAGCGTCCCGAACCGGTCGAGGACCTTCGCGGGCCCGGCGAACGCCCGCTCCATCGGGAACTGCTGATCGAGCAGCATGCCGGCGAGCAGGGCGAACGAATCGTTCGACAGCAACTCGTCGGCGGCCGGGTCCTGGGCGATCTGCAGTGTGACCATGTCGGTGAGTCTAACTTTCCGCCGGTCGTCGATTCGTCGGTCGCGACACCTGCGCCGATCGCCGACTCGGCGGGGCGTGTGGGGAGTAGCGTTCCCCACGGTGCAGGGGCGCTCCGCCCGGAGGGACCTCGGCGCCGATTCCACTCTCCACGAGGCAGATCGGGGTGGTCAGGTGAGCACATCGGCTCCGGACACCAAACAAGACCAACATGTCGCCAAGGTCATCGGCGTCACCGTCGCCGCGGCGGTCGGCGGCTTCCTCTTCGGCTTCGACAGTTCCGTCGTCAACGGTGCTGTCGACTCCATCGGGTCGCACTTCGAGCTCGGCGAGTTCTTCAAGGGCTTCGCCGTCGCCGTCGCGCTCCTGGGCTGCGCGCTCGGCGCGTGGTTCGCCGGTCGCCTCGCCGACAAGTGGGGTCGCAAACCGGTGATGCTGGTGGGCTCGTTCCTGTTCACCATCTCCTCGATCGGTACCGGATTCGCCTGGAGCGTCCCGGATCTGATCGTGTGGCGCATCCTCGGAGGTCTCGGCATCGGCATCGCCTCGGTCATCGCGCCGGCCTACATCGCCGAGATCGCGCCCGCGAAGTTCCGTGGTGCACTGGGCTCGATGCAGCAGCTCGCCATCACCATCGGCATCTTCATCGCCCTGCTCTCGGACTCGCTGCTGCAGGACAGCGCCGGTGGCGCGTCGAACGACCTGTGGTTCGGCATCGAGGCGTGGCGCTGGATGTTCTTCGTCGGCGTCATCCCGGCCATCGTCTACGGCGTCCTCGCGTTGATGATCCCGGAGTCGCCGCGCTACCTGGTGGGCAACAACCTCGACGAGGAGGCCGCCCGCATCCTGCGTGAGGTCACCGGCGAGAAGGATCCCCTCAACCGCGTGAAGGAGATCCGGCTGACGCTCAAGCGTGAGTCGAACGTGTCCCTCAAGGACATCCGCGGGCCGTCATTCGGGCTGCATCCGCTGGTGTGGGTGGGTATCTGGATCGCCGTCCTGCAGCAGTTCGTCGGCATCAACGCGATCTTCTACTACTCGACCACGCTGTGGCAGTCGGTCGGGTTCTCCGAGAGCGAGTCGTTCAAGACCTCGGTCATCACCGGTGTCATCAACGTGGTCATGACGTTCGGCGCGATCCTGTTCGTCGACCGCATCGGACGGCGTCGACTGCTCAAGATCGGCTCGGTCGGCATGTTCATCGGCCTGGTGCTCGCAGCCATCGCGTTCACCCAGCAGCAGGGATCAGGTGACTCGGTCACCCTGCCCGACGCCTACGGCACCCTCGCCCTGATCGGTGCGAACCTCTTCGTCGTCGCCTTCGCCGCGACGTGGGGACCGGTCATGTGGGTGATGCTCGGGGAGATGTTCCCCAACCGCATCCGCGGTGTCGCGCTCGGTGTCTGCACCGCGATGAACTGGATCGCCAACTTCGCGATCTCGCTGCTGTTCCCGCAACTGAGCGAGACCCTGGGCCTGGCCTACGTCTACGGGTTCTTCGCCCTGTGCGCGGCGATCTCGTATTTCTACGTGCAGTTCAAGGTGCCCGAGACCAACGGCATGGAACTCGAGGACATGGGCGACCTGCGCAGCGGGAAGACGGTGCCGACCGAGGTCTCCTGACCCGGGTCCTCCATCCGACAGCGGTCACCACCACCACACGACGACGGCCGGCCGAGGGCACCGCCCTCGACCGGCCGTCGTCGTCGGATTGTGTGGGTCAGGCGTTGGTGATGCCCACCATCGGGAGGAAGAAGCAGCTGCGTCCGCCGCTGTTCACCGTTCCGAACACCGCTGAGAGCACGGTCCCCTTGCCGGTGGCGACGGGGGCGAGGCGGGTCCCCGCGGGCGCGATGGTGGTGAGCACGGTCTTGACGGTGGCCACGGCGACGTCGCGGATCGGTCCGGCCGGGACGCCGGCGAGGTAGCGATCGATGATGGTCTGCGCCGCGTCACCCATCTGCGCGAAACCACCCTTGCCGGAGTTGATGTTGAACCAGGCGACCTGCATGCCCGCGGTGTTCGCGTCGGGGGTGATGCCGGCGGGCACGAAACCGTAGAGGGTCTCCCCGCTCTTGACGATGTTCGGGTCGACCCCGTTGATCATCGGCAGCGCGGGCAGTCCCGGTGCCGAGTACGGCCCGGCGACCGCGCCGCCCACCGCGGGCGCGAGCCCGAACGGATTGGTCGAGGTCGGCGCGACACAGTTGAACGCCACCGACGGGTTGAGGAACGGTTGGATGCCGAGCTTGCGCAGGGTGTCGTTGGCCTGGGCGAGCAGGGCGCCGATGTCCTGACCCGACGCGGTCGGGGTCTGCTGCTGGGTCACAGTGGAATTGCCGGTCAGCGCGGACAGCGCGGCCGCGGCGACCGAGTCGATGGGCGTGGTCTGGCCGGCGGGGACCGTGGCGGGCGCGGCGCCGGCCGGGGCGGCCGCCACCGCGATGGTCGCCGCGCTGAACGCGGCGGCGAGACCGATGCGCAGGGATGCGCGGCGCGCGCGTGGGGTGATCGGCATGGGGTCGGGCTCCTCGAAGCTCATGGCCGTTCCCGGCGAGGTCGTCGGTCGACGCGCCGGGATGTGACGAGAGTGGCCAGGGGGGTACAAATGAACAGTTGCACGGCCGTCCGCGGGGCGGCAAGGCATGTGATCGTTATGAGACGCGAACGGGACCCAACCGCGTTTCGCCCTGGCCTTCCAACGAATGTGGCAGTTGCCCACAAGAATTCACCCGCCGACGGCGTGTGCCGTGGCGGGTGAGTTCGTCTGTTTCGCGCGTCAGATGTAGGAGAGACCCACGGTCGGCACGATGGTGCAGCTGTTGACGCGGTTGCTGTTCTTCGTCGTCACCGCGCCGTAGATCGCCGAGAGAACGCGGCCGCGGCCGGTGTTCGCGATCGCGGTGAAGGTGCCCGGACCCTTGACGGCGTTGATCTTCTCGTTGCGCTTGAGGTTGATCTGGCCGGTGCGACCGGTGTCGATGTTGATCCAGATCGCGATCAACGGGTTGCGCACGTTGTCGACGGCCGGGCCGGTACCCAGGCTGGTGTACACGTAACCGGCCTGTCCGCGGGCGGGGCCGGGGGCAGGTGCTGCCTGCGGTCCGGCGGTCACCAGTGCCGTGCCGACCGAGTTGCCGGCGGGGGTGCACCCGAAACCGATGGTGGGGTAGAGGAACTGCTGGATCCTGGGGGCGTTGGGGCCCGTCGGGATGATCGGGTCGTTGCCGGCGGCCTTGTTGTTGGCGGCGGCGACCTTGGCGACCTGCGACGGCTTGGTGGTGTTGTTCAGGAAGCCGACGACCTGATCCCAGATGGCCCCGACCTGCGGGGGGACGCCCTTGGCGTTCGCCAGTGCGGTGGCCTGCGAGATCAGCGCGGGGTTGGCCTTGCCGTCGGGGCCGGGCGTGGCGGCCGATCCGATGATCGCGGGGAAGAACGCGCCGACCGAGTCGAGCGTCTGCTGGTCGACCTTCGGCTGACCGACGGCCGGAGGTGCGGCGACCGGGGCTGCGGTGGCGACCGACGGTACGGCCAGGGCGGTCATCACGGCGACCGCCGTGGTGTAGACGGCCCGGCGGGTCAACGACCCGGGACGCGCGCCTGCGTTTCGCACTAGAACACCCTTCACAGCGTGGTACTTCCCGTCTGTGGCCGCGCCACCGTCTCGGTGGTGGCCATCGAATCTCGTCCCCGTGGGCGACCTCGAGAGGCGCCGCGGGAGAGTCTAGGCGGTCACCGCGTGTCGACAACCGTCCAGGGACCTTAGCGTGATACTGAAGTGACTCTTGTGACTGGTGATGCGATTGTTACGCGCTGCACACACGATCGACACCGGTGGTTCAGACACTGAGCTCCGCCGCCAGGGCGTCGTATTCCCGCGCCGATTCGAGGTCGAGGGCGGTCAACCCACCCGCGGAATGTGTGCTCAGGGCCAGCGTCACCGCGCGCCAGCGGATGTCGATGTCGGGATGGTGGTCGCGTCGCTCCGCGACCTCGGCCACCCGTCGGACGAACTCGATCGCCTCGGCGAACGACGGCGCCTCGATCGACCTGCGGATCACGCCGTCGCCCCACTCCCACCGGGGCAGGGTCGGGCGCGCCTCGTCGATCTCGTCCGGCGAGAGGGGTCGAGGTCGTGAGGTGTGCCCCGAGGTCGGTTCGTCACTGTCGGAAGCCATGTAGCCATGGTGCACCCCGCTCCGCCTGCGGCGGGCTGGTTAGATCGCGAGGGAACGACTCCGCGCCCGACACACCGTGTCGTCGGCCGGGGCTATGGAGGAGGCCGGACGGGGTGCAGCGGTGGTGTCGCAACGCGATGATCGTGGTGATGGGTGCAGTGCTGACCGCGTCGGTGGCGACCGCCTGCGGCGACTCCGATTCGACAGCGTCGGTCACGCTGCTCACCCACGACTCCTTCGTGTTGCCCGATGCGGTGATCGCCGACTTCCGCAAGCAGACCGGCCTCGAGCTGAAGGTGTCGCAGTCGGGTGACGCGGGACAGCTGACCTCGGAGGTGTCGTTGACGCCGGGGCGTCCCAAGGCCGACGCTGTCTACGGCATCGACAACACCTTCGCCTCGCGTGCCGTCGATGCCGGCGCCCTCGAGCCCTACCGCTCACCGGCACTGACCGGCGGCGCCACGCAGTACGCCCTGAGCGGCGGCAAGGACGAACTGACGCCCGTCGATCGCGGCGACGTCTGCGTCAACGTCGACACGGCGTGGTTCGCGCAGCGCAACATCCCGGCCCCCACCTCGATCGACCAGCTCACCGACGCCCGCTACCGCGGCGACACCGTGGTGATGGATCCTGCGACCTCGTCGCCGGGCATGGGATTCCTGCTCGCCACGATCGCGGCGAACCCGTCGGACTGGCAGGACTACTGGCGCGCCATGCGCGCCAATGACGTCACCGTCGTGTCGGGCTGGGAGACCGGGTACAACCAGCAGTTCTCCGGCGGTGAGGGCAAGGGTCCCAAGCCCATCGTCGTGTCGTACGCATCGTCACCCGCGGCGAACCCCGCGACGAAGGCGCTGCTCGACGGCTGCTTCCGACAGGTCGAGTACGTGGGGGTCCTGAAGGGGGCGGCCAACACCGACGGGGCCAAGAAGCTGGTCGACTTCATGCTGAGTCCGCAGGTCCAGCAGGCGCTGCCGGATTCGATGTACGTCTATCCCGTCCGCGACGGGGTCACGTTGCCCGAGACGTGGCAGAAGTACGCACCGTTGCCGACGTCGACGGTGGACCTGTCGGCGGCCTCGATCGCTCGCAACCGTGAGGACTGGCAAAAGCAGTGGCGCTCGATCCTGGGGCGCTGACGTCACGGCCACCGAGGAGGTCACGGCCGGTGCGGTGACCGGCGCCGGACGGCTGCGGCCGGTCCGCCGTCGGGGTACGCGCGATCCCGGCAACCGCCGGGTCGTCGCGATCCTCACCGTGATCCCCCTGGTCTTCATCGGGGTCTTCTTCGTGTGGCCGGTCGGTGCGCTCGTCGTCCGTGCGGTCGGGGTCTCCGACGGTGAGGGTGTGCTGGGCCTCGCGCGGCGCACCGACGCCTGGGGTCTGCTCGGGTTCACCCTGGCGCAGGCCGCGGCGTCGACGGTGCTGACCCTGCTGGTCGCGGCGCCGATCATCTGGCTGGTCGCCACCTGCAGTGCCCGCACCTCGACCGTGCTGATGGTGGGTGTGACCGTCCCGTTCGTGCTGCCGACGGTGGTGGTGGGCATGACCTTTCGTGCCCTCGTCTCCTCCGGCGGGCCGCTGTCCGGACTCGGCCTCGACGGGAGCGTCGCCTCCATCCTCGCCGCCCACGCCTTCCTCAACGTCGCCGTCATGGTGCGTGTGGTCGGTTCGGCGTGGCGGACGCAGGACCCCCGCGCCGAACAGGCCGCCCGCACCCTCGGCGCGACGCCGTGGCGCGCGTTCACGACCGTCGTGCTGCCGCGTCTGGTCGTCCCGATCCTGTCGGCGTCGGCGCTGGTGTTCCTGTTCTGCTCCACCAGCTTCGGCGTCGTGCTCATCCTCGGCAACGGCCGGTGGCAGACCATCGAGACCGCCGTCTACACCCAGGCGATCGGTTACTTCGATCTCCCCGCCGCGGTGACCCTGTCGCTGCTGCAGGTCGTCGTGGTGATCGTCGTCGTCGCCATCTCCGGGCTGGTGACACCACGGACCGTGGCGGTCGTCGCACGGGAGGCCTCGGCGCGGGCGCGCGGTCGGGTCTCGCGGGCGATGGCCGCCCTCGTCGTCGGTTGGGCGGTGGTCGTCCTGGCCGGGCCGTTGTCGGTGGTCGTGGTCCGATCGCTGCGACCCACCGCGGGCGGGGAGTGGACGCTGTCGGGTTATCGCTCGCTGAACCGCGCGGTCAACGGTGAGACCCCTGTGCAGACACTGCAGTACAGCGTCGTCAGTGCGCTGTGGGCGATGGTGCTGTCGGTGGTGATCGGTCTGCTCGCCGCGATCGCGCTGCAACGGGCCCGCGGGGTGGCGGCCACCGTGGGGTCCGTCCTCGCGTTGGTCCCGCTCGGTGTGAGCGCGGTGACCGTCGGCTTCGGCTATCTCATCGTGCTGGCCTCGCTGCCCGCCGGCGTCGCGTCGTGGCCCGGGCTCATCCCCGCCGTGCAGGGTCTGATCGCGGTGCCGGTGGTGATCCGCGTGATCGCCCCCGCGCTCGCCGCCATCCCGCCGCGACTGCGCCACGCGGCCGCGACCCTGGGGGCCTGTCCGTGGCGGGTGTGGCGCACGGTCGATCTGCCGCTCATCTGGCGTCCGCTGGCGGCGTCGGGGGCGTTCGCCTTCATCATCGCCGTCGGGGAGTTCGGGGCGACGGGGTTCCTCGCCCGGCCGGGGACCACCACGTTGCCGGTGCTGATCGGCTCGGCGCTCAATCGGCCCGGCGCCGACAACCTCGCCACCGCGATGGCGTGTTCGGTCCTCATGATCGCCGCGACCGTGGTCGCCGTGGTCGTCATGGAGTCGTTCCGCACGACGTCGGGTGGTGACCTGTGACGCTCGAGGTGCGGTCACTGCGTGTCACCTACGGTTCGGACGTGGTGATCGACGGCATCGATCTCGACATCGGTACCGCCGAGGCACCGGTGACCGCACTCCTCGGACCGTCGGGTTGCGGGAAATCGACGTTCATCCGGGCGGTCGCGGGGATCGAACCGATCGCCGGCGGCAGCGTGCGATTCGACGGTGTCGACCTCGCCGCGGTACCGACCCACCGGCGCGACTTCGGCGTCGTCTTCCAGGACGGTCAGCTGCTTCCGGGACGCACGGTGGGACAGAACATCGCCTACGGCCTGCGTACGCGGCGGTGGTCTCGCGCGTCGACCGCCGAGCGGGTCACCGAACTGCTCGACCTCGTCGGTCTCGACGGTCTCGCCGACCGTGCGGTGACCGACCTGTCCGGCGGACAGGCCCAACGTGTCGCGCTGGCCCGGGCACTCGCACCACGTCCACGGCTGTTGCTGCTCGACGAACCGCTCTCGTCACTCGACCGCAGACTGCGCGAGCGACTCGCCGTCGAGATCGCCGAGATCCTGCGTGCCGCGCGGACGCCGGCGATCCTCGTGACCCACGATCACCAGGAGGCCGCCGTCGTCGCCGATCGGATCGCGGTCATGTCGGACGGCCGTATCGTGCAATCCGGTGCGCCCGAGACGATCTGGCGTCGTCCGGTCGACGAGTGGGTGGCCCGTTTCGTCGGGTGCACCACGATCGTCGAGGGACGGCTCGTCCACGACGCCGGTTCGGCGGCGGTGGAGACCGTGCTGGGGACCGTCGCCGTCGACGATCGGCTTATCGACGAACGACTCGTCGACGACGGACGTCGCATCGACGTCGCTGTGGGATTGCGGCCGCGATCGGTGACGGTGTGCGGCGCGGATCGCGGGGTGCCCGCGACCGTGCGCGGTGTCGCGGCACTGCCCGAGGACCACCTGCTCACGGTCACCCTCGACGACGGGTTCACCGTGTCGGCGGTGTCGACCCTCGCCGTGGCGGTGGGTGAGACCCTCCGTGTCGCCATCGATCCCGACCGGGTCGCGGTGATCGGATGACGCGCATCGTCGTGGCCGGCGCGGTGATCGACCGCGCGCGACTGCTCGTCGCGCAACGCTCCCGACCACCCGAGCTCGCCGGTCTGTGGGAACTGCCCGGCGGCAAGGTCGAACCGGGGGAGTCACCGCAGGTGGCGCTCGCCCGGGAGCTGGTCGAGGAACTCGGCATCGAGGTCACCGTCGGTGAGGCGATCGGCGGCCGCGTGCAGGTGGCACCGGGTGTCGACCTCCTCGCGTGGCGCTGCGAGCTGCGCGCCGGGACCCCCACGGCCACCGAACATCTGGCGATCCGATGGGTCGACCCCGACGAATTAAGCAGTCTGGCCGCAACCGGAGCGGTGGTCCCCGCCGACACCGCGTGGCTTCCCGACCTCCTCGCGCTGCTCGACGCGCGAGACCCCCAGTGAGGATCACCGACGATGTCCCTGCCCCCGACGCGTGGGTTCGACCACGGCGACGAGACCGATCCGTTCGCGAAACCCCCTAGCCGGACACCGAACACCGGTGCCTGGATCATCCTGGGCGCGGCGGTGATACTGCTCGTCATCGTGATCGCCGTCGTGGTGGGGACGGGCGGGTCGGATGATCCGGTCGCCGCGCCGCCTGTGACGGTCACCGTCGCCCCGAGCACCACCTCGACCACCCCGCCGCCGACGACGTCCTCGACCCCCGACGTCCCGCGGTCGACGAGCGCGACGTCCGGCGAGGGCATCATGCCGCAGGTGGTCTGCATGAATCTGCAGGCGGCCCAGGACCTCATCCAGCGCAGCGGTGTCTTCTACTCGCGCAGCCGCGACGCGACCGGAGCGGGCCGCGCGCAGATCTTCGACCGGAACTGGATCGTGGTCGCGCAGTCACCGGCCGCCGGTGCGCGCATCGGCGAGGGTGACGCGGTGCTGTCGGTGGTCAAGAACGACGAACCGAACCCCTGCTAGGGCACCCGCCGTGCCGCAGCTCCGCGCCGATCAGGTGACGGGGATCTGCGACAGGTCGGTGCGCATCATCATGACGTTGTAGTCGAGCCACCGTGAGGCGGTGAAGTACAGGTACTGATCGTTGCCGCCGTTCGACGGATAGATGTAGGGCGCGTACACACCGCCGAGCTGCGCGCTGGTGAGCAGGGTGGTCGGGGCGCTGAACGGACCCTGCGGCGTCGTCGCGGTCCGCATCACGAGGTTGCCGGTCGTCTCGTTGCCGTAGAGCATCACGTAGCGCTTCAGACGGTTGTTCCACGCCACCGACAACTCGCTGACCGGTTCGGTGACAACGGCTTTCGACTTCGTCGTGTCGAGCGACCACGTCTTGGCGGGGTCGGTGTCGCCGGTGAAGTACTGGTACTTCGTGAGATCGAGGATGTTCCCGGGTAGGAAGCGGCAGAGGAAGGCCGCGCCGAAGCGACCGTTGGGTGTCCCGTACTGGTAGATGTACGGGTCGTCGTGACCACGCAGGTATGCGTTCTGCTGGTACTTGCCGTTGCTGTCATCGACCTGCTCGACCCCGGGGACGGTGACCGGCAGGTTCAGGCGCACCGTCTGCGGCTGCGATGCCCAGGTCTGTCCGTTGTCGCTCGACACCGCGATGGCCGAGGAGTTGGTGACCCACCGGCCCGGTCCGCCCCACTGCCGCACCGACATGTAGTTCATGTACTGCTTGCCGTCGATCGCGATGGCCGCGGTCGGGATCGTGGTCACCTCGACCCCGGCGATCTCGAGCGCGGGGATCGACTCGGTGGCGAAGGTCGGTGTCGCCGCACCGACGACGGCACCCGAGCGGACGTCGCCGGGGACGGCGTTGCCGATGGTGACGCCGTCGGCCGGGTTGGTGTCGGTGGTGCGCAGGATCAGGTTGTGTCGCCACTGCTGGCCGGCGGCGTTGCAGTTGCCGAAGGTGTCGCCGAACGCCATCAGGGTCTGCCCCGAGCCGTTGTCCCACGCGATGCCGAGGTCGGTGCCGGAGATGCCGAAGTGTGCCTCGGTGTTGTTCGGGGACTTCGCGCCGGTCACCCACGCGACCGGTTTCGTGTTGCCGCCGTTCACCGTCGGCAGCGGTCCCTGCGCGCTGCTCTTGCCCAGGAGGGGTCCGCCGCTGCTGCCGAAGCTGCCGAACGCGCTGCCGATCGCGTTGCCCAACGGGCTCGATCCCAGCAGTCCGGCGTTGCCGCACGGTGCCGCCGTGGCGGTGCCGGCCAGCCCGACACCGGCGAGCGTCGCCGCTGCGGTGCACACGGTGGTCAACAGGACGGCACTGCGGCGCAGTACGGGCATGACGCTCCTCGGAGGCGAGTCCCCACGCCACGTTTCGACACCGAGGGTGGTGCGCGTGTGACTGATGAGACTGATGGGGTTTACTCGCCGACTATCCCCGACACCTGTACAGGGCGCGAATCCCGGAGGCGGTTTGCGGCCGAACGGTCACCGGATCGTTATGGCCGACAGCACGAATCGACGGCGGGCCGGGTGATCGACGCGCGCGGACGGCTCAGGGAACCGGGATGAGCGACAGATCCGTGCGCATCATCATCACGTTGTAGTCCTGCCAGCGTGATGCCGTGAAGTAGAGGTATGGGCTGTCGGGCGACGTCCCGGCGTAGATGTACGGGGCGTAGACCCCGCTGAGCTGCCGCGACGAGAGCAACGTGGTCGGGCCGCTCCAGGGGCCCTGCGGTGACCGCGAGGTGCGCAGGGTGATCGACCCCCGGTTCTCGTCGCCGGTGAGCATCACGAATCGCCCGATGCGGGCGTTCCACGCCACCGACAACTCGCCGACCGGTTCGCGCACCACGGCGTTCGACTTCGTCTTGTCCGGCGACCACGGCGTCTTCTTGTCGCCGGTGAAGTACTCGTACCTGCCGAGGTCGAGGATGTCGGCAGGACGGAACCGGGCCAGGAAGGCCGCGCCGAAGCGGCCGTTGGGCGTGCCGAACTGGTAGATGAAGCCGTCGCGTCCGTCGACGTAGGCGCTCTGCTGGAACTTGCCGTTGCTGTCGTCGACGACGCGCACCCCCGGCGACGGCGTGGGGAGATTGGGACGCACGGTGTTCGGTGCCGTGGTCCACGTCTGCCCGTTGTCGCGGGACACCGCGATCGCCGAGTAGTTGGTCACCCACCGTCCGGCCGCGCCCCACGACCGCACCGACATGTAGTTCATGAACTGGACGCCGTTGATGGCGATGGCCGCGGTCGGGATGGAGGTGATCGCGACACCGGGCACGCCGGGTGAACCGACGGCCTCCGACGCCGTACGCGGCGCGGCGGCCGACACCGATGCGCCCGAACGGATGTCGCCGGGGACGCCGAAGCCGACGGTCAGTCCGTTGTCGGGGTCGGTGTCGGAGGTCCGCATGATCGTGTTGTGGCGCCACTGCTGGCCCGGGGCGTTGCAGTCGCCGTAGGTGTCGCCGAAGGCCATGAGGGTCTGCCCCGAGCCGTTGTCCCACGAGATGCCCAGATCGGTCCCGGAGATCCCGAAGCGGCTGTCGGTGCGGTTGTTCGACAGTGCGCCGGTCACCCATCCGACGGTGCGGCTGGTGCCGGTGCTGATGCGCGGCAACGGTTTCTGATCGCTGCGGCTGCCCAGCAGCCCGCCGAAGCTGCTGCCGAACGCGAGGCTGGAGCCGAAGATGCCCTTGTTGCCGCACGGGGCCGCGGCAGCCGGTGAGGACACGCCGATCGCCGCCGCGAGGGACGCGGTCAGACAAGCGGACGAGATGACAGCGACAAACGAACGTGAACGCACGGTGAAACCCTCCCCGATGAACCTCGGCGCGATGTTACCCAGGCGAACGGGCTCCGCGGGGGACTTCGGCCGGCAAGGTCAGGCCGCGCGCGCCTTCTTGAGGGCTTTGGAGAACTGCTTGTTCGTGAACTCGTCGGCGTCGATCTTGCGCAGACGGTGCAGCACGACGGGGCAGCTGGTGCACCGTATGGACTTGCGGCAGCACTTCTTCTTGGACTTCGCCGTGTGCAGCGTCGTCGGCGTGATCTTCTTCGACACGAGTGCCAGGTTAGCAGAGCCTTACCTTTGCGCCACGGGCGTGAGCGTCATCTCATCCGCGGTACCGATACCCTGGTGTGCGGTCGCGCACCACTCCGGCCTTCTTTTCCATGTCGTGACCCCCTTACATGCCGTGACCCTCGAGTCCATCACCCGAAAGAAACCTCAGTGACTGCTGTTCCGAATTTCCGCAACGTCGCGATCGTGGCCCACGTCGACCACGGCAAGACCACCCTGGTCGACGCGATGCTTCGCCAATCCGGTGTGTTCACCGAGCGTGAGGAAGTGGTCGACCGTGTGATGGACTCCGGCGACCTCGAGCGCGAGAAGGGCATCACCATCCTCGCGAAGAACACCGCGGTGCACCGGGTCCAGCCCGACGGCACCGAGGTGATCATCAACGTCATCGACACCCCCGGCCACGCCGACTTCGGTGGCGAGGTCGAGCGCGGGCTGTCGATGGTCGACGGTGTCGTGCTCCTCGTCGACGCCTCCGAGGGCCCCCTGCCGCAGACCCGCTTCGTGCTGCGCAAGGCCCTTGCCGCGTCGCTGCCCGTCATCCTCCTGGTGAACAAGACCGACCGTCCCGACGCCCGCATCGCCGAGGTCGTCGAGGAGAGCCACGATCTGCTGCTCGACCTCGCCTCCGACGTCGACGACGAGGCCGCCGCGGCCGCCGAGCTCGCGCTCGACCTGCCCGTCCTCTACGCATCGGGTCGCGCGGGCATCGCCAGCACCGTCGCGCCCGAGAACGGCAACGTCCCCGAGGGCGAGAACCTCGACCCGTTCTTCGACGTGCTGATGAGCTACGTCCCCGCACCCAAGGGCGACGTGAACGCCCCGCTGCAGGCCCACGTCACCAACCTCGACGCCTCGGCCTTCCTCGGCCGCCTCGCGCTCGTCCGCATCCACAACGGCACCCTCACCAAGGGACAGACCGTGTCGTGGATGCGCGAGGTCGACGGCGCACCGGTCATCGAGCGGTCCAAGATCACCGAATTGCTCGCCACCGTCGGCGTCGAGCGCACCCCGGCCGAGAAGGCCGTCGCCGGAGACATCGTCGCCGTCGCGGGCATGCCCGAGATCATGATCGGCGACACCCTGGCCGACCTCGAGAACCCGGTCGCCCTTCCGCGCATCACCGTCGACGAGCCGGCCATCTCGGTCACCATCGGCACCAACACCTCGCCGCTCGTCGGTCGAGTGAAGGGACACAAGCTGACCTCGCGCATGGTGAAGTCGCGCCTCGACCAGGAACTGGTCGGCAACGTGTCGCTGCGCGTCCTCGACATCGGCCGCCCCGACGCGTGGGAGGTCCAGGGTCGAGGCGAGCTCGCCCTGGCGATCCTCGTCGAGCAGATGCGCCGTGAGGGCTTCGAGCTGACCGTCGGCAAGCCGCAGGTGGTCACCCGTCAGGTCGACGGCAAGCTGCACGAGCCGTTCGAGCACCTCACCGTCGACGTGCCCGAGGAGTACCTCGGCGCGGTCACGCAGCTCCTCGCCGCCCGCAAGGGACGTATGGGCGAGATGACCAACCACGGCAGCGGCTGGGTCCGCATGGAGTTCGTGGTGCCCTCGCGCGGCCTCATCGGCTTCCGCACCGATTTCCTCACCGAGACCCGCGGCACCGGCATCGCCAACGCGGTCTTCGACGGCTACGCCCCGTGGGCCGGGGAGATCCGCGCCCGCCACACCGGCTCGCTCGTCTCCGACCGCTCCGGTTCGGTGACGCCGTTCGCCATGATCCAGCTCGCCGACCGCGGGACGTTCTTCGTCGAGCCCGGCGCCGACGCCTACGAGGGCATGGTGGTGGGTATCAACCCGCGCCAGGAGGACCTCGACATCAACGTCACCCGCGAGAAGAAGCTGACCAACATGCGTCAGTCCTCGGCCGACGTGATGGAGACCCTCGCCAAGCCCATGCAGCTCGATCTCGAGGCGGCCATGGAGTTCTGTGCCGGCGACGAGTGCGTCGAGGTGACCCCCGAGGTCGTCCGCGTCCGCAAGGTGGAGCTCGATGCGACCGCCCGCGGTCGCGAGCGCTCGCGCGCCAAGGCACGCAACCAGAGCGTCAGCTGATCTCGAGGCCGGTGGCGGTGGACGTCGCAGCGATGCGCAGGCGCGCGCCCAGGTGGGCGGTGGTGCTCGGCTGTGTCGCGGTGCTCTCGACCGCGGCGTGCACCGCCGACCCGCCACCACCGGTCCAACAGTCCGAGACCCCGCCCCCGGCCACCGACGTTCCGCAGGGGCAGACCATCTCGGTTGCGACCGACAGCATCGGTGTGGGCCTCAACCCGCACCTGTCGGCCGACCAGAGCCCGGTCACCGCGGCCGTGGCGGCGATGACCCTGCCCAGCGCCTTCACCCCGACCGCAGGTCCGGGCGGGGTGTCGTGGGCGCTGGACACCTCCGTCCTCGACAGCGCCGAGGTCACCGCCCAGTCGCCGTTCACCGTCACCTACCGCATCGCGCAGGACGCGCAGTGGTCCGACGGGCTCCCGGTCACCGCCGACGACTTCTCCTACCTGTGGCAGCAGATGTCGCGGCAACCCGGCACCATCGCCCCCGCCGGATACCGACTGATCGACGACGTCGCCTCCCGGGCCGGCGGCAAGGAGGCGGTGGTGCGGTTCCGCACGCCGTACCCGGCCTGGCGTGAACTGTTCTCGGCGATGCTGCCGTCGCATGTGCTCCGGGGTGTGCCCCAGGGGTTCCAGACCGGGATGGACGTCGGTCTCCCGGTCTCGGCGGGGCGCTACTCGATCACCGTGATCGACACCAGCCGCGACGAGGTCCGGCTGCAACGCAACGACCGCTTCTGGCGGACACCGGCCGTGGTCGACCAGATCGTGCTGCACCGCGTCGGGACCGCGAGTCAGCTCGCCGAGTCGATCCGGTCCACCGACACCCGCGTCGTCGCCCTCGCCGGTGGGCCCGCGGTGGCGGGCACGCTGGGCGCCATCCCCGGCGTGGCCATCGGGCGCACCCCGGTCGGCCGCTCGCTCGGCGTCACGGTGAACACGCGTACCTCGACCATGTCGGTGCCCGCGGTGCGGCAGGCGGTGCTCGGCATCATCGATCCGCAGGTCCTCGTCGACGCGAGCGCGGGGGAGTCCACCGTGACCCCGTTCTCCGGTGCCGTGCTCGCCCCCACCGACCCCGGTTACGTGGCGGTCGACACGGCACGTCCGTCCCCGGAGACCATCTCGTCTCTGCTGGCGTCGGCCGGATACCTCCCGGTGCCGTCCGCGGTGTCGACGAGCCCCACCGGTGGCGGATCGTCGACCGGCTCCCCGGCCGGGTCGACCGCGCCCACCACCACCACCACCACGACACCCTCGACGACCGACGCGAACTCCGGACCGACCCTGCCGACGGGTGTGGTGCCGCTGCAGCGCGGTGGCTCCACGCTGGGCGTGCGAGTCGGTGTCGTGGCCGGTGACGTCCGCACCCGCGCCGCGGCCGACAGCGTCGCCGACCAGCTCCGGTCGGCGGGCATCGCCACCGAGGTGCGGGCGCTGACGTCGACCGAGCTCTACGGCCCGGCACTCACCGGCGGCGACGTGGACCTCGTCGTCGGTTGGCGCACCGCGTCGGTGGCCCCCGCGACGCGACTCGCTTCGGCCGTGGAATGCGACCAGACCGACGCCGCCCCCGCCTCGGGCACCGGGGCGTCGGCCTCCGGCAGTGCGACGCCGTCGTCGGTGCCGACCACCACCGCCGGGACCTCGACCCCGGATCAGGGCGCGGAGAACGACAGTGATCAGGTGCGCTTCCCCAGCAACGTGTCGGGACTGTGCGACCCGACGCTGGTCGGTCTCGCCGCCCGCGCGATGGGATCGGTCGACCCGATCGCCGATCTGCGGACCGCCGCCCAGGTGATCGCGGAACAACACGTCTACCTGCCCGTCTATCAGGACTCGATGCTCACCGCGATCGGACCCGGCGTCCGCGACGTCCCGCTGCAGGGACCCGTCGGGACGACCATCTTCGGCGCCACCGGCGGCTGGCGGCTGAGCGACCGATGAGCATCTCCGACCGCACCGCATCGCGCGCCGGGCAGCGCCTGCTGGTGGTGCACGCCCACCCCGACGACGAGTCGATCATGACCGGCGGCATCATCGCCCGCCATCTCGACGAGGGTGCCGAGGTCACCGTCGTGACCTGCACGCTCGGCGAGGAGGGCGAGGTCATCGGTGAGCAGTGGGCGATGCTCGCCGCCGACGGCGGCGCCGATCAACTCGGGGGGTACCGCATCGCCGAGCTGACCCGCGCGTTGGCCGCCCTGAGTCCCGAGGGCGCCGAGCCGCTCGCACCGCTGTTCCTCGGCGGCGCGGGCCGGTGGCGCGACTCCGGCATGGCCGGCGCGCCGTCGGCGTCGCACCCGCGGGCGTTCGTGGGTGCCCCGATCGCCGAACCGGTCGCGGCGCTGGCCGACGTCATCGTGGCGCGGCGACCACAGGTCGTCGTCGGTTACGACCCCGCGGGCACCTACGGCCACCCCGACCACCTCACGGTGCACCTGATCTGCGGCGCCGCCGTCGCCGAGGCCCGCGAGCGCGGATGGTCGGTCGCCAAGCACTACTGGTCGGTGACCGAGGCGTCGGCACTGGCGCAGGGTCTCGCCGCGGCCGCGGACCGCGTGCCCGACGGGTGGCGGATGCCGCACGACGGTGAGCTGCCCCGGTACCGCGACGACGAGATCACCACCGCCGTCGACGTGAGCACGGTCCTCGACCGCAAGGTCGACGCCCTCGCCGCGCACGCCACCCAGGTCACGGTGTCGCCGAGTCGTACCGAATACGCCCTGTCGAACGACATCCTGCAGCCGATCTTCGCCGAGGAACACCTGATCCTCGTGGACGGCGACCTCGAACCGACCGAGCCGGGCGGCCGCGAGAACGATCTCTTCGGGCCGTCGACGCGGGAGTCGTGAGCACCGTGGACACCCGGGATCGACTGCTGCTCGGCGCGCTCGCGGTCGACGGGTTCGTCGTCGGTCTGCTGTCGCTCGCGTTCGTGAACTCCTACGTCGGCTCGGTGCCCATGCCGATCACCGCGGTCGTCGGCGGCGCGGTCAACGGTCTGCTGATCTGGCTGGCCGCAGGTCTCGGGACCGGATCGCTGCGGTTCCTGCCGCTCGCCGGCTGGTTGCTGGCCGTGGCCGTCGGCCTGCTCGGCGGTCCCGGCGGTGACGCGCTGCTCTTCGGCGACTGGCGGACGTTGTTGCTGGTGGCGGTGGGTGTCGGGATCCCCGTGGTGTTGTCCTGGAGCGGTCGGCTGCCCGTGGCGCGAGGGTGATGGTGGCCTCGATCGCCTCCGTCGGCGGCGAATGGCGCATGATCGTCAGGTGACTTCCGAACACCATGAGTCCACCGCTCTGCCCGCTCCGAGCTTCCCGGACGCCGTCGCGACCACGGCGACGACCCCCGAACCGTCCCCGACCGCCTCGGCGATGCGCCGCGCGCTGCGTCGTGTGCGCGACGGCGCGACGGTCAACGCCGACGAGGCCGCGGTCCTCCTCGCGGCCCGCGGTGACGATCTCGCCGACCTGTGTGCCTCGGCGGCGAGGGTGCGCGACGCCGGCCTGGTGGCCGCAGGGCGAGAGCGCCAGGTCACCTACTCGCGCAAGGTGTTCATCCCCCTGACCCGGCTCTGCCGCGACCGCTGCCACTACTGCACGTTCGTCACCGTGCCGGGCAAGCTCGCTCGCGACGGCCACGGACCGTTCCTCGAGATGGACGAGGTCCTCGACATCGCCCGCCGCGGAGCCGAACTCGGCTGCAAGGAAGCGCTGTTCACCCTCGGCGACCGGCCGGAGGACCGCTGGCCCGAGGCCGCGCAATGGCTCGACGAGCGTGGCTACGACTCGACCCTCGACTACGTCCGCGCCGCCTCCATCCGCGTTCTCGAGGAGACCGGTCTGCTGCCGCATCTCAACCCCGGGGTGATGAGCTGGCAGGAGATCTCGCGACTCAAGCCTGTCGCCCCCTCGATGGGCATGATGCTCGAGACCACCTCACGGCGCCTGTTCACCGACAAGGGCGAGTGCCACCACGGCAGCCCCGACAAGGACCCCGAGGTCCGCAAGCGCGTTCTCGTCGACGCCGGGCGCCTGTCGGTGCCGTTCACCACCGGCATCCTCGTCGGCATCGGCGAGACGCGCCTCGAGCGCGCCGAGTCGATCCTCGAGATCCGATCGACCCACAAGGCCTTCGGTCACATCCAGGAGGTGATCGTCCAGAACTTCCGGGCAAAGTCCGACACCGCGATGCGGGCGGTGCCCGATGCCGACATCGACGAGTTCGTCGCCGCGGTGGCCGTCGCCCGGGTCCTGCTCGGCCCGTCGATGCGCATCCAGGCCCCGCCGAACCTCGTCTCCGCCGACGAGTGTGCGGCGCTGATCGGTGCCGGGGTCGACGACTGGGGCGGGGTGTCGCCGCTGACCCCCGACCACGTGAACCCCGAACGGCCGTGGCCCAACCTCGACACCCTCGCCGAGATCACCGCGGCCGCCGGCTACACCCTCACCGAACGCGTTGCGGCACAACCGCAGTACGTGCTGGCGGGACAGCCGTGGATCGACCCGCGGATCACCGGGCACGTACACGCCCTGGCCGACCCGGTGACCGGCCTGGCGGCCGACGTGATCCCCGTCGGTCGTCCGTGGCAGGAGCCCGACGAGGACTGGCAGTCGAGTGGACGCGTCGACCTGCACACCGCGATCGACACCGACGGCCGCAACACCGAGACCCGCAGCGATCTCGGCAGTGCGTTCGGCGACTGGGACACCGTGCGCGAGCAGGTGCTCGCACTGAAGTCCGATGAGGCACCCGCGCGCCTCGACGCCGACGTCCTGACCGCGCTGCGCCACGCCGAGCGCGACCCGGCCGGGTGCAGCGACGCCGACTACCTGGCGTTGGCGACCGCCGACGGTGACGGACTCGAAGCGCTTGTCGCACTGGCCGACTCGTTGCGCAAGGAGGTCAACGGCGACGACGTCACCTATATCGTGAACCGGAACATCAACTTCACCAACATCTGCTACACCGGCTGCCGGTTCTGCGCCTTCGCCCAGCGCAAGGGCGACGCCGACGCCTACACCCTGGCGGCCGAGGAGGTCGCCGACCGCGCCTGGGAGGCCCACGTGGCCGGGGCGACCGAGGTCTGCATGCAGGGCGGCATCGACCCCGAACTGCCCGTGACGGGCTATGCCGACCTGGTGCGTGCGGTGAAGGCCAGGGTGCCCTCGATGCACGTCCACGCCTTCTCGCCGATGGAGATCGTCAACGGCGCGTCCCGCGGCGGCCAGAGCATCCGGGAGTGGCTCACCGCGCTGCGCGAGGCCGGCCTCGACACCATCCCCGGTACCGCCGCAGAGATCCTCGACGACGAGGTCCGCTGGGTCCTCACCAAGGGCAAGCTGCCGACCGCGGAGTGGATCGAGGTGGTGACCACCGCCCACGAGGTGGGCCTGCGCTCGAGTTCGACGATGATGTACGGCCACGTCGACGCCCCGAAACACTGGGTGGGTCACCTCAACATCTTGCGCGGGATCCAGGACCGCACAGGCGGTTTCACCGAGTTCGTGCCCCTGCCGTTCGTGCACCAGAGTTCGCCGCTCTACCTCGCGGGCGCATCGCGGCCCGGACCCACACACCGCGACAACCGTGCGGTCCACGCGCTCGCGCGGGTGATGCTGCACGGTCGGATCCACAACATCCAGACCAGCTGGGTCAAGCTCGGCACCGCGGGCACGCAGGTGATGCTGCAGGGCGGTGCCAACGATCTGGGCGGCACGCTGATGGAGGAGACGATCTCACGCATGGCCGGCTCCCAGCACGGGTCGGAGAAGACCGTCGCCGAGCTGCGCGAGATCGCCACCGCCATCGGGCGCCCCGCCCGCGAACGGACCACCGTGCACGCGCGCCGCGAGTCCGCGGCCTGACCTGCCAGGAGACCCATGGCCCCCACATCGCCGCACCCGACGATCTCCGACCACGACATCGCGCGGGTCCTCCACACCGCCACCGGCGTGATCAACCCGGTGCTCGACGCGGTGGAGCACTGGGATGCGTTCGGCATCAAGCGGATGACGTTCGACCCGCGCCCGGGAGACGACTCCCTGCTGGGGACGGCCACACGAGCCCTGCAGTGGTTCACCGACTCCTCGGGGGTCCCGGGGACACGGACGTGGGAGAAGTGGAGCGTCGAACAGCGCACCGAGTGGTGGGTCGGCCGCGTCGGACGGCTGAGCACCGCGCTGGTCGCCTACCCCGGTGTGTTCGGAGCGCTCGCCGACCGTCTGCCCGTCCAGGATCTGCTCGGCTTCGCCCACCAGGCGTTCATCATCTGCGCGGTCCAGCGTGTGCACGGCGTACACGACCGCTTCGATCAGACTGACCAGCTCATCGCGGTCCTCTGCGACCGGGTCATCGACTCGCGGGTCGTGCTGTCGCGCACGCCCACCGGGGATGACGCGCGCGGGGTGGCGCGGGTGGAGAAGGCGGTGGAGGTCGCCGCCGATCCGCATCGCGATCTCAGCCCGATGGGTCTGGTCCGGTCGGTCGGGTCGGTGGTGGGCCTGCTGCGGTCGATCACCGATGTCCTGTCACATCGCCCGTCGCCGAGGCAACCGTGGCGTCTGTTGAGCGCACTGCCCGTGGTCGGCGCGGTCGCCGACTACGTGGGGGAGCAGTCGGCGCTACGGCGTGCGACCGAGGCCGCGGTGGCGAGCCTCCGTGCCCCCGTGCGCGTCTGAGCATCCCGACGAGGGACGGATCGGTGTCGCGTCCGCCCTGTCCGATCCGTCCTGATTGCGTAGTGTGATCCGCGTCTGATGCCCGATCGTCACGTCCCGACCAGGAGTCACGTCATGCGCCTCACGCGAATCATCCGCACCTCCGTCACCGCGGTCGTCGTCACCGCGGCCCTCGCCGTTGCCGGCGGCACGGCGAACGCCTCACCCGCCCCGCTCGTCGCCGCGAGCCAGCAGGGCGTCGGGTTCGCCACCTCGACCCAGAACCGCACGGTCACCACCGTTCTCGACGTGGGCACGTTCCGCATCACCGACAGCGGCTCGTCGGTCGCGGTGCTCGACGCCGCCGGTCGCCAGATCGCGTCGGTGCCGCTCACCTTCAGCGTCGCCGACCGCCAGTTCGCCCTGGCGCCGACCCTGTCGCGTGGGGCCACCTCGTTGTCGGTGACCCCGCGGGTCGATGCCTCGGTGCAGCGCTACGCGGGTGCCATCGCCTTCCCCCGCCACGACGCGAGTTCGCAGTCACGGTTCATCTCCGAACTGAACCGCGCGGCACCCGGCGCCGGCATCGGTGCCGCCATCGGAGCGGGTATCGGACTGGCCGTCGGGTGCGTCATCGGCATCATCGTCGGCTGCATCCCCGGCATCCTCATCGGCGCCGGTGCCGGCGCACTGGTCGGCCTGATCAACGCCGGTGGACCGCGCCTGCAGAACGCGGCCATCGCGTTCTTCAGCGGCCGTCGCTGACCCCGGGGCCGGACACGAACCGTCGCGCCACCCGCGCCACCCAGGGGCGGGTGCGCGACGGCGCGGTGAGTGCACCGAGTGCGACCTGGGCGATCGGCCGGTGTCCCGTCTCCAGAGACGGATCGTCGACGCCTCGCCACGGCTCGGCGGTGGGGCCGAGGAGGAACACCGCCGGCTCGCTGCGTGGGCCGCGCTGTGGTCCGGTGAAACCCGGGAGCGCGATCCGCGTGTGGTAGATCCCGAGGAACAACGACCCCGGGACGAGTGTGCGCACCTCGTCGGCGAGATCGAGTGCGCCCGAGACGGATCCGAACGCCCGATAGCGCATCACGAGGGCATCGCGGCCGTCGATCGCCGACGGTTCGATGCGCCACGCGAAGCGTTCTGCGCGCACCACGGCGTCCCGGCGTCGCCACAGGTTGTAGCCCTCGCCGATGCCGTCGACGGTGTCGTGACACGGGGCGCTGTAGGCCTTGCCGAGCCAGTGCCCGCGGCCCTGCCGTGCGAAGAAGTCCCGTGCGGCGCCGTCGGTGTCGCGGGGGAACGCACTCGGGTGTTCGCCGGCGATCTCGTCGATCGTCGGCGCGGGCCGATCGCGATACAGCGCCAGTAGTTCGGCGGAGGACAGCGTCGCCGCCTGCTCGAGCGTCCGCGGCGCCGTGGACGTCATCGCAGGGCGGCGAGCGCCTCGTGACCGCCGATGACATCGGTGGCGCGATGCAACCCGAGTTCCTGCAGGGCGGCCGCGGCGAGGCTCGAGGTGTATCCCTGCTGGCACAGGATGATCCAGCGGACGTCGTGGTCGACCGCGGCGTCGATGCGGGCGTCACTCGCCGGGTCGCAGCGCCACTCGAGCACGTTGCGCTCGATGAGGATCGCGTCCGGGGACTCCCCCTCGGCCGCGCGTTGGGCGGCCGGTCGGATGTCGACCAGAATTGCGCCGGCGGCGAGTTCGTCGGCCACTTTCTCGGCGGGGAGGCGGTCGATGCGGGCGCGGGCCGCGGCGAGCACGTCGTCGATCGTCGTCACCTGGTGCAGCCTGTCTCGTGTCGTGTCATCGTGCCGGTCACTCTTTCGGGGAGGCGGTCGGTCACTTCTCGGGTACGTCGGTCAGCTCGGTGCGTACCCGGCGCAGCGAATGCTCCGAGGTGACCTCGTAGTAGCTCATCGCGCTGAGCGGCGGCGAGTACGCGTGCACGCTCAACGTCGGGTCGGCCGACGGTGCGGTGCCCGGCGTGCGCATCACATCATGCACCCACCCCAGCGGGAACGAGGCCTGATCGCCTGCGTCGAGCACCCGGTCGCGAAGGCCGCGTCCGGTCCACCGCGACTCGGTCAACGACCCCGACAGCACCGTCAGTGCCCCGAGCGACCCGGCGTGGTCGTGCAGTTCGGTGGAGGTGCCCTCGGTCCAGCTGATCAGCCAGATGTCGACGTCGTCGTCGGAGTGCAGCCGCGTCGACCAGCGCGCGACGTCGTCCCACTGTTCCGGGAGCGCGGTGTCGTGCCTGCCGTCGAGGATGTCGGCGGCGGTCTGGTCGGTCAGCCGCAGCAGGTCGGCCGGGCACAGACGTGTGGGTAGGGCCCGCGTCTGCACCCGCCCGCGGGTACGCGCGGGCACGGCGGGAGGGGACGTGGTGAACGGGGAAATGGTCGTGGTCATCGGTGGCTCCTTCGGACGCGGGTCGGGGGCGAGGGGATCTCAGCCGCGACAGCGTCGGGAGGTGGGGTGATGAAGCACCCATGCACCATCCCGCCGATGGGTCGTCCGGGCGAGGGTTAGGGGACCGCTGATTCGAAGGCCGCGTGAACGTCGCGATTGGACCGGTCAGACGACGAGGCCGACGACGGTTGCGCTGATGAAGCTCACCAATGTCGCGCCGTAGAGCAGGCGCAGCCCGAACCGGGCGACGTTGATGCCCTGTTTCTCGTCGAGGCTGCGCACGGCCCCGGCGATGATGCCGATCGAGGAGAAGTTCGCGAACGACACCAGGAAGGTGGAGACGATCGCGACCGTCCGCGCCGACAGGTCGTCGTCGCCGGAGGTCAGCTGCAGCATGGCCACGACCTCGTTGGCCACGAGTTTGGTGGCCATGAACCTGCCCGCCGCCACGGACTCGTCCCACGGGATACCGGTCAGCCAGGCGAGCGGCGAGAACGCGTAGCCGAGGACGTCCTGGAACGTGGTGCCGCCGAACACACCCGAGAAGATGCCGTTGAGCATCGCGATCAGCGCGATGAACCCGATCAACATCGCGCCGACGGTGAACGCGACCTTGAACCCGTCGAGGATGTACTCACCGAGCATCTCGAAGAACGACTGACGCGCCCGTCCGCCGCCGGTGACGAGGGTGTCGATGTCGGAGTCGGGGGCCGGCTCGTAGGGATTGATCAGCGACACCACGATGAACGCACCGAACAGGTTCAGAACGATCGCCGTGATGACGAACCGCGCGTCGATCAGCTGGATGTAGGCACCCAGGATCGACGCCGACACCGTGGACATCGCCGACGCGGCGAGGGTGTACATCCGGTGCGCGGGGAGCACCGGCAGCAGCTTCTTCACCGAGATGAACACCTCGGACTGGCCCAGTAGGGCCGAGGCGATCGCGTTGAACGACTCGAGCTTGCCCATGCCGTTCACCGTCGACAGGGCGGTGCCGATGATCCTGACCACCAGGGGCAGGATGCGCGTGTACTGCAGGATCCCGATCAACGCCGAGACGAACACGATCGGCATCAGCACGCTGAGCAGGAACGGGGGCGACGTCGCGGGGTTCGCGTCGACGTCGGTGAGGTCGCCGAACACGAACTTCGTCCCCTCCGCGGCGTACCCCAGCAGGTAGCCGAATCCGCGCTCGATCCCGCGGATGACGTCGGTGCCGACGCCGGTCTTCAGCAGCGCCAGGCTCAGCACGAATTCGATGAGGAGCATGACCGCGATCGGTCGCAGCTTGTGACGCACCATCGACCGGTTCGTGCTCGGCAACCATGCGAGCAGCAGGAACACGACGAGCCCGACAACCCCGATCACGTAGTGCATGGGGTCATTCTGGACGTTGTCGGTTAGTTGAGCTCAGTAACTCCGTCGAGTCTCGTCGACGATCCCGCCGCATCCGTCGCCCCGGATGTGACCGTGGGCCCGTCAGACGGGATACTGGAGGCCGGGTGTCGTGCGGCGGGTGCCGCGACGCGAGTGCGTAGAGCACCACGTGAGTGAAGGAGTGACCGAGTTGACGTACATCATCGCCGAGCCGTGTGTGGACCTGCTGGATCGGGCCTGCGTCGAGGAGTGCCCGGTGGATTGCATCTACGAGGGTGACCGGATGCTCTACATCCAGCCCGACGAGTGCGTCGACTGCGGTGCCTGCGAACCGGTCTGCCCGGTGGAGGCCATCTTCTACGAGGACGACGTCCCCGACGAGTGGGAGCCCTACGTCAAGGCCAACGTCGACTTCTTCGACGATCTGGGGTCGCCGGGCGGCGCCAGCAAGGTCGGCAAGACCTCGAACGATCCGTCGTTCATCAAGGGTCTGCCACCCATGAACACCGAAGAGTGACCGACGAGACCGCGCGGCGGTCGGTGGCGTCAGCGCTGCCCGACTTCCCGTGGGACACCCTCGCCGAGGCCAAGGCCACAGCGGCGTCGCATCCCGACGGCATCGTCGACCTGTCGGTCGGCACACCCGTCGACGAGATCGCCGACGTCATCCGCCGCGGCCTCGACGACGGCGCCGGATTCCCCGGCTACCCGACCACCTCCGGTACGACCGAGCTGCGCGAGGCCGCCGCCGCGGCCCTGATCCGCCGCTACGGCATCGCCGATGTCGACGCGTCGTCGATCCTGCCCGTCATCGGGACCAAGGAGGCCATCGCCTCGGTCGTGTCGCTCCTCGGCTTCGGTCCCGGCGACGACATCGTGATCCCCGAGGTCGCCTACCCGACCTACGAGGTGGGTGTCCTGCTCGCCGGCGCCCGACCCGTCCGCTCGGACTCGCTGTTCGCGCTCGGACCCGCCCATCCCGGTGCGGTGTTCATCAACTCGCCGTCGAATCCCACGGGCGCGGTGCTCGGTGTCGATCACCTGCGCAAGGTCGTCGCCTGGGCCCGCGAGCGGGGTGCGGTGGTCATCTCCGACGAGTGCTACCTGGGCCTCGCGTGGGACGCCGAGCCGGTCTCGATCCTCGACCCACGGGTCTCCGACGGTGACACCACCGGTCTGCTCGCGGTGCACTCGCTCTCGAAGATCTCCAACCTGGCCGGCTACCGGGCCGGGTTCTTCGCCGGCGACCGGTCGCTGATCGCCGAACTCCTCGCGGTGCGCAAGCACGCCGGACTGATCGTCCCGTTCCCCGTGCAGACCGCGATGCTGGCTGCCCTCACCGACGACGACCACGTGGCCGTGCAGCGCGAGCGTTACCTCGACCGCCGCGTCGTGCTGTCGACGGCCGTGCGCCACGCCGGTTTCCGCATCGACCACTCCGAGGCCGGTCTGTACCTGTGGGCCACCCGCGACGAACCCTGCCGCGACACCGTCGCGTGGCTGGCCGAGCGGGGCATCCTCGCGGCGCCGGGGGAGTTCTACGGACCGTCGGGGACCAAGCATGTGCGCCTCGCGCTCACGGCGACCGACGAACGCATCGCCGCCGCCGCGGCTCGCCTCACCGTCGCCGTCGACTGACCCCACCGACCGGGCACTCCTCGACGCGGACGACCGCCCGATCGACGGCGGGAAGGGTCAGTCGTTGGCGTGCAGGGCGGCGTTGAGGGCGATGCCGTCGCCCTTCCAGGGCACGACCTCGACGGCTCCGCTGACGCTGTTGCGGCGGAACAGGAGGTTGTTCGTGCCCGACAGATCGCGCGCCTTCACCGCGGTTCCGTCGGGACCCGTGACCTTGGTGCCCGCGGTGACGTAGAGCCCCGCCTCGATCACGCAGTCGTCGCCGAGGGAGATGCCGCAGCCCGAGTTCGCGCCCAGCAGGCAGCGTTCGCCGAGCGAGATGACCTGTGTCCCACCGCCGGACAGCGTCCCCATGATCGACGCGCCACCGCCGACGTCGGAGCCGTCGCCCACGACGACACCCGCCGAGATCCGGCCCTCCACCATCGAGTTCCCGAGCGTGCCGGCGTTGAAGTTCACGAAACCCTCGTGCATCACCGTCGTACCGCTCGCGAGGTGTGCGCCGAGTCGGACGCGGTCGGCGTCACCGATCCGCACGCCCGACGGCACCACGTAGTCGACCATGCGCGGGAACTTGTCGATGCTGTTCACCGCGACCGGGCCGCGCGCACGCAGCCGTGCACGGGTCAGCTCGAAACCCTCGACGGCACAGGGTCCGTGGTTGGTCCACACGACGTTGGCGAGCAGTCCGAACTGACCGTCGAGGTTGAGGCCGTGGGGCGCGACGAGGCGGTGCGACAGCAGGTGCAGACGCAGGTACACGTCGTGGGCGTCGCTCGGGGCCTGCGACAGATCGGCGATCGTCGTCGTGACCGCCACCGTCCGGACACCGCGGGCCTCGTCGGCGCCGACCAGGCCCCGGAACTCGGCGGGGATGTCGTCACCGCTGTGGGTCACGGTCCCCGACTCGCCACCCGCACCGAGTTCCGGAGCGGGGAACCAGGTGTCGAGCACCTGTCCGCTGTCGGTGATGGTGGCGATCCCGGTTCCGGCTGCTGACGTCGCTTCGTTCACGGGAGCACACCCTACCGGCGATACCGGCCCGGTGGATCACGCCGTCGGCCACCGGCGCCCGACCGTGTTCAGTCCTCGCTGACCTGCAGACGGAAACGGTCACGACCGGTGTGGAGATCCCACAGGTGACCGGCGAGGGTCTCGGGGCTCTTGCGCGGGTCGTCTGCGCTGATCGCGCCCCCGATGATCAACTGCGACACGTGGATCCCCTCGGGCTTCAGTTCCTCGTGGAGCAGTTGCGCGTAGGCGGCCTGACCGGCGAACGCGATCGATGTCCCGGTGACCGCGCGTCCCGGCTTGACCGCCGATCCACCGTTGACGAAGAGGATCGTGCCGGCGTTCTCGCCCAGGAACCGCATCCCGGGCAACACCTGGTGCACGGCCGCGATCGATCCGTAGATGGAGAACTCGACCGGGCCCACCATGTCGGCCGGGGTCGTCTCGAGCACCGGACGCATGAAGTCCTTCTGCGGCAGGGGACTGTACTGCAGCACCTCGATCGGCCCGAGCGTCTCGGTCACCTGCTCGAGTGCCGGCGCGATGGATGCCGGGTCACGCACGTCGGCGGTGAAACCCCGTGCCGACACACCGTCTTCGGCGAGGCTGTCGGCGAGTGCGTCGACCCGCGACCGGTTGCGGGAGATCAAGCCCACCGAGAACCCCTCGGCACCGAACCTGCGTGCCACCGCCGCCCCGAGTCCCGCTCCTGCACCGATGATCGCGAGTGTCGTCATCGCCGGTGCAACGGCTGGGTCGTCGATGACTATTCCCCGGTCGGCTGTTCCCTCGGTCGACGCCGCCCCGGCCGGGCGGCGACCGGTCGCCGTATCCTCGACGGTCATGGGTACCGCCGCGCTGGATCTGACCGCCGATCCGATCGAGCTGACCGCGGCGCTGGTCGACATCGCGAGCGAATCGCACCACGAGGCCGCGCTCGCCGACGCCGTCGAAGACGCACTGCGCACCCAGACGACCGGTTTCGAGATCCTCCGCCACGGTGACCGCGTGCTGGCACGGACCGACCGCGGACTGCCGTCGCGGGTGATCCTCGCCGGTCATCTCGACACGGTCCCGATCGCCGAGAACGTCCCGAGTCGCCGCACCGTCGACGAGGTCGAGGGTGACGTCCTGCACGGGTGCGGCACGGTCGACATGAAGTCCGGCGACGCGGTGTTCCTGCATCTCGCCGCGACGATGACCGATGTCGCACACGACCTCACGCTGATCTTCTACGACTGCGAGGAGATCGCCGCGGTGCACAACGGGCTCGGGTTCATCGAACGCGAGCTCCCCGACTGGCTCCACGGTGACGTCGCGATCCTGGGCGAACCGACCGCCGGTCAGATCGAGGCGGGCTGTCAGGGGACCCTGCGGGTGCGCCTGTCCGCGACCGGTACGCGCGCCCACTCGGCGCGATCATGGATGGGCCACAACGCGATCCATGCGTTGTCGGGTGTGCTCGCGACGCTGTCGTCGTACGAAGCCCGTCGGGTCGACATCGACGGCTGTGAGTACCGCGAAGGGCTCTCGGCGGTGCGCATCGACGGCGGCGTCGCCGGCAACGTCGTGCCCGACGTCGCATCGGTCGACGTCAACTTCCGCTTCGCCCCCGACCGCACCGTCGACGCCGCCCTCGACCACGTCCGTGAGGTGTTCGCGACCGAGTTGACCTCGGGGCGTGTCGGTCTCGAACTCACCGACTCCTCACCGGGCGCCCTGCCGGGCCTGTCGCACCCCGCCGCGCAGGCCCTGGTGGCGGCGGCCGGTGGTCGCGTACGCGCCAAGTACGGGTGGACCGACGTCGCCCGGTTCGCGGCGCTGGGCATCCCCGCGGTCAACCTCGGGCCGGGGGACCCGAACCTCGCGCACAGACGCGACGAGCGCGTGCCGACGGCCCAGATCACCGAGGTGACCGACATCCTGCGGCGTCACCTGCGCACGCCCGCCTGATCCCCCCCGGGCTGATCCGATCCTCGGTCACGGTCGTCGGATACCGTCGGCGGCGTGCCAGCCGACGATCACGATCAACCGCTCTGCTACTCCGGTGCGACCCGCAAACGCCTCGATCGGGAGTCGATGGAGTCCACGACCGACCGTCGGCTGCTCGACACCGGCGTCGACGACCCCACCGATCCCGACGGTGCCCGTCGCGCGGATCGCCTCGAACACGACCCGTGGCGGGTCCTGCGCATCCAGTCCGAGTTCGTCGCCGGCTTCGACGCCATGTCCGACGTCGCCGCCGCGGTGACGGTGTTCGGATCGGCACGCACCACACCGGAGTCGCCGGAGTACGCGCTCGGCGTCGAGCTCGGCGGGGCGCTGGCCGACGCGGGCTACGCGGTGATCACCGGCGGCGGCCCCGGTGCGATGGAGGCCGCCAATCGCGGTGCCGCGCAGGCCGGCGGTCGGTCGATCGGTCTCGGCATCGAGCTGCCGTTCGAGCAGTCACTCAACGAGTGGGTCGACCTCGGGGTGAACTTCCGGTACTTCTTCGCCCGCAAGACCATGTTCGTCAAGTACGCGCAGGCGTTCGTGTGCCTGCCCGGGGGCTTCGGGACGATGGACGAGCTCTTCGAGGCCCTCACCCTCGTGCAGACCAAGAAGGTGACGCGCTTCCCGATCGTGCTGCTCGGCGCGGACTACTGGCAGGGCCTGCTCGACTGGATCACCGGCACCCTCGTGCCCGCGGGCACGGTGTCCGAGCGGGACGTGGCGCTGCTCCACGTCACCGACAGCGTCGCCGAGACCGTCGACATCATCACCCGCGCGGCCGCGCGGATCGAGGCCTCGAACCGATGACCGCGATCTGTGTGTACTGCGCCTCGGGGCCGGTGGAGGAGCGGTATCTGACCCTGGCGTCGGAGGTGGGTGCCGCGATCGGTGCGGGCGGGCACACCCTGGTCTCCGGCGGCGGCAACGTGTCGATGATGGGTGCCGTCGCCCGCGGGACGCGCGACGCGGGCGGTCGGACCGTGGGGATCATCCCGCGCGCGTTGGTCGACCGCGAGGTCGCCGACACCGACGCCGACGAGCTCGTGGTGACCGACACCATGCGTCAGCGCAAGCAGCTGATGGACGAACGGGCCGACGCGTTCGTGACGCTGCCCGGCGGCATCGGGACCCTGGAGGAGTTGTTCGAGACGTGGACCGGGGGCTATCTCGGGATGCACGACAAGCCCGTGGTGCTGCTCGACCCGTTCGGCTTCTACGCCCCGCTGATGTCGTGGTTGACCACGCTGCAGGGCGACGGATTCGTCTCCGCGCACGCCCTCGAACGGCTGCGGGTGACCGATTCTGTGACCCGCGCCATCCGATGGTGTACCAGCCGGTAACCTCACTTCGACACCAATCGCCTTTGCCCTGGGGAGCTGCACTAGTGAGCACTGAGTCTCGTTCGCGCGTCGGATTGAAGGACATGGCCAAGGGGGTCGTCGGGTTGGCCTCCGATGCGACGGTCATGTTGCGCAACGCGCCGGGCCTGGCTCTGCGCAAGCCGACCACCACGATGACCATCGGCAGCCTCTTCCAGAAGAAGGCCGGGGCCCACCCCGACCGCCCGTTCCTGCGCTTCGAGGGCAAGTCCTTCACCTACGGCGAGTGCAACCGGCGGGTCAACCGCTACTCGGCGCTGCTCGCCGACTCCGGCGTCGTCGCCGGCGACGTGGTCGGGGTGCTGGCCAAGAACAAGCCCGACACCGTGCTCGCCATGCTGGCGATCGTGAAGCTCGGCGCGGTCGCCGGGATGCTGAACTACAACCAGCGTGGGGCCGTGCTCGAACACAGCCTCGGCGTTCTCGAGGCCGACGTGATCATCGTCGATCCCGATGCCCGCGAGGCGCTCGACTCGGTCCCCGAGAAGGCCGTCCCGAAGAACGTGCTGTCGTTCGACGACCTCGACGCGAAGTCGGCCGACCTCTCGCAGGAGAACCCCTCCATCACCGAGACTCTGCCCGCGTCGACCAAGGCGTTCTACATCTTCACCTCCGGCACCACCGGCATGCCCAAGGCCAGTGTGATGTCGCATTTCCGCTGGCTGACCGGGCTGTCCGGCATCGGCGGAATGGGAGTCCGCCTCCGCCACGACGACACGATGTACGCCTGTCTGCCGCTCTATCACAACAATGCGTTGACGGTCTCGCTGTCGTCGGTGCTCGGCGCGGGAGCCTGTCTCGCGATCGGCAAGCAGTTCTCGGCGTCGAAGTTCTGGGACGACATCATCCTGAACCGGGCCACCGCGTTCTGCTACATCGGTGAGCTCTGCCGCTACCTGCTGGCACAGCCCGAGAAGGACACCGACCGGGCACACTCGGTCCGCGTCGCGGTCGGCAACGGCATGCGCGCGGAGATCTGGGACACCTTCGCCGAGCGTTTCGGCATCGACCGGATCGTCGAGTTCTACGCGGCGAGCGAGTCGAACCTGGCGTTCATCAACATCTTCAACGTCAAGCGCACCGTCGGCTTCTGCCCGCTGCCGTACAAGATCGTGCAGTACGACGGCGAGACCGGTGAGCCGCTGCGCAACGACGCCGGTCGTGCGATGGAGGCCGAGAAGGGTGAGCCGGGCCTGCTGATCTCCGAGATCAACGACCGGATCCCCTTCGACGGGTACACCGACCCGAAGGCGACCGAGAAGAAGATCGTCACCGACGCCTTCGCCAAGGGCGACAAGTGGTTCAACACCGGCGACCTGGTGCGCGATCAGGGCTTCTCCCACGTCGCCTTCGTCGACCGTCTCGGTGACACCTTCCGGTGGAAGGGCGAGAACGTCGCGACCACCGAGGTCGAGGGTGCGCTCGACGCCGACGGGCAGATCGGACAGTCGGTGGTGTTCGGTGTCGAGGTCCCCGACACCGACGGCAAGGCAGGCATGGCGGCGGTCACGCTGAAGAACGGCGACAAGCTCGACGGGTCGTCGCTCGCCAAGCACCTCTACGACGCCCTGCCCTCGTACGCGCTGCCGCTGTTCGTCCGCGTGGTCGAGCAGCTCGAGCAGACCTCGACGTTCAAGACCATGAAGGTGGAGCTGCGCGATCAGGGCTACTCCGAGGTCGGCGACGACCCGCTGTACGTGCTGGCGGGCAAGTCCGACGGCTACGTCGAGTACTACGACGGATACGTCGACGACGTGTCGGGCGCCAAAGCCCCCCGCAACTAGGCGCATGGACAGCGCGGCCGTCGCCGCACCCGATACGGGGGTGCCGTCGTCGTGGTTCCCGACCCTGTGCGGCCGCCCGGTCGACACGGGTCGGGCGCTGGTGATGGCGATCGTCAACCGCACCCCCGACTCGTTCTACGACCGGGGTGCGGACTTCGGCGACGACGCCGCGGTGGACCGCGTGCACCGGGTGGTCGCCGAGGGCGCCGACCTCGTCGACATCGGCGGGGTGAAGGCCGGCCCCGGGGTGGAGGTCGACGCCGCCGAGGAGGCCGACCGGGTGGTGCCGTTCATCGAATGGGTGCGTTCGGCGCACCCGGGCGTCATCATCAGCGTCGACACCTGGCGGGCGGAGGTCGCGGTGGCCGCATGTGCGGCCGGCGCGGACCTCATCAACGACACCTGGGCGGGCACCGACCCCGATCTCGTGCACGCGGCCGCCGACGCCGGCGCCGGGATCGTGTGTTCGCACACCGGGGGAGCGGTGCCGCGCACCCGGCCGCATCGCGTGCGCTACCCGGATGTGGTCGAAGCCGTCCTCACCGACGTTGTCGCCGGGGCCCGGCGCGCGGAGCGGGCCGGGGTGGCGCGCGCCGACATCCTCATCGATCCGACGCACGATTTCGGCAAGAACACCCACCACGGGCTCGCCCTGTTACGGCATGTGAACAATCTCGTTAATACGGGCTGGCCGGTGCTGATGGCACTGAGCAACAAGGATTTCGTGGGGGAGACTCTGGGTGTGGGTCTGGAGGACCGGCTGGAGGGAACTCTGGCCGCGACCGCACTCGCCGCCGCACAGGGCGCGCGGGTGTTCCGGGTCCACGAGGTTGCCGCCACCCGGCGTGTGGTGGACATGGTCGCCGCGATAGCGGGGACCCGTCCGCCCCAACGAACAGTCAGGGGACTCGCATGACCGTCAAGCACACAGGGTCCGCGCCACGCCGCGCGACGCAGATCTGGCCCGCTCCGGCCGACGCCGACCCGTCCACGCTCGCCTGGTCGGAGACACACACCTTCGAGCACCCCGTGTTCGACCTCGACGAGCTCGTCGCACACAAGCGCGGCCGCACGGTCTCGGTGGTGCTGCCCGCGCTGAACGAAGAGGAGACCGTCGCGGAGGTGATCGCGTCGATCGTGCCGTTGCTGGGCACCCTCGTCGACGAACTGATCGTCCTCGACTCCGGTTCCACCGACGCGACCGCCGAACGGGCGGTCGCCGCCGGCGCCCGGGTCGTCTCCCGTGAGCAGGCGGTACCGGAGCTGGCGCCGGTCGCGGGCAAGGGTGAGGTGCTGTGGCGCTCGATCGCGGCGACCACCGGCGACCTCATCGCCTTCGTCGACTCCGATCTCATCGACCCCGACCCGATGTTCGTGCCGAAACTGCTCGGCCCGCTGCTGATGAACCCCGAGATCCAGTTGGTCAAGGGCTACTACCGTCGTCCGCTGCGCACCGGCGGCGCGCAGGACCCCAACGGCGGCGGCCGCGTCACCGAGCTCGTCGCCCGCCCGCTGCTGGCGTCGCTCAAGCCCGATCTGACCGCTGTGCTGCAGCCGCTGGGCGGCGAGTACGCCGGCACCCGCGAACTGCTGTCGGCGGTGCCGTTCGCGCCCGGATACGGCGTCGAGATCGGCCTGCTGGTCGACACCTACGACCGCTACGGCATGGCCGGCATCGGGCAGGTCAACCTCGGCGTGCGCACCCACCGCAACCGACCCCTCATCGAGCTCGGGGTGATGAGCAGGCAGATCGTGGGCACGCTGATGAACCGCTGCGGGATCACCGACTCCGGAGTCGGACTGACGCAGTTCACCGCCGAGACCGACGGCACCTTCACGCCGCACACCACCGAGGTCTACCTCGCCGACCGCCCGCCGATGGACACGCTGCGCCCCGGCGCCGTGGAGAAGGTCCGCGCCTCCTAGATCAACCCGTGCCGCCCGTGCGGCGGATGTGCTTCCATGAGTAGAACGTGTTCTAGTTCTGCGACGGATGGAGGCCGGTATGACCGGTGGTTCGGTCAGTGACAGTTCCGTGCGGGGGAAGTCGATCCTCGTCACCGGTGGCGGTAGCGGGATCGGTCGCGGCATCGCCGAGACGCTCGCCGCCGCCGGTGCCGTGGTCACCATCGTCGGACGTACTCGTGAGCGTCTCGAGGCCGCCGCCGCCGAGATCGGCGCCGGGGCCGGGGCGGTCCACGTGGCGGTCGCCGACATCACCGACGAGGACCAGGTCGCCGCCGCCGTGGCCACCGCAGTCGGTCACACCGGGCGACTCGACGGCGTCGTCGCGTGCGCCGGCGGTAGCGAGACGATCGGCCCGATCACCCAGATCGACAGCAACGCCTGGCGCAACACCGTCGACCTCAACGTCAACGGCACGATGTACACGTTCAAACACGCCGCCCGCGAGCTGGTGTCGAGCGGCGGTGGGTCGATGGTGGCCATCTCGTCGATCGCCGCGTCGAACACCCATCGGTGGTTCGGTGCCTACGGGGTCACCAAGTCCGCCGTCGACCACCTCGTGGCGCTCGCCGCCGACGAACTCGGCGCCAGCAACGTCCGTGTCAACGGGATCCGCCCGGGCCTGACACGGACCGAACTCGTGGCGCTCGTCCTCGATTCACCGGAACTGAGCGCCGACTACCGCGAGGCGACACCGCTGCCGCGGGTCGGTGAGGTAGCCGACATCGCCGCGCTGGCCGCGTTCCTCCTGGGCGACGCATCCACCTGGATCACCGGTCAGGTCATCAACGTCGACGGCGGCCAGATGCTGCGCCGCGGCCCCGACTATCGCTCGATGCTCGAGCCGCTGTTCGGTGCCGACGGGCTCCGGGGTGTCATGGCGCCGGCGACGGACGGCTGAGGCGTGGGATCGCCGGGCCCGACCGTGCACCGGGTCGCCGGCCGCACGGTCACGATGCCGGTGCAGATCCGCACGGCGACGGCGTTCGCCGCGATGGTGTCGGTGTCGGCCGCCGCCGCGCAGCAGACGATCGACCACACCGGCCTCTCGGTGATCCGGTGGCGACCGGGACGTGCGGTGTGCGTCCTGGTGTTCATCGACTACGTCGACGGTGATCTGGGCCCGTACAACGAGTTCGGGGTCTGCTTCCTGGTGCGCCCTCACGATGCGCCCGATGCGGACACCGGCCGCGGCGGGGTCCTCGGGGATCTGCGGTCGGTGGTGCGCAACGAGGCATGCGCACTCATCCATCGGCTCCCGGTCGACGGCGACTTCACCCTCGCCGCCGGGCGCGGCATCTGGGGCTTCCCCAAGACGCTCGCCGAGTTCGACGTCGACCATCGCGGTCCGGCCCGCACCGGGACACTGCGGGCCGACTCCTCGACGGTTCTGTCGCTGCGGGTGCGTCCGGGTGTCACCGTGCCCGACACCGACTCGTCGACCACGCTGACCGCCTACGCCCACCTCGACGGCGTCACCCGCGCGACGCCCTGGACCATGCGGGCCGCGGGGGTCCGCACGCGTCCCGGCGGCGGACGTCTCGAACTCGGCGACCATCCGATCGCCGACGAACTGCGTGCGCTGCGACCGGGTCGCACGCTGCTCGGATCGTCCATCGGGGCTCTGTCGATGACCTTCGGCGACGCGGTCGTGGTGTCCGGGTCGGCTGCGTCGGGACCGGGCGCGGCATCCGGTCTGGGATGATCGCAGGGTGCAGACCCTCTTGCTCTACCTGGTCGTCATGGTGCTCGTCATCGGCGCGGTCTTCGCCGTGGTGTGGTTCGTCTTCGGACGGGGCGAGGACCTCCCACCGCTCGAGCGCGATGCGACGCTGACCCGCCTACCGCGCGCCGGAGTGTCGGGCGACGACGTGCGCGCGCTGCGCTTCGCCCTCGTCGCCCGGGGATACAAGCAGTCCGAAGTCGATTGGGCGCTGGAGAAACTCGCCCGCGAGATCGACGAACTGCGCATGGTCATCATCGACCTGCAGGGTCGCGACGCGAACGATTTCTCGCGTGCGGAAACCGATGCTTCACGGGCCGAGGACGCCTGAGCCGTATCATCGAGGGGAGTTGACCTGCGTCTGCGTCCGACGGCCGAATTCGTCGGGTGTGTCGCAGCGCATAGAATCGTGAACCGGCGCCGATTGTCGGCGACGTTGTCGGAGGGAGCTTGTGACATGGCGGCGATGAAGCCACGGACCGGAGACGGTCCCCTTGAAGCAGCCAAGGAAGGGCGAGGAATCGTCGTGCGCATCCCCATCGAGGGCGGCGGCCGTCTGGTCGTCGAGCTCACCGCAGACGAGGCGGCAGCCCTCGGTGAAGAACTGCGTGGCGTCGTCGCCGGCTGACCCCGCCGCGACCCTCCGCCGATAGCACCCGCGTTCCATGCTGTCGGCGATCATCGATCTGCTCGCGTGCCCGGTGTGCACGGGCGACCTCGACATCGATGCGACCACGGTCATCTGCGACCGCGGACACACCTTCGACATCGCCCGCCAGGGCTACGTCTCCCTGTTGGGCCGGTCCGCTGGGGGACTCCGGTCGGACACCACCGCGATGGTGGCTGCGCGCGAACGTGTCCTGGGTGCCGGTCTCTACGCCCCGATCGCCGATGCGGTCGCCGACGCGACGTCGGGACCGGTCTGCCTCGACGTCGGCGCCGGGACCGGTCACTACCTCTCCCACGCCCTCGACGACGCCGATCCCGCGTCACGGGGGATCGGGCTCGACCTGTCGAAGGCGTGCGCCCGTGCGACCGCGCGGGTCGACGATCGGATCGGTTCGGTCGTCGCCGACGCGTGGCAACGGTTACCCGTCGGCGACGGCCGGATCGACACCGTGCTGTCGGTGTTCGCCCCCCGCAACGTCGCGGAGTTCGCGCGGGTGCTGACGCCCGACGGCGCGCTGGTGGTGGTGGCACCGACGCCTCGCCATCTCGCCGAGATCGTCGACCCGATGGGCATGATCGGGGTCGACCCCGCCAAACCCGAGCGCATCGGCAACTCCCTGAGCGGGGTGTTCGACCGCGAGGACCGCGTCGTGGTGGAGCACACGATGGCCGTCGGTCGGTCCGAGGTCGCCGACCTGGTCATGATGGGGCCGTCGGCCCATCACGCCTCCGAGGACGAGATCATCGCGCGCGCACAGGCTTTGCCCGAGACCGTCGATGTCACCTGCTCGGTGACCGTCTCACGCCACCGCCGCGTCTGACCGCCGCGACCGTCGAGCGGTTCGGCGTCACCGCCCAGCGAGTGCGGCCTGATAGACCGCGATGGTCTGTTCGGCGATCGACTCCCACGAGAACTCCTCGATGGCCCGCAACCGTCCCGCCGCACCCATCTCCGAGGCCCGGGTCGGGTCGGCGACCACCGCATTCACCGCGGCGGCCAGTCCGGCCTCGAAACCCGCCTCGTCGGACTCGTCGTAGTGCACGAGGCGACCGGTCACCTCGTCGCGCACCACCTCGGGGATGCCACCGACGTCGGAGGCGACCACCGCGGTACCGCAGGCCATGGCCTCGAGATTGACGATGCCCAACGGCTCGTAGATCGAGGGGCACACGAAGACCGTTGCCGCCGAGAGAATCTCGCGGACCCGGTCGGTGGGCAGCATCTCCTGCACCCAGTGCACACCGTCACGGGTACGGGACAGCTCGGCGACGGCCTCGGCGGTCTGCGCGCCGATCTCGGGGGTGTCGGGTGCCCCCGCGCACAGCACGAGCTGCAGATCGGGGTCGAAGGAGTGCGCTGCGGCGATCAGATGGCGCACCCCCTTCTGGCGGGTGATGCGCCCGACGAACACCGCGATGGGACGCTGCGGGTCGACACCGAGTGACCGCAGGGCCGACTGCTCGCCGAACGGCTTGTCGGCGGGGAACCACGTCGCGGTGTCGATGCCGTTGCGCACCACGTGTACTCGCGCGGGGTCGAGTCGGGGGTAGGCGTCGCAGACGTCGCCACGCATGCCCGCGCTCACCGCGATCACCGCGTCGGCGTACTCGACGGCGTTGCGCTCGGCCCAACTCGACAACCGATACCCGCCGCCGAGCTGCTCGGCCTTCCACGGGCGCCGCGGCTCGAGCGAATGGGCTGTGAGGACGTGGGGCACCCCGTAGAGCTGGGCGGCGACGTGTCCGGCGAGCCCGGTGTACCAGGTGTGCGAGTGCATGATGTCGGCCTCGGCCGCGCCGGCGACCATGCGCAGATCCGCCGACATCGTCGTCAACGCCGCGTTGGCACCGGTCAATCCGGGATCGGCGGTGTAGACGTGGGCGGTGCCGCGGGGTGCGCCCATACAGTGCACGTCGATCTCGGCCAGCGGTCGTAGATGCCGCACCAGTTCGGTCACGTGGACCCCGGCGCCGCCGTAGACCTCCGGTGGGTACTCGCGGGTCATCATCGCCACTCGCATACCGACGACGCTAGACCCGCGCGCCGTCACCCGCACCCCTGCCCGCCGTCTCTGCGTCGGGGCGGGCGTGTGGGATCGCCGGGCGCCGAACCGGTGGCCGTTGGCACAGATCGCGGATAGGTTGTGAGGGTGAGATCACAGCCGCACGTGCTCGGAATTGTTCTCGCCGGCGGTGAGGGAAAGCGTTTGTTCCCTTTGACCATGGACCGGGCGAAACCCGCGGTCCCGTTCGGCGGGGCGTACCGGCTCATCGATTTCGTGCTGAGCAACCTCGTGAACGCCGGGTATCAGCGGCTGTGCGTGCTCACCCAGTACAAGTCGCACTCGCTCGACCGCCACATCTCGCAGACGTGGCGGATGTCGGGCTTCAACGGCGAGTACATCACCCCGGTCCCGGCGCAGCAGCGTCTCGGTCCGCGGTGGTACACCGGCAGCGCCGACGCGATCTTCCAGTCGCTCAACCTCGTCTACGACGAGGAGCCCGACTACATCGTGGTCTTCGGCGCCGACCACGTGTACCGGATGGATCCCGAGCAGATGGTGGAGGCGCACATCGCCTCCGGTGCCGCGGCGACGGTCGCCGGCATCCGCGTCCCGCGCAGCGAGGCGTTCGCGTTCGGCTGCATCGACGCCGACGAGTCCGGACGCATCACCCAGTTCCTGGAGAAGCCGAAGGACCCGCCGGGAACCCCCGACGATCCCGAGGCCACCTTCGCCTCCATGGGCAACTACGTCTTCACCACCTCGGCACTGGTCGAGGCGATCCGCGCCGACTCCGAGGACAGCGACTCCGACCACGACATGGGTGGCGACATCATCCCCGGGTTCGTCAACCGCGGCGAGGCGTTCGTCTACGACTTCAAGGACAACGAGGTCCCCGGCGCCACCGAGCGCGACAAGGGCTACTGGCGCGACGTGGGAACCCTCGACGCCTTCTACGACGCCCACATGGATCTCGTGTCGGTGCACCCGGTGTTCAACCTCTACAACCGACGCTGGCCGATCCGTGGCGCGGCCGAGAACCTGGCGCCCGCCAAGTTCGTCCACGGCGGTCTCGCGCAGGAGTCCGTCGTCGGCGCCGGGTCGATCATCTCCGCTGCGACGGTGCGCAATTCGGTCTTGAGCTCGAACGTGATCATCGAGGACGGTGCCACCGTGGAGGGCAGCGTCCTCATGCCCGGCGTCCGCATCGGTCGGGGAGCCGTGGTCCGCAAGGCGATCCTCGACAAGAACGTGGTCGTCGGTCCGGGCGAGATCCTCGGGGTCGAACTCGAGCGGGACCGCGAGAAGTACGCCATCAGCACCGGCGGCGTCGTCGCCGTCGGCAAGGGTGTCAGGCTGGGCTGAGGCCCTTGGCTCGTCGCGCGGCGGCCACCAGAGCGGCCATCTCGGCGTGGTGGGTCCCCTCGGGCAGCGCATCGACCGGCCACCATCGCAGATCGACCGATTCGTCGCTGCGCACGATCTCGGGCAACCCACCGTCGGGGCCGGGAGGCGCCACGCCGAGGAAGCGCACGTCGAGGTGACGGGTGGGCACTCCCAGCGAGCACGTGATCGGGTGGGTGTGCAGTGCGATCGGCTCCGACGACAACGTCAGCCCGGTGATCCCGGATTCCTCGGTCGCCTCGCGCATCGCGGCGTCGGCGATGCCGTCGTCCTCGGGCTCACAGTGCCCACCGACCTGGATCCACGCCCCGACGCGGGGGTGCAGCGTGAGGAGCGCGAAGGACCCCGTGTGGTCGAGGATCATCGTCGAGGCCGTGAGATGACCGGGCGCGCAGGGGCGCAGACACGCGTCGTCGCGTGCGGCGAGGAACGCGAGCACGGTGTGGCGCATGGAGTCCTGATGCGGGTCGGTGGTCGACCACCCGGTCAGCATCTCCACCGCCGACCGGTGCAGGCTCGCCGCGGTCACCGGATCTCCACGGTGCCGGTCGGGTCCGCCGGTGGGCGCAGGTCGGGGTCGGCGTCGCGCGCATATCCGATCGCGATGGCCCCCAACGGTTCCCACTCGGCCGGTACGTCGAGGACGTCGGTCACGACGTCGCCGGCGAAGATCGTCGACCCCACCCAGCAGCTGCCCACCCCGCGCACCGACAGGGCGACGAGCAGTCCCTGGACCGCGGCCCCGACCGCGACGGTGAACATGGTGTGTTCGGCGCGCGTGCGCGCCTCGTCGGGATAGTCGTGCGCCCCGTCGAGGGCGAGCATCGGGATCACGAGTTCGGGGGCGTCGTAGAGGAGCTGCCCGCGTGCGACGCGCCGGGCGATGGACGCCTCGTCGCGTCCGTCGGCCGCGAGGTCCTCGCGCCAGCGGTGCGCCATCGCGTCGAGCAGCCGCGTGCGACGCTCACGGTCGCGCACCCACACCAGTCGCACCGGGTGGGTGTGGTGCGGCGCGGGCGCGGTCAGTGCCTCGGCGAACGCAGCGTCCATGATCGCGGGCTCGACGGGGTCGGCGGTGAAGGCGCGGACCGAGCGACGGGTCAGCAGGGCCTGGCGTCGACCGAGGTCGATGGCCTCGGCGGTCCCCAGCCAGAACAGGTCCTCGTCGCCCGGGCGGACGAGATCGCGTGCGCCCGAACCATCGTCGTGGGGACGAAGGCCCCGCACGATCGCGACCGGCGTCTCGATCAGCTTGCCCTTCACCAGATCGGCGGCCGCGGCTATCTCGTCGACGACGGCGATGTCGGTGACGATCAGCGGGTTGCCGTGCGGGTCGACGGTGCCGTCGTAGGGGTGGGTCACCGCGATGCCCGCCGAACCGATCGCCGCGTCGATCTGGCCGTTACGCCAGGCGCGACCCATGGTGTCGGTGACGATCACCGCGACACGCACGCCGGGGTCGGCGGCCAGTCGGTCGCGAAGCCGGCGGGCGCTGGTGTCGGGATCGACAGGCAGCAGCGCCAACTGGTCGGTGTCGATGTTCGACCCGTCCACGCCGGCGGCCGCCTGCACGATGCCGAGGGCGTTCTCGGTGATCAGCGTGCGGTTCTTCCGCGCCAGGACACGCACCGACTCGGCGTCGATCAGGCGGCGCCGCAACGCGTCCCGTTCGTCGGGGTCGATCGGTGCGGTGACCATACGGCCCTCGATCTTCGAGAACACCTTGCTGGTCACCACCACGACGTCGTCGTCGCGTAGATCCGGTGCGGCGGCGGCGATCGCGGCGGCGAGATCGTCGCCCTCGGCGAAGCGGGGGAGTCCGCGGACACCGATGATCTCGAGTGCACCGGTCGCCGCGTGATCGGCGGCGGGGCGCAGGGGGTCAGCCGTCATGTGCGACACCGACGAGATCGCAGGCGTCGCGGACCATCTGGGCCGTCGTCTCCGGATCGCTCATCAGCAGCGGCACCTCACGGGTGGCGATGCCGGGGATGTCGGCGCCGTCGCCCGGCGCGACGAGCCAGCCGTCGAGGATGCCCGTGCCCGACCGTGCGCCGTAGTGGGCTCCGATGGCCTGCGAGGTGGTCTCGACCCCGATCACCGAGAGGCATTCGTCGGCCATGCCGCGCAGCGGTGCACCGCCGATGACCGGCGAGATGCCCACCACCGGAGCGGAGGTCGCGCGCAGCGCAGCGCGGATGCCCGGAACGCTCATGACGGCGCCGATGCTGACGACCGGGTTGCTCGGTGCCAGCAGCACGATGTCGGCGTCGGCGATCGCCTCGAGGACACCGACGGCGGGTGTCGCCTTCTCCGAGCCGACCTGGGCGAACCCATGGGTGGGGATCTGCGCCCGGTAGCGCACCCACCACTCCTGGAAGTGGATCGCCACCTTCGCGTCGTCCGGATCGCCGCTGCGGTTGACCACCACGTGGGTCTCGTGACGGTCATCGGTCACCGGGAGCAGCCGGACCCCGGGTTGCCACCTCTTGCACAGGGCCTCGGTGATGTCGGCGAGGGTGTAGCCGGCGTCGAGCATCTGCGTGCGGATGAGGTGGGTGGCGAGGTCGCGGTCGCCGAGCCCGAACCAGTCGGGGTCGGCGCCGTAGGCCGCCAACTCCTCCTTGGCGTTCCAGGTCTCGTCGGTACGCCCCCACCCGCGTTCGAGGTCGATGCCCCCGCCGAGGGTGTACATGCACGTGTCGAGATCGGGGCAGATGCGCACGCCGTGCATCCACGCGTCGTCGCCGACGTTGACGATGGCGGTCACCCCGGAGTCCGAGGGGGTGGACTCGGCTCCGGCGGGAAACGGGGTGCGGCCGAACAGATGGCGCGCACCCTGCAGGAATCGGGCGCCACCGACGCCACCGACGAGAACCGTTGCCTTCACGACCGCCCACTCTAATGGGCGTCGCGGGAGTGGCCCGTGGCCACCGACGCCGAAGCGAGACATGCGACACGCCGGGAGTGCGACACTCCGGTGGTGTCGCGCCGCGGAATACCGGACCGGCAGTGGTATTGGCAATTTCGCCGTTTCGCTTGACCGAGACACCGGCGTACGTGTCTAATCACACCAGTGTCATTAGCGTTTTGTGATCGAGAATCGTTGAGCCGCTTCGGGTTCGATCACATGTTCGAACGGGTCGAAACGTCCGGTCCGGACGCTGCTGACACCGGCACCACCCCACGCACCACGATTCTCGCACCGGCTGCGCCCCTGCGGCGACGGTCATCACCCACCTCGGCCGTCCTGCGGCCGCAAACGAATTCACGAGGAGCCCGGCGATGACTTTCGAGCACCGGATGGGTGACGGATTCCCGTCGAACCACGCCTACCCGACGGCCACGAGCGCCGCGGAGTCCGCGTTCGCGCCCGCCACGCCGTCCACCCCGCACCTGAGCCTCGTCCCCGACGACTTCGATGCCCTCTTCGACGACATCGAGGATCAGTGGCAGGACCGCGCGTTGTGTGCGCAGACCGACCCCGAGGCGTTCTTCCCCGAGAAGGGCGGCTCCACCCGCGAGGCCAAGCGCATCTGCTCCGGCTGCGAGGTGAAGGCCGAGTGCCTCGAGTACGCCCTGCACAAGGACGAGCGTTTCGGTATCTGGGGCGGACTGTCCGAGCGTGAGCGCCGGCGCCTCAAGCGCGGCATCATCTGATCTCCCGCCGGCCCCGTCCGTGTCACGCCTGACGGTGTGACCAGGGGTGCCGAGCCCGAGAACCGTTCGGGTTCAGTGGGGTTCGGGGTCGATGGTGTCCTCGTCGAGCCCCAGGTGTGTCGCCACCTGGTGCACCAGGACCTCGTGGACGAGGTCGAGCAGATCGGCTCCCTTGTCCGCGCGACTCTCCAGCGGTCGTCGGAAGATCACGATCCGTGCCCGCGACGGACGCCCGTTGGCGTCGATACCCGCCGGCAGCAGCCGGGCCAGCGGGATCGCGCCGTCCGCGGTCACCTCGTCGGGCCACTGCACGGTCTCGGGGTCGCGGGGGAGGACCCGTGGTATCTCGTCGACCGCCAGATCGAGATCGCCCAGCTGTTCGTGCCACCGCGCATCGATCTCGGCGAACGCCTCCAGCACCACCAGGTCGAACGACTCCGAGCGCGTGTTCGCCGCGGGTACCTGCGGCGGCAGCAGACTCGACCGCAGGCCGCGGCCGCGACGATCTCGACGTCGGCGCCGCGTGGGTCCCGGACCCGACGCGGAACCACGATGCCGGGAGACGACCGGAGGGACCCTGCGTGCCATGGCGAGAGTGTAAGCACGCCGAGATCGCCACCGGACTACACGGCGTGCGGCGGTGTGTCTGCTGCCCCGGCGGGGTCGGTCGGGATAATCTCGCGGGGTGAGGCTCCCCCGTCAGTGCAGCAGGCCCGGCTGTGCCCAACCCGCGGTCGCGACGTTGACCTTCGTCTACGCCGAGTCCGTCGCCGTCGTCGGGCCGCTCGCCTCGACCGACGAGCCGCACTCGTGGGATCTCTGCGACGACCACGCCAGCCGCATCACCGTCCCGCGGGGCTGGGAGATGATGCGCAGCACCGGCGGATGGGCGACCCCTGCCGGTGACGAGGACGATCTCACCGCACTCGCCGAGGCGGTCCGTGAGGCCGGTGGCCTGCGGGCGGCCGGATCGGCATCGGAGTCGATCAGATCGTGGTCGCCGTTCGTGGGGTCGTCGACCACCGGCGCGGGTCCGGCGGGATCGGCACACACGGGTTCGGCTGCTCCGGGGTCGCCGCGTTCGCGACCGCGCCCCGGTCGCCGCGGGCACCTGCGGGTGCTACCCGACCCGATCGACTGACGGTTCGCCCGCGTTCCGTTCCCCGCCGGCGCGGCCCTCGTGGTCACCGACGTCGGCGCGTCGAGACGAGCGTCGCGCCCACCAGCGTTCGGCGGCGGCGCACCCGACCATCACGAGGGCGGCCAGTGACCACCCCAGGATCAGGTCGAACACATAGTGCTCGGCGGAGTACACCAGGGTGAAGGCCATCGCCGCGGCGTAGCCCACCCACAGGATCCGGCCGCGGGGACCGACCCGTCGCCACATGAACATCGCCAGCAGACCCGTCAACCCGGCGTGCAGGGACGGGATCGCGGCGACCTGGTTCGAACGTTCCTGACCGACCTCGATCACGTCGCGCACCGGCCCGATGTGCAGGACGTCCCAGCCGCGACTGGAGATCCGCTCGATGAAGGGCTTCGCGGCCGGGTCGTCGGGGGTCATCGGACCCAACACCCCGCCGCCGGGGACGTTCTCGGGTGTACCGGTGATGCACGGCGGGAAGGCCGGGCCGCCGACAACCTGTTCGGCGGTGCACTGCGCCGCCGCCCACGGAGGTGCCGCCGGCACCAGGATGTAGCCGACGAGACCGAGGAAGAACAGCACGACGAACCGCGTCACGAACTTCTTCCACGCCATCCGGTCGCGCAACCAGAGCCAGCCCGCCAGGGCGTAGGGGACGATGAAATACGACATGTAGACGACGCTGGTGATGATCTCCCACCACTGCGGGTCGGCGTGTTTGAGATGTTCCTGCAGCCACACCGTCGGGACCACGCCGAACATCCAGCGATCGGCGTCGACCGCGAGATGCCATCGCGTCGGCATGCCGAGGAACGCCGCGGTGCCGCGCGTGCTCTCGTAGGCGAACAACACGAGGCCGAACGGCAACCAGTCGCGCAGCACCAGGAGCGGGTTGCGCCGACCGATGCTCGCCGCGGCCAGACCGGTGACCACCACCGCCATGATCGGGACGAACCCGAACGACATCACCCGCGTGCCGGCGAGGGTCGCAACGACCAACGCCCACACGACGATCGCGATCCGCCGTAACCTCACGGCTCCCGGCGACGATGTCGGGGTACCGGTGTCGGGCCCGCTCTGCAGCGGGGATCGGAGGTCGGTCACCGGCAGGCTCCTGCGACTAGGCTGACCCCTGCGAGTTCGAAGTCCGCACCACCGATGTCACACCGAGGAGACCCACCGTGCCTGACCCGACCGGGGATCGCAGCGTCGCCACCGACCGGACCACCGAGTCCGTCGCCGCGGTGGTGAAGGCCTACGACGTCCGTGGCCTGGTCGGCGAGCAGATCGACGCGCCGTTCGTCGCCGACGTGGGACGCGCCTTCGCCCGCCTGGTGCGCGCCGACGGCGCGACGTCGATCGTCGTCGGACACGACATGCGCGACTCCTCGCCCGAGCTCTCCCGGGCGTTCGCCGACGGGGTGTGCGAGCAGGGTGTGGACGTGATCCTCATCGGTCTCGCGTCGACCGATCAGCTGTATTTCGCCTCCGGGCGTCTCGATCAGCCGGGTGCCATGTTCACCGCGAGCCACAACCCGGCCGCGTACAACGGCATCAAGCTGTGCCGGGCCGGCGCCAAGCCGGTCGGACAGGACACGGGACTGGCGACGATCGCGGCCGAACTCGTCTCCGGGACGGCGCCCCATGACGGTGCGCGCGGCACCATCAGCGAGCAGGACGTCCTCATGGACTATGCGGCGTATCTCCACGAACTCGTCGATCTCTCCGGTAGTAGACCGCTGACGGTCGCGGTTGACGCGGGGAACGGCATGGGCGGACACACCGTCCCGGCGGTCCTGGGTGATTCCCCGGTGTTCACTGTGCGTTCACTCTACTTCGAACTCGACGGGACCTTCCCCAACCACGAGGCGAACCCGCTCGACCCGGCGAACCTCGTCGATCTGCAGGCCTACGTCCGCGAGACCGGCGCCGACATCGGGCTGGCCTTCGACGGCGACGCCGACCGCTGTTTCGTCGTCGACGAGAAGGGCGACCCCGTCTCCCCGTCGGCGGTGACCGGCCTGGTCGCCGCGCGCGAACTCGCGAAGAACCCGGGCGCGACGATCATCCACAACCTCATCACCTCCCGCGCCGTTCCCGAGTTGGTCAGCGAACTCGGCGGGACGCCCGTGCGGACGCGGGTCGGCCACTCGTTCATCAAGGCGCAGATGGCGCAGACCGGCGCGGTGTTCGGTGGCGAGCACTCCGCGCACTACTACTTCCGCGACTTCTGGGGCGCCGACTCCGGCATGCTCGCCGCGATGCACGTGCTCGCCGCTCTCGGCGAGACCGACGTCCCCGCGTCGCAGCTGTTCGCCGCCTACGAGCGGTACCACGCCTCCGGCGAGATCAACTCGACCGTCGCCGACGCCGCCGCGAGCACCGCGGCGGTGGTCGCCGACTTCACCTCCGAGACCGCCGACGTCGACTCGCTCGACGGTGTCACGGTGAGCCTCGCCGACGGATCGTGGTTCAACCTGCGTGCCTCCAACACCGAACCCCTGCTGCGCCTGAACGCCGAGGCCGCCGACGCCGCACGTGTCGATCAGCTCGTGGACCGCATTCTCGCCATCGTCCGTCCGTGAGCGCCGATAAGCTGATCTGATGCTCACCGGCGCACCCGACCTCGACGACGTCACGCGGCTGCAGTCCGCCGACGTCCACGGGTTGTTGCGCGCCGCGGCGCTCGCCGGGGCTCAGGTGCGGGCCGTCGCCGCCGCCGTCGACGAGCAGGTGCTGGCACCCCTCGCCGATCTGCGGCCCCGCGCGGTGGTGATCGTGACCGGTCACGGGACGGCGCGCCGGGCCGCCGATCTCGTCGTGGCGACCCTCGCCGCCCGTACCGACGTGCCGGTCGTGGTCGCCGACAGCCTCCCCGGATGGATCGGGCCGCTCGACGTCGTCGTGGTGTCCGGCGACGACGCCGGAGACATGGCGCTCGCCGACGCCGCGGCACGATCGGTGCGTCGGCGTGCCGAGGTCGTCATCGACGCACCCATGGAGGGTCCGATCCGTGACGCCGCGGCGGGATCGGCGCTCGATCTGTCACCCCGGGTGCCGGTGCGGCCGGAGTTCCGGTTCGTCGGTCATGTCGTCGCACTGAGTTCGGTGATCCGTGCTCTGCGCGCGGTACGCACCGCCGGGCCCGACCTCGACCTCTCGGCGCTGGCCGAGGCCCTCGACGACGAGGCCGGCGCCGCCCACCCCGACAACGAGGTCTTCCACAACGCGGCGAAGGGTCTGGCGTCGCGGATCTCCGGGCGACCCGTCACGTGGGCGGGGGACACCCCGGCGTCGACGGTGCTCGCCGTACACGCCTCGCGCACGCTGCACGCCGTGGCCGGTGTGGGCAGCGTCGGATGCGATCTCGTGGAGGCCGTCGCCGCCCAGGCCGCCCGACCGGAGGCCTCGGGCGAGGTCGACTCGATCTTCCACGACCCCGAATTCGACGGTCCCGCAGGCGGTCCGGCCGTGCGGGTGCAGGTCATCACCACCCCGGGTCGCGAGTGGTCGCTGCACCAGCGGATGTCGGTGCTGAGCGACGCCGACGTGGTGGAGGTCGGTCCCGCCGGCGACACCGGGCCCGCTCCTCTCGAACCCGGCGCCCCCGCCGGTGTCGAGGGGATCGACACCCCCGCGGACATCGCGCCGTTGCTGCTGGCGGCGTTGCGGATCGAGATGGCAGCGGTCTACCTGCGGCTGATCGGGGCGGTGTGATGCACGTGCTCGAAGGGGTCGTGCGGCCCTACGCCTGGGGATCGCGAACCGCCCTGGCGGCGCTGCGGGGGCTGCCGACACCCTCGGCGCATCCCGAGGCCGAACTGTGGTTCGGTGCCCACCCCGCCGCCCCGGCCCGTGCGCTGGACGAGGACGTGGACCTGTTGTCGGTGATCGAGACCGACCCCGCCGCGCAACTGGGCCCGGCGTGCGCAGACACCTTCGGCAACCGGTTGCCGTTCCTGCTCAAGGTGCTCGCGGCCGACGAACCCCTGTCGTTGCAGGCCCATCCCACCCTGGCGCAGGCGCGCGCCGGGTTCGCCCGGGAGAACGCGGCCGGCATCGCCCTCGACGCACCGGACCGCAACTACCGCGACGACAACCACAAACCCGAATTGGTGGTGGCGCTCACCGAGTTCGACGCCCTCGCCGGGTTCCGGGAGCCCGCCACCACCGTCGACCTCCTGCGCGATCTGCAGGTCGCCGAGCTCGACCCCTACCTGGGTCTGTTGGCGGGACAACCGGATTCGCACGGGTTGCGTGCCCTGTTCACCACCTGGATCACGTTGCCCGACGCGATCCTGCACGCGCTCATCCCCGCCGTCCTCGACGGGGCGATCGCCTACCTCAACCGGGGTGACCGCCGCTTCGCCACCGAACTGCAGACCGTCCTCGAGCTCGGCGAGGCGTATCCGATGGATCCCGGGGTGCTCACCGTGCTCCTGCTCAACCGGTTGCGGTTGCGACCCGGCGAGGGGTTGTACCTCGGGGCGGGCAACCTGCACGCCTACCTGCGGGGCACGGCGGTGGAGGTGATGGCCAACTCCGACAACGTGTTACGCGGTGGCCTGACCCCCAAACACATGGACGTACCCGAGTTGCTCGCCGTCCTCGACTTCGCGCCGTCGGCCCCGGCCGACCTGCACCCGCACATCCACGTCCTCGGCGCCGAGAAGATCTACAGCACCCCCGCGCCGGAGTTCCGGCTCTCGCGGATCGATCTCGACGGGACCGGTCTGCAGCGGTCGTCGTCGATCTCGCTCGACGCCGCGGGTCCGCAGATCCTCACGGTCATCGACGGGACGATCGAGGTGCGTTCGCACACCGGTCAGGTGGTGTCGGTCTCGGCGGGACACTCGCTCTGGCTCGGCGACGCCGACCCCGACGTGGTGGTGCGCGCGGCGTCGAGTGCGGCGGTGTTCTTCCGCGCGTTGGTGCCCTCCCCCCGGCCGGTCGCGGGCGGAGCCGAGGACCGGGCCCACGCCGGTGCCGAGCGGTCGTCCGGCGGTGCGGGGCTCAGCTCCCGGACGTGAGCGAGCCGACCAACCGCTCCCATTGGTGACCGATCTCGTCGATCGTCAGCCCCTCGTGTTCGGTCAGGTGGTGGATGGCGGCGGCCTCGAGCGGTGCGAGCACCGCGAGGCTCAACGCCTCGTCCACGGGCGCGAATCCCATGTCGCGCAACAGCGCCCGGACGTGCATGACCGACACCTGTCGGGCGGGGTGCGACAGGCGGTCCGGTCCGGCCGCGTCGTCGGCCTCGACCAGGACGTCGAGATGGGCGCAGACCATGGCCAGCCGGGCGAGACCGTAGGCGACGAGCCGGTCGCGTGGTGCGGCGCCGGGACCCAGGGGAGGAGGGCCGGTCATGAAGGCGCGCTGCATCTCGGATTCGGAATGGTCGAGGAGCGCGAGCATCAGGCCGGCGCGGCTGCCGAAGCGGCGGAACACCGTCCCCTTGCCGACGCCGGCGGCACGGGCCACCTCGTCCATCGTCACCGCGGCGGCGCCGTGGTTGTCGATCAGGCGCTTCGCGGCGTCGAGGAGCAGCAGTCGGTTGCGTCCGGCGTCGGCACGTTCCCCCTCGCCGGGCCCGGCCATCGGCAGCGCGGTGGTGCCCATCGGCAGGTCCGGGAGCGGTGCCGCGGAGCGCGCACGAGGGCGCTGCGTGGGGTCGCCCACGGCGTCGCCGGTACTGGACGTGCGTTCACCTGACACTCCCCGAGCGTATCGGGCCACCCCGCGGGGAATGTATTCGGACTCTGGTCCGTTTGCACGGCGGTGCAGTGCGGCACGAGTACCAGAGAACACACGACGGACTGAGAACGAGGAGTGGTGACGGTGTCGGAGAACACGACGCGGATCGCGGTGTTGGTGGGAAGCCTCCGGGCGGGATCGATCAACCGGCAACTGGCAGAGGTCGCTGCGGCGACGGCGCCGGAGTCGGTGCACGTGGAGATCGTGGAGGGACTCGCGGCGGTGCCGTTCTACAACGAGGATCTCGATGTCGAGCCCCTCGACCCGGCGGTGGCGGATCTCCGTGCGGCCATCGACGCCGCCGACGCGGTGTTGATCGTGACGCCGGAGTACAACGGCACGATGCCCGCGGTCGTCAAGAACGCCATCGACTGGGCGTCGCGGCCCTACGGCGCCGGTGCGTTGAAGGACAAGCCCGTGGCGGCCATCGGCGCGTCGCTGGGTCGGTATGCCGGGAAGTGGTCGCAGGACGACGCGCGCAAGTCGCTCGGTGTCGCCGGCGGCCGCGTCGTGGAGAGCGTCGAGGTGGGTGTCGCGACCTCGGAATTGGGTGAGCGGACCGTCTCGCAGGTTCCCGAGATCGTCGCGCAGGTACGTGACGCGGTCGCCGACCTCACCCATGCGGTGGGTGTCGCGGCCTGACCCGAGCCCCTCGGTGACCCCTGTCCGCAGCGCGGTGGGGGATCGTCGGCGCAGACGCTGTGGCGGCATCACGACATGTGGTGCCGCCACTGTCGTATGTCCGGCCTACTGTGACGTGCGACACGCCGACGGCGCATCGGGCGAAAGGGCTGCGACCTGGGACTTCCATGAATGTCATTCGCAAGCTGTTGTGTTGCTGACAGATGTCACCCACTAGGTGTAGTGTTTTGCAGACCGAGAGACCACGTCAGCCATGAGTCACGACGACCCCCTCTCGCCCGAATCACACCACTGTCATCACCGCTCCACCCCGGGCCGTTGTCATCACCGTCGCGACCACCGCAGCGTCACTATCTCGAGGAGAAATCCATGGGCATCACCGTCTACACCAAGCCGGCATGTGTTCAGTGCAATGCCACCTACAAGGCATTGGACAAGCAGGGGCTGGAGTACGACATCGTCGACATCAGCGTCGACGACGAGGCCCGCGACTACGTGATGGCGCTGGGCTACCTCCAGGCGCCCGTCGTGGTGGTCGGCGACGATCACTGGTCGGGCTTCCGTCCCGACCGCATCAAGGCGCTCGCCACCGTCGCCGCCTGATCGCTCCGTTCACCGTCCCACCCGCTCGAGGAGGTCCATCGTGCCCGTCACGACCCCCGACCTCCCCGTGAACGCCGAGTCCCCGGTGATCTCGCCCGACCCGTTGATCGTGTACTTCTCGAGCGTCTCGGAGAACACACACCGGTTCGTGCAGAAGCTGGGGATGCGGTCGGTGCGGATCCCGGTGACCGCAGGCACCCTCGCCGTCGACGAGCCGTACGTGCTGATCTGCCCGACCTACGGCGGCGGCAAGCCGTCCGACGCCGGCGACGGCCCGATCCGCGCGACCGGGGGCTTCGTGCCCAAGCAGGTCATCCGGTTCCTGAACGACGAGCACAACCGTTCGTTGATCCGCGGTGTCATCGCCGCGGGGAACACGAACTTCGGCGAGGAGTTCTGCCACGCCGGAGATGTCATCGCGGCCAAGTGCCGTGTCCCGTACCTCTACCGCTTCGAACTGATGGGCACCGCCGAGGACGTCGAGCGGGTCCGCGCCGGTCTGGCGCGATTCGCCGCCGACCGGCGACCACTGCTCGCCGGCGTGCCCACCGCCTGCTGACGGTCGGCGCCGCGCCCTGCGGAAGCGGGCCGCCGTCGGTCAGATCGACTCGTACACAAAGCTTCTCGTCACGTCCCCCCGCGTGATGCCTCCCATCTCGTACGCCACCCCCGAAAACAGGAGCACTCCAGTGTCGCCAACCGTTACCCCCGTCAAAGACGCGACCGACGCCTCGGCGAGCAACTCGGGAGTGCACCCGGGCCCGGCCGGGCACGAGCCTGCCGAGATGGACTACCACTCGCTCAACGCGATGCTCAACCTGTACGACGCGGACGGCAAGATCCAGTTCGAGAAGGATCGGGAGGCGGCCAACCAGTACTTCCTGCAGCACGTCAACCAGAACACCGTCTTCTTCCACGATCTCGACGAGAAGCTCGACTACCTCGTGGAGGAGAACTACTACGAGCCCGAGGTCCTCGAGCGCTACGACCGTGAGTTCGTCAAGGACCTCTTCGGCTACGCCTACAAGAAGAAGTTCCGGTTCCCCACCTTCCTGGGGGCGTTCAAGTACTACACCTCGTACACGCTCAAGACGTTCGACGGGAAGCGCTACCTCGAGCGCTTCGAGGACCGTGTCTGCATGGTCGCCATGACGCTGGCCGACGGCGACACCGACCTCGCGCGCAACCTCGTCGACGAGATCATCTCGGGCCGTTTCCAGCCGGCCACCCCGACCTTCCTCAACTCGGGCAAGAAGCAGCGTGGCGAGCCGGTCTCGTGCTTCCTGCTCCGCATCGAGGACAACATGGAGTCGATCGGCCGTTCGATCAACTCCGCGCTGCAGCTGTCCAAGCGCGGCGGCGGAGTCGCGTTGCTGCTCAGCAACATCCGTGAGCACGGCGCACCGATCAAGAAGATCGAGAACCAGTCCTCGGGCGTCATCCCGATCATGAAGCTGCTCGAGGACTCGTTCAGCTACGCCAACCAGCTCGGCGCGCGTCAGGGTGCCGGCGCGGTGTACCTGCACGCGCACCACCCCGACATCTACCGCTTCCTCGACACCAAGCGTGAGAACGCCGACGAGAAGATCCGCATCAAGACGCTGTCGCTGGGTGTCGTGATCCCCGACATCACCTTCGAGCTGGCCAAGCGCAACGACGACATGTACCTGTTCAGCCCGTACGACGTCGAGCGCGTCTACGGGGTGCCGTTCGCCGACATCAACGTGAGCGACAAGTACCACGAGATGGTCGAGGACCGTCGGATCCGCAAGACCAAGATCAAGGCGCGCGAGTTCTTCCAGACCCTCGCCGAGCTGCAGTTCGAGTCGGGCTACCCGTACATCATGTTCGAGGACACGGTGAACCGCGCCAACCCGATCGACGGCAAGATCACCCACTCGAACCTGTGCTCGGAGATCCTGCAGGTCTCGACCGCGTCGACGTTCAACGACGACCTGTCCTACTCCACGGTGGGCAAGGACATCTCGTGCAACCTGGGGTCGCTGAACATCGCGAAGACGATGGACTCGCCCGACTTCGGGCAGACCATCGAGACCTCGATCCGTGGACTCACCGCGGTGAGCGACCAGACCGCGATCACCTCGGTCCCGTCGATCCAGGAGGGCAACAACAGCTCTCACGCGATCGGCCTCGGTCAGATGAACCTGCACGGCTACCTCGCCCGTGAGCGCGTCTACTACGGCAGCGAGGAGGGCATCGACTTCACGAACATCTACTTCTACACGGTGCTGTTCCACGCGCTACGCGCCTCGAACCTCATCGCCCAGGAGCGCGGCCAGTCGTTCGGCGGCTTCGAGAAGTCGAAGTACGCCAGCGGCGAGTTCTTCGACAAGTACACCGACCGCGCCTGGGAGCCGGCCACCGCACGTGTCGCCGAGCTGTTCTCCGAGGCAGGCGTGCACATCCCGACGCAGGACGACTGGCGTCAGCTGCGGGCATCGGTGCGCGAGCACGGCATCTACAACCAGAACCTGCAGGCGGTGCCGCCGACCGGATCGATCAGCTACATCAACCACTCCACCAGCTCGATCCACCCGGTGGCCGCGAAGGTCGAGATTCGCAAGGAAGGCAAGATCGGCCGCGTGTACTACCCGGCGCCGTACATGACGAACGACAACCTGGACTACTACCAGGACGCGTACGAGATCGGCTACGAGAAGATCATCGACACCTACGCCGCGGCGACGCAGCACGTCGATCAGGGCCTGAGCCTGACCCTGTTCTTCAAGGACACCGCCACCACCCGCGACGTCAACAAGGCGCAGATCTACGCATGGCGCAAGGGCATCAAGACGCTGTACTACATCCGCCTGCGTCAGCTCGCGCTCGAGGGCACCGAGGTCGAGGGTTGCGTCTCGTGCATGTTGTGACTCCCCGCATGTCCGTGAACCCCAGTCTCGCAGCCAGTTTCCCGACCGAACCGATCATCAGGAGCGCACGATGACCTCCACACAGAGCCATTCACCCGCCGACGGGGCGCCCATCAAGCTGGTCAGCCGTGTGTCGGCGATCAACTGGAACCGGGTGCCCGACGAGAAGGACGCCGAGGTCTGGGAGCGGCTGACCGGCAACTTCTGGCTGCCCGAGAAGGTGCCGGTGTCCAACGACATCCCGTCGTGGGGCACGCTCACCGATCTCGAGAAGCAGCTCACCATGCGGGTGTTCACCGGCCTGACGCTGCTCGACACCATCCAGGGCACCGTCGGTGCGGTGTCGCTGATCCCCGATGCGGCCACCCCACACGAGGAGGCGGTGCTCACCAACATCGCGTTCATGGAGTCGGTGCACGCCAAGTCCTACAGCTCGATCTTCTCGACGCTGTGCTCCACCAAGGACATCGACGAGGCGTTCCGCTGGTCGGAGGAGAACGTCAACGTCCAGCGCAAGGCGAACATCGTCATGGACTACTACCGTGGCGACGACCCGCTCAAGCGCAAGGTCGCCTCGACGCTGCTCGAGTCGTTCCTGTTCTACTCGGGCTTCTACCTGCCGATGTACTGGTCGAGCCGCGCAAAGCTCACCAACACAGCCGATCTCATCCGTCTGATCATCCGCGACGAGGCCGTGCACGGGTACTACATCGGCTACAAGTACCAGCGTGCGCTGGAGGTGTGCACCCCCGAGCGTCGCCAGGAGCTCAAGGACTACACCTTCGAGCTGCTGTTCGAGCTCTACGACAACGAGACCGACTACACCGAGACCCTCTACGACGAGGTCGGTCTCACCGAGGACGTCAAGAAGTTCCTGCGCTACAACGCCAACAAGGCCCTGATGAACCTGGGCTACGAGGCGATGTTCCCGCGCGACGAGACCGACGTGAACCCGGCGATCCTCTCGGCGCTGTCACCCAACGCCGACGAGAACCACGACTTCTTCTCCGGGTCGGGAAGCTCGTACGTCATCGGCAAGGCCGTCAACACCGAGGACGACGACTGGGACTTCTAGGCAGCCTTCGGCTGGGATTTCTAGAGTCCCGGTGACACACGCTCCACTTGCTGCGACACGCCCCGGCCACGGCCGGGGCGTGTCGTCGTTCAGGCGACGCCACCGTTGACGCGGACGATCTGACCGCTGATCCAGCTCGCCTCCGATGACGTGAGCAGGGCGACGGCGTCGGCGATCTCGGTGACGCCGCCGAGTCGGCCGGCGGGGGAGGCCTTCTCGATGGCGGCGAGCTGCTCGGGGGTCTTGCCGTCGGCGAACATCTCGGACCGCACCAGTCCCGGCGCGACCGCGTTGACGGTGATCCCGCGCGATGCCAGCTCCTTCGCCGCGACCCGGGTGAACGTCTCCACCGCGGCCTTCGCCGCGAGGTAGACGCCCATCCGCGGCGTCGTGACCGCCACGGCGGTGCTCGACAGGTTGACGATCCGACCGCCGTCGGCCAGATGCCTGGCTGCTGAACGCACTCCGTTGTACGTGCCCCGTGTGCTGACGTCGAAGACACGGTCATAGGCGTTGTCGTCGAGTTCGGACAGCTCACCCAGGACGCTGACGCCGGCGTTGTTGACGAGGATCCCGACGGCGCCGAATTCTGTTCGTGCCGTGGCGAACAGCTCCTCCACGTCCGTCGGCGACGCGACGTCTCCCCGGGTGGCGATCGCTCTGCCGCCGGCCGCGACGATCGATTGCACCGTCTCATCGGCCCCACCCGCGTCGCGGGAGTAGTTCACCACCACGGGGTGGCCGTCACGTGCGAGGCGCTCGGCGATGGCGCGGCCGATCGATCGGGAAGCGCCGGTGACGATGGCAGGGGCAGGGCCAGGAGCAGGAGCGCGGGTTGTCATGACAACCACGATAGGTCGGCATGGTTGTCGTGACAACCCTGCGGTCGATACGGTGGCCTCATGACATCGAGCGCTCGCCTCACGCCGACGGAACTCGCGCTGTGGCACCAGTTCAAGCTGGTCGGGGAGAAGGTGAACGCCGCGGTGGAGCGCGACATCCTCGCGGCGTCGGATCTGACCGGGGCGGAGTTCGGGGTGCTGACGCGTCTGGTCGACCTCGGCCACGGAACGCTGCGCCAGGGGGAGCTGGCCACATCGATGCGGTGGAACAAGAGTCGGGTCTCGCACCAGATCACCCGCATGGAGAAGCGAGATCTGGTGGCGCGCAGTGTCGGCGACACCCCCTCGGTCACGGTGAGCATCACCGAGGTCGGGGAGCGCGCGCTCACTCCGGCACGACCAGCGCACGCCGCCTCGATCCGGGCGAACCTCACCGACAAGGTGACGGCTGACCAGCGCGCGGCACTGGCGTCGGCCTTCGAGTCACTTCTGGCCGACTGAGCGTGTGCGGCAGCAGAGCTGGTTGCTAGCGGGTGACCTCGGTGAGCTTGCCGGTGGCGACGTCGAAGACGAACCCGCGCAGCGAGGTCGTCTTGGTGACGAACGGGCTGTTCTCGATGCGGGCGAGAGACTGCTTGACGTCCTCGTCGAGATCGGGGAACGCTTCGGCCGACCACGCCGGCTTCTGGCCGATCTCGTCCTGGATGCCGCGCTTGAACTCGTCGTCGGTGAAGGTGAGCATCCCGCAGTCGGTGTGATGGATGAGGATGATCTCGGTCGTCCCGAGGAGTCGTTGGCTGATCGCGAGCGAGCGGATCTCGTCGTCGGTGATGACACCGCCCGCATTGCGGATCACGTGCGCCTCGCCCTCCTCGAGGCCGAGGATCCCGTACACGTTGAGCCGCGCGTCCATGCAGGCCACAACCGCGACGTGCTTGCTCGGGGGCAGGGGGAGCGGGCCGGAGAAGCCGGCGGCGTAGTCGGCGTTGTTGCTCAGCAGGTCATCGGTGACGGTCATGAGCTCATGCTGATGCGTGCATGATCCGGGCGACACCGTTGCGGTCACCCGGCGTCAAAGGGTGCCCGGGCCGCGAGGGTCAGCTCGAGGAGTTGAGCGAGCGGGTCGCGTCGCCCAGTACGACCGCTGCCGCGGCGAGACCGCCGGTGCCGTACCAGATGTCGTCGTCGACCACGAGGACGCGGTTGTATCCGGGGGCTCCCATGTCGAGCCACTTGTCGCTGCGCATCACCGACGAGCCGTGTTCCTGGGCGGCCTTCGTCCGGAAACTGACGTAGATGAGGTCGGCGTCGGCGTCGGTGAAGTTGTCGTCGTTCACCGTGATCGCTCCGGCGCCGCGTTGCGTCGCCGGACGTTGGACACCCATCGCCGACAGGATGGTGCCCGCGAACGATCCGGTGCCCTCGATGGTCTCGCTGTTCTCACCGAAGCGCACCAGCCCGACCTGCGAGTGAGAGGCGTCGACGCGCAATCCGGCGCGGCGGGCCTGCTCGGCGAAGGTGTCGAGGCGCCGTTGCCCGGTCTCGCCGCGGCCCAGTCCGTCGGCGACGGCGGCGAACTGTTCGCGCCACCCCAGGGTGCGGTCGATGGTGACCGCTCGGCCGCCGAACGCGGTCGCGCGGGATGCGTCGTATCCGAGGACGACATCGGCGTCGGCGGCGCGCGCCGCGGCGGGCGACGGGTTCGTACCGATCGTGGGCAGCGACAACACGGAGGGGCCGAGGTTGCGGGCGATGGATCCGCGCTCGGCGGCGACCGCCACCACCTTCGACTGGATCCCGAGGGCGCAGACGGCGTCGAGCAGGGCGGGATCGGTGACCGCGATACGGGCGACATCGGACTGCCCGGAGTCGGGTGTCGACGGTGCGCCGCAGGCGTTGTCGAAGTTGCGTTCGGGAGCGACGAGGTACGCGTTGGCGATCTTGGTCGTCGTGGTGGTGACGTTGCCCTCTCCGGGCGGGGTGCCGGTGTCGCCGCACGCCGTCACGGTCAGGGCCGTCGCGGTCGCGACCGCGAGTGCCGCCACGATCGTCGATCGACGCTTGGAAATACCGTTCACCTGCAGTCTTCCGCTCCGGGCCCGAGGGTCGACCACCCTCATGTCGACGCTCACGCTAGCACCGTGTCCGGATCGTCCCGTGGCTCCGCCGCGCGGGCCGCCTCCGTAGTACGACAGAACGTAGGACCCGCTCGGCTCAGAGGGGTCTGAGGGTTTACGATCAACCCAGTGCACTTTGTTGTCGCGGGCTCTCGGGCCGCGCGCAGGCAGGAGGATCTGTGACCGCCGTAGACCAGCCCACCCAGGTGGCTCCGGTTAGGGCCTACCCCGACCGCACGGGTGCCAAGGGGTCGTTCATCTACAAGATGATCACGACGACCGACCACAAGATGCTTGGCATCATGTACCTCGTCACGTGTTTCGCGTTCTTCCTGATCGGCGGCCTCATGGCCCTGCTGATCCGCGGCGAGCTCGCCCACCCGGGCATGCAGTTCCTCTCCACCGAGCAGTACAACCAGCTGTTCACGATGCACGGCACGATCATGCTGCTGCTCTACGCGACCCCGATCGTCATCGGCTTCGCCAACGTGGTGCTGCCGCTGCAGATCGGCGCGCCCGACGTGGCGTTCCCGCGCCTCAACGCCTTCAGCTACTGGCTGTTCCTCTTCGGTGGCCTCATCGTGCTGGCCGGCTTCATCACCCCCGGTGGTGCCGCCGACTTCGGATGGACCGCCTACACCCCGCTGACCGACGCCATCCACTCACCCGGCGCGGGCGCCGATCTGTGGATCATGGGCCTCGCGGTCGGCGGTCTCGGCACCATCCTCGGCGCGGTCAACATGGTCACCACCGTGGTCTGCCTGCGTGCACCCGGCATGACGATGTTCCGCATGCCGATCTTCACGTGGAACATCCTCGTGACCAGCGTCCTGATCCTGCTCGCGTTCCCGCTGCTCACCGCTGCGCTGATGGGTCTGGAGGTCGACCGTCAATTCGGCGCCCATCTCTACGATCCCGCCAACGGCGGCGTGATCCTCTGGCAGCACCTGTTCTGGTTCTTCGGGCACCCGGAGGTCTACATCATCGCGCTGCCGTTCTTCGGCATCGTGTCGGAGATTTTCCCGGTGTTCTCCCGCAAGCCGATCTTCGGCTACTCCACGCTGATCTACGCGACCCTCGCCATCGCGGCGCTGTCGGTCGCGGTGTGGGCGCACCACATGTACGCCACCGGCGCGGTGTTGCTGCCGTTCTTCGCCTTCATGACGTTCGTGATCGCGGTGCCCACGGGGGTCAAGTTCTTCAACTGGATAGGCACGATGTGGAAGGGCCATCTGACGTTCGAGACGCCGATGCTCTTCTCCGTCGGCTTCCTCGTGACGTTCCTCTTCGGTGGACTCACCGGTGTGCTGCTCGCCAGCCCGCCGCTGGACTTCCACCTGTCCGACAGCTACTTCGTGGTGGCGCACTTCCACTACGTCCTCTTCGGCACCATCGTGTTCGCCACCTACGCGGGCATCTACTTCTGGTTCCCGAAGATGACCGGCCGCATGATGGACGAGAAGCTGGGCAAGATCCACTTCTGGCTCACGTTCATCGGTTTCCACGCGACCTTCCTCGTGCAGCACTGGCTGGGCAACGAGGGCATGCCGCGTCGCTACGCCGACTACCTGCCGTCGGACGGGTTCACGACGCTCAACGTCGTGTCCACGGTCGGTGCCTTCATCCTGGGTCTGTCGACACTGCCCTTCCTGTGGAACGTGTTCCGCAGCTACCGCTACGGCGAGGTCGTCACCGTCGACGACCCGTGGGGCTTCGGCAACTCGCTCGAGTGGGCCACCAGCTGCCCGCCGCCGCGCCACAACTTCACCGAGCTGCCCCGGATCCGTTCGGAGCGACCGGCGTTCGAGCTGCACTACCCGCACATGATCGAGCGGATGCACGCCGAGGCGCACGTCGGCCAGGCGAGCAAGCACATGGAAGAGGCGAAGCGCGATCCGGTCACCGTGGGCTCGCACGAGTCGTCGGCGGATTCCGACCCGAGCTGACATGTCACCCGACCCCGCGTCGGGCGCCGATGGAGACACTCCGATGACCTCGCCGGGTACGGCTGTGCTCATCACCGTGACAGGTCCGGATCGTCGGGGTGTCACCTCGGTACTGCTCGGTGCGCTGTCTCGCCACGGTGTCGACCTCCTCGACGTCGAACAGGTCGTCATCCGTGGGCGTCTCACCCTCGGGGTGTTGGTGCTGTGCTCCGGCGATCCGGAGAGCCTGCAGGACACCGTCGAACAGGCGATGAGCTCCATCGACATGGATGTCAGCGTCGATGTCGGCGCCGACCCGGGCGTGCGGACGGTGTCGTCGCACGCGGTGGTCATGCTGGGCAACCCGGTGACCGCCCGCGCGTTCAGCGCCGTCGCCACCGATCTCGCCGCCCAGGGCGGCAACATCGACTCGATCCGCGGAATCGCCGACTACCCGCTGACCGGGCTGGAACTGCTCATCAGCGTCAGCCGCGACGACGTCGCCGCCGACGCCGCCCTGCGCAAGGGACTGGCCAAGATCGCGACACGCCACGGCATCGACGTCGCCGTGGAGCGCGCCGGTCTCGCGCGTCGCGCCAAGCGGCTCATCGTGTTCGACGTCGACTCGACCCTCATCCAGGGCGAAGTCATCGAGATGCTCGCCGCGAAGGCCGGCCGGGAGGCCGAGGTCGCCGCGGTCACCGAGGCGGCCATGCGCGGCGAACTCGACTTCGCCGAGTCCCTGCACCAGCGTGTCGCCGCCCTCGCCGGACTCGACGCCTCGGTGATCGACGAGGTCGCTGCGTCACTCGAACTCACGCCGGGCGCACGGACCACCATCCGCACACTCCATCGCCTCGGTTATCACTGCGGTGTGGTCTCCGGCGGCTTCCGGCAGGTGATCGATCCGCTCGCCCACGACCTCGAACTCGACTTCGTGCGCGCCAACACCCTCGAGATCGTCGGCGGCAAGCTCACCGGCCGGGTGATCGGTGAGGTCGTCGACCGTCCCGGCAAGGCCATCGCGTTGCGCGCGTTCGCCGATCAGGTCGGCGTGCCGATGGAGCAGACCGTCGCCGTCGGCGACGGCGCCAACGACATCGACATGCTGACCGTCGCCGGCCTCGGGATCGCGTTCAACGCCAAACCCGCGCTGCAGGAGGTCGCCGACGCCGCCCTGTCGCACCCGTTCCTCGACGCCGTGCTGTTCATCCTGGGCGTCACGCGCGACGAGATCGAGGCCGCCGACGCCCTCGACGGCATGTTGCGTCGCGTCCCCCTCGCCTGACCGGCGCACACACCCATGACCTTCGCCGACCGGTATCGACTGCTGTCGCGGCGGCACGGTGGTGCCCCCGACCCCGCCGACCCGAGCCGGGTCCTCGCGATGCCGCTCGTGCTCCGGATCGAGAAGGGTGACCCGCCGCCCCGTCGTGACCTCCTCACCGCGGCCGCCCGCGCGAGCGTGCTGCTCTGCCTCGACGAGCGCGTCGACCCGGAGTGGGATGCCGACGGTGACATCGGGCCCGGTCCGTGGCACGATCCCGTCGCCGGATGGTGTGGCGCCCGGATCCGCAAGATCAGTCGACGCGCGCGTGGCGCGCACTGGGTCGCGGCGGCCGAGGTCGACGGCCTCACCGTCACCGCGGGTGCCGCGCAGGCCCGCGCGATCGTGCCGGGACCCGTCGGTGGTCTCGACCGCCGCATCGCGCGACTGCAGATCGGCGGCACCGACGTCGAGGGTGACCTCACGCCGCCCGCGGCGGACGGCGAGGAACTCGTGCTCTGGGTCAACCCGCACCTCGACATGACCGTCGGCAAACTCGCCGCGCAGGTGGGCCACGGTGCGATGCTCGCCGCCGCGCTGTACCCGCTCGCGGAGTGCGAGACCTGGTGGCGTGCGGGATGTCCGCTCACGGTCGCCGTCGCCCCACCCGACGACTGGTCGCGGGCCGTCGACGCGGACGGTCGGGACACCATCGCCGTCCGCGACGCGGGGTTCACCGAGGTCGAACCCGGGTCGGTGACGGTCGTCGCCGCGCGCGGCGCCTTCTCGTCCGGCCGCACGGCGCGACGCACACAGGCACCGCAGGGATGAGAGGGTTCGGGGCATGAGCGAACTCCCCGACTGGGCTGAACACCTCGATCTCCGGCCGCACCCCGAGGGCGGCTGGTTTCGCGAGACGTGGCGCAGCGATCTCGTGATCCCCGAAGCGGTGCTGGCCACATCCGGAGGTCCCGGGGGCTATGTCGGCGACCGTGCCGCGGGTACGGCCATCCTGTTCCTGCTGCCCGCGGGCGCGGAGTCGGCGTGGCACACGGTGCGAGGCGCCGAGATCTGGTTGCACCACCGCGGCGCCGCGGTGGAACTGATGCTCGGAGGCACGGGCGACGCGCCCGCCGACGAGACAGCGGTCGTCCTCGGACCCGACATCGTCGCCGGTCAGAGCCCGCAGTACGTGGTCCCGCCGGGGGTCTGGCAACGCGCGCGATCGGCCGACGACGAGGCCTCGCTGGTGAGCTGCATCGTGGTGCCGGGCTTCGACTTCGCGGACTTCGCACTCGTCTGACGCACTCGCCGGACGAAGATCGGCGAAACCGTCGCCGACCCGAGTCGGAACCCACCACAGGCGTCGCGGTGCGGCACGATGGGAACGTGCCCGACCCCGATGCGACCGACCCCGCTGAGCCCCAGGCCGATGTGTCCCCGCCGCCCTCGCCCGATCCCGATCTGCTCGTCGACTTCACCGACGTCACCCTGGTCCGGGGTGGGACGACGCTGGTCGGCCCCATCACCTGGCAGGTGGAACTCGACGAACGATGGGTCGTCCTGGGTCCCAACGGTGCCGGGAAGACGTCGCTGATGCGGATGGCGGCCGCCGAGACGCACCCGACCTCGGGCACCGCGAACCTGCTCGGTGAACGCCTCGGTCACACCGACATCCGCGACCTCTCGACGCGCATCGGCGTGACGTCGTCGATGCTGGCCGAACGCATCCCCGACCACGAGGTGGTGACCGATCTGGTGATCTCCGCCGGCTACTCGGTCCTCGGCCGCTGGCGTGAGGAGTACGAGGACGTCGATCGTGCCCAGGCCGTCGAGACCCTGGAGTCGATGGGTGCCGAGCACCTCGCCGACCGGCGCTTCGGCACCCTGTCGGAGGGGGAACGCAAAAGGGTGCTCATCGCCCGCGCCCTCATGACCGATCCCGAGCTGCTGCTGCTCGACGAGCCGGCCGCGGGACTCGACCTCGGCGGACGCGAGGAACTGGTGGCCCGACTCGGCGTTCTCGCCGCCGATCCCGACGCGCCCGCCACGGTCCTGATCACCCACCATGTCGAAGAGATCCCCGAGGGGTTCACCCACGCGCTGTTGCTGTCGCAGGGCGCGGTGGTGGCGCAGGGACTGCTCGACGACGTGCTGACCGCGGACAACCTCACCGCCGCGTTCAGCCAGACCATCGCCCTCGACCGGATCGACGGCCGGTGGTTCGCCCGCCGGGCCCGTCGTGCGGGAGGCCACCGGCGGGCCCGCGAATGAGCACCCCCGGCGACTTCCGCCCCGTCGACGACCCCGAGTCGGTCCCGGTCCGTGACGCCGCGACCGTGGTCCTCGTCCGGGATGCACCCGCCGACGACACCCACGGTCCGGGCATCGAGGTGTTCCTGATCCGGCGCGTGGCGCAGATGGCCTTCGCCGGTGGGATGACGGTGTTCCCCGGCGGAGGGGTCGACCCCCGCGACGCCGAGGCCGACATCGCCTGGACCGGACCCCAACCGGACTGGTGGGCACAGCAATTCGGCTCAGACGACAGCGAGCCGTTGGCGCAGTCGCTGGTGTGTGCCGCAGTACGCGAGACCTTCGAGGAGTGCGGGGTGCTGCTCGCCGGGTCGGGGGCACACGACGTGCTGTCGGACACCTCGACGCACGACCCGGCCCGCGCCGACCTGGTCGACAAGACGATCTCGCTCGCGGGGTTCCTCCGCGACAACGGCCTCGTGTTGCGGGCCGATCTGCTCGCGCCGCTGGCGCACTGGATCACCCCGCTGGGCGAGCGGCGTCGCTACGACACCCGATTCTTCCTCGCCGTGCTGCCGACGGGTCAGGTCGCCGACGACCGCACCACCGAAGCCGCCTCGGCCGGGTGGCACCGCATCGACGACGTGATGGCGCGGTGGCGGGCCCGCGAGGCATTCCTGCTGCCGCCGACGTGGGCCCAACTCGACCATCTCGCGGGGTTCGACACCGTCGCCGACCTCATGGCGGCACCCCGCACCATCGAGACCATCACGCCGACACTGATCTCCGACGGCACCGCGGTGCGCATCGAGTTCGACGGATCGGATCGTTACGGCGACCTGTGACCCCCGCCGTGGGTCACCAGATCTGAACCCGTTGCGCCTCCGGCAGATACAACGCGTCGGTCGGGGCCACCCCGAACGTCGAGTAGAAGTCGGGGAGGTTGCGCACCACCTGATTGCACCGGAACTCGCCGGGTGAGTGCGGGTCGGTGGCCAGCTGCTCGGCCAGAGCGGCCGGGCGGTCCTTGCTGCGCCAGATGCGTGCCCACGACAGGAACACGTCGGTCCGGTCGAAGTCCTTCTGGCCGTCGGACCCCGCAGCGATCGACGCCGCCGACAATGCGATGGACAACCCGCCCAGGTCGGCCAGGTTCTCGCCGACGGTGAGGGCGCCGTCGACGTGCTGATCGGGCTTGAGTCCCTGCGGAACCAGCGTGTTGTACTGCGCGATGAGGGCGTCGGACTTCGTGGTGAAGGCAGCGCGGTCGGCCGCGGTCCACCAATCCCGCAGGTTGCCGTCGCCGTCGTACTGCGAGCCCTGATCGTCGAAACCGTGACCGATCTCGTGGCCGATGACCGCACCGATCCCGCCGTAGTTGACCGCGATCTCGGCGTCGGGACTGAAGAAGGGGGACTGCAGGATCGCCGCGGGGAAGACGATCTCGTTGAAGGTGGGGTCGTAATAGGCGTTGACGGTCTGCGGCGTCATCTGCCAGTCGTCCTTGTTGACCTTCGTGCCCAGTTTGGCGGTCTGGCGCCTGGACTCGAAGGCGTATCCGTTGCGGTAGTTCGCCACCAGGTCGGTGCGACTGATCGTCACGTCGGAGTAGTCGCGCCACGTGTCGGGATACCCGATCTTGACGTTGATCTTGCCCAGTTTGGTCAGCGCCTCCTTGCGGGTCGCGTCGCTGAACCAGTCGATCTTCTCGAAACTGCGCTTGTACGCCTCGAGCAGGTTGCCGACCAGCTTCTTGGCGTCGGACTTCGCGGTCGACGAGAAGTGTTGCTTCACATACTTCTTGCCCAACGCCTCGCCGAGCAGGGTGTCGACCACCGTCACCCCGCGCTTCCAGCGCTCGGGCTGCTGCTCGACGCCGTTGAGAGTCTTGCTGAAGAAGTCGAAGGAGGCGTCGGCGAACGCCGGTGACAGGTAGCGGGCGTAGCTGCGCAGCACGATCATGCGGATGTAGTCGCGCAGGGTGTCGATAGGGGTGTCGCGCCACACCGTGCCGACCGTCGCGCTGACCTTGTTCCCGGTGAGCACCACGCGCGAGAACTGCGACTCGGTGGCTCCGAGACCCGAACGCCATGCCTCCCAGTCCATCCCGGGTGCCTCGGCGGTGAACTGTGCCCACGTCTTCGGGTTGTAGGTCGCCTTCGCGTCGCGGCTCTCGACGGTCGTGAGATGCCCCTTCGCGACCGCGGTCTCGACGGACATCGCGCGGGTCGCGACACCCCCAGGGTCGGCGAGCCCGGCCTCGCGGGCGAGGGTCGTGAGGAACTCGACGTACTGGGCGCGGGTCTTCGCGTAGCTGTCCTCGCGGTAATACGACTCGTCGGGCAGACCGATGCCGGACTGGACGATGTTGGCGACGTATCGGGTGGCGTTCTCCTGGTCGGGCGCGACGTAGAAATCGATGATCCCGGAGCCGCCCGCGGTCGACAGGGACGCGAGGCCCTGCGTCAGTTGGGTTTTGGTCTGCGCCGCGGAGATGGCGTCGAGGAGCGGGGTGACGGGACCGACCCCGGCGGCGGTGATGGCCGCGGTGTCCATGTAGCTGGCGTAGAGGTCACGCACCTTCGCGTCCTCGCCGGTGGCCGAGGCGGGGATCTTCTCGATGATGGCGCGCAACTGTTCCCGCGCGGTGTCGTCGAGTTCGGTGAACGTCGCGAAACCGGCCTTGTCGGCGGGGATCTGATAGGTCTTCAGCCAGCTCCCGTTGACGTGGCGGTACAGATCGTTCTGCACCCGGACGGTGGTGTCGGCGCCGGAGAGGTCGGGGGTGATGGTGGGCCGCGGCGTCGAGTCGTCACCGCACGCGGACAGGAACCCCGCAGCCACCACACCGCCCACCGAGGCGAGGAACGCCCGGCGTCCCAGCACGAGTGGGTCCCGGACGGGTGCGGCAGATCGGTCGGCGCGGGGGTGCATCACGAGTGGAGTTCTCCGTTCGCTTCGGTGGACGTGCTCTCTGACGGATCGGGGGTCGCATCGGGTTCGGGTGCGTCGGCGGTGACGCCGTCGCGATCGGCCCACTCGAGCAGGGTGTCGAGGCGGTGTGCGACATCGTCGATCTCGGCGTGCAGGTCGCCGAGGCGGGCGAACCTCGCCGGCACGGTGGCGATGGTGAAATCCCGCGGGTCGACGTCGTCGATCTCCGACCACTCGATCGGCGTCGACACCGTCGCATCGGGGTTGCCGCGCACCGAGTAGGCGGCCGCGATGGTGTGATCACGGGTGTTCTGGTTGTAGTCGACGAACACCGCCGTCGGATCGCGGTCCTTGCGCCACCAGGTGGTGGTGACGTCGGTGGGGTTGCGGCGCTCCACCTCTCGCGCGAAAGCGAGTGCGGCCCGGCGGACGTCGGTGAACGACCACTCCGGTTCGATGCGGACGTAGACGTGCAGCCCCGACCCGCCCGAGGTCTTGGGGAAACCCCGGATGCCCAGTTCGTCGAGGACCTCGTGGGCGACGTGGGCGGCGCGACGGACCTTGTCGAAGTCGCAGTCGGGCATCGGGTCGAGATCGATCCGCCACTCGTCGGGCTTCTCGGTGTCGAACCTGCGTGAGTTCCAGGGGTGGAACTCGACGGTCGACATCTGCACGGCCCACGCCACGGTCGCCAGTTCGGTCACGCACACCTCGTCGGCGGTGCGCCCGTACCGCGGGAAGTAGATCTCGACGGTCTCGAGCCACTCCGGCGCACCGGCCGGGATGCGCTTCTGGTGCACCTTCTGCCCTGCCACGCCTTTCGGGTAGCGATGCAACATACACGGACGGTCGCGGAGGGCGCGGACGATCCCGTCGCCCACCGACAGGTAGTACTCGACGAGGTCGAGTTTGGTCTCGCCGCGGGTGGGGAAGTAGACGCGGTCGGGGCTCGAGACGCGCACCGTCCGGTCACCCACGGTGAGCTCGACGGGAGAGCCGGCGGATTCGGCTGCCATGGATCGACCCTAGGCGAGTGCGCCCCGCAGCGCGGCGCACTGGGCGTCGAAGAAGTCCCGCGTCACCGTCGCGCCGGGGGCGGCCTTGTCGAAGGCATGGAAGGCGCCCGGCACCACCACGGTCTCGCACGCGACACCCGCCTCGGTGAGCCGTCGCGCGTAGGCGAGGTCCTCGTCGTGGAAGAGGTCGTTGGTGCCGACGCCGATCCAGGCGGGTGGCAACCCGGCGAGGTCGGCGCGACGGGCGGGTACCGCTCGGTCGCGGTCGGTGTCGCCGAGGTAGGACGACCACCCGTAGGTGTTGGACGCCCCGCTCCAGAGTCGATGCCCCCGCGCGGAGTCCGCATCGGGGGTTGGGGTGCGGTCGTCGAGCATCGGGTACACCAGCAACTGCAGGGCCGGGGTGAACTCGCCCTCGTCGTGGACCCGCTGCGCGAGTGCCGCCGCCAGACCGCCACCCGCGCTGGCGCCCCCGATGGCGAGCGCGTCGCTGTTCACCGTCGGCTGGTCGGCCAGCCACCGCAGGGCGGTGAGGCAGTCGTCGACGGGCGCGGGGAACGGGTGTTCGGGTGCGAGTCGGTAGTCGACCGCGGCCACCGTGATGCCCAGAGTCCGCGCGAAGCGAGCGCACAGGGCGTCGTCCTGGCGCGCGGTGCCGAACAGGTATCCACCACCGTGTATCCACACCATCGCCGGAGCCGGGTGCTGCGCTGTCGGCGCCGTCGGAGGACGGTGCACGCGGACCGATGCGCCCGACGGCAGGCGCACGGTCTCGACGCCGCGGTCCGGTACGAGCGCGAGAAGCCTCGTCGCGGCGCGCACCAGCGGCACCGTGCGGGCGTTGATCGGGTTGCGCGGCAGCAGGCGGCTGATCCGGCGGAGCTCGGCGTGGATCGGGGTCGTCGTCACAACGGACACACTAGGCGGGTGATGAGGCCGACTAACGGCTGTTCGATCGATGTCCGCGCGCGATGGGTGGCGCCGCTCCCCGCCGATGGGATAGGCGTCGCTACCGGTAGCCTGCGTCCATGCCTGAATTCGTGACCCTCGAGACCAGCGCCGATCACCCCGGGGTCGGGACGATCCTGCTCAACCGGCCGCCGATGAACGCCCTCAACCGGCAGGTCCAGCAGGAGCTCGCCGACGCCGCGCTCGCCGCGACCGAGGACGACACGATCAAGGCCGTCGTCGTCTACGGCGGCCCGAAGGTGCTCGCCGCCGGCGCCGACATCAAAGAGATGAACGACATGACCTTCGCCGAGATGAGCAAGGTCGCCGGGCGGTTGCAGGCGGGCCTCGGTGCGATCGCCTCGATCCCCAAGCCGACCGTCGCCGCGATCACGGGCTATGCCCTCGGCGGTGGACTCGAGGTCGCCCTCGGCGCCGACCGGCGCATCGCCGGCGACAACGCCAAGCTCGGTGTCCCCGAGATCCTGCTGGGTGTCATCCCCGGCGGAGGCGGCACACAGCGCCTCGCGCGTCTCATCGGTGCGCCCCGTGCCAAGGACATGGTCTTCACCGGACGGTTCGTCGGAGCGGAGGAGGCGTTGCGGATCGGTCTGGTCGACGAGGTCGTCGCGCCCGACGAGGTCTACAACGCCGCGCTCGCGTGGGCGTCGAAGTTCGCAGGTGGCGCCAGTGTCGCGCTGGCCGCGGCGAAGGCCGCCATCGACGAGGGCCTCGACACCGATCTCGACACCGGACTCAAGATCGAGGCGCACCTGTTCGCCTCGTTGTTCGCCACCGATGACCGCGCCATCGGCATGAAATCCTTCGTCGACAACGGGCCGGGCAAGGCCTCCTTCACCGGTAAGTGAGCTGCACATGACCGCCTCCCCGCACGATCCCGCACCCAATCCGCACGCCTCGGCCGAACAGGTGCAGGCCGCGCTCGCCGACACCAAGCTCGCCCAGGTGCTCTATCACGACTGGGAAGCCGAGACCTACGACGAGAAGTGGTCGATCTCCTACGACGAGCGCTGCATCGACTACGCGCGCGGTCGGTTCGACGCCGCCGGGGCCACCGAGACGCTGCCCTACGGGCGTGCCCTCGAACTCGGTTGCGGCACCGGGTTCTTCCTCCTCAACCTGATGCAGTCGGGAGTCGCCGAGCGCGGTTCGGTGACCGACCTGTCGCCGGGCATGGTCAAGGTGGCGCTGCGCAACGGAACGAACCTCGGCCTCGACGTCGACGGCCGTGTCGCCGACGCGGAGACGATCCCCTACGAGGACGACACCTTCGACCTCGTGGTCGGACACGCTGTGCTGCACCACATCCCCGATGTCGAGCAGGCGCTGCGCGAGGTTCTCCGCGTCCTCAAGCCGGGCGGCCGCTTCATCTTCGCCGGCGAGCCGTCGACGATCGGTGACTTCTACGCGCGCTGGCTCAGCCGCGCGACCTGGGCCGCGACCACCACGGTCACCAAGCTCGGTCCGCTGCAGTCGTGGCGGCGACCGCAGGCCGAACTCGACGAGTCCTCGCGCGCCGCGGCGCTCGAGGCCGTCGTCGACATCCACACCTTCGATCCCGCAGAGCTGGAGGCGATCTCGCGCAGCGCCGGCGCCGTCGACGTCTCGACCACCACCGAGGAGTTCGCCGCGGCGATGCTCGGATGGCCGGTGCGCACCTTCGAGGCGGCCGTGCCGCCGGAGAAGCTGGGCTGGGGCTGGGCACGTTTCGCCTTCGGTGGCTGGAAGCGCCTCACCTGGCTCGACGAGAACGTCCTCCGCAAGGTCGTGCCCCCGAAGTTCTTCTACAACATCGTCATCACCGGCCGGAAGTCTCAGTAGCCTTCGCCGTCAGTAGGGTAGAACGCACTACGCCCACCCGAAATACACTTGCGTTCAACACTATTCACTGAAATCAACCTCCCAAGTATCGAACATCCGTGCTAACCTGGATGTACAGAACCACCTGGGGAGGGGGTAGTACGTGAGCGATCTTGTCGCGAAATACGCTGCCCTGCAAACCCTTGTGAAAGAGATTGCCGAAGAGGCCTCGGACGCCTACGACGACGAGACAGTCGCGCAACTGGCGATCACCCATGAAACCGCTGTCCGCCAACTCGCGTCCATCGGTAACCGCCGCATTCTCGAGGTCTCCGACCGCGACGCGCACCGCGCCGTCGGGTGTGTGACCCTCACCGAGTTCCTGCAGACCAAACTGCGCATCACACAACCAAAGAAGCGTCTGACACAAGTGCAGGCGCTCGAACCGATGCACGCGATGACCGGCGAGAAGCTACCGCCGGTGTGCCCGAACACCGCTCGCGAACTGGCCGCAGGTTCGATCGGCCCCGACCACGTCCACGCCGTACTCGACGTGATGAACAAGATCCCCACCGCGGTCGAACCTGAACACCGCGCCTTTGCCGAGAAGGCTCTCGCCGAGTTCGCCACGACGCTCACACCCAAGGAGCTCGGCGCGGTCGGAGTACGCATCCTCGCGCACCTCGACCCCGACGGCACCCTCACCGACGACCGCGATCGGGCTCGGAATCGGAAACTGTCGCTGGGGTGCCAGGACTCGCAGTTGATGTCGAAGCTCACCGCGACACTCGATCCGATGACGCGCGCTCTGTTCGACGTTGTGTTGGCGAAATGGGCGGCTCCTGGGATGAACAATCCGGATGACGAGCAGTCCCCGAAGGGCGATCACGGTGATGCCGATCCGGAATTGCTGAAACAAGCAGCCGACCGGGACTGCCGCTCGCAGAGTCAACGCAATCACGATGCGCTGAAGGCTCTTCTCGACGCCGCAGTCACCGGCGGACTCCTCGGCGGGTCACATCGCGGACTGCCGTCACAGATCATCGTCTCGATCACCGACGCCCAGCTGCGTGAACACGCCGGCATCGCACGCACCGCCACCGGCAGCGACCTCCCGATCACCGATGTCGTGAAATTGGCCGCTGACGCCCAGACCCACCTCGCGGTGTTCAGCGACATCACCAACGAGCCACTCTTCTTCGGACGATCCCGGCGCCTCGCCTCACCCGCGCAACGGCTGATGGCGTTCGCCAAGTACAAGGGCTGCAGCAAAGACGACTGCTCGGTCCCGTTCGCGCACACCGAGATGCACCACGCCGAACAGGATTGGGCCGACGGCGGCACTACCGACTCCACCGACATGGCGCCCGCGTGTGGACCCCACAACCGCGCCGTCGGGACTGAGCCGCACCAATGGACCACCGAGAAGATCACCGATGGACCCGACCGCGGCCGGTACGGCTGGCGACGCAACACCGACCCACCTGACGCCCTTCGCGCCAACCAGCTGCACCGGATCGATCAACTGCTGCAACGGCATTCGACCAGTCGTGATCCATGGATCGACCCGCCGACAGTCGAAGAATCGCCCCGGGTCCTCGACATCGAACACCAGCTCGCCCACCTCGTGGCCGAGCGGCGCACGCGTGCCCCACGGATCGACGTCACCTGGCCCCGGTGGCCGATCACCTGGGCGGCGTGAGAGCGATCAGCTCTTCGGTGCGTCGAAGAAGTAGATCTCGCCGAGATTGGTGGCCGTGGCGACACGACCCGACGCCGACACCGCCACGCCGGTCGTGAACCCGACCGCCTGCGGCAGATCGAGCGTCCGCTTCGTGGTGCCGTCCGACGACGACACCTCGAGCAGCTTCAGCGCCTTCGTCTGCGGGTTGCGCGCCACGACCCACGCGGTGCCGGCCTCGGTGAGCGTTGACAGGCTGACCGCCTGGAGATCGTTGCGGCGCCACCCGGCCTCGGCGCGGTCGCCGCGGTCCTTCACCGAGATCAACGGTGCACCGATCACACCGGTCGGGATGATCGTGCCGTCGGGCGACACCGTCATCGTCCCGAAGCCGTACCCGCCGATGAAGTAGTCCCACTTGCGTTTCCCGGTCGCGGCATCGAGGGCATAGATGCTGCCGAGCCGGTCGAACACGTAGAGCGTCGTGCGGTCCGACGACAGCGTGGGTGTCCCGATCACGCCGCTGGGGATCTGGGTGGTCCAGCTGTCACGCAGCGCGCGGTCGCCGTTGACCTCGCTGTAACTCAGCGCCCGTACCTCCGAGGCGATCGCACCCTGCGGCCAGAAGTTCAGATAGAACCTCTGTGCCTGCTCGTCGACCGCAGGGCTGGCGCCGATCGCACAGTTCGGCCCGGCCGAGACACAGTCGCCGAGACCGAACGACGGCTGCGACGCGTCGGCATCGGGTCGCAACGACACCCCCGGGGCCACGGCCTGACCGGTCTGCGAATCCAGCAGCAGCACCTGCCCCTGTGTCGTCGTCACCAGCACCGTGCCGGGCGCGGCGAACTTCGCCGACACCGGCACTCCGACGGTGGGGAAGCGCCACCGGATCCCGCCGCTGCCCGTGTAGGCCAGGAACAGGCCGGCCTCCCCGAGGTACACGTTGTCGTACTGGTCGACGAGCATGGAGTTCAGTTCGACACCGGCGGCCATCCGCTTGCAGAAGTTCTTCCGACCGGCGCGCGAATCCAGCACGAAGACGTTGCAGCCGTTGTCGGTTCGTGACGTCACACCGACGTTCTGGCGACCCGAGATGGTCAGCGGCGCCGAGATGGGACCCCCGGTCGGGCGGGTCCACGACAGCTCCAGATCGTTCGGTGAGGTCGGGTAGGCGAAGTTGGAGTTCGAGGCGTTGCCGCCGTAGCTCGACCACCCGGCGCTCGGGATCGACCGCACGTCGTCGGTGCCGTCGGAACACGAGCTGACGGCCACGGCGGCGACGGCGAGCACCGCGGCGACACGAGCCACTGCCGCGGCGCCGGTGGGCCGTCGCGTTCGGGTGCGTCGCATGGTGCTCCTTTGCGGTGATCGATCGACGGTGAGCCTATCGCGAGGCGGGTCGGCCCCGGCTCAGGCGGTGACACGCCTGGCGTTAGGGTGTGAGGCCATGACGAGCATGTGGAACGCCTCGCTGCGTTCGCGGCGACGCGCCGGACGGCGTCGCGATCCTGCTCAGACGCGGTTTCTCACGCTCGACTCCCTGCGGTGGGTGATCAGCCACCGCGCCTGGACACCCTGGTACCTGGTGCGCTACGTCCGCCTGTGGCGCTTCCGGATGGCCAACCCGCACATCGTGTTGCGGGGGATGGTGTTCCTCGGCCGCAACGTCGAGATCCATGCGACGCCCGAGCTGTCCCGCATGGAGATCGGTCGGTGGGTGCACATCGGCGACGGCAACTCCATCCGCTGTCACGAGGGCTCGCTGCGTATCGGTGACAAGGCGGTGTTCGGCGCGAACAATGTCGTCAACGCCTACCTCGACGTCGAGATCGGCGCCTCCACCCTCGTCGCCGACTGGTGCTACATCTGCGACTTCGACCACCGCATGGACGACATCACCGTCCCCATCAAGGACCAGGGGATCGTGAAGGGACCGGTTCGTATCGGCCCCGACACGTGGATCGCGGCCAAGGTGTCGGTCCTGCGCAACACCATCGTCGGGCGCGGGTGCGTACTCGGCTCGCATGCCGTGGTCCGCGGCGTCGTCCCCGACTTCTCGATCGCGGTCGGCGCGCCGGCGAAGGTGGTGCGCAACCGGGCGGAGGCCTGGGAGCAGGGCGCGCAGCAGCGCGCCGAACTCGAACGCGCGCTCGCCGACATCGAACGCAAGAAAGCCGCGGCCCGCCCCTCGTAGGAGCGCACCCGGCGATCGCTCAACGGAGCAGTTTGACCTGACCGGCGTCGAGCATCGAGGCGAACATGTCCTCCAACGACTCCCGCATCGGTCGGTACGAGATCCCCAGCGCGCTGCGACTCTTCGAGCTGTCGAGGCGCAACGGCCGTCCCGAACAGCGCTTCACGAAACGACGGTCGCGACCGACGAACGGGGCGACGGCCACCAGCACCGGGATCGGCAGCGGGAAGCGGGGGAGCGGACGTCGGCGGCCGAAACGGGGCAGCAGCGCCTTGCCCATCTCGAGCAGGTCGGTGTCGGCGGCCGACAGGATGTGGCGGCCCTTCGCGTCGGGCAGGAACGCCGCCCGCACGTGCGCCGCGGCGACCTCGCGGACGTCGACGACGCCGATCTTGATGCGCGGCGCCCCGAACGCCATCATGCCGTTGCCGAGCTGGCTGACGATCGCGAAACTCTCCGATGTCGGATTCGGCCCGATCGCGGGTCCGATCACCAACGACGGGTTGATCACCACCAGCTGCCACCGCGACTGCGCGTCGGCGATCTCCCAGGCCTTCTTCTCGGCCAGGGTCTTCGACAGGTTGTACGGCTCGTAGTCGAGCGTCGCCGAGGTGTTCCAGTCGTCCTCGTCCAGTGTGCCGCCGGCGCGCTCGCAGTCGACGGCGTCGGTGTAGATCGCGGCCACCGAACTGGTGAGCACCACCCGACATACCGACTCGGTGCGGTTGGCCGACTCGAGCACGGTGCGCGTGCCCTCCACCGCCGGATCGACCAGTTCCTTCTGCGGGTCCTTCACATCGGTGGTGAACGGCGACGCGGTGTGGAACACGACGGCGCACCCGGCCATCGCCTCGTCGTAGGAGCCGTCACGCAGCAGATCGGAGGCGAAGAAGCGGATCTCACCGGGCGCGTTGTCGGCCAGTCGGCGCAGGTGTGCGGTCTTGCGCTCGTTGTCCGGATCGCGGACCGCGGCGTGCACGGTGACCCCGGCGTCGAGCAGATCCGAGATCAGCCATCCGGCGACATAACCGGTGGCCCCGGTGACCAGAACAGGCGAGGTGGTGTCGATGTCGAAGTCCATGCGTGCAGGCTAACCGGCGGTGGTCGCGGGACGACCACGGCTTCTCGACATCCGCTTTCGCAAAGATCCGGTTCCTCGGATGTCCGCTTTCTCGGATGTCCGCTTTTCTCAGATGTCACGGTCGGGGAGGGGACGTTCCACGATCGACGGCCGGCCCAGGTGGTGTCGGATCCTGCGTTTGGCCCCGGTCAGCACCTCCGCGGTGCGTTCGGCGATCAACGGCCACGAGAACTCCTCGGTGAGCCGGTCGCGAGCGTTGCGGGCCCGTCGCTGCGCCGCGGCCGGATCGTCGAGCACCGCGCGGACCGCCGTCGCGAGCCCGGCGATGTCGCCGGGGAGGAAACTCGAACCGGTGAGCCCGTCGGCGACGGCCTCGCCGAGACCGCCGGCGGTCGATGTGACGAGCGGGGCGCCGGTCGCGGCGGCCTCCAGTGCCACGATCCCGAACGGTTCGTAGCGACTGGGCAACACGATGGCGTCACACGCCTGCATCAGGGTGATCAGCCCGTCGTGGCCGACCGGTCCCGCGAACGACACGGCGCGCGACACGCGGTGGCGACGGGTGAGTTCACGCAGCCAGGTCTCCTGCGTGCCGTCGCCGGCGATGGTGAGCGTGGTCCCCGGGTGGGTACGACGGATCCGCGGCAGGGCGGCGATGAGGTCCTGGATGCCCTTCTCGTATTCGAGGCGCCCGGCGTAGAGCAGCGTGGGCGGGCCGCCTCCGGCGCGGCGTGGGGCGAACGGCCACGTGGTGATGTCGATGCCGTTGTGGATGGTGTGGATCTCGGCGAGGTCGGGCCCGAACAGTCGGGTGACCTCGTCGTGCATCGACGCCGAGCAGGTGATGAGTGCGTCGGATTCCTGCGCGAGCCACCACTCGACGGAGTGCACCTGACGGTTGATGGTGCCGCTGACCCACCCGCTGTGGCGGCCGGCCTCGGTGGCGTGGACGGTTGCCACGAGCGGCACGTCGAAGAACTCGGCGAGGGCGATCGCGGGGTGGGCGACGAGCCAGTCGTGGGCGTGCACGACATCGGGCCGCCACAGCTCGCCGTCGAGGGATCGGATCCGCAGGCCGGAGCGGATCATGCTGTGCCCCATGGCCAGTGTCCACGCCATCATGTCCTGGGCGAAGTCGAAGGCGGGCGGGTCCTCGGCGGTGGCGATGACGCGCACACCCTCGGACCGGATGTCGGTGGGCGGGTGGCTGACCGCGTCGGACCCGGTCGGTCGACGCGTCAGCACGACGACGTCGTGTCCGGCGGCGGCCAGCGCGACGCTGAGCTGGTGGACGTGGCGTCCCAGCCCGCCGACCACCACCGGTGGGTACTCCCACGAGACGACCAGGATCCTCATCGCGGCAGCCGCCGTGCGTCGAGTCCGGCGAACAGGGTGTCCGCGCGGTGCCAGTCGTCGGCGAGGCGCGCAGCGAGCCGGTCGCGTCCGGTGGCCACCGCTCGGGCGATCTCACGGGTGGCGTGGGCGTGTTTGTGGGCGCGGTCGCGGGCGTATCCGGCCGCGGAGTCCTTCGACACCATGAACGCCCAGTCCGACGCCACCGTCATCAGTGCCTCGCGCACGATCTGGTCCGACACGCGGTCGCGGGTGCCGCGGAAGGTGTCGAGTCGCTTGTCGACGGTGTCGAGTGCGGTGCGGACCACGTCTCGGTTGAGCTCGACGAGGTCGGTGACGGCGGGTCCGTCCCAGACGCGCCAGTCCTTGCCCGACCCCCACGACGACGGGCCGAGATCGACCGGGTCGCCGACGAATCCGCGGTCCCGGGCGTCGGCGAGGGTGCCGACGCGGACACCGATCTCGGGTAGCCGCCGCAGCACCGCCTCGAGCCACTGCGGTCCCTCGTGCCACCAGTGTCCGAACAGTTCGGTGTCGAAGGCGGCGACGACGAGCGCCGGCCGACCGATCCGTGCGGACTCGTCGATCAGCCGTTCACGGACCCGCGCCGCGAAATCCTCGACGTGTGTGTCGATCGCGGCCTGCGCGCGCTCGGGGTCGTAGGGCGCCTTGTCCGGCCCGGCGACACCGCGCCCGGTGACCCGGGCGGGTTTGAGACCGAAATCGTGGTCATAGGTGTGGAAGTCGCGGTAGGCGGCGTGACCGGGATACCCCGACCGCGGCGACCACACGCGGTAGCTGATGTCGAGGTCGCGCCCGAACGCGACGACGTCGGAGCCGCGCACCGGGCGTCCGAGCGCGGTGTCACCGTGCAGGGCAGGGCCGTCGACCATGAAGTGGGTGACGCCCGCCGCGTCGTACTCCTCCTCCATGCCGGGAGCGAAGGCGCACTCGGGAGCCCAGATCCCCTGCGGCGTCGTACCGATCCGCGCACGGGTGTCGGCGAGACCCTCGGCGAGGGTGAACCGACGCATGCGGGGATCGAGCAGCGGCGAGAAGGAATGTGCCAGCGGCCCGCCGAGCACCTCGACGGTGCCGGCGTCGACCAGGGCGCGCAGACCGGCCGATCCGCCGTGGCGCCAGTGGGTCTCGAAGTCGGCGAGGGCGGCACCGGCCGCACGGAACTCGCGGCGCCCCAGTGGCGCCGACGCCGGGCCGGCGGTGGCGGCGTCGGTCGCGCGCAGCTGCCACGACGCCAGCCACTCGTGCATGGCCGACAGGCAGTGGGGGTCGTCGAGAGCGGCGGCGAGGACCGGGGTGACCCCCAGACTGATCTGACCGGTGAGGCCGTCGGCGGCCAACCGTCGCAACACCGCGAACAGCGGTTGATACGACCCGGCCCACGACTGGTAGAGCCATTCCTCGCCGACCGGCCACCGGCCGTGATGGGCCAACCACGGCAGATGCGAGTGGGCGACGAGTGTGAACTGCCCGGGCACCTCTTCGGCGCCGGAACGCGGCGTCACCGCAGGACGGCGACCGCGAGGAGATCCAGACTGGCCTCGATGTCGTCGGCGTGGATCTCGAAGTCGCTGGTGAGGATGCTGCCGACGTCGGCGGTCAGGGCGACCGGCCAGGGCTCACCGGCGAGCGCGCGATCGATCTGGGCGCCGATGAACGACCCGTTCCATCGCTTGTCGAGTGCTCGCAGTGCCGGTCCGTGGTGGACGCCCAGCATCGAGGTGATCTCGAAGCCGTTGTCGGTGAGGAGTTCTCGCAACTCGGTGGGGTCGAGTTCGCGCGTGTGGAACGGGTTGAGCGGCGTGTCGCGGCCGGGGGAGAAGGTGATGCGGTTGGGCGTGCTCATGAACAACGTGCCGCCCGGCCGCAGCACGCGGGCGCACTCGCGGACGAACAGCGGCTGATCCCAGAGGTGTTCGATGACCTGGAAGTTGACGACCGTGTCGACGGAGTCGTCGGGCAGCGGGAGGTCCACGAGGTTGCCGCGGTGGACGACGAGACGCGGATAGCGGCCGCGGGCGTGCTCGACGGCGGTGGCGTCGTAGTCGACGCAGATCACCTCGGTGGCGACGTCGGCGAGCATGTCCGCGCCGTACCCCTCACCCGAGCCCGCCTCGAGGACCGTCGCGCCGGCACAGTCGTCGAGGACGTGGGCGTAGGCGATCTCGTGACGGCGGAACCAGTAGTTCTCCTCGGCGATGCCGGGGGCGGTCCGCTCCCCGGTCAGCACCATGGTCTGCACGGCGAGGTTCCCGGCGGCGGGTCCGACGTCTCCGGTGGTGTGCGTCATCGGGGCGTTCGTCATTCGGGGGAGCCTAGTGGCAATCACCGCGGTGGCGTTCGGGTCCCGGTCGGCGGTGGTGTGAGCGATGTCTCCGACCGCCGCCCGACCTGCTACTACGCAGTGTCCTACAGGGCCGGATATGGGGATACAGTGGAGGGGAGCGCTTTACCTTACCGGGCAGTAAGTTTACGGTGAGTTCACGAATTTCCGAGCTGGAGGTCGATGAGGACCATGACGAACATCGTCGTTTTGATCAAGCAGGTTCCGGACACCTGGTCCGAGCGCAAGTTGTCCGATGGCGACTACACGCTGGACCGCGAGGCCGCCGACGCGGTGCTCGACGAGATCAACGAGCGCGCCGTCGAGGAGGCGCTCCAGATCAAGGAGTCCAGCGGTGGTGAGGTCACCATCCTGTCCGCCGGACCCGAGCGCACCACGGACGCGATCCGCAAGGCGCTGTCGATGGGTGCCGACAAGGCCATCCACATCAAGGACGACCAGATGCACGGCTCCGACGCCGTTCAGACGGCCTACGTCCTGGCGCGTGCCCTGGGCACCGTCGAGGGTGTCGAGCTGGTCATCGCCGGCAACGAGGCGACCGACGGCCGCGGCGGCGCGGTGCCGTCCATGATCGCCGAGTACCTCGAGCTCCCGCACCTGACGCACCTGCGCAAGCTGACCGTCGAGGGCGACACGCTGACCGGTGAGCGCGAGACCGACGAGGGCATCACCCACGTCCAGTCGCAGCTGCCCGCGATCGTCAGCGTGAACGAGAAGATCAACGAGCCGCGCTTCCCCTCGTTCAAGGGGATCATGGCCGCGAAGAAGAAGGAAGTCCAGGTCGTGAGCCTGGCCGAGATCGGCGTCGAGTCCACCGATGTGGGCCTCGACAACGCGGGTTCGACGGTCACGTCGTCGGTCCCCAAGCCGCCGAAGACCGCGGGTGAGCGGGTCACCGACGAGGGCGACGGTGGCACCAAGGTCGCCGAGTACCTCGTCGGCCAGAAGATCATCTGACCCCCGACACCCGACACACACAGGAGCGTAAGAACATGGCAGAAGTACTGGTACTCGCCGAGCTGGACGCCGAGGGTGCACTGAAGAAGGTCACCTCCGAGCTCATCACCGCGGCGCGGTCGCTCGGCAGCCCGTCGGTCGTCGTCGCGGGCAAGCCCGGCACCACCGACAGCATCATCGACGGTCTCAAGGAGGCCGGCGCCGAGAAGGTCTACGCCGCCGAGTCCGACGACGTCGAGGGCTACCTGATCAGCCCCAAGGTCGACATCCTGGCCGCGGTCGCCGAGCAGGCGTCGCCGGCGGGCATCATCGTCGCCGCCAACGCCGACGGCAAGGAGATCTCCGGACGTCTCGCGGTGCGCCTCGGCTCGGGCATCCTCTACGACGTCGTCGAGATCAAGGACGACAAGACCGGCGTGCACTCCATCTTCGGTGGCGCGTTCACCGTCGAGGCGCAGCCCAAGGGTGACATCCCGATCTACTCGATCCGTCCCGGTGGCGTCGAGGCCGCACCGCAGGCCGGCGCGGGCGAGCGCGTCGATGTCGAGGTTCCCGCCCCGGCCGCCAACGCCGTCAAGATCACCAAGGTGGAGCCGATCGTGGGTGGCGACCGCCCCGAGCTGACCGAGGCGTCGATCGTCGTCTCCGGCGGCCGTGGCGTCGGCAGCGCCGAGAAGTTCTCGGTCGTCGAGGAGCTCGCCGACTCGCTCGGTGCCGCCGTCGGCGCCTCGCGCGCCGCCGTCGACTCCGGGTACTACCCGGGCCAGTTCCAGGTCGGTCAGACCGGCAAGACCGTGTCGCCGCAGCTGTACGTGGCACTCGGCATCTCCGGTGCCATCCAGCACCGCGCCGGCATGCAGACGTCGAAGACCATCGTCGCGGTCAACAAGGACGAAGAGGCACCCATCTTCGAGATCGCCGACTACGGCATCGTGGGCGACCTGTTCGACGTCGCGCCGCAGCTGACCGAGGCGGTCAACAAGCGCAAGTGATCAGCTGATCATCACCCTCTCCACCATGTGACCCCCGGCGCTGCGCCGGGGGTCACATGCTTGTCAGGCCGCATTCACCCTGGCCGGGGGAGTTCATCGGGTCTCCACCGACACGACACGCGAGCGGTGCTGCCGTGTCCGGTTCGCCAACTAGACCTGTGGCCATGGGTAATTCACCGATCTCCACACTGCGGCGACCGGTCCGCGGGACCGCGCAGCCCCTGCTCGCCGGGGCACGCTACGCGCTGTCGGTCTCCTCGGCACCCGAGGACGTCGAGGCCGCGCAGCGCCTCCGATACACGGTGTTCTCGACCGAGCCCGGGTTCGACGGCTCCATGGACCGCGCGGTCGACGGCCGCGACACCGACCGCTTCGACGACCACTGTGACCACGTCGTCGTCCGACACATCCCCACCGACGAGGTCGTCGGGTGCTACCGGATGCTGCCCCCGCCCGGCGCCATCGCCGCCGGCGGTCTCTACACCGCCACCGAGTTCGACCTCAGCGCACTCGAGCCCATCGCCGCCGAGACCGTCGAGATGGGGCGGGCGTGCGTGGCCCCGGCCCACCGCTCGGGCGCGGTGATGTCACTCATGTGGTCGGGCATCCTCCGGTACCTCGACCTCGCCGGCTACCGCTTCGTCGTCGGCTGCACCTCGGTACCCGTCGACCCCGCTGACGGCACCCCGCCGGCCGCCGTCGTCCGCGCGGTCCGCGACCTCGTGCTCGCGCGCCACCGCGCGCCCTGGGAGGTCCACCCTTTGCGACCGGTCGTGATCGACGGCCGCACCCTCGACGACATCGCCCCGGCGGTCGGCACACCCACACCGCCACTGCTGTCGGGGTATCTGCGCATCGGGGCGCAGATCTGCGGCGAACCGGCCCACGACCCCGACTTCGGGGTCGCCGATTTCGTCACCGTGCTCGACACCACACGGGCCAACATCCGATATCTCGACCGACTGCGGTCGGCCGCCGACGCCGCGCAGGCGTGAGCAGAGAGGCAGTCATGACCGACACCACCGTGACCCCGATCGACCCCCGACACACCGACACCGCCCGACACGCCTGGTTCCCCTCGAGCCCCTGCGGGGCGGGCTGCATCACCGACCCGCCGACCACGCGGGGCCGCGGCGCCATCGCGCTACGCGTCGCCGCAGTGGCGGCCACCGTTGGCTGGCTGGTCCCCGTCGGGGCGATGGTGCAGGTTCTCCCGCGGCCGTTGCGACGACGCTTCATCCGCGTGGCGGCACGGTCGCTGCTCGGCGCTCTGGGCATCGCGGTCGAGATCGACGACCGGCGACCGTTCGCCGGTCGGGGCGCGGGCCTCGTCGTCGCCAACCACACGTCGTTCCTCGACATCGTCGCCATCGCGACGGTCGTCCCGGCCCGCTTCGTCGCGAAATCCGAACTGCAGGGGTGGCCGGTGATCGGCGGATTGGCGCGACGACTCGGCGTGATCGGCATCCACCGCGAGTCGTTGCGGCAGTTGCCGAGCGTGCTGGAGCAGATGGTCGAGGGGCTTCACGCCGACGACGCCGTGGGCGTCTTCCCCGAGGGCACCACCTGGTGTGGACGGTCGGGTGGACGTTTCCGCCCCGCGCTGTTCCAGTCGGCCGTGGACACCGGGGCGTCGGTCCTGCCGGTGCACGTCGGGTTCCGTGCCGGCGACCGCGACATCTCAGACATCTCGACGATCCCGGCGTTCATCGGGGACGACGACCTTCTCGACACCGTGCGTCGCATCCTCGCGACCCGCGATCTGACGGTCTGCGTGCGCCTGCACGAACTGCAGTTCCCCGGCACCGACCGCCGCGAGCTGGCTCAGCGTTGCGAACGTCTGGTGTTCGGGCCGGTGCCCCTGCCGCCCGCCGCCGCCGACCTCGAGCGGGTCCACGCGCTCACCCTCGCCGGCTGACCCTGCCCGGATGAGCCCGGCCCGGGTGACCCCTGACGAGTGACCCCGTGACCCCCGCGGGCCGCTCGTGGCCCGCGGCACACCGACGGCCGAAATGTTCGAGGCCTGCGCACCGTTATCCTTGGACGACCATGCCCATATCCGGTGACGACCCCGTCTACCTCGACAACGCCGCCTCGACAGCCATGCTGCCCGAGGCCGTCGAGGCGATGACGCGGATCATGGCCGACCCCGGCAACGCCTCGTCGTTGCACGGATCGGGTCGGCGCGCCCGCAGGCACCTCGAGGAGGCGCGCGAGTCCGTCGCCGCCTCCCTCGGTGCGCGACCCTCGGAGATCATCTTCACCGCCGGCGGCACCGAGAGCGACAACCTCGGTATCAAGGGCATCTTCTGGGCACGTCGTCGCGCCGACGCGCGGCGTCGGCGCATCGTCATCTCCGCGGTCGAACACCACGCGGTGATCGATCCCGCGCAGTGGCTGGCCGATCGCGGCGACGCCGATCTGGTGCTCCTGCCCGTCGACGCCGACGGGGCCGTGTCACCCGCGGCGCTGCGCGCCGAACTGGCCGCCCACCCGCACGACACCGCACTGGTGTCGGTGATGTGGGCGAACAACGAGGTCGGCACCATCGAACCCGTCGCCGACCTCGCCGCGGTCGCCGCCGAGTTCGGCGTCCCCATGCACTGCGACGCGATCCAGGCCGTCGGCCACATCCCCGTCGACTTCACCGCCGCGGGTCTGGCGGCCATGAGCATCGCCGGCCACAAGTTCGGCGGTCCGCACGGCGCGGGCGCCCTCGTGCTCCGGCGCGACGTCGAGTGCGTGCCGTTGCTGCACGGCGGTGGTCACGAGCGCGACATCCGATCGGGGACGCCCGACGCTGCCGCGGCGGTCGGGATGGCCACCGCGCTGCGCGTCTCGGTCGCCGGACTCGACGAGTCGATGGCGCGCGTCGCGGCTCTGCGCGACCGGTTGCTCGACGCCCTCTCCCGCACCGAGGGCTGCATCGTCAACGGACCGCTCGGTGAGCGCCGACTGCCCGGGAACGCCCACGTCGCGTTCCGCGGATGCGAGGGCGACTCGCTGCTGATGCTGCTCGACGCCCACGGCATCGAGTGCTCCACCGGGTCGGCCTGCACCGCGGGTGTCGCGCGCGCGAGCCACGTCCTGCTGGCGATGGGGATGTCGACCCCCGACGCCCGCAGCAGCCTCCGGTTCTCGCTGTCGCCGTCGACGACCACAGCCGACGTCGACCGTGTCGCTGCCGTCATCGACGAGGTCGTCGACCGCGCCCGCACCGCGGGCATGGCCAGCGTCTCGGCGGGGGAGTACTGATGCGCGTCCTCGCCGCCATGAGCGGCGGCGTCGACTCGGCGGTGGCCGCCGCACGCGCGGTCGAAGCGGGCCACGACGTCGTCGGGGTGCATCTCGCGCTGTCGACCGCACCGGGCACCCTGCGCACCGGTAGCCGCGGCTGCTGTTCGAAGGAGGACGCCGGCGACGCCCGCCGTGTCGCCGACATCCTGGGGATCCCCTTCTACGTCTGGGATTTCGCCGACCGCTTCAAAGAAGACGTGATCGACGAGTTCGTCGGCGCCTATGCCGCGGGCGAGACCCCGAACCCGTGCCTGACGTGCAACGAGAAGATCAAGTTCTCGGCGCTGTCCGAACGCGCCGAGGCACTCGGTTTCGACGCCGTCGCGACCGGCCACTACGCCCGCCTCGTCGACGGAGAACTGCGTCGCGCCGTCGACGAGGACAAGGACCAGTCGTACGTGCTCGCGGTGCTGACCGAACGGCAGCTCGCGCACGCGATGTTCCCCATCGGCGACACCCCCAAGAGCGAGATCCGGGCCGAGGCGGCGCGCCGCGGGCTCGCGGTGGCCGACAAGCCCGACTCCCACGACATCTGCTTCATCCCCTCCGGCGACACCCGTGCGTTCCTCGGGGCGCGGATCGGGGTCCGGACCGGCAAAGTCGTCGACGCCGTCACCGGCGAGTCGCTCGCCGACCACGACGGCGTGCACGGTTTCACCATCGGCCAGCGCAAGGGACTCGGGATCGAGTCACCCGCCGCCGACGGCTCGCCGCGCTACGTCACCGCCATCGACTCCGCGACCGCCACGGTCACCGTCGGTCCCCGCGACCGCCTCGACGTGTGGTCCATAGACGCCCACCGCGCGGTGTGGACTCGCGGCACCGCACCCGACGACGAGTTCGACTGTGTCGTCCAGGTCCGCGCGCACGGCGGACTGGCCCCGGCCCGGGTGCGTGCGGCCGCCGACGGAACGGCGTTCACCGTGGAGCTCGGTGCACCGCTGACCGGTGTCGCACGCGGCCAGGCCGCGGTGCTCTACCGTCCCGACGCCGCGCGCGGCGACGAGGTCATCGGCTGCGGCCGCATCGTGCGCGCGTGAGCACCGCCGATCTCCCGGGTCCGCCGACCGGGGTGGCCACCGGGGTCGGCTCGATGCCCGGCCGCGACTCGCGCGCGGCGGCCGAGATCGTCGCCGGCGAGGTGGAACTCGTCGCGCTTCCCGAGCTGCCCGACCGTGGCATCGGCTCCGACATGATCGGACGGTGCGCCGCCCTTCTCGTCGGGATCCCGATGGACGTCAGCGCGTCGGGGTACCGCCTCGCCACCGGGACGTCGATGATGGCCCGCCGCGCCCGCGACATGCTCAGCGCCGACCTCGACGCGATCGAGGAGATCTGGGAGACGCGGGGACTCGGCGGCGACCACCCCTGGGTGAAGGTGCAGATCTGCGGCCCGTTCACCCTCGCCGCGTCGGTCGAGATGGCCAACGGCCACAAGGCACTCCACGACCGCGGGGCATGGCACGACCTCGTCGGCTCCATCGCCGAGGGCGCGGCGAATCACGCCGCGGAACTGCGCCGCAGGCTCGGGGCGGAGGTCGTCGTCCAGATCGACGAACCACTCGTCGACCGGGTCATCGAGGGAAGCATCACGCCGCTGTCGCGCCTCGACGTCATCGACCCGGTGCCGGCGGCGACGGTCGCCGAGCATCTCGACACCCTCGTCGACGTCGTCGGTGGACCGGTGATCCTGCACCACTGCGGCCGCCGGTTCCCCTGGCAGGTCGCCGCCCAGACCCGCTTGTGGGGCGTCTCGCTCGACATCGACTCGATAGGGGTGCGCCGCGGCTCCACCGCCGACCTCGACGGCTTCGGCGAGCTGATCGACCGGGGCACCGTGGTCGCGCTCGGCGCCGTACCCAGCACGCGACCGACGCCCGAACGTCACGTCGAGCACGTGGTCGACGCCGTGACCGCACTCGTCGACACCATCGGCATCTCCCACGACGTGTTCACCGACCAGATGATCATCACCCCGACCTGCGGGCTGGCCGGTGCCGGCACCGACTGGGCACGCGCGGCGCTCACCCTGGCCACCGACGTCGCCGAGGCCCTGCCCCAGCAGTAGGTCGCGGCGCGCGTCAGGCCCGGATGGTGACGGTGGTCCCCACACCGGCCCATCGGTACAGCGACGCCATCGTGGCCCCGGGCACGTGCACACACCCGCGCGAGCCGTTCGTGCGGTATTTCGGGCTGCCGTAGTCGAAGTTCTGCCACGGGGAGTCGTGGAACCCGAAGTCGCCGAAGAACGGCATCCAGTAGTGGACGAACACCCGGTAGTCGGAGCCGACGAGATAGCGGTCGGTCTCCTCGGCGACGATCTTCCACGTCCCCGTCGGTGTGCGGTCGGTGCGGTTGTCGATCCCGGTGGTGACGTAGGAGGCCTCGACCAGCGACGACGCATCGCACATCCGCATCCGCTGCTCGGAGATGCTGACCACGACCGATTTGCCGCCGTCGACGCCGCGGCAGGCGGCGGTGTCGGCCGCGGCGATCGAGGACGTGGTCGGCGCGACGCCCGACCGTGAGGGGGCCGCGGAGGTGACGGCCGCGGTCACGGCCCGCGGTGAGGACGACGTCGAGGTGAACGACCCCGCCACCAGGACACCCGACACGATCAGGGCCAGCGGCACCACGATCAACGCCCACCAGTAGTCGCGCGACCACCCCGTGAGGTCGTTTCGCAGGCGAAGGGGCATGGCCACCAGGATGGCACAGGAGGACGGTCGTCGATGTCAGCGCTGGTCGAGCAGGCGCACGAGTCGCGCGGGGGCGATCCGGCGATAGCTCGCGTCGATCAGCTCCCCGACCTCGTCCCAGTCCGGTGCGTCGCCCGACACGTCCCCTCTCCCGGACAGATCCAGGCCCAACCACCCGGACGGGCCGAGATAGGCGGGCACGAAAACCCGCGGATCCGACCGCAGCGCGTCGGCCTCGGCCGGGTCGGGGAGGACCAGGATCGACTGCTCCCTGCGCTCACCACCGCGGATGGACCCGCCGTAGTGACAGAACACACGACCACAGCGGAACGTCGGGCGCCCGTGTGCGACGACCTCGGTGGCCTCGGGGAACGCCCGCGCGATGTCGCGGACGCGCCCGAGCACGGGATCGTCGTCGTCGAACATGATCGGGTGCGGCACGCCGTCGAGAATCCCACATCGCAGGGCCAGGCAGGCCCGGTCTGGCCGCCTCGGCTGTCGGTGCCCTCGACTAATCTCACGCAGGTGGACGACAGCACCCAGGGCACCGGGACTTCGACAGACAGGACTTCGACAGACGGGGCCTCGACCGACCCGAGTTCGACCGATGCGGACGTGCGTGCACAGTGGGCGGAGTTGGCCGAGGAGGTCCGCGAGCACCAGTTCCGCTACTACGTCAAGGATTCCCCGGTCGTCACCGACGGCGAGTTCGACGCGTTGCTGGGCCGGCTGCAGCAGCTCGAGGCCGACCATCCCGAACTCGCCACCCCCGACTCGCCGACCGCTCTCGTCGGGGGAGGCTTCGCCACCGAGTTCGCCGCCGTCGACCATCTCGAGCGGATGCTGTCGCTGGACAACGTCTTCGACGCCGACGAGATGCGTACCTGGATCGACCGCGTGGAGGCCGACGCCGGCACGGGTCTGGACTACCTGTGCGAGCTGAAGATCGACGGTGTCGCGCTGGCGTTGGTCTACGAGAACGGCGTCCTCGTGCGCGGGACGACCCGCGGCGACGGGCGCACCGGCGAGGACGTCACCCTCAACGCCAAGACGATCGACGACATCCCGCACCGGCTCACCCCCAGTGACGACCACCCGACGCCGGAGATCCTCGAGGTGCGGGGGGAGGTCTTCTTCCGGGTCGAGGACTTCGAGGCGCTCAACGCCTCGCTCGTGGCCGAAGGGAAGGCCCCGTTCGCCAACCCCCGCAACTCCGCCGCGGGATCGCTCCGGCAGAAGAACCCGCAGATCACCGCGCGCCGTCGCCTCGGGATGATCTGCCACGGCATCGGCAAGCTGCAGGGGTACGCGCCGGAGTCGCTGCACGAGGCCTACCTCGCACTCGGGGCGTGGGGTCTGCCGGTGTCGGACCACACCACGAAGCTCTCGGGTGCGCAGGAGATCCTGGACAAGATCGCCTACTGGGGTGAACACCGCCACGACGTCGAGCACGAGATCGACGGCATCGTCGTCAAGGTCGACACCACCTCCCTGCAGCGTCGGCTGGGCTCGACCTCACGGGCACCCCGATGGGCCATCGCCTACAAGTACCCGCCCGAGGAGGCGACCACGACCCTGCTCGACATCGAGGTCAACGTCGGTCGCACCGGTCGGGTCACCCCGTTCGCGAAGATGGCCCCGGTCCTCGTCGCCGGGTCGACGGTGTCGATGGCCACACTCCACAACGCCTCGGAGGTCAAGCGCAAGGGCGTGTTGATCGGTGACACCGTCACCATCCGCAAGGCCGGCGACGTGATCCCCGAGGTGCTCGGACCCGTCGTCGACCTGCGGGACGGCAGCGAACGCGAATTCGAGATGCCCACCCACTGCCCCGAGTGCGGCACCGAACTGCGGCACGAGAAGGAGGGTGACGCCGACATCCGGTGCCCCAACAGTCGGTCGTGTCCGGCGCAGCTGCGGGAGCGGTTGTTCCACCTCGCCGGTCGGGGATCGTTCGACATCGAGGCGCTCGGATACGAGGCGGCCACCGCTCTGCTCGGCTCGGGTGTGTTGGAGAACGAGGCCGACCTGTTCTCCCTCACCGCCTCCGACCTCACCACCGTCGGGTTGTTCACCACAAAGGCGGGAGCGTTGTCGGCCAACGGATCCCGTCTGCTGGCCAATCTGGAGAAGGCCAAGGACGCGCCGCTGTGGCGTGTGCTGGTCGGTCTGTCGATCCGTCACGTCGGCCCGTCTGCGGCACGCGCCCTGGCCACCGAGTTCGGCACCCTCGAGGCGATCGCCGAGGCCGATGTCGAGGCGCTCGCCCAGACCGAGGGGATGGGGGCGACACTCGCGGCCAGTGTCGTCGACTGGTTCGCCGTCGACTGGCACCGCGAGATCGTCGACCGCTGGCGCGAGGCGGGCGTGCGGATGGCCGACGAACGCGACTCCTCGACCCCACGCACGCTGACCGGGCTGAGCATCGTGGTCACCGGTTCCCTCGAGAACTACTCCCGCGACGGCGCGAAGGAGGCCATCCTCGTGCGCGGCGGCAAGGCCTCGGGGTCGGTGTCGAAGAAGACGAGCTACGTGGTCGTCGGTGAGTCGCCGGGCACCAAGGCCGAGAAGGCCGAACAGCTCGGCGTTCCGATCCTCGACGAGGACGGCTTCACCGCGTTGCTGCGCGACGGACCGCCGCCGGCGCCCGAACCCGAGACGCAGCCCGACGCCGAGCCCGAGAAGGACACGGGGCCCGACGAGGCCTAGGGCAGGGCGAGCACCGTGGTGACGATGCGACAGAGGTAGCCGATCCGCGCGATCTCCGAGGGGCGAAAGTCCGGTCCCCCCGATCGTCCGAGGAGCAGCGCTTTTGTGCTCACCCCGTCGGCGGCCACCCCGACCGGCGCGGCCGCCATGCGAGTGTCGGAATCGCGCCACGACTGCGGCACCCACGCGGCGTCGGGGTCGAGCTGGGTGGCGACGCCGATCGGGAGGAAATCGACCCGGGTCAGCTGGGTCTCGGGCGCCCCCGAGCTCGCGAACAGCTGGATCACCCCGTCGCCGCCGGTGGTGATGACGGTGCTCCACGACACCCGCAGCACGCGCGGGGCGTTGTCGACGAGGACCTGCAGACGCCGCGGTCCGGCGGCCGAGCCGATCTCGTCGACGAGTTCGAGCTCACGGTGGGTCTCGAGAACACCGGTGTAGGGACGGATGGAGTCCACCCGGACACCGTCGACGTTCTCCGCGGCGGTGATGAGGGTGTCGGGCAGCGATCCGCGGGCGACCTCGACGACGATGTCGTCGACGGCATAGCCCTCACCGCGTTCGACGACGTCGAGGGAGAGGATGTCGGCGCCCACCGACCCCAGCGACACCGCGAGCAGGCCGAGGCTTCCCGGGCGGTCGGCCAGGTAGACCCGCAACAGATACGACACGTCGGTCATTGTCACACCGCGGTCGCGGCCCCGCTGATCGCGAGGGGCCGCTCAGGCGGGCGGTACGCGGCCGGGCTGCGCCGGATCGAGGGGTTCGATGCCGACGGCGGTGCCGTAGGCGCACACCTCGATGCCGGTCCCGCCGAACTCGGTGGTCTCGAAGCGGAACGCGACGACGGCGTTGGCGCCCTTCTGCTGGGCCTCGGCGGCCAGGCGCGACAACGCCTCCTGTCGGCAGTCGTGCAGCAGCTGGGTGACGCCCTTGAGTTCACCACCGGCCATCGCCTTGAAACCGGCGCCGATGTTCGAGCCGATGTTGCGTGACCGGACGGTGAGTCCGAACACCTCACCGAAGGTGAAGCCGATGCGGTAGCCCGGGATCTCGTTGCTGGTGACGATGATCATGGAGAGATGGTAGGCCGATTCGGTGCGACGATGGGGCCATGTCATCGGTGCACGAGGAGTCCGCCCCCGACCCGGGAACGGCGGGTGACGGGACAACACACGTCACGACGTCGGTGGCCCGGCGGATCGAACCGGGCCGCGAACACGACTTCCTCGCCTGGACCGACGCGGGGATCGCCCTGGTGCGCACCTTCCCCGGGTTCCTCGGGGGAGGGTGGCTGCGATCGCCGTCGGATCCGTGCGAGTACTACGTCGTCTACCGGTTCGCGAGCGAGAGCGACCTCGAGGACTGGATGGCGTCGCCCATCCGCCGGGCATGGCTCTCGCGCGGTGAGGGCGTCGCGGTCGAGCAGGTGGTCCATCGACTCTCCGGCGTCGAGGGCTGGTTCGAACCGCAGTCGACCCTGACCCATGCGGTGCGGGTGGTCGGCGCCCCGCCGCCGCGCTGGAAGCAGGCCATCACCATCTGGCTCGGGTTCTTCCCGCTGAGCCTCGCGATCAACGCCGGGGTCATCGCACACCTCGACGGAGTCCCGCTCGCCGCCAAGACGCTCATCGCGACACTCATCAACACCCCGCTCATGGTGTACCTGGTGTTGCCGTGGATCACCGCCCGTCTCCGGCGCTGGTTGTAGCGGCCACTAGTCTTGAGCGGGCTGCGACCGAGGGTCGTGGCGTTTCGTCGCACGTGGAAGGGATCCATCGGTGTCTGCCATCTCCCGGGACGAGGTCGCCCACCTGGCGCGGCTGTCGCGCCTGACCCTGCCCGACTCCGAGCTCGATCAGTATGCAGGCCAGATCGATTCGATCCTGAGCCACGTCGCGCAGATCTCCGAGGTGGACGTCTCCGGCGTCGAGACCACCGCGCACCCCGCGGGCCTGGCCAACGTGCTGCGGCCCGATGTCGTGGTGCCCGGCCTGTCGCCCGAGCAGGCGCTGTCCGGCGCCCCGTCGGTCGAGCAGGACCGGTTCGCCGTCCCGCAGATCCTGGGTGAGGACCAGTGACCGCGATCCGTCCCGCCGGGCCCATCACCGGGCTGTCCGCGGCCGACCTCGCCGACAAGATCCACTCGCGCGAGCTGTCGTCGTTGGAGGTCACCCGCGCCCACCTCGATCAGATCGCCGAGATCGACGGTGACCTCGGCGCGTTCCTGCACGTGACGTCCGACGCCGCCCTGGCCGCGGCCGAGGCCGTCGACGCCTCGATCGCCGCCGGCGAGACCCCGGCATCGTCGCTGGCCGGCGTGCCGCTCGCGCTCAAGGACGTCTTCACCACCACCGACGCGCCGACCACGGCCGGGTCCAAGATCCTCGAGGGGTGGATCCCGCCCTACGACGCCACCGTCACGCGGCGACTCCGCGAGGCGGGCATCCCCATCCTCGGCAAGACCAACATGGACGAGTTCGCGATGGGCAGTTCCACCGAGAACTCCGCCTACCAACTCACGCGTAACCCGTGGGACACCACGAAGATCCCCGGCGGATCGGGCGGCGGCAGCGCCGCGGCGCTCGCGTCGTTCCAGGCGCCGCTGGCCATCGGCACCGACACCGGCGGCTCGGTCCGCCAGCCCGCCGCGGTCACCGCGACGGTCGGTGTGAAGCCGACCTACGGCACGGTCTCGCGCTACGGACTCATCGCCTGCGCATCGTCACTCGATCAGGGTGGCCCCTGTGCGCGAACGGTTCTCGACACCGCACTGCTCCACGAGGTGATCGCCGGGCACGACCCGCGGGACTCGACGTCGATCGACGCCCCGATCCCCGACGTCGTCGGCGCGGCGCGGGCCGGCGCCCAGGGCGATCTCGCCGGGGTCAAGGTCGGCATCGTCACCGAACTCCAGGGCGACGGGTATCAGCCCGGCGTGCTGGCCTCGTTCACCGCGGCAGTCGACGCACTGCGTGAGCGCGGCGCCGAGATCGTCGAGGTGTCGTGCCCGCACTTCGGCTACGCGCTCGGCGCGTACTACCTGATCCTGCCGTCGGAGGTCAGTTCCAACCTCGCCCGTTTCGACGCCATGCGGTACGGACTGCGGGTCGGCGACGACGGCACCCATTCCGCCGACGAGGTGATGGCGCTGACGCGTGCGCAGGGTTTCGGCCCGGAGGTCAAGCGCCGCATCATGATCGGCACCTACGCACTCTCGGCGGGGTACTACGACCAGTACTACGGGCAGGCGCTGAAGGTGCGCACCCTCATCGCCCGCGATTTCGCGAATGCCTTCGCATCGGTCGACGTGTTGATCTCGCCGACCACGCCGCAGACCGCGTTCGGGATCGGCGAGAAGGTCGACGACCCGCTCGCGATGTACCTGTTCGACCTGTGCACGCTGCCGGTGAACCTCGCGGGCAACTGCGCGATGAGTGTGCCGTCGGGGCTGTCGGCCGATGACGGACTCCCTGTCGGACTGCAGATCATGGCACCGTCGCAGGCCGACGACCGCCTGTACCGCGTGGGTGCGGCCTATGAGGCGGCGCGCGGCGACATCGCCTGACAGCCTCGGTGGTTCGGCGGTCGGTCAGAACTTGTGCGGGATGGTGGTGATCACACCGCCGTCGACGACGAACTCCGAACCGGTGGCGTAGGACGACTCGTCGGAGATCAGGAACAGAACGAACGACGCGATCTCCTCGGGTCGGGCGGGCCGGCCGAGCGGGATCGTGAGCATGTCGTCGGGAATGCCCTCGGTCATCGGTGTGCGGACCAGGCCGGGATGGATCGAGTTGACCCGTACATGCGGGGCGAGTTCGGCGGCAACCGATTTCGTCAGTCCGCGCACGGCCCACTTGGTGGCGACGTAGCCGTGCGCCCACGGGGTACCGCGCATCCCCTCGATCGACGAGATGTTGACGATCGACCCGTTGCGCGAGGCGATCAGCGCGTCGGCCGCGGCCTGCATCCCCAGGAAGGTGCCGGTGAGGTTGACGTCGACGATCTGCTGCCACTTGTCGAGGCGGAACCCCTGCAGGGTCGAGCCGTTGGCGATGCCGGCGTTGTTCACCAGTCCGGTCAACGAGCCGTAGGTACCGACCGCGGTCTCGACCGCCATGGCCCAGTCGGCGGGATTGGTGACGTCGAGATGGACATAGGTGGCCGCGTCACCGAGTTCGGCGGCGACCGCGTGGCCCTCGTCGTCGAGGATGTCGCCGATCACGACCGACGCGCCCTCGGCGACCAACGCGGCGGCATCGGCGGCGCCCATTCCCCGTGCGCCACCGCTGATCACGACGACCTTGCCGTCAACACGTCCCATGGTGTGTGTTCCTCACTGTTCGGTGTGGCTGATGTGGTGCTCGGTCGTGGTGGTCGAGAGATCCCGGGGCTCGGGGCGCCAGACGCCGCGGCTGTTGACCAGCGGGAGGTCGAGCGTGGCGCGGAGTCCGGCGGGAGCGTCGAGGACGGCCGGGATCGCGTTCACGATGCGTCCGGCCGCGGCGACGATGGCGGCGTGGTTGTGATCGCCGTGCACGCTGGTCGGACAGATGTCGACGACGTAGGACGGTTCGCCGGTGATCTCCACCCGGTAGGAACCACCCGGTTGCGCCGACTGCGCCCAGTCGGGTCGGAGATCGGGCCGCAGCCGCGTGACGTGTTCGACCACGATCGCCGGGTGGCCGTCGACCATCCCACGGATCTCGAACCGGATGGCCGCGGTGGTGCCCTGCGCGATCGGTCCGGCGGCGATGGTGAAGTCCTCCGGAGCCGGTTCGCGCTCGTTGTGGTCGACGATCTCGTCGAGTGTGATGCCGAGCGCGTCGGCCAATTGCCGGATCGCCGATCCCCACGCGAGGCTCAGCACGCCGGGTTGCAGGAACAGCGGCGGGTCGTCGACGGGGGAGCCGAACCCCATCACGTCGTAGATGACCTCGGCGCCGTCGTAGGTGGCGTAGTCGGCGATCTCCATGCAGCGGATCTGGCGGATCTCCTGGCACGTGCCGGCCAGCGCGATGGGCAGGAGATCGGTCGCGAAGCCGGGGTCGACACCGGTGACGAACATGCTGACACCGTGCGCGACGGCGGTCTCCTCGATCCGGTCGATCAGCTTGTCCGGCATCGTCTTCCACGGGTACTGGAACGACACCGGCGATGATCCCACCACGTCGACCCCCGCCGACAGCAGGCGCAGACAGTCCTTCGTCGCCTCGCCCATCCGGGTGTCGCCCATCGCGCAGTGGACCACGCAGTCGGGCTTGGCGGCGATCACGCCGTCGAGGCCCTCTGTCGCCGTGATGCCGGTCGTGGTGCCGAGTCCGGCGAGGTCACCGGCGTCGCGCCCTATCTTGTCGGGCGTGACCACCCCCACCGCGACGAGGTCGAACCGGTCGTCGGTGATGAGTTGCCGCAGCGCGAGCCGACCGACATTGCCCGTCCCGACGAGGGCGACGCGGATGGTCATCGGCTTCTCCTGTTCGAACGCAGAGTGGTGAACAACAGATCAGACACTAGTCCAGACAGCTGATTGGTCAAGCCTTGCCGGGGTGCGAGGGCCCGCCAGGTCCGCAGATCGGTACGTTCGCGGACTGTTCCGGCCCGTACCGATGGCCGTGACCGGTCGGGAGGGACAGCGCGCCGAGCAGGTCGACACTGGTTTGCAGGAACGACACCGCCGGAACCCAGGGCGGGCGGGGGAGGTCGGCGTGACCCGGCCACAGATGTGCGGGGCGCCACAGCAGCGACACCGACCACCGGGCGACGGGGTCGCTCGCGTTGACCACGACGCGCCGGTCGTCGGCCCGGGGTGCGACGGTGTCCGCGGGTGGTCCGGCCAGCACCGTCGAGCAGATCGTGACGCCGTGGCCTCGAGCCCACACCCGCGCGGCGTCCGCCCCGATCGCCCCGAGGCTCTGTCCGTAGAGGTAGACCTGCGGGTGGTGGGGGGCCGGGTGTGACCGCAGGTCGTCGTCGAGTGCGGCCACCAGGGCTACGGCCGATTCCCGCGCCGCGGCGGCCGCCCCTGCGGCGAAAGCCTGCCAACTCGGTGCGTCGGCGTAGGGCAACGCGATCGTCGCGACGTCCCCGCCGAGGCGACGATCGAACCCCGTCAGCGCGTCGGCGTCGACCCACCCCGATCCGGTCGGCACCGCGACGACCACCGCCGCGCGGTCCGCCCCGCCCGCGGACCGCCAGCGTTCGACGAGACGCCGGGCCCGTTCGACGATCGGCCGACGGTCGAACGGCTCGGTGATCGCGGTCCGGTCCGATGGCCCCGTTGCCACGATCGTGACCGGCACGCCGGCGGTGACCGGTGGCCGGGCCGTCGCCTGCGCCACGTCCGACCCGGCGAACGTGATCGCCACGGCCAGCGTGAGCGCGGCCCGGGGCGCGACGAGTACCGCCGCGACAGTCGCGACCGCCGTCACTGACGGCGCCGCCCAGACTGTTCCGACCACCGGTGCACCCGACGACGTGCGGAGCACGTTCTGCCACCACACCGTCACCACGAGCGAGGACACCACGACGACCGTCGTCGCGACCACCGTGACACGCCCGGCAGCGCCCGCACCGATCCGCAGACGCACGGCGACGCATCCGATCGCCGCGCCGGCCGCGGTCAGGACCGCCGACGTGGCGGCATGGACCAGCGCCTCGCGCGGCAGCGACCCGGGTACCGCGGCCGCCAGCGCGCCCGCCGCCACGCCGACCAGCTCCGCGCGCGACGGGTGTCGAACGGGTGTCCTCATCGGCGTGCCGCGGCGACCGCGATGGACACACCGATGTCGCCGAGGTCCTCACCACCGACGGGGACCCCGCCGTTCTGACGCCAGGTGTTCCCCGAGACACCTACGTCGACGAGATCGGCGGCAGCAGAACAGATCGGGTCGTCACAGGAGCGGTGCATCCCCTCGACGAGATCGTGGTCGAGTCGGTGTCGCGCCCACGCGCCCAACGGGTGTCCGGTCCTCGCACCCAGGCGCAGGAGGTCGTAGCCGAGATCGTGGATCTTGCAGAGCGGTTCGAAGCGGTGGGGGAGTGGGACGGGGGACGAACACCCGCCGCGGGCCGCGGCGGGTGAACCGTCCACGACGACCGGGTCGTAACCCAACGCGGTGCGCGGGTCGGGTCGGAGCACGTCGAGGGCGTGGAGGGGATCGGGGCCGGTGAGTGCGAGCACCGCGGCACCGGCCGGGGTGGCGACGTCGGCGGGTGTCGGGGACCAGCGTGTCGCCGCGTCACGCGATCCCCAGAGCCCGGCCTGCGCGGCCAGGAGCAGTAGACACAAAACGAGCCCGAACGTGGTCAGGGGCAGGATGATTCGGCGCGACGGTGTGGTCATGCAGCGACGGTAGGAATGCCGGGCACCCGCCCACATCGCGCGCAGGTGCCACTCGCCGAGCGCCCCGCGGGTGGTGTCGACGCCACCGGTCGATACCCGCGAGGTAGCAAGAATCTCCCTCGCCCGTATGAGGACGACGACGCCGGTCGGCACCTAGCCTGGTCACCGACGAAGGAGACACGACATGAGCAGACGACAGTCCGTGGTGGCCGCCCTGCGGCGGATGCCCCTGGCGTCGGACCCCGCGGTGGTCGCGTTCCTCGCCCGTCCGGTCAACGTTGCGCTCACGGTCGTGGCGCTGATCATGTTCTCGGTTGCGTGGCCGACCTTGCCGATCACCCACCGCGTGCTGACCGTGCTGTTGCCGGTCGTCGCCGCCTTCGCGTCGCTGCCGATCATGCTCGCGTGGGCCAGACCCGCTCTGGGATGGGCGATCTCGGTGGCGGCAGCGGTCGTCATCGGCATCGCGTTCGCGCCGGTGGACGGGTGGGCGTGGCACGTGCAGGTCGTCCACGTCATCGCGCTGCTGGTGCTCACCACCGCGACGTTCCTGCGCGGACCGATCCGTCTGACACCGGTCGCCTGGGCCGTGACGTGTCTCGTCACGTTGATCGGCGCGCCGCGGACCGCGGCCGCCGGGTGGATCGCGGGCGTCACCGTGTTGTTCGTCATCTGCGTCCTGCTGCGGGTGCTGATCCGCTCGCGACGACAGCTCGCCGAGGAGACCGAACTGAAGGACGTCGCCGCATCCCGTGGTGCGGTCCTCGCCGAACGTGCCCGCATCGCCCGGGATCTGCACGATGTCGTCGCCCACCGGATGTCGGTGGTCGTGGTCGCCGCGCAGACCGCCCGGTACCGCGTCGACGGCGTCACCGACACCGTCGACGCCGAGTTCCAGTCCATCGCCGGAATGGCTCGCGAGGCACTCGACGAGGTGCGCCAGATGCTGGGTGTGCTGCGTGTCGACGACGACGCGGCACCGCAGGCACCCACGCCGGGGGTCGCCGACATCGACCGGTTGATCGAGGCCACCCGCAGCGCGGGCGTGCCGATCGACTACGCGGTGACGGGTCGCGATACACCGGTGCCCGAGACGGTCGGCGTCGTCGCGTACCGGATCGTGCAGGAGGGACTGGCCAACGCCGCGCGACACGCACCGTCGGCGCCGGTGTCGGTGGCCGTCGACGTCTCGCCGACCGCCGTGAGTGTGACCGTGCGCAACGGTCCCGGTGATGTCGTCACGGCCGATCCCCACCCCGCCGGCGGCCATGGCATCCCCGGGATGGAGGAGAGGGCCCATGCGGTGGGTGGCTCGGTGGAGGCGGCCCCCGACGGCCGGGGTGGGTTCCGGGTGGCCGCGGTCCTGCCGTCGCGACCCCCGTTGGCCGCGATCACGGCGGGTCGCTGACCGTGCCGATCACCGTGTTCATCGCCGACGACCAGGCCATGGTCCGGCAGGGTTTCGGCGCGCTGCTGTCCGCGCAGCCCGACATCTCCGTGCTCGGTGACGCCGCCGACGGCGTCGCCGCGGTGGCCGGCATCCGTCGCAGCCGACCCGATGTGGTGCTGATGGATGTGCGGATGCCGGAGATGGACGGTCTCGCCGCGGCGCGCACGGTGCTCGCCGATTCTGGTGGCGATGGCCCGAAGGTGTTGATGCTGACCACGTTCGACATCGATGACTACGTCTACGAGGCGCTGCGCATCGGTGCGTCGGGTTTCATGCTCAAGGACGCGCCTGCCGAGGAGTTGATCCGTGCGGTGCGTGTGGTGGCCGCCGGGGACGCGTTGCTCGCGCCGTCGATCACGCGCCGCCTCATCGCCGAGGTGACCGGCCGGCGGCGGGCGACGTCGACGGGTACGGCTCCCTCGGCCGCGCTGCGATCACTCACCGGGAGGGAACGCGAGGTGCTCGAACGCCTCGCCGAGGGGATGTCGAACGCCGAGATCGCGGCTGTCCTGTTCGTGGCCGAGCAGACCGTGAAGACCCATGTGAGCAACGTGCTGGCGAAGCTGGGATTGCGCGACCGGGCTCAGGCGGTGGTGTTCGCCTTCGAGAACGGCGTCCGCTGACCGGTCGGGGGTGTCGCGGGGAGACGTGAGACCGCCGAGCGCAGCGACCACCACACGCCCGGCGACAGCGGTCGTGACCGGCGGCGCAGGTGGATCGCGACCAGGGCTATGAGTGCCGCCACCGCGGCGCGGCCCGGCGCGGTTCCCAGCACGCCGGCGGCGTACGACACGGGCTCCCAGAGCATCCGCAGCGTCGAGGTGACGATCTGCGAGTCGGTCTCGGTGATCGGTACGCCCTCGCCCTGTCGGCGGGAGTTCGCCCCGACACCGGCGTCGGCGAGGTCGGCTGCGGTCTGGCATCCGTCGTCGGCGCAGCTCGCGTGCATCCGGGCTGACAACTGTCCGTCGAGGGACTGCCGGGCCCACGGCCCCAGCGGGCTGCCGGTGAAGGCGCCGTAGCGGAGCAGGTCGTACCCGAGGTCATGGGTCTTACAGGGTGCGTCGAACGACATCGGCATCGCGATGGGTGACGAGCAACCGCCGTCGGGGTTGGCCGGGACGCCGTCGATCAGCACCGGTCGGTACCCCATCTCGTCGGCGAACCCGAACGGGATGAGGGCCAGCGCATCGGCCGGGCGGGGACCGGTGAGGGCGGCCACCGCGGCTCCGGTGGGGGTGTCGGCGCCGAGGTGCGCGGAGTCGACGTCGGGTGCCGAGGCCGTGGTCGGTGCGGTGAGCGCCGTGGTCATCATCGGCGCCGACGACGTGGTCGACAACGACGCGATGACCACCCCGGCCGCGATGATCACCGCCGACACCAGCAGACGACCGAACCACGCCCGCAGGGTGTCGAGTCGGCCGGTGGTCATCGGACCGACTCTACCGCTGGTATCGAAACCCACCGGTATCGAAACCCGCAGGGTCCGGCCGACGGCCTCGCGTCGGCCGTCGCGCGCGGTCGTCGTCGATTCCCTAGATTGTCAGTGCACGCAGGTGTCGGGGCGGGCCGCACGGCCCACCACCCCGGCGCGCGCTGAAGGGAAACCCACACGTGAGCAAGTTCGGCATCCTCACCTCCGGCGGTGACTGCCCCGGCCTCAACGCGGTCATCCGCGGGGCCGTCCTCAAGGGCGAGACCGTCTACGGACAGGAGTTCGTCGGTTTCCGTGACGGGTGGCGAGGGCTGATCGAGGGCGACACCATGCCGCTCGATCGAAGTTCCGTCCGTGGCCTGTCGCGCGAGGGCGGGACCATCCTGGGGACGAGCCGCGTGGGTCCCTACGCCGAGCACGGCGGCGCCGACGTCGTCAAGGGCGTCCTGGCCGATCTCGGGATCGACGGGGTGATCGCGATCGGCGGCGAGGGCACCGCGTCGGCCTCCAAGCGCCTCTACGAGGACGGGGTCAACATCGTCGGGGTGCCCAAGACGATCGACAACGACCTCGACGCCACCGACTACACCTTCGGCTTCGACACCGCCGTCGAGATCGCCACGGAATCGATCGACCGCCTCCGCACCACCGGCAACTCCCACAAGCGCTGCATGGTGCTCGAGGTGATGGGCCGCCACGCCGGATGGATCGCGCTGTATTCCGGTATCGCCGGCGGTGCCCACGCGATCCTCATCCCCGAGCAACCAGAGAGCCTCGACCAGATCTGCGCCTGGGTCACCAGCGTCAAGAACCGCGGACGGTCACCGATGGTCGTCGTCGCCGAGGGCTTCCGACTCCCGGACATGGACGTCGCCCACTCCACGAAGGGTCTCGACGGTTTCAACCGTCCCCGCCTGGGTGGCATCGCCGAGGTGCTGGCGCCGTTGATCGAGGACCGCACAGGCATCGAGACGCGTGCGACCGTGCTCGGCCACATCCAGCGCGGCGGATCGCCGACCGGGTTCGACCGGGTGCTGGCGACCCGCCTGGGCATGGCGGTGACCGACCTCATCGCCGACAAGAACTGGGGTCACATGGTGGCGCTGCGGGGGACGCGGATCGTGCGCGTCGACTTTGGCGAGGCCCTCGCCAACCACAAGACCGTGCCGCAGGACCAATACCAGGAGATCCGCGTCATCTTCGGCTGACCCGATCGTGTCGGGGTGGCGCACCCCATCAGGAGGATCGATGAACCGCGACGACATGTTCGACGCGATCGCCGCCGAACGTGGAGAACTGGCCGACGTGCTCGACGGTCTCGACGACGCACAGTGGGCGACACAGTCGCTGTGTTCGGAATGGACCGTGCGCGACGTCGCCGGGCACCTGGTGATGCCTCTCATCACCGGGCCCATGACCATCGCGCGCACGGTGTTCCGTGTGCGTGGGAACCTCGCCCGCGCGAACGTGGTCTCGTCGCGGAAGGTCGCGGTGGACCATCGCGACGAGTTGCCGTCGCTGTTGCGTGCCCACGCCGAGAGTCATTTCACGCCACCGTTCGGCGGACCCGAGGCACCGCTGACCGATCTGCTGGTCCACGGTCAGGACATCCGACGGCCCCTGGGTCTCACCCGTGGGTTCGACCCCGCGCGTCTTCGGGTGGCACTCGATTTCCTCTCCACCCGAGGGGCTTTCGCGTTCGGGGCGAGCCGGGCCGACGTGACGTGGGTCGCCACCGATCTGGACTGGCGTTCGGGTCGTGCCGGCGCGCCCGAGATCCGGGGACCGGCCGAGGCGGTGCTGCTGGCGCGCGCGGGACGTCGCGTGGCGCTCGCCGACCTCACCGGTGACGGTCTCGCGCGCGTCAGCCCCTCGGGATGACGATCCACAACGCGAGGTAGACCAGGACCTGCGGACCGGGCAGCACGATCGAGAGCACGAACAGCAGTCGGACGAGTCCCGCGCTCACGCCGACACGTTCGGCGATGCCGCCGCACACCCCGCCCATCCACGAGTCGGTCGTCGACCGACGCAGGCGGCGCGGGGCGGACGGTAGGGGTGCGTGGTAGCTCATGGCTCTCCTCGGGTCTGCCGACATCGATGTCGGTGTCGGCGCGGTTCGCCGATCTCCTTCCCCGACGGTAGGGACCGACGGCCTGTGCGGCATCGGGGTTCACCCCGGCTTCGACCCGGGTATCGCCGACCCGAGATCCTCAGGGCACCTTGGGGGACTTCCGGTCCGGGGTGTACGGCAGCGGCGTCACCGTGCCGAGGACCGAGAGGAACGAGGAGTCCCTCGGCGAGCCGACGCCGGTCGCGGTGTCATAGCCGCGGGTGGACTGCAGGCTCTGGGTGGGCAGTTCCAGCGTCCGGAGGCTGTACTGACGGCCGCCGACGGCGCTCTCGCCGTCGGTGAAGTTGACCCGGAACACCGAGGGCGTGCTCCCGTACTCCGCGGCGCTGGTCAGATCGGCCTCGTCGACGTCGTACAGGCTCGCTGTCTTCTGCTGGTACGCCGCGTAGATCCGGGGGTTGAGGAACCCCAGGTCACGCCCGGCCTTCTGGTTTGCCACCGCGGCCATACCCGCCATCAACGGTGCGGCCAGCGAGGTCCCGCCGATCCGGTACTCGTCGTAATAGCTTCCGTCGGTGAACTTCTGGGTCTGACCGACGAGGAACCCGGTGTTCGGGTCGGCGAGTGCGGAGATGTCGGGCAGGGCGCGACCGGTGGTCCCGGTGGCCCCGGAGCTGCCGTCGCGAGCGCCGTCGGTGATGCCCTTCTGGTAGCTCGGTTGCGGGAACACCGTGCTGATGCCACCACCGCCGCCACCGGAGAACGTCGGTCCCGCGGGGTCCAGCGAACCGGTGAACGTGTACCGCGCCGACGTCGGCGGTGTGGCCCCGGTGGGTAACGGTGCGAGAGTGCCTGTCGCCGATGTGAACCCGGTCTGCCAGCCAACCTCGAACGCCCGAGTCCAGCCGGGCTGGTTCACCGGGTTCGCCGGGTCGTCGATGCCGTAGATCCCGCCGCCGGCCGTCGACGACGATGCCGACGCCGCCGCGGGCCTCCCGCCGGTACCGAACACCGAGCCGCCGGCGCCGGCGACGATGGCCGCCGAGGTGCCGCCGACCGCGGTGACGTTGGGGGTGTTGGCGTAGAAGTCGACCGACGTCTTGCCGAGGGTGGTCAGCTCGTCGCCGTTGTCGCCGCTGGAGACGAAGATGCCGATACCGGTTGCCACCGCCTGAGCGAAGATCCCGTTGAGGCTGTTGACGAAGCCCTGCGGGACCGATTCGCCGCCGAAGCCGTAGGAGATCGAGATGATCGGCGCGAGATGTTTGTCGACGATCGCCTTGACGCTGCGATCGAAGTCCTGGTTGGCGTTCGAGGACGCGACGTAGAGGATCTTCGCGGCCGGAGCGGTCGTGTGGATGGCCTCGGCGTCGAGGGTCTGCTCGCCGAAGAAGGCGCCCGGGTCGTTCTTCGGGGTCGTCGGGTGCTGGTAGATGCCCGGCGGCACGATCTGGCTGATCTGCGGATCGGGCAGGTTGTGCAGCCGGGAGTACTGGGTGACGTCGGAGACGATCGTCGGGCTGGCGTTGGCCCCGACGAACGCGACGGTCTGTCCGGCGCCGGTGTCGCCGGAGCCGAGCCCGTACAGACCGCGCACCTGCGCCGGGGTGTAGCCGCAGGGCGCAAGGGGTTTCGTGGTGCTGCCGTCGACGGCGGTCGGCAGGGTGACGGTCTTCTCGCCCCAGGAGGTCGAACACGGCGTGCCCGAACGGAATCCGACACCCGGGTCGGCGACCTTGCCCGGGGTGGTGCCGTTGGGGGCCTCGTCGGGGGGAGATGCGGCGGGGATCGCGTCGGCGCCGTCGTCGAGACCCACGATCGCGCTGACCTTTCCGACCAGTGAGGCGGGCACGGCAGGCGCCGACGTGGGAGCCCGCATCACCCGGCCCAGTGCGTCATAGGTGGCCAGGGTGGTGTCGAACGCCCTCGACGCATCGCGCACGGTGCCCTCGACGGCCACGTATTGGCGGTCGGTGGGCACATCGACGATGCGCAGGCCCGCGCCACGCAACCAATCGCTGACGTCGGCGACATCGCCCGTCGTGGGGGAGAACCGTGACCGGAACTGCTCGGGGGTCAGATATCTGCCGAAGGACGCGCTGCCCGGTGTGCTCACCGCTCGGGTGACCGCAGCCAGGCCCGCGGCGTCGCGCCATGGGAGGTAGACACGGGCGTGGACGATCTCGGAGTCGGCGACCGGTGCCCGTAGGGCCGCGGGCGTCGCCCACGACGGACGACTGTCGGCGAGCCGGGTGCTCGCGCTCGCGCCACCGGCGGCCACACCGGTCACCGCGAGCGCAGCGACGCACCACGTGATCGTGGCGACAGCGAGACCACGAATGGACAGCGACATGATGAATCCCCCACCTGCTGGACCTCGGCCGGCCCTGACGGGCGACCCCGAGGTGAATACCACCACGTAAGTGGGTGCCTCGGGTAACTAAAGACCGTATTGTCCAGATCGTCCGCCCAGATCGCGGCAGCCTAAACTGGGGCCCATGACTGCTGCGACCGTCGACCTCGTCGACTACGACGACGTGATCCGTGACTTCGATCCCGTCCTGGGCCTCGAGGTCCACGTCGAACTCGGCACCGAGACGAAGATGTTCTGCGGATGCCCCACCGCGTTCGGGGCCGAACCGAACACCCAGGTCTGCCCGGTCTGCATCGGTCTGCCCGGGGCCCTACCGGTCGCCAACGCCGCCGCGATCGAGTCCGCGATCCGCATCGGTCTCGCGCTGAACTGTTCCATCCGCGATTCGAGCCAGTTCGCGCGCAAGAACTACTTCTATCCCGACCAGCCGAAGAACTACCAGATCTCCCAGTTCGACGAGCCCATCGCCTACGACGGCTACCTCGATGTGGTCCTCGGCGACGGCACCACCTGGCGGGTCGACATCGAGCGTGCCCACATGGAGGAGGACACCGGCAAGTCGCTGCACATCGGCGGCGCCGGACGCATCCACGGTGCGAGCCATTCCCTGCTCGACTACAACCGGGCGGGCGTACCGCTGGTCGAGATCGTGACCCGACCCATCACCGGTGCGGGTGACCGCGCCCCCGAGGTCGCGCGCGCCTACGTCGGCGCGCTGCGCGACCTGCTCAAGGCCCTCGGGGTGTCGGATGTGCGGATGGACCAGGGATCCCTGCGCTGCGACGCGAACGTGTCGTTGATGGCCAAGGACGCCACCGAATTCGGGACGCGTACCGAGACGAAGAACGTGAACTCCCTCAAGAGCGTCGAGGTCGCCGTCCGGTACGAGATGCGCCGTCAGGCCGCGATCCTCAACGACGGCGGCGAGATCATCCAGGAGACACGGCATTTCCAGGAGGTCGACGGCACCACCTCGGGCGGTCGACGCAAGGAGACCGCCGACGACTACCGCTACTTCCCCGAGCCCGATCTCGCGCCGGTGGCACCCGACCGTGCCTGGGTCGACCACCTCGCGACCACGCTGCCCGAACTGCCCTGGCTGCGACGTGCGCGCATCCAGTCCGAGTGGGGGGTGTCGGATGAGGTGATGCGCGATCTCGTCAACGTCGGTGCCATCGACCTCATCATCGCCACCGTCGACGCGGGTGCCCCGGCCGAGACCGCGCGCAGCTGGTGGGTCAGTTTCCTCGCCCAGCAGGCGAACTCGCGCGGTGCGGAGCTGGCCGATCTGGCGATCACCCCGGCACAGGTGGCGACCATCATCGGCCTCGTCGAGGCAGGCAAGCTCACCACCAAGCTGGGTCAGCAGGTCGCCGTCGCCGTGCTCGACGGCGAGGGGGAACCCGAGCAGATCGTCGCCGACCGCGGCCTCGAGGTCGTCCGTGACGACACCGCCCTGCAGTCCGCCGTCGACTCCGCGCTCGCCGCCAACCCCGACATCGCCGAGAAGATCCGGTCGGGGAAGGTCCAGGCGGCCGGCAAGATCGTGGGCGACGTCATGAAGGCGACTCGCGGGCAGGCCGATCCGGCCCGCGTGAAGGAACTGGTTCTCGCCGCCTGCTCCTGACCCCAGCCGGTCCCGACCGCGTTCGGATCAGACGTTGCTCTGCGAGCTCGTCGGCGGCAGGAAGCGCACGACGCGGTCGTCGGTGGCGACCGGGCGCCCGCCCTGCTTGTTGATGGTGCCGACCTGGAACAGCCCCGAGGGCAGGGCCGTCATCCGCCCCAACGCGCCGTAGCGCTTCTCGAACACGACGACCGGCGGTGACACGGTCGGCTTCTCGCGGGTCGGTTCCCCGAGCAGTTCCACCCGCTGGGTGCGCGCCGTCGACACCAGGACGCTCGATCCTGCTGCGGCGCAACCGGATATCTGCGGCCGGTCGGGCCACGTCCACAGCGGGCGCAGGGTGCCGGTGGTGTCGATGATCTGCAGGCGGTCCTCGGTCGGCGCGCGGTCGGTGAGGTACAGCTGACCGCTGCTCGCGTTCGCGCAGATGGTGGCGTTGGCGCCGAGTCCGGAGGCGAGGACGCGCGGGGCCGCGGTGCTGCCCGAGTTCAACGCCGTGACCGAGAGCAGTTTGCCCGCCAACGAACCCGGGTCGCCGGCGGACGCGGGGTTGCCCGCATCGCCGGTCGCGACGAGCAGTTCGGTCGGCGACCGGAAGTGCAGAGAGCCGACGTTGCCCGTGACTCCCTTGGGGATGCCGGTGAGGATGGGTTTGGGGGTGTCGCCGGGCGCGATCCGGACCACACGGTTGTCCGAGGCGGTCGAGACGTAGGCGTAGATCAGGCGGTCCTGGTCGTAGGTGGGCGACGGGGCGAAGTCCATCAGACCGCCGTCACCGTCGGCGTCCACCGGGATCGTCGCGAGGACCCGCTTGGGGCCGTTGCGGCGGGTGGCGATTATCTGGCCGGTCGTGCGCTCGGCGACGATCGTCGATTCGCCCTGGGCGTCGCCGCCGGGCATCACCGCGCTCGTCGCGGCCAGGCAGGTCGCGATGACGGCGGGATCGGGGTCGACGCACGGACCCGTGGGCGGAGGTCCCTCCTGGGGCGACTCGCTCGGTGGCGTCGGCGTCGGGACGACCGGCGTCACCGTCTCCGACGAGAAGTCGCCCGCCGCCCGTGCGCGGTCCTGATCGCCGAAATCCGCGCAGCCGCCGAGCAGGGTGGCGACGATCAGCAGCACCGTCGCCACGACGGCGATGCGTGTGCGGCGCGCTCGGTCGGACATGCGCCCCAGGGTAGGTGATCGACGCGACGCGGCGGTGTCACGTCACCGGCGACGGCGGCTCGACCACCTAGGGTGAGTCAGGTGAGTGAACGAGATCGTGAGCAGCGTCCGCAGGGTTCGAGCCCGTACGACGAGCCGACCGAGACCTTCCGCATGCCGCAGACCCCACCGGGGTCCGAGGAGAGTTCGACCGGCGTGCACGGGTACCAGCCGTACCGCCGCGACGGCGACGCCGAGGGCCGCGACGACGCCACGACCGCCATTCCGGCCGCCGCCGAGTCGGCCGACTCGGCGAGCGAGACCGCGCCCAAGACCACCGCGATCCCGGTGGATCGCGACGCGTTCCACCGCGAACACAACCGTCGCGCCGCCTACGCCGACGACGACGCGGTCCCCACCTACCGCGCGGACCGGGTCACCGACCGCGACCGCGACCTCGACGGCGACGACGCCTACGAGGTCGAGGGTGACGACGCCCAGACCCGTGCGCTCGACACCACCGGCCGCGACGAACTCGACGATCCGGTGTCGGATCGCCGCGCCCGACGTTTCTCCCGGTCGGGACGCAGGTCGGACCCCGACCGCATCGGTCGCGACGCCCTCGACGACGAACTGGCCGCCGCGCAGGCCGCGCAGCGGCGTGGGACGACCGACCTCGGATTGCTCGCGCTGCGCGTGGCCGTCGGCCTCATCGCCATGGCCCACGGTGCGCAGAAGCTGTTCGGCTGGTGGAACGGACCGCGTCTGAGCGGGTTCGAGGACTTCCTCCTCAACGCGCCCAACACCAACATCGGGTTCTCGGCCGATGCCGCCAAACCGCTCGCCATCGTCGGTGCGCTGTCGGAGTCGCTCGGCGGGCTGATGCTCGTGCTCGGACTGCTGACCCCGATCGCGGGTTCCGCGGTACTCGGCGTGATGATCATCGCCGCGACCTACAAGGCGACACTGGCCGGTGGGGTCTGGTTCTTCGCCTCCGGCTCCGCAGGCCCCGGTATCGAGTACGAGATCTTCCTCGGGATCGCCGCGGCGTCGATCATCCTCGCCGGACCGGGTCGCATCTCCCTCGATTTCGGACGCGGGTGGGCGACGCGGCCCTTCGTGGGATCGTTCGCGTGGTTGGTGGTCGGCATCGCGGCACCGGTCGCCATCTGGATCCTGTTCAACGGGACCAATCCGTTCCAGTCCCCGGGCAATCCGTCGACTGGCTAGTTTGGAGCGATGGGCGCCGTCGGGGACATCATCGGCAACTACTGGTGGCTGGTGTTCGTGGTCGGCGGGCCGGTCGCCGGTGGCGTGAAGGCCGTGGCCGCGGCCAACGAACGGCGCGCCCAGCGTCGACTGGAGCGCTATCGCATCAAGCAGCAGGCCAAGATCGCCACGGCGCAGGCCCAGGGCGTCGTGCGTGTCGACCGTGAGCGTGATCTGAGGGCGATCACGAAGCTGCTGGCCGAGCACGACGACATCGACACCCGGTGGTTCGCCTACGAGACCGATGTGATCAATCTGCTCGAGTTCCCCATGATCACCGACATGCGCGAACCGCTCACCGCCGCGTTCCACCGCGCCAAGCGCACCGCCGACTCACTGCGTCCCGACACCGCCGACGATCTCGTCGGACTCGCCGACGCGCAGGAGACCTACCGGGTGGCCGTCCACGATTACGCCGTGGCGTTCGACACCGCCGAATCCGAGGCCCGGCGGCGTCGTCGTGGCGACTTCTCCGAACCCGAGCAGCGTCGGCTCGTCCGTGCGCAGGGTCTGCTGCGGATGGCCATGGACATCGGCTCGACCCCGGCCGAACGGCAGGCGGCCTACCGCCGGGCGCGCGAGGAACTCGACGGGTTGGTGTCGTTGCCGACGGTCACCTACGCCCAGCTCGAACGCAGCGTCTCCGGCGAACTCGAGGCCTGACCGTCGTCGGTCACGTCCGCGGTGGAACTCACTCGCCGCGGAACTGGGCCGGGCGCCTCTCGAACACCGCGGCGATGCCCTCGGTGAGATCCTCCGACGGCAGGAAGGCCGCGTTCCAGGCCGCGACGTAGCGGAGCCCCTCGGTCACCGTCGCCGCGCGCTCGCGATCGAGGACGTCCTTGACGCCCTGCACCACCAGCGGCGGGTTCGCCGCGATCTCGGCGGCCGTCGCCCGGGCGGCGGCCAGGGCGGCATCGGCATCGGGGAGGACGTCGTTCACCAGACCGATCGACGCCGCACGGGAGGCGTCGATGTCCTTGCCGGTGTAGGCCAGCTCGCGCAGGTGGCCCTCGCCGATGATCGCGGGCAGTCGCTGCAACGAACCGATGTCGGCGACGATGCCGATCTTCGCCTCACGCACGCTGAACTTCGCGTCGGCGGCGGCGTAGCGGATGTCGGCTGCCGCGATGAGGTCGACGCCGCCACCGATGCACCATCCCTGGATCGCGGCGATGACCGGGGTGCGGCTGTCGGCGACCGCGGTCACCGATGCCTGCATCGACTTCACGAGGGTGTGGAAGCGGCTGCGGGGGCCGGCGAGCGCACGGTCGGCGAGCAGCGGGGCGAATTCGCCACCCATCTCGGCCAGGTCGAGGCCGAAGGAGAAATGCTTGCCCGACGCGGCGAGGACCACCGCACGCACCTCGGGGTCGGCGTCGAGTTCGGCGAACACCTGCGGGAGCTCGGTCCAGAAAGCGCGGCCCATCGCGTTGCCCTTGCCCGGACCGAGCAGGGTCACCTGCGCGACGTGGTCGGAGATGTCGACGGAGAACGCTGTCCATTCGGTCATGGTGAGCACCCTAGCGAGACCGCGGCCGCCCCGATCATCCCCGGGTGAGCACGACCTTGCCGATGACCGAACCCGACTCCGAGCGGGTGTGCGCGTCGCGCAGGGTGCTCGGATCGATGGGGGAGAGCGTGGTGGTCGCCGTGGTCCGGATGCGGCCGGCGTCGACGAGGTCGGCGATCTCGGTGAGGATCCGGTGCTGGCTGTCGTCGGTCGGACGGTAGAGGGGCACCGAGAACATCAGCTCCCAGTGCCAGCTCTGCGATCGCGACTTCAGCGGCAGGGTGTCGAGTCCCTCGGGTTCGTCTATCGCGACGACCGCGCCGCCCACGGCCATGATCTCGGCGTAGGTCTCCACGTTGCCCGCCGAGTAGGGCGAGAAGATGTGGTCGACGCCGTCGGGTGCGAGCTCCGGCACCGCGGTCGCCAACTCGCGCGGATGCACCACATGGTGGGCACCCATGTCGCGCGCCCACTCGGCAGATTCGTCGCGGCTCGCGGTCGCGATGACGGTGACGTCGGTGAGAGCGCGGGCGAGCTGGATCATCATCGAACCGACACCGCCCGCGCCGGCGACCACGAGGAGGGTCCCGGTGCTGTCGGCGGTGAGGCCCAGCCGGGCGAACAGCGATTCGTGGGCGGTGATCGACGTCAGCGGCAGCGCCGCGGCATCGCCGAACGACAGCGATGCGGGTTTGCGGCCGACGACGTGTTCGTCGACCAGCTGGTACTGCGCGTTGCTGCCGGGTCGGTTGATGACCCCGGCGTAGAACACCTCGTCGCCGGCGGCGAACCGCGAGACCGATTCGCCCACCGCCACAACGGTTCCGGCCGCGTCGAACCCCAGCACGCGAGGCGCGTCGCCGGCGTCGAAGGATGCCCGCACCTTGTGGTCGACCGGGTTGACCGACACCGCCGCGACCTCCACGAGCAGGTCGCGCTCACCGATCGGGCCGAGCGGTACCTCGATCTCGACGAACGACTCGGACGCGTCGACCGGGCCGGGCGCCTGCGCGGCGATGGCAGGAGTGGTGGTGGGGATGCTCATCGCTCCACCGTAGCGCCGTCGCCGACGTACCAGCTCGAGAGCTGTTGCGCCCGACGGATCAGCCTCCGGCTGAGATGATCTCGGCCATGTTGCGCTCGGCGAGGGCGGTGATGGTCAGCGACGGGTTCGATGCACCCGCCGAACCGGGGAGCATCGACCCGTCGAGAGCGTAGAGATTCTTGTACCCACGGACCCGGCCGAACGAGTCCGATGCGCGGCCCAGGGTCGCCCCGCCACACATGTGACCCCACAGCACGTCGGGTTCGTAGACGACGGCCTCGACCGGGAAGTCGGCGTGCGCGGCGAGCTTGTGGCCGATGCGCAGGGCGTTGTCGTCGACCCGGCTGTTGCCGTTTCCCGGCCAGTCGAGGATGACGCGATCGTTTTTCGCGTGGTACTCGAAGGTGCCGCGGGTGGGGTCGATGGAGGTGATCCCGGCCTTGAACACCGATGCGTTCGCCTGTGCGAGAACGGAATCGATCGGCCCCAGGCCGTTCGAGCCGTTGACGACGACGCGGGCCAGCGGGCCCGAGGTGTCGTAGAAGGCCACGGTGCCCACCGCGGACTGGGGTCCCTTCTTGCTGCGGCCGACCCCGACGTCGATGTTGCCGTTGCCGTTGTTGCCCCAGCCGGTACCGATGTACTCGTTGAGGTTCGGCAGAGTGCCGGTGTCGCGGGCCTTGACCAGGAGACGGTTGGTGCCCAGCGAACCGGCGGCGAGAACGAGCCGGTCGGTGGTCAGCGTTCGGCGTGCCAGGACGTCGCCGTACGGGCTGACGTAGTCGACCTCGAGCACATAGCGACCCGACCGCTCCACGTGTATCCCCTTCACCACGTGGCGCGGGTGGATCGTCGCCTTCCCGGTCGCCTCGGCCCGCGGGAGGTAACTGAACGCCAGCGAGTTCAGTGATCGGTTGGAGTTGTAGGCGGCACCGGTGATCGTCTGCGGGGCGGCGCGACCGGCGATCTCGTCGCGCACCACGTTCCAGTTCCAGTTGCCCTCGGCCTTGTAGGTCGAGTAGCCGGCGGCCTTCGCCACTCGCTCGAAGTCGCGCCCGTTGTCGAAGTGGCGGTCGGCGTAGACGTCGTCGGGGACGACCGTCGCACCGAGACCGGCCATCGCCTTCGGGTACCAGACGCGGCTCATCTCGTCGTGGTCGACGAGACCACGGAAGACCGCGTCGAAACCCTCGCGGCGCGAGGCGACGGTGATGCCGATGTAGATGTTCGATCCACCGCCGACGGCGGCCGCGCAGATGAGGCCCGCATTGTGGTGCCAACTGATCTCGGCGAGACCGCCGAAATCGTCGATCCCCTGCATGGCGCCGATCGCCTGCCCGTAGGCGGGGATGGTGAGGGTCGACGGACCGTTCGGTCCCAACGAATCGTCGGCGAGGGACTGTGGTGCATGCCAGTACTGACGACCGTCGGCGCCGAAGATCTCGCGCCGCGGGTCGTGCGGCCAGCGGTTGCCGCGTTCGAGGACGGTCGTCTGGATGCCCGCCTGTGCCAGGCGCAACGCGCTCACCGCGCCGCCGAAACCCGATCCGATGACGATGGCCTCGGAGTGCTGACGCGGCGCGGGCACCGGGCGGAAGATCTCGGGGACCAGCTTCTCGTAGCGTCCGTAGCGCTTGGGTGCCGCCGAGGCGGGACCCGCGAGTGACGTCGCGAGCGACGGGACACCCGCTGCCGCCATCGACGCAGCGGACAGCTTCATGAACGAGCGGCGATCCATACCGATTCCCCCCACAGGAATGTCTGTTCGCCTCAGTCCCCCCGGGCGAAACCGTTCGGAGCCGATGCGACCTGGATCTCACCGCTCCACTGCCGCCAACTCGGCGTACAGCATTTGACACCCTACCGTCTCGATCACCGATCCGCGGACGGTGGGAGCGATAGTGTCCCGGTATGACCGGTGTGTCCTTGTCGGGGAACGCTCGCCGCTCGTCGACTGTCGTTCAGCGGACGGGAGCGCTCATGAGCAGGTGGCGTCGCGTCGTCTCCCTGGTGACGGTCGTCGGGGTGTCGGTGGGGGCGTTCCTCGGCGTCGCGCCGGTCGCGATGTCCGCGCCGTCCCCCGGATCCTCTGTGGCGCCGCTGAATTCGGGCTTCCGTTTCGGTGTGGCGTCGTCGGGGTTCCAGACCGAGGGGTACAACCGGGACTCGAACTGGACGCGGTACAGCGCGCGGGGACAGGTCGCCGAGCCGGTCGGGAACGCTGTCGACTTCCTCCACCGCTACCCGGAGGACATCGCCCACGCCCGGGCGCTGGGGGTGGCCGTCTACCGCGTGTCGATCGAATGGTCGAGGGTGGAGCCCGCCCCGGGCCGCTTCGATCCCGCCGGCTGGGCGTTCTACGACAGGGTGATCGGCGCGATCGTGGCCGCGGGGATGACACCGATGATCACCCTGAACCATTGGGTTCACCCCGGTTGGGAGGTCGATCGGGGCGGATGGAACCGGCTGGGGATGGCCGACGACCTGATCGGGTTCGCGAGCAGGGTGGTCGATCGGTACGCGTGGGCCCACCCGTCGTGGGTCACGTTCAACGAACCGACGGAGTACGTCCGGCGCGAAATCACCTTCGGCGGCCTCCGCCCGGAGAACGCGAACCGGATGATCGACGGCATCGTGCGAGCGCATCGCTCGCTGTACGCACACATCCATGCCGTGCAGCCCGATGCAACCGTCACCTCGAATCTCGCGTACTTCCCGATCCCGGGTGTCCAGGCGTTCCTGGAGGACCTGTTCCCGAGGAGGCTGGCGGGCACGCTCGACGTGATCGGTGTCGACCAGTACTACTCGGTCTCGTTGCTGGACTACAGCACCGCGTCGAGCGCGGTCGGCGATTTCGCGCGCAGCAGTCAGGCGCCCGAGTCGATCTACTACGTCCTGCGCCACGTCGCGCGCGAGTTCCCCGGGGTGCCGGTGTACGTGGTGGAGAACGGACTCGCGACCGACGGCGCCGGTCGTCGTCCCGACGGCTATCGCCGCGCCGACCACCTGCGCGACACCGTCTATTGGATACAACGAGCGGTCGCCGACGGCATCGACGTCGTCGGCTACAACTACTGGAGTCTCACCGACAACTACGAATGGGGCGACTACTCCAGCCATTTCGGGCTCTACACCGTCGACGCCGTCGGCGATCCGTCACTCACCCGCAGACCGACCCCGGCGGTCGCCGCCTACGCGGAGATCATCGCCGACCGCGGGGTTCCGGCGGGATACCGACCGACCCGCGCGCCCGTGTCGTGCTCCTTCGTCGACGTGCCCGAGAGCTGCACGCACCCGGCCGTGGTGCGCTGAGGACGCTCAGGGGACCTGTCGCACAGCGCCTTTGTCGGCCGAGGTCGCCATGGCGGCATAGGCGCGCAGCGCGGTCGTGACCTTGCGCTCGCGGTCGGCCCTGGGCTGCCACGGACGCTCCGATGCCTCCATCTTCGCGCGACGTTCGGCGAGGACCTCGTCGTCGACCAGCACCTCCAGTGCCCGGGTCCGCACGTCGATGAGGATGGGGTCGCCGTCCTCGATCAGACCGATCACCCCTCCGGCCGCGGCCTCGGGGGAGACGTGCCCGACCGAGAGTCCCGAGGAACCGCCCGAGAACCGTCCGTCGGTGACCAGAGCGCACTTGCGCCCCATTCCGGTGCCCTTCATGAACGCGGTGGGATGCAGCATCTCCTGCATCCCCGGTCCGCCCGCGGGCCCCTCGTAGCGCACCACGAGGACCTCGCCGGCCTGGATGGTCTTGCTCAGGATGACCTGGACGGCCTCGTCCTGGCTCTCGACCACCCGCGCCGGGCCCTCGAAATGCCAGAGCTCCTCGTCGATACCCGCGGTCTTCAGGACCGCGCCGTCGACGGCGACGTTGCCCTTGAGGACGCACAATCCGCCCTCGGCGGTGTACGCGTGTTCGAGGTCGCGGATGCATCCCTCCGCGGCGTCGGTGTCGAGCGTGCTCCACCGGTTCGACGTGGAGAACGGTGTGGTGGTGCGGACGCCGCCGGGCGCGGCGTGGAACAGCTCGAACGCCTCGTCGGTGGCGGTGCCCCCGCGGATGTCCCAGTCGTCGAGGAACGACGCCATCGTCGGCGAATGCACCGTGGTGGTGGTGTCGTCGAGCAGACCGGCGCGACGCAGTTCGCCGAGGATGGCGGGGATTCCGCCGGCCCGGTGGACGTCTTCCATGTGGTAGTCCGAGTTCGGCGCGACCTTGGACAGGAACGCCACCTTACGGCTGATCCGGTCGATGACGTCGAGGTCGAAGTCGGCGACCTCACCTTCCTGCGCCGCGGCGAGGATGTGCAGGACGGTGTTGGTCGACCCACCCATGGCGACGTCGAGCGCCATGGCGTTGCCGAACGCCGCCGTGGTGGCGATGCTGCGGGGGAGCACCGAGGAATCCTCGTCGCGGTAGAACTTCGTCGCGGCCTCGACGATGACGGTGCCCGCACGACTGAACAGCGCGCGGCGTGCCTCGTGCGTGGCCAGCGTGGAACCGTTCCCCGGCAGTGCGAGACCGAGCGCCTCGGTCAGGCAGTTCATCGAGTTGGCGGTGAACATGCCCGAACACGAACCGCATGTGGGGCACGCGGCCTCTTCGACCGCCTTGAGCGCCTCGTCGTCGACGGCGTCGTTGGCGGAGGCGGAGATCGAGGTGATCAGGTCCGACGAGGGGTGCACCACGCCACCCACCGACACCGCCTTGCCTGCCTCCATCGGCCCGCCGGAGACGAACACCGTCGGAACGTTCAGGCGCATGGCGGCATTGAGCATGCCGGGGGTGATCTTGTCGCAGTTGGAGATACAGACCAGAGCGTCGGCGGTGTGCGCGTTCACCATGTATTCGACGGAGTCGGAGATGATCTCGCGGCTGGGCAGCGAGTACAGCATCCCGTCGTGACCCATCGCGATGCCGTCGTCGACGGCGATGGTGTGGAACTCCCGGGGCACACCGCCCGCGGCGCGCACCGCGTCGGCCACGATCTCCCCGACGTCCTTGAGATGCACGTGTCCGGGCACGAACTGGGTGTAGGAGTTGGCGATCGCGATGATCGGTTTCCCGAAGTCGTCGTCGGTCATCCCGGTCGCGCGCCACAGGGAGCGTGCGCCGGAGGCGTTGCGTCCGTGAGTGGTGGTGCGTGATCTCAACGGCGGCATGGTGGGACCTCGGTTCGATCGTGGGCGAGCAGACACACGCGGGCGGTCGAGCCCTGCGCGCCGGCCAGCCTACGCGCCGTCGCGTGCTGCGTACGGGTCCGGGATCCGGCCCGAGCTGGCCGCCGACAGACGCGGCAGATCACGGAACGAGATCGCGGGCAGGCGCATTCGCGTCGAGTCGGTCAGTACGGCACGGACTGATCCCCAGCGGGGGAACGAGAGGCCCTCGAGCTCGTCCCACGAGATCTCGCGTGTGCGTACGGCTCCGACGGCACGCAATCCGTTCTCGGTGACCACGGTGCGCAGGCGGAACATCCACACCGCGACCAGGACGGGGATCACGAGCGTCCACCCCAGGTAGACCAGAGAGGTGCCGGCGAGAACGACCGCGCTGATCAGCATCATCATGGGTGCGAAGTAGGCCATCGGTGCGATGCGGAACTGCATCGGCAGCGCCACGGTGGCCCGCTCGCCGGGACGGCTGGGGGTGGCGTCGTCGGCGACGGTCACCGGCTCGTCGGTGACGGTCTCGCTCTCGCCCTGGTCGGGCCGGTCGTTCTCGGGCACCACGTCATTGTGGCATCCGCACATGTCGATCCCATTATCTGGGACCGGCTCGGGGGCAAGTTGACTGCCGCGCAGGTCGCGACCTACCTTTGCAGGCGTGATGCACAACGACATTCTCGTACTCGGCCGGCGCGTCAACGCCTGACCGGGATCTCCCGAGACCTCGAACCAAGCATCGACGCGCCACCCTCGACCAGCTACAGAGCTGTCGGGGGTTTTTTGTTGTCCGACTCCATCTCGACCAAGCAGAGGAAAGTGCAGTGAGCGCACCAGCAGCACGTTCCCAGGACGGCGTCTCCTCCTCCGGGGACGCTTCGCCCGGGACTCGCGTGGCTCCCACCCCCTTGTCGGCCCGGCCCCGCACCGTCGGTGCCGCGACCGTCGCACCCGAACGTGTCAGCGGCGCCAAGGCCGTGGTGCGTTCCCTCGAGGAACTCGGCGTCGACGTGGTGTTCGGCCTGCCCGGTGGCGCTGTCCTCCCCGTCTACGACCCGCTGCTCGACTCCGAGAAGGTCCGTCACGTCCTCGTTCGCCACGAGCAGGGCGCCGGCCACGCCGCGACCGGGTACGCCCAGGTCACCGGCCGTGCGGGCGTCTGCATCGCGACGTCGGGTCCCGGCGCGACCAACCTCATCACGCCGCTCGCCGACGCCCAGATGGACTCGGTCCCCGTCGTCGCGATCACCGGTCAGGTGGGCCGGTCGCTGATCGGGACCGACGCGTTCCAGGAGGCCGACATCACCGGCATCACCATGCCGGTGACCAAGCACAACTTCCTCGTCACCTCCGGCGCCGACATCGCCAAGACGATGGCCGAGGCCTTCTATCTCGCCGAGAGCGGTCGTCCGGGCGCGGTCCTCGTCGACATCCCGAAGGACGTCCTACAGGCGCAGACCACCTTCTCGTGGCCGCCGCAGATCGACCTGCCCGGATACCGGCCGGTCACCAAGCCGCACGGCAAGCAGGTCCGCGAGGCCGCCCGCATGATCGCGGCGGCCAAGCACCCGGTCCTCTATGTCGGCGGCGGCGTCATCAAGGCCGACGCGTCCGAGGAGCTGCTGACGCTGGCGGAGATGACCGGCATCCCGGTCGTCACCACGCTCATGGCGCGCGGCGCGTTCCCCGACAGCCACAACCTGCACCTGGGCATGCCCGGCATGCACGGCACCGTCGCCGCGGTCGCCGGCCTGCAGCGCAGCGACCTGCTGATCACCCTCGGTGCGCGGTTCGACGACCGCGTGACGGGTCAGCTCGACTCGTTCGCGCCCGACGCGAAGGTCATCCACGCCGACATCGATCCCGCGGAGATCGGCAAGAACCGGTTCGCCGATGTGCCGATCGTGGGTGACTGCCGTGCGGTCATCAGCGAACTGATCGAAGCGATCCGCGACGAGCAGGCCACCAGCAACGGTGCCGCCGACCTCACCGAGTGGTGGAGCTACCTCGACGGCATCCGCCGGACCTATCCGCTGAGCTATGACCGCCCCGCGGACGGATCGATGTCGCCGGAGTTCGTCATCTCCTCGGTCGGCAAGGCCGCCGGACCCGACGCCGTCTACTGCGCCGGTGTCGGCCAGCACCAGATGTGGGCCGCGCAGTTCATCTCCTACGAGAAGCCGCGCACGTGGCTCAACTCCGGGGGCCTGGGCACCATGGGCTACGCGGTGCCCGCCGCCATGGGCGCCAAGATGGCCGCACCGGAGAAAGAGGTGTGGGCGGTCGACGGGGACGGCTGTTTCCAGATGACCAACCAGGAGTTGGCGACCTGCGCGATCGAGGGCATCCCGATCAAGGTCGCGCTGATCAACAACGGCAACCTCGGCATGGTCCGTCAGTGGCAGACGCTGTTCTACGACCAGCGCTACTCGAGCACCGATCTCGCCACCCATTCGCGTCGCATCCCCGACTTCGTCAAGTTGGCGGAGGCGTTGGGCTGCGCGGCATTCCGGTGTGAGAACGAGGCCGACGTCGACGACATCATCGCCCAGGCGCGGGCCATCAACGACCGTCCGGTGGTCATCGACTTCATCGTCGGCGCCGACGCCCAGGTGTGGCCGATGGTCGCCGCGGGCACCGGCAACGACGAGATCATGGCGGCCAAGGGGATTCGTCCGCTGTTCGACGACGACGAGTCCGCCGCGGAGTCGATCGACGTCAATGCCGTCGCCGACCCGGCCACCCCGACCACCGGGGGAGCCCGCACGACGTCCGGAGGAGAGCTGTGAGGACCACCCACACACTGAGCGTGCTCGTCGAGGACCGTCCCGGTGTCCTCGCGCGCGTCTCGTCGCTGTTCTCGCGCCGCGGGTTCAACATCGAGTCGCTCGCGGTCGGACCGACCGAGCTCAAGGGGATATCGCGGATGACCATCCTGGTCTCGGTCGAGGACTTCCCGCTCGAGCAGGTGACCAAGCAGCTCAACAAGCTCATCAACGTCATCAAGATCGTCGAGCAGGATCCCGACACGTCGGTGTCGCGTGAGCTGATGATGATCAAGGTGCGTGCCGATTCGTCGAGTCGCGCCGACGTGATCGGTGTCGTGGACCTGTTCCGCGCCAAGGTGATCGACGTGTCGACCGAATCGGTGACCATCGAGGCCACCGGCACGTCGGACAAGCTCGAGGCGCTGCTGCGGATGCTCGACCCGTACGGTATCCGCGAGATCGCACAGTCGGGCGCGGTCGCGCTCGGCCGAGGACCCAAGAGCATCTCGGCCACGCGCTGAGTCTCGACCGTGCGGTGACACCGCACGGCACAACCGAACGAGCATCGGTAGGCGATGCCGATCGAAACCGAAGGGAAGTTTTCAGTGGCAGTCGAGATGTTCTACGACAGTGACGCCGACCTGTCGATCATCCAGGGCCGCAAGGTCGCGGTGATCGGATACGGCAGCCAGGGACACGCGCACTCGCTGAGCCTGCGTGACTCGGGCGTCGACGTAGCGATCGGTCTCCGCGAGGACAGCAAGTCCCGCGACAAGGCCTCCGAGCAGGGTCTCAAGGTGATGACCGCGGCCGAGGCGGCCAAGTGGGCCGACGTCATCATGCTGCTGGCGCCCGACACCTCGCAGGCGAAGATCTTCACCGACGACATCGCGCCGAACCTGTCCGACGGCGACGCGCTGTTCTTCGGTCACGGTCTCAACATCCACTTCGACCTGATCGAGCCCGACGCCTCGATCACGGTGGCGATGGTGGCCCCCAAGGGTCCCGGCCACCTCGTGCGTCGTCAGTTCGTCGACGGCAAGGGCGTGCCCTGTCTCATCGCGGTCGACCAGGACCCCAAGGGCGAGGGTGAGGCCCTGGCGCTGAGCTACGCCGCGGCCATCGGTGGCGCGCGCGCCGGCGTCATCAAGACCACCTTCAAGGAGGAGACCGAGACCGATCTCTTCGGTGAGCAGGCCGTGCTCTGCGGCGGCACCGAGGAGCTCGTCAAGACCGGCTTCGAGGTCATGGTCGAGGCCGGGTACGCCCCCGAGATGGCGTACTTCGAGGTGCTCCACGAGCTGAAGCTCATCGTCGACCTCATGTACGAGGGCGGCATCGCCCGCATGAACTACTCGGTGTCGGACACCGCGGAGTTCGGTGGATACCTGTCGGGCCCGCGCGTCATCGACGACGGCACCAAGGACCGTATGCGTGGCATCCTCAAGGACATCCAGGACGGCACCTTCGTCAAGCGCCTCGTCGCGAACGTCGAGAACGGCAACTCCGAGCTCGAGAACCTGCGTCAGCGCAACGCCGAGCACCCCATCGAGGTCACCGGCAAGAAGCTGCGCGACCTGATGAGCTGGGTCGACCGGCCCATCACCGAGACCGCCTGACCCACCCGCCCCACGACGAAGGCCCCCACACCCGAACGGGAGTGGGGGTTTTCGTGTGTCCGGATCCACGTTCGTCGAGTGGGCCGAACTCGCTGCCGAGTGGGCCGAGAAGTACCGCCGAGTGGGCCGACGTTCGCGTAGTCACCTCGCGATGTGCTCTGGCCGGCTTCTGCGCCTCCAGTGACGGCCGGGGAGTCGGGTCTCCGGGTGCATTCGCGTGCCGGGCCACCGTTCGCGGGTTCTCGTGCTGTTCGCATGCTGTCGGTGGCATGCGAACAGACTTCGGGCGTGCGAAGCGCTCGGTGGGGTCTGGGGTTTCGTCGGTTCGCCACCCGGTGCCGGGGCCGCCCAGGAGAGTTCTGGCGGCGAGACCGACCTGCGGTGGCGAGGTCACCAGATCGCAGGCGAGACGACGAGGGCCCCACCGGACCACCGGTGGGGCCCTCGAGGAGTGTGGATCAGATCGGGCGGTAGTTGTTCACACCCGACCGCGCCATGGCGTTGAGGATGGGGCCGATGTTGGAGCCGGTCTCGGGTCCGATGCAGGCGGTGAAGTAGTAGGCGTTGACCATGCCGATGAGGCGGTCACCGACGACGACGGGGCTGCCCGAGTCGCCCTCGGCGACACACACCGCGCTGAAGTGCGACGAGTTGTCCGAGAAGAACGTCACGCCGCAGGTGCGGCCGGTGGTGCGACCGGTCTTGCACAGCACCGACGGGAACTGGGGGGCCGCGGTCGAGATCGACCGGATGGTGACCCCGCCGACCGAGCGCAGCGGCACGACGCGGTTGGCGTCGAATTGGATGACGTCGAAGTCGAGCGGGTTGTTCGAGACGATGATCCGGCCGGCCTGCCCGCGGTTGGGGAAGGCCTCGGAGTAGACGGGCTGTCCGACGGTGCCGCAGTGACCCGCGGTGAGACCGACGAGGCGTCCGGCGGAGTCGCGTCCGATGGTGGTCAGCGTGCAGGCGGCGCCGTCGTTGCCGCCCTTGAGGATGACGATGCCCGAGCCGCCGCCGAGGAAGATGTCGGGCTTGGCCGAGGCGGTGCCGGCACCGGCGACCATCAACATCGTCGCTGCTGCCGCGACCGCCAGCAGGGCCGCCAGTTTCTTCACCATTGGTACTCCAGTTCCTCAGTTCGCCCGGTCCGCGAGACCGACGCCGATCCGTGGCCGTCGCCGACCCGACCCCACCGATGCACTCGAGTAATCCCGAGCCAAGCGCAATGTATCCGTAACGCCTGTCACACCGCCACTCCGTGACACCTGTACAGGGCGTGGACGGGGTGAATTGCCGGTTGCACAGCCCTCTAAGCTGAGCGCTGAAGTCGTTCCCGACCACACAGGAGATATCTCGCGTGAGTACAACCGGTCGTCCGATCGTCGTGATCGCCGACAAGCTCGCACCGTCCACCGTCGAGGCACTCGGGGATGACGTGGAGGTGCGGTGGGTCGACGGCCCGGACCGTCCGAAGCTGCTCGAGGCGGTGACCGACGCCGACGCCATCCTGGTGCGCTCGGCCACCACCATCGACGCCGAGGTGCTCGCCGCCGCCCCCAAGGTCAAGATCATCGCCCGAGCCGGTGTCGGCCTCGACAACGTCGATGTACCTGCGGCAACGGAGCGCGGGGTGATGGTGGTCAATGCGCCCACCTCGAACATCCACACCGCCGCCGAGCACGCGATCAGCCTCATGTTCGCCGTCGCCCGCCAGATCCCCGCGGCCGACGCGACACTGCGCAACCACGAGTGGAAGCGGTCGAGCTTCAACGGCGTCGAGATCTTCGGCAAGACCATCGGCGTGGTCGGACTCGGCCGCATCGGACAGCTCGTCGCCGCCCGACTCGCGGCATTCGAGACCGAGATCATCGCCTACGACCCCTACGTGTCCCCCGCGCGCGCAGCACAATTGGGTATCGAATTGGTGTCGTTGGACGAACTGCTCTCCCGAGCCGACCTGTTCACCGTCCACCTGCCCAAGACGCCCGAGACGCTGGGCATGATCGGCACCGCCGAACTCGCCCGCACCAAGCCGGGTGTCATCGTCGTCAACGCCGCCCGCGGCGGCCTCATCGACGAGGCCGCGCTCGCCGAGGCCATCAGATCCGGCCACGTCCGTGGCGCCGGACTCGACGTGTTCGCCACCGAGCCGTGCACCGACAGCCCGCTGTTCGAGCTGCCCGAGGTCGTCGTCACCCCGCACCTCGGTGCCTCCACCTCCGAGGCCCAGGACCGTGCCGGCACCGACGTCGCCAAGAGTGTGCGTCTGGCGCTCGCCGGCCACTTCGTCCCGGACGCGGTGAACATCACCGGCGGTGCCGTCGACGAGGTCGTCGCCCCGTGGCTGGAGCTGTCCCGCAAACTCGGCGTGCTCGTCGGCGCCATCTCGGGTCAGGTGCCCACGGCCATCACCGTCGACGTGCGGGGCGAGCTCGCCGCCAGCTCGGTCGACATCCTCGGCCTGTCGGCGCTGCGCGGACTGTTCTCGGCGGTGCTGGAGGATCCGATCACCTTCGTCAACGCCCCCGGCGTGGCCGCCGACCGTGGCGTGACGAGCGAGGTCACCACCGCGACCGAGAGCCCCAACCATCGCAGTCTCGTCGACCTCAAGGCCGTGTTCGGCGACGGGTCCATGGTCAACGTCGCCGGCACCCTCAGCGGGCCCAGCGAGGTCGAGAAGATCGTGAACATCAACGGCCGCAACTTCGATCTGCGCGCCGAAGGGCGCAACCTGGTCGTCAGCTACGGCGATCAGCCCGGCTCACTGGGCAAGATCGGCACGCTGCTGGGCAACGCCGGCATCGACATCGCCGCCGCCGGGCTGTCGCAGGACGCCGACGGCAAGGGTGCGACGGTCATGCTCCGCGTCGACAACGAGATCCCGTCTGACGTCGTCACCGCCATCGGGGAATCGGTGTCGGCGACGCTCATCGAGCAGGTGGACCTGTCGTGAAGCTCGCCGTCATCGCCGGCGACGGGATCGGCCCGGAGGTCGTCGGCGAGGCGTTGACCGTCCTCGACGCCGTCGTCGACGGGGTGTCCACGACCGAGTACGACCTGGGTGCCCGCCGCTATCACCGCACCGGCGAGCTGCTCACCGACGCCGATCTCGCGTCCATCCGTGCCCACGACGCGATCCTGTTGGGCGCCATCGGCGATCCGTCGGTGCCGCCGGGCATCCTCGAGCGGGGTCTGTTGCTGACGATGCGTTTCGCGCTCGATCACCACGTGAACCTCCGTCCGAGTCACCGCTACGACGGTGTCACCTCCCCGCTCGCGGGCGATCCCGACATCGACTTCGTGGTGGTGCGCGAGGGCACCGAGGGGCCGTACACCGGCAACGGCGGCGCCATCCGCGTCGGCACGCCGCACGAGGTGGCCACCGAGGTCAGCGTGAACACCCGCTTCGGTATCGAACGGGTGGTGCGCCACGCGTTCGAGCTGGCACGCACGCGTCGGAGCCGTCTGACACTGGTGCACAAGACCAACGTGCTGTCGTTCGCCGGATCGATGTGGCAGCGCACGGTCGACGAGGTCGGGACCGAATACCCGGATGTGACAACGGATTACTGTCACGTCGACGCCGCGACGATCTACATGGTCACCAACCCGGCGCGCTTCGACGTGATCGTCACCGACAACCTCTTCGGCGATATCATCACCGACATCGCCGCCGCAGTCAGCGGTGGTATCGGGCTCGCGGCGTCGGGCAACATCGACGCCACCCGCACCAACCCGTCGATGTTCGAGCCGGTACACGGCAGCGCACCCGACATCGCCGGGCAGGGCAAGGCCGATCCCACGGCGGCGATCCTCTCGGTCGCGTTGCTCCTGCGTCACCTCGGTGACACCGCGGCCGCCGACCGCGTCGAGCAGGCCGTCGCCGCGGACCTCGCCTCGCGCGGGGACACCGTGTCGTCGACGTCGGAAACCGCTGCCCGCATCCGTGCCCGCCTCTAGCGCAAGCACTCTCGACATCTCCAGGCGCCGGGGCACGCGATGCTGGACGGGCAACCGAGCGCGACGGCCTTCGGCGCAGCGCGACACCGCGCGGTGCACCAGGATCTCGACGGCGGCATCGTGTTCAGCGACCCCCTCGCGTGGCCGATCCTGGGTGTCGACGACCGTGCGCGGATCGTCCAGTCCGCACGGAGTGGGTCGCGACATGGCCTGCGATGGTTCATCGCCGCGCGACATCGATTCGCCGAGGATCGGGTGTGCGCCGCGACGACCCGTGGCGTCCGACAGGTCGTGGTCCTGGGCGCCGGACTCGACACGTTCGCCTACCGGAGACCCGACCCGGCGATCACGGTGTTCGAGGTCGACCACCCGGCAACGGGGGAGTGGAAGCACGAACGACTGCGAGAGGCCGGGATCGCGATTCCGGCGTCGGTACGTGCGGTCGGCGTGGACTTCGAGTGCGACGATCTGACCGCGGCGCTGGCCGCGCAGGGCTTCGACTTCGCCGACGCCGCCGTGGTCATGTGGCTGGGTGTGATGCCGTACCTGACGGCCTCCGCGGTCGCGACGACGCTCGGCGTTTTCGGCACCATGGTCGACTGCGAGATCGTCTTCGACTACAGAGCGCCCCTCACCGATCCCGACGACGCGACGCGGGCCGCTGCGGCGGATCTGCACGCTCGCACCGCGCGCGTGGGTGAGCCGCTGTCGGAGCCGGTATCGCCGGCCGAGCTCCACGGGGTGTTGCGCACGGCAGGGTTCACGGTGATCGACGATCTCGACCGGCCGGCGATCCGTCGCCGCATCCTCGGGCTCGAACCGCTCGGCGGATCCGGTCGTGGGCACATCATCTCGGCCCGCACCGGTGAGGTCAGCGCGAAACGACGGTGACGTCCGCCTCTTCCGGTCGCGGTGCGGGATCACGCGGCACCAGCGGCAGGGCGACGAGCGGGGCGAGCGACATCACCGCGAAGGCGAGGGGGAACCCCGCGGCGCCGATGAGTGCACCGAACACCGGCGTGGTGGCCGACGTCGCGAGGAACTGACCGGTGTTCTGCACCGCCAGGGCCCGACCGCTCCACGACGGTCCGGCGTACTCGGCGATGCCGGTGAAGGCGAGACCGTTGTCGGCGACGGTGATCACCGTCGCCACGACCATGACCACGGCAGCGACCGGGCTCGACACCCAGTCGGTCAGTGCCAGAACGGCACTGGACGTGGCCGCGCCGAGGGCGATGACCCGGATGGGTTTCATCCGGGACCCCCAGAGGTCCGACCACCGGCCGGCGGCGATCCGGCCGGCCGCGCCCAGCACCTGGCTCACGGTCACCAGCACGCCTGCGGTCCCCGGAGCCCAGTGGTGCGCCACGATCAGCCACGCGGGGACAAAGGTCCACAGCGTCGACTGCGGGATCACGAGCAGCACGCTCACCGCGTGCACGCGAGGCAGGAACGACGATGCGCGATAGGGGTTCACGCCCGCACCGACGTCGGTTGCGGTGTTCGTCCGCGGAGGGTCGGCGATCGTCGCCGCCACCGCGACGAGTCCCACCACCGACATGCCCACCGGGACCCACAGGCCGGCGGTGACGCCGTGACCGGCCGAGAGGACCGGGATGGTCAACGCGCACAGGCCGATCCCCAGCGGTTGGGCGGTCTGCCGCACCCCCATGGCCGTACCCCGACCGCGCGGGGGGAACCAGCCGACGACGATCCGACCGCTCGCGCCGTTGGTCGCGGCGGATGCCATACCGCCGATCAGGAGCCACGCGGCCAGCACCCCGCGACCGAGATCGGTGGCCGACGACACCGCGGCGCCGGTGGTCGCGACGACGGTGAGCCCCAACGAGATCAGCAGGATCTGGCGTTCACCGAAACGATCGAGTGCCGCACCCCACGGGATGATGGTCAGCATGAGTCCGATCGTGGGCACGGTGGCCAACGTGGACGCCGCGGCGATCGACATCCCCTCGCCGGTGTGCAGCTCCGGGATGAGGAAGCCGACGCCGCTGACCGTGCAGGTCGTGGCCATCGCTCCGAGGATCGACGCGACGAGCATGGCCCACCGGCGGGTGGTCGACGGTTCGGCGTCCATCGTCATCGGCCTCCTGTGCTGCGACAATCGCGTTGAGTCTCATGATGTGAGACACAATGCCCATATTCTAGTACACACGTCGAACCGACCGACAGCCCGTCGATCGTGGGCGGTGGGATAGCCTGGGCGTCATGCGTCTAGGTCGAATCGCGAGTCCCGATGGTGTGGCATTCGTCTCCGTGGAGGGTGACGTCGAGGGCGGTGACGCCCGGTGCCGGGAGATCGCCGAACACCCGTTCGGTGTGCCCACCTTCACGGGACGATCGTGGCCGCTGTCGGATGTGCGTCTCCTCGCGCCGATCCTGGCGAGCAAGGTGGTCTGTATCGGCAAGAACTACGCCGCGCATGCCGCCGAGATGGGCGGGACGGCACCCGAGGACCCGGTGATCTTCATCAAGCCGAACACGTCCATCATCGGTCCGCGGGTGGCGATCGCGCGTCCGGCGAGTTCGCAGCGCGTCGACTACGAGGGCGAGCTGGCGATCGTCATCGGACGCCCGTGTCGGGATGTGGCGGCACGCGACGCCGCGAGCGCCATCCTCGGCTACACCGTGGCCAACGACGTCACCGCACGAGATCAGCAGCAGGCCGACGGGCAGTGGACTCGCGGCAAGGGATACGACACCTTCTGTCCGCTCGGACCCTGGATCGAGACCGAACTCGATCCCGCCGACCTCGAGATCCGCACGGAGCTCGACGGAGAGGTCGTGCAGCGCAGCCGAACGAGCCTGATGGTGCACGACATCGGCGCGATCGTGGAATGGATCTCGGCCATCATGACCCTGCTGCCGGGTGACGTGATCCTCACCGGCACCCCGGAGGGCATCGGGCCGATGGTCGCGGGCCAGGAGGTCTCGGTCACCGTCGAGGGGATCGGGACGCTCACCAACCCCGTGGCCGATCGGGGCTGAGGATGCCACCGACACCACCGAGAACTGCTCGGGTGAACGGCATCTCGATCTCCTACGAGGACGCCGGCACCGGCCCCGTGGTCGTCATGGTGATGGGGACCGGCAGCCCGGGACGTGTGTGGAAGGCCCATCAGCAGCCCGCACTGATCGCGGCCGGTCATCGGGTCGTCACCTTCGACAACCGTGGGATCGCTCCGTCGAGTGAGTGTCCCGAGGGGTTCACTCTCGACGACATGGTCGCCGACACCGCGGCACTCATCGAGTATCTCGGTGTCGGACCGGTTGCCGTCGTCGGCACCTCCCTGGGCGCGCGCATCGTGCAGGAACTCGCCCTCGCGCGTCCCGACCTCGTCCGCTGTGCGGCCATGATCGCGACGTACGGCCGCAACGGGACGATGCAGACCGCGATCTCGGCGGGTGAGCGCGAGTTGATCGACCGGGACATCACGCTGCCCGACGCCTACCACGCCGCGATCACCGCGCACCTGAACCTGTCGCCGCACACCCTCGTCGACGACGCGCAGGCCCGTGACTGGCTCGACATCATCGAGTTCTCCGGGCAGGCGCGCAGTCCCGGCGTCCGTGCGCAGTTGCAGCTGCACGACGGCGAGGCCGATCGTCTCGCGGCCTACCGCGGCGTGCGGTGTCCGGTGATGGTGATCGGGTTCGCCGACGATCGCACCCTGCCGCCGCATCTCGCCCGCGAGGTCGCCGAGGCGATCGACGGGGCGGAGTACCACGAGGTGGCCAAGGCCGGGCACTACGGATACCTCGAGCAGCCCGACGACGTGAACCGGCTCCTGATCGCCTTCCTGGGGCGGACGCTAGCCTAGCGAGCATGTCGACTCCGAGTGCCGTCCGCGTCCGCTTCTGTCCGTCGCCCACCGGGACCCCGCACGTCGGACTGATCCGCACCGCCCTGTTCAACTACGCCCACGCCCGACACACCGACGGCACGTTCGTGTTCCGTATCGAGGACACCGACGCCGCACGCGATTCCGAGGAGTCGTACGCGGCCCTGCTCGACGCGCTGCGGTGGCTCGGCCTGGAGTGGGATGAGGGCCCCGAGGTCGGAGGCCCGTACGAGCCGTACCGCCAGTCGCTGCGCGCCGACCTCCACCGCGATGTCGTGGCGCGCCTGCTCGAGGCCGGTGAGGCGTACGAGGCGTTCTCCACCGCCGAGGAGGTCGAGGCGCGTCACCGTGCGGCCGGTCGCGACCCGAAACTCGGGTACGACAACGTCGATCGCGATCTGACCGACGAACAGCGGGAGGCCTACCGGGCCGACGGGCGACCGTCGGTGGTGCGGCTGCGGATGCCCGACCACGACATCGTGTTCGACGATCTCGTCCGCGGCACCATCACCGCGCGAGCGGGCTCGGTGCCGGACTTCGCGCTCACCCGCGCCTCGGGTGATCCGCTCTACACGTTGGTCAATCCCGTCGACGACGCCGCGATGAAGATCACCCACGTCCTGCGCGGCGAGGACCTGCTGTCGTCGACGCCTCGGCAGATCGCGCTGTACGAGGCGCTCATCCGCATCGGCGTCGCGCAGGCGGTCCCGCAGTTCGGGCACCTGCCGTTCGTGATGGGCGACGGCAACAAGAAGCTCTCCAAGCGCGACCCGCAGTCGAGTCTGTTCCACCATCGCGACCGCGGTTTCATCCCCGAGGGGTTGCTGAACTACCTGGCGCTGCTGGGCTGGGGCATCGCCGACGACCACGACCTGTTCTCCCTCGACGAGATGATCGCCGCCTTCGATGTGCGACAGGTGAACTCGAACCCGGCCCGCTTCGACCTCAAGAAGGCCGAGGCGATCAACGCCGAGCACATCCGTCGACTGACGCCCGAGGACTTCGCCGCCCGACTGCTCGGCTACCTCGTCGACCGCGGGTTGCTGGCGGCCACCGCCGACACGTCGTCGTTCGGGGTCATCGCCGAACTGGTGCAGACACGTATCCAGGTGCTCGGCGACGCGTGGCCCCTCATGTCGTTCCTCTACACCGCCGACGCCGACCTCACCATCGACGAGGGTTCGGCGGCGAAGAACCTCGGCCCCGACGCCGCGCCGGTGCTCGACGCCTCGGTCGCCGCCATCGAGGGGGTGTCGGAATGGTCGACCTCGGCCATAGAGGAGGCCCTGAAGGCGGCACTGGTGGAGGGTCTGGAACTGAAGCCCCGCAAGGCGTTCGGTCCGGTGCGGGTCGCGATCTCCGGTTCCCACATCAGCCCGCCGCTGTTCGAGTCCATCGAGTTGTTGGGCCGAGCGAGCACGCTCGCGCGCCTGCGCTCGGCTCGCGAAACGCACTGTCAGGGCGCCTGAGCAGCCGGTTTGTGGTTCGGGTGCCCGCCTTTGATACCCTCCTTCTCGGCGCTTTTCGCGGCCACCGCAGGCCTCTGCGGCAGTCTCGAGATGCCCTACCTTGGGGTATGGTGTAATTGGCAACACAGCGGTTTCTGGTACCGCCATTCTAGGTTCGAGTCCTGGTACCCCAGCGTCGAGCGGTTCGGCGAGAATCGATTTTGGTTCTCGACGGTCGCTTCGGTAAAATAGCGGCGACGCTGCCGGGAACGGCAGATGTCGGCGCGACAAAAGAAGATCCTGGCCCCGTCGTTTAGCGGCCTAGGACGCCGCCCTCTCACGGCGGTAGCGTGGGTTCGAATCCCATCGGGGCTACACAGAGATGACCCCCTCACCCTCATCCGGGTGAGGGGGTCATCTTGTTGTCGGGGTGTCGATACTCGTCACGCCGGTCGCGGCGGTCCACAGCAGCGACCCGTGGTCGAAGTCCTGGCGGCGGCCGCCGCCCCACGGGTACTCATTCGACGTCGGGTAGCCGAGCCCACTGTCCTGCCAGCCGATCGCCGCATAGTGATCGCCGATGAGCCCGTGGACGTAGTAGCCGTGCGGTGACCCGTTCCGACGGAACAGGACGCCACCGGCGAAGGCCTGCACACCCCCGCCGGCGAGTACGAGGTGCGGCCACACGGGATAGCCGAGGGGCCCGCGTTCGTAGTCGTAATCGCCGGCCCACGACTCGAACAGCCCGCCGTGCGGGATCGGGATGGCCCGGATCCGTCCGTCGGCCGATCTCGGCATCGTCGGGGACCAGTAGATGTGTGCGTGCTCGAACTCGGCGAACCGACCCCGGCCGTCAGGGGTGGTTCTCTCGCCGATGGTGATGCGGCGTCCGATCCAGTTCGCCGCGACCCGCGCCGCCGCGTCGATCTCGTTGACAATTGCCGGCGCGATCCCACACGCCGCCGCGAACTGGTCGGCCGACAGACCGTCGGCGGAGTTCATGTCGCAGTTGCCGAACGGGGGAGCGCCCTCGGGGAGTCCGCCGCCGTAGCCGCTGCCGTCGGTGTACTGGTGGGCGATCTGGCCCGGGAGCCGCGGATCGCGGCCGTACCCGGCGCCGATGACCCGAAGCCCCGGGGGCCGTGTCCGCCACAGGCCGTAGAAGTCGGCGGCGTTGGCGTAACCGATGACGCGGCGGGCGTTTCCGCCGGCGAACTCGACCAGATTCCAATAGGTCCGGTTGATCCAGTCGGATCCGTCGCCGGGCGGGTTGCCGCCGGATTCCACGTCGAGCATCAGCACCACGCGGGGATGCAGCCCGCCGGACGCGGTGATCATGTCCCGCATGGTGTTCGCGGTCTCGAGCCAGTTCGTACGCGTGTAGCAGTAGACGATGCCGACCCGGAGGCGACCGCTGTCGAGGGACCGGCGCACCCACGCGTAGTTCTGCGCGAAATTCGGATCGCGGAAGGTGCCGTCGTTCGACCGGATCGAGAGGATCGGATACGGGTAGCTGTCGTCGACGGGCACCTGGAAGTAGGAGACGTCGGCGAAGAGTGTGTCGGTCATGACTGCCGTCGATGGTAGGCACCGTCTGCGACCGACCTGTGAACCTGCTGGTGATCGTCGTCGAGGCGGTGCACGAGCGTGGTCGGGGTTTGTACAGTGGGCCGGGAGATCGACGAGCTGCACGCGCAGCAGGGGTGGGGTACCGGGGTGGACACGTATCGACACAATCACGCCGTGTTCGACGACGAACGCATCAGTGCGGGCTACGAGCGGCTCAACGCCGGCGCCACACGGTTCCTCGACGCCGGGGAGCAGCAGGCGTTGGTGGCCGTCGCGTCGCGATGCCGCGGCCGGGCGGTCCTCGACGTCGGCGTGGGGGCGGGTCGCACCACGCCGTTGCTACGCCTGATCAGCGACGACTACCGGGCGATCGACTACTCATCGCGAATGGTCGCGGCCTTCCATCGCCATCACCCGGGTCTGGACTGTCGGGTGGCCGACGCCCGCGATCTCGTCGGTGTCGACACCGGACGGCATGGTCTGATCCTGTTCAGCAACAACGGTATCGACGCGCTGCCCCATGAGGACCGGGTGCGGGTCCTCGGTGAGTTCCGCCGTGTCGTGGCGCACGACGGCGTCATCGTGTTCTCCACTCTCAACAAGTCCGGTCCGTCATTCGGCGAGACGCCGTTCCAGCTGCGCCGACCGACCCAGCGGTCGGTGTCGATGCGCGCGTTGGTCGTTCGCGGGCTGCGCTGGTTGATCGATCCCCGCAGCGGTGTCCGCTCGGTGCGGAACTTCCGTGCCCACCGCGGGCTCACCGTCGATCACGGACGATGGGCGGTGGGGCCGCTGGCCGCGCACGACTTCGCCCCGGTGGTGCATTTCACGTCGGTGCCCGATCTGCGCGAAACCCTCACCGAGGCCGGGTTGGTGCCCGAGATGGTGTTCGACGAACGCGGACAGCCCGTGGACATGGCCGCCCAGGAGTGTTCGGCCGACAACTTCACGGTCGTGGCGCACGCGGCGTGACGCCCCTGGCGATGGCGCTCAGAGGAACGGGGCGGTGCTGCCGCCGACCGGCATCTCGGGGATGCCCAGCTTGCGGTGATCCCAGCTGCGGGTGCGGTTCCCGACGACGCGCACCGCGACACGCTTGTTCATCATCTGATCGACGAACGGCCGCATCTCGTCGGTGTACTCACCGGTGTAGCGCTCCCACACGCTGATCCCGACGCGCAGCAGGGTGTCGGGGTCGTCGACGATCTCGGCGTGACCCTCGACGGCCACGCCCCGCAGGGTGTCGTAGGTGTCGCCGGCCTCGACCATCACCGAGACGGTGGGGTCGCGGCGGATGTTGACCGCCTTCTGTGACTTCGCCTTGGTCTCGAACCAGATCTCGCCGTCGAGCAGCGCGTACCACATGGCGACGAGGTGGATCGATCCCGACGCCGAGCGGGTCGCCAGTGTGGCGGTACGACTGCGGGTCAGGAAGTCGGCGATCTCGTCGTCGCCCATCACGATCTGTCCGCGCTGATTGCTTCCCACTGTGAAGACACTCCTGCTCGTCGGTCGGCGCGCCCGGTGGCCCGTCGCGGTGCACATCGACCATAAACGGCGAGCCGAGCGACCGTTCGGTCAGGCGTGGGTGAGGCGCTTGTGGATGGCCTCGGCGGCGGCGAGCAGATCGGCGGCCCAGCGCGATCCCGGTCGGCGTCCCATCCGGTCGATCGGGCCCGACACCGAGATCGCCGCGACCACCTCGCCGCTCGCGTCGCGTACCGGCGCGGAGACGCTGGCCACACCGGCCTCGCGTTCCCCGGCGCTCTGCGCCCACCCGCGTCGGCGGATCTCGAGCAGGCCACGCTCGCTGAAGGCGCTGTCGGGCACGAGCGCGCGCTGGGTCGCGGGATCTGCCCATGCGAGCAACACCTTCGCCCCCGAGCCCGCGTTCATGGGCAGGTGCGCGCCGACCGGGACCGTGTCGCGCAGTCCGGTGGGCGGCTCCATCGCGGCGACGCACACCCGCTGCGTGCCCTCGCGGCGGTAGAGCTGTACCGATTCGCCGGTGATCTCGCGCAGTCGCGGCAGCACCATCAGTGCGGCCTCCCGCACCGTGTCGCCGGCGTCGGCGGCGAGTTCGGCGAGTGCCGGTCCCGGACACCACCGACCGGAGGGATCGCGGACCAGGAGTCGATGGGTCTCGAGGCCCATCGCCAACCGGTGCGCGGTGGCGCGGGGGAGGGCGGTGCGCGCACAGAGCTCGTTGAGGTTGCAGGGACTCTCGGCGCAGGTGCGCAGCACGGCGACGGATTTGTCGAGGACGCCGACCCCGCTGACGACCATGGCGGGACCCGCTTCTACGGTCTCGTCGGATGGGCTAGGATGTCTCACAGGTCGATACTAGACTCCCGAATATTGGTACGCACGCAGAACGTGGAGATCACCTGATGAGCACCCAGACGCAGACGAACCGACCCCGCACCCTGGCCGAGAAGGTATGGGCCGAACACGTCGTGCGGGCCGGCGAGGCCGACCAGAGCGGCCAGCGCGACCCCGACCTCATCTACATCGACCTCCATCTCGTCCACGAGGTCACCAGCCCCCAGGCGTTCGAGGGGCTGCGTCTCGCTGGTCGGCCGGTGCGGCGTCCCGACCTCACCATCGCCACCGAGGACCACAACGTCCCGACCCTCGACATCGACAAGCCCATCGCCGATCTCGTCTCGCGCACGCAGGTCGACACGCTGCGCAGCAACTGCGCCGAGTTCGGTATCCGGCTGCACCCCATGGGTGATGCCTCCCAGGGGATCGTGCACATCATCGGTCCGCAGCTCGGGTTGACCCAGCCGGGCATGACCGTGGTGTGCGGCGACAGCCACACCTCCACCCACGGTGCGTTCGGCGCACTGGCCATGGGCATCGGCACCTCCGAGGTCGAGCACGTGCTCGCCACGCAGACGTTGTCGTTGCGGCCCTTCAAGACGATGGCCATCACCGTCGACGGCGAGCTCCCGGTGGGCGTGACGAGCAAGGACCTCATCCTCGCCATCATCGCGACCATCGGCACCGGCGGAGGCCAGGGCCACGTCCTGGAGTACCGCGGCCCCGCCATCGAGAAGCTGTCGATGGAGGCGCGGATGACCATCTGCAACATGTCGATCGAGGCCGGTGCGCGCGCGGGCATGATCGCGCCCGACCAGACCACCTACGAGTACCTGAAGGGCCGTCCGCACGCCCCGCAGGGCGACGACTGGGACGCCGCAGTCGCGCACTGGGATTCGCTGCGGACCGATCCCGAGGCGACGTTCGACACCGAGGTCCACATCGACGCCTCCACCCTGACCCCCTTCGTCACCTGGGGGACCAACCCCGGCCAGGGTCTGCCCCTGGGCGCCTCGGTGCCCGACCCGGCCGAGATCGCCGACGAGTCCGCCGCGTCGTCCGCGGAGAAGGCGTTGGCCTACATGGATCTGACGCCGGGGACGCCGTTGCGCGACATCGCCATCGACACCGTCTTCGTGGGGTCGTGCACGAACGGCCGCATCGAGGACCTCCGCGAGGTCGCCGGGATCCTAGAGGGCCACACCATCGCCGAGGGTATGCGGATGCTGGTGGTGCCGGGCTCGATGCAGGTCCGCGCACAGGCCGAATCCGAGGGCCTCGGTGACATCTTCACCGCGGCCGGTGCCGAGTGGCGGCAGGCCGGGTGCTCGATGTGCCTGGGCATGAATCCCGATCAGCTGGCCCCCGGCGAGCGGTGCGCCTCGACCTCCAACCGCAACTTCGAGGGCAGGCAGGGCAAGGGGGGCCGCACCCATCTGGTGTCGCCGGCCGTCGCCGCCGCGACCGCGATCCGCGGACGCCTCTCGGCCCCTGCCGATCTGAACGCCTGACCAACTCGGACCCGCGCGGTCCCCGCGCCCGCCCCTCACCCCCCGCCCCTCACCCCCGCCACGGAACAGAGGAAACGATGGAAGCCTTCACCACCCACACCGGGATCGGTGTGCCGCTGCGACGCAGCAATGTCGACACCGACCAGATCATCCCGGCGGTCTACCTCAAGCGCGTCACCCGAACGGGTTTCGAGGACGGTCTGTTCGCCGCCTGGCGCAACGACCCCGACTTCATCCTGAACAACGAGCCCTGGTCGCGTGGCTCGGTCCTCGTGGCGGGTCCGGATTTCGGTACCGGCTCGTCGCGTGAGCACGCGGTGTGGGCGCTCTCGGACTTCGGATTCCGTGTCGTCATCTCGTCCCGGTTCGCCGACATCTTCCGGGGGAACGCCGGAAAAGCGGGTCTTCTCGCCGCCCAGGTGGAGCAATCCGATGTCGAATTGATCTGGAAAAGGCTCGAGGAAACGCCCGGGACGGAAATCACGGTCAGCCTTGAGGATCGAACTGTGGCCGTTGGTGACTTGGTGGTGCGCTTCGGGATTGACGACTACACGCGGTGGCGTCTGATGGAGGGTCTCGACGACATCGGATTGACATTACGCCAGGTAGAGGCCATTTCTGAGTACGAAAAGGTAAGGCCCCATTGGAAACCGGTGACGCTCTAGAGGGGCCGCCGGAGCGCGCATCGTATGTCGTCTAACGACATTGCGCCTCGCCACGCCGAAATTCATTGTCGCGAGGACGTGGAACTTTTCGTTCTCGACGTTTACCGTGTGCTGTAGCTGGCTCAACGTGAGCCATCCAGCTTGCGGAGGTTGATTCAATGAACAAGGCAGAACTCATCGAGGTGCTGACGGACAAGTTGGGCACCGATCGGAAGACGGCGACCGACGCCGTCGAGCACGTGGTCGACACGATCGTTCGCGCGGTGAACAAGGGTGAGAGCGTGACGATCACCGGTTTCGGTGTCTTCGAGAAGCGCAAGCGCGCCGCTCGCGTCGCCCGCAACCCGCGCACCGGTGAGACCGTGAAGGTGCGACCGACCTCGGTGCCGGCGTTCCGTCCCGGAGCCCAGTTCAAGGCCGTCGTCGCCGGCAAGCAGAAGCTCAGCGCGACCGGCCCCGCGGTGAAGCGCGGCAGTGGCGCGACCACCACCACCGCCACCAAGACCGCCGCCAAGAAGGCTCCGGCCAAGAAGGCCACGCCCGCGAAGAAGGCTGCCCCCGCGAAGAAGACGGTCGCGAAGAAGACCGCTCCGGTGAAGAAGGCCGTCGCGAAGAAGACCGCTCCGGTGAAGAAGGCCGTGGCCAAGAAGGCCGCTCCGGTCAAGAAGACGGTCGCCAAGAAGACCGCTCCGGTGAAGAAGGCAGTCGCGAAGAAGACCGCCCCGGTCAAGAAGGCCGCCGCGAAGAAGGCCCCGGCCCGCAAGGCCCGCGCACGCTGATCTCTCTCGCGCGCCCGCACGACGCACACGACCCTCGACGGACTTCCCACCGTCGGGGGTCGTTTCGTCTGCGGGGTCGTGCCGGTGCCGGGAGTTCAGTACGCGGGGGTCAGCGCAGGGGGTTGTCGACGTGATCGACCGCGACGATGGCGTCGCCGGACATCGAGATGGCCCACATGCTCGCCTTGCGGTTGCGGGTGCGGGGCAGTGACACGTCGTGGCTGTCGGTCCACGCCGCGAGCAACGGGGGAATCACCTTGCCCTGGCTACAGATCACCGGTACGACCGAACGGTCCGCGGCGATCTCACGCAGCCGCGTCAGCGCGGCGACGGGGTCGTCGCGGTAGGCCTCCTCCGACAGGGTCGGCTCGATCCGTATCGGGGCGTCGAGACGCCGGGCCAACGGCTCGACGGTCTGCAGGCACCGGGTGCGATCGGCGGCGTGGAGGTCATCGGCCCCGAACATGAGGAACTGGTCGACGAGTCGCTGCGCCTGCGTCCGCCCCACGGGCTCGAGCGGTCGCAGGCGGTCGTCGCCCCGGTAACGGGCCGACCGTCCGGCCTTCGCGTGGCGCACCACGAGCACGGTGTGCAGATCCGCGGGCAGACGGCTGAACTCCGACAGCACCTTTCGGTCGGCGCGAAAACTGCACCGATCGCGTGCGCGGGACACCGACAACCACTCGACGGCGTCGACCTCGTCGTTGACGGCGAATTCGCCTGCGACGCATCTCGCCGACCAGTAGTGGACGTGCTTGCGTCCCGAGGACGACGCGAGGTCGTAGTCGACCTTGGCGAGCCGCCGCCCGAGGGTGACGGTGTACCCGGTCTCCTCGGCGATCTCGCGGACCGCCGCGGCCACGAACGTCTCGCCCGGTTCCAACTTGCCCTTGGGCAGGGTCCAGTCGTCGTACCGGGGGCGATGGATGATCGCCACCTCGAGTCCGGATCCGGTGTGTCGCCACACCACCCCTCCGGCGGCGTAGACCAATTTCTTCTGCGATGTCATCGTCTGGAGTCGTCCGCTCGTGGCTCGCGTGGGAACTGGCGTCAGGACGCTGTGTCGGCCCGGTTGTGGTGACGACGCGTCAGCTGCTGCTGATGATCGCGGACGTCCTCCCCGGCCGCCGGCGAGGCCGTCCACCGTCCGCTGGACTCGAGCACCCAGCAGCGGGTGGTCGGATCCAGTGCGGAGGAGAAGATCTCGCCGAGCTCGCGGGTCAGGCGCTGATCGCGGACCTGCGCCATCACCTCGATGCGACGGTCGAGGTTGCGGTGCATCATGTCCGCGCTGCCGATCCAGTACTCCTCGAGGGCCCCGAAATGCAGTATCCGGGAGTGCTCGAGGAACTGGCCGAGGATCGACCGCACCGTGATCGTCTCGCTGACGCCGGGCATTCCCGGTCGCAGGGCACAGATCCCGCGCACCACCACGTCGACGGGCACACCGGCCTGCGACGCCCGGTAGAGCGCGTCGATGACCTGTTCGTCGACCAGGGCGTTGGCCTTCAACTGGATCCGCGCCCGGTCGTCGCCCGCGAGGTGACGCTCGATCTCGAGGTTGATGCGCGCGATGATGCCGCGACGCACACCGTGCGGCGCCACCAACAGGTTGCGGTACTCGTGTTTGCGTGAGTAGCCGGTCAACGTGTTGAACAGATCGGTGAGGTCGGCACCGATGTCGGGAGCGGCGGTGAACAGGCCCACGTCCTCGTAGAGTCGCGCGGTCTTCGGGTTGTAGTTGCCCGTGCCGATGTGGCAGTAGCGGCGGATCGTCGACCCCTCCCGACGGACCACCAGGCATGTCTTGCAGTGGGTCTTGAGACCCACGAGTCCGTACACGACGTGCACGCCGGCCTGCTCGAGCTGACGGGCCCACTTGATGTTGGCCTGTTCGTCGAAGCGCGCCTTGATCTCCACGAGTGCCACGACCTGTTTGCCGGCCTCGGCGGCGTCGATGAGCGCGTTGACGATCGGGGAGTCACCGGAGGTGCGGTACAGGGTCTGTTTGATGGCCAGCACCTGCGGATCCGATGCCGCCTGTTCGATGAACCTCTGCACGCTCGTCGAGAACGAGTCGTACGGGTGGTGCACGAGGACGTCGCCCTCGCGCAGTGTCGCGAACACGCTCTTGGGGGTCTCGCGCTCGCCGAAGGCCGGGTGCGTCGCGGGGACGAACGGGCGGTCCTTGAGCGCGGGACGGTCGAGGCCGAACACCTGGAACAGGCACGACAGATCCAGCAGGCCGGGCACCTCGATGACGTCGGCGGGGTCGACGTCGAGTTCGCGCAGCAACAGGTCGAGCATGTGCTCGCTCATGTCGTCGGCGACCTCGAGTCGCACCGGCGAACCGAAGCGGCGACGGGCCAACTCGCGCTCGAGGGCCTGCAGCAGGTCCTCGTCGCGGTCCTCCTCCACCTCGAAATCGGCGTTGCGTGTGATGCGGAAGACGTGGTGCTCCACGATCTCCATACCCGGGAACAGGTGCTCGAGGTTCGCCGCGATGAGCGTCTCCATCGGCAGCAGGATGGTGCGCGGGGTCCCGCTGTCGTCCTGCGGCGGCATCAGTTTTCCGACCTCGACGAAGCGACTCACGTTGTCGGGCACCTTCACACGGGCGAAGTGCTCGCCGCCCTCGGTGACGTCTTTGACCGTCACCGCGAGGTTCAGGCTCAGGCCGCTGATGTAGGGGAAGGGGTGTGCGGGGTCGACGGCGAGCGGGGTCAGGACCGGGAACACCTCCTCGTGGAAGTACTCCGACATCCGCGCGCGCTCGTCGGCGGTCAGCTCGTCCCACGACATCACATGGATGTTGTTGTCCGCCAACGCCGGACGCACCGAGTCGAGGAACACCCGCGCGTGGCGCTCGGCGATGGTCTGGGTGCGACGGGCGATCTTCGACAGCTGCTCGCGGGGCGACAGGCCGTCGGCCGACCGGACCGACAGTCCCGTCTCGTCGCGTCGTTTGAGCCCGGCGACGCGCACCATGAAGAACTCGTCGAGGTTCGAGGCGAAGATCGCGAGGAACTTCGCCCGGTCGAGCAGGGGCAGCGAGGTGTCCTCGGCCAGGGCCAGGACACGGGAGTTGAAGTCGAGCCAACTCAGTTCGCGGTTGAGGTAACGGTCGTCGGGGAGGTCGGCCGCCTCGTCGGGCAGCAGCGTCGCCGCCGGCGGTGCCGCGGGCAGTGTCGACGCCTCCATCGACTCCTCGATGCCCTCATCGATCGGTGCGGGGGGCGGAGGCGTGACGTCGGTGTCCGACGCCCCATCGGTGTGCGTGCTGGCGGTGTGCATGCTTTCCGGGGAACTCACGCGACCATCATGACGCATGGGGGGTCGGTGTCGCGCCCAGGGACGACAGCGATCCGCCGTCGAGTACCCGTGCGGTGGCCGCGCCGACGCCCAGGGCGCGCGCCACGTGGAGATCGTCGACGGTGTCGACGTCGGCGCGGAGGTCCGGCCACCGATCCGGGGCGCCGTCGGTCAGGTCGACCGCGCCCGCCGCACGGTGGGAGGCCGCGGAGTCGAGACCGAAACGCGTGGTCACATCGGCGGTGTCGGACAGGATCAGCATCGCGGTACCCGAGCCCGATCGGTCGGGGACGAACGAGCGGTGGTGGTGCACCGACATCGCCAGTGCCTCGCGGAGATGGTCGACGCGCACCGTCGGCAGGTCCGCCTGCAACACGATGACCCGCGTACCGGGCGACCGATCCGATGCGGCGGCGATACCGCGGGCGAACGCGCGGTTCAACGGGCCCCCGTCGTCCGCCGCGGGGGAACCGACACCGTCGTCGACGGTGCGGGCCCCGAGGGCGGTGGCGGCCTCGGCCACCGTCGCATCCGGCGTCACCACGACGACATCGCCCACGCCGGCGGCACGCGCCGCGGCCACGGTGTCGGCCAGCATCGCGAGGACGAGATCGCGGCGTGCCGTCGCCGACAGCACCGGCGACAAGCGCGACTTCGCATCGGTCAGGTCCTTCACCGCCAGCACCGCGGCGAGCCCACGACCGTCCCCACCCGCGTCGGCCGTCGCGCCGAGCGGGTCGGGCCGCGTGGTCGACCGCTGATCCTGCATCCGCCCATGATGCGACGTCGACGGCGCACGGCGAGCACTAGGGTGGTGCGCGAGTGGCGCGAGACCGCGCCGCGGGGTCGCCGGATGAGGAGGTCGCGTTGTGCGCGCAGCGGTGATGGGTTCGGGGTCGTGGGGCACCGCGATGGCCGCGGTGCTGTGCGACGCGGGCACGCCGACCGTGCTGTGGGCGCGGAGGCCCGAGCTGGCCGCCTCGATCACCGACGACCACGTCAACCCCGACTATCTGCCCGGGATCGAGCTGCCCGCATCGCTGTCGGCGGTCAGCTCGGCGCGCGAGGCGCTCGACCGCGCCGACCTGGTGGTGTGCGCTGTCCCGTCACAGTCGTTGCGTACCAACCTGGCCGGGTGGCGCGACCAGATCGGTCCCGACGCCACATTGCTGTCGCTGGCCAAGGGCGTGGAGAGCGACACCCTCAAGCGGATGACCGAGGTCATCGCGGAGGTGACCGGCGCCGCCGAGGATCGCGTCGCGGTGTTGAGCGGTCCGAATCTGGCGCGTGAGGTGGCGCAGCGTCAACCCGCCGCGACGGTGATCGCGTGCACCGACGAGGAACGCGCCCAACGGGTCCAGGACGCGTGCAGCACCGCCTACTTCCGGCCGTACACCAACGTCGACGTCATCGGTTGCGAGATCGGGGGTGCGGTCAAGAACGTCATCGCCCTCGCGTGCGGGATGGCCTCGGGGGCCGGCCTGGGTGAGAACACCCTGGCCTCGATCATCACGCGCGGGCTGGCCGAGACGATCCGGCTCGGCGAGGCACTCGGCGCGCGTGCCGAGACCTTCGCGGGCCTCGCCGGCGTCGGCGATCTCGTCGCCACGTGCTCCTCGCCGCTGTCGCGCAACCGGTCGTTCGGTTCTCGACTGGGCGAGGGACGCAGCCTCGTCGAGGCGCAGGAGGCGACGAACGGTCAGGTCGCCGAGGGCGTGAAATCGTGCTCGTCGGTGCGCGCTCTCGCGGCGGCCCACGACGTCGAGATGCCGCTCACCGACGCGGTGCACCGCGTGTGCCACGACGGTCTCGGCGTGCGCGACGCGATCGTCGCATTGCTCAGCCGCTCGACCAAACCCGAATAGCGCGCGGCCCTCGATTCCGGCCGATGCGAGGTCGTCAGGACCCGAGGTCGATCGATGCGCGGGGCAGGATCCGGTCGAGGATGCGCGAGGTGTCGGCGATCGGTCCGTTGCCGGAGTTGCTGGGAAGCCACAGCGCCACATAGGGGCGGTGGTCGACGGCCACCCACAGCGTCCCCGTCGCGTCGGGGTCGCCGCTGCCGGTGGCGAACCACTGGACCGGGTCGACGACCTGCAGGGCCGAGGTCGGCGCCAGATCCGACGGCCGGTCGACCCCGCACCGCAACTGCACGGGACCGGCGGCGTCCCCGGTCGGCTGCCACTGCACGAGTCCGCCGGACTCGGAGCGATCGTCGAACCCGGCGAAGCCCGCCGGCAGGGCGGCGAGGAGTTTCGTGCAGTTCGCGTCGGCGGACTGCGGCGCGGCGGCCGACGCCAACGGCAACGCATCGCCCGAGGAGTCGGTGCGGAACGCCGCGATGGCGATGAAGAGCACGATCACCATCACCGGGATGGTGACGAGGGTCGCGATGAGGGCCGGGCTACGGCGACCGGTGGCGTCGCTCACGAGGGCCGCGCGTCGGTGACCACCGGGCAGGTCAGCGTGCGGGTGATGCCGTCGACCTTCTGGATCTGCGGTACCACCGTGGAGGCGAGGTGGGCGGCGTCGTCGGTGTCGACACGGACGATCACGTCGTAGGGTCCGGAGACCTCCTCCGAGGATGCGACACCGTCGATCTCGGCGATGGCCTTCGCGGCCTGTGCGGCCCGGCCCACCTCGGTCTGGATCAGGATGAACGCCGCGACCATGGCCTTCCCTTCGTCGGTGTCGATGCCGCCCGGCGGCCGGTCGACCACCCCACGGGTGATGGGCCGGACCGCACTCGCGGGGAACCCACCCTCGCGGGCGCTGAATAGACTGGCCCATTGTCACCGACAACCCGGCCGGTGCGCGAATCGCAGACCGGAGGACACACGGTGGTGGGATCCGGCGAAACCGCTGCGCAACGCGCTGTCGACGGCGCCGGCGGCGGTGCCGGGCCGACCGTCGCCGACGTCGGCGAACGCGCCTTGATCGACCGGTTGACCGCGGTCGCGCAGCGGTCCGTGCCCACCGATCCGGGTCGCGGCGACGTGATCGTCGTGGGACCGGGCGACGACGCAGCAGTGCTGGATCTCGCGGGCTCGCTGGTCGTCAGCACCGACAGTCTGGTGCAGGACAGGCACTTTCGTCTCGAGTGGTCGACGCCCGAGCAGATCGGGGCCCGCGCGGCGGTCCAGAGTTGCGCCGACATCGCCGCCATGGGGGCGCGGAGCGTCGGCATCGTCGTGTCCATCGCCTGCCCGCCCTCGACGCCTGCCGAGGTGGTCCTCGGCATCGATCAGGGGATGAACGACGCCGCCGCGGAGTTCGGCGCACGGGTGGTCGGGGGTGATCTCGTGGCGGCCGGGGAGATGGTGGTGACCGTCACCGTCTTCGGCACGACCGACGGCCGGCCGCCCGTGCGACTCGCCGGTGCCGCGGTGGGCCAGACGGTCGCGGTGAGCGGCCCCGTGGGATCGTCGGCGGCCGGGTTGGCGCTCCTCGGCGCCGAGAACGGTGATTTCCCCGAACTGGTTGCCGCACATCGTGTCCCGGTCGTCGATCTGCGGCAGGGGCCGGTGGCGGCCGACGCCGGGGCGCGCGCGATGACCGACGTGTCCGATGGTCTGATCGACGAGCTGGAGACGATGGCGGCCGCGTCCGGGGTGGCCGTCGAGGTCGACACGGCAGCCATCCCCGCGCATCCGCGACTGCGGGGCGCCGCCGATGCGATCGGTGCCGACATGGCGCAGTGGCAGCTCGGCGGGGGAGAGGACCACCAGCTGCTCGCCACCTTCGACGGTGCACCCCCGGCCGGCTGGACGGTGATCGGTGCGGTGGTCGCCCCCGGCGAGGGACCCCGCGTTCGTGTCGACGGGGCGGCGTCGCCCATCCGCGGATGGCGGAGCTTCTGACCGCGCCCACCCACGAGCGGGATAGATTGGCCCGGTGGCCATCTACGCACTCGACGACCGTGTCCCCGAACTCGCCGACGACGCCTACGTCCATCCCGACGCGACCGTGATCGGGGCGGTGACTCTCGGTCCGGGGGTGTCGGTGTGGCCCGGAGCGGTCCTGCGCGGCGATTACGGCACCATCACCATCGGCGCGATGACGAACATCCAGGACGGCAGTGTCCTGCACTGCACCCCGATCCACCCCACGGTGATCGGCGAGCGGTGCGTCGTCGGACACAACGCGCACGTCGAGGGGGCGACGGTCGGCGACAACTGCCTGATCGCCTCGGGATCGGTCGTCCTCAACGGTGCCACCGTCGGTGACGGTGCGATCGTCGGGGCCGGCGCGGTGGTGCCGTTCGACTTCGCGGTGCCGTCGCGGGCGATGGCGCTCGGCGTCCCGGCCAGGATCCGTGCGGGTGTCGAGGTCGCCGAAGGCCATGTCGACCTCAACGTGGAGATGTACCACCACAACGCACAGCACTTCCGCGAGCACCTGCGGCGGATCGACTGATGGCGCCGGAATCGTCTGCGGGTCGGCCGCTGGCCGAGCTCATCGACCCCGGATGGGCGCAGGCCCTCGCGCCGGTGGCCGACACCATCACCGACATGGGTCGGTTCCTGCGCGACGAGCTCGCCGCCGGTCGCCGTTACCTGCCGCCCGGTGATCAGGTGTTGCGCGCCTTCACCGCACCGATGGACGACATCCGGGTGTTGATCGTCGGGCAGGACCCCTACCCGACCCCCGGACACGCTGTGGGACTGAGCTTCTCGGTGTCACCGGAGACCAAACCCGTGCCACGGTCGCTGAACAACATCTTCACCGAGTACTGCGACGACCTGGGTCTGCCACGACCCACGTCCGGCGACCTGTCGCCGTGGAGTCGTTCGGGGGTGCTGCTTCTCAACCGCGTGCTGACCGTGGCGCCCGGATCTCCGGCCTCGCACCGGGGGAAGGGCTGGGAGACGGTGACCGAACGCGCGATCAGTGCGCTGGTCGAACGGGACGCACCACTCGTCGCCATCCTCTGGGGCAAGGACGCGGCCTCGCTGCAACAGTGGATGCCCGGCGTGCCCGCGATCACCTCGGCACACCCGTCGCCGATGTCGGCGAGCCGGGGGTTCTTCGGGTCGAAACCGTTCTCCCGGGCGAATGCGGCACTGACCGACCTCGGGGCGGAACCCGTGGACTGGCGACTGCCCTGAGGCGACGCCCGCGACGGGTCAGCGAGCGGTGAAGTCCGGACGACGCTTCTCGACGAACGCGTCGACGCCTTCGACTCCCTCGCGGCCGCCGGCGAGGGCGGCGATCGAGGTCGCCTCGGCCGCGAGCTGATCGGCGAGCTGCGCGGTGGCACCGTCGGCGAGGAGTCGACGCGCTGCACGCAACGCCGATCGGGGACCGGCGGCGAGACGGGTCGCCACCTCGACCGCGGTCGGCATGACGTTGTCGTCGGAGTCGACGATCTGCGACAGCAGGCCCATCTCGAGGGCGTCGGGTGCGGTGACGACGGCGTCGGTGAGAATCAGTCGCCGGGCGCGAGCGGCACCGACGATGCGCGGCAGGGCCCACGTCATCCCGCCGTCGGGCGAGAGGCCGATGCCGGGGTAGGCCGCGCGGAGCGAGGTCCCCGGACCGCCGATCGCGATGTCGGAGTGGCAGACGATGCTCATACCCGCACCGGCCGCCCAGCCGCGGACGGCGGCGACCACCGGGGTGTCGGCATCGGCGAGTGCGAGGAGGAAACCGTGGAAACGGTCGGCGAGCGCCGCGATGAACGCGGAGCGGTCGGGCGCCGCGGCGAACGACCGCACGTCACCGCCTGCGCAGAAGTTGGCGCCCGGCCCGTAGAGCAGGACGGCGCCGACGTCGAGGGATCCGGCGGCGACTTGCCGCAGTGCGGTGGTGCCCTGGTCGAGCCCGTCGGGATCGAGGGCGTTGCCGCCGCGTTCGGTGGAGATCCGGACATGCAGAACCCCGTCGACGACGCGCACGAGGTCGCGGTCGACGGGGTCTGTGTCCGGGGAGGTCATCGCGATGACCTCGGTCAGCCGCGCACGACCTTGCCGGCCTTCAGGCACGAGGTGCACACGTTCAGACGCTTCCGGTTACCCGGGGCGACCTGTGCGCGGACGGTCTGGATGTTGGGATTCCAGCGTCGGTTGGTACGGCGGTGCGAGTGGGAGACCGACTTGCCGAAGCCGGGGCCCTTGGCGCAGACGTCACAGACGGCAGCCATCGTCGAACTCCTCAGGTGTGGGAACAAAGCGTGGTGTCGGTGCGCGGCGACATGCGTCGAAACGGCCTCACGACAACCCTGCAAGGATAGCGGCATGAACCCGATGGGGCCAAATGACGCCGAGGCGCGCGAATCGCGTGGTCCGGCGCCGACGGGTGCGCGGTCGACCCCGATGGACCCCAGGCTGCTGCGCGACTGGACCGCCGAATGCGTCCGCGGACTGACCGCGGTCCGCGGCGAGATCAACGACCTCAACGTGTTCCCGATCCCCGACTCCGACACCGGCAGCAACATGCTGCACACCATGACCGCGGCCGCGGCGGCCTGCGCGGACGCCCCGAACGACGCCGACGCACCCGCGATCCTGCGTCGGGCGGCCGACGGCGCGGTCGGTCAGGCCCGCGGCAACTCCGGGATCATCCTGTCGCAGGTGCTGCTGGGCCTTGCCGACGCCGCCGGCATCGATGCCGTGGACGGTCACGTGTCCTTCAACCGGCTGTGGACCTCGGGGCTCGGGCTCGCCGCGTTGGCGGCGACGCGTGCGGTGAGCGAACCCCGCGAGGGCACGGTCCTCACGCTGCTGCGCACGGCCGCCGCGGCCGCCGTCGCGGTGGCCGACGCGACCCCCGCCGACCTCGCGCGCGCCGTCGCCGACACCTGCGCCGACGATCTGGAACGGACCACCGAGCAACTGCCCGAACTCGCGCGCGCCGGGGTCGTCGACGCCGGCGGCCGCGGCCTGCTCGTCCTGTTCGACTCGATGGTGAAGGTGCTGACCGGGGTGTCGGCCCAACGTCGGCGCTACCAGGGCGTTCTCGCCGGGGGCGGCGATCCGATCGGCCACGCCCCGTCGGGCGACGGATGCGACGCCGTCGGATCCGACATGGACTACGAGGTCATGTACGTCCTCGGCGGCGCCGTCACCGACCGGATACCCGTACTCCGGTCGACGCTGGAGTCGCTCGGCGACGCGGTCGTCATCGTCGGGGACAGCTCGCAGTCGACGGGCGAGCGGTTCTCCGTGCACGTCCACACCGACGATCCCGGCGGCGCCGTCGAGGCCGGTCTCGCCGCCGGCGACGTCGCCGACATCCGGATCAGCTGTTTCGTGCTCGACGCCCACCGCGCGGCCACCGGTCCCGACGACCGGCTGCCGAGTCGCCATCGCGGCGTCGTCGCGGTGGTCACCGGCGACGGGGCCGCGGAGTTGTTCGCCGACGCCGGTGCTCGTGTGGTGCGTGCCGACGACGGTCTCGACGCGGCGATGCTCGCGCAGGCGATCGTCGACCTCGACGCCGCGCATGTGGTGGTGATGGCCAACGGCGCCATCCCGGCCCAGGACCTCGTGACCGTCGCCGCCGATGCGCGGTCGGCGCATCGGGCGGTGGTGTTCCTGCCGACCCTGTCGATGGTGCAGTGTCTCTCGGCGCTGGCCGTCCACGACCTGTCGGCCGACGCCGACGCCGACGCCTACGCGATGGCCGAGGCGGCGGCCTCGACCCGACGGGGTTCGGTGGTCACCGCCACCGAGTCAGCATTGACGCTGGCGGGGACGTGTGAGCCGGGAGATCTGTTGGGGCTCATCGGGGTCGATGTGTTGGTGATCGGACCCGATCAGCTCGCGGCGGCGACCGCGCTGGTCGACCTCATGCTCGGTACGGGTGGCGAACTCGTCACCGTGTTGGCCGGCGCCGACATCGGGACCGACGTGCTCGTCGGTCTAGAGCGCCACGTCACCACGGCGCATCCGGGTGTCGAGTTCGTCTCCTACGCCTCGGGACAGGCCGGTGAGGTGCTGCAGGTGGGGGTCGAATGAGCGTGCGCACCGACGATCCGCTGGGCGGTCTGCTCGGCGACGCGACGGCGGCGACCTTCGCCGAGGAGATCGGCGTGCACACCGTCGGAGAGCTGATCCGCTACATCCCGCATCGCTACGTCAAACAGGGCCAACTCTCCGCGCAGTCGCGGCCCGAGGCCGGCGAGTGGGTGACGTTGGTGGCGCGTGTCGAACGCGCCGACATGCGGTCGATGAAGTCCCGCAAGGGAAAGATGTTGGTGGTCAAGGCCACCGACGGATCGCAGTCGTTCAGTGTCACGTTCTTCAACCCCTACGCGATCGCCCGTGCGTTGACCCCCGGGGTACGGATGATGGTCGCCGGCACGGTCGGCTACTTCAACAACACCATGCAGCTCACCCATCCGAACTGGATGGTGCTGCCCGACGAGGGCGGCGGTGTCGACTCGGTGGGGTCGGCGATGATGCTGTCGATGGCGGGCGACGCGGCGCGGTCGACGCCGTCGGAGTCCGCCGACCCGGCCGATCTCGGCGAGTTCGACCGCCCGTTCATACCGGTCTACCCGGCCACCAAAGCCCTGCAGACGTGGGACATCTGGCGCGCGGTCCGTACCGCACTCGACGCCGTCGAGACCGTCGAGGACCCGCTCTCCGACGCCGAACGCGACGCCCGCGGCCTCATCGCCGCCGATGCGGCGTTGCGCGCCATCCACCTGCCCGAGACCTCCGACGAGATCGACGCCGCGCGAACGCGTCTGACCTTCGACGAGGCGCTGGCGCTGCAGGTGGCGTTGGCGCGCCGGCGATTCGCCGACTCCGGACGCACCGGCCCCACCTGCGGACACGTCGACGGCGGGCTCGAGGACGCGCTGCGGGCGCGGTTGCCGTTCACGCTCACCGACGGTCAGCAGTCCGTCATCGGCGAGATCTGCGACCAGCTCGGGTCGGGGGAACCGATGAGCCGGTTGCTGCAGGGCGAGGTGGGGTCGGGCAAGACCCTCGTCGCCCTGCTGTGCATGCTCCGGATGATCGACAACGACTATCAGTGCGCGCTGCTGGCACCGACCGAAGTACTGGCCGCGCAACACCATCGGACACTGACGACGATGCTCGGGGGGCTCGCGCGCGCCGGCGAGCTCGACGCCGAGGATCCCGCGACCCGCGTCACCCTGCTGACCGGCTCGATGAAGACCGCGGGCAAGCGGGCGGCGCTGCTCGAGGCCGTGACCGGCACCGCAGGCATCGTCATCGGCACCCACGCACTGCTCGAGGACCGCGTGGACTTCGTCAACCTCGGACTCGTGGTGGTCGACGAACAGCATCGCTTCGGCGTGGAACAACGCGACACCCTGCGCTCGCGTCGTCGCGACGACCTGGTCCCGCACATGCTCGTGATGACCGCGACACCGATCCCACGCACGGTCGCGATGACCGTCTACGGCGATCTCGACACGTCCACGCTGCGCGAGCTGCCCGCGGGGCGACGTGCCATCACCACCAACGTGGTGCCCCAGTACAAGCCGAAGTACGAGAACCGACTGTGGGAGGTCGTCGACGAGGAGGTCACCGCGGGCCGACAGGTCTACGTCGTCTGCTCGCGCATCGGCGACGACGGCACCGCGGCGGGCGCGAAATCCGAGGAGCGCGAACAGCGCGGGCAGGGGCTGCCCACCCGGTCGGCGGTGGAGATGTTCGCCGAGATCACCTCCGGACCCCTGGGCCGCCACCGCGTCGAGCTCCTGCACGGTCGACTCCCGGCCGAGGAGAAGACCGGGGTGATGGACGCGTTCACCCGCGGCGAGATCGACATCATGGTCTCGACCACGGTCGTCGAGGTCGGCGTCGACGTCGCGAACGCGACCACCATGGTCATCGTCGACGCCGAGCGATTCGGGGTGAGTCAACTCCACCAGCTCCGCGGTCGCGTGGGCCGTGGTGGGCTGCCCGGTCGGTGCTTCCTGCGGACCGCCACGAAAGACGGTTCGCCGGCGATGGAACGGTTACGGGCCGTCGAGGCGTCCAATGACGGATTCGAACTCGCTCGGATCGATCTGATCGCCCGCAGGGAAGGAGACGTCCTCGGTGCCCTGCAGTCCGGAGAATCGTCGTCGCTGCGATTCCTCTCGCTCATCGACGACGTCGACGTCATCGCCGACGCCCGGGTGTTGGCCGCGGAGATCGTGCCCGGTGACATCACGCTGGCCCGTCACCGTCCCCTGGCATTGCTCGTCGAATCGGTCCTCGGACCGTCCCGCGCGGCGTTCCTCGCCAAACCCTGACCGCTCCCCCCGGCGCCCCGCCGCCCGTCCGTCGGCGGTGATGCGATGACCGGCCGGGTGGCGCTGTCGCCGCGGGCGTGGCTGTCGTTGCTGGCGTGGGTCACGATCACGGTGACCGTCGCCGTCGTCGCGGTGTGGCCGTCGCAACCGCACATGCCGCACCGCGATGTCGCTGCGGTGCGCACCGCGCTGTCCGCGGTGCCTGTCGTGGCACAACGGGCCCGCCCCGAGCACTACGACCGCGCGGCGTTCGGGACGGCCTGGGCCGACGGCTCCGACGCCCAGGACGCCGGCAACGGCTGCGACACCCGCAACGACATCCTCGATCGCGACCTGCGCGACAAGACCTATGTCGAGGTCGCGTCGTGTCCGCGGGCGGTCGGCAGCGGCGAACTGCGCAGTCCCTACACCGGCGAGTGGATCGACTTCCGCCGCGGGCGTGGCAGCGGTGCCGACGTCCAGATCGACCACATCGTCCCGCTGTCCTACGCCTGGGACATGGGTGCGGCCGGATGGGAGGCCGCCACCCGCCTGCGTTTCGCGAACGACCCCGCCAACCTCGTCGCGGTCGACGGGGACTCGAACCAGGACAAGAGCGACTCACCGCCGTCGGCGTGGATGCCGCGACGGACCTCGTTCGCCTGTCAGTACGCGGTGCAGTTCGTGACCGTCCTCGTCACCTACCGGCTCTCGGTCGACGCGGGGTCGGTCCCGGTGCTGCGTCGGTCACTCGACCGCTGCTGACCGGCGGTGATGCCCCCGCGTTAGGCTGGGTCGATGAGCGCACCCACCGCCGACGCCGCGGTCGCCCGCCCAGCCGGCCCGTCCGCGGGAACACCGTCGCGGGCCGAGGCCGGAGACTCCATCACCGACGCGGTCCACACCGCGGCCCGCGCCGCGAAGACCGCCGCACGAGTGCTGGCGCGCCAGACGACGACCACCAAGAACGGCGTGCTGCTCGCCGCGGCCGACGAACTGCTCGCCCGGACCGCCGAGATCCTCGACGCGAACGCCACCGACATCGACCGTGCCCGTGCGAACGGGACCGCCGACAGCCTGCTCGACCGGCTCCGATTGACCGAGGCGCGGGTGGAGGCCATCGCCGACGGTCTGCGTCAGGTCGCGACACTGCCCGATCCCGTCGGCGACGTCGTGACGGGCAAGACCCTGCCGAACGGGCTCATGCTCCGCCAGGTCCGGGTGCCGCTCGGCGTGATCGGCATGGTCTACGAGGCGCGCCCGAACGTGACCGTCGACGCCTTCGGCATCGCCCTGAAATCGGGGAACGCGGTGGTGCTGCGCGGATCGTCATCGGCCGCGCGGTCCAATGCCGCGCTGGTGACCATCCTGCGCGAGGTGCTCACCCGCGCCGGCCTTCCCGCCGACATCGTGTCGCTGCTGCCCAGCGACGACCGCGCGAGCGTGACCGCCCTGATCCGGGCGCGCGGGCTCGTCGACGTCGTGATCCCCCGTGGCGGAGCAGGTCTCATCGACGCCGTCGTCCGCGATGCGACCGTGCCGACGATCGAGACCGGCACCGGCAACTGTCACGTCTACGTCGCGGCGTCGGCGGATCTCGATGTCGCCGAGAGCATCGTCGTCAACTCCAAGACCCGCAGGCCCAGTGTCTGCAACACCGCCGAGACCGTCCTGATCGACGCCGCCGTCGCCGATGTCGCCCTGCCGCGGCTCGTCTCGGCGCTGCAGGCACACGGTGTGGTGATCCACGGCGACGAACCGGGCATGGAACCCGCCGGCGACGCCGACTGGTCCGACGAGTACCTCTCCCTCGACATCGCCGTGAAGGTGGTGGCCGGGATCGACGAGGCGATCGCCCACATCGACCGTTACGGCACGGGCCACACCGAGGCCGTCGTCACCACCGATCTCGCGGTGGCGACCGAGTTCACCGACCGGGTCGACGCCGCGGCGGTCATGGTCAACGCGTCGACGGCGTTTACTGACGGCGAGCAGTTCGGATTCGGTGCCGAGATCGGCATCTCCACCCAGAAACTGCACGCGCGCGGCCCGATGGGTCTGCCCGAACTCACCTCCACCAAGTGGATCGTGTGGGGCCAGGGACAGACGCGCCCGTGACCGACACCGCAGCCACCACGACCCCGCCCGGGCTCGGCGGTCCGGCCGTCTCGCCGGTCTTCACCGACACCGACGACGTCCGCACCCGACTCGCCGCGACGGGCTACCTCGCCGACACCGCGACCGCGACGGCGGTCTTCCTTGCCGACCGGCTCGGTAAGCCCTTGCTCGTGGAAGGTCCCGCGGGTGTCGGCAAGACCGAACTGGCGCGGGCGATCTCGCAGACGTCGGCGGCCGAGCTCGTCCGCCTGCAGTGTTACGAGGGCATCGACGAGGCCCGTGCGCTGTATGAGTGGAACCACGCCAAGCAGATCCTGCACATCCAGTCGACCGGGCAGCGCGGGTGGGACGAGACGAAGGCCGACATCTTCTCCGCGGAGTTCCTGCTGCCCCGGCCGTTGCTGCGGGCCATCTCGCGCACCGACCCGACCGTGCTGCTGATCGACGAGGTCGACAAGGCCGACGTCGACGTCGAGGGTCTGCTCCTCGAGGTGCTCAGCGATTTCGCCGTCACGATCCCCGAGATGGGAACCGTCGCCGCGGTGCGCCGTCCGATCGTGCTGCTCACCTCGAACGCGACGCGCGAGCTGTCCGAGGCGCTCAAGCGCCGGTGTCTGTACCTCTACATCGACTTCCCCGATCCGGCGCGCGAGCGTGAGATCCTGGCCTCGCGGGTGCCCGCGCTGTCGGACGCGATCGCTCGCGAGATGATCCGGGTGATCGGGGTGCTGCGGTCGTTGGATCTGCGCAAGAAGCCGTCGGTGGCCGAGACCATCGACTGGGGCAACACCCTGCTCGCGTTGGGGATCGGGGAGAAGCCGCGTGGTCGGCTCGACGACGAGATCCTCACGCGCACCCTGGGCGTCGTCCTCAAGCATCGCCCCGACCTCAAGGCCGCGGCGGTGGAGTTGAAGCTCGACCGATGACGTCACCCCTCGTCGGTCGCCCGCGTCGGGGGTCCCGCCGCGGCGATGTGGGGGCCCATCTCGTCGATCACCTCACCGGGTTCGTCGACGACCTGCGCGACCGCGGGATCGTGGTGGGTCCGGCGTCGTTGATCGACGCCGCCTGCGCCACCGAGGTCCTCGATCTGCTCGACCGCACCGGGCTCCGTGAGGGTCTGGCGTGCACGCTCGTCACCGATCACACCCAGCGACCGGTGTTCGACGCGGTGTTCGACCTGTGGTTCCCGCTCGGGACCGGTACCCGCACGACCGAACTCGAACTGCCCACCGACGACACCGGTGCGGTCGACATCGACGCGGTCCGCGAGATGGTCGCCGAGATGCTCGCCGACGGCGACGCGGAGAACGACGGGCGTCTGGCCCAGTTGATCTCGTTGATCGTCGATCAGATCGGCGGCTACCGCTCGACCCGCGGCGACGCATTCTCGACGTATCAGGCGATGTCGACCATCCGTCCGCAGACCCTCATCGCCCGGATCGCCGCGGCCATGGCGGCCGCGTCGGACGACGACGCGGACGGCGGTGTGGGACCGCGCTATCGACGGTCGGCCGCCGACCGGGTGAGTCGTTTCGGCGACCTGGTGTCGGAGGAGACGCGGCGCCGGATGACCGAACGGTCGGGACGCGAGCGCGTGGGGGAGTACGCCGTCCCCACGCTGCCGGAGAACATCGCGTTCCTCTCGGCCGGTCGTGCCGAGATGATCGAACTGCGTCGTACCGTCGACCCGCTCGCGCGTCTGCTCGCCGCGAAGCTGGAGGTGCGGCGCCGACGGGCCCGACGGGGTGTCGTCGACATCCGCAAGACCCTGCGGGCCTCGATGTCGACCGGCGGTGTCCCCATCGATCTCACCTATCGCCGCCCGCGACCGGGCCGACCGGAACTGGTCATCCTGTGCGACGTGTCGGGCTCGGTGTCGGGGTTCTCGCAGTTCACGCTGCAGCTCGTCCACGCGCTGCGACAGCATTTCTCCGCGGTGCGGGTGTTCGCGTTCGTCGACACCGTCGACGAGGTGACCGACTACTTCAGCAGGCGTCCCGACGACATCGACATCTCCACCGCCGTCACCGAGATGCTGCACAACGCGCGGCTGATCACCCGCGACGGTCACTCCGACTACGGTCACGCCCTCGCGGGCTTCGTCGACGACCACATCGAGTCGCTCACCCACCGCGGCGCGCTCCTCGTCCTCGGCGACGGCCGCAACAACTATCACGCCCCCCGGTTCGGGGCTCTGCGCGCACTGGTCGACCGTGCCCGCCACGCCTACTGGCTGAACCCCGAATCCGAGTCGCTGTGGGACACCGGTGATTCGGTCGCGCAGGACTACTCGACGATCATCGAGATGCACGAATGCCGCAACGCACGCCAGTTGGCGCAGGTCATCGCCGACCTGCTGCCGGTCTGAGCGTGTCGGTTCCCCCGGTGGGCGGCCCCGTAGACTCCGCAGACATGCCCGAGATCCGTCCGACCGCGCCGGTCGAGTCGACCGCATCGGTCGGCACGCGCGGACGCCGACGGGTCGGCGTGATGGGTGGCACCTTCGACCCCATCCACAACGGGCACCTCGTCGCCGCGAACGAGGTGGCCGACCGGTTCGATCTCGACGAGGTCATCTTCGTGCCCACCGGTCGTCCCTGGCAGAAGTTGTCCGACGAGCAGGGATCTCCGCGCGGCGAGGCGACGGTGGTCCCGGCGGTCAGCCCGGCCGAGGACCGTTACCTGATGACCGTGATCGCGACCGCGGCGAACCCGCGGTTCTCGGTGAGCCGCGTCGACATCGAGCGTCAGGGCGACACCTACACCGTCGACACGCTGCGCGACCTGAGTCGGATGCACCCCGACTCCGACCTCTACTTCATCACCGGCGCCGACGCGCTCAGCTCGATCCTGACCTGGCACGACTGGGAGGAACTGTTCGCGCTCGCGCGTTTCGTCGGGGTCAGCCGACCCGGTTACGAACTCGGTGCCGCCCACCTCGGAACCCACCTCGCGACGTTGCCGTCCGACGCGCTGCACCTCATCGAGGTGCCGGCGCTGGCGATCTCCTCGACCGACTGTCGCGACCGTGCCGGTCAGGGACGACCCGTCTGGTACCTCGTGCCCGACGGTGTCGTGCAGTACATCACCAAGCGGCGGCTCTACCGTGTGCCGCGACCCGAGTCGCGCGGGGTGTCGGGGCCGTCGGTCGACCCCGACGGCGCGGTGCACCCCGCGACCGCAGACGCCACCGATTCCTCCCGGCCCGGGGACACCTCCCCGGCCACACCCACCCCGGCAGACGCCGAGACCATGTCTTCGAGAGGACACCTGTGACAGCCACCCCCGAGGCGCTCGCGATGGCGAAGGTCGCCGCCGACGCCGCCTCCGACAAGCTCGCCGAGAACGTCACGATCATCGACGTCTCCGAGCAGTTGGTCATCACCGACCTGTTCGTGATCGCCTCTGCGGGCAACGAACGTCAGGTGGGCGCCATCGTCGACGCCGTCGAGGAGAAGCTCCGCGAGGTGGGGCACAAGCCGCTGCGCCGCGAGGGCGCCCGCGAGGGCCGATGGACGCTGCTCGACTACTCCGAGATCGTCGTCCACATCCAGCACAGCGAGGAGCGCGAGTTCTACGCCCTCGACAGCCTGTGGAAGGACTGCCCCGTGGTCGACCCCGAGACCCTCGCGTGAGTGGACCCGACACCGGGGACAGTTCTGTCGAGCGGATGACCCCGGTGGTCCGTCGGTTGATCCTGCTGCGGCACGGGCAGACCGACTACAACGCGGCGAGCCGGATGCAGGGTCAGCTCGACACCGATCTGTCCGAGGTCGGCGTCGCCCAGGCGCGCGCGGCGGCCAGGGTGCTCGCCCGACGGTCCCCGCGCCAGATCATCTCCTCGGATCTGCGGCGTGCGTTCGACACCGCGAAGGCCCTCGCCGACGTCGTCGGTCTACCGATCACCACCGACCGACGGCTGCGCGAAACCCATCTGGGCGACTGGCAGGGCCTGACCCATCACGAGGTCGACGACCAGATGCCGGGCGCGCGCCGCGACTGGCGGGACGACTCGACGTGGCGTCCGCCGCAGGGCGAGAGCCGGGTCGACGTCGCCGAACGCTCGATCCCCGTCGTCACCGAACTCGTCGAGAGCCTCCCCGACTGGGGCAGCGGTCCCGACGCGGACAACCCCGTGGTGCTCGTCGCCCACGGTGGCGTCATCGCGGCGATGACCGCGGGACTTCTGGGCCTCCCGCAGCGGTCGTGGCCGGTCTTCGGTGGCCTGGCCAACACCAGTTGGGTGCAGCTCAGCGGGCACGGCGACGCCCCGGTGTGGCGCCTGGACGTGTGGAACGCCTCGGCGGAGATCGCCGACGCCGCCGTGCAGTGACGGCATCGGACGACAGCAGTTCAGTGACGGCATCGGACCGTCGGCCCGACAGCGTGCTGGTGTTGTCGGATTCGCTCGCCTACTACGGGCCCGAGGGCGGGTTGCCCGCCGACGACCCGCGTATCTGGCCGTCCATCGCAGCCGACGGTGTGGGCATGCGGTCGGAGCTCTTCGGTCGGATCGGGTGGACGACCCGTGACGTGTGGTGGGCCATCACCCAGGATCCGCGGATCTGGGCGGCGATCCCCACGGCCCGGGTGGTGGTGATCGCGATCGGCGGCATGGACACCCTGCCGTCGCCGCTGCCGACCGCGGTGCGCGAGCAGATCCGCTACCTGCGCCCGTCGTGGCTCCGGCAGGCGGCGCGTACCTCCTACGGGCGGCTGCAACCGCTGTTGTCGCCGGTGGGGTGGCCGGTGGCGTTGCCGGCGCCGGTGACCGTGGAGTACCTCGAGAAGATCCGTGCGGCGTTGGCGATGGTGCGGCCCGACCTGCCGGTCATCCTGTGTCTGCCCTCGACGCACAGCAGTCCGTACTACGGGTTCGTGCACACCGCCCGCGCCCGCCACACCAGTGCGATGCGACGGTGGGCCGCCGACCACGCGGTGCCGACGGTCGACTTCTATCCGGTGACGGCGGCGCATTTCGCCGCCGAGGACCGCGAGGCGGGCCCGCCGGCGATGATCGCCGCCGACCACAATCCCGACGGGATCCACTGGGGCTTCGCGTGCCACACCGCCATCGGTGCCCTGGTGACCGACGCCGTGCGGGCGGCGACCGGTGACGATCGGACGGTCGCGGCACCGCCGACACCGCGCTGAGGCGCGCCCCCTACTCTGGGCGGCGTGACCGTGGTGGTGGTGACCGATTCCTCGGCGCGGTTACCCGCGCCGATCCGTCAGCACTACGACATCCGTCAGGTCCCGCTGCACGTGATGAACGGCGACCTGAATCTGTCCGAGGACGTCGACGACATCGGTCCCGAGATCTACAACGACCCCACGACGACCACCTCCGGTGCCGTACCCGCCGATCTGGCCGCCGCGTTCGAGCAGGCGGTGGCCGACAGCGGTGACGACGGTGTCGTGGCGGTGTTGATGAGCCGGCGTCTGAGCGGGACGTGGGGTTCGGCGCGTGTCGCCGCGGAGAAGTTCCCCGGACGGGTGCGTGTGGTCGACTCGCGGTCGGTGGGTCTCGCCGTCGGGTTCGCGGCCATCGCCGCCGCGCAGGCCGCCGCAGCGGGTGCCGACCTCGATCGCGTGTACGAGGCAGCCATCCGCGCCGGGTCGACCAGCGAGACCCTGCTGTGTGTCGCGCACCTCGACAACCTGCGCGCGAGCGGTCGGATCGGTGCGGCGACAAAGCTCTTCGGGTCAGCGCTGTCGATCAAGCCGGTGCTGCGGGTGGTCGACGGCACGCTCGTGGTCGCCGAACGGCAACGCACCCTCAGCAAGGCGGTCACCAAACTCGTCGACGCCGCCGTCGCCGCGACCCACCGTCGCCCCGCCACGATCGGCGTCCTGCACTGCGAGGCACCCGAGGCCGCCGCCGACATCGTGGCCCGGATCAGTGACCGGGTGCGCACAGTGTCGGTCATCACCTCCGACATGGGTCCGGTGCTCAGCAGCCACGTCGGCAGCGGCGCCGTGGGTGTCGTGATCAGTACCGAACTCGAGCCGGTCGAGGGGTACGAGACCCCGGCCTGACCGATCGCTCCACAGCTGCACCGCCATCCACATCTGTGGTGATCACACCGCGTCGCGCCCTCTGCGGGCCGCCCCGGGGGTCCTAGCGTCGCGGCATGGCACTCAGCTCTCGGTCTCCGCGTCGCGGCGATGGTCTCGCGCGCCTGCAGCCCTCCGATCCCGCGGCGCGTCTGCAGTCGGGCACCGCGCCGTGGGCGCGACTGGGCGACGATGTCGTGTCCGGACCCGATCTCGACCTGGCCGACCCCGACCGGCGTCATCCGCGATTCGAGGACCCGGCCTGGCTTCCCGACGAGGACGACGGTCCCGACCTCCCGCAGTCACCGGGATGGGACCGACCCGCCGCGCCACGGTGGCTCGACCCGGCCGAGGACGCCGACACCGGCGAGGCGCCCTCGCGACCGCGCACCCGGGATCGTCGTCGGCGCGAACTGCTGATGGCGCCGCCCGCGGCGATCGCGCTCGTGGTGATCGGCCTGCTCGCGTGCGTGGTCACCGTCTACACCGTCGTGTCCGGCTCGTCGGACGAGGCGCCGACCGTCGTCGCGTTCCCCTCGAGTGCGGGTGCGGCCGCGCCGTCGGATCGTGACACCGTCGCGGCCACCTCCGAGAACTCCTCGTCCGCGCCGCGGCCCTCGCCCTCCGGGGCACCGGCCGAGGGGTCGGCCATGGTGGTGAGTGTCGTCGGTCTCGTGAAGACGCCGGGACTGGTCCATCTGTCGACGACCGCGCGGATCGCCGATGCCATCGCCGCCGCCGGTGGCGGTCGGCCGGGAGCCGATCTGCTGAGCCTGAACATGGCGCAACCGGTGCGCGACGGCGATCAGATCCTCGTCGGCTTCGCCGATCCGTCCGGCGGCCCGCGGTTGCGCAGTGCGGTCGTGTCCGGGGGTGGCGCGGCGGTCGCCACGACACCCGGCGATCGTGGGCCGAGCGGGTCGGCGCCGTCTTCGGCCGCGTCGGGGTCGGGAGGGGCGTCGGGGTCGGCGGGGACCGTGGACCTGAACACCGCCGACGAGGCGGCACTGGACACCCTGCCCGGCGTCGGGCCGGTCACGGCGGCCGCGATCGTCGAATGGCGCACGCGCAACGGCCGGTTCACGTCGGTCGATCAGCTCGCCGAGGTCGACGGGATCGGGCCGGGGCGGCTCGCCAAACTCCGCGACCGTGTCTCCGTCGGGGCGGGGTGAGCGGGGGATCCCGGCCCGCGCCGCTGCCGGATGCTGCCCCCGCACCCCCGGCGGGGTCGGTCACCGACCTCCGATTGATCGCGCCGGCGTCGGCCTGCTGGGCCGTCACCGTGATCGGGGTGATCGCTCCACCCGTCGTCACCGGATCTGTCGCCGCGATGTGTGGAGTCGTCGCGGGCCTGGCCGCGATGGTCGTGCGGCGTGGTGGTCACCGCCCGGCGACGGTGGAGGTGATGGTGGTCCTCGTCGCCACCGCCGGCATCAGTGCGGGATTCGGCACGGCCATCACGATCCGCGCGGCATACATCGCGGACAGTCCCATGGCCGCAACCGAACTCGTCGGCCACAAGGTGACCGCCGCGATGACCGTCGTCGACGACGCCCGGACCCTGCGCGGGCCGGGGCCACCCCGCGTGAGGATCGCGGTGCGAGCGGCGCCGGTGCGGTCGGGTCGCGCCCCTGTCGCCGCGACCTTGACCGCGCCGCAGGACGGGTGGGCCGACCTGGTGCCGGGCCAGCGGGCGGTGGCCGTCGTCGCGGTCGACCGTCCCTACCGCTCCGACCTCACGGCCGCCGCGCTGCGCACCACCATGCCGCCGCAGGCGGTCGCCCCGCCGCCGCGACACCAGATCTGGGCCACCGCGGTCCGCACGCGACTGGCGACCCTCGCCCGACGACAGTTGCCCGCCGCCGAATCGGGGCTGCTGCCCGGACTGGCGGTGGGGGACACCGAGGGCCTTCCCGACGACGTCGTCGACGAGTTCCGCACCGCCGGTCTGACCCATCTCGTCGCGGTGTCGGGAGCGAATTTCGCGATCATCGCCGGTGCGGTGCTGCTCGTGCTGCGGATGTGCGGCACCCCGCGCACGCCCGCAGCACTGCTCACGATGGTGGTGCTCGGCTGTTTCGTCCTCGTGGTGCGACCGTCGCCGAGTGTCGTGCGCGCCGCGTTGATGGGTCTCGTCGGCCTGATCGCGCTCATCGCCGACCGCCGGACCGCCGCGATACCTGCGCTCGCGGTGGCGGTCCTCGGCGTCCTGATCATCTGGCCAGCGATGGCCGTCGACCCGGGCTTCGCGTTGTCGGTGGCGGCCACGGCGGGTCTCATCGCCCTCTCGCCGCCGATCCGAACCTGGTTGTGCGAGCGAGGGTGTCCGCGCGTCCTCGCCGAGCTCCTGGCGGTGGCGGTGGCCGCGCAGCTCGTCACCATCCCTCTGGTGGTGATGATCTCGGGGTCGGTCGGGCCCGTCGGGGTTGTCGCGAACATCGCGGTCGCCCCGGCCGTCCCGGTGATCACCGTCCTGGGCACCCTCGCCGCCGCGGTGGCCGGTGTGTCGACCGTGGCCGCGGCGGTGATGATCCGGCTGTGCGAGCCGTCGCTGTGGTGGATGATCCACGTCGCTGACGTGGCCGCACGCGCCCCCGGGGCGAAGGTCGCGGTGCCCGACGGCGTCGTCGGTGCGGTCGTGGCGGCCGCGGTCGTCGTGGGTGTCGTGGTGACGGTGCGTGCCATCACCCGGGCGACGTCGCACGCGACCCGTGGTTCGCCGGCGGGGGAGCGACTCCGGTGGGCACGTGTCCGCTGGTCCTACGTCGTCCGCTGGTCCTCTGTCGTCACACCGGTCTGGCAGCATTACCGGCGTGACCGACCGACTCCATCTGCTGCTGGGCGACGACGACTTCCTGGTGGAACGCGCAACGGCCGCCGTCCGCGCCGAGGCGATCGCCGCGGCCGGGGGCGCCGATCTGCCGGTGACCCGCGTACGCGCCGGTGACGTGAGCGAACACGAGCTCGCCGAGCTGCTGAGCCCGTCGCTGTTCGCCGACGAACGGATGGTCGTGGTCGAGGCGGCCGGCGAGGCAGGCAAGGAACCCGCCGCGGCGATCACCTCGGCGGCCGAGGAACTCCCCGAGGGCATCACCCTGGTCGTGGTCCATTCCGGTGGCGGCCGGGCGAAGTCGATGGTCGCCGCGCTGCGCAAGGCCGGTGCCCGCACCCATGACTGTGTGGGCTCGACCCGCGTCGGTGACCGCATCGACTTCGTGAAGAAGGAGTTCGCGTCCCACGGGGTGCGGGTCACCAACGATGTGGTCACGCAGGTCGTCGAGGCCGTCCGCGCCGACCTGCGTGAGCTCGCCGCCGCGTGCAGTCAGCTGGTGTCCGACACCGGCGGCAAGGTCGACGCGGCCGCGGTCGCCACCTACTACTCGGGACGTCCGGAGGTCACGGGTTTCGAGATCGCCGACTGCGCTGTCACCGGCGATCGTGCGGGCGCTCTCGAGGCGCTGGCGTGGGCCGGCCATCACGGCGTGCCCCACGTGCTGCTCGCCGACGCGCTGGCGGAGGCCGTGCACGGCATCGCCCGGGTGAAGAGCGTCGGCGGTCGCGACCCGAATTCCGCCGCCGCCGAACTGGGCATGCCGCCGTGGCGGGTGCGGAAGGTGCAGTCGCAGGCCCAGGCTTGGGATGCGCCGTCGATCGCGCGGGCCATGTCCGTCGTCGCGACGCTCAACGGTGACGTGAAGGGCCAGGCCGCCAACGCCGATTACGCACTGCAGCGTGCGGTCGCCGAGGTGGCCGAGCTCAAACCCTCGGTCGCCCCCCGCTCGAGGTAGCGCCGATCTTTCGGCAGCCCGACGTCAGGACACGAAAAACCCCGGATGGTCGATGCAGCACCATCCGGGGTCGTACCCGCCGTCGACGCACCCGGGTGGGGTGCGTCGCGGACGGATCAGAGCTTGTTGAGAGAAAGCGCCATGGCAGACTTCTTGTTGGCGGCCTGGTTGGCGTGGATGACGCCCTTGCTGGCGGCCTTGTCGAGCTGGCGCCCGGTGGCGGCGAGCAGCTCGGTCGCCTTCTCCTTCTCACCGGCGTCGACGGCCGTGCGGAAGTTGCGGAGCGCGGTACGCAGCGCCGACCGGACCGACTGGTTACGCCGACGGGCGACCTCGTTGGTCTTGTTGCGCTTCACCTGCGACTTGATGTTTGCCACGCGTCACTACCTCTTGATCTTCGATGCGACACCCCCGTGGGGCGCACATCAGTTGCGGAATTCACTGTGTCGTACTGCGAAGAATGTGGTGATCCCTCACCTGCTCTCGCCGACCTCTCCGAACGAGTCGGACACGTCGTGAGCACCAGCGATGGACTTTACCGCACGCTGCGGTGACCACCCAAATCCGCGAGGTGCCCGTACAGCCCCCGGGCCGGGCCCGATGTGTCCGATACAGTCGTCGACGATGTCCCTTTCCCCGGGTTCGACCGCTTTCGCCGTGCCGCCCGCCGTCGCCGTGCGGACCCCTCCGATCGTGAATCGATGAGCCGTCCCACCGTCGTCATCCACGTGGGCCTGCCCAAGACCGGGACGACCTACCTGCAGGATCGGTTGTGGCGCAACCGCGACACGGCGCTGCGGGTCGGAGGTCTGCTGTACCCCGGGGTGGAGATGAGCGATCACTTCCACGCCGCGGTGCACCTGCAACCGGACCGCTACCTCGACTGGGTCGACCCGGCGCATGCCGACGCCTGGGGTCGGATGGTCGCCCAGATGCGGGGCTGGCCGGGAACCTCGTTGGTGTCGCACGAGTTGTTCTCCACCGCCACCGCCGAGCAGGCCCGTCGGGTGGTCGCCGACCTGGACTTCGCCGACGTCCACGTCGTCGCGACGGTCCGTGACCTCGCTCGCCAGCTGCCGTCGGTGTGGCAGGAGAACGTCAAGAACCAGCACACGAGCACCCTCGACGAGTTCATCGAATCCCTGCGGCGCGATCCGATCGAGCGCCAGGAACCGTTCTGGGAGTTCCAGGATTTCGTGCGCATCCTGCGCACCTGGGGCGACGGCCTACCGTCCGACCGGATCCATCTCGTCACCGTGCCGCGATCCGGTTCGGGCCCGTCGGCGTCGTTGTGGGACCGCTTCACCTCCGTCCTCGGGGTGGACGGCGCGGAGCTCGACGTCCCGGTGCCGCCGAGCAACGCCGCACTCACCCCGCCGCAGGTGGAACTACTGAGGGCTCTCAACACCCACCTGCAACCCGACACCGTCGCCTGGGACCGCTACGAGTGGGCGGTCAAGCGACACCTCATCGGCGACATCCTGTTCGACACCGTCGACCGCCACGGTCGGTCGCTGACCGTCGACCAGTCGTGGTGGGCCGCGGAGCGTTCCGACGCCATGATCGCCGCCGTCGTCGACGCCGGGTTCGACATCGTCGGTGACACCGACGATCTGCGGGTCGACTCGGTCACCGGGACGGACGACGATGTCGACGCGACGGGTGAACCGACACCGGAGGAGACCCTCGAGGTCGCGGTCGCCGCGCTGGCGCGGATCCTCGCGACGATGCCGATGCCCGCGCGGCATCGCGGAGTGCGGTCCCGCGTGGGGGCCGTCGTCCGCGGTGGTCGTCGTCGTGCCGCGGCGCTCGCGCTGCGCCGCCGCGCCCGGTGACCGAGCCGCGAACAGCGTGTCCACCTGCGACGCGACCCCGCGCTCGCGGCAACCTCCTGCCGACTCGGCCCATGTGGGGCAACATGGTTGGTTATGAGCCCCGGAACCTCCTCCGAGAACACCGACACACGGTCCTCGGACGGACGACAGCGTCCCACCAAGGCATCGGCGTCCGGCGGCGCGAAGAAGGCGTCGCCGACCGCCAGGGCCGGCAAGATCGCCGCACCCGACCGTAAGCCGAGCAGCGCCCCGGCGGCGCGTCGGTCGGTGGGTCCGAAGAACGGTCGGATCGAGAAGTCGAGTTCGAAGACCGCCGGTGGTGCGACCGGTATCTTCTCGGGCTACTCCAAGGGCCCCTACGAGAACGCCTTCGACGAGATGTTCGACGCGAACAGCGAGGTGCGCACGCCCTACCGGGGGATCCACAAGGCGCTCGCGCCGTCGGACCGCGCCGATCTGAACAACCGCGTCGACGCCCTCGGACGTGCGTTCGTCGACCAGGGCATCACCTTCTCCCTGTCCGGCCAGGAGCGGCCGTTCCCGTTGGACGTTGTGCCACGGGTCATCTCGGCCGCCGAGTGGGCCAAGTTGGAGCGGGGCATCACCCAGCGCGTGAAGGCGCTGGAGATGTTCCTCGACGACATCTACGGCGAGCAGGAGATCCTGCGCGACGGCGTCGTCCCCAAGCGACTGGTCACCTCGTGTGAGCACTTCCACCGACAGGCCGTCGGCATCAAGCCCCCCAACGGTGTCCGGATCCACGTCGCCGGGATCGACCTGATCCGCGACGAGCAGGGCGATTTCCGTGTGCTGGAGGACAATCTGCGGTCGCCGTCGGGCGTCTCGTACGTGATGGAGAACCGCCGCACCATGGCGCGGGTGTTCCCCGACCTGTTCTCGAGTCACAGGGTGCGCGCCGTCGCGGACTACTCGAGTCAGTTGCTCAAGGCCCTGCGCGCCTCGGCGGCGTTCAACGAGGCCGATCCGAACGTCGTGGTCCTGACACCGGGTGTCGCGAACTCCGCCTACTTCGAGCACTCCCTGCTCGCCCGGCAGATGGGTGTCGAACTCGTCGAGGGTCGCGACCTGTTCTGCCGCGACAACGTCGTCTACATGCGCACCACCCAGGGCGAACAGCGCGTCGACGTCATCTACCGCCGTATCGACGACGACTTCCTCGACCCCATGCAGTTCCGCCCCGACTCGATGCTCGGGGTGGCGGGCCTGCTCAACGCCGCACGCGCGGGCAACGTGGTGATCTCGAGCGCGGTGGGCAACGGTGTCGGTGACGACAAGCTCGTCTACACCTACGTGCCGGAGATCATCGAGTACTACCTGGGCGAGAAGCCGAGCCTGGGCAACGTCGACACCCTGCGATGCTGGCTCGACGACGAACGCGACGAGGTTCTCGACCGCATCGACGAGCTCGTCGTGAAACCCGTTGAGGGTTCGGGTGGTTACGGCATCGTCTTCGGGCCCGACGCCACCCGCGACGAACTCGACGTGCTGGCCCGCAAGGTGCGTGCCGATCCGCGCGGCTGGATCGCGCAGCCGGTGGTGCAGCTGTCGACGGTGCCGACCAAGATCGGGGACCGGTTGCAGCCGCGCCACGTGGACCTGCGGCCGTTCGCGGTGAACGACGGCGAGTCGGTGTGGGTGCTGCCCGGCGGTCTGACCCGTGTGGCGCTGCCGGAGGGGTCCCTCGTGGTCAACTCGAGCCAGGGTGGTGGGTCTAAGGACACCTGGGTGCTCGCGTCGCGGGCGTCGGAATCCGAACGCGAGCTCGGCGGTGAGGAACTGGTGAGCGGCAAGGATCTGCCGCCGGCGACCCAGACCGAACAGGGTCCGGAAGCGATGGCGAGCAGTCAGCAGCAGCAGCAACAACAGCAACAGCAGCAGCAACAGGGCCGTGTCGACACTCGGTTCCAGTCGCAGGGGGTTCTCGGATGATGTTGGCGCGCAACGCCGAATCGTTGTACTGGATCGGTCGATACGTGGAGCGGGCCGATGACACGGCGCGCATCCTCGACGTCGCCGTCCACCAGTTGCTCGAGGACGCCACCGTCAACCCCGACCGCACCTGTCGTCTCGTGCTGCAGGTGCTGGGCATGGAGGCACCCGACGACGACGTCGAACTCGACGTGTGGTCGCTGACCGAGCGTGTCGCCTACGACAAGAAGGGCCACGGTTCGATCGTCGACTGCATCGCCGCCGGACGCGAGAACGCCCGTGGCGCACGCGAGGTCACCTCCAGCGAGATGTGGGAGTGCCTCAACACCACCTACAACGGGCTGTCGGAGGCCGAGCGGTCGGCGCGCAAACTCGGCCCCTACGAGTTCCTCTCGTACGTGAAGAACCGTGCGGCCATGTTCGCCGGACTCGCCGACGCGACGCTGAGTCGCGACGACGGTTACCGCTACCTGCTCCTCGGTCGATCGGTGGAGCGGGTCGACATGACCGTGCGGATGTTGCTGTCGCGCGCCGGCGACCGGTCGGGTTCGCCGGCGTGGGTCACCGTCCTGCGGTCCGCCGGAGCGCACGACACGTACCTGCGCACCTACCGCGGCGCGCTCGACGCGAGCCGCGTGGTCGAGTTCATGTTGCTGGACAGGCTCTTCCCGCGATCGGTGTTCCACGCGATCACCCTTGCCGAGCAGTCGCTGATGGAGCTCGACAACCGTCCCAACAGTCGCGTCGGTGCGCGGGCCGAGGCCCAGCGCGTTCTCGGACGCGCCCGTAGCTCACTGGAGTTCATGCAGCCGGGCCTGTTGCTCGACGATCTGCAGGACCGACTGCTCGCCCTGCAGGAGGCGTGCCGCGACCTGAACGAGGCTGTCACGCTGCAGTATTTCCACGTCTCGCCCTATGTGGCGTGGGCCGACGTGCGCGCGAGCTCCGCCGAGGAGCACTTCATCGAGGAGAGTGAACTGTGAGCTGGCGCCTGCGGGTCGTGCATTCCACCGGATTCGCCTACAACGCACCGGTGACGTCGTCGTACAACGAGGCGCGGTTGACCCCGCGCAGCGACAATCGGCAGAACGTCATCGTCAACCGCGTCGAGACCGTCCCGGCCACCCGGTCGTATCGCTACACCGACTACTGGGGCACCGCGGTGACGGCGTTCGATCTCCATGCGCCGCACGAGGAGTTGGAGGTGTCGGGGTCGTCGGTGGTCGAGACCGAGGCCGGGCAGCGTCCGAACGAGACCGAGCAGACCGACTGGGACGACCTCAAGTCGGAGTACGTGATCGACCGCTTCGACGAGGTGTTGGGCAAGACCGATTATGTGCCGCGCAACCGCCCCCTCGCCGCGACGGCGCGCAAGCTCGCCAAGGGACTCGATCCCGAGGCCGCGGTGGTGGCGATCTGCAGTTGGGTGAACGCCGAGATGCAGTACGTCCCCGGCACCACCGGTGTGCACACCAGCGCGGTCGACGCGTGGAGCGAGCGCAAGGGTGTGTGCCAGGACTACGCGCATCTGACCCTGTTGATGCTGCGCAGTCTGGGGATCCCGGCCCGCTACGTCTCGGGGTATCTGCACCCGAATCGCGATGCGACGATCGACGAGGTCGTCGAGGGTCAGAGCCACGCCTGGATCGAGGCGTGGACCGGTGCGTGGTGGGGGTACGACCCGACCAACGACGTGCCGATCAACGAGCAGCACGTCTCGGTGGGTATCGGTCGCGACTACTCGGATGTGCCGCCGCTCAAGGGGATCTACACCGGCGGCGGTGCCACCGACCTCGATGTCGTGGTGGAGATCACCCGGCTGGCGTAGTGGTCGGGTACGGCGGTGATCTCCACCGAAAAGGTTGACGCAGTGGAGATCACCCGACTGGCGTAGTGGTCGTCTCCGGAGTCCGGGTCAGGTGAAGATGACCTCGATCATCTTGTGGATCTGTTCGGGGTTGGGCGTGGGAAGACTGCCTCTGCTCTCGACGAATCCGATACCGGCGTAGACCAGGAGTCCCGCACGGATGCGGGCGTCCTCGGGAGCCAGTCCGAGTTCGGTGAGGGTCTGTTGCACCACCTCGAAGATCCGGTTGTCGAGTTGCGCGACAGCGTCGGCGACGACGGGGTGGGTGCGAGCCCATTCGCGGACGGCCGATTCCCGCGCCCAGGTCTGGTGGTCGACGAGGCGTCGCGTCATCTGTTCGATGCGCTCGGCGGGTGGTGCCGCGCCGAGTTCGGTGAGACCGCGGAGGTAGGCGTCGGACTCGGCGGTCCATGCCGCCGACATCGCCTCGAACAGCCCGTTGATGTCGGCGAAATGCCAGTAGAAGCTGCCCTTGGTCACGTTCAACCGTTGACAGAGGGTGACGACCTTGACCGCGGCGACACCCTCGGCGGTCAGCAGGTCGAACGCGGCGGCGATCCAGTCGTCGGCGCGCAGCCGTGGGGTCTTTCGCCCTGTCGACGGAACGGTGGTCACGTCTCTCGCCTTCGATCGCGGTCGGAGTCGGTGGATCACCCGCGCGTGGTGGCGACGACGAGCGATCGGACCAGCGTATCGGCCGGAAGCCGGAAATGATCGACGTTCGCCCGCGGGTCGACCGTCTGCAGAACGATGAGCCGTGCTCCGGGTGCCGCGGAGGTGCGGGGGTCGCCGGCGAGACCGTCGGTGCGGGAGGCGATGTCGACGTAGGCGACGCCGGGGGTGGGGAAGACGGCCCGTCGCATCGCGACGAGGAAATCCGATCCGGTGACGAGTTGTCGGCAACTCGCGCAGATCGGGTCGACGATCGGTCGCTCGAGTCGCAGCACGGTGTCGTAGGTCCCCAGCCGCCGGCTGACCTGTTCGACGTCGGCGATGCCGGCGACATCGGTCCCGTTCCAGAGTGGCCCGATCGTGACGAGCCGGGCGATCCGGGCGGCGGCGACACCGTGCTGCAGCGCGTACTGCACGGCGAGTGCACCGCCCCCGTGGGCGACGACGGTCAGCGGTCCCGCGGGGGACGCGGTCGATCGCAGGTAGCGCGCCACTTCGCTCCCGGAGTCCTCGAGTGACGTGAGGCCGTTCAGGCGCGGCCCTCCGGCGCGGGCGAGAGCCGTTGCGGCCGGGGTGATCCCGTAGTCGACGGTGGTGACGCAGGCCCCGGATCTCTCGAGGTCCCGGCGTAGGCCCGCCATGCTCGCGGTGTCGGAGGCGACCTCGCCGACGAGGAGTACGGGTCGATCGCACGACACCGGTCGGGCGGTGGCCGGACCGGACATCAGCACCGTCGATGCGACGACGGTGGCCGCGGCCGCCGCTGTCGTGAGCCCTCGCAGGTGCCGACGCGTGCGCAGCCGTCGGAGTCGGTGGGTCGGTTCTCGGGAAGTCACAAACCACACCATACCGAATGGTACTGTCGCCGGAGTTCGGATCGACGAGACGAGGGTTCGGTGTCACACGAGATCAATCGGCGGAAGCTGTTGCGGACGACGGCGGCCATCGGCGGCCTCGCCGCGGTCGGTGGTCTCGCGCCGCGAGCGGCCGCCCGCCCGGATTACCCACCCGCGTACCCGTTCCCGGTGCCCACGATCTTCCATTCGCCACCGCTGGCGAAGTTCGTCGACGAGATGATCCGTCCGCCGGTGCGTTCCGGCGTCGGCGAACTGTCGATCACGGCCCGCTCCGGGCGTGCGCGGATGCATCGTGACCTGCCGTCGGTGCCCTCCTTCGGCTACTCCGACATGCCCTACCTCGGAGCGACCATCGACGGTCGCGTGGGCGAGCCGACCACGTTCCGCTACCGCAACGAGCTGCTCCGACACCCGTTCGCCGCCGACATCGACACCACGCTGCACGGCGTGAGCGAGTCCTATCGCGACCGCCCGCCCAACAGCCTGCACCTGCACGGCGCGGTGACCGCCCCGGACAGCGACGGCAACCCCGAACGACTCCTCCTGCCGCGGGTCGGCACCGCGGTGCACCACTATCCGAACCGGCAGGAGGCAGGACACCTCTGGTACCACGACCACGCGATGGGGATCACGCGCTCCAACGTCTACGCCGGACTGGCGGGCAACTTCCTCCTGCGCGACGACCACGACACCGGCGACGCCTCGAACCGGGTCGGACTGCCGTACGGCGACCACGAGATCCCGCTCATTTTGCAGGAGAAGATCTTCACCGCCGCCGGACACATGAGCATCCGCTCGACACCGGTGGTCCCGCAAGGTCGGTGGGAGGGAGGCGCCGTCGGGGACGTGGGGATGATCAACGGGACCGTGTGGCCGAAGATCACCGTCGATCGCGGGCTCTACCGGTTCCGGATCCTCAACGCCGGCTCCTACAGCGTGTGGACCCTGCACCTGTCCGATGCCACCCCGATGTGGGTGATCGGGAACGAGGGGGGACTGCTCGACGCGCCGGTCGAGGTCCGGTCGTTCCGCATCGCGCCCGGAGAGCGGTACGACGTCCTCGTCGACTTCTCGCGACTGCGTCCCGGCGACACCGTCGACCTCTGCAACAGCGAGGACCCGCCGTTGCAGGCCGCGATGCTCGGCGAGGTCCGGATGCCGGTGTTCGGTCGCTTCGTGGCATCGGCACGCAGCGGATTCCGCGGCCCTGTACCGAGCAGGCTCCGCGGCCGCCCCGGTCTCCCGGATGCGTTGCCGCCCATCGCCCGAGCCGGTTCCGTGCGCAATGTGACCGTCAGTCAGCCCTACGCACTCCGGTTACCGCCGGCGATCATGTCGCTCAACAACCTGCGCTACTCCGACCCGCAACTCGAGATGCCCCGGCAGGGGACCACCGAGATCTGGAACATCATCAACATCACCCCGGATCCGCATCCGATCCACATCCACCTCGTCACCTTCCGCATCCTCGGTCGACGACCGCTGCGCACCGTGGAGTACCAGGCGGCACACCCCCAACCGGCGATCGGCGTGCGCTGGGCCCCGGCGCCCGACCGCTTCTACGGTGGGCGCAGCCGTGGCCCCGCCCCGTGGGAGGCCGGGTGGAAGGACACCGTGCGCACCGACGGTGGGACCGTCACCCAGGTCGTCGTCCGGTTCCCGACCGCCGAGGAACTCGGCTTCGACCCCGACGCCACCTTCCCGGCCGACCCACTCGCGGGCACCCTCGACACCACCGGATCACGTGCACCCTCGGCGCCCCCGGCCACCACCGAGACCCCGAGCGCGCCATCGGCTCCCACCCGGGACGACCCCGCCGCGACGCACCCCGCACCCGACCACTCCATGCACGACGGGATGCACCACGCCGCGGGACCCCACATGCACCCGACCACCCTGCAGGGCTACGTGTGGCACTGCCACATCCTCGACCACGAGGACCACGACATGATGCTGCGCTACCGCGTGAGGGCCTGATGGCGTCATCCTCGACGTCGGTCGTGGCGACGACACGGGGCGCCTTCGGTGCGATCGGGGAGTTCTACGCCCTGTCCGCCGACACCGCGAGGGCGATCTTCCGGCGACCGGTGCAGGTCGACGAGTTCGGTGCGCAGGCGCTGTTCCTCGTGCGGGTGTCGCTGATCCCCACCATCCTCATGTCCATCCCGTTCACCGTCCTCGTGGTCTTCACCCTCAACTCGCTGCTGGGCGAGATCGGTGCGAAGGACCTCGCCGGTGCGGGAGCCGGGTTCGGCGCGATCACCCAGATCGGCCCGCTCGTCACCGTTCTCGTCGTCGCCGGTGCCGGGGCGACCGCGATGACCGCAGACCTCGGGTCACGGACTATCCGCGAGGAGATCGACGCGATGGAGGTGCTCGGCATCGATCCCGTCGCCCGCCTCGTGGTGCCTCGCGTGCTCGCCTCGACGGTGGTCGCGGTGCTGCTCAACGGAACCGTCTGCGCGATCGGCATCGTCGGCGGGTTCGTCTTCTCCGTCTTCGTCCAGCACGTGGGGGCCGGCGCCTATGCGTCGGGGGTCACGCTGCTGGTCGGGCTCCCCGAGCTGGTGCTGTCGGAGGTGAAGGCCGCTCTGTTCGGTCTGGTGGCGGCGCTCATCGCCTGCTACCGCGGACTCTCGGTGTCGGGTGGCCCCAAGGGCGTCGGCAACGCGGTCAACGAGACCGTGGTGTTCGCCTTCGCCGCCCTGTTCGTCCTCAATCTCGTCCTCACCGCAATCGGCGTCGCCCTCGGCGGGACGGTGCTGTGACGCTCGCACAGCGGCCGTCCGCACGCATGACCACCACACAGCTACGGCGCGTCGGGGATTCGATCGACCGGTTCGGCGCGCTCGCGCGGTTCACCGTGGTGTCGGTCGCCTCGACCGGGCGCGCCGTCCGCCGCCACCGCGTCGAGACCCTGCGCATCATCTCCGAACTGAGCCTCGGGACAGGGGTTCTCGCGATGATCGGCGGCACCGTCGTCATCATCGGGTTCCTCACCCTCTTCGCCGGCGCGACGGTCGCCGTGCAGGGGTTCAGCACACTCGGCGACGTCGGGGTCGACGCGCTCACGGGGTTCCTCGCCGCCTACGTCAACGTCCGTGTCGTCGTCCCGGTCACCGCGGGCGTGGGTCTCGCCGCGACCATCGGCGCCGGCACCACCGCCCAACTCGGTGCGATGCGGATCAGCGAGGAGATCGACGCCCTGGAGGTGATGGCCATCTCGTCGGTGCCCTACCTCGTGGGCACCCGCATCGTCGCCGGGATGGTGACGATCATCCCGCTGTACGCACTGGGCCTCATCACGTCGTTTCTCGCCAGCCGGGTCGTGACCGTCGTCGTGATGGGCCAGTCGCCCGGCGTCTACGACCACTACTTCGCGACGTTCCTCATCCCGACCGACGTGATGTGGTCGTTCCTGCAGGCACTGGTGATGGCCGCGGTCGTCATGATCATCCACACCTACTACGGGTTCCACGCCACCGGCGGACCCGAGGGGGTCGGCATGGCCACCGGGCGTGCGGTGCGGCTGTCGCTGCTGGCGGTCGTCACGGTCACCCTCGTCATCGCGCTCGCCCTGTACGGCAGTGCACGTCAACTGCGTCTCGCCGGATGACGCCATGACCACCGCCACGACCTCGAGAACCAGGGTCTCCGACACCCTGATCACCAGGGCCTGCGCACTCGCCGCGGCATGTCTGCTCGCAGCCGTCGGCTACGTCACCGTCGCCGCGTTCCGCGGCGATCTCGCCGACACCGTCACCGTGTCGGTCCACACCCCGCGAGCGGGCCTCGCGATGAGTCCGGGTTCGCTCGTCACGCGCCACGGGGTGACCGTCGGTCGCGTCACCTCCGTCGACGACACCGGTGACGGCGCCGTCGTGTGGATCGCGGTGGCCGCCGACGCCGCGCGCTCGGTCCCCGTCGACACCGGGGTCGACATCTCCTCGCCGACGGTCTTCGGCGCGAAAGCCGTTGCGCTGACCGATCCTCCCGTCACCCGGGCCCGGGGACTGACCCGTGGCCAGACGATCGACGCCGATTCCGTGAGCGTCGAGGTCGACACCGTCTTCGAGTCGCTCACGCGGGTTCTCGGCGCGGTGGAGCCCGCCAAGCTGAACTCCGTGCTCGGCGCGCTGGCCGGGGCGTTGCGGGGCAACGGCGCACGCATCGGTGCCGCGATCGACGACACCGACGCGGTGGTCCGGTCGGTGAACGCGCGACTGCCCGCGCTGAACCGGGACCTGCGGTCGGGGGCGACGACCGCGCAGATCTACGCCGGCTCGGCCGACGACCTCATGGCGTCGCTGCGCAACCTCACACCGACCGCCCGCACCCTCGACGAGCGATCCGGCGATCTCGACGCGGTGCTGATGTCGGCGATCGGCCTCGGCGACAGCGGCAACCGCGTGCTCTCACCGAACTCGGGTGCGCTGGTCTCGGCCATCCAGTTGCTGCAACCCACCGCGGAACTCCTGGCGCGGTATTCGCCGGAGTTCAGCTGCTTCCTGAAGGGCGCCGACCTCGCCTCGGAGAACGCCGAGAAGGTCAGTGGCGGAAACGGTTCGACCATGTTGCTCAACTCCACCATCGTCCTGGGTGCCGCGCCGTACACCTATCCCGGCAACCTGCCGAAGGTGTCGGCCGGGGGAGGACCACGCTGTGGGGCCCTGCCGCGGCTCGGTGCCGGCGACATCCCCGCGCCGTACGTCGTGGCCGACACCGGCGCGAACCCGTACGCCGACCGGCCGACGTCCCCGCGCCTGGTCAACGGTCCGATCCTGCAGCTGCTCCTGGGCAGTGATTGGGCGGGGCAGCGGTGATGACGCGGTGGCGGTGGCTGCGGCTCGGTGTCTTCGTGACGGTCGCCACCCTCGTCCTCGGCGGTCTGTTCGTGGTGTTCGGTGACGTCCGGTTCACCAGCACCCGCGGATTCCACGCCGAGTTCTCCGACGTGTCGGGGCTGCGATCGGGCGACCGGGTGACCGTCGCCGGGGTCGAGGTCGGCTCGGTCTCGGGTGTGCGGATCACCGGGAAGAACCGTGTGCGTGTCGATCTCGGGGTCGACGACTCCTACCGACCCACCCGCGGAACCCGCGCCATGGTCCGCTACCTCAATCTCACCGGCGACCGGTACCTCGAGCTGCTCGACGGTCCCGGTGCTCCCACACCCCTGCCGGCGGGCGGCACGATCCCGCTGCAGCAGACGACGCCCGCCCTCGATCTCGACCTGCTCCTCGGCAGTTTCCGTCCGCTGCTGCGTGCCGTCGCCCCCGACCAGGTCAACCAACTGTCCTCGGAGGTGTTGGCGGTCCTGCAGGGCCAGGGCGGCACCGTCGCCTCACTGCTCGCGCGTACCGCGTCGCTCACCTCGTCCCTCGCCGACCGCGACGAGGTGATCGGTGGTCTCATCACCAATCTCAACGCGGTCCTGGGGACCCTCGACGATCATCGAGACGACTTCTCGCAGGCCTTGTCGTCGGCCTCGCAGCTCGCCGCCGGCCTCGCCGCGGACTCCTCGACCGTCGGGACGGCACTGACCCGCGTCGACACGGCTGCGGGCTCACTCGCCGACCTCCTGGGCGACACCCGCGACCCCGTCCGGGACACCATCGGCGAACTACGACGCACCGCAACCCAACTCGACGCCGGACGCGACACGGTGAACAGCGTGCTGGGACGACTGCCCGATACCTACACCGCACTCACTCGGCTGGGCGCCTACGGGAACTTCTTCAACTATTACCTGTGCGGTATCCGACTGAAGCTCACCGGCCCTGACGGGAAGGACCTCACGACGCCGCTCATCGGCCAGGACCATGGGAGGTGCGCGCCGCGATGATGAACCGATACGACCGCGTCGACACCGTGCGCACCGGTGCGGTCGGGCTGATCGTGACCGTTCTGGTCGCCGTCGCCGCAGGCAACGTCGGCACACTGCCGTTCCTGTCGTCGGAACGCGAGTACACCGCAGAGTTCGCCGACGCCGGCGGGTTGCAGGTGGGGGCGGGCGTGGAGGTCGCGGGCGTCGACAGCGGAACGGTGCGGTCGATCGATCTCGACGGCACCCACGTCGAGGTCACGTTCACCGTCTCCGGCGACCCGCGCCTGGGATCGGCCACCCGCGCGTCCATCGCGACGGCGACCGTCCTGGGCACCCGCAACCTGCGACTGACCAGCGAGGGTGGCGGCGCGTTGCGGGCAGGGAGCGAGATCCCGCTGGCGCGGACGACGTCGCCGTATGACCTGTCGACCATCCTCGGCGACCTCGCGCGCAGCACCGCCGCGACCGACACCGATCAACTCGCCGATTCCTTCCGCGCCCTCGACGACACGTTGTCGCAGACCCCGGACGAACTGCGTTCCGCAATAGACGGTGTCGGCCGTCTGTCGCAGACCGTCGCCGCCCGTGACGCCGATCTACGGTCCCTGCTCGACCGGGCCCGGCGGGTGACCGGGGTCCTGGCCCAGCGCAGTGAGCAGATCACCAAGCTCGTCCTGGCCGCCGACGAGATACTCGGCGAACTCGATCGCCGACGTCAGACGGTGGAGACCCTGTTCGCGAACGTCTCCGCGCTCGCGCGCAGCCTCACCGATCTCGTGCGGGACAACCGAGCCCAGCTCACCCCGACCCTGACCCGGGTCAATTCCGTGCTGGGGGTGTTGCGGGACAACCGCGACAACATCGGCAGGGCGCTGGCCGACCTCGGCCCGTATGTCACCGAACTCGGGGAGGCGGTGGCGAGCGGGCCGTTCTTCAGCTCCTACATCACCAACCTCATCCCGGGTCAGATCATCGAACCGTTCATCCGCGACGCGATGGCACGGCAGGGTCTGCCGACCCCCGAACGACAGGGTGGACGATGAGAGCACGTCGTACGTGGGCCGTTCTCGCGGCGATCGTCGCCGTGGCGGCCGTGGTGTCCTACGCCGTGGTCCCACGACTCACGACCTACTCCGTGCGGGTCGAACTCCCCTCGGCCACCGGGCTCTACGTCGGTGACGACGTCCGCGTGGTGGGTGTTCGGATCGGTGAGGTGTCCGAGGTGCACCCGCGGGTCGATCACGCCGAGGTGGTGCTGCGGCTCGACCGTGCACGACCCGTCCCCGCCGAGGCGACCGCCGTAGTGCTCAACCAGTCGCTGGTGTCCGGTCGGTTCGTCCAGTTCACCCCGGCGTGGACGAGTGGGGCGCGGATGACCGACGGCGCGGTCGTCCCCATCTCCCGCACGGCGGTCCCCGTCGAGTGGAACGAGGTCACCGCGCAACTCGAACGCGTGTCGAAGGCGCTGGCACCCCGCAACGGCGAGACCATGGGTGCCGCCGGTGCACTCGTCGACTCCGCCGCCGCCAACCTGCGCGGACAGGGCGGCGCGCTGAACTCGACCCTCGGATCCCTCTCCGCCGCGCTGCGCACGATCTCCGACGGCCGCACCGACCTGTTCGGTGTCGTCCGGAACCTCGCGGTGTTCGTCGAGGCCCTGTCCGACAGCGACCAGCAGATCGTCTCCTTCAACCGACGGATGGCGTCGGTTGCCGCGATCCTCGACCGCAACCGTGACGACATCGGTTCGGCGCTGGGCGATCTCGACGTGTCACTGGGGGAGGTGCGTTCCTTCGTGAAAGACAACCGGCCCGGCCTCTCCGACGCGCTGAAGAACCTGAACCTGGTGGCCGGCGAACTGGCCTCACACCGTGACGATCTCGCCCAGGTGCTGCACGTCACGCCCACCGCGTTGGCGAATCTGAACAACATCTACCAACCCGCGCACAACTCGATCACCTCGGCGTTGGCGCTGAGCAACTTCGCCAACCCGGTGCAGTTCGTGTGTTCGGCGATCGCGGCCGCCCAACAGAGCAGTGCCGAACGCGGCGCGTCGCTGTGCGTCCGGTATCTCGGTCCGCTGCTGTCGCTGCTCACCGCCGAGTACCCGCCGATCGCGTTCAATCCCACCCGTGGCGTCGGCGCGCTACCCGACCAACTCGTCTACAGCGAACCGTCGCTGCGGCCGGCGACGCCCTCGGCGAAAAAGGGTGCCACACCGTCCACGCCCGACCTGCCGTCGATGCTGGTTCCGCAGGGAGGTCGATGATGGCGGCCCGCGGACTCCGGCGTCGCTCGCCCGTCGTCGCCGCCCTCGCGGTGGTCCTGGCGTGCACCGTGTCCGCGTGCGGCTGGCAGGGGATCAATTCGATCGCGCTCCCGGGCACACACGGCCGCGGTGACGGTGCGTGGACGGTGCAGATCCAGATGCCCGATGTGGTGACTCTGCAACGCAATTCGCAGGTCCTCATCGACGACGTCGAGGTGGGTCGCGTCGCCGATCTGCGGGTGCAGGGGTCGCATGCGCTGGTGACGGTGTCGCTGGATGCACACACCCGGGTGCCGGCCAATGCGACCGCCACCATCGGACAGACCACCCTGCTCGGATCGGCACACATCGAACTCGGGGTCCCACCCGGACAGACGGCGCACGGGTCGCTGCGCAGCGGCGACACCATCGATTTGGCGCGCGCGGGTGCGTACCCGACCACCGAGCAGACCCTCGCGACGGTGTCGATGGTGCTCGGCGGAGGCGGGATCGACCAGATCCAGGACATCACCCGCGAGGTGAACGCCGCACTCGGCGGACGCGAATCGGCGGCCCGGTCGGTGATCACCCGCCTCGACACCCTCGTCGGTGATCTCGACGGGCAACGCGCCCAGATCACCCGGGCCATCGAGGGTCTCGACGACCTGACGACCCGGGTCGCCGCCCAGCGGGAGACGCTCGCCGACGCGATCGAGTCGCTGCGCCCGGCGCTGTCGGTGTTGGCCACGCGCCGCGTCGATCTGACCCGCGCCCTCGACTCACTCGGTGATCTCTCCCGCACGGCGACGTCGATCGTCACGGCGTCGGGGTCGGCGTTGCGTGCCGACCTCGCCGCCCTGCCACCGATTCTCGGTTCTCTCGCCGACTCGGGGAAGTCGTTGACCGAGTCGACGCGGTACCTGCTGACCTACCCGTTCCCCATCGACACCTACGCCAACGCCGTCCGCGGTGACTACGCCAACGGCGAGGTCACCCTGGATCTCCGGCTCAAGACCCTCGACAACGCGCTGCTCCTCGGTACCCCGTTGCAGGGGATGCTCTCCGGCGTCGAGGGCATCGTCGGGCGCGCGGCCCCGTCGTCCTCCTCGCGCCCGGCGCCCGGTCTGACCGACCTGCTGACACCCCGACCGGCGGTCGGTCGGTCCGGGGAGGGGGCACCGTGAACCTGACCCGGATGATCCGGTGGAAACTCGGCGTCTTCGCTGCGATCTCGGTGATCGCCGTCGCGATCGTCGCCGTGCTGTACGCGCAACTGCCGCAGCAGGCGGGGATCGGCCGCTATGCGGTGACCGTCGAGATGACCTCCGCGGGAGGCCTCTATCCCAACGCCAACGTCACCTACCGCGGCAGCGTCGTCGGACGGGTCACGTCGGTCGACGCCACCGACACCGGTGCCCGTGCCCGGTTGTCGATCTCGTCCGATGCCCACATCGCCGCCGACCTCGACGCGACCATCGCGCCGATGTCGGCGGTGGGGGAGATGTACGTGGCCCTCGACCCGCGCAGTGGGGCGGACCCGCACCGCGACCTGACCGACGGTGCGGTGATCGGCGTCGACCGGGTGCGTCTGCCGACACCGGTCTCCGACGCCGTGGCACAGGTGCAGTCGCTGCTCGCATCGGTCGACGCGACAAATCTCCGTGTGGTCATCGACGAGAGCTTCGCGGCCCTCGATGGACAGGGGCCCGCGCTGCGGTCGCTGGTGGACTCCGTCAGCGACATCATGGCGCAGGCCGCCGACACGATCGAGCCGACAGCCACGGTGATCGACGAATTGGGTCCTCTCCTCGACAGCCAGGTCGACAGCGCCGACGCCATCGGTGCCTGGGCGGCATCGCTGGCCCGGGTGACCGGATCACTCGCCGGTTCGGACGCGTCCCTGCGCGGTGTGCTGGCCAAGGCGCCGGGGGCGGCGTCGGAGGCCACCGCACTCTTCGACGACGTCGCCCCCACCGTGGGCATCCTCCTGGCCAACCTGACCACCGTCGAACAGGTTCTCGCCGTGTACAACCCGGCGCTGGAACAGGTACTCGTCCTCTATCCGCCGCTCATCGCCGCCACCCAGGGAACCGGACTGGTCAACGCCGACGATCCCGGCCAGAACACGTTCTTCGCCGCCGCCGGCCTCAACGACCCGCCACCCTGCATCACAGGCTTCCTCGACCCGTCGCAACGTCGGTCGCCGGCAGACCTGTCACCGGCACCGGCCCCGAAGAACCTGTACTGCAAGGTCGACCCGAGTGATCCGCGGTCGGTACGCGGTGCCCGCAACCTCCCCTGTCTCGAGTATCCCGGCTATCGTGCGGCGACCGTGACACTGTGTCGTCAACTCGCGGGCGGGCGTGCGCTACGAGTCCCGGCGGCCCCCGTCGTGGCGTCGGAGCCGGTGTCGGCGCCCCGGCCGGTCGTCGCGGCGCGCCAGTACGATCCGCGCCGCGGCGAGTTCGTCGGCGACGACGCCCGCGTGACCCGCGTGACCGGGGTGCGGGCGCACGGGCCGATCCCGCTCCGCGACCTGTTGGTCCCGCCGGGTTGAGGTCCGGGTGCGGCCGCGTCAGATCGGTTCGAAGCGGTCGATCAGCCACCGCCCGTCGACCTCGGTGAGATGCACCCGGATCGCGGTCGACGTCACCGTCGCCGCCCCCGACGCCGGCGTCACCGACTGGTTGACGAACACCAGCGCCCCGGCCGAGCCCTTGTCGACGCGGATCGTCGAGGTCCCCGCGATGGCGGCCTCCGACGACAATCCGCGGGTGCGTGCGTTCGGGGCGATGGCATCGGTCCCCAGCTTGGTGTAGTAGTCGCGGAAGTCGCCGGTGAGAAACGTTGCCGCGCGGGCGAGATCGGCGTCGACACTCCCCGCACGGTAGGTCAGTACCGCACGGGTCCCGTCGGTCGCCGCGGTCATCACGTCGGCGCGGGATGCCGCGACCGCGGCCGAATCGCGGTGCTCGAGATGGAAGTACAGCGAGGTGGCACCCAGTGCGAGCACCACCGCGCCCACCCCGCCGGTGAGAACGGCCGCACGCCGTCGCGGGCCCCGCCGGGTTCTCCCGGTCGGCTCAGGGCCGTCGGTCGGCTCGGGGCTGTCGGTCGGGTCGGGGCCGTCGGACGCCACCTGCTCGTCCCGGTTGTCCGGCGCACCGTCGGTGTCCGTGATCGTGTCGGGCTCGTCGGCCGTGTCGACGGCCGGTGTGTCGAGGTCGTCGTGTGTGGTCATACCGCGAAATCCACCTTCGATGTGAGGATGCGGCCGCCGTCGTGAGCGAGCGCGAGTCGGAGACGCCATACGCGGGGCTCGTTGTCGGCGCCGGCGCCGTTGGTGACCGTCGACGTCGCTGCGATCAGCACGCTCGCCGTGCGGGAGTCGGAACGCTCGATTCCCGCTTCGGTGACCGAGCCCTTCGTGCTCACCGCGGCCTGACGCACCACGGACACGAAACTGTCCGCGCGCGACGCGAACTCCGACCGGAAGTCACCCGTACCCCCGTCGAGGATGCGGTCGGTGACCGCCGAGGCATCGGCGGGGTCGACCGTGATCAGGTTCAGCACCATCTGACGTGCCGCCGACAGGTAGCGCCCGTCGAGTGCCACCCGCTCGTTGTCGGCGACGGTCTCGGCGTGCGTCCACCATGTCGTCACACCGGCACCGGCCATGAGCAGTGCGGCCACCACTGGCACCACCGCACGACGGAGTCGCTGAACCGAAGCCCTTCCGGGCGTGGGTTCCTCGACTGTGTCGACGCCGCCGTCGACGGTGGTGATCGCCTCGGCGTCGGTGGTCTCGTCGCTGGTTGCCTCGGCGGCGCCGGCTCTGGTCATGGAGGTCTCCTCGAAGTCGAATCACGTACCATCCGGTATGGTACAGTCCGCGTGTGATTCAGGTCGCAGAACGCGACCCCGTCGAGAGGGAGGTACGTCGCCGGTGATCGCAGATCTCGTCGACCGGTTCCAGCGCATACCGTTTCGCCCGGCGAACGACGGTCGCGTGGAGAGTCATTCGGGCCTGACCCGCCACTATCCGACCCTGGCGGCGAACTTCGTTGCCGGCGAGACGTACTCGCGCGAGGTCGGCATCCTCATGGCGCATCCGGCGTCGAGCTTCATCACCCACTTCCTGCTTCGCGGGCTCGCCGAGCGCGGGTTGCCGATGATGGCGGTCAACACCCGCTACACCACCAACGAGCCGGCGCTGATCATGGAACGGGCCGCCGACGACCTCGGTCAGGGAGTGCGGTGGATGCGCGAGGAGCTGGGATTCGAGAAGGTGATCCTGCTCGGGTTCTCCGGAGGCGGCTCGCTCGCGTCGTTCTATCAGTCGCAGGCACTCTCACCGACGATCACCCGGACACCGGCCGGCGACCCGGTGGATCTCGGGGAGTGCGAACCGGCCGACGGACTCGTCCTGGTCGGTGCACATCCCGGGCGTGCGCGGGTACTCCGGCACTGGATCGACGCCGCCGTGACCGACGAGGCCGATCCGTATGCGACCGACCCCGGACTCGATCTGTACGCACCCGATCGCACCGTCCCGCTCGACCGTGAGTGGGTGGCGGCCTACCGCGACGCGCAGCTCGCCCGTGTCCGTCGGATCGACGCCTGGGCGCTCGACCAGATCGAACGCCTCGAACGGACGGGCGCGTCCGATCGCGCGTTCGTGGTCCACCGCACCGTGGGCGATCCCCGTTTCGTCGACGTGACCCTCGATCCCAGTGACCGTCGGGTCGGCAGCATGTACGGCGACCCGCAGGCCGCCAACTCCGCCGCCGGAGGGCTCGCCCGCTTCGCGACGGCGCGGAGTTGGTTGAGCACCTGGAGTTTCGACCACACCCACGCCGATGCCCTGCGCAACCTCACCACGGTCACCACCCCGACCCAGGTCGTGTGCCTGCGTGCCGATCAGGCGGCCTTCGTCAGCGAGTCTCGCGACATGGTGGCGGCCTCGGCCGATCCCGACGTCGCGTCGGTCGAGCTCGACGACCTCAACCACTACCTCGTCGACCAACCCGACGGTGTCGGCCGGATCGCGCAGACCATCGGCGACTGGCTGCCCACCCGGGGGTTCGGCGTCGGCGAGTACACCGTCCACCGTCCCGACCACCACGCAGCGGAGATCGCATGACCACCCACGCAGACAACCCGCCTGTGCCCCCCGCGCCCCCCACGGGTGCCACCGGCGAGCGGTCGGGCTTCGACGACCTCGTCCACCCCGACGTCGCGACGGCGTTCCCGTATCGCGAGGGGATGTCCACGCCGGGGATGCTGCGCGCGCGCAGCATCGCCCGCCGACTCACCGGCAAGGACCTGTTCCCGACCCAGTCGCAGATCGACGACTTCTGCGCCGACATGTTCACCGCCGACCCGGTGGCCGAACGATTCGTCGACGAGGTGTTCTACGGCGACATCGGTCCGGTCGAGGGTCGCGCGATGTTGAAGAAGGCTCTCGCCGAGGGCCTCTCGTCGATCGACGACCCACCGCCGTCGATGATCGCCCTGTTCGAGGAGTTCGAATCGGTGCCCGACTGGGTCGATCCCGCCCAGGTCGAGGCCGGCGCCCGGATCTGGCGCCGGTGGGGGACCATGCTGTTCAGCGTCGCGGGGGGCATCACCCTGGAGATGTACACCGAGGCGGCCGTGGCAACCCCGCTGTCGTTGGCCGGTGGCTACGCCGGCGACAACGCATTGCGACGATTCCTCGAGACCGCACGGTTCTGGATCGACGTCTCCGAACCGGGGGAGTTGCTGTCGCCGGGATCGACCGGTCGGGCGACGGCCATGATGGTCCGCGTCATGCACGTCTCGGTGCGCAGACGGGTCGCCGAACACCCCGAGTGGGACACCTCCCGGTGGGGCATCCCGATCAGCCAGTCCTACATGATGATGACCCTGCTCGGCGGCAGCGTCGCACCCGCTCTGGCGCTGTGGACCACCGGGATCCAGACGACGCGCTCGGAGATCTACGACCTCATCGCCTTCCAGCACTACCTCGGACACGTCGTGGGGGTGCGCAGCCGCTGGTACCCGCAGACCATCGCCGACTCGTTGCGTCTGCTGGCGCTGGTGTCGGTGGCACGCAGCCACGACGCCGGGGACCACGGCGCCGAACTCATCACCTCGTTCCCCAAGGCCTTCGCCGCCCGCGACGGTCACACCGGGATCCGACGACTCCGCGAGGTCTACAACGGCGGCGTCTACGCCGCCTACGCGCGGCTGTTCATGTTCCCGCAGACCTACCGCCGCTACGAGATGCCGACCGCGTTCCCGTGGCTGTTGTGGGTCCTCGGACGCGTACCCCTCGTCAGCGCGGTCGAACTGGCCCGACGCGTCCCCCCGGTCGGCCGCGTGCACGAGAAGTGGATGCGGTGGCACCGCGAGAGCTGGTACCGCGCCCAGATGGACGGCCGCGAAGCGCAATTCGATGCTTCGGGTGCCCTGCGGCGCTGACCGGCCCACCCACCGCCGCCCCATCCACCTGCGAAGGGATCCACCACGATGACCCAGATCACCGACCGTCCGGTGCCGGACACCTCGGCCCCGGCGCGCGTGACACTCGACTACCTCCATGGCTTCGGCAACGAACACCACTCCGAGGCGCTGCCCGGTGCACTGGTGTGGGGACAGAACTCGCCGCAGCGCGCACCGATGGGGCTCTACGCCGAGCAGATCTCCGGGACCGCGTTCACCGAGCCACGCGGGATCAACCGGCGCACGTGGATGTACCGGATCATGCCCACCGCGGCACGTCGCGCCTATCACCGGATCGACGACGGGAACCTGGCCTCGGCACCGGTGGCCGGACCCGCCGACCCGAATCGACTGCGCTGGAACCCGTTACCCCACGAGACCTCCACAGGGGACTTCCTCGACGGTCTCTACACGATCGGCGCGAGCGGAGATGTGCTGGGACGTACCGGTATCGGTGTGCACCAGTACACCGCGGCGGAGTCGATGACCGATCGCTACCTCGCCGACAACGACGGCGAACTGCTCATCGTCCCCGAGAGCGGCAGCATCCGGGTCCGCACCGAACTCGGGGTCATCGAGGCCCGGCCCGGCGAGATCGTCCTGATCTCGCGCGCCATCACGTTCGCGGTCGACGTCGTCGACGGACCGATCCGCGGGTATGTCTGCGAGAACTACGGCGCACCGTTCGTGCTGCCGGATCTCGGACCCATCGGCGCCAACGGTCTCGCCCACGCCCGCGACTTCCGCCACCCGGTCGCGGCGTTCGAGGACCGACCGCGCATCGTCGAGCACGTCGTGAAGTTCGGTGGGCACCTGTGGGCCACCGAACTCGACCACTCCCCACTCGACGTGGTGGCGTGGCACGGCAACCACGGTTGTCACGTCTACGATCTCGAGGCGTTCAGCTCCATCACCAACGGCAACGTCGACCATCCCGATCCGTCGGTGTTCACCGTCCTCACCTCGCCGTCGGGGCATCCCGGACAGGCCAACGTCGACTTCGTCGCCTTCCCGCCCCGCTGGATGGTGGCCGAACGAACCTTCCGTCCGCCGCACTTCCATCGCAACGTGATGACCGAGTTCATGGGGCTGATCTACGGCGTCCACGACTCCAAGGCGGAGGGCTTCCTGCCCGGCGGCGCGAGCCTGCACAACATGTTCGCTGCGCACGGCCCCGATCTCGCCACCTTCGAGATGGGGACGAACGCCGACCTCGAACCGCAGTACCTCGCCAACACCATGGCGATCATGTTCGAGACACGCTTCCCGCTCGTCACCACCCCGACGGCCATGTCGGCCGCGCACCGCCAACCCGACTACGACGCCGTCTGGTCGGGTCTCACACCGCATTTCGATCCCACCGCTCGCACCGACACCGATCCGAGGACCTGATGACCGCACCCGCTCTCGCCCCCGTCGTCGATCCGGTACTACCGGACCCGACACTGCGCATCGGCGGTGTCGCTGTCGCGGCCTCCGACGGAGGCACCTACACCTCGATCAACCCGGCCGACGAGTCGACGGTCGTCGAGATCGCCGCAGCGACGGCCGACGACGTCGACCGGGCCGTCTCGGCGGCGCGTGCGGTGTTCGACAGCGGTGTCTGGTCGGACCTCCCGGGATCGGAGCGCGGCCGGATCCTCGCGCGCGCCGCCGACCTCATCGAGGCCGACGCCGAGAACCTGGCCGCGCTCGAGGCCGTCGAGATGGGAAAGTTGTACCAGCACAGCGTCGCCGGTGACATGCCCGTCACGGCGGGGACGTTCCGACACTTCGCCGGGTGGGCGGACAAGATCACCGGGCAGACGACCGCACTGCCCGACTTCGCCGGACAGCATCGGTTCGGGTTCACGATGCGCCAACCGGTCGGGGTCGTCGGTGCGATCACGCCGTGGAACAACCCGGCGGTCATCGCCGGATGGAAACTGGCACCGGCGCTCGCCGCGGGGTGCACCGTGGTGGTGAAACCGGCCGAGGACGCGGCGCTGTCGACCATCCGACTCGCCGAGCTGCTCACCGAGGCGGGTCTACCCGACGGCGTCGTGAACGTGGTCACCGGCCTCGGACCGGTCGCCGGCGCCGCGCTCGCCGGACACGCGGGCCTCGACAAGATCACCTTCACCGGCAGCCCGCGCGTCGGGCGCGGCATCACCCCGCTCGCGGGCGACAAGTTCCGCAAGATGACCCTGGAGCTCGGCGGCAAATCGCCCCAGATCGTCTTCCCCGACGCCGATCTCGACGCCGCCATGCCCTGGATCGCGATGGGCAACTTCTATCACCAGGGGCAGGTGTGTGCCGCCGGCACCCGCGTCCTCGTGCACGAGTCCATCGCCGACGACGTCGTGGCGCGCCTGGCCGCCATCGCGGAGAGCTCGGTGATCGGCGATCCGCGCGACCCCGCCTCGACGATGGGCACCATCGTCAACGCCAAGCAGCTCGACGGCATCCTCGGCTACATCGAGACCGGGAAATCCGAAGGTGCGCAGCTCATCACCGGCGGCGCGCGCGTGGACCGACCGGGGTTCTTCGTCGAACCCACCGTCTTCCGTGGCACCAACGATCTCACCATCGCGCGTGAGGAGATCTTCGGGCCCGTCGCCACCGTCATCACCTTCCGCGACACCGACGAGGCGATCCGGATCGCCAACGACACCCGCTTCGGACTCAACGCGATGATCTACACCTCGGACCTGTCAACCGCGCACTCGGTCATCCCACGGCTACGGGTGGGGACGGTGTGGGTCAACGGCTGGGGCGTCCCCGAACCGCATCTGCCCTGGGGTGGACGGGAAGCCAGCGGTTTCGGTCGCGAACTCGGTCTGTCGGGGGTCACGGCACACACCGAGGAGAAAACCGTCCACCTCGCCTTCTGATGACGACCACCACAGACGACACCGGTGCACTCGCCGGCGTCCGCATACTCGAGCTCGGTTCGCTGATCGCAGGGCCGTTCGCGGCCCGGCTCCTCGGCGACATGGGCGCAGACGTCATCAAGATCGAGGCCCCGGGCCAACCCGATCCGCTCCGTACCTGGGGACAGGCGGAGGTCGACGGCGAGCATGTCTTCTGGACCGTCCACGCGCGCAACAAGAGGGCGGTCACCCTCGACCTGCGCACCGAGACGGGACGGTCGATGTTCCTCGATCTGGTCGAGCGCTCCGACGTCGTTGTCGAGAACTTCCGCCCCGGGACTCTCGAACGCTGGGACCTGGGATACGACAGGCTGGCACAGCGTAATCCGCGGATCGTCGTCGCCCGCGTCTCCGGATACGGGCAGACCGGCCCCGACGCCCACCGCGCGGGATACGCCTCGGTGGCCGAGGCGGTGAGCGGGTTGCGCTACCTCAACGGGTTCCCCGGCGGCCCGCCGCCACGGCTCGCGCTGTCGCTGGGGGACACCCTCGCCGGCGTCTTCACCGCGAACGGGGTCCTGGCGGCGTTGCACGCCCGCACACGCACCGGCGTCGGTCAGGTCGTCGACGTCGCCCTCACCGAGGCCTGCCTCGCGGTTCTCGAGTCCACCATCCCCGACTACGACGTCGGCGGGGTGGTCCGGCAGCCGTCGGGCACCCGGCTCGACGGTATCGCCCCGTCGAACCTCTACCGCTCCCGCGACGACGTCTGGCTGGTGATCGCGGCCAACCAGGACACCGTGTTCGGGCGGCTCGCCGGCGCGCTGGGCCGTCCCGAGTGGGCGGCGGACCCGCGCTTCGCCGACCACCTCGCCCGTGGACGCAACCAGGACGTCCTCGACGCGGCCATCGCCGACATCGTCGCCGACCACGACGCCGACGAGCTCACCGAGACGCTCTCCGCGGCAGGGGTTCCGACCGGCCGGGTGAACACGGTCGCCGACCTCGTCGTCGATCCACAACTGCGATCACGCGACATGCTCGTCAATCACCACGACGAACGTCTCGGACGAACCGTGTTGGGGCCGGGGGTGATCCCGCGTCTGACCGGTACCCCTGGCTCGGTCCGTACGGCGGGCCCGGCATGTCCGGGACTGCACAACGCCGAGGTCTACACCACATTGCTCGACCTGACCGACGAGGACCTCGATGGCCTCGCCCGGGAGGGGGTCATATGACCGACATCCATGTACACCACCACGAACGGAGTCCATCGTGAGCAGAACCGACCTGGTCGAGGCCTGGAACGGCCCCGGACGCGCCGACGGGTCGTTGACCGACGTGCGTCCGGAACACAATGCGCTGCACGCGTCGACCAAGCTGACCGCCTTCGAGCACTGGTACTTCGACGCCGCCCTCGACAACGGCTACACCGTGGTCGGCTTCCTCACCAAGCGTCGCCCCGAGGACCTGCCCCGCAGCCGTCCCTGGGTGGAGATCATCCTCTACGGGCCCGAAGGCAGCCGTCGGCAGATCGCGCAACGCTACCCCGCGCGGGAATGCAGCTTCTCGGTCGAGAAGTGCGACGTCACGGTCGGCGAGAACTTCGCCTATGTGACCTTCCATGACGAGTTACCCACCTACACCGTGCATTTCGCGGAGGACGACGTGGTGATCGATCTCGAGTTCGCCAACGAGATCGCGCCCTGGATGCCGGGGCAGGGCGAGACACACTTCGGCAACGGCGAGATCTTCGGATGGTGTGTCGGGGGCCCACGCGCGAAGGTCACCGGTCGCCTGTCGATCGGCGCGAAGCGCTGGGAGGTGACCGGAACCGGCTACGCCGACCACAACTGGGGTGTCGGCGACATGCGCAAGGTCATCGACCGCTGGCACTGGGGTCGCCTCTACGTCGAGGACTACTCGCTGCTCTACGCGGTCGTGCTCACCCAGGAGGGCTACGGCTCCCACCAGATCGCGCCGGTGATGGTGGCCGACGGCGCCGAGGTCATCCTCAGCAGCGGCGAGGCCGTCCTCGAGGAGGGGCCGCTGCTCCCCGACGCCGACGCCGGTCGCGACTACCCCTCGTGGATCTCGCTCACCATCCCCGGCCGCCTCGAGTTACGACTCGACGTGCGCACCGTCCTGCACGGACACGACCTGCTCGGCGACATCCCCGTCGTCGGCAGCAAGGTGCTGCGGCCCCTGGTGAGCCGACTCGTGGGGCATCCGGGGTACTTCCGCTTCGCATCCGATTTCCGGTTGGCGGTCACCCGCGACGACGGACGTGTCGACGTCCGCACGGGCACCACCCTGCACGAGCTGGTCGCGCTGCGCTGACCCGTCGACGGGTGTGGCTGCCACCCCGACGGCGCAGGCTGTGTCAGGACCAGCCGTAGGTGGAGCGCAGAGCGGCGGCGACGCGGTCGAAGCGCTCGCGGTCGAGGATCGCGCCCTCGCGGCGGATGCCCTGCTCGGGGACATCGAGGACACGGTCGAGACGCAGATGGCTGGTCTTGTGGCCGCCGTCCCAGCCCCCGGTGCCGATCTCCATCCAGTTCGCGTCGCCGGCGCGGTGGGCCTGACTCGACAGCATCAGCCCCAGCAGGTGGTCACCCTCGCGGCCGACGACCAGCACGGGACGGTCCTTGCCCTGCGACGCGTCCTCCTCGAACGCCACCCAGGTCCACACGATCTCGCCCGGGTCGGCGGCGCCGTCGAGTGCGGGGGAGTACTCGATGCGGCGCGCGCGGTCGGCGGTGGGGCGGTCGGTGTCGGTGATCGGTCGGCCGGTGCCTGCGTCGGCCCCACCGTTGATCTTCGCGGTGATCGCTGCCTTGCCCTTGTCGATGGCGCCGGACTTCTGCAGTTCGCGGTAGATGCGCGGGCCGTACTGACGGGCGAGTCGGAGAGCGGTGGTGGTCCAGGGAGCCATGGGACGAATCTAGTCAGCCGCTCCGACCGAGGAGGTGGGCGAGGACCGCGTCGGCCGTCAGCGCCGCGGTGGGTTTGCGGTCGGGACGCAGGTCGTGACCGGTGCCGGGAATCTCGACCAGCGTGGTCGAGCCGGGTATCAGGTCGAGTGCCGCGGTGATCTCGTCGGTGGTGGCGAACGGGTCCGACGGTCCGTGCACCACCACGGTCGGGCATCGGATCGCGGGGAGATGTTCGGTGCGCGCGCGGTCGGGCTTGCCCGGAGGGTGCAGCGGGTACGAGGTGAGCAGCAGGGCATCGGCCACCGACGGGTCCTCGGCGACGACCATCGATGCCTGCCGTCCGCCGTAGGAGTGTCCTCCCACGATGAGCGGGCCGGTGCACCCCGCGTCGGCGGCCAGATCCCGCACGACCTGCGCCGCGGCCACGATCCCGGCGCGGTCGGTGGCCGCCCCCGACGGGCTCGGCGGGCCCTGGGGCCGTGTCTGGCGGTAGGGCAGATCGATGCGGGCGACGAGCAGTCCGCGAACAGCGAGCTCGGCGGCGAGCAGTCGCAACACCACCGCATCGCGGTTGCTGCCCGCCCCGTGAGTGATGACCGCCGCCGCGATCGGGGTGCCGAGCGGGCGGTGCACCACCCCGACGACACCCTCGGCACGCAGGTCCTCGGGGTCGGGCAGGGCGTCGGTGGATCCAGCGGTAACACGGTCGGCCACGCCCCGACGGTAGCCCCGCGGCGGGTGCCACGGTTTCGCGAGGAGGGGATGCCGGCGCGGACGTGCGAAACTTGGTGGTACGCGTCATCGCCCCACGAGGAGTGAGTTCGATTCCCAGCTTCGCCGACACGACCTTCACCGATCCCGCCCGGATCCGGAACTTCTGCATCATCGCCCACATCGACCACGGCAAATCGACCCTGGCCGACCGGATGCTGCAGCTCACCGGTGTGGTGGAGGAGCGGGCCATGCGCGCGCAGTACCTCGACCGGATGGACATCGAGCGTGAGCGCGGCATCACCATCAAGGCGCAGAACGTGCGACTGCCGTGGGAGGTCACCGAAGACGGTGTGACCACCGAGTACGTGATGCACCTCATCGACACCCCCGGGCACGTCGACTTCACCTACGAGGTGTCGCGCGCACTGGAGGCGTGTGAGGGTGCGGTGCTGCTCGTCGACGCCGCGCAGGGCATCGAGGCCCAGACGCTCGCGAACCTCTACCTCGCGATGGACAAGGACCTGACGATCATCCCGGTCCTCAACAAGATCGACCTGCCCGCCGCCGATCCCGACCGGTACGCCGCGGAGATCGCGCACATCGTGGGGTGCGACCCAGACGACATCCTGCGTGTGTCCGGAAAGACCGGTGTGGGTGTCCGCGAACTCCTCGACGAGGTGGTCCGGCTGATCCCGGCCCCGGTCGGTGTCGACGAGGCCCCGGCCCGGGCCATGATCTTCGACTCCGTCTACGACACCTACCGCGGTGTGGTCACCTACGTGCGCGTCGTCGACGGGCGACTCGAGCCGAGGGTGAAGGTCGAGATGATGTCGACCGGCAGCGTGCACGAATGCCTCGAGGTGGGGATCGTCTCACCCGAGCCGAAAGCGTCCACGGGTCTCGGGGTCGGCGAGGTCGGCTACCTCATCACCGGCGTGAAGGACGTGCGGCAGTCGAAGGTCGGCGACACGATCACGACCGCGCGCAATGGCGCGACCGAGGCGCTGACGGGATATCGCGAGCCGCGTCCGATGGTCTACTCGGGTCTGTACCCGGTGGACGGATCGGACTACCCGGATCTGCGCGACGCCCTCGAGAAGCTCCAGCTCAACGACGCCGCTCTCACGTGGGAGCCGGAGACGTCGGTGGCGCTCGGCTTCGGGTTCCGCTGCGGGTTCCTCGGACTGCTGCACATGGAGATCACCCGCGAACGCCTCGAGCGCGAGTTCAACCTCGATCTGATCTCGACCGCCCCGAACGTGATCTACCGACTCGTCGGCGAGGACGGTACCGAGATGGTGGTCACCAACCCGTCGGACTGGCCGGATGGCAAGGCCAAGGCCATCTTCGAGCCCATCGTGAAGACGACGGTGATCGCTCCGAGTGAATTCGTCGGCACCATCATGGAGCTGTGCCAGTCGCGCCGCGGCGAGCTCGGCGGGATGGACTACCTGTCGGAGACGCGTGTCGAACTGCGCTACACGATGCCGATGGCCGAGATCATCTTCGACTTCTTCGATGCCCTCAAGTCCCGCACCCGCGGTTATGCGAGCCTCGACTACGAGGAGGCGGGCGAACAGGAATCGGCATTGGTGAAGGTCGACATCCTCCTGCAGGGCGAGGCCGTCGACGCGTTCAGCGCCATCGTCCACAAGGACGGCGCCTTCGCCTACGGCAACAAGATGACCCTCAAGCTCAAGGAACTCATCCCGCGGCAGCAGTTCGAGGTGCCCATCCAGGCCGCCGTGGGCTCGAAGATCATTGCGCGCGAGAACATCCGGGCGATCCGCAAGGACGTGCTCGCGAAGTGCTACGGCGGCGACATCAGCCGCAAGCGCAAGCTCCTCGAGAAGCAGAAGGAGGGCAAGAAGCGGATGAAGACCATCGGTCGCGTCGAGGTCCCGCAGGAGGCCTTCGTGGCGGCGCTGTCGTCGGAGGCGGGCGGGGACAAACCGAAGGGCAAGTGACTCGCCACCCGTACGCGGGTCCCACCGCGCACTAGGCTCGGCTCATGGCAACGAACCCCGTCCTCGCGCCGAGTCGACACATCCACGGACTCCCCGATTTCGGATCGATCTCCGACGACGACTTCCTGCCCGCGTTCACCACCGCGATGGCCGAACACCTCGTCGAGATCGAGGCCATCGCCGCCGACACCCAGGACCCGACGTTCGCGAACACCGTCGAGGCACTCGAGCGATCCGGTCGGCTCCTCGGACGCGCGGCCGGGACGTTCTTCAACCTGGTGGGCCCCGACACCAATCCACAGCGCAACGCGATCGCGCAGGAACTCGCGCCCCTGCTGACCGATCATCAGAACACCATCGCGCTGCACCCGAAATTGTTCGCGCGTATCGCGTCACTGCACGCGCGCCGCGACGATCTCGGTCTCGACGAGCCGTCGATCCGGTTGTTGGACAAGCGATATCGCGAGGCGATTCGTGCCGGCGCCGGCCTCGCGCCCGACGATCAGCAGCAGATGCGGGAGATCTCCTCGCGTCTGTCGGTGCTCACGACCACCTTCACCCAGGCCGTGCTCGACGAGAGCAACGACGCGGCGGTCGTCATCGAGACCGCCGCCGAACTCGACGGCCTCTCACCGTCGTCGATCGCCGCGGCCGCCGACGCCGCCCGCGCCGCCGGTCACGACGGCGGTCACCTGCTGGCGTTGGAGTTGCCGACGAGTCAGTCCGCCGTGGCCTCTTTGACCGACCCGGCCACGCGCGCCCGGGTGTTCGAGGCGTCGATCTCGCGCGGGCTGCGCGGCAACGACCACGACACCCGCGCGACCATCATCGAGATCGTCACGTTGCGCGCGCGGCGCGCGGCGCTGCTGGGCTACCGCGATCACGCCGAGTTCGTGATCGCCGAACAGACCGCGCCCGATGCCGAGGCCGTCGAATCGATGCTGGGCGAACTGATCTCGTCGGCCATGCGTGCCGGGGGACGGGAACTGACACGGTTGCGCGAGTTCGCCGGCGAACACATCGAACCGTCCGACATCACCTACTGGCTCGCCGTGGAGAAACGCCGTGGCGCGGCGGTCTCCCTCGACGACTTCGCCGACTACTGCGACCTCGACCGCGTGCTCACCGACGGCGTCTTCTTCGCCGCGCGGTCGCTGTACGGCCTGCAGTTCGTCGAACGTGCCGACCTGCCCACCTATCACCCCGACGTGCGCACCTGGGAGGTGTTCGACGCCGAGGGGGTGTCGATCGGCCTCTACCTCGGCGACTACTTCGCCCGACCCAGCAAGCGCGGCGGCGCCTGGATGAACAACATCACCGACCAGTCGACCCTTCTCGGCGACCAGCCGATCGTGGTGAACGTCTGCAACTTCACCAGACCGCAGGCCGGCGGACGATGCCTGCTGAGCTTCGATCAACTCACCACCCTGTTCCACGAGTTCGGCCATGCCCTGCACGGACTGCTCTCGGCGGTGCGTTTCCCCGCGCAGTCGGGTACCTCGGTGCCACGAGACTTCGTGGAGTTCCCCTCGCAGGTCAACGAGATGTGGTCGCTGCACCCCGACGTCCTCGCGAACTACGCACGGCACCACGAGACCGGCGACCCGATCCCCGCCGAACTCGCCGAGGCAGCGCGTGCGGCGACGTCGGTCGAATCGGCGCACAGCACCATCGAGTACCTCGCCGCCGCCACCCTCGACCTGGCGTGGCACCGGGTGACCCACGACGAGATCACCGCGGGCGCACTGGAGATCGGCGTCGAGGCGTTCGAGGCGAATGCCCTCGCGCGCGCCGGGGTCGCGAGTGAACTGATCCCACCGCGCTATCGCAGCGCGTACTTCAACCACATCTTCGGCGGGGGATACGCGGCCGGTTACTACTCCTACATCTGGTCGGAGGTCCTCGACGCCGAGACCGAACAGTGGTTCCTCGCCCACGGTGGTCTCACGCGCGCCAACGGCCGACGGTTCGCCGAGGCCACGCTCTCGCGCGGCGACAGCGTCGACCCGATCGCCTCCCACCGGGCCCTGCTGGGCCGCCCGGCCGAGCTCGCCCCGCTGCTCGCCCGTAAGGGGCTCGTCAGCGTGTGACACACCGACAGGCGCATGCGGTGGCGGGTAGGGACCGGGTCGGGACGACAATGATCGGGTGACCTCCGAAGCCCGCGCCGATCTGTCGCGATTCGCCCTGCTCAGTCTGGCGGCGTCGCTCGTCGTCATCACCCTCAAGGTCATCGCCTGGCAGGTGTCGGGTTCGGTGGGTCTGCTCTCCGACGCCGCCGAGTCCCTCGTCAACGTCGTCGCCGCCGTCGCGGCGTTCGTGGCACTGAAGGTCGCGGTCAAGCCCGCCGACGACGACCACAACTTCGGCCACACCAAGGCCGAGTACTTCTCGGCGGTGTTCGAGGGCGTGATGATCGTCGTCGCAGCCGGGATCATCATCGTCGCCGCGGTCGACCGGCTGCTGTCCCCGGCCGAACTCGAGTCCGTGGGACTGGGTCTGGTGATCTCGGTGGTGGCGACGGTCATCAACGGCGTGGTCGGTCTGTACCTGATCCGCATCGGCAGGCGGCATCGGTCGCTGTCGCTGGAGGCCGACGGCAAGCATCTGCTGACCGACGTGTGGACCACCGCCGGCGTCGTGATCGGTGTCCTGCTGGTCGCGCTCACCGGGTGGCTGCCGCTCGATCCGTTGATCGCGATCGCGGTGGCGGTGAACATCCTCGTCGTCGGTGGACGCCTCGTGTGGCAGTCGGGTGCCGGGCTGATGGACACCGCGCTCCCCGATGACGAACGCGCGCAGCTCGACGCCGTCCTCGACCGCCACCGCAGCGATGAGATCGACTTCCACGACGTCCGCACCCGCGAGGCGGGCCACGAACGATTCCTGCAGCTGCACATGCTCGTTCCCGGTGAGTGGAGCGTGCAACGCGGCCACGATCTCGTCGAACGGGTGGAGACCGATCTCGTCGACACCCTCGAGCACCTGCACGTCGCGATCCACCTCGAACCGATCGGCGACCCCCGCGCCTACGAGTCGTGGCGCCTGGACTAGCCGTCTGTTGGGCCGCCGGGACCGTCTGTCGGGCACCAGGAACCATCGGTTGGGCAGTCGGGACCGATTGTGGGGCAACAGGAGCCGCCCATCGGGCCGATCCTGGACCGGGTGGAACCGTTCGAGAGTTCGCTGCGTCCGATCGACATGGGCTACGACGAACTCTTCACACCCTCCCTTCCCGACCACCTCGCGCTGACCGATCGCGGGTCCCGCGCCGAACGTCGCGACATGGTCCGGCTGCATCGAGGTGTCTACACCGATCCACGGATCTCCCTGTCGACGGTGGACCGCATCCGCGCCGGATACCTCGCCGCAGGCCCCGGGTCCGTGGTCGCGGGTCGCAGCGCGCAGTTCTTGCACGGGGTCGCTTACCCCGACGTCGACGGCGATGTCGAGGTCATCCGCGACCTCCGGGGTCAGGGACGGCAGCGCTCGGGGATCCGTGTCATGCGCACCGACCAGCTCGGCCCCGACGACATCGTCGAATGCAATGGGATGCCGGTCACGAGCCTGGTGCGTACCGCGTTCGATCTCGGTCGCCGTCGTCCGGACTGGTTGGCGCTCGGCCATCTCGACGACATGGCACGAACGACGCCGATCGACCTCCGCGCGTTGTGGGACTACACGCGCGAGCACACCCACACGAGCGGCATCCGCCAGCTGCGGGAGCTCGTCGGGCTGATCGACGCGGGTGCGGAGTCGCCGGGCGAGAGTTGGACGCGCCTGATCATGCACCGGCGAGGACTGCCGCGACCGGAGACCCAGATCGAGGTGTTCGACGAGTACGGCGTGCTGATCGGACGATTCGACCTCGGGTACCGCCGGTACAAGATCGGGATCGACTACGACGGCGTGGACTTCCACTCGAGCCCCGAGCAGAAGCGGCATGACGCGAGACGTGACGCCGGCGTCATCCGTCGTGGGTGGATCTCACTGAGAACCTGCGCCGCTGCCCTCACCGACAACCCTTTCGCCGAGATGGCCGCGATCGAACGAGCCCTCGCATCACGGGGTCACGCCGACTGACGGTCCCGGGTGCCCAACAGACGGCTCCTGGTGCCCAACAGACGGCTCCTGGTGCCCAACGGACGGGTCAGGCGTTGGCGGGTACGAACGTGCCGTGTGAGCCCGCCTCCTCGGCGCGGATGACGTGCATGACCGCGTTGATCAGCGCGAGATGGGTGAAGGCCTGCGGGAAGTTGCCGAGGTGGCGACCGGTGTTGGAGTCGATCTCCTCGGCGTAGAGCTTCAACGGACTCGAGTAGCTCAGCAACCGCTCACACAGGTGCTTGGCCCGGGTCAGCTCACCGATCTCGACGAGCGCCGACACCAGCCAGAACGAGCAGATGGTGAACGTCCCCTCCTCGCCGGAGAGGCCGTCGTCGGTCTCCTCGGTCCGGTAGCGCAACACCAGGCCGTTCTCGGTGAGTTCGTCGGCGATCGCGAGGACGGTGTTGCGGACCCGCTCGTCGTCGGACGGCATGAACCGCAGCAGCGGCACCAGCAACAGCGACGCGTCGAGGGCGTCACTGCCGTAGCGCTGGGTGAAGACGCCGCGCTCGTTGACGCCGTGGGCGAGGATGTCCTCCTTGATCTCGTCGGCGATCCGAGCCCACGTCTGCGCGTACGACTTCTCACCGTGCATGGTGGCCAGCCGCGCCCCGCGATCGAGCGCGATCCAGCACATCACCTTCGAGGAGGTGAAGTGCTGCGGTTCGCCGCGCACCTCCCAGATGCCCCGATCGGGTTTGCGCCAGTGCTTCACCGCCTCCTCGACCTGTGCCTTGAGCACCGGCCACAGGGTCTCGGAGATGGTCTCGTTCGACTTCATGTTGAGGTACACCGAATCGAGCATGGTGCCCCAGATGTCGTGCTGCGACTGGTTGTACGCGCCGTTGCCGATACGGACCGGTCGTGCCCCGTCGTATCCCGACAGGTGGTGCAACTCCTCCTCGTCGAGGGTGCGTTCACCGCCGACGCCGTACATCACCTGGAGGGGATGGTGTTCGCCGTTCGTCGCGCCGGACACGTCGGCGATGAAGGAGAAGAAGTCGTCGGCCTCGCGGTCGAGCCCGAGGGTGTAGAGCCCCCACAGGGCGAAGGTCGAATCGCGGACCCATGCGTAGCGGTAGTCCCAGTTGCGTTCGCCGCCCGGCGTCTCCGGGAGTGACGTGGTCGCCGCGGCGAGCAGGGCGCCGGTCGGGGAGTAGGTGAGCCCCTTCAGCGTCAGGGCGCTGCGCTGCAGGTGCCCGCGCCACGGATGGTCCGGGAACGAGCCGATGTTGATCCACTGGCGCCACGACTCCGACGTCGACCACATCTTCTGCGCCGCCTCCTCCCAGTTCTGCGGCGCGGGTTGCGACGACCAACTCAGCGCGATGAACCGGTTGTCACCCTCGTTCAGTCGCGACCGGGCGCGGGCCTCGCGCCCCTCGAGTCCGAGCTTGAAGTTCGTGGTCAGCTTCAGCGTGGGCGACGGGTGGGTGGTGTCGGTCGCGGTGGCGATGGCCTCGCCGTAGGCCGGGCCGGAGTACTCCCACGTGGTGGTGCCCCGGTGGTAGTCGAAGGCCGGTTCGCAGCTCACCGCGACCTCGACCGTGCCGCTGACGCAGCGCACCGTGCGCAGCAGGATGTGCTCGGCGTCCCAGTCGGTCGGTGTGCGCCGGTGCGTCCGCGAACGGGTGTCGTTGTCGTGCCACGGGCCCATGACCAGCGCGTCGCGCACGATCATCCAGCCGGTGTCGGTCTGCCACGTGGTCTCGACCATCAGGCTGCCCGGCAGGTAGCGGCGGTCGACCGGCACGTTGACGCCGTAGGGCGCGAGTTTGAAGTGCCCGGCCGAGCGGTCGAGGACCGCGCCGAAGATGCTCGGCGAGTCCGGTCGCGGCACGCACATCCACTCGACCGCACCGTTGCGGGCGATCAGACAGTTCGTCTCGCAGTCGGAGAGGAAGGCATAGTCGTCGATCGGCGGGAACGCGTTGTGCGTCGCCGTCGCCGGGGTGAAGCCGCTGATGTCGGCTGCGTGGGCGAGGCCCGGGGTACCCGGTACGGGACGGCCCGACTCGGTGGCACCGGGGACTGCAGTGGCCGCGCCGTCGTGGGCAGGGGTTGTCATCGGTCCATCATGGGCGAGGGGACACGCCACGCGCCACAGAAGGCGTCCGGTCGTGTGATGTCGCCGGGTACGCCGCCGCCCCGGTTTACACCCACGGTGAGTTAAATCGTTCGCGCTACGCTGTGGCGGTGAACGGGATCCGGACGTGGTGGGACGGCGTCGAGGCGTGGTTGACCGGTCTGTCGTTCGTCCCGCAACTGCTCGTCAGCCTCGCGGTGCTGGTGCCACTGGCCATCCTCGCCGCGATCGTGCTCAACGCACTGGTCAACGGCGTGCTGCATCTCGTCGACCGGTTCGCGCCCGCGCGCACCCGTCGCGGAGAGCCCTGACATGCCGCGCTCCCGCGTCACCCTCGCGCTGATCGCGCTCCTCGTGTTGGTGCTCGTCGCCTGGCTCGCCACCCGTTAGTCCTGCTCAAGAGCTCGGCCGTCGCCGCGTTCGTGACGCCGGGCGCCACAAGGGTCTGCTGATAATCTTCCCGCTGTGATCGCATCGCCGCGCTACCGGACCCACCTCCGGATGGCCCTGTTCGCAGTGGAATACCGCTGTGTCGCAGACATTCACTGTCGCTGACACCCCTGTTCGCCCCGCGCCTGCGCGCGTCGGAGCTCCTGTCGGCGTCGCCCGCCATCCCGGTCGTGTCCGCATCCGGCCCTCCGCAAATCCCGATCGACCGAATCCCGTACTCGCGAAGGGTGTGTCCGTGCCCGACATCCGTCCACCACGCCGTCGCCGACGGCGTCCACACGGCCGTGCGTTCGCCGCCTGCCTGCTGACCATCGGCCTGGTGGCCACGCTCACCGCCTGCGGGGGTGGCTCGACCGACACCCCCGGTGGCCGTGACATCTCCAGTGGCTCGCACCATGTGAACCTCATCGCCTATGCCACCCCGAAACCCGGTTTCGACAAGATCATCCCGGCGTTCCGTGACACCGATGCCGGTTCCGACATCGGGTTCTCGCAGTCGTACGGTGCGTCGGGTGACCAGTCGCGCAAGGTCGCCCGACGCGTTCCCGCCGACGTCGTGAACTTCTCCGTCGAACCCGACATCACGCGCCTGGTGAAGGCCGGCGTGGTCGACGAGGACTGGAAGACCCAGCACCCGAACAACAGCACGCCGTTCGGGTCGGTGGTCGCGCTCGTCGTCCGCAAGGGCAACCCGAAGAACATCCGCGACTGGGACGACCTGCTCAAGCCCGGCGTCGAGGTGATCACCCCGAACCCGGGCAGCTCGGGTTCGGCGAAGTGGAACCTGTTGGCGCCCTTTGCCGCCAAGAGCAACGGCGGTGTCGACGAGAAGGCCGGTCTGGCCTACGTGAGCGACCTCGTACGCGACCACATCCGCGTCAACCCGAAATCGGGTCGCGAGGCGACCACCACGTTCGAGCAGGGTCAGGGCGACGTTCTCATCAGCTACGAGAACGAGGCGATCATGTTGGCGCGCAAGAACGGGACCGCGCCGGCGTCCCAGCGCGTCGACTACGTGATCCCTCCGCAGACCTTCAAGATCGAGAACCCGGTCGCCGTGGTGAACACCAGCGACGACAAGGCGTCGGCCGAGAAGTTCGTCGACTTCCTGTTCACCGATGAGGGACAACGCATCTGGGCCCAGCAGGGTTTCCGGCCGGTCACGCCGTCGGTGATCGCCGCCACCCGCTCGCTGTTCCCGGGCACCATCGAGAAGCTGTGGACCATCTCCGCGCTCGGCAAGGTTCTCGGCGCAGGGACCGCCGCCGACAACAAGGGCAAGGACCTGACCGGCTGGAAGGCCGTCGACTCCGAGCTGTTCGGCACCAAGGGTGCGATCAGCAAGATCTACGACGCAGGAGGCAAGGCATGACCACGGTGCAGGTCGACCCGCCCGACACCCCGCCCGCGCCGAAGCTCGCCGGCGGTCGGCGCATCACCGGTGCCGGCCCGCTGGGCATCGGCGTCGCCGGGCTCTGGCTCACCGTCATCGTGTTGCTCCCGCTCGCGGCGATCACCACGAAGTCGTTCGACGACGGCTGGAGTGGCTTCTGGACCGCGGTCAGCGACGACAACGCCATCGCGTCGATCCGGGTGACGGTGCTGGTGTCGATCGTGGTCGCGCTGATCAACGTCGTGATGGGCACGGTGATCGCGTGGGTCCTCGTCCGCGACGAGTTCCCCGGCAAGGGGATCGTGAACGCGCTGATCGACCTGCCGTTCGCACTGCCCACCATCGTCGCCAGCCTGGTGCTGCTGTCGCTCTACGGACCCAACAGTCCCATCGACATCCAGCTCAACGCGACGCAACCCGCATTGGTGATCGCGCTCGCGTTCGTCACCCTGCCGTTCGTGGTGCGCCAGGTGCAGCCGGTCCTCATCGAGGTCGACCGCGAGGTCGAGGAGGCCGCGGCATCGCTCGGTGCGTCGAACTGGACCATCTGGACGAAGGTCGTGGTGCCGTCGCTGGCCCCGGCCATCCTCACCGGTGCGGGTCTGGCCTTCACCCGCGCGATCGGCGAGTTCGGATCGGTGGTGCTGATCGGTGGGAACATCCCCGGCGACACCCAGGTCGCCTCGCAGTACATCCAGCAACAACTCGAGGTCGACGCGCCCGTCGACGCCTCGGCGGTGTCGGTGGTGCTGCTGCTGATCGCGTTCGTGGTGTTGTTCGCGCTGCGGATCGTCGGTCGTCGCTCGGCCAAGCGTGAGGGGGCCGACCAATGAGACTGTCGCCCACCTCGCGCTACGGCCTACGTGCCATCGCCCTGATCTACCTGTTCGTGTTGTTGGTGGTCCCGGTCGCGCTGATCTTCTGGCGGTCCTTCGAACATGGCCTCGGTCAGTTCTGGGACTGGATCACCACACCGGCGGCCATCTCGGCGCTGCAACTGAGCCTGCTGATCGTGGTGATCGTGGTGCCGCTCAACGTCGTGTTCGGCGTCGCCACCGCGATCGCGTTGGTGCGCGGTCGTTTCCGCGGCCGCGGCATCGTGCAGGCGATCATCGATCTGCCGTTCGCCGTCTCACCCGTCGTGGTGGGCGTCTCGCTGGTGCTCCTCTGGGGATACGGCGGTTGGTTCGGCGGCGTCGAGAGCCTGGGCTTCCGCGTGATCTTCGGTCTGCCCGGCATGGTGCTCGCCACCATCTTCGTCACGCTGCCGTTCGTGGTGCGCGAGGTCGAACCGGTGCTGCGCGAGATCGGGACCGAGCAGGAGGAGGCCGCGGCCACCCTCGGGGCCAACGGGTGGCAGACGTTCCGCCGCATCACCCTGCCCGCCATCCGGTGGGGGCTCACGTATGGCGTCGTCCTCACCGTCGCCCGCAGCCTCGGCGAATACGGCGCGGTGATCATCGTGTCGTCGGGGTTCCCCGGCATCTCCCAGACGCTGACGTTGCTGGTGTCGTCGCGCTACACCGACGACTACAACGAGTACGGCGCCTACGCCGCGGCGACCCTGCTCATGCTCATCGCGCTGCTGGTGCTCGTGGCGATGACCCTCATCGAGCGACGTGGACTCGCCGGCCGCCTGGCCAAGAGCGTCCGGCGCGGCAGCGCCGACGACACCGTTGCACCGATCGACCCCGCCACCGCACCGGTGCCGGATGAGACCCCCGCCGACAAGGAGTACGCACGATGACGATCTCGGTCTCCCGCGCGAACAAGCGCTACGGCGATTTCGCCGCCCTCGACGACGTCTCGCTCGACATCCCCGCAGGGTCGCTGACCGCGCTGCTGGGCCCGTCGGGTTCGGGCAAGTCGACCCTGCTGCGATCGATCGCCGGCCTCGACTCCCTCGATTCGGGTGTCGTGAGCATCAACGGTGAGGACGTCACCAAGGTGTCGCCGCAGCACCGGGACATCGGGTTCGTGTTCCAGCACTACGCGGCGTTCAAGCACATGACGGTCCGCGAGAACGTGGCCTTCGGCCTGAAGATCCGCAAGCGGCCGAAGGCCGAGGTGACCAGGAAGGTCGACGAACTACTCGAGGTCGTCGGTCTGGCCGGATTCCAGACGCGGTACCCCGCACAGCTCTCCGGCGGCCAACGGCAACGCATGGCCCTGGCGCGTGCCCTCGCCGTCGACCCGCAGGTGCTCCTCCTCGACGAACCGTTCGGTGCCCTCGACGCGAAGGTGCGTGAGGACCTGCGGAAGTGGCTGCGGCGACTGCACGACGACGTCCATGTGACGACGGTGCTGGTCACCCACGACCAGCAGGAGGCGCTCGACGTGGCCGACCGCATCGCGGTCCTCAACCGCGGTCGGATCGAGCAGGTCGGCAGCCCCGACGACCTCTACGACCGCCCGGCGAACGAGTTCGTCATGGGCTTCCTCGGGTCGGTCGCCCGGCTCAACGGCTCGCTCGTGCGACCCCACGACATCCGCGTGGGCCGCACGCCGGATCTCGCCCTGTCGACCGCCGATTCGGCGTCGGCGGCCACCGGTGTCCTCAAGGCGACCGTCCAGCGCGTCGTGCACCTGGGTTTCGAGGTGCGGGTGGAACTCACCAACGCCGCCACCGGCGACGACTTCCACGCCCAGATCACCCGCGGCGACGCCGAGGCGCTGTCGCTGTCGGACGGCGACGAGGTCTACGTCCGCGCGACACGCGTCCCGACGATCGCCGGCTGAGCGGGCCCCGACGCGTCACTGCCCGAACGGATCCAGCCCGTCGAACGGCGACCCCTGATCGGGGGAGTTCTGATCGGGAGAACCCTGGTCCGGTGAGCCCTGCTGCGACGGCGCCGACTGGGTGGACACGGTCGTGGTCGCGTCGTCCTTCGCGCTGCCCAGGGTGACGGTCAGCTTCTCCGACTTCCCGCCGGTGTCGGTGACGGTGATCGGGATCTGCTGCCCCGGCTGATGCCGCAGGACCTGTGCCATCAGGTCGGCGTAATTGCTGATCGGGCTGCCGTCGATCGCCGTGATCACGTCACCGGCGCGCAGCCCGGCGCGGGCGGCGGCGCCGTCGGCCGAGACCGACCCGACCCGGGCGCCGTTGACGCTCGTCTGCGAGGCGTTGGTCGTCTCCGACAGCGAACCCGAGACGCCCAGAACGGGTTTCGTGGCCGTCCCGTTCTGCATGAGCTGCTCGGCGACGCGCTTGGCGGTGTCGACGGGGATCGAGAACCCCAACCCGAAGGCCTGCACGCCGCCGCCGGCGGCCTGCCCGGTGTCGACGGCGGAGTTCACACCCACCACCTGACCCTGCAGGTTGACCAGTGGCCCACCGGAATTGCCCGGGTTGATGGGTGTGTCGGTCTGCAGGCCGTTGTACACCGCGACCTGCGAACCGGACTCGTCGCCGGCGGTCACGGTGCGACTCAGGGCGCTGATGATGCCGGAGGTGACGGTGTTGGAAAGGTTCTCGGGGCTGCCCACCGCGACGACCTGCTGGCCGACCTGCAGGCCGTTCGACTGTCCCAGGGTGGCCGGCGTGAGGCCACTGACCCCGGAGACCTTGATGACCGCGAGGTCGTACGACGGTGCGACACCGGTGACGGTCGCCGCGTGGGTGGTGCCGTCGGGGAGGGTCACCTGTATCCGGCCGCCGTCGCCGACCCCGGACACGACGTGGTTGTTGGTCAGTGTGTATCCGTCTGCGGTGAGGATGATCCCGCTGCCGACGGCGGTGCCCTGCGCGCCGGAGACGGCGATGTCGGCGGTGGACTTCGAGGCGACCTTGGCGGCGTAGGTGACCGATCCGGGAGTGGCGTTCACCGTCCCGGGGGACGACGGAGCCGAGGTGAGGGCCGCCGGGGCGGAATCACGGTGATCGAGGAGTGCGACACCGCCGGCGCCGAGGCCGCCACCGATCAAACCGGCCGCGAGTACGGCGACGAGGATCGGGGTACCGGAGCGCTGTCGGTGTGTCGATGTGCCCGGCGTGGGTCCGGGGGACGACGGTGGGGTGCCGAAGGGTGCGGTCGCACCCGGAGTGGTCTGCGGCGCACCGTATGTCGGGAAACCGCCGTATGTCGGTGCTGCGACGTACGCCGGGTTCGACCGGTACGGATCGCCGGCGGCGTGGGCGGGACGGGGGTCCCACTGCTGTGTCGGTTCCTCCGACGCCCGGTTCTCGTCGTTCGGGTTCTGGTCGGTCGGATTCTGGCGCTCGTTCGGGTTCTCGTGCATGACACCACCGTCCGCGTCGAACCTGAGCGGAGCCCGAGTGTTGCGCGGGGAATCAGCTGAGGCTTTGCCCAGGATTCCCGGCGACCGCGGCGTGATAGCGGTCGCAGATGATGTCGATCAGTCCCGGGTGGGCACCGATCGCCGCGGCGAACACGACGTCGACAGGCAGGTCGGCGAGCGCGGTCTCGACACGGTCGGTGAGCGTTCCCGCCGACAGGAAGTACGGGCTCACCACGATCCGGCGCGCACCCCTCGTCGTGAGGCGATCGACGGCGTCGCGCAGGTGTCGGGCATCGGGCCCCAGACGCGTCGCGAACAGCGGTTCGACGCCCCTGCATGCGACGTGATCGGCGAGATCGACCGCGACCGCATGGAACTGGGCGTCGGCGTCGCGGTCACGGCTGCCCACGGCGCACACCACGACACCGTCATCGGGCCGCAGACCGGTTGCGTCGAGTCGGTCGACGAGGGCGCCGAGAAGTCGCGGGTCGGCCCCCAGTGGTGGCGCCTGGGTGAATCTCACCCCGGGTCGACGGCGGCGCTCGACATCGAGCGCGGCGGGCAGATCGACACCTGCGTGGAACGCGTTCGAGAACAACAGCGGCACGACCACGACATGAGGCCCGGCCACGGCCGCCACCATCTCGGTCACCGACGGTTCGTCGAGGTCGAGGAACGCGAGATGTACGCCGGTCCCGGGCAGCGCCGCGGCGACGGCGTCGGTGACCGCGCGTGCGGTGATGGCGAAGCGGGGATCTCGACTGCCGTGTGCGGCGAGGACGAGCGCGTCGGTCACGCCAGAGCGGACAGGTGCAACGGTGCGAGGGCGTCGCCCACCAGACCGGCGGCGAGGGTGTTGCCGCCCTGCGGATCGATCAGCAGGAAGCTGCCGGTCTCGCGGTTGACGAGGTAGTCGTCGGCCGCGACGGGTGCCGCGGTCTGCACGGTGATGCGTCCGATCTGGTTGAGCTCGAGGCGTTCCGGCGAGTCGTGCACCGACAGGTCCTGTTCGTCGAAGAGTGCATCGAGCGAACCGACGATCGCCGGTGTCGACAGCGTGCCGTGCTTGAGCAGCAGCCGGGCACCGGGCGCCAGCGGCTTGTCGCCGAGCCAGCAGACGGTGGCGGTGAACGACGAGATGGGTTCGGGCGCATCGGCGACGGCGGCGATGATGTCTCCGCGGGAGATGTCGATGTCGTCGGCGAGGAGCACCGTGACACTGCGGCCGGTGTGCGCCGAGGTGAGTGAGCCGTCGGCGGTGTCGATGCCCGACACCGTCGTGCGGATACCCGACGGCAGCACGACGACCTCGTCGCCGACCGCCACGCGACCCGCGGCCACCTGACCGGCGTATCCGCGGTAGTCGAGATACTCGGCGGTGCGGGGGCGGATGACGTACTGCACCGGGAACCGGAAGCCCACCGGCGCGCGGTCGGCCACGTTCGGCACCGACTCGAGGTGCTCGATGAGGGTCGGGCCGGTGTAGAAGTCGGTGAGCTCGGACCGATGGGCGACGTTGTCGCCTCGCAGGGCCGAGACGGGGATGGCCTGCACGTCGGCGTCATCCCATCCGAGGTTTCCGGTGAGTCGGGCGAACTCGGCGCTGATCTCGGCGAACACCGTCGCCGCGTCGTCGACGAGGTCGATCTTGTTGACCGCCAACACCAGTCGCGGGACACCGAGCAGCGCCATGACGGCGGCGTGGCGACGCGTCTGGGCGACGACACCGGTGCGCGCGTCGACGAGCAGGATCACCAGCTGCGCGGTCGACGCGCCGGAGACGGTGTTGCGGGTGTACTGCACGTGACCGGGGGTGTCGGCGAGCACGAACGACCGCCGCGGCGTGGCGAAATAGCGGTAGGCGACGTCGATGGTGATGCCCTGTTCGCGTTCAGCCCGCAGGCCGTCGACCAGCAGCGAGAGGTCGGGGGTGTCGAGTCCCTTGTCGACCGAGGCGCGCGTGACGGCGTCGATCTGGTCGGCCAGAACGGATTTCGTGTCGTACAGCAGGCGGCCGACGAGAGTCGACTTGCCGTCGTCGACGCTGCCCGCGGTCGCGATGCGCAGCAGGTCGGAGTTCTCGACGCGCCCGCCGGTGGTGTCGACGGGGGAGATGGTGGTGCTCATCAGAAGTAGCCCTCACGCTTTCGGTCTTCCATGGCCGCCTCGGACACGCGGTCGTCACCACGCGTGGCGCCCCGCTCGGTGAGTCGGGAGGCGGCGACCTCGGCGAGGACGGCGTCGTTGTCGGCGGCGTCGGAGAGCACCGCGCCGGTCGTGGAGCCGTCGCCGACGGTGCGGTAGCGCACCGACAGTCGTCGCAGCTCCTCGCCGTCGCGGGGTCCGCCCCAGGGGCCGGGGGTCATCCACATTCCGTCACGCTCGAAGACGTCACGCTCGTGGGCGTAGTAGATACCGGGCAGCAGCACCTGCTCGCGGGCGATGTAGCGCCACACGTCGAGCTCGGTCCAGTTCGACAGAGGGAACACCCGGACGTGTTCGCCGGCGGCGTGCTTGCCGTTGTAGAGGTTCCACAGCTCCGGGCGTTGACGCTTCGGGTCCCACTGCCCGAACGCGTTGCGCAGCGAGAAGATCCGCTCCTTGGCGCGCGATCGCTCCTCGTCGCGACGACCGCCGCCGAACACCGCGTCAAAGCGGTGATCGTTGATGGCGTCGAGCAGGGGGACGGTCTGCAGGGGATTGCGGACACCGTCGGGTCGCTCGGTCAGACGGCCGTCGGCGAGGTAGTCCTCGACGCTCGCGACGTGCAGGCGCAGGCTGTGGCGCGCGACGACCTCGTCGCGGAACGCGAGGACCTCGGGCAGGTTGTGTCCGGTGTCGACGTGCAGCAGCGAGAACGGGATGGGGGCGGGCCAGAACGCCTTGATCGCCACGTGCAGCAGGACCGTCGAGTCCTTTCCTCCGGAGAACAGGATCACCGGACGGTCGAACTCGCCGGCCACCTCACGGAAGATGTGGATGGCCTCCGACTCCAGTGCGTCGAGGGTGCTGAACTGCTCCCCGTCGCCCAGCGACGGTGTCGTCGGAGTGCCGCCCAGCGACGGCGTGGTCGGCGTGCTCTGTTCGATGGTCATGAGGCGTGCAACCCACATTCGGTCTTGGAGCGGCCGGCCCAGCGGCCACTGCGGGGATCGGAGCCGGGTGCCGGTTTCGCCGTGCACGGCGCGCACCCGATCGACGGGTAGCCCTCGTCGACGAGGGGATTGACCAGCACGCCGCGCCGGTCGATGTAGTCCTGCATCTGCTCGTCGGTCCACGCCGCGATCGGGTTGATCTTCACCAGACCGAAACCCTCGTCGAAGGAGATGAGCGGTGCGTCGGCACGGGTCGGCGACTCGACGCGTCGGATGCCGGTCACCCAGGCGCTGTAGTTCGACAACTGACGCTGCAGCGGGACCACCTTGCGCAGACGGCAGCACTCGCCGGGGTCGGACGCGAACAGGTTGCGCCCCAACAGCTCGTCCTGCTCGGCGACGGTCTGCTCGGGGGTGACGTTGACGATCTCGACGCCGTACACCTGCTCGACCGCGTCGCGGGTGCCCAGTGTCTCGGCGAAGTGGTAGCCGGTGTCGAGGAAGAGCACCTTGAGCTTCTCGTGATCGAGTGAGGCGGGATCGATAGCGTCGACGGCGAGGTCGACCAGCGCGGCGTCCTGCATGTTCGACGCGACCACGAAGTCGATGCCGAAGTTCTCGGCGGTCCAGCGCAACAGCTCCTCGGGGGTCGCGTCGGGCCCGAGGTCACGGGCACCGGACTCGGCGAGTTCGCGCAGATGCGCCTCGATGCGTACGGCAGTACTCATCGCAGATCCTCCACTCATCGCAGATCTTCCTCTGGGGCCCGAAGGGTCCACTCCGCGAAGCGTTCCCCTTCCGAGCGGTGTTTGACGAAATTGCGCACCACGCGGTCGACGTAGTCGCCGAGCTCGCCGGTGGGCACCTTGTGCTGACGGACCTTGCGGCCGAATCCCGCGTCCTGACCGAGGCTTCCGCCCAGGTGGACCTGGAAACCCTCGACGTGGTCGCCGTTGTCGTCCTCGATCAACATGCCCTTGAATCCGATGTCGGCGATCTGGGCCCGCGCACACGAATTCGGGCAGCCGTTGATGTTGATGGTGACGGGGACATCGAGCTGGGCGTCGATGTCGGCGAGTCGCTCCTCCAGCTCGGGGACGAGCTTCTGCGAACGCTTCCGGGTCTCGGTGAACGACAGCTTGCAGAACTCGATGCCCGAGCAGGCGATGAGGTTGCGACGCCAGCGCGACGGCCGTCCGTCGAGCCCGTGCGCCGACAGCTCGTCGATGAGGCCGTCGACGTGCTCGTCGGCGACGTCGAGCACGACGAGCTTCTGGTACGGGGTGAAACGGATGCGGTCGGAACCGATCCGGGCCGCTGCGTCGGCCACCGCGGTCAGCGTCGAGCCCGAGACGCGTCCGGCGATGGCGGCGAACCCGACGGCGTTGAGTCCGTTCTTGAGTCGCTGCACGCCGACGTGGTCGCGCGGCGCGGTCAGCGGTTCCGGTGCGGGACCGTCGATCAGCTTGCGGCCGAGGTACTCGTCCTCGAGCACCTGGCGGAACTTCTCCATGCCCCAGTCCTTGAGCAGGAACTTCAGCCGTGCCTTTGCGCGCAGGCGCCGGTAGCCGTAGTCACGGAACAGCGAGACCACGCCCTGCCAGACGTCGGGCACCTCGTCGAGGGGGATCCAGGCGCCGACCCGTTGGGCCAGCATCGGATTCGTCGACAGCCCGCCGCCGACCCAGAGGTCGAGACCCGGGCCGTGCTCGGGGTGCTCGACGCCGATGAAGGCGATGTCGTTGATCTCGTGGGCGACGTCCTGCAGACCGGAGATGGCGGTCTTGAACTTGCGCGGCAGGTTGGAGTAGGCGGGATCGCCGATGTAGCGACGGACGATCTCGTCGATCGCCTCGGTGGGGTCGAGCACCTCGTCGACCGCCTCGCCGGCGAGCGGGGAACCGAGGACCACACGCGGGCAGTCGCCGCACGCCTCGGTGGTCTGCAGTCCGACCGCCTCGAGTCGGTTCCAGATGGTGGGGACGTCCTCGATCCGGATCCAGTGGTATTGGACGTTCTCCCGGTCGGACAGGTCGGCGGTGTCGCGCGCGAACTCGGTGGAGATCTCGCCGATGGTGCGCAGCTGCTCGGCGGACAACGCGCCCTTGTCGCACCGCACCCGCATCATGAAGTGGCTGTCCTCGAGCAGGTCGAGGTTCTCGTCGCCGGTCCACGTGCCGTCGTAGCCCTGCGCGCGCTGCGTGTACAGACCCCACCAGCGGAAGCGCCCGCGCAGATCGCTCTTGTCGATCGAGTCGAATCCGCGCAGCGCGTAGATGTTCTCGATCCGCGCGCGCACGTTGAGCGGGTTGTCGTCCTTCTTGGACTGCTCGTTGGCGTTGAGGGGCTCGCGGTAGCCGAGCTTCCACTGCCCTTCGGCGCGACGCTTGGCGGGGCGGGCACGCCGTGCGGGCGCGTCGGCTCCGGTGGCGGGGGAGGTCGGGGTCATCGAGCGGCTCCTGGGAGTGGTCGCGGTGCTTCGCTCGACAGGCGAGCACTCACGGGGTGGCGGGTCACAGGGGACCCATCGACGGTTCGCGTGGCTCGGCGCAGGGCGCGATCTCTAGGCGATCGCGGACAGACTGCGGGCGTGACGCGTCAGTGGAGACAGAAAGCGCTGCAGACGCGCTTGAGATCGATGTGGCGCCGCTCGGCCAGCCACACCCCGGGGAAGATCACGGTGGCCATAGTGCCACGGGCCTCCTCACGGCGTCTACTTGGGACTATTTGGATTCACGGTGAGCGGAACTCGTGGTGCTCGACCGATCGGCACAGCGGTGTCGTCGGTGGCAACGTCGACGGTGATGCCGGTCATTCCCGCGACGCGGGGGATGATGGACGACGTGAGCGTGGTGACGACAGACGTGACGGGGGCGCCGGGGGACGAACTGGTCCTGCCCGTCTGCGACCCCGCGACCCCCCTGGGTCTGTACATCCACGTGCCGTTCTGCGCGACACGCTGCGGATACTGCGATTTCAACACCTACACCGCGGGTGAGCTGGGATCGGACTCCTCGCCCGACACCTGGCACGCCGCCATCGCCACCGAACTGGCACTGGCCGCGGCCACCATGACCCCCGCCCGGCCCGTCTCGACGGTGTTCGTCGGCGGCGGGACGCCCTCGCTGCTCGGCGCCGCCGGTCTGGCCTCGGTCCTCGACGCCGTCGGGGACCACTTCGACCTGGCTCCGGGCGCGGAGGTCACCACCGAGTCGAACCCCGAGTCGACGTCACCGCGGTTCTTCGACGGGCTGCTCGCCGCCGGGTTCACCCGGGTGTCTCTCGGCATGCAGTCCGCGGCACCACATGTGCTGGCCACGCTCGACCGCGTCCACACACCGGGTCGCGCGGTCGACGCCGCGCGGGAGGCGGCCGCGGCCGGCTTCGCCCACGTCAACCTCGACGTGATCTACGGCACGCCGGGGGAGACCGACGCCGACCTCGACGCGACACTCGACGCGGTGCTCGCCGCGGACGTCGACCACGTCTCGGCGTACGCACTGATCGTCGAGGACGGCACGGCGATGGCCCGACGCGTCCGGCGCGGTGAAATCCCCGCACCCGACGACGACGTCCTCGCCGACCGCTACGAGGCGATCGACGCGCGACTGACCGCCGCGGGACTCGACTGGTACGAGGTGTCGAACTGGGCACGGCGCGGCGATCCGCAGGCGCGCTGCCGCCACAACATCGGCTACTGGGACAGCGCCGACTGGTGGGGCATCGGTCCCGGTGCGCACTCCCACGTGCGCGGGGTGCGGTGGTCGACGGTGAAACACCCGGGTCGCCACGCCGCGACGCTCGCGGCCGGGCAGCTGCCCGTCGCGTCGGTCGAGGTGCTCGACGAGACCGAGAAGCACACCGAACGGGTGATGCTCGCGATCCGTCGCGACTCCGGACTGCCGCTGTCGGAGCTCGACGCCGCCGAGCGGGCGCGGGCGCTGGAGACCGTCGAGGCGGGACTCACCGTGCTCGACGACGATCGGGTGGTGCTGTCCAACCGTGGGCGTCTGCTCGCGGACGGGGTGGTCCGTCAGGTGCTGACGGACTGAGCGCCGGATCGGTCGGGGCGTCGACGGTCCCGGGGTCGCCCGCCGCGGCCGGGATGGGCGCTGTCGTCGCGGTGGCGTCGATCGTGTCACCCGCGGCGATGGCACCGTCGCCGGGACGCGCGAGCGGCGCCGCCTCGATGTTCAGTGCGTCGAGATCGAGCAGACGCGCGTGGATCACGTGGCGGTTGCGCAACGCCGACCGCACCGCGCGGTGCAATCCGTCCTCGAGGTACATCTCGCCGTGCCAGCGCACGGCGTGGGCGAACAGGTCGCCGTAGAAGGTGCTGTCCTCCGACAGCAACTTGTCCAACGCCAGTGCGGTGGTGACGGTGGTGAGTTGGTCGAGGCGGAACTGTCGGGGCGGGATCTGTGCCCAGTCGCGCATCGACAGCCCGTGGTCGGGATACGGCTTGCCGTTGCGCACACCCTTGAAGATCACGCCACCACCGTAGGCGTCCGGGCGACCGTTCGGGCGGGTCGGTCACCGACAGCGGTTTCCTCCGTAAACTGGACTCCCGGCCGTCCGGTGGTCGGTCGACACGAGCCCGCACGACACCGCAGACGACGGGTCTGCACCACCCACGGAGGTGATCCCCCTGTCCAGCACCGACGAACGCCGTTTCGAGGTCCTGCGCGCGATCGTCACCGACTATGTGGCGACCCAGGAACCCATCGGTTCCAAGGCACTCGTGGAACGGCACCACCTCGGGGTGTCGAGCGCGACGATCCGCAACGACATGGCCGTGCTGGAGGCCGAGGGCTACATCGCCCAACCGCACACCAGCTCCGGTCGTGTGCCCACCGACAAGGGTTATCGACTGTTCGTCGACCGCATCTCCGAGGTCAAACCGCTCTCCAGCGTGGAGCGGCGCGCGATCCTCAGCTTCCTCGACACCGGCGTCGACCTCGACGACGTCCTGCGACGGTCGGTGCGACTGCTGGCCCAGCTGACGCGACAGGTCGCGGTGATCCAGTACCCGGTCCTGTCCACGGCCACCGTCCGTCACCTCGAGGTGGTGGCGTTGACCCCGTCGCGTCTGTTGCTGGTGGTGATCACCGACACCGGTCGCGTCGAGCAGCGGATGGTCGACGTCCCCGAGGACCTCGGCGACGACGAGATCGTGCGGCTGCGGGACATGTTCTCCGCCGCTCTGCACGGGCAGCGTCTCGAGGTCGCCTCGCACGCGGTCGCCGAGCTCGCGAACTCCGCGCCCGACGACCTGCGCCAGGCGGTGATCCGCATGGCCTCGGTGCTCGTCGAGACCCTGGTCGAGCGCTCCGACGACCGCCTCGTGCTCGGCGGGACGTCGAACCTCGCCCGCTCGGCGGCGGACTTCACCCCGGTCCAGGGGTCGATGGACTCGGTCCTCGAGGCGCTCGAGGAACAGGTCGTGGTCCTCAAACTGCTCGCCGCGACACAGCTGCCCGGAACCGTCACGGTGCAGATCGGCGAGGAGACGAACACCGCGAACCTGCGTGGCGCCGCCGTCGTGTCCACGGGGTACGGTGCCTCGGGCACTGTTTTCGGTGGTCTGGGGGTTCTGGGACCCACACGCATGGATTACCCGGGAACCATTGCGTCGGTCGCCGCCGTTGCCAGATATGTCGGTGAGGTCCTCGCCGAGCGCTGACGCGTTCGGTCGCGGGACCCCGCGTACACCTGATTTGTTCGAACGAGTGAAGGACACCGCTGCGCGTGGCACGTGACTACTACGGGACCCTGGGCGTCGCTCCGGGTTCCAGCGATTCCGAGATCAAGCGCGCCTACCGGAAGCTGGCGCGCGAACTGCATCCCGACGTCAACCCCGACGAGGCCGCCCAGCAGCGGTTCGCCGAGGTGTCGACCGCGTACGAGGTCCTGTCGGATCCGGAGAAGCGACGCATCGTCGACGCCGGTGGCGACCCGCTGGCCACCGCCGGTTCCGGCGGCGGCTTCGGCGGTGGTTTCGGTGGCGGTGGCCTCGGTGACGTGTTCGAGGCGTTCTTCGGCGCGGGTGCCGGTGGCGGTGGTCGCGGACCCCGCGGTCGGGTGCAGCCCGGCTCGGACGCATTGCTGCGGATGCAGCTCGATCTCGACGAGTGTGCCGCCGGCGTCAGCAAGGAGGTCACCGTCGACACCGCCGTGCTGTGCGACGTGTGCAAGGGCTCGGGTGGTCACGACGGCAGCAAGCCGGTCAACTGCGACACCTGCAAGGGCGCCGGTGAGATCCAGTCGGTGCAGCGGTCGTTCCTCGGCCAGGTCATGACGTCGCGTCCGTGCCCCACCTGCGGCGGCACCGGGCAGACCATCCCCGATCCCTGCCGCAAGTGCGCGGGCGACGGGCGTGTGCGGTCGCGTCGCACCATGACGGTGAAGATCCCCGCCGGTGTCGGCGAGGGCATGCGGGTGCGGCTGCAGGGCCAGGGCGAGGTCGGTCCCGGTGGCGGCCCCGCCGGCGACCTCTACGTCGAGGTCGTGCAGAAGCCGCACGACGTCTTCGTCCGCGATGGCGACGACCTCCACTGCACGGTCAAGGTGCCGATGGTCGACGCCGCGCTCGGCGCCAGCCTCGACATCGACACCGTCCTCGGCGGCACGGCGACGGTCACCGTGGAGCCGGGGACCCAGCCCGGACAGGTCACGCGCATCAAGGGCCAGGGCATGCCGCACCTGCACACCGGCGTGCGGGGCTCGGTGCACGTCCACCTCGACGTCGTGGTGCCCACGCGCCTCGACCACAAGCAGACCCAGAAGCTCAAGGCCTACAAGGAGGTCGCGACCCACGAGCACCTCGAGCTCGTCGACTCGCAGTCGGCCACCAACGGCGGGCTCTTCTCCCGTCTGCGCAACGCCTTCGCGGGTCGCTGACCCCGCGCCGACGATGACGCCGCCGCTGTTCTGGATCGACGAGGTCCCGGCCGTCGGCGCACTCGCCGACCTCACCGGGACCGAGGGTCACCACGCGGTGACCGTCACCCGGATCGTCGCCGGGGACCGGATCACGGTCGGCGACGGCGCCGGGACGGTCGCCGACTGCGAGGTGGTCGCCACCCTTTCCAAGGACCGTCTGCGTCTGACCGCCCTCGACCGCAGGCTGGTGCCGCGGCCCTCGCCGCTGGTGACGCTGGTGCAGGCGCTGCCGAAGTCGGACCGCTCCGAACTCGCCGTCGAGCTCGCCACCGAGGCGGGTGTCGACCGGGTGGTGGCGTGGCAGAGCGCGCGGTGCGTCAGCCGCTGGGTGGGACCGCGGGAGGAGAAGGGCCTGCGGAAATGGCGGTCGGCGGCGGCGACCGCGGCCAAGCAGAGCAGGCGCGCGCACATCCCCGAGATCACCGGTGTCGCGCACACCGTCGACATCCGCGCGATCATCAGTGGGTCGATCGAGTCCGGAGGAGTCGCCGTGGTCCTGCACGAGGGTGCTGTCGAGTCGTTGACCGCTGTCCCGGTCGCCGCCGCGACCGAGGTGATCGTGATCGTGGGGCCCGAGGGCGGGATCGACCCGTCCGAGCTCGACGACTTCACCGCCCTCGGCGCGCGGTCGGTGCGGATGGGCCCGGAGGTGCTGCGCACCTCCACCGCGGGCACCGTCGCCCTCGGCGCGATCGGCGCGATGTCGAGCCGGTGGGAACAGCCGTGACGAGCATGCGGTCCACGGCGGCGCCGCGCGTCAAGATCGCCTACGGCGAGCGCAACTCGCAGTTCGGGCACCTGCACCTGCCGACGCCGCCACCGGTCGCCGCGGGTGACGACCCGACCCCCGTCCCGGTCGTGGTCATGGTGCACGGTGGCTACTGGTCGACCGATTTCGAACTCGTCGTCCAGACCCCCGTCGCGAACGACCTCGCCGCCCGCGGCGCGATTGTCTGGAACGTCGAGTACCGACGCGTCGGGGAACCCGACGGAGGTTGGCCCCGAACGGGTTACGACGTCGTCAACGCGATCCGCGCGCTCGACGGGCCCGTGCGCTCCGCCCTGCCGGCCGCCCTCGCGGCGCGGGCCGACTTCGGTCGGGTCTCGCTGATCGGTCACTCCGCCGGCGGCCAGCTGGCGCTGTGGGCGGCCGCTCGACTGCAGGCCCGCACCGATCGGTCGACCATCACCACCGTCGTCGTGCAGGCACCCGCCTCCGACCTCGTCCGGGCGGGCACGAACGGCCACGCCGCGCTCGCGGCCTTCATCGGGGCCGACTACGCCGCGACGCCCCACCGCTACCGCGACGCGTCACCGGCGCACCTGTCGCCGTTCCCCGCGCACGTCGCGGTGGTGCAGGGCGAACTCGACACCTCGGTGCCACCGGAGATGTCGATGGCCTACGTCGAGGGGGCCCGACGGGCGGGTCAGTCGGTCGAGCTGGTCACCGTGAGCGGTGAGGGACACGACTCGTTCATGGACCCGGCGAGCCGGTGCCACCGCGAGACGCTGCGACGCCTCGGCATCTGAGTGCATCGGTCGCCACCGGAGTCGGTGCGGTCGCCGGACGAAATAACGACACGAGATCGCACGTTCTTTGGCGATAGACTGACCGAGCCCGACCCGCACGACGAATTGAGAGTCCCACTACGTGACCGACGCCAACACAGCCGGTAACCCCCCGAGCGCCGAGACCCGACCGGCGGCGGAATCGAGCATGGAGGTGGCACCGGACGTCGTCATGGGACTCCTCGGTACCGGCGACCGCAATCTCCGCGAGCTGGAGAAGCTGCTCGCCGCCGACATCCACGTCCGCGGCAACCGGATCACCCTGCACGGTGCCCCCGCCGACGTCGCCACCGCCGAACGCGTCATCGCCGAACTGGTGTCGGTGGTCCGGCGCGGTACGGCGCTGAGCCCGGACCTGGTCCGGCAGAGCGTCTCGATGCTCACCGACGGCTCGGGGGAGTCGCCCGCGGAGGTGCTCAGCCTCGACATCATCTCCCGGCGCGGCAAGTCGATCCGCCCGAAGACGGTGAACCAGAAGCGCTACGTCGACGCCATCGACGTCAACACCATCGTGTTCGGGATGGGTCCCGCCGGTACCGGCAAGACCTACCTGGCGATGGCCAAGGCCGTGCAGGCCCTGCAGAGCAAGTCGGTCAGCCGGATCATCCTCACCCGTCCCGCGGTGGAGGCAGGCGAACGCCTCGGCTTCCTGCCGGGCACCCTGCACGACAAGATCGACCCGTACCTGCGGCCGCTGCACGACGCGCTGCACGACATGATGGATCCCGACGCGATCCCCAAGCTCATGGCGGCCGGGGTCATCGAGGTCGCGCCGCTGGCCTACATGCGCGGCCGCACCCTCAACGACGCGTTCATCATCCTCGACGAGGCGCAGAACACGACCGGTGAGCAGATGAAGATGTTCCTCACCCGCCTCGGGTTCGGATCGAAGGTCGTCGTGACCGGCGACGTCACCCAGGTCGATCTCCCAGGCGGCGCCGAGAGCGGGCTGCGCGCCGCGAGTCGGATCCTCACCGACATCGACGACATCCACTTCGCGACACTGACCAGCGCCGACGTCGTGCGACACCGCCTCGTGGCCGACATCGTCGACGCCTACGGACGGTTCGAGGCGAGCCAGGACATCGCCCCCGGCGCCAACCGCGCGGGACGCCGCGCCGCGGGCAACGGCCGGCGGTCGTGACCCGATGAGCATCGAGGTCTCCAACGAGTCGGGGGTCGAGGTCCCCGAGCGGATGCTCGTCGACGTCGCCGAATACGCCCTGGGCCAGATGGACGTGCACCCCGGTGCGGAGCTGTCGATGGTGCTCGTCGACAACGAGACGATGGCCGAGCTGCACCTGCGGTGGATGGACCTGCCCGGCCCGACCGACGTGATGAGCTTCCCGATGGACGAGCTCACCCCCGGCGGTCGTCCCGACACACCCGACCCGGGGCCGGCCATGCTCGGCGACATCGTGCTGTGCCCGGAGTTCGCGGCGGTGCAGGCGGCGACCGCGCGTCACCCCGTCGAGCACGAACTGGCCGTCCTCACCGTGCACGGCGTGCTGCATCTCCTCGGCTACGACCACGCCGAACCCGATGAGGAGAAGGAGATGTTCGGCATCCAGGGCCGCATCATCGACGAGTGGTACGCCGATCGGCGCGCCGCCGACCGCGCCCGGGCCCAGGCGGCGAAGGACGCCACCCTGTTGGACCGGATCGGGTTCACCCCGGCTCGTTCTCCCGAGCGCGAGTCCCCCGACCGCAAGGAGCTCTGAGGGCCGTGCCCACCGACGTGTGGCTCCTGCTGCTCGCCCTGGCCCTGATCCCGCTCGGAGGTCTGTTCGCCGCGATCGACGCCGCCCTGTTGACCGTCTCGGTCGCCCGGGTCGACGACATGATCCGAGAGGGCCGCGGCGGGTCGACCCGACTGCGGGCCGTGCTCGTCGACCGCGCGACCTACGTGGGTCTGACCACCCTGATGCGCATCGTCTGCGAGATCGCCGCGACCACACTCGTCGCGGTGCTCGCCGCCGAACAGCTCAGCCGGGTGTGGGCGATCGTGACCGTCGTGCTCGCGATGTCGGTCGTCAGCTACGTGATGGTCGGTGTCGGACCGCGAACCCTCGGCCGACAGAACGCCTACTCCATCGCCCTGCCGTCGGCGGTGGTGTTACAGGCCATCGGGTTCCTGCTGCGACCGGTGACGCGCCTGTTGATCCTGCTCGGCAACGCGATCACCCCCGGCAAGGGTTTCCGCAACGGCCCCTTCGCCACCGAGGTCGAGCTGCGCGAACTCGTCGACATGGCCGAGGCGCGCGGCGTGGTCGACGCCGGTGAACGCCGGATGATCCAGTCGGTCTTCGACCTCGGCGACACCTGCGCCCGGGAGGTGATGGTGCCCCGTCCGGAGATGATCTGGATCGAGTCCGACAAGACGGTGGTGCAGGCCATGAGCCTCGCCACCCGTTCCGGCCACTCCCGTATCCCGGTGATCGGCGAGAACCCCGACGACATCCTCGGTGTGGTCTACCTCAAGGACCTCGTCGAACGGTCCATCCGGGCCGATCGGTCCGACCCGCCGGCGTCGGTCGCCGAGGCGATGCGTCCTGCGGAGTTCATCCCCGATTCCAAACCACTCGACCGCGTCCTGGCCGACATGCAGCGCATCCGCAACCACATGGCGTTGCTCGTCGACGAGTACGGCGGCATCGCCGGTCTGGTCACCATCGAGGACGTGCTCGAGGAGATCGTCGGGGAGATCAACGACGAGTACGACACCGACGAGGTGTCGCCCATCGACGACCTCGGCGACGGTCGGTACCGGGTGTCGTCGCGGCTGCCGGTGGAGGACCTCGGTGAACTGTTCGACATCGAGATCGACGAGGAGGACGTCGACACCGTCAGCGGGCTCGTCGGTCTCGCTCTCGGTCGCGTCCCGCTGCCCGGTGCGCGGGTCACCTCGCACGGCCTGATCCTGCTCGCCGAGGGCGGCCCCAACCGGCAGGGTCGTCTGCGCATCACCTCGGTGGTCGTCGAACGCGAACACCGACCCGACGACGACCCCGACGAGTCGACCGGGGACGATGTCGAGGCGACGGGCGGACGCTCGCGCTCGTCGGAAGGGGTGTCGTGACCACATCGTCGATGGGGACGCGCGACGACGCCGATTTCCGTTCGGGCTTCCTGTGTTTCGTGGGCCGGCCCAACACCGGGAAATCGACGCTCACCAACGCCCTCGTCGGCGAGAAGATCGCGATCACCTCCAATCGCCCGCAGACCACCCGGCACACCATCCGCGGCATCGTCAACCGGCCCGACGCTCAGCTGATCCTGGTCGACACCCCCGGACTGCACCGGCCCCGCACCCTGCTGGGTCAGCGACTCAACGACCTCGTGCGCGACACCTACTCCGAGGTCGACGTCATCGGTCTGTGCATCCCGGCCGACGAGACCATCGGTCCCGGTGACCGGTGGATCGTCGAGCAGATCCGCCAGGTCGCCCCGAAGACGCCGCTGCTCGGTGTCGTGACCAAGATCGACCGCGTCACCCCCGACCGGGTCGGGATGCAGCTCCTGGCGTTGTCGAAGCTTCTCGGCCCCGAGGGTGAGGTCGTGCCGGTGTCGGCGAAGTCGGGGCAGCAGCTCGACATCCTCACCGACGTGATCGTCTCCATGATGGAACCGGGTCCGGCGTTCTACCCCGACGGCGAGTTGACCGACGAACCCGAGCTGGTCCTCATGGCCGAGTTCATCCGCGAGGCCGCGCTCGAGGGTGTGCGCGACGAGCTGCCGCACTCGCTGGCCGTCGTCATCGAGGAGGTCATCGAGCGCGAACCGACCCGCGACGACCGTCCGCCGATGGTGGACGTCCATGCGACGCTGTTCGTCGAACGGGACAGTCAGAAGGGGATCGTCATCGGGCACAAGGGCTCTCGTCTCAAGGAAGTCGGGACCACCGCCCGTGGTCAGATCGAACGTCTGCTCGGCACCCGCGTCTACCTCGACATCCACGTGAAGGTCGCCAAGGACTGGCAGCGCGACCCCCGACAGCTGCGCAAGATGGGCTTCTAGGCCGGTGTCCGGCGCGCACGAGAAGCCCGACCCCGACGAGACCCACGCCGTCGCCCCCGGTGCGGAGACCTCGGCGTCGCACGGTGGGTCGACCCACGCCGTGCGGGCACTGCTGGCCACCCCACGGTTCTGGGTCGCGCCGATCGCCGCGGTCGTGGGCATCATGTGCCTACTCGCCGCGATGTACATGGGCGCGATCGTCAACCCGGAGCGTCATCTCCACGACTTCTCCGTCGACCTCGTGGTCGAGGACACCGGTGCCTCGCAGGGACCCGACGCCCCGCGCGCACAGTTCGGCAACGAGGTCGCGCAGGGAATCGTCGCCGGCACCAAGGGCACCGGGTTGTCGCTGACTGTGCGCGACCGTGGCTCGGCGCTCGACCGGTTGGCCTCGGCGCAGACCTACGGCGTGATCATCATCCCGGCCGACTTCTCCCAGTCGGCCATCGATCTCGCCGGGTCGGTCGTGGGCCGTGACACGCCCTCGCCGCCCACGATCGACGTGCTCACCAACCGTCGGTCGGGCACGTTCGCCTCGTCGATCCTCACCACCGCCGTCGACCGCATCAAGGTCTCGGTCAACCAGCGGTTCGGTGCCCAACTGACCAGGACGGTCCGAGACAGGCTGGCGCAGAACGACGTCCCGTTCGTGGGTCTGGCGTCGTATGCGTTCTCCGCGCCGGTGGTGTTCTCGGTGTCGGACGCGCAGCCGCTGCCGGGCGGCGCCGCGAACGGGCTGTCGGCGTTCTACTTCACCATCCTGCTGGTGCTCGCCGGGTTCACCGGCGCCCTCATCGTGCATTCCCTCGTCGACGGGATGCTCGGGGCGATCCCCATCGAGATCGGACCGCTGTACCGACTGCGCCCGCGGCTGCCCATCTCGCGCCGCGGCACGCTGGTCGTGAAGTGGTGGATCATGTTCCTCATCGCGATGGTGCAGTCGGCGCTCTACATCGCGGTGTGCGCCGCGGTCGGGATGGACAACCCCGCGCCGTTCACGCTGTGGATGTACTCGACCCTCGCCGTCACCGCCGTCGGGGTCACGGCGTCGTCGGTCATGGCGCTGTTCGGCACGCCCGGCATGATCGTGAACCTCGTGTTCTTCGTGATCCTGGGCCTGCCCTCGTCGGGCGGCGCGGTGCCGTTGGAGGCCAGCCCGCGGATCTTCGCGTGGCTCGCGGAGGTCGAGCCGATGCGCCAGATCTACCTCGGCGTCCGGTCGATCCTCTACTTCGACGGTGATTTCGGCGCGGGTCTCGGGCACTCCCTCGTCGCCACCCTCGTCGGACTCGCGATCGGCCTGGTCCTGGGGTCGGTCGCCGTGCGCCTCTACGACGCCAAGGGGTGGCGGCGCGCGCCGCAGGTCGAGGAGCCGGGATCTGTCGAACCGGTGTCGGTGACGGCGGGGGAGCCCCCGACGGTGCGAGAATGACCCGGTGAGGCTGTATCGGGATCAGGCGGTGGTCGTGCGCCAGCACAAGCTGGGCGAGGCCGATCGCATCGTCACGCTCCTGACCCATCAGCACGGTCTGGTCCGCGCGGTCGCCAAAGGTGTGCGTCGCACCCGGTCGAAGTTCGGCGCCCGGCTCGAACCGTTCGCCCACGTCGACGTACTCCTCTATCCCGGTCGCAATCTCGACGTCGTGACCCAGGTCGAGAGCATCGACGCGTTCGCGTCGTCGATCGTCGCCGACTACGGGCGCTACACCAGCGCGTGTGCGGTGCTCGAGACCGCCGAACGCCTCGCCGGTGAGGAACGGGCACCGGCCGATCGGCTGCACAAACTCACCGTCGGTGGCCTGCGGGCCATCGCCGACGCCGTCCGCCCGCGGGACCTCGTGCTCGACGCGTTCCTGTTGCGCGCCATGGATTTCGCGGGATGGATGCCCGCGCTCGACACCTGCGCGAGGTGCGGCGCGCCGGGACCGCACCGCGCGTTCCACGTCGCCGCGGGCGGAGCGGTCTGCCTGCACTGTCGGCCCGCGGGGTCGGCGACGCCGTCACCGGGCGTCATGGACCTCATGGACGACCTCTACCGTGGGCGGTGGGAGCACACCGTCGACGTCAACGACTCGCTGCGTCGACAGGCCAGCGGCCTGACCGCGGCGCACCTGCAGTGGCACCTCGAGCGCCAGTTGCGCACGCTGCCCCTGATCGAACGCGAGGCGCCGCACCGAGTCGGAGAGGACAACCGTGATGGCTCTACGTCGCCCCGCGAAGCGGTCCGCTGAGCCGGTCGCCGATCGGCTGATCCGTCCGCCCGACCCGCATCCGTCCGGAGCCCGCCCGCCGCTGCTGCAGACCGAGCTCATCCCACGCCACGTCGCACTGGTGATGGACGGCAACGGTCGGTGGGCCACCGACCGCGGACTCCCGCGGACCGAGGGGCACAAGCGCGGCGAGGCCGTCCTCATGGACTCGGTGTGCGGCTGCATCGAACTGGGTGTCACGTGGCTCTCGGCGTACGCCTTCTCCACCGAGAACTGGTCGCGCAGCCCCGAGGAGGTGCGCTTCCTCATGGGCTTCAACCGCGACGTGATCCGGCGTCGTCGCGACGAGATGCACGAGATGGGTGTCCGGGTCCGGTGGGCCGGGCGACGGCCTCGGTTGTGGGCCAGCGTGATCCGGGAACTCGAGGTCGCCGAGGAGATGACGAAGGACAACACCGTCATGAACCTCACGATGTGCGTCAACTACGGTGGGCGCGCCGAGATCGCCGACGCCGCACGGGAGATCGCCCGCCGGGTGGCCGCGGGCCAGCTCGATCCCGAGCGCATCGACGAGAAGACCGTGGCCCGCCACCTCGATGAACCGGACATGCCCGACGTCGACCTGTTCCTGCGACCGTCGGGGGAGCGACGCATCTCGAACTTCCTGCTGTGGCAGTCGGCCTACGCCGAGATGGTGTACCAGGACAAGCTGTTCCCCGATTTCGACCGCCGCGACCTGTGGGCCGCCTGTGTCGAATACGCCTCGCGCGACCGCAGATTCGGCGGCGTGCGCGAGGCCGGTGACCCGGCGTGAGTGATCCCGCCTCGACGCCGACGCCCGCTGTCGCACTCATGGACCGGGCCGCGACCCTGATCTCGGCCATCGCCGCGGTCGACCACGTGGCGGGGGAGACGTCGATGACGGTGGCGTTCGAGGGCACCCGCGCCGCGGTGCAGTCGATGACGCTGTCGGAGGGACTCGACGTCCTGTCGGTGACGCAGGTGCTGGCCTGGGATCTGCCGAACACCGATGCGCTGCGCGACGACATCGAACGACTCTCCTCGCAGATGAGCTTCGGCGCCATCAAACGCGCCTCGACCGAGGTGACCACCGATGTGTTGGCGCACTACACCTTTCCCGCAGGCACCCTCGAAGACGCGGCCCTGCTGACCATGGTGCACCTCGTGCTCTCGACCGGCACCGAACTCTCCGCCGCGCTCACCGCCTGATCGACGGTGGGTCAGGAGGCGGTGCGGCAGTCCGCGCAGATGCCGAAGATCTCGACGGTGTGGGTGGGATCGGTGTAACCATGGCGGGCGGCGACGGTGGAGGCCCATTCCTCGACCGGGTCGGCCTGCACCTCGACGGTGGTGCCACACAGCCGGCAGACCAGGTGATGGTGGTGGCCCGCCGAGCACCGCCGGTAGCGTGATTCCCCGGAATCGGTACGCAGGACGTCGATCTGGCCCGCGTCGGCCAGTGCCTGCAGGTTGCGGTAGACGGTGGTCAGGCCGATGGACTCACCGTCGGCCTTGAGGCTGTCGTGCAGCTCCTGCGCCGACCGGAACTCGTCGACGGTGGTGAGCAACGACGCGATCGCGTGGCGCTGACGGGTGGACCGGACGCCGGTCACCGGCGGCACGGCGTCGACCTCGGTGTCGTGGGCGCTCATTCGCCGTGTTCGGTGGCGTGGGCGACGGCGTCGGTGACGATGTGTGAGAGGTGGTCGTCGACGAGTCGGTAGAGGATCTCGCGGCCGTTGCGCTCACCGTGGACGACACCGGCCGCCTTCAGGACCCGCAGATGCTGGCTGATCAGCGGCTGCGTCACGCCGAGATGCCCGACGAGTTCGTGGACGCACTGCTCACGCTCGAGCAGTTGCAGCACGATCGCGATACGCACCGGCGCGGCCAACGCGCGCAGCAGCTCGCCGGCCGCCTCGAGTGCGGCACGATCGGCCCGCACCACACCGGTCGCGACCTCGCCGGAGTTCTCCACCATGGCCTGCCTCTCCTGCCGTTCGGACGTCGCCGACACCGGCGGCTTATTTGCAATCATTTTCATATGCGCCGTCGACCATGTCAAGGTGGCCCCACCGCCCGGGTCTAGTCTGGGTCGGTACTTCCCCCGAAACCGAAGCTGGAGTGTGCGTTCATCGTGGCCGGAACAGTCGATGCCGTCGTCAATCTCTGTAAACGGCGAGGCCTGGTGTACCAGTGCGGTGAGATCTACGGCGGCACCAAGTCGGCGTGGGACTACGGCCCGCTCGGGGTCGAGCTGAAGGACAACATCAAGAAGCAGTGGTGGCGTTCGATGGTCACCTCCCGCGACGACACCGTCGGCCTCGACTCGTCGGTGATCCTGCCCCGCGCGGTGTGGGAGGCCTCGGGCCACGTCAGCGTCTTCAACGACCCGCTCGTCGAATGTCTGAACTGCCACAAGCGTCACCGCCAGGACCACCTGCAGGAGGCCTACGCCGAGAAGAAGGGGCTCGATGACCCCGACGCGGTCCCCATGACCGAGATCGTGTGTCCCGACTGCGGTACACGCGGCCGGTGGACCGAGCCCCGCGACTTCAACATGATGCTCAAGACCTACCTCGGACCGGTCGAGTCCGAGGAGGGGCTGCACTATCTGCGCCCGGAGACCGCGCAGGGCATCTTCGTCAACTTCAAGAACGTGATGACCACCGCGCGGAAGAAGCCGCCGTTCGGCATCGGCCAGATCGGCAAGAGCTTCCGCAACGAGATCACCCCGGGCAACTTCATCTTCCGCACCCGCGAGTTCGAGCAGATGGAGATGGAGTTCTTCGTCAAGCCCGGCGAGGACGAGCAGTGGCACCAGTACTGGATCGACACCCGTCGCCAGTGGTACGTCGACCTCGGGATCGACCCCGACAACCTGCGCCTGTTCGAGCACCCCGCCGAGAAGCTCTCGCACTACGCCAAGCGCACCGTCGACGTCGAGTACCGGTTCGGTTTCGCGGGCAGCCCGTGGGGGGAGCTCGAGGGTGTCGCCAACCGGACCGACTTCGATCTCTCGACGCACAGCAAGCACTCCGGCGAGGACCTGTCGTTCTTCGACCAGGCCTCAGGTGAGCGGTACACGCCGTACGTGATCGAGCCCGCGGCCGGCCTCACACGGTCGTTCATGGCGTTCCTCTGTGACGCACTCGTCGACGAGGAGGTACCGAACGCCAAGGGCGGCACCGACACCCGCACGGTCCTCAAACTCGACCGACGACTGGCGCCGATCAAGGTCGCGGTGCTGCCGCTCTCGCGCAACGAGCAGCTCTCACCCAAGGCCAAGGCGCTCGCCGCCGAACTCCGGGCGCACTGGAACGTCGAGTTCGACGACGCGCAGGGCATCGGCAAGCGCTACCGCCGCCAGGACGAGATCGGGACGCCGTTCTGCGTGACCGTCGATTTCGACTCCCTCGACGACGACGCGGTCACCATCCGCGAACGCGACACCATGAGCCAGCAGCGCATCGCGATCGGCCAGGTGTCGTCGTATCTGGCGGGCGAGCTGCTCGGCTGCTGAGGCGGTCCGTCGCCAGGGCGGTCGGCGGGAATGGATGATGCCGCCGATCTCTGCCATAGTCGGGGTCAGGAGTCGCCATGCCGGCACGGGGTCGGCGGGAGAGATGGCGAGACGAGAGAAGTGGGTGTGTCGTGAGTGGTTCTGTGACAGGCAAGGTCGTGCACTACGACGCCAACCGTGGATTCGGTTTCCTGGCGCCGGATTCCGGTGGTGCGGATGTCTTCCTCCACATCAACGACATCGACATCGACGAGCAGGCCCTCAAGCCCGGTGCCCAGGTCAGCTTCGACGTCGAGGCCACCGAGCGCGGATCGAAGGCGGTCAACCTCGCGGTGACCGGTGCGGGCGCCGACGCCGCGCCCCGCGGCGGACGTCGTGACGACCGCGAGCGCGACACCCGTGGTGATCACCGCAACGACCGTGGCGACCGCACCGAGCGCGCGCCGCGCCGCACGCCTCGTTCGACGGACGCCGCGGTTCTCGACGCCACCACGTTCGTCGAGGAACTCACCGAGATCCTGCTCGACGCCTCGGGCGACCTCACCGCGACCCAGATCATCGCGATCCGTGGGCGCGTCGCCGATTTCGCCGTCGCGCGCGGCTGGGTCGTCGACTGACCCGTGCTCGCACCGATCGCCGACTACGACGACCACGCGACGGCGCGCATCGTCGCCGAGGCGCCGAAGTCGTCGATCCTTCCCGGCACCCACACCGACCACCGCAGTGAGTTCGCGCGCGACCGCGCCCGTGTCCTGCACAGTGCCGCACTGCGGCGTCTGGCCGACAAGACCCAGGTCGTCGGCCCCCGCGAGGGTGACACCCCACGGACGCGGCTCACGCACTCGCTGGAGGTCGGGCAGATCGGCCGCGGTATCGCCATCGGTCTGGGCTGCGATCCCGATCTCGTGGAACTGGCCGGTCTCGCGCACGACATCGGGCATCCGCCCTACGGGCACAACGGGGAACGTGCTCTCGACGAGGTCGCCGAGGACCACGGCGGGTTCGAGGGCAACGCGCAGAACCTGCGCATCCTGACCCGGCTCGAGCCCAAGCTGCTCGACCCCGACGGTGCCTCGGTGGGTCTCAACCTGACGCGCGCCTCGCTCGACGCCACCCTCAAGTACCCGTGGACGCGGCCGGAGCCCGGCGCGAAATTCGGTGCCTACGGCGATGACTCGCCGATGCTCGACTGGGTACGCGACGGTGTCGAGGGATCACGGCAGTGTCTCGAGGCGCAGGTGATGGACTGGTCCGACGACGTCGCGTACTCGGTCCACGACGTCGAGGACGGCATCATGGGCGGCCGCATCGATCTGCGCAGCCTCGCCGACCCGACCGAACAGCGCGACCTCGCCGAGATCGGTGTGCGTGAGTTCGACGGACTCGACGCCAACGCCCTGATCGAGGCGGCCGCGCGTCTGGCCGATCTCGAGATCGTCCGTGCGGCACACGGTTACGACGGGACCCTGGCCGGTTCGGTGATACTCAAACAACTCACCAGCGAGCTCGTGGGCCGCTTCGCCTCCGCCGCGATCGCCGGTACCCGCGCGGAGTCCGGCGACGGGCCGCTGCACCGCTACGACACCGACCTGTCGGTGCCGGCGCTGGTCGCCTCCGAGGTGGCCGTCCTCAAGACCGTCGCACTGCGGTTCATCTTCTCCGACGTCCGCCACCGCGCGCACCAGCAGCGTCAGCGCGACCGCATCCACCGTGTCGCCGCGTGGCTGCTGCGGGCGGCGCCGGGAGGCCTCGACCCGATCCTCGTGCCCGCCTTCACCGCGGCCGCCGACGACGCCGCACGGATGCGGGTCGTGGTCGACCAGATCGCGTCGATGACCGAGGGGCGCCTCGAACGCACCGACCGACAGAACTCCGGGGCGCAGGCGCACCTTGGCTGACGCGGCGGGCGATCACGCGGTCCGCATGCCCGACGTCGTCTGGCGTGCGGGCGCGTTCGCGGTGGCCGCGATCGTCACGTTCGGCGTGAGCCTGCGCCTGATGTTCGGCAGCGCGTCGTCGCTCATCGACGAGATCCGCGACGGATACCACCTCGACTCGGTGGAGGTCGCCCTCCTCACGACGGGTCCGGTGGTGTGCCTCGGTCTCGGCGCGAGCGTGGCACCGCGACTGGCCCGCCGGTTCTCGGTGCTGTCGGTCGCGACGGTCGCGATGGCCGTGCTCGCCGTGGGCACGGCTCTGCGTGCGATCCCGGGGTGGCCCGTCCTGCTGCTGGGAACGATGCTCGGTGGTCTGGGCATCGCGGTCGCCAACGTGCTGGGGCCGGTCCTCATCCGCCTGCTGTTCCCGCATCGCATCGGGGCCATGACCGGACTCCTCACGGCTCTGATCTGTGTGAGCGCGGGCATCGCGTCGGGCATCACCCCGCCCCTGACCCGCATCGTCGGAGACAGTTGGCGCGTCGGCCTGGGGGCGTGGGCGATCCCCGCGCTGGTCGCCGCGGCCGCCATGGCCGTCCTCACCGTCGGCCGGGCCCGGGGTCTGCGCCGGGAAGCCCTCGCGGCGCCCGAGGGCCCGGTCCCGGTGCCGCCGGCGCTGTCGGTGGGTCTCGACGCCCGGATGCGCTGGGCGATCACCGGTTTCATGGGTATCCAGTCGCTGCTCGCCTACGCCACCGTGGCGTGGTTGCCGACGATCTACCGCGACCGCGGCGTGAGCGCAGACAAGGCGGGACTCATCTTCGCGGTCCTGAGCGTCGCCAGCATCGTCACCGCCCTGGGCGTGCCCGTCCTCGCGACGCGGATGCGGTCGCAGCGGGGCCTCGCCGTCGCGGTCGTCGTCCTCGCCACGGCGGGCATCCTCGGGGTGCTGTCCACGGGCACCTGGGGAGCGTGGCCCTGCGCCGTGCTCATCGGACTCGGACAGGGCGGCGCGCTGTCGCTCGCACTGGTGCTGATGAACCTGCGCACCGCCTCGGCCGCCGAGGCGACGGCGCTGTCGGCGTTCGCCCAGACCGTCGGTTACCTGCTCGCCGCCACCGGCCCGATCATGATGGGCGTGCTCCACTCGATCACCGACGGGTGGTCGGTCCCGCTCATCGCCCTCGCGGCGACGATGGTTCCCCTGGCGCTGTGCGGTGTCGTCGCAGGTCATCCCGGATCACACGACCGCAGTGCGCCCACGCTCGTCCCGCCGGTGCCCGCGATTCCACAGGCCGGTACGGGCGCGGCCGGGACACCCGATGCACCGATACACTCGAACGGTGCCCGGCCGAATCCCTGATCGTGACATCACGGCGATTCGCGAACGCACGAACATCGAGGACATCGTCGGCGACTACGTCGCTCTGCGCCGCGCGGGCGCCGACAGCCTGAAGGGACTCTGTCCCTTCCACGACGAGAAGTCACCGTCGTTCCACGTGCGCCCCAACCACGGCCACTTCCACTGCTTCGGGTGCGGCGAGGGTGGTGACGTCTACACCTTCCTGCAGAAGCAGGAGCACATCAGCTTCGTCGAGGCGGTCGAACAGCTCGCCGACCGGATCGGCTACCAGATCAACTACGAGGGCGGCGGGACCAGCGTCGCCCGCGACCGCGGCACCCGCGCCCGGCTCGTCGCCGCGAACGCGGCCGCCCAGAAGTTCTACGCCGAGCAACTCCTCACCCCGGACGCGAAGCCCGCACGTGACTACCTGCTCGAGCGCGACTTCGACCAGGCCGCGTCGGTGCAGTTCGGTTGCGGGTTCGCGCCGCTGTCCTGGGACTCGATGACCAAGGCGCTGCTGGCCCAGGGTTTCGAGTTCGCCGAACTCGAGGCCGCGGGTCTGTCGCAGCAGGGTCAACGCGGCCCGCGGGACCGTTTCCGGCGACGACTCCTGTGGCCCATCCGCAATCTCGCCGGCGACATCATCGGCTTCGGCGCCCGCAAGCTGTTCGACGACGACACCATGGGCAAGTACATGAACACGCCCGAGACCATGCTCTACAAGAAGTCCCAGGTGTTGTTCGGTCTCGACCACGCGAAGAAGAACATCGCCAAGGGCCACCAGGTCGTGATCGTCGAGGGCTACACCGACGTGATGGCGATGCACCTGTCCGGTGTCACCACCGCGGTCGCGTCGTGTGGCACCGCGTTCGGCGAGGACCACCTCGCCCTGCTGCGACGACTGCTCATGGACGACTCGTACTTCCGTGGCGAGGTCATCTACACCTTCGACGGTGACGCCGCGGGACAGGCCGCGGCGCTCAAGGCGTTCGAGGGGGAGCAGAGCATCGCCGGCCAGACCTTCGTCGCCATCGCCCCCGACGGCATGGACCCGTGCGAGCTCCGCCAGCGCAGTGGTGACGGCGCCGTCCGCGACCTCGTCGCCCGGCGTATCCCGATGTTCCAGTTCGCGATCCGCGCCGTGCTGTCGGGCCACGATCTCGACACCGCGGAGGGCCGCGTGCACGCACTGCGCGACACCGTCCCGGTCGTGGCCCGCATCAAGGACGTGGCCCTGCGTGACGAGTACGCCCGACAGCTCGCCGGGTGGGTCGGCTGGGAGGACGTCGGTCAGGTGCTCCGCCGGGTGCGCGAGCAGTCGACGTCGACCGCGGTCAGCACCGGGGCGGCCGCCCGATCGCAGGCGCGCAGCAGGGCCGGGGCCCAGCTCGCGGGCCCGGGGACCGGGGGCGCGGCCCGGCCCTCGCCCACCGATCCCCGACTGTGGCCGCAGCGCGAGGCCCTCAAGGCGGGACTCCAGCACCCGGCGATCGCGGGCACCGTGTTCGACTCGTTGCCCGTCGAGTGTTTCCCCGAACCGGCGTACGCGCTGATCCGCGCCGCGATCGCCACGGTCGGCGGCACCGCCTCGGGACTCAGTGGCGCGCAGTGGGTGGAGACCGTCGGGCGTGAACTCGACAACCCGGTGCTGACCTCGCTGCTGACCGAGCTCGCCGTGGAACCGATGCCGGTCGGCGAGCACGCCATCCCGCGCTACATCGGCAGTGTGTTGGCGCGGTTGCAGGAGATCTGGGTCGGCGAGCAGATCGCCGACATCAAGTCGCGTCTGCGTCGGATGTCACCCGGGGACGACCCCGATGCCTACAACTCGGTGTTCGGAGACCTCGTCGCACTCGAGGCATACCGACGGAGTCTGCTCGAACAGGCCGTCGACCCCAACGCGCCCGTCGGGTGAGTCAGTCGCGCGCGTCGCGCGGCGCGTAGACGGTGGTCGAGTCGTCGATCTGGTGGACGCGGGTCAGCGGGGGCTCGGGGTTGATCTTCTCCGACAGCTTCTGACGGCCGATCTCGATCGCCTTGCGTGTGGCCGGCGACCCCGTGACGGCGTGATAGGCGCCGTTGATCTGGTCGTAGCGACGCCGACCCGCCTTCGCGCCGAGCACATAACCGACGCCGAGAAGGGCGAGCAGTCGAACCATGGGCGTTGAGCCTTCCGTGTCGAACGTTTCGAGCCGGGCTCCGGTGCATCCACGGCTGCGCCGAGGGCAGCACCGTGGCACCGGCCGGAGGAGGATGTCGTGCTCCATCCTGCCCGATGCAGGTGGTGTCCACATCGTCGGGCGGATCCGGCGGCGGGGAGTCAAGGTCTCGCCGCGGCCGATTTGGTGCCGGGCCGACCCCATGGGATAAAGTCCCTCCCAGCGGTTCGGCCGCGGGGTGTCCACCCCGTTGTCGATCGACAGCATTCCCCCATAGCTCAATTGGCAGAGCTTCCGACTGTTAATCGGACGGTTACTGGTTCGAGTCCAGTTGGGGGAGCCGGTGGTCGCGCCGACCCGGGGCGGTAGCTCAGTTGGTCAGAGCCGGGGACTCATAATCCCTTGGTCGCGGGTTCGAGCCCCGCCCGCCCCACCGAGCGCTTCCTCCTTTTTCTTCTTCACCGGATCGGTGATCCCATCCACGCCCGCATCGGCGACGAACCGTCGGTATGGGCCTCTCGGTATCTCGCGCCGGACTCGACGGGCACCTCGTCGCGTCGCACTCGGTGGGGACGGTCGCGGCTTCCCGTGCATGTGTGCAGCTAATGACGTGGGGTAACCAACAACCCGTTGATCGCACCCCGCAGAGCGGCAGCGGTTATCCTTAGCCGCAGTCACAGGGTCGCGGCCTCACGTCCGGTCGCGCGCCCTGCCCGTAACGATCCACCCGGACCCGACGACAGTCGAGTGAGCAGACGACACCGCTCCTCTCGAGTTCCACAGCGAGAAATCTCCGAAAGTTCCACGTCTTTCGCACAGAATGGGAGTCTCACGGTGAGTGTGATCGACCGAGCGGACACGAAGGACCGGGGCATGCGGGCCGATGCCGACCGTCGCGTCGGGTCCGTCGAGCGCTCCCGTCCCCGGGTGGCGATCGCCCACGACTACCTCACGCAGCGCGGAGGCGCCGAGAAGGTGGTCCTCTCGATGGCGCGGGCCTTTCCCGACGCCGTGATCTACACCACCCTGTTCGATCCGGAGAACACCTATCCCGAGTTCTCGGACATGGACATCCGGGTCTCCCCGCTGAACAAGGTCGGCTTCCTCCGCCGCAGCCACCGCGCGGCCCTGCCGCTGCTCCCCGCAGCGGCGTCGTCGATGCACATCGACGCCGACCTGGTGCTGGTGAGTTCCAGTGGTTGGGCGCACGGTTTCCGCACCTCGGGCACCAAGCTCGTCTACTGCTACTCGCCGGCGCGCTGGCTCTACCAGGCCGAGGCCTACCTCGGGGAGTCGGCGGGCTGGAAGAAGCGTTTCGCCCTGTCGGTCCTCACGCCGTTCCTGCGCCGTTGGGATCGTCGGGCCGCGGCGTCGTGCGAGGAGTACCTCGCGATCAGCAACGCCGTCCAGGGTCGCATCACCGCCGCCTACGACCGGCCGTCGATGGTGCTGCCCGCACCGGCCACCATCACGGTCGAACCCGAGCCCGAGGTCGTCGAGGAGGTCGCCGACTGGGCGCCCGACGGCTACCACCTCTGCATCTCGCGTCTGCTGGCCTACAAGAACGTCGACAAGGTCATCGAGGCCTTCCGCGACACGGATCGACGCCTCGTCGTCGTCGGACGCGGTCCCGAGGCCGAGCGACTGCGCGCACTCAAACCCGACAACGTCGCGATGGTGTCCGACCTCAGCGACCGCCAGATGGCGTGGCTCTACCGCCACTGCTCGGCTGTCGTCGCCGCGTCGTACGAGGACTACGGCCTCACCCCGATCGAGGGTGCGGCCTACGGTAAGCCCGCCGCCCTGCTCCGCTGGGGTGGTTTCCTCGACACCGCCGTCGAGCACGTGACCGCCGAGTACTTCGACGAGCCCGAGCCCGAGGCCATCCGTGCCGCGGTGACCCGCGTCGAACAGCGTCACTGGGACTCGGAGAAGATCGCCGACCACGTCACGCGCTTCTCCGACGACCACTTCGCCGCACAACTGCACGAGATCGTCGACCGTCTCGCGCCGGACCCGAAGGACATCTGGTGACCCAGAAACGCGCCCTGATCACCGGTATCACCGGACAGGACGGCCTCTATCTCGCCGAGCTGCTGCAGAAGAAGGGATACGAGGTCTGGGGCCTCGTCCGCGGCCAGAACAACCCGAAGGTGGGGGCGCTGCGCGAGGAGTTCCCCGACGTCAAGATCGTCACCGGCGACCTGCTGGACCTGTCGAGCCTGATGAAGTCGATGACGCTGGCCCGCCCCGACGAGGTCTACAACCTCGGCGCGATCTCCTTCGTCGCGTACTCCTGGGAGAACGCGCGCCTGACCACCGACGTGACCGGCGGCGGCGTGCTGAACATGCTCGAGGCCGTGCGCCTCTATCAGGACATCTCCGACCACGAGGTGCGCTTCTATCAGGCGTCGAGCTCGGAGATGTTCGGTCGTGTCCAGGAGGTCCCGCAGAAGGAGACCACCCTGCTCTGGCCGCGATCGCCCTACGGCGTCGCCAAGGTCTACGGCCACTACATGACCATCAACTACCGCGAGTCGTACGGCATGCACGCCAGCTCGGGAGTGCTGTTCAACCACGAGTCGCCGCGTCGCGGTATCGAGTTCGTGACCCGCAAGATCAGCAACGCGGTCGCGCGGATCGCGCTCGGCCTGCAGGACTCGATCTCGCTGGGCAACCTCGACGCCAAACGTGACTGGGGCTTCGCCGGCGACTACGTCGAGGCGATGTACCTGATGCTGCAGCAGGACGAGGCCGACGACTACGTGATCTCGACCGGCGAGACCCACTCCATCCGCGAGTTCCTCGACATCGCGTTCACCGAGGTCGGGATCGACGACTGGGAGCGCTACGTGAAGATCGATCCGCAGTTCTTCCGGCCCGCCGAGGTCGACCTGCTGATCGGTGACTCCACGAAGGCACGCGAGAAGCTGGGCTGGACACCGAGCGTGTCGTTCCCGGAACTGGTCCGGATGATGGTGGCCGGTGATCTCGAGTCCGAGCGTGCACGGACGCAGACCGTGGCGTCGTCTGCGCCGCCGGCTGTCCATGCACGATGACGCTCGCCCCGATCCGCGCGTAGCCCTCGTCACCGGGATCTACGGGCAGGACGGTTCCTACCTCGCCGAACGTCTCCTCGCCGACGGGTGGGAGGTACACGGCGCCTACCGGCCCGGCACCGCCATGTCGGAGACGTCGCCGGCCGACCTGACCGGCGCGCATCTGCACGGGTGCGACCTCGTCGACGACGAGGCGGCCGCGGCACTCGTCGCCGAGGTGTCGCCCGGCGTCGTCTTCCACCTCGCGGGCGCGTCCTCGGTCGGACGTTCCTGGCAGGCGCCGGTCGCCACCGCGAGGGTCAACGCCGTAGCCACCACCGCCCTGCTCGATGCGGCGATGGGGGTCGCCGACCGCACCGGTGACCGAGTCGTGTTCGTCAACGCCTCGAGCGCGGAGATCTTCGGGACCACCGACGCCGGACGTCTCGACGAGTCGACGCCGATCTCGCCCTCGTCGCCCTACGGCGCCACCAAGGCCTACACACACCTGCTGGGCGCGGTCTACCGCGACCGTGGCCTCGCGGTGAACAACGCGATCCTCTTCAACCACGAATCCCCCCGTCGCGGGACGGAGTTCGTGACCGGGAAGATCGCGCACGGCGTGGCCGCGATCGCCAGGGGTGACCGCGACCGGCTGTCGCTGGGGGACCTGACCGCGCGCCGCGACTGGGGGTGGGCCCCGGACTACGCCGACGCGATGTACCGGATGGCGGTCCGCTCCGACGCCCGGGGCGACGACTTCGTGATCGCCACCGGGACCTCGCACTCGGTCCGCGATTTCGTGGCCGCCGGTTTCGCCGCGGTCGGGATCGACGACTGGGAGCACCTCGTCGAGGTCGACTCTGCCCACGTCCGCCCGGTCGACCCGTCGGACTTCGTCGGTGACGCAGCACATGCCCGGGCGGTCCTCGGTTGGGCACCCACCGTCGAATTCGGCGAGATCGTCTCGAGCATGGTCGAATCGCACATGACGCATCCGGTCGCAGCCCGATGACCGCACTGCCGTGACGAGCCCGTCGGGTGGACGACACCCGATGACGAACAAGGAGAAGGTGTGACCGTCAGCAAGCAGTCCGATGCCGAGAAGTCGAGCGCGGCAAGCGAACCCGCGAAGACCCTCACGCTTCCCGACCCGCCCGGGTGGAAGACCCGCTGGAGCTTCGAGGAACTGTCGGTCGGATACAAGATCCGCAACCGGATCGGTGGCCTGCTGTTCAACTCGTTCGTCACCCACATCCCGTTCCATGCCATCCGCCGCAACTATCTGAAGCTGTTCGGCGCCACGATCGGTGAGGGCACCACCTTCCTGCGCGGCCTGCAGGTGTTCGACATCGACCTGCTCAACATCGGCGAGAACTGCTCGATCGGTTTCCGGGTGCTGTTCGACGCCCGGAGCGGCATCGCGATCGGCGACAACGTCGTCATCGCTAGTGACACCCAGTTCATCGCCGGCGGCCACGACCCGAACCACAAGGACTTCCCGCCGGTGTTCGCGCCGCTGCAGGTGGGGGACTACGCCTGGGTCGCGACCCGCGCCACCGTGCTCGGCGGCGCGCACATCGGTCGCGGCGCGGTCGTCGGTGCGTGCGCCTGCGTCACCCGCCCCGTCAACGACCTCGAGATGGTCGCCGGCGTGCCCGCCAAGGTGAAGTCGATGCGCGACCCCGACGCCCTGCAGTACACGCCGTACTACCGACCCCTGTTCTTCTGACGGGCCGCGGCCGCACGAACATGGTCGACCCCACACAGGAGCCGACGGCCGCCACCGGCCGTCGGCCGTCCCGAGTCGTCTACGTCGCACCGGAGTCCACCGCGGGTGGTGTCGGGCACTACAGCGACATCTTCGTCGAAGAACTCCGCCGTCAGATCGACGACGTGATCGAGTTCCGCCATCCCGGACCCGGCACCGACACCGTCGCCACCCTGCGCCGCCGACACCGCGAGATCCTCGCCGCGGTCGACGCCTCGGGGCGCGTCGCCCTGCACGCCGAGTTGTCCGGCGGCTCGGTCGAGTCGTTCTGGCCCACCGCGTTCGTCGAACGCAGGGTGCCGTCGGTGGTGAGCACCGCGACGGTGCACGACCCGCCCGGTGTCGTGTGGCTGCCCGGACGTACCCGGCTGCTGTCGAAGTCGCGAGTCGCGAGCCACGCCCTGCACTATCCGGGCCGGCCGGTCACCCGCGCCGTGGAGCGTCGCGTCATCGGCGACCGCTCGATGTTCGCGCTCACCCACGCGGGCGCCGACGCCCTCGGCGCGGCCTTCCCGCGGGCGACGGTGCACCATGTGCCACTGCTGGTGCTCGACCGTCCGGAGATCGCCCCCGCCCACGAACGGCCACGCGCGGTCGGCATGTTCGGACTCGTCTACCGCGGCAAGGGTTTCGAGCACATCTCCCGTATCCGGGCCGCGTTGGACCCGTCGATCGCCCTGCGCGTCGCCGGACGGGGCACCGAGGCGTTGCCGCCGGTCGACGGCGTCGAGATCCTCGGAGGACTGGACGGGACCGATCTCGACGACTTCTTCGGATCGGTGCGGACGCTGCTCGTGCCCTACGGACAGCGCACCCTCTACGGTCCGGTGTTCCCGGCCTCCTCGGTCGCCGCCCACGCCATCGCCTACCTGACCCCGCTCGTCAGCACCGCCCACGGCGCGCTGGCGGAGATGGCCGACGACGGCGGTGCGGTGGTCGTCGGCGGTCCCGACGACGACGCCGATCCCATCCCGGCGTTGAGCGCCGCGGCCCAGTCCCTCGTCGACGACGACGAACGGCTCCGGCGTCTCGTCGACGAGTTGACCGTGGTGCGCGCCGACCGCAGCCCGCGCAACGTCGTCCAGCGGTTCGTCGACGTCTGGTCGCGATGAGCTCGGCGCCCGAGGCCGGTGCACCCGACAGCGGTTCACCAGACGGGGGTTCACCTGATGGGGGGTCACGTGATGGGGGCGCGCCGGTCCTGTCCGGTCGCCAACACATCACCAAGGCCCTGATCGCGGCCCTGTGGACCTACGGCGGTCGGGGGACCGGTCTGCTGTGGACCGCCTCGCTCATCGGACAGGTCGGTGTCGGTGCCTACGGCCAGTACGCGATGGCCTACGCCGCCGGCGCGATCCTCTCCGCGCCGCTGGACAACCCGTTCGCGGTCCGCGCGATCCGGGAGAGCGAGGACCGGTTCGTCCGCGAGCGCTCGCTGCGCGTCCTCATCGCGTTGGCGATGATCATCCCGGGGCTGTTGCTCACGCCGTTCTCCTACATCGTCTGGTTCGGTCTGGTCGCCAGTGGCGGCGAGATGATCTTCAGCGCCCTGAAGAGTCGGCGCCTGCGCGACGGCCACCCCGACGTGGTCCAGCGCTGGGACACCATCCGTCAGGTGTCGGCCGTGGTCCTCGGCGGCGCCTACCTCTACCTCGCGCCGGATCCGTCGCTGACCGTGGCGAGCATCCTGTTCGTGATCCCGTACCTCGTGGTGGCGGTGCTGGCGGTGTGGACGATCCGCGGCGACCGGCCCCAGTTCCCCGGCCCGCCGAAGATCGCCGCGGTGCTGTTCGGCGAGAACCTCGCCGTGGCCCTCTACCTGCAGGGCGACGTGCTGCTGCTCGGCTTCCTCACCGACAGCACCACCGTCGGCTACTACTCGATCGCCGTGGTCTGTGCCTGGGCGCTGGCACAGGTGGGTGCGGCTCTGGGCAGCACGTACCACGAGAAACTCCGCGACGGCGACGGTCGGGTGAGTTCGGGACCGCCGATGCGGCACACCGTGATCCTCGCCGCGGCGGCCGGTTCGGTGCTCTTCCTCGCGGGCTTCGTGGCACTGTTCCTGCCCGTGGCGACCCAGATCGCGGCCGCGATGATGATCATGTCGCTGTTCGTGTGCCTGCGCGTCGTCATCTTCGTCGACACCGTGATCCTGTCGATGCAGCGACGCGACATCGTGCGCAGCAGCGCCTACGCCGTCGTCGTCGTGATCAAGCTGGCCATGGTGGCCGGCCTGGTGTGGGCCGGTGCGGTGGGTGCGGCGATCGCGACCGTGATCGCCGACATCATCCTGCTGACGGTGTTCACGATCGCACTGCGCAGGCCTGTCGCCGATCCGACCCCGGACGCACCCGCACCCGTCGCCGACGGGGTCGCGTCCCCCACAGACCACGAGAAGGGCCCGAAGAGGCGATGACGCGTGTCACCTACCTGCTGTCGAAGGATCCCGTCGCCGAGCACGGGGGCGACATCGCGCTGTCGCGCCTGATGATCGAGATCACCAAGACGTTCGCCGACGTGGAGACCATCTGCCTGTCGACCGTCACCGACGCCCCCGCGGTATCCGGGTTGACCCGTGTGGCCAAGCCCGCACCGTCGGTCCGACTGGTGCCGCGCAGTGTCGTGCACCGTCGCAGCATCGTCCACGAGCGCTACGACCAGCCCGAGCTGCGCGCGACCATCGCCGCCCACCACGGCCGGTCCGACGTGTGGGTGGCCGAACACAGCTACATGGCCGAGAGCTATCTGCGGGCCCGCGAACCCGGCGTGCGATTCGTCATCAACACCGTGAACACCGAGTCGCAGGTGTGGAAGGCGACCCGCGGCATCATCGGACGACTGCAGAGCCCGTTCATCCTGCGCGACGAGATCCGGGTGGCCCGCGCCGCCGATGCCGTGGGCACCTATGACGCGGAGGAGGCGCAGATGTATCGCGCCGAGGGTGCGGCCGGGGCGCGATGGATCGACCTGACGATGCCGCCCGCGACCCGTCTCGGGCTCGCCGACGCCGGGCCGCGGCTGGTGTTCATGGGCACCCGTGACTGGCCGCCGAACCAGGAGGCCTTCGAGATCGCGCTGCGGTTGTGGCCGCGGATCGCGCAGGGAATCGACGGTGCGGAGTTGTACATCGTGGGCGCCAAGGCGGCCAACGCCCCGGCGGTGACCTACCCCGAGGGGGTCCACGACCTCGGTTTCGTCGATGATCTGCAGTCGTTCCTGTCCACCTGTCGGGCACTGATCGCGCCGGTCGCGACCGGCGGCGGGGTGCGGGTGAAGATCCTCGACGCCGCCAGCCGTGGCCTGCCGGTGATCGGTACCTCGGCCGCCATCGGGTCGCTCGGCCCGGTGTTCGACCTCGACCCGTTCGACGACGAGGAGCAGTTCGTCGAGCAGGCCCGCCGATACCTTCGCGACGCCGCGTACGCCGAGATGCAGTCGCGCACACTGCACGACCGCAACGCGCAGCGATGGGCCGACGGCGTCCCGCAGCGGGCCGTACAGAACCTGGTGTGCCCCTGACCGATCAGCGGTCGAGCATCCCCACGCCGCCACGGGTGGGGGTCCAGGTGATCGATCCGTTCTGGAACTGCGCGCGGACGCCCCCGCCGGGGAGAGGTAGCTCCTCGGTGGTCGCTAGCCCGTACCGCGGGTCCCACGCCGAGACGATCCCGTTGCCGATGACGTGGGTGCCGGTCGACGGTGAGCTGTAGACACGCAGTGCCGCCGCGGTGTCCTGGTAGCCGTCGACGAAGAACGCCACCGGGTAGGTGTCATAGACAGCCATTCGTGCCGCGATCTGCTCGGGTGAGGAGATCAGTCCCATCGGTGTCGAGAAGACGGTGACGTTCTCGTAGTAGCGCCCCAGGATGCCGGTCGAGGTGACCGGGACGACCGGACTGAGGATGCGGCCCCAGCCCGGTTCGGCGTCGACGGCACGGATCCGGCGATCGACGACGGCGTCGGGTATCCCGTTGCGTGCGTACGCCGAGAGGGTCGCGACCACGGGCTTGGGCGTCCCGTCGGAGCGCTCGAGGCCGAAGTTGTTCTCGGTGTCACCGTCGCCGGTCGCCCGGTCGCGATCGGTGTAGTAGAACACCGGGCCCACATAGGGCAGCTCGATCCACTTCTGGATGAACTCGGGGATCCGTCGGGCCTGTTCGGCCTCGGAGACGTCGACGGTGGGGATACCGAATTCGGTCGCCCAGATCTTTTTTCCCTCATCGCCATTAGCGATCATCAATTGACGGAGTCCTGACAGTTGGCGACCGGGGGAGTTCGGAAGGCGCCACCCGTCGGCGAGGCTGAGGTCATATTTGTAGGGGTGGAACGACAACGCGTCGAAGTTGCCCGCAGCTCCGTCGGCATACATGGCGGTCAAGAATTTGACAGGGTTGATCGTCGATGCGGAATCAATCACCGGACCGAGGCCGCCGGCGACGACGACAAGGGAACGATCGACGGCTTTGATGGCCCGATACGACGCCTTCAACAGGGCGGTGTAGCCCGCCGGATCCGGCTGCGGTCCGTAGAACAGCCCCGCGTTGGGTTCGTTCCAGATCTCGTAGTCGGCGATCTTCCCCTGGTACCGACGGGCGACCGTGGCGGCGAAGGCGGCGAACTGGCCCGGGTCGCGCGGCCGGACGTAGGGCCCGTCGCCCCCGGGTGCTGCCGCCCAGGTGGGCGTCGAGGACAGGGTGGCCAGGATCTTCACCTTCGCCCGCACGGCGTCGTCGACGATGCGGTCGGTGACCGCCCAGTCGAAGGTGTTCGCGTTGTCGGGCTGGATGAGGCCCCACTGGACGGGCAGGCGGATCGAGTCCAGTCCTGTGCGCGCGGCCAGGTCATAACTGCTGCGGGTCTGTTCGGCGGAGTCGAAGTAGGGCGCGGTCGACAGGGCTATGCCCTGGGTCGTCCGCGAGTCGTCGACGGCGATCGGGTTCGCCGAGACGCGGTCGCTCGGCGCGATGAGCACCCCGGGGACGGCGGTCGGGTCAGTGCCGCAGGCAGCCGCGGTCAGGCATACGAGAACCACCGACACGAGCAGCACGACGCGGGATGCGGCGTGCCGTGGCCCGCGCGCTGGAGAGGAGTGTGCGGGTGCGCGGCGCCTCACTGCGCCCGGGCGTGGGCGGGCACGCGCGGGGGTTCGACATCGGCGACGGGTACGCGCGGTGCGGGACGGGGCAGTGGTGGCGGGACGGGGCCGGCCCTGCCCCGACCGACGTCGTCGAGATCCATGGCCAGTTCATGGGTGTATTTCAGGAATGTCACCAACAATGACAGTGCCGCGACGGTGGCGGGAATGGTGACCGTGCCGATGTCCAATTGCATGGTGAGGAAGAAAAACCCGATGAAGCCCCCGCCGTAAAATGCGAGATTCCAATGCGTGGTCCGCAGACATTGATATGCGAGATAACTCGCGTACAGAAATGTCATCACGAATACCGCTGCGACGATCACGCCGCCGCGATACGTAGCGAGAAGCGGTGCATTGGCCACGAAGTTGGTCGCGATGGATTTCGACGGGTCCTTGAATTCGATGAGTCCCCAACCGCGGCCGAACACCCATTTCCCGCCCATGTACGACGGGAAGTCCTTCAGGGCGTCGAGGCGGGCGTTCGAGCCGGCGTCCTGCGACCCGAAGGAGCTGAAGATGCGGTTGCGGATCTTGGGCACCGCGATCGCGACGCAGAACCCGAGGAAGAAGACACCGACGATCCCCATCCGCTGGCGGGCGCTCAGGCTCGCGAAGACCAACATGAGGATCACGCCGACGACCACGGCGAACAGCGATGCGCGGCTCAGCGTCAGGGCGAGGGCGAGCAGCAGGATCGCGCCGCAGGCGACGCGCCGCCATCCGTCGAACACGACCGCACAGATGAGCGCGGCGACGAGGATGGCGATACCCGCGGAGTTCGGCTCGAGGAACGTGCCCGCCAGGCGCGCCACCGCGCCGCTCTCGGTGTAGACGAAGAAGTTGTTGTCCTTCACGCCGTAACCCAGGATCGACAGGGCCTTGAGCACGCGACCGCCCGAGTCGCCGAACACGATACCGATGGCGAGCAGGGACGCCGCCGTCGCCGACACCACATAGATCTGACCGAATCTGCGCAGTTGGTCGCGGGGGAGACGCAGCAGCACGATGATCAGCAGCGTCGCGGTGGTCCACTTGACGTACTCCATGATCGCGATGAGGTTGAACCCGCTCGCCACCAGCGACACGAACGACACGCCCACCAGTGCGAGCACCCAGCGCTCGAGCGTGCTGAACCCCGTGACCTCCCACGGATGGATGATGGTGGCCAGCAGGGACCCCATCGCGAAGCTGAACACCATGGGGACGTGCACACCCGGCAGGTATCCGGCGGGGAACATCCCGGCGACGAAGGCGAGGAGCCACAGCAACCAGATGGGGTGCCGCAATCCCACGTACACGCCGACGATCATCGCCAGACCGGCCAAAGTTGCTTTGAGGGCCGACCCGCCGAGGTAAATCGCACCGAATGCGGCGAGCAGGGCAACTGCGACCACGATGACGCGATAGACGACCTTCACGTGGGCAATCTTTGCATCTCGATGAGGGAGTGCAAGTCGGTATGGTCGTTCGGGCATCCCCGGCGCGTCGGGGAACGTCGGGTTAGGGTTGTCCGGGCATGGCAGGCGAGGTATCCATCGCGCATTGTCGTATCGTTCGGGTCGGTGGTCGTGTTCGTTCGTGACCCCGTCGGAGACGATCACGTTCCTGTCGACGACGAATCGTTCATCAGTTTTCTGTCCGGATGCTGTCCGGCCTGAAGGGAGTCCATCGCGTGGCTATTCGCGAGTATGTACGGATATTCGTGAAGTTCTGGTGGGTGATCGTGGTGTTCGCCGTGATCGGCGCAGCGGGCGGATACGCCTACAGTGTCTTCTTCCAGGACTCCGGGTACGCCGCGACGTCGCGACTGTTCGCGACGGCCGAGGGCGGGTCGTCGGTGGGCGAGTCCTACCAGAACAACCTCTTCGCCCAGGAACGCGTCAACTCCTACGCCGCGATCGCCACGAGCGATCAGGTCGCGCGTCGTGCGTCGGCCGCGCTCGGTGGGGCGGTCAGTGCCGACACCCTGCGCGCCCACACCACCGCGGCGGCCATCGACAAGACGGTGATCATGGCCGTGACCGTCACCGACGCCTCGCCGCGTCGTGCGCAGTCCTACGCCAACGCCGTCGCCCAGCAGACCGCCGTCGTGGTCCAGGAACTCGAGACCTCCCGTCGAGGTGGCGGTGCCGCGGCGACGGCGATCGTCCTCGACGACGCCGACCTGCCCTCGACCCCCGTCGGGTTCTCGGTCTGGATCCTGCTGATCATGGGTGTCGCGGCCGGCCTGATCGTCGGCATCCTCGTCGCGGTCGGTCTCGCCCTGCTCGACCGCCGGGTGCGCGACAGCGCCGCGGTCACCACCAGCAGCGGACACCACCTCCTGGCCGAGATCCCCACGAGCGACCTCTACGTCGAGGCCGCGGTCACCGGCAGCGGCGAGGGCATGGAGCCCTTCCGCACGCTGCGCACCAACATCCGCTTCATCGGGGCCGCCGCATCGGCCAGCGGCACCTCCCCACGCGTCATCACCGTCACCGGCCCGGGCGCGGGGGTCGGTCGCACCACCGTCGCCCTCGGACTCGCCGGCGTGCTCGCCGACGCGGGCCACGACGTCCTGCTCATCGACGCCGATCTCGCGGGCAACGGCATCGCCCGCGCCATCTCCATCTCCTCCGACAAGGGTCTGTCGTCGGCCGTGGTGGGCGAGGGCGATCTGGTGTCGAACGTGGTGCGTCTGCGCGAGAACCTCGCCGTGCTGCCTGCGGGTACGCGTCCCCCGACGGCCGGCGAACTCATCTCCTCGGAGGGCTTCGACGAGGTGCTCGCCCAGGCCCGTCGTCGATTCGACTTCGTCGTGCTCGACACCCCCGCCACGGACGCCTCGACGTCGGCGGCGGTGTGTGCCGCACTCTCCGACGCGACCGTGGTGCTCGCGCGGCTCAACCGGACCACGCGGCCCGGGCTGAAGTCGTCGGTCGAGTCGCTGGTCGCGCTCGGTGTCCAGGTGGTCGGTGTGGCCGTCACTCACGCCGCGGTGTCGGGTGCATCGGCTAAGGTCGACGCCACCTCGGAGCGTGGATGAGCGGGTCGCGGACATGACACGACCGCACCGGCGGCCGACGGACATCGCACCGGTGCGACGCCGTCCGACCCGTCGGACGGCCCGGTCGATCCTGCTCGGCGCCACCACGATGCTCACGGTGCTGGTGAGCGCGGCCTGCTCGGTGTCGCCGCCCGACAACACCTCGGTCCCCATCAACCCGTCGGTCTCGGGGCCGGCCCTGGTGTCGCAGTACCCGAACGTGACGCTCACCGCCCCGGCCGACTCGCGCCGTCCCGGCGGCGTCGTCGCACTGCAGGACCCGCCCAGCCCGGTCGACCCGGACCTCTCCTCGGTCGGGGTGTCGATCCGACGGATCATCTACCGCTCGACCAACGGACTCGACAACTCACCGACCGAGGTGTCGGGGATCGTGGTCGTGCCCAACGGCCCGCCGCCCGACGGCGGCTGGCCGATCGTGGCCTACGGCCGCCCCAACTCCGGAATCCGACCCGAGTGTGCCCCGTCGCTGTTCGGGTCGATGCTCGGCAACGCCGAGGTGATGGCCAACATCGCGGTGTCGGGATACGTCGTGGTGATGTCGGACTACCAGGGCATCGGTCAGGCAGGCCCGGTCGTTCCGTTCCTCGACGCGACGACCTACGGCAACAACCTCATCGACGCGGTACGCGCCGCGCACGCCCTCAACCCCAGCGTGGTCAGCACCCGGTGGATCTCCTACGGCGGCGCCCTCGGCGGGTTGGCGTCGTGGGCGGCCGGTGACCGGTCGGCCGCCTACGGTCAGGGCCTCGACCTGCTCGGATCGGCGTCGATCGCGCCGTGGGCCAACATGACCGGGTTGGTCGACCGCGCGGTCAGCGGGACCCTCACCCCGGCGCAGTACTCGGTGTACATCTACACGCTCCAGTCGATCGCCGACTCGAACTCGTCGATGAACCTCGACGACTACCGCTCGTCGTACGCGCGCAGCATCTGGCCGACCCTGCTGCAGTGTCTGCCGACCGCGCGCACCTCCGTCGAGGACATCGGACGGGCGATCACGTCGCTCGGTCCCGACGACCTCAGGCCGAACTCGGCGGCGGCCGCGGCGTTCGTGAAGTCGCGTATCCAGGCACGGGCGGCCCCGGTCGGCGCGAACAAGAAGCCGGCGCTGATCATCTACGGCACCGACGACGAGGTCGCCGACGTCGGACCCACCGAGGCCGCGATCACCCAGGCGTGCCAGGACGGACAGAGCCTGTTCGTGGTGCGGCGCGTCGGGGAGACGCAGGAGGATCTCAAGGCCGACCAGGCGGTGGACTTCGTCAACACCCTGCGGCTCGGTGGCGGCAACGTGACGAACTGCGGGGACCGACCGTGAAGTCGCCGTCGACCTCGACCATGACCGACTACGGCCGGATCCTGCGGCGGTCGTGGATCACCGTCCTCGTCGCGGTCGTCGGCGGCATGGCCGTCGGTTGGTTCGCCCAGAGCATGGAGAAGCCGGAATACACCAGCCAGGCCGTCGTGGTCGCCAAGGCGCCCGGACCGCCGTCGGTCGTCGCGGCGTACGCCAGTGACCTGTCCGGTCGCGCCGAGATCGAGACGATGCGCAACCTCGCGCTCTCCCAACAGGTCCTGTCACGGGTCCTCGTCGCCGACCGCGCGAAGGTGCTGGGCCCGAACGCGACCACGGCCGACCTCGCCTCGCGCATCACCGTCTTCCCGGTGCTCAACAGCGCGGTGTTCCGCATCGTCACCACCGGTGACACCGCGGAGGCGGCCACGACGCTGGCGTCGTCGATGGCCGATCAGATGCGCCAGGTCGTGAGCGAGCTCGAGCCGATGGGCACCGAGTCGGTGCAGTCGGAGCTGTTCGTCGTCGACGCCTCCACCCCGGCGGGCGCCTCCACCGAGACCAGCCTGACGCAGGCGATCGGACTCGGCGGCGCCATCGGGTTCGGCGTCGCGGCGATCGCGCTGATCGGCGCCAACATGATCGGCAACCGGGTCGGCGACGGCCGCGACGCCCTGCACGTACTGCGTGATGTCCGAGGACTGAGGAAAACATGACGATGCGGAGACCCGTGACGAAGCGCGACATCCACCGATCGCGCGGACCGGTGGGCGGGCGTGTCCGCGCGCTCGCCGTGATCGGTTGTGTCGCAGCGGTGCTGTCCACGACCGCGGCCTGTGGTTCGGATTCCGACAGCGCCGACTCCGATCCCGCCCAGTCGACCATCGGTGCGCCGCTGGCCGTCGACACCCGCGACACCGGCGTCGGCTCGATCGTCAGCGCCAACGAGATGCCGCTCCTCGACCGGCGTGTCAGCGCGGCGTCGTCGATCGCCGCCCGCGTCGTCTACCGCTCGACCTCCGGCATCGACGACTCCCGCACCGAGGTCTCGAGCGCGATCTTCATCCCGTCGGGGACACCGCCGACCGGGGGGTGGCCGGTCATCGCGCTCGGCCACGGCACCACCGGTGTGCTCGGGGAGTGCGGGCCGACCCTCGACCCGACCCTGCTGGGGATCTCGATCATCGCCAGTGGCCTCGTGAGCGAGGGCTTCGCGGTCACCGTGAGCGATTACCAGGGCCTCGGGGCTCCCGGTGTGACCGAACCGACACACCCTTATCTCGATGCGGCGACCGAGGGCATGAACGTCATCGACTCGGTGCGCGCGGCGCGTCGCCTGTCCCCGTCGGTGTCCAACCGGTGGGCGGCCCTGGGCACCTCGCAGGGCGGGCAGGCCGTGTTCGCGGCCAACGAGCTCGCCGGCACCTACGCCCCCGATCTGGACCTGCTCGGCACCGCGGCCGCCTCCCCGCCGCTCGACATCGCGCCGCTGGCGCAGGCCGCCGCACAGCGCAGGCTCACCGAGGACCAGCGCGGCCTCATGCAGTGGATGCTGCTGGTGCTCAAGCACGAGAACCCCGACCTGGACCTGGACTCGTACCGTCGAGGCGTCGTCGAATCGAACTGGGATCTGTTGTCGCAGTGCAGCCCTGCGTTCACCGAGCGGCGCGCCGCGGTCATCAAGGAGATCAGTCCCGACGACCTCACGCCGTCGTCGACCGCGGCGACGAATGCGCTCACCGACCTCCTCGCGCGGCGCAGCCTGCCGGTCCGGCGGGCTGCGGCCCCGATCCTTGTGCTCTACGGCGGCCGCGACCAGTTGGTGACGCCGCAGTGGACCACCGACGCCGTCGCGCGGGCGTGCCGACTCGGCGACACCATCCAGTCGGTGCTGCAGCCCGATCGCGGCCACGCCGACGTCGACATATCGATCGCGACGAGCTGGCTGCAGAACCGGTTCAACAATCGGGCCGTCGTGAACGACTGTGGCCGCCTGACCTGAGGCGGGCGGTTCGTCCGAGTGGTGACGGTGTCCGGGTCCGGTTATGGTGACCGCGTGGGGGTCGGGTACGTCGACTCCCGCAGGGGGTGGCCGGGGGGCCTGCGAAACCGTGCTACGGCTTCTACCATCACTCTCGTGACCTCGTCACGGTGATCCATCGGCACGACTGTGCCGTTCCGTGACGCCAGCACGCCATCGCGCATCAGTGTGCGGTCGGCCGCAGACCACGAAACGGACGGTGACGGTGAACACCTCAGCGCAGCTCGAGACCGGGGCCGCCAGTTCGTCGACCTGTGCACGATCCGCCGCCGTGGGGCGTGGGGCGGGGTCGACCGCGTGACCGCCGACACCCCGCACCGGCCCTCGGGACACATCCCGGTGATACCGGCCTCCGCCATCTCGGGTGCTCCCGTCACGGCGACGGTGGCACCGCGTCGCCGCGGTCGCATCAAGGGTCTCGACGGACCGCGTGGCCTCGCCTGTATCGCCGTCCTCGTGGTCCACGTGGCCGCGCACTACTCACCCGACACGACGGTGGCCAGCAAGATCGGCCTGCTGGGTCAGTCGCTGATCTTCTTCTTCGGGCTCTCGGGGTTCCTGCTGTTCCTGCCGTTCGTGCGCGCCCTGTTCCTCGGCGCCCCGAAACAGCCCGACGTTCGACAGTTCGTCATCCACCGCCTGCTGCGCATCTTCCCCGTCTACCTCGTGATCTTCCTGATCGCGAACTTCGCCCTGCAGGCCGCCTACTTGACCAACGCCGAGAAGTCGCTGGTCATCGGTTCGCAGGCGGGTACCGGGATGATCACCGACCCGTGGACGTTCATCGCCAACCTCTTCCTGGTCCAGACGTACTTCCCGAGCCTCATCCAGACCGGCGTGAACCCGTCGTGGTCGCTGACGCTGGAGTACGCCTTCTACTTCGCCCTCCCGATCGTCGGTGCGCTGATGTTCGCGCTGCGTCGTCGCATGCGGTGGAACCCCGTGGTGATCGGGCTGATCCCGCCGATCCTGTTCGTCGTCATCGGCGTCGCGGGCAAGGTGTTCGCCTACCACCTCGCCCATCGCGCCGGGATCACCGACATCGCCGAGCAGAACTTCGGCGCCAACTGGTCGGCGGTCGTGTTGCGCAGCTTCCTCGGCGGCAGCGACGCCTTCGCGTTCGGCATGGCCGCGGCGGTCCTCTTCGTCGCGGTCGAGGTCGGCCCCGAGGGTTCGCGGCTCGGCACGAGGCTGCGGCGCTGGTCGGTCGCCGGGCTGGTCGTGTCGACGCTCGCGATGCTGGCCCTGCTCGCGCTCAAGTCGAACTTCCAGGTGACCGCGACCGGGCTCGCGGCCGGCCTGTTCATCCTGATCATTGTGTTGCCGCTGGCCGAGGGGCGCCGCTCGCGGATGGCCGACATCCTCGATTTCAGGCCGTTCGAATATCTGGGGAAGATCTCGCTCGGCATCTATCTGTGGCACTTCCCCCTGCTCATCGCGCTGGGCCGATGGGGTCTGCTCGCGGGCGACAGCGTGGGCGGGATGCTCGGAAATCTCGCCATCGTCGGTGTCCTGTCGGTGGCGTGTGCCGCCGTGACCTACCGCTTCGTCGAGGAGCCCGGGCTCAAATACGCCCGCAAGTTGCGTATCAGGTAGCGCTGTTTCGCTACAGTCAACTTCATTAACGAACTCCAACGGATACTTCGACTGGTTCGCGGCACGTCCACCGCATCGACGATGGCAGTTGCCCTCGTCGTCCTCGCCGTGCTCACGACCGCATGCGGTACCGACCCCGCCGGCGACACCGCCACGTCGACCGCCTCGACCCGGCCCACCCCCGTGGCCGCCGCACCGCAGCTGGTCCCCATCGGGGTGAACGGCGGCAGCATGCTGATCGTGGAGGACGACACCGTTCTCGAGCGATCGCTCTCGGCCATGAACGACCTCGGCGTCCGCACCCTGCGTCTCGACCTCGCCTGGCCCTTCATCGAACCCGTCGAGGGTGTCTTCAACTGGGCGCCGGTCGACCGGGTCGTCGACGCCGCGAGGGCCCACGGCATCGAGATCGTCGGCGTCGTCGACTACACGCCCCGCTGGCAGGCCGGCGGATCCTCGCAGTTCACCCGCCGCCCGGCGTCGGCCACCGAATTCGGACGCTTTGCGGGCGACGTCGCCGAGCACTACTCGGGTCGCGTCTCCACGCTGGAGATCTGGAACGAACCCAACGGCGGCTACTTCTTCCGCCCGAGACCCGACCCGGTGTTCTACACGTCGATGCTCAAGGCGGCCTATCGGCAGATCAAGGCGGCCGACCCGCGTATCACCGTCCTCGGTGGTTCGGTCGCCACCGCCGTCGACACCTCCACCACTATGAACGGCCGCACGTTCGTCGAGAAGATGTACGCCGCCGGGGCGGCGGGGTACATGGATGCTCTGTCGGTGCACCCGTACTCCTACCCGACCTCCTACTCCACCGACCCCCTCGACCCGGACGGGGCCATGCGGATGGTGGCCGGGATGTACTCGGTCATGCAGGCGTACGGCGACGGCGACAAGAAGATCTGGGCCACCGAGGTGGGGTTCCCGACATCGGGCACACCGATCTCCGACGCCGCGACGCAGGCGGCCATCATCACCGAGTCGATCCGTGAGTGGTCGCAGCTGTCGTTCGCCGGCCCGATCCTGGTGCAGGAACTGCGCGATCGGAAAGACGACTCCGCCGACCGTGAGGACACCTTCGGCATCATGCGGGTCGACTTCTCGGCCAAACCGCTCTACACCTCGCTGAAGAGTCTCATCGCCTCCGATCTCAACGACGACGTCGTGTACCAGCGGGTGCTGGGCGCGTCCGCGCGAGCGCAGTTCCCCATCGGCGGTGCGGTCACCCCGTGGTACCGGCAGGCCTCACCGCGCGGGACGCAACAGATCCGACAGGAGTTCACCGGGGGAGCGGTCACCTGCTGGATGGACCGGTGCTTCGCCTCGCCGACCGCGGTGGTCGCCGCGATGGACAAGGCGGGGTCGACCCCGACCGGTCCGATGATCGACGGGCGGCAACCGGTCGACGATCTGGTGAGCACCGAGTACTTCTGGTCACCGCAGACGGGCGCTCACCCGCTGTCGGGTGAGATGCTGGACGCATGGCGACCGCAGTTCGGACTTCCGATGACCGATGAGTTCCGCGACGGCAACACCACCGTGGTCCGGTGCCAGTTCGCGACCCTGCGCAGGCCGGGTCGTGGCTCGGTGACCGTGGACCCGGTGTGAGGAGGCCCGCAGGGCTCACCCGACCGGTCACATGGAGCATCGCGATCATTGTGGCGCTCGTCGTGGCCGTGGTGGTCGTGCTCGTCGTCGGCGTCTCGAACCCCGACGGCACCGACAACCCCGCCCGAGGCGGCGACACACCCGGCTCGGTGCTGTCGGCGAAGCCCATGGACGACCTCCCGCTGCTGATGAAACTCGGGAAGGTCAAGGGGTCGGTCGTGCAGTACGTGTCCACCGACTCGTCGGGCAGGCGCACCCGCGTCAGCGGCACCGTCTTCAAACCCGGTGGTGAGGCGCCCGCGGGTGGATGGCCCGTCGTCGCGGTGGCGCACGGGACCCTCGGCATCAACACCGAGTGCGGTCCGTCGACGTCGCCCGACCTCCGCGGACTCATCGGTCTCGCGCAGGGCCTGCTCGGGGCGAAGTACGCCGTCGCCATCGCCGACTACCAGGGCCTCGGCGCAGCCGGCGTCCACCCGTACCTCGACTCCGGCACCGCGGGCCGCAACGTCATCGACTCGGTGCGTGCCCTGCGCGCGGTGTTCGACGACATCTCCCCCCGGTGGGGCGGGTTCGGTTCCTCGCAGGGCGGCGGCGCGATCTGGGCCGCCGACGAGGACGCGGGCACCTACGCCCCCGAACTCGACCTCGTCGGTGTCGTCGCCGGGGTCCCCGCCGCCGACGTCGTGGGACTCGTGGCGAAGGCCCGTGCGGGGACACTCACCCGTGACCAGGCGCCGGCCCTGCAGTGGTTCGTCGAGGCGGCCGCCCGTTCCCACCCCGACATCGTCCGCGACGACTACCGCAGCGGCAGTGCGGTCACCAACTGGGACGTGCTCTCGGCGTGCTCCGGTTCGTTGGTGGGCAGGCGTGACGCCGCCGTGGACGAACTCGGGCCCTTCGACCTCGCCCCCCGCACCGACGAGGCGGCCGCGCGTCTCACCGATCTCCTGCGGTCGTACGCGTTGCCGCGCCGGGCGGTGACCGCGCCGATGTATGTGCTCTACGGCGACGCCGACACCTACATCGACAAGGCCTGGACGAAAGCCGCGGTCGCGAAGGCCTGCGGGCTCGGCGACCGCCTCACCATCAGCGAGCAGGCGGGTAAGGGGCACGGCGACATCAACCTCGACAACGCGCTGCCGTGGTTGCAGTCGCGGTTCGTCGGCGCGACCTCCGAGCAGGACTGCTGACGGCCGTGTCGGCGGCAGTCGGGGGAGGCCGGCCCGAGCCGACCGCACGCGATGTCGCCAAGGCGGCGCGGCGTGCCGAGATTCTTACTGCCGCAGCGCATCTCATGGCCCGCCGTGGATATGCGGCGGTCCGGTTGGAGGACATCGGCGCCGAGGTCGGGATCAGCGGGCCGGCGATGTATCGACACTTCGAGGGCAAACACGACCTGCTCGCGCAGTTGCTGATCGACGTGTCGCGTCGACTGCTCGACGGCGGACGGGCCGCGCGCACCGCGTCGGGGACCGCCGAGGTGCTGCGCGCCCTGATCGGGCGCCACGTCGATTTCGCGGTGTCCGAACCCGATCTCATCGAGGTCCAGTTCCGCGACCTGTCGTCACTCGACACCGACGCCCGACGCCTGGTGCGTCGCCTGCAACGCGACTACGTCGACATCTGGGCCGACGTCCTCGTCGAGCACCTCGCGATCCCGCGAGACGAGGCGCTGACCAGGGCGCATGCAGTGTTCGGCCTGATCAACTCCTCGCCCCGGCTGCGGGACGTGCCCACCCCGCAGGTGCGTGACCTGCTCGTCGCGATGGCGGGCGCCGCGGCCGAACAACCGATCCGAGCCGTCGATCGGTGACCGCAGTTCACCTGGCGGCGCCCCTGATGGACGCCTGTACGTAACGCCGGTCACCCAGAATCAGATGTAGCCGTCAAGACCTCGTGCATGCACGCTCACGACGCGGGGAAACCAGTTAGGCTGACAAACCAGTTCGTCGCAGTTCGCCGAACACCGGCTCGCCGTGGATCCCGAAAGGAGTGTCGTGACCTCGTTACCGTTCCGCCCGCACGCGCGCTCCACCGTTCCCGCCACCGACGCCCGCTTCGTCCAGCCGCGCTCGCAGCACTGGATGTACAAGTACGCCGCCCGCGCCCGCATCGTCGACCTCGTCGTCATCACCGTCGCCGTCGCGACCGCCCTCATCGTGCGCTTCGGCTACCACCTCACCCACACCCTCGGTCGCTTCAGCTGGCCCGCCATCTTCGTCGCGGGCGCCATCGTCGTGTGGTGGTTCGGGATGCTGCGCATCACGCAGAGTTCGGACCGTCGCGTGTTGGGCAGCGGCCCGAACGAGTACAGCCGGGTGCTCACGTCCTCGGTGACCACCTTCGGCGTGTTCGCGATCGTCGACCAGCTGATGGCCCTGAGCGTCGCGCGCGGGTTCCTGGCCATCGCGTTCCCGCTCGGTACGGGTCTGTTGTTGCTGAGCCGCTGGAGCATGCGTCGCTACCTCGTGAGTATGCGCCGATCCCGGAAATACCTCGAGCGCGTGCTCATCATGGGTGGGGTCCGCTCGGCCCGACCGCTGATCGACCGGCTCGAGGCCAGCCCCGAGCTCGGGTTCGAGGTCGTCGGCCTGTGCGTGCCGGTCGAGAAGCCGACCGATCCCGAGATCATCGAGTCGTGCGGACGGCTCATCCCGGTGTTCGGGGACTTCTCCGACGCCCGCAGCGCCGTCGCCCTCTCGGGCGCCACCACCGTCGCGGTCACCTCCGCCGAGGTCCTCGGGCACTCCGCGATGCGGGAACTGTCATGGGATCTCGACGACATGGACGTCGAGATGCTGGTGTCGCCCGGTGTCACCGACGTCGCCGGCCCGCGCATGATGGTGCGGCCCGTCGCCGGACTGCCGCTGCTGCACATCGACAAGCCCGCCTACGAGGGCGCCAACCGCTTCCTGAAGTCGGCCTTCGACCGCAGTGCCACCGCGGTCCTGCTGATCCTGCTGTCGCCGGTCATGCTGGCCTGCGCGATCGCCATCAAGGTGAGCTCGCCGGGGCCGGTCTTCTACCGGGGCGAACGCGTCGGGCTCGGCAACGAACCGTTCCCGATGTGGAAGTTCCGGTCGATGGTCGTCGGTGCCGACGCGCAACGTCAGATGTTGGCGAGCCAGAGTCAGGGCAACGGTGTCCTGTTCAAGATGGCCGACGATCCGCGCGTCACCCGTGTCGGCAAGTTCCTGCGCAAGTACAGCCTCGACGAACTACCCCAGCTGTTCAACGTGATGGGCGGCTCCATGAGCCTCGTCGGACCGCGCCCGCCGCTGCGCGAGGAGGTCGAGACCTACGACCACGTGGTCACGCGCCGCATGCTCGTGCGACCCGGGATCACCGGTCTGTGGCAGGTCTCGGGCCGCTCGGACCTCTCGTGGGAGGAGTCGGTGCGCCTCGACCTGTCCTACGTGGAGAACTGGTCGATCATGCAGGACATCCTCATCCTGTGGCGCACCGCGAAGGCCGTCGTCTCCCGCGACGGCGCGTACTGAGAACCCGCACGTCTGCCGAGGTCGTCCCCGCGCACGCGGGGTCAGGCTGCCCGATCGGTCACGCCATGCGGCGGACGGGGGCGAATGCGCCGGCGGGGTCGCCGTCGACGAAGTGGATCGGTGACGACGACAGGCACACCACGCGGTCGCGGCCCGCGCTCTTGGCGACGTAGACCCACCGATCGGCGAGATGGGTGAGGTGGTCGATCACGTGTGAGATGTTCGGTCGACCCGATCGGGTGCTCGACAGAGGCGCCGCCACGGCACCGATGCTCACGGTGACCGTCGACCCCGCGGCGACCGCCTCGCGGATCCGCTCGGCCGTGGCCGACAGCGCCGCCTGACCGGTGGTGCCGCACAGCACCACGAACTCCTCGCCGCCGAACCGGCCGATGAGGCTGCTGCGGGGGGCGGCGGAGGTGATCGCGGCGACCGTGTCGACCAGAACGCTGTCGCCGACCGCGTGCCCGAGGCGGTCGTTGATCGCCTTGAAGTGGTCGACGTCGATGAGCAGGAACCCGACCTGATCACCCGCCGCGGCGACCGAGGTCAGCAGATCTCCACTGCGGGCGAGGAATCCGCGCCGGTTGAGCAGACCCGTGAGCGGATCGGTGTCGCCGAGGACGGCGTACCGCTCCATCGTGACCTCGAGGGAGTTGCGCAGCGCGGCGACGATGAACACCGGGACCATCACGTTCGCCACGCCGGCGCCACACCGCACGATGATCCCGACGACGGAGGTGACGTCGATGAACGCCAGACCGATCGCGAGCGCGACGGCGAACACCGCGAACGACACGACGACACGGCGCGACGACGACATCGCCGCGATCGCCGGGATGGCGGCGAGGAGGGTGATGATGACGCCCGACGCGGCGGGTTCGGTGACCACGTAGGCGGCCACCGCGATCCCGACCATGCCGACGAAACCGAAGGTGGCGAACAGTCGGTCGCTGAGCCGGCCGACCACCAGCGTCGTGGCGAAGACCAGCAGTGTGAACATCCACACGGTCACGAGCCAGGGCAGGCCGCCGTCACGGATGAACTCCGGTTGCAGGAAGCCCAGGACCGGCAGGGGGAGTGATCCACTGGTGCTCAGCAGCACCGCGGCCGAGCGCGCGTCGAACCGACGCAGCACGCCGGCGGTGGTGGATCCGCGACCCCGCCCGACGACGACCTCGGTCCGCGGATCGGCATCGAGGTCGGCGATGGACTGCATCCGGCGTCGCCGGGACCCGTCGATCGCGGAGTCGGGGTGCCCGTCCGGCTCGGCGGACGGGTGTGACGGCGGGCGTGGGGTCCCGGCGGGCGGCACCCGATCGCGGCCCTCCGCGCGGCCGCGCGGCGTCTCGGGGTCCGTGTGCACGCCGACAACTATGCCCTGTTCATCACGCTTTCGTCACAGGTCCGTGAGCCGGACACCCGGGCGGGCAGGTGCGTGTGCCCGATGGCTGTCGGGGCGGTCGACGTGGCGGTCACCGCATGTGACGACGCACAGATCAGTCTGCCGACGGCCACGGGTAATCCGCACTGTGCATGACGATGTCGCAGCGACCACAGATCCAGATACGTTGCGGTGGATCACTGCGGTTGTCCCAGCCGACCAGCATTCGGCGCCCGCCCAACCGGTGGCCCAACGGGCAGTGCGAGGGGAATCGCTCGATCAGGGGCGCCATCATCCACTCCAGACTCGGCCCGCGACGAGATCGATCGCGACACTACCGGCGGCCCCCGACGGCCGTCACGGACGGCGTGTCCGTGCGCTGCGCGACAACTCCGCGACCGCGGAAGTAGAACACGTTCCATTTCCGGGTCCGAGTGACTAGTGTCACCGCTAGGACACGCCGGGTCATCACCCCGGCGACGATGTGGAGGTTGTTCGTGAAGACCAAAGGTGCACTGCTCAGGAACTTCAACGAGAAGTGGGCGATCGAGGAGATCGAGATCGGGGAGCCCCGCGCGAGCGAGGTGCGCATCCGGATGGAGGCGGCCGGGATGTGCCACTCCGATCATCACCTGGTGACCGGCGGCATCCCCATGGCCGGGTTCCCCGTCCTCGGCGGACACGAGGGCGCCGGCGTCATCGAGGCGGTCGGCGAGGGTGTCACCGACTTCGCCGTCGGCGACCACGTCGTGCTGTCGTTCATCCCGTCGTGCGGCAAATGTCCGTCCTGCCGCTCCGGACTGAGCAACCTCTGCGACTTCGGCGCGATGCTCCTGCAGGGTGAAGCCGTGTCGGACAACACTTTCCGCGTACACACCGCGGAGGGGGAGAACGTCTACCCGATGACGCTGTTGGGGACGTTCTCGCCGTACATGGTGGTGCACGAGACCTCGGTGGTGAAGATCGATCCGTCGATCCCCTTCGAGGTGGCCTGCCTCGTCGGCTGTGGCGTGCCGACCGGCTTCGGATCGGCGACCCACAGCGCCAAGGTGCAGGTGGGCGAGGACGTCGCGATCGTCGGATGCGGCGGCGTGGGCATCTCCGCCCTGCAGGGTGCGGTGCTCGCCGGTGCGCGCAACGTGTTCGCCATCGACCCCGTCGAGTGGAAACGCGAGCAGGCCATGAAGTTCGGTGCCACCCACGCCTTCGCCAGCGTGGAGGAAGCGGCGATGACCATCGCCGAGGTCACCGAGGGCGCCATGGCCCGCAAGGTCATCGTCACCGTCGGCGAGGTGCACGGCTCCGACGTCGACCTGTGGATGGGCATCACCGCCAAGGCGGGGACCTGCGTGCTCACCGGCATGGGGTCGATGATGGAGACCGACGTGACGCTCAACCTCGCCATGCTCACCCTGCTCCAGAAGAACCTGCAGGGCACCATCTTCGGCGGCTCGAGCCCGAAGCTCGACATCCCGATGCTGCTGTCGCTCTACAAGAGCGGCAAGCTTAACCTCGACGACATGGTGACCCGGCAGTACCGCCTCGAGCAGATCAACGAGGGCTACCAGGACATGCTCGACGGCAAGAACATCCGCGGCGTCATCCGCTTCACCGAGGAGGATCACTGATCCCGACGGTGTTCATCTGACACCATGATCGGGTGCCCGAACTCGATCAGCCCGTACTCGATCAGCTCGACCGATGGCCGGTGGACTCGGTGTCGGCGGCGGTGGTGGTCGGCGGCGAGGTCATCGCGCGCCACGGCGACACCGGGCGGGCGTATCGCCTCGCGTCGGTCACCAAACTGCTCAGCGCCTACGCGGTGCTGATCGCCGTCGAGGAGGAGGCCGTCACCCTCGACCGGCCCGCGGGCCCACCCGGATCGACGGTCGCGCATCTGCTCGCCCACGCCTCCGGTCTCGCCTTCGACGCCGCCGACGGCGACACGGCCGCGGTCGAGGCGGGCGTGGGGGAGAAGCGGATCTACTCCAACGCCGGCTTCGCCGCGCTCGCCGACGAGGTCGCCGCAGCGACCGGCATCGGCTTCGCCGACTACCTGCACGAGGCGGTCTATGCTCCGCTCGGACTGGGGTCGACGGTGCTGAGCGGACCGGCCGGACACGGCGCCGAATCCTCCGTCGACGACCTCGCCGTGTTCGCCGCCGAGCTCCTCGCGCCGCGACTGCTCGCCGAGGCGACCCACGCCGAGGCGACATCGGTGCAGTTCCCGGGCCTCGACGGCTTCGTGCCCGGGTACGGGAGGCATCGCCCCAACGACTGGGGCCTGGGGATGGAGATCCGCGCCGAGAAGTCGCCGCACTGGACCGGGGCGTCGAACTCGCCCGCGACTTTCGGCCACTTCGGGCAGTCCGGCACGTTCCTGTGGGTCGATCCCACGATCGATGCCGCGTGCGTGGTGCTCACCGATCGCGACTTCGGGGCGTGGGCCAAGCCGCTGTGGTCGGACTTCAACGACGACGTGGTCGCGGCGATTCACGATCGATAACACTGTGCACTGGCGCAACACGGGTCACATGAGGCACAATTGCGGTGCACAGTGTGCTAACGCCGGATGTCGCAAGGTCGTTGGGGAAGACGCTCCTCGTCGACATCCCGGAGGTTGGAACAGTGCGCACTCTCGAACAGTTCGCGGACCGGACGACGGGCGTGGTCTACATCCACTCGTCGCCGACCGCGTTGTGCCCGCATGTGGAGTGGGCTCTGTCGTCGACCCTCGACGCCCGCGCGAACCTGAAATGGTCGGCGCAGGACGCGGCGCCGGGTCTGCAACGGGCGACCGTCGACTGGACCGGTCCCGTCGGTACCGGCGCGCGGTTGGCCAACGCCCTGCGTGAGTGGTCGCCCCTGCGCTTCGAGGTCACCGAGAACGCCAGCGACGGCGTCGACGGCGAACGTTTCTGTCATGTCCCCGGCCTCGGTCTGTGGCGGGGGTCGATGAGCGCCAACGGGGACGTGATGATCGGTGAGATGCAGTTGCGCGCCATGCTCGACGCCCAGGCCGACGGCATCGGACTCGCCGGACGCCTCGACGCCGCCCTGGGTACCGCCTGGGACTCGGCCCTCGAGGAGTTCCGCATGGGTGGTGCCGGCGCCGAGGTGACCTGGCTGCACCAGCGCGTGGGCTGACCCCACCCCGATCGACGAGCACCACGACGAAGGCCCCGGACCAGACGGTCCGGGGCCTTCGTCGTCTGAGGTGTCAGATCACGCCGCTCACAACGGGATGTTCTTGTGGCGTCCGCGTCGAGCCGGTGCCGAGGCCAGCGCCTCGGCGATCATGCTGCGTGTCTTCGCCGGATCGATGATCTCGTCGACGACACCGATCGACTGCGCACGACCCACACCGCCCGCGATGGCCTCGTGCTCCACCGCGAGGCGATCGTGCAGTGCCTCACGCTCGTCGTCGGCCGCAGCCGCGAGCGCCTTCTTGTGCAGGATGCCGACGGCCGCCTTGGCGCCCATGACCGCGACCTCGGAGCCCGGCCACGCGAACACCGCGGTCGCCCCCAGCGCGCGGGAGTTCATCGCGATGTAGGCGCCGCCGTAGATCTTGCGGGTCACCAACGTGACGCGGGGGACGGTGCACTCGGCGAACGCGTGCAGCAGCTTGGCGCCACGGCGCACGACGCCGTCCCACTCCTGGCCGACGCCGGGCAGGTACCCCGGGACGTCGGTGAGGACGATCAGCGGGATCCCGAAGGCATCGCACAGACGCACGAACCGGGCCGCCTTCTCGGCGCTGAGCGAGTTGAGGCACCCGCCCATGCGCAGCGGGTTGTTGGCGACGACGCCGACGCTGCGTCCCGACAGTCGACCGAAACCGACGACGATGTTCGGCGCGAACTTCGCCTGGATCTCCTCGAAGCTGGAGATCTCGGTCTCGCCATCGGCGGCGAGGTCGGTGTCGAGCAGACCCGCGACGACCGGGTGCACGTCGTACGCACGCCGGTTCGACTCCGGCAGAAGCGCTTTGAGGTCGGTGTCGCCGGCCTCGGCGCGCTGCCTGCTGAAGTGTCCCTGCTGGCTGAACGTCGCGACCAGGCGACGGGCGCGCCACAGGGCGTCGGGCTCGGAGTCGGCGGTGATGTGGCTGACGCCCGACTTCTTGCCGTGCGTCAGCGGGCCGCCGAGCGACTCCATGTCGACCTGCTCACCGGTGACACTGCGGACGACGTCGGGACCGGTGACGAACACCCGGCCGGCCGGCGCCATGATCACGATGTCGGTGAGCGCCGGGCCGTACGCCGCGCCACCCGCGGCGAAACCGACCACCACGGAGATCTGCGGGACGTACCCCGAGGCACGCACCATGGCCTCGAACACCTTGCCGACGGCGTGCAACGCCTCGACGCCCTCGGCGAGGCGTGCGCCCCCCGAGTGCCAGATCCCCACGATGGGGGCCTGTTCGGCGATCGCGGTGTCGATGGCGTTGACGATGTGCGCACAGCCGACCACACCCATGGCGCCGCCCATGACGGTGCCGTCGGTGCAGTACGAGATGGTGCGCACGCCGTTGACGCGACCGACGGCCGCCTGCACGCCCGACTTGTCGCGGGAGTGCAGCAGCGACATCGAACCCTCGTCGAAGAAGTTCGTCAGTCGCAGCAGCGGGTCACGAGGATCAGCCGAGTCCTCGTGCGAGGTGATCGGAGCCATGGTTGTCATCGATTCTCCTAACAGTTCCGGCGAGTCACTCACCACACGCAACTGTGTGTTTGGTGACGGGTGTCAGTAACGCCCAAAGGCGAGCGCCACGTTGTGCCCACCGAATCCGAACGAGTTGTTGATGGCGTAGTCGATGTGCCCATAGCGCGGCTCACCGGCGACGACGTCGAGGTTGCACTCCGAATCCATGTTGTCGAGGTTCAGCGTGGGCGGGATGACCCCGTCCTCGATCGCCTTGACGGTCAGGACCGATTCCAATGCACCCACCGCGCCGATGGAGTGCCCGAGCGCGGACTTCGGTGCGTACACCGCAGCGTGCTCGCCGATTGCCGAGTTGATCGCCAACGCCTCGGCGGTGTCGCCGATCGACGTCGACGTCGCGTGGGCGTTGACGTGCGTGATGTCGGTGCGCTGCAGACCTGCGGTCTCCAGTGCACGCGCCATCGCGCGTGCCGCACCCAGTCCCTCGGGATGGGGTGCGACGAGGTGATACCCGTCGGAGGTGATGCCCTGACCGAGCAGACGCGCGTGGATGTGCGCGCCGCGGGCCCGGGCGTGGTCCTCGCGTTCGAGGACCAGCAGTGCGGCGGCCTCGCCGAAGACGAAACCGTCACGATCCTTGTCGAACGGACGGGACGCCGCGGCGGGGTCGTCGTTGCGCGTGCTCATCGCCCGCATCATCGCGAAGCTGGCGATCGGCACGGCGTCGATGAAGCCCTCGACACCACCGGTGACGACCATGTCCGCGTCACCGAGGACGATGTGGCGCCACGCGTGGGCGATCGCCTCCGAGCCCGACGAGCACGCCGAGACCGGGGTGATGACGCCCGCGCGGGCCCCGATGTTCAGACCGATGACCGCGGCGGGTCCGTTCGGCATGGTCATCGGGACGGCCAACGGCGACACCTTGCGGTAGTTGCCGGTCAGCGTCATCGCGTCGTGTGCGGCGATGAGCGCATCGCCGCCGCCGAGGCCGGTGCCGAGAACGACCGCGAGGCGGTCCTTGTCGACATCGGGCTCGCCGGCCTGCTCCCAAAGGCGCTTGCTCATCACGTGGGCCATGCGCTCGACATAGCTCATGCGACGGGCCTCGACGCGGGACACCTCTTCGGTCGGGTCCTTGACCAACTTCCCGCCGATACGAACCGGGAGCTCGTACTTGGTCAGGAAGTCGTCTGTGAGGGTCTTGATACCGGACTCGCCGGCCAGAAGACCCTTCCACGTGGAGTCGAGATCTTCACCGACCGACGTGGTGGCGACCATGGAGGTCACCACGACGCTGGGGAAGTTCCCGGCTGCCGTGGAGAATTCACGAAGAGTGGAGGTCAATTACGTCACTCAGCCTTCTTGTTGGCTTCCACCTGCGCTGCGATGGCGGCAGCGGCCTCGGGGTTCTCGGCCTCGAGCTTCTGGATGTAGCCCACCGCGTCACCGACGGTGCGCAGTCCGGCCAGATCCTCATCGGGGATCTTCACTCCGTACTTGTCCTCGGTCTGCACCGCGATCTCGACCATCGACAGCGAGTCGATGTCGAGGTCGTCGACGAAGGACTTGTCGAGCGTGACCTCGGAGGGCTCAATACCGGTGACCTCTTCGATGATCTCCGCGATGCCGGCAATGAGTTCTTCCTGAGTCGCCACGGGGTGGCTCCCTTCTTGTCGTGTTCGTCCTGAACATGTTCCGGAACGGTGACCTGGCCACCGTCTGGACGGGCGCCTGCGGCGCCTTTCCGGGTACTCCCGCGTGTGCGGGAGCAACTATCCAAGTTCTGTGATGCCCTCGAGGTCGTCGGGCGTCTTCAGGGCGCGCGTGGGCGTGCCCTTCAGTTCGCGCTTGGCGATCCCGGTGAGCGCCCCGGCGGGCGGCAGTTCGATGAGCGAGTCGACGCCGAGCTCGCGCATCGTCGCCGAGCAGAGATCCCATCGCACGGGGTTGGTCACCTGCGACACGAGCCGCGCGAGCGCCTCGACACCGGAGGTGACGGGCTTGCCGTCGAAGTTGGACAGGAGCACAGCGGTGGGATCCTGCGGGGTGATGGCTGCGGCCGCCGCGGCGACCGCGTCCTGGGCCGACGCCATGTAGTGCGTGTGGAACGCTCCGGCCACGGACAGCTTACGGGTTCGCGCCTTCTCCGGCGGGTCGGCGATCAGCGTGTCGATCGCCTCCACGGTGCCGGCGGCGACGATCTGGCCGACGGCGTTGCGGTTGGCGGGCACCAGGTCGAGTTCGGCGAGACGGGCGAGCACCTGCTCCTCGTCCCCGCCGAGAACCGCGGCCATGGTGGTGGGCACCTCGGCACACGCCTTGGCCATCTCGGCGCCGCGGATCGCCGCGAGCGACACGGCCTCGTCGCGGGTGATCACGCCGGTGATGGCGGCGGCGGCCAGCTCACCGACCGAGTGGCCGGCGACGACGACGTCGGAGGGGATCCGATGACGCTTGCCGAGCTCGTCGAACGCCAGCAGTGCCGAGACGACGACGAGGGGCTGGGTGACGGCAGTGTCGGTGATCTCCTCGGCGGTCGCGGTGGTGCCGAGCCGCTCGAGGGGCAGCCCGGTCAGCTTGGACCACGTCGCGACCTGATCGGCCGCACCGGGAAGTTCGAGCCACGGCTCGAGCATTCCGGGAGTCTGGGAGCCCTGTCCGGGCGCAAGCAATGAGAGCACCTGATCAGAGAACACCCTCCGGGCTCCCGATGCTGGTGTGGAGGGCACCGAACCTTGTCGCCGGCTTTTGTGCGGTTCCTACAAACGACTGTGCGGACGTATCCACTTCGTCACCGGTTCGAGATTCGTGATCCGCTACAGGGTCATCTCGTCGTCGGTGGGAAAATACACACAAAATTGTGACGCACGTTACTCATGGGGCTCATGAGAGGGTTCCTTGATGCACTTGGGCCAGACGCCCGACCGTCGATGCGACCCGCAACACGTAGGCATCGCGCGGGTTGGTCGGGTCCCGACCGGTCACCTCGGCGATCCGTTTTAGTCGATATCTGACAGTATTCGGATGCACGAACAGTTCCCGGGCGCACGATTCGACCGATCCGCCCGAATCGAGATACGCATCGAGGGTGTTGGTGAGTGTGTCGCCGCCCTTGGCCAACGGCGTCACCAGGAAGTCATTCAGGGTCCGCACCGCGGCCCGGTCGCCGAGCAGCGCGCGCTCGGGCAGGAGTTCCCAGCTGTGTACCGGCCGCGGGGCCCCGGGCCAGCCCGCGACGGCCTCCATCCCGGCCAACGCCTCCACCGCGCTGCTGTGGGCGGCGCCCAGCGACGGCGTGGTGTGACCGATCACCACGGGTGCGTCGGCGAAATGCGTCAGCAGCGTCGTCACGAACTCGTCCGCCGAGTCCATCTCGCCGCTGACGATGGCCACGAGCAGGGTGCCCTGCACCACCGACAACGCCGACCGGTCGTGCCGTCGCGCGCTGTTGTGGATCGCGAGCGGCACCGACACGTTCTGTTCCGGTGGCGGGTAGCCGACCACCACGGTGGCCGTGGCATCGGAATCCCAGTTCAGGGCGGCGGCACGCGACAGCAGGGTGGGTCCGGTGTCGCCCCGGACGACGGCATCGACGACGAGTGCCTCGACGCGGGAGTCCCAGGCGCCACGGGACTCGGCCGCCGAGGCGTAGATGGCGGCCGCCGCGAACCCGATCTCGCGGCCGTAGCGCAGGACCGACTCGGTCAGGGCCCGCAGCTGCGCGTCGTTGCGCGCGAGCAGCGGCAGCCACTTCTCGAAGAACTCCATGGCGACGCGCACCATCTCCACCGACTGCAACAGGCTGATACGCCGGGTGAGGTCCTGCGGAACCACCTGGAACGCCTGCACGGTGAACTTGAGGTTGCCGTCGGGATCCTGCAACCACTCCACGAAGTTGACCACCGCGGTCTGTACGACCAACTGCACGCTGGCGCGCTGCCCGGCCTCGAACTCGGCGAAATAGGGCAACTGATCCTGCATGGAGTGCACGGCCTCTGTCGCCAGCCGACCGCTGTACTGCTTCACCCGCTTGAGGAGGGTGTCGGGCAACGCGTCGTGCACGTCGGCCGGCGCCGGTACCCGAGCCCCCCGCTCGCTGAACAGGTCACCCGGACTCTGTTCGGGTGCGTGGGGGGTCTCGGTCACCGGTTCACACTAGTGCGCCCCGTGGTCACGTGGCACCGACTCACGCCACGCCCGGATCACTGGTCTGCTCGGGTGCCGCGAGCACGTCGGTGATGTCGTACCGCTGCGCTGCCTCCGCCACGACCGAGGTCTCGAGGTGACCGTCGCGGGCCAGCCCCGCCAACACGCCCACCGCGATCGACTCGGCGTCGACGTTGAAGAAGCGTCGTGCCGCCGGACGGGTGTCGGAGAAACCGAAACCGTCGGTGCCCAGGGTGAGGTACGTGCCCGGCACCCACGCGCGGATCAGTTCGGGCAGCCCGCGCATGAAATCGCTGACCGCGACGAACGGACCCTGGGCCGACGACAGCGCCGAGGTGACGAACGGCTGCTCGTGATCGCCGTCCGGATCGCGCAGCGCCGCCTTCTCGTAGGCGACACCGTCGCGGGTCAGCTCGCCCCACGAGGTCACCGACCAGATGTCTGCGGAGACGTCCCAGTCCTCGGCGAGCAGTTCCTGCGCGCGGACAGCGTCGGTCATCGTGACGCCCGAGACCAGGATGTTCGCCGGGTACTGCTTCTTCTCGGGCGCGGCGTGGCACTTGTAGATGCCCTTGAGGACGCCGGTGACGTCGAGGTCCTCGGGCTGCGCCGGCTGCGAGATCGGCTCGTTGTAGACGGTGATGTAGTAGTAGATGTTCTCCGGGTCGTCGCCGAACATCCGTCCCAGACCGTCGACGACGATGTGCGCCATCTCGTAGGCGTAGGCCGGGTCGTAGGCCACCACCGCGGGGTTGGTCGAGGCCAGGACCAACGAGTGTCCGTCGGCGTGCTGCAGGCCCTCGCCGGTCAGCGTCGTCCGGCCCGCGGTCGCACCGATCACGAAGCCGCGCGCCATCTGATCGGCCGCCGCCCACAGGCCGTCGCCGGTCCGTTGGAAGCCGAACATCGAGTAGAAGATGTAGAGCGGGATCATCGGCTCGTTGTGTGTCGCGTACGAGGTCCCGACCGCGGTGAACGACGCCGTCGAGCCGGCCTCGTTGATGCCCTCGTGCAGGATCTGCCCGACCTCGCTCTCCTTGTAGGCGAGCATGAGATCGGCGTCGACCGAGGTGTAGAGCTGGCCGTTGCGGTTGTAGATCTTCAGCGACGGGAACCACGAGTCCATGCCAAAGGTGCGGGCCTCGTCGGGGATGATCGGCACCACGCGCTTGCCGACCTCCTTGTCGCGCATCAGCTCCTTGAAGATGCGGACCAGCGCCATGGTCGAGGCGACCTGTTGCTTGCCCGAGCCCTTGGCCATGGCCTTGATGACGCCGTCGGTCGCGGGCTTGAGTGCCTTGCTCCGGGTGCGTCGCACGGGAAGGAAGCCGCCGAGGGTCTTGCGGCGATCGAGCATGTACTGGATCTCCGGGGCGTCGGCACCGGGGTGGTAGTACGGCGGCAGGTACGGGTCCTTCTCGAGCTGGGAGTCCGTGATCGGGATGCGGCAGCTGTCGCGGAAGTCCTTGAGGTCGTCGAGGGTCAGCTTCTTCATCTGGTGCGTCGCGTTGCGGCCCTCGAAGTGCTTGCCCAGTGTGTAGCCCTTGATGGTGTGGGCCAGGATCACCGTCGGCTGCCCCTTGTGGGCCATCGCCGAGGCGTAGGCGGCGTGCACCTTCCGGTAGTCGTGACCGCCACGCTTGAGCTTCCAGATGTCGGCGTCGCTGATGTCCTTGACCAGTTCCTTGGTGCGCGGGTCGCGCCCGAAGAAGTGCTCACGGACGAACGCACCGTCGTTGGCCTTGAAACCCTGGAAGTCGCCGTCGGGAGTGGTGTTCATCAGGTTCACCAGCGCACCGTCGCGGTCGGCGTGCAGCAGCGCGTCCCACTCGCGACCCCAGACGACCTTGATGACGTTCCATCCGGCGCCGCGGAAGAACGACTCGAGCTCCTGGATGATCTTGCCGTTGCCGCGCACCGGTCCGTCGAGCCGCTGCAGGTTGCAGTTGACGACGAACGTCAGGTTGTCGAGACCCTCGGTGGCCGCGACGTGTGCGAGACCGCGCGACTCCGGCTCGTCCATCTCGCCGTCGCCGAGGAACGCCCACACGTGTTGCTCGGAGGTGTCGGAGATGCCGCGGTCGTGCAGATAGTGGTTGAACCGCGCCTGGTAGATCGCGTTCATCGGGCCCAGGCCCATCGACACGGTCGGGAACTGCCAGAAGTCGGGCATCAGCCGCGGGTGCGGGTACGACGGCAGGCCGCCGCCCTCGCCGGCGTGGCTGTGTTCCTGACGGAAACCGTCCATGCGGTGTTCGTCGATACGCCCCTCGAGGTAGGCACGGGCGTAGATGCCGGGCGAGGCGTGGCCCTGGATGAAGATCTGGTCGCCGCCGCCGGAGTGGTCCTGGCCGCGGAAGAAGTGGTTGAAGCCGACCTCGTACAGAGCGGCCGACGACGCGTAGGTGGAGATGTGCCCGCCGACACCGACGCCGGGTCGCTGGGCGCGGTGCACCATGATCGCGGCGTTCCAGCGGATGAAGGCGCGGAAGCGTCGCTCGACCTCCTCGTCACCGGGGAACCAGGGTTCGCTCTCGGTGGGGATGGTGTTCACGTAGTCGGTGGAGGTGAGCGCGGGGATCGACACGCGCCGCTCGCTGGCGCGCTCGAGCAGGCGCAGCATCAGATAGCGCGCGCGGCCCGGACCCGCGTGGTCGAGCAGGCCGTCGAACGACGCGAGCCACTCGTCGGTCTCCTGCGGGTCGATGTCGGGAAGGTACGAGGCGACGCCCTCGCGGATGACACGCACCCGATCGCTGCCGGTCGTCTTCGGTGCGTCCTGGGTGGTTTTCTCGGTCACTGGTGAGTGTCTCCTCAAGTCGTCCGGCGCAGGGGAGTGACGGCCGGGGCGTGCGGTGGTCCGGCGGGATGGTGTGTGTTTCGCAGCCGGTGTGGCCTCGGTGCGGGCATGGGTGCGCCCGAGTGGGAGGTACGTCACCAATCGTGCCGTATGTGACCCAGGATTGGTGAAGGTGTGGCGCACCTCGCCGGTACGGACACCGATCGTGGGAGGTGGGACCGGCGCGACGGCGGTGTTGTGACCGCGGTGAGCGCTGGGGCACTATCTCCTGTGTGAATCGACTCCGGGGGTGCGGCTCGGTCCGCGCACGCGCCGTCGGCGCGGTCGCGACGGGCGCCCTGTGCGTCGTGCTCGCGGCCTGCGCGACGACGGTCGACGGGTCCGGTCGTGTCGATCCGGTGCAGGTCTCGGAGTATCTCGCCACCCGGTCCTCGGCGGCAGCGCGCGCGAGCGCCGATGCGCAATCCGCCGCCGATTACGCGACCTGCGCCGCGGTCACCTCGGCGGCGATGTCGGCCTCGCGCGCCTACAACGCGTTCGTGGCGCGGCTGAACTCCACGCAGTCGTTCGACGACCTCGCGCGGACCGACGGCGCGGCGGTCGACGCCCTCAACCGTGCGGGATCGGCGGTGAACGGCGCGGTGACCGGCACCACGTCGGAACAGGTCCGCTCCACCGCCGGCGGGTTCGCCGCACGCAGTACCGACCTGGCCCGTGTCGTGGCGGGCAGGCAGCGCGACGCGCTCAACGCCACCTCGACCGCGTGGGAGCGCGCCCGCGACACGGTGTTGTCGGCGTGTGGACCCGTTTCCGGTGGCGGGCCCGTCGCCGCCGAGCCGTCGGCCCCGACACCCGGCGGCTGAACCCCACACCGACACCCCGGCGCAGCACCTCGTCGGGACGCGCCGCGCCGACCACTACTCGGCTTGCAACTTCGCCATGCAGACTGTTCTCTAGAAGAAGTCGAACCGGTACACCGTTGTCGGGTCGAACCGACCGGGTGGAACACACGGTCATGACACGTCACAGGAGGTCATTCGCGTTGGTTGCCGCCGCGCACGGAAGTCGCGCCGAGAAGCTCGGGTTCACCGCCGGAATGGTGGTGCAGGAGCTCGGGTGGGATGACGACACCGACGACGAACTACGCGCCGACATCGAGGATGTCGTCGGGGCGGAGATGCTCGACGAGGACTCCGACGACGTCATCGACGTCGTCGTGCTCTGGTGGCGCGAGGACGACGGCGACCTCGTCGACGCCCTGATGGACGCGATCGGACCTCTCGCCGACGACGGCTACGTGTGGGTGTTCTCGCCCAAGACCGGCACCGACGGCTACGTCGACCCGGCCGAGATCGCCGAGGCCGCCCCCACGGCCGGGCTGACGCAGACCTCCGCGATGAACCTCGGTGACTGGTCGGGTTCACGGCTGGTGCAGCCCAAGGCGCGCACCCCGAAGCGTCCATGACCAGCCCGCCCACCACACCGTTCCTCGACCCCGTGTCCCGCATCGTCGACGACGCCGAACTCCCCGTGGGACCGCTGCAACCCGGTGCGCTCGCACCGGATTTCGAGCTGCGGGACCAGAACAACCAGAAGGTCTCGCTGCGCGCCCACGCGGGCGTGAAGAAGGTGGTCATCGTCTTCTTCCCGCTGGCTTTCACCGGCACCTGCGAGGGTGAACTGGGGGCCCTGCGCGATCGGCTGCCCGACTTCGACAACGACCTCAGCACGGTGGTCGCGGTGTCGGTCGGTCCGCCGCCCACCCACAAGGTCTGGTCCGCGGCGCAGGGGTTCCTGTTCCCGATCCTGTCCGATTTCTGGCCGCACGGCGCGACCGCCCGCGATTACGGCGTGTTCAACGCCCACGCCGGGTACGCCAACCGCGGCACCTTCGTCGTCGGTCTCGACGGTGTCATCACGTTCGCCGACATGGTCGGTCCGGGCGAGGCGCGTGACGACGCCCTCTGGACCCGCGTTCTCGAGGCCGTCGCGACCTGAACGGCCCGGTCGGTCGATTTCGACTCGCCCGCCACGCGCGCTAGATTCGTCTGCGTCGTCGCCCTGTCGGGGCGGTCGCGCGAGCGCGCATAGCTCAGTGGTTAGAGCTCTGGTCTTACACACCAGCGGTCGGGGGTTCGAATCCCTCTGCGCGCACCACCGCGGTCGGCTGCGTTCGGTGCGGGCGCGCCGCAGGCCGCGCATCGCGCTCAATCGGTCCCCGTCGGACGGGGCGGGTGTAGCGTGAGTGACAGAACGGTTCGTCCGGAGCACTCGACGAACCGATTGCGTCGGCGATGGAAATCCTTCGATCGCCGCCTGTACGCCCCGTCGGATCACGCTGGTACGTCGACACGACGAGGGCACGCCCGTGAGGACACCAATGGACTACACCGAACTCTTCTCGCACACATCGGTCTCCGAGGCCCCGGCTACGACCGGTGACGCACCGGCGCACATGCCGGTGTTCTCGGACTCCGATTCGACCAAGGCCCAGCACGATTCGTCCGATCGGCGCTGAGACTCACTCCGTCCGCACCGCATCGAGGTAGCGTCGGCCGATGTCGCTGTGCCGCTGCGCCAGCACGCGACACTCGTCGCGCAGCTCGGCGGGCTCGATCACGGTGAACCCCGCCTCGAAACGGTGGAGCCACCACGCGATCGACTCCATCGACCACCCGAACAACCTTATCTCGCACGAGGTCTCGTCTCCGGCCTCGATGGTGCCCCACTCGTCGTAGACCATCGGGGCGATCTCGCTCGCCGGGGCGTGCACCCGCACCCGCGCGACCGCGGCCCGTGCGATCGCCCCGAGACTCGCCGCCACGTACGCCGCTGCCCCGCCCTCGGGGAGTGGGCGCGGGGTGAACCGCGGACCGGTGGGTATCACCGGACTCACCCGGTCGACACGAAACGATCGCCAGTCGTCTCGACCGCTATCCCAGGCGAGCAGGTACCATCGAGAACCGTTGCGCACCAGTCGATACGGCTCCACCTCCCGTCGCGAACGAACCCCGGAACGGTCCGCGTAGTCGAAGCGCAGGCGCTCGGTCCGGTGGCAGACCGCCGCGAGGTCCGACAACACGGTCGCGTCGACCGATGACCGGGGTCGACGCGACGACACGGTGTCCACCTGGAGCGCGTCGAGTCTATGGCGCAGACGCGACGGCATGACCTGCCGTAGCTTCGCCACCGCACGTGCCGCGGCGTCGTCGAGTCCGGTGACCGAAGCGGTTGCCCCCGACTGCAATCCGACCGCGACGGCGAGTACCTCGGAGTCGTCGAGGAGAAGCGGCGGCATCTGCGCACCGGCGCCGAGTCGGTAGCCGCCACCGACGCCCACCGTCGCGTCGACGGGGTAGCCGAGTTCCCGGAGCCGGTCGACGTCGCGACGAACGGTTCGCGTCGTCACGTCGAGACGGTCCGCGAGGTCGGAACCCGACCAGTCCTGACGCATCTGCAGCAGCGAGAGCAGGCGGAGCAGCCTCGCGGAGGACTCGATGACCATGCAGGCCAGTCTCCCAGACATTGCGGACAGAAACGGTCCGCAATGGGCAGCTGCGTGGGTCCGACTGTGTGTACCGGCCGACGCCACGCCGCGTCGATGCGCACCCGTGATGGTTCCGTGTCACTTCTGTGCTCATGGGCCACATCAGCCCCAGTAACCTCACGGCTGATCCCACTCTGTCGTCCCCGCGATCGGTCGTGGGTCGCATCCAGACGACTCGGGGAGCGAAAGGAACACAGCATGCGGGTGTGGACGCGTCTGCAGAACCTGACCATGACGCTCGGTGTGGCGGTGGTGTGCGCGGCGGGCCTCGGAGCGGGCCAGGCGCTGCTCGTCCCCGCGGTGGCCTCGGCCGCGCCGACCACGTCGCTCTACAACTCCGCGCAGGCCAAGTTCGCCCATCGCGATGTCCCGGGCGGGCTCGGTGACATCGCCGCGCTGCTGCGGATCGCGCCCAACGATGCCCAGGCGCTTGCGCTACAGGCGATCTGGGCCGACTACGTGTACGACTTCCCGCTGAGAGCCGGAGCGCAGGGCCGCCTGAACGCGGTGTCGCCGGCCACGGCGGCGGGGGTCAACCGTGTGTTCGGCGCCATCGGTGCCGGTGTCGCGACCCTGCCCAATCCGTTGCCCAACGTGGTCGGCCCCCAGACGGCGATCGTGGCGCTGGGATACGGGTTGCTCGACAACGGGGCGATGCGACCCGAGCTCGAGCAGCGCATGGGCGCGGTCTGGCGCCAGGCGATCATCGCGCCGTTCTCGCCCATCGTGGTGACCGGCGGAGCGCCGCACAACGGCATCACCGAGGCCGCCGCCATGCGGAGCTGGCTCGTGGCCCGGGGGATACCGGCCTCGCGCATCATCACCGAGTCGCGGGCCGGGTCGACGGTGCAGAACGCGCTGTTCACCGCAGCGATGGTCAAGCCGCGAGGGATCGTCAACGCCGTCGTGGTCAGCAGCGCGAATCACGTCCGCCGCGCGGTCACCGACTTCGTCATCGCGGGCCTCCCGGTCGTCGGCGTCTCGTCGCAGGTCGACGGCTGGCTGGAGGCGGTCGTCCCGCCGTTGCGCGATGCCCAGTTGTCGATCTACGTCGACGCCACCCGCACGTTCGGGTTGCCCGCCACCCGCTGACCCGAGCGAGCCGCTGTCAGCCCGTGACGAGCTCGGACAGATCGATCCGCGGCAGGTGGATCCAGCCCTCCCGCGCGGCGACATCGGCCATCTCCGCCGACGGGAGCAGCGTGGCGCCAAGCGCCACCGCGCGGGCCAGCAGCGCGGCGACGACCGCGTCGACGGCGTCGTCGCTGGCGTGACAGAGCGGCGCGAAGTCGCCGAGCTCGAGCCACGGCGCCGCGACCGCGAGGTCAGCGAGCAGTGTGGCGCGGACACCGGTGTTCGCCGATCCCTTGTAGCCGCGCGAACGCAGACCCCACGTCCGCAACGCGGCCGCCGGGTACACCTCGGCGGCCGTGCCGTGCACCCGGTCGGACACATCGAGTGCACGCAGGACACTCGAACACCGCAGGGCCACATGGGCGATCAGATCGGCGGACACGCTCAACGGGATCAGTCCGGTCTCGACCCGCACCACCTCGTCGGTGTGTCGGCGCACGAGCGGCCCCCGCGCGGCGCGCGTGTTCAGCGGACCGGTGGTGGGCGCCCCGCCGTGATGATGGGCCACCACGAACTCCACGAAGGCGTCGGGCCAGCCGAAGGGCGCGTCGACACCGACACGGTCGGCGCCGTCGGCCGCCGCGACGAGAACGGCATCATCGGCCCCGAGGCGCAACGCGGTCACCTCGGCGCGGCCCGCCGCCCACTCGACGACCGCGCACGCCGTCTTCGCGGGTTCGGCGGCGAGGTCCACCCCGACCGTTCGCATCAACCCACCGTAGCGATGGGCCCGCTCAGGCGGCGTCGCGCACCATGATCCGCACCGCGGCGGCGAAGACGGCGTAGAGCGCGTCCCACCCCTCCGAGGCGCGCAGTGCCGCGCCGGCTCCCTCGGTGTCCCCCGAGGCGGTGGCGGTGTCGGCACGGTGGAGCCACTGCAGCGACTGCGTCCGGCAGACCTCCATCGAGTCGACGGCGGCACCACGATCGGTGCCGCAGAGCCCCGCGGCGTCGGCGGCGTCCGGAAGCGTCCCGGTGCGGCCCCGGTCGACCGCCACACGCAGCGCCGCCGGCATCGCGATGTCGTCGGTGGCCGACGGTGTGGTGAGAGCGGCTGTGAGGGAGGGCAGTTCGTCGGTCATGAAGGCATGCCACCGGTCGATGGCCGCACCGATCGCGGTCCGCGGGTCGGAGCCGAGCTCGACGGCGAACTCCACATCGACCACGGAGCCGTCGACGACGAGGTCGAAACCCGGCCACGTGCCGACCACCGCACGGGCGTGATCGACGGCGTCGGGATCGACCGCGCCCCGGATGGTGGTCCACAACATCGCGCTGCGTTGCGGGCCCCACACCTGCAGGTGGGCGGTCGCCTCGGGGTAGGTCAGTTCGACGGCGTCGTGCACGTCGATACCGACGACACCGGCGAGCCGGTCGCGCACCACGCGACCGACCACACGCGACAATCCTGCCGAGGGGTGGTCGGCCATGGACTGCGCCCGTGCCCGCAGCGACGCATCGTCACGCAGGAAGCTCGGGTGCGGCAGCGCGAGCAACGTACGGGCCAGTTCCACGGCCTCACCGACGAGGGAGGCGATCGCGTCGTGGTCGACGATCCGGACGAGGTGTCCGCCGTCGGCGTCCGACCAGCCCGGCGGCACCGTGATCGCCGCACGTCCGCCGGCCGGGACGGCCACGATCGCGCACACCATCCCGGTGGGCAGACGGCGGAAGCGCAGATCGCTCGCCGAACCGGACGTGACGTGCTCGCGGCTGAGGTCGATCGCCTGATCGTCACGAGGGGCGCTCAACCGCTCGGTGAGCGCCGCCGCGAATCCCGCCCAGGCGCGGTCGATCACGTCGTCGAAGTCGACATCGGTGGTGGGCGACGACATGGCGGCTCCTCGGGGCTGGTGCGACGCCACCGGCGACGGTGGGACGCGGTGGTTGCTCGTGGCCCGAGACTAGGTGGGGGTACCGACAGAACTCGGTGTGCGACAGTGGCGGGGTGCTGTTCCCTCTCCTGACACCGGGTTTCGTCGCCGACCGACCGGACGTCCCGGCCTTCGTGACCGTGGGCGACGAGACGTTCTCCCACGCCGACATCGTCGGGGCGGCGACGTCGGCCTCCGAACGCCTCGGTGGGTTGAGCCGCGTCGCGGTCGAGGCGGTGCCGTCGATGCAGACCGTGGTCGCGGTGGTCGCCGCGCTGCTGGCCGGTGTGACCGTTGTGCCGGTCGCGCCCGACAGCGGCGACGCCGAACGCCGCCACGTCCTCGACGACTCCGGCGCGCAGGCATGGCTGGGTGCGGCACCGACCGATCCGTGCGACCGCCCCCACCTGCCGGTGCGGCTCTACGCCCGGTCGTGGCACCGGCACCCGCAGCCGCCCGCCGGCACCGTGGCGATGATCATGTACACCTCCGGCACCACCGGGGCGCCGAAGGGCGTGGTGAGCACCCACGGGTCGCTCGCGGCGGGCATCGACGCCCTCGCCGACGCCTGGGCCTGGACCCGCGACGACACCCTCGTGCACGGGCTGCCGCTGTTCCACGTGCACGGACTGATCCTCGGGCTGGTCGGACCGCTCCGGGTGGGCAGTCGACTCCATCACACCGTGCGACCGCGGCCCGACGCCTACGCCGCCGCTGCGCAGGGCCCCCACCCGGGCACGATGTACTTCGGTGTCCCGACCGTGTGGTCGCGGATCGTCGCCGAGCCCGACCACGCGCGTGCCCTGTCCGGCGCCCGACTGCTGGTCTCGGGCAGCGCGCCACTCCCGCCGACGGTGTTCGACGCGGTGGCCGAGCTCACCGGGCACGAACCCGTGGAGCGCTACGGCATGACCGAGACGCTCATCACGCTCAGCGCCCGGGCCGACGGCCCGCGCAGGGCGGGGTGGGTCGGATCCCCGGTGGCCGGGGTCCGCACCCGTCTGCGAGACGAGGCCGGCGACGAGTTGCCCCAGGACGGCGACGCGGTCGGCGAGCTCCTCGTGCAGGGTCCGATGCTGGGGGTGGGATACCTCGACCGACCCGAGGCGACCGCCGCCTCGTGGCTCCCCGACGGCTGGTTCGCCACCGGTGACGCGGCGTCGATCGAGCCCGACGGGACGCATCGGATCGTCGGCCGGTTGTCCACCGATCTCATCAAGTCCGGCGGGTACAGGGTCGGTGCGGGCGAGGTCGAGGCGTCGTTGCTCACGCACCCGTCGGTGGCAGAGGTGGCGGTGGTCGGTCCGCTCGACGACGACCTGGGCCAGCGGATCGTCGCCTACGTCGTGGCCCACCCCGACGTCGCGACCGATGCCGCGGCGGCCGCGACGCTGATCGACCACGTCGCCGCCGCGTTGTCGGTGCACAAACGACCCCGCGAGGTGCGGTTCGTCGACGCGTTGCCCCGCAACGCCATGGGCAAGGTCGTCAAGAAGGCGTTGCTGGGGACGTCGGACTGAATCCGTCGCCCGTCTCCTCGGCCCGGTTCGCGTCGTGCAGGACGCCTGCGCCGGCGGCGAATCGGCGGGTGTCGGCGTCGTCGCGCATCGACGCCGGGACGGCCCCTGCGAGCAGTGCCTTGACCACCGCGGCCGAGACGTCGATCGCGTCGTCGCTCGCGGCGATGATGATGTTCCCGTAGCGCCTGCCCTTGAGCATCGCCGGATCGGCGACGAGCGCGACGTGGGCGAATCGTGCGGCGATCGTGGCGATCTCGGCGCGGGCCCCGGCCAGATCTCGCGTGTCGGCGCAGTTCGCGATGTAGAGCCCGCCGGGGCGCAACACACGGTGCACCTGTTCGGTGAACTCGGCGGTCGTGAGGTCGACCGGAGTCGTCGCGCCGGCGAACACGTCGCGGATGACGATGTCGCGACTGTCGGTGTGCAGAGCGGTCGTCACCTCGCGCGCGTCGCCGACACGCAGGCGCAGTATCGGTGCCCGGGGCAGATCGAATCGGTCACGCACCAGTGTCGCCAGCGCGGCGTCGATGTCGACGGCCACGTGCCGCGACCGCGGGTACGCCGCGGCGATCCGGCGGGCCATCGTGCAGGCGCCGGCCCCGAGATGCAGCACCCGCAGGGGGTCGTCGGAGTGGTGGCGGTCATCGACGAGCGCCGCGATCCAGCGCATGTACTCGAACTCCAGACGCAGCGGATCGTCGGCGATGTGCGAACTCTGCACGCCGTTGACCTCGATCAGCCAGCCGGTCCCGTCGTCGTCGGCGGTGATCCGCGCGGTGCCGGTGTCGATGTCGACGACGCCGTCGGGGGTGGCCGCCGCGTCGTCGGCGCCCGGGGCGCCCGTCGCCGTCCGGGCGGGTGCCCTGCGCGGGTGTCGTCGTCCGGCCACGCCCACGACCCTACGGGCGGACACCGGAGCAGGTGCCGCGTGGCAGGGTGGTGCCGGTGACCACCGCCCCGCCCGCCCGCCGCGCGGCCCGTGCACTGGGGCTGATGCTCGGGTTCGGGGCCGATGCGGTGTTCGCCGATCCCCGGCGTGGTCATCCGGTGGCCGGCATGGGCACCGTGGCCGGGCGCATCGAAGGTGTCGTGTACCGCGACAACCGCTGGGCCGGAGTCGTGTTCGTCGGTGGCTGCCTCGCGTCGGTCCTGACTATTGCCGAACCGCTGTCCCGTGTCGCAGGTCCGGGCGCGGTGGCGTCCACGGCCGCCGCGACGTGGACGGTGCTGGGGGGCACCGGACTCACCCGGGTCGCGACGGCGGTCGCCGACGCCCTCGACCGCGACGACGTCGCCGCGGCCCGCGAACTGATCCCCAGCCTGTGCGGGCGTGACCCCGAGAGTCTCGACCGCGCCGGGATCATCCGGGCCACCGTGGAATCGGTGGCCGAGAACACCTCCGACGCGACCGTCGCCCCTCTCGTGTGGGGTGCCGTCGCGGGGGTGCGTGGCCTCGTGGTCTATCGGATGATCAACACCCTCGACGCCATGGTCGGCCACCGCACGCCGCGGTACGAGCGGTTCGGCTGGGCCGCAGCACGTCTCGACGACGTCGCGAACCTGATCCCCGCGCGCCTGGCCGGGGCGATCGTGGTCGTGGTCGGCGGCCGCCCCGGCGATGCGGTGGCCGCGTGGCGCCGTGACGCGCGGGCGCACCCGAGCCCGAATGCCGGTGTCGTGGAGTCGTCGTTCGCCGGCGCCCTCGGCATCGGACTGGGCGGCACGACGGTGTATCGCCACCGGGTCGAGGAACGCCCACGCCTGGGCACCGGACCGGCGCCGGACGTGGCCGACCTGCGCCGCGCGATCACGCTCTCGCGGCGGGTGCAGACACTGGCGGTGGTCCTCGCGGCGACGGCGGCAGCCGCGCGCGGGGCCCGACGCCCCCGGAGGACGACGACCTAGTCGCCGTACCGGTCGGCGAGTTTGCCGCGGACGCGGTCCTCGCCCGCCTCGGCCTGGTCGGGGCCGGCGCCGATGGTGCCGCGCACCCGGGTCTGTCCCATCCCCGTCGACGAGGCCGACGTGAGTTCCCGACGTCGCTGCCGGGCCCGTGCCGCGCGCTCGGACAGTGCCGACTCGGCCAGTGCGGCGGACTCGAGGGCGTCGGGTGGGGCGGCGCCGGTACGGATACGCTCGGCGGTCTCGGCCCGGGCGGCGTTGGCCGCGCGTCGGTGCCGGATCTCCGATCGCACGAAATACAGCAGACCCAGCGGTGCCATCACGCCGAACGCGATCCACTGCAGGCCGTAGGACAGGTAGGGGCCCGAATCGAGCTGGGGGATGGGGATCTCGGCGAGGCTGCCGGGTTGCCCCGACGACAACTGCAGGTACGCGGGCATCGTGGTCAACCCGACGGTCCGGCCGAGCACGGCCGGGTCGATCGTGTAGACCTGCAGCACCCCGGACTCGGTGCGCGGTCCCTTGCCCGGGCTGGTGCCCTCGGGCTGGCGGATGCGGGCGTCGATGGTGGTCGTACCGGACGGCGCCGCGGTCACCGGGGGCAGCGCGGTGCCCTGCTGTGGCCGCACGTAACCGCGGTTGACCACGAACACCCGGCCGTCGGAGGTACGGAACGGGGTGAGCACCTCGAACGCCGGGCTGTCGTCGACCGACCGCAGCCGCACCACCGCCTGCGCCTCGGGGAGGTAGGTGCCCGACACGGACACCTCGCGCCACTCGGTGTCGGTCGGCACGGGACCCGAACCGGGGTAGACGGTGTCGATGGGGACCGCGGCCTTCGACACGGCGCTCTTGATCAGATCGTTCTGGTGCTCGGTGCGACCGTTCTTGCCGAGCTGCCACGGCGCCAGGACCCAGAAGCAGGCCAGCGCGAACGCGACGACGACGAGCGCGAGAACCACCCAGCCGGGACGCAGGAAGGCGCGGAGCACTCGCATACCTCGACGGTACAACCTCGGCCCGGGGGTCGGCGGGCGGCGCGATCGGTGAGCGGACCTGCATGAGTCGACTACGCTGAGGCGGCCGGAGCCCGACAGGCCCTCACGCGAAGCCGCCGCCGTGAGCGTCGCCTCGTGGTCCGGCGAACCGCATCATCGCGCCCCGAGGGGCGCAGGTGCCTCACCGAACGGACCCACCCCCATCATGCGCGATTTCGCCTGCCGCAACTGCGGACAGCAACTCTCCTTCGAGAACACCCTCTGCCTCAAGTGCGCCAGCGCGCTGGGCTTCCATCTGCCCTCGCGCACCATCGTCACCCTCGACGACAACGGTCAGACCGAGATCGACGGCAGCACCCTGATCCGCTGCGCGAACAACGTCGTCGCCAAGTGCAACTGGCTCGTGGTGAAGGGCGCCGGCGACGACGGCCTCTGCGAGTCGTGTGTTCTCACGCGCACCCGTCCCGGAGACGGCGACACCGAGGCGATCGCCGAGTTCGGCGACGCCGAGGCGGCCAAGCGACGGGTCGTTCTCGAGCTCACCGAGCTGAACCTGCCCATCGTCGGCCGCGACGACGACCCGAGCACCGGTCTTGCCTTCGACCTGCTGTCGAGCGCGCAGGAGAACGTGATCACCGGCCACGCGAACGGGGTCATCACCCTCGACCTCGCCGAGGGCGACGACGTGCACCGCGAGCAGCTCCGCGTCTCGATGGACGAGCCCTACCGCACGCTGATCGGTCACTTCCGCCACGAGATCGGCCACTACTACCAGATGGCCCTCGTCGGCGACGGCGAGCATCGTCAGCGCTTTGAGGAGCTGTTCGGCAACCCCGACGACGACTACCAGGCCGCTCTGGACCGCCACTACAACGACGGCCCGCCCTCGGACTGGAAGTCCGACTACGTCTCCTCCTACGCCACCATGCACCCGGCCGAGGACTGGGCCGAGACCTTCGCCCACTATCTGCACATCCGCGACACCCTCGACACCGCAGCGGCGTTCGCGATGGCGCCGGCCGGCGCGACGCTGGCCAGTTCGCTCACCGGCGACGTCGGTTTCGACCGCATCATCGAGTGGTGGCTGCCGCTGTCGTGGTCGCTCAACCAGATCAACCGGTCGATGGGCCACCAGGACCTCTACCCGTTCGTGCTGCCGGCCAAGGTGCTCGAGAAGATGCGCTTCGCGCACTCGCTGATCGAGCCCGTCACCATCTGAGCGCTCTCCTCCGGCGGATCGGGGGAGTGATCGACCGCCCTACCGGGCCAACTGCTCGCGCATCCAGTCGAGCAGGCCCGGTACGGCGGCCTCGATCTGTTCACGGACGCGTGTGAAGTCGCTCTGGTCGCCGTAGTACGGGTCGGCCACGTCGAGGTCCGCGCCTCCGGCGCGATCGGGGTCGACGTGCGGATCGAAGCTGCGCAGCAGACGGGCGCGGTCACCCAACCGCTTGCGCCGCAGGGCATCGAGGTGCCCGCGGTCCAACGCGACGAGGAGGTCGGCGGTGCTGTGCTGGGCGCCGAGGACGGCCGCGGCGTGATCATCGGAGTAGCCGTTGCGCCGCAGTTCGGCGCGGGCGCGGTCGTCGGCGGGCTCACCGACATGCCACGAACCGGTGCCACAGCTGTCGATGCGCACCCGATCGGACAACCCCGCGGACTCCACGGCGTGGGTGACGATGCTCTGGGCCATCGGTGACCGGCAGATGTTGCCGGTGCAGACGAAGGTGACGTGCAGGCGGTCAGACACCGAGCACCTCCCGCAGCTCGCCCACCGTGGACACCTGCCAGCGTGCGTCGGCGCCCTCGCCGTCGAGCGCGTAGCCCCAGCCGACGAGGACCGCGGGGATACCGAACGCGCCCGCGCCGTGGATGTCGTGCGAACGGTCGCCGATGATCACCACATCGGGTGTCCCGCCGTCGGCGGTCGTCGTCGGTGTGACACCCAGCCCGGACAGCGCGTGCGCCACCACATCGCCCTTCGTGCGGCGGGTCCCGTCGTCGCTGGCGCCGGCGATGACCGCGAAATGCCCGGCGAGACCGAAGTGCTCGAGGATGCGTGTGGCCGTCGTCTCGTTCTTCGAGGTGGCGACGGCCATCCGACGCCCGGACGTGGCCAGGTCGCCGAGCATCGCCTCCATCTCGGGGAACACCGCGTTCTCCAGCCACCCGATGTCGGTGTAGCGCGCCCGGTAGGCGTCCATTGCCGCGGTGGCGCGGTCGTCGTCGAGACCCAGCGTGCGCAGTGTGTCGAGCATCGGCGGACCCGCGATGCCCTCGACGAGGGTCGGATCGGGTTCGGGATGGCCGATGGTCGCCAGCGCGTGTCGAAAGCTGTTGGCGATGCCATCGAAGGAATCGGTGATGGTGCCGTCGAGGTCGAACAACAGGGTCGTCGTCGCCGCGGCGGGATCGGTGGAAACCGGCACGCCCCCATTCTCACCCGACGAGCGCAGCCGGGGCCACGCAGGGGCGCGAAGTAGAGTCGTGAGCTGTGATCCCGTCGGCGACGCACCACCCGAACGCCCCGGGCACGGACCTCACCGCACTCGACCGCCACGGCGACGACGATGTCGCGCCGGGCATGGTCGATTTCGCCGTCAACGTCCGCGGCCGGACGCCGGGCTGGATGGTCGACGCGCTCGCCGCGCGGCTGCCCGATCTGGCCGCGTACCCCCTCCGCGACGACCACGACGCCGCCGTCGACGCGATCGCGCGGACCCACCACCGCGATCGACGGGAGGTGCTGCCGCTCGCCGGTGCCGCCGAGGGATTCGCGCTGCTCGCGCAACTGCGTCCCCGCACCGCCGCGGTCATCGCCCCCACCTTCACCGAACCCGAACGGGTCCTGAGCTCGGCCGGCGTGCACGTGACCCGGGTCGTGTGCCCGGAGCCGTGGGACGTGGCCGCCGCCGATGTGCCCGCCGATGCCGACCTGGTGATCGTGGGCAACCCGACGAACCCGACCTCGGTTCTGCACACGAGGCAGGCGATCGAGTCGCTGCGGCGGCCGGGACGGATCGTGGTGGTCGACGAGGCCTTCGCCGACGTGACCCTCGCCGTGCGCGACGGGGTGGAGATCGACGAACCGGAATCCCTCGTCGAGGCGGCCCATCCCGACGTGATCGTGATCCGCAGCATCACCAAGACGTTCGCCCTCGCAGGCCTTCGTGCCGGATACCTCTGCGCCGCAGCCGATGTGATCGCCCGACTGACCGCGGGTCGCCCCCATTGGCCGGTCGGCACCCTGCAGCTCGCCGCGATACAGGCCGCGCTGTCGGAGCGGGGGAGGGCCCATGCGCGCGAGCAGGCCCGCGTCGTGCGGGCCGACCGCGAGGACATGTGCGCAGCCCTGACCGAGGCGGGCATCACGGTGTGCGGCACCCCGGCGGCGTCGTTCCTGCTCGTGCGCGTCGCCGACGGCACGGCCCGCAAGAACCACCTCGCGCGCGCCGGTTTCGCGGTCCGCAGCTGCGCCAATTTCGCCGGACTCGGACCCGACCACCTGCGGCTCGCGGTCCGCGATCGCGACGCCGTCGCCGGACTCATCGCGGCCTGGTATCGAGCCGACGACGCCGGACACCACCGGCACGACACCCACCGCACCGACATGACCGACGGGAACTGACGTGGCTGCTCTGCGCGATCTGATCGCACTGCTCGACGAGACATACCCGCCCCGACACGCGGAGTCCTGGGACAGCGTCGGTCTCGTGTGCGGTGACCCCGGCGACACCGTGACCGCGGTGCTGATCTGTGTCGACGTGACCGACGCGGTCGTCGACGAGGCCATCGCGACCGGCGTCGAACTGATCGTGGCCCACCATCCGCTGCTGCTCCGCGGCGTCGACACCGTCGGCGCGCACACCCCCAAGGGGCGGTTGATCCACCGCCTGATCCGGTCGGGGTGCGGCCTCTACACCGCGCACACCAACGCCGACATCGCTCGTCCCGGGGTGTCCGACGCCCTGGCCGAGGCGCTCGGCGTCACCGACACCCGCCCCCTGTCGCCGTTGCCGAGCCCGCCGCTGGACTCCTGGGTGGTGATGGTGCCGCAGGCCGCTACCGATGCCGTGGCCGAGGCGATGTTCGCCGCGGGGGCCGGGGCCATCGGCGACTACAGCCGCTGCCGGTTCACCGTCGCCGGGACCGGCGAGTTCCTTCCCGGTGCCGCGGCGACCCCGGCGATCGGTGCCGTCGAAGAGATCACCGCCGTCGCCGAGGACCGCATGCAGATGGTCGCGCCGCGTGGCCTACGCGATGCGGTGGCCGCGGCACTGCGCTCCGCGCACCCCTACGAGGAGCCCGCCTTCGACCTCGTCGAGCTCGCCGACACCCCGTCCGACGTCGGACTCGGGCGGGTGGGCACCCTGGCCGAGCCGATGTCGTTGCGCGCGTTCACCGATCACGTCGCGGCCTCGCTCACGACCGCACCGTGGGGCGTGCGGACGGCGGGCGACCCCGACGCGATGATCTCGACGGTCGCGGTGTGCGGCGGCGCCGGTGACTCGCTGATCGACGCCGCGGCGGCGGCCGGCGCCGACGTCTACGTCACTGCCGATCTGCGACACCATCCTGCCGACGAGCACCTGCGCGGCGGCGGCCCGGCCCTCGTCGACGCCGGTCACTGGGCGACGGAGTTCCCGTGGTGTGCGCAGGTCGCCGGTGTGCTCGGCTCCCACGACCCGGGACTGGTCATCTCGCGGTTCGACCGTCCGACCGACCCGTTCACCCTGCACGCCGCGGCCTCCACCAGCGGTGTCACGGGCCGGACCGACGCCGACCGGTAGTGTCGCCAGAACCCCTACAGAACAGGACACCCTCGCGACATGAAGGCAGATCCGGCCGATCAGAGAGCCCTCCTCGACCTGGCCGAGGTCGACGCCGGGGTCTCGAGGGCGACCCACCGGCGGTCCCATTCGCCGGAGGCCGCGCGGGTCGCCGAACTGACCGAGGCCCTGCGTGAGTACCGCGATCAGACCATCGCCGCCCAGATCGCGGCCGAGGACCTGGCTCGCGAGGTGCGGCGACTCGAGAACGACATCGCCGTGCTCGCCACCCGCCTGTCGAAGGATTCCGCACTGCTCAACGGCGGCACCCTCACCGGTAAGGCGCTCACGGAGATCGAGCACGAGATCGCCGGTCTGCACCGTCGCCGCGGTGTCGCCGAGGATGAGTTGCTGGAGGTGATGGAACGTCAGGAGGCCACCGCCGCAGAGGAATTGCGCTGCGGGGCACTGGTGACCCACACCGAGGAGGAGATCGCGAAGGCCGAGGGCGACGCCGCGACGGCGATGTCGGAGATCGACGTGACCGCCGATGCGGCGCGCACCCGTCGCGACGAACTGCGTGGGCAGATCGACGACGCCCTGCTCGCCGTCTACGACAAGCAGGTGGCCCAGGGGCGTATCGGCGCGGGACTGCTCCGGCAGGCGCGGTGTGGGGCCTGCCGCATGGAGATCGACCGCGGCACCCTCAGCCGCTACGGACAGGCCCCCGCCGACGAGGTGCTCCGATGTGACGAGTGTGGGGCGATCATCGTCCGCACCCACGAATCCGGGGTCTGAGACAGTGCGGGTGATCGTCGAGGCCGACGGCGGATCACGCGGCAATCCCGGCGTCGCCGGATACGGGGCCGTCGTGTGGGACACCGATCACGAGACCGTGCTCGCCGAGCGCAAGGAGTACATCGGCCGCGCCACCAACAACGTCGCCGAATACCGCGGGCTCATCGCGGGACTCGGCGCCGCGCGGGACTGCGGGGCCGGCGAGGTGCGGGTCCGGATGGATTCCAAGCTCGTCGTCGAACAGATGTCGGGGCGGTGGAAGGTGAAGCACCCGGACATGATCCCGCTCGCCGCGCAGGCGCGGGATCTGGTCGCGGAGTTCTCGAGCGTCGACTTCGTCTGGATCCCCCGTGCGGAGAACTCCCACGCCGACCGGCTCGCGAACGAGGCGATGGACAGCCGGACCGACGGCCAGGTCGCCATGGGCCCCGGGTCGGCGTCGCCGGAGGAGAAGAGCGCGGCGGCGGCGACCGGCCCCGGCTGGACCGGCGCGATGGGGGAGCCCACCCGTCTGCTGCTGGTGCGTCACGGCCAGACGGCGCTGTCGGTGGACCGCCGCTACAGCGGTCGTGGCAACCCGGAACTGACGGCACTCGGTGTGCAGCAGGCCGATCGGGTCGCGCATCGGATCGCTGCGAGCGGTGGGATCACGGCCGTCGTGTCAAGCCCGTTGTCGCGTGCGCGCGCCACGGCCGACGCCGTCGCCCGCCGCGTCGGACTGCCGGTGCACGAGGTGGACGGCTTCACCGAGACCGACTTCGGCGAGTGGGAAGGTCTGACGTTTCTCGAGGCGATGCAGCGTGATCCGGAACTGCACCGCGCGTGGATGTCCGACACCTCGGTCGCCCCTCCCGGTGGCGAGAGCTTCGACGCCGTGACCGAGCGCGTGCGGGTCGCGACCGATCAGGTGGTGGCCGACCACGGACCCGGCAACGTCGTCGTGGTCAGTCACGTCACGCCGATCAAGACCGTTCTGCGCCACGCCCTCGACGTCGGCCCATCCATCCTGTTCAAGCTTCACCTCGATCTCGCGTCACTGTCGGTGAGCGAGTTCTACTCCGACGGAGGCAGTTCCGTCCGCCTCGTCAACGACACGAATCACCTCACCTGACGCCGGCACCCAGGTGCCAGCCGTCCTGAGTATGTGGAAACGGTCGGGCGAGTGGTTGTGCTGACTGTGTGGAAACGTTCGGTCGGGTGGTGCTGGTTGTGCTGACTGTGTGGAAACGTTCGTCGAGTGTGCTCACCGGCTGGCGTGAGCCGACGACGAGACAACGCACACTCGACGACCGGCTTCCGCACCGTCAGCGGCAGTAGAACGCATTCAGACGAGCGAAATACACTCACGTTCAACACTATTCATCAAAATCAACCTCCCGCACCTCGAACATCCGTGCTAAACTGGATGTACAGAACCACCTGGGGAGGGGCTAGCGGTGAGCGATCTTTTGGCGAAATACGCTGCCTTGGAGCAACTCCTGGATGAGCTAGCCCAGGCCTCATCCGACAGCTACGAGGAGAAGACGGTCGCGGACTTGGCGATCCGGCACGAACGGATCGCGCGGCGGATGGAGGCGATCGGTAACCGCAGGATTCTCGAGGTCTCCGACCGCGACGCGCACCGCGCCGTCGGGTGCGTGACCGCCACCGAGTTCCTGCAGACGAAACTGCGCGTGACGCAACCGAAGAAACGTCTCAAAGAAGTACAGGCACTCGAACCGATGCACGCGATGACCGGCGAGAAACTGCCGCCGGTCTGCCCAAACACCGCCCGAGAACTCGCCGCAGGCGCGATCGGTCCCGACCACGTGCACGCCGTACTCGACGTCATGGCCAAGATCCCCACCGCGGTCGAGCCCGAGCACCGCGCCTTCGCCGAGCAGACCCTGGCCGAGTTCGCCACGACACTGACGCCGAAAGAGATCGCCGCCGCGGGCGTGCGGATCCTCGCTCACCTCGATCCGGATGGCACCCTCACCGACGATCGAGATCGTGCCCGGAACCGGAAACTGAATCTCGGCTGCCAGGACTCGCAGTTGATGTCGACACTCACCGCGACGCTCGACCCGATCACGCGTGCACTCTTCGACGTCGTGCTGGCGAAGTGGGCCGCGCCGGGGATGAACAACCCCGACGACGACCAGTCACCGCGCGGTGACGGCGCAGAGATCAGCAGCGATGCGTTGCGGGAGGCGGCCGATCGTGATTGCCGCTCGCAGTCCCAGCGCAACCACGATGCCCTGAAAGCTCTTCTCGACGCCGCGGTCAACGGCGGTCTGCTCGGTCAGTCGCATCGCGGACTGCCGCCGCAGATCATCGTCTCCATCACCGACGCTCAATTACGTGAGCACGCCGGCATTGCCCGTACCGTCACCGGCGCCGACCTCCCGATCTCGGAGGTGGTGAAGCTCGCCGCAAACGCCCAGACACACCTCGCCGTGTTCAGCGACGTCACCGACGAGCCGCTGTTCTTCGGCCGGTCTCGTCGGCTGGCATCGCAGTCGCAACGGTTGATGGCCTTCGCGAAGTACAAGGGTTGCAGCAAAGACGACTGCCCAACACCGTTCGCGCACACCGAAATGCACCATGCCGAAAACGACTGGGCCGACGGCGGCCTCACCGACTCGCCGCACATGGCACCCGCATGCGGCCCCCACAACCGGGCCGTCGGCACTGAACCGCACCAGTGGACCACCCAGAAGATCACCGACGGCCCCGACAAAGGCCGCTACGGCTGGCGACGCAACACCGACCCACCCGAGACACTCCGCGCCAATCAACTCCACCGGATCGATGAACTCCTCCAGCGATACCGGAACCCACCTGACGCCGTCCCTGCGGTGAGTCGGCGGTTCGACATCACCTGGCCTGGTGTCGAGTTGTATCCCGCCGCGTGATCTGTGGTTGCCGCGTTCCACAGACTCAGTCCTCAGGCGACCAGCCACAGTGCCGTGACAGCGGCGACGATCGACGGTGGGCCCGCGACGAGGCCGAGGGCGGAGAAACCCGCCGCCGACACGGCGACACCGTCGCGGCTGACGATGCGGCGCCACAACAGGTTCGCGAGCGAGCCGACGTAGGTCAGGTTCGAGCCGATGTTGACACCGAGGAGCATCGCCAACAGCGCGACGGTCGGGGCGCCCGACATCGCGGCGAGCAGCAGCAGCGTGGCGGGGATGTTGTTGATGACGTTGGCGACCACCGCGCCGATCGCGGCGATGCCCAACAACGCGAGCAGGCTCGACCCGTTCGGCACGATCCCCGCCAGCCACCGTCCGATGGCGCCGTCGGCGATCGCGGCGACCAGGACGCCCAGGGCGAACACGAACAGCAGGAACAACGGATTGATCGCCGTGATCACATCGACCACGCCGGACGCCTTCCGCGCCATCGCGATCACGGTCAGCACCACCGCACCCGCGGTCGCGAACCACACCGGCTCCACACCGACCTGAGACGACAGGACGAACCCGACGAGGGTCGCCCCGAGGACACACAGCGCGGCGACCGGTGCCGGGCCGGGATCCTCCGGATCGTTGTCGGGTTCATCGGCGATCTCGGCCCGGAACCACCAGCGGTGCACCGTGTACTGCACCACGAGGGCCGCGAGCCAGGGGAGCGCCATCAGGACGGTGAAGCGTCCGAAACTCAGGCCGGTGGCCGAGAACGCCAGCAGGTTCGTCAGATTCGACACGGGCATCAACGACGATGCCGCATTGGCCAGGCTGATCGTCGCGACCGACAGCGGTCGAGGCCGGACGCCGAGTCCTCGCGTCACCGCGATGAGCACCGGCGTGAGCAGGACGACGGTCGCGTCGAGATTGAGTGCGGCCGTCGTGACCGCGGCCCCGACGAACCCGAGTGCGAACAATCGTCGGCCGTTGCCCGCGCCGGCGCGTCCGATCTGCCGCGAGACCCAGCCGAACACCCCGAGCACCTCGCACGCATGCGACAAGGCCAGCAGCGCAGCGAGTGTGGCGACGGTCGTCGCGAGTCGCTCGATCTCGTCGAACGCCTCACCGAGGGTCACCGCGCCGACGGCGATCGCGATCGCCGCCGCGGGCACCGCGACCGTCGCCTCGGGAAGCCCCCGCGGACGCCAGACGGCGAACGCGAGCGCCAGCACCATGAGCGCCACTGCGCCCGCTGCCATCATCTCTGCCGTCCCCGGGCCCTCAGCCGAGGATCTTGCGGAGGGTGCGCAGGTTGCGGTTCGTGGTCGTCGCCTTGTACTTCGGGTTGCCCAGAACCTTTCCGAAGGGGCTCGTGAGCGTCTGCTTCTGCGGTACCGACCAGTAGACGACGCCGTCCCCACGGGCGACGGACTCGACGTCGCCGTCGATATCCACGCCGAGCAGTTCGGTGAGCACCGCGTCGTCGGCGACGAACACCACGTACGCGTGGACACCGTCACGCTCGTCGAACGGGTACGCCGCGGTGGCCGCCGCGACCCGATCGACGGTGTGGACGAACACGAACGCCTCGTAGCCGAAACGGGTGCCCAGTGCCGGCTCGATCAGCGCACGCAACTGCGACGGTTCGCTGTCGGTTCCCGAGTCGAACACGACGTTGCCCGTCGCGAGCACCGTGCGGACATCGGTGAACCCGAGTTGCGCGAATTCGTCACGCAGATCGGACATTCCGACCCGCACGCCACCGACGTTGATGCCTCGGAGCAGAGCGACGTAGCGGGCCACCGCGTCAGGGTAGCGCCCCGGTGGTGTCGTCGGCGCGGACGCTACCGTCGGCCGACCGGGACCCCGAGGGCGCGGGCCACCGTCGGCCAGGCGCGGTGCAGGTCCTGATTCCAGTACCCCCACGAGTGCAGTCCGGTCCGATAGTCGATCGTGGTCGCCACCCCGGCTCGGCGGGCAGCGCTCGCGAACAACCTGGTGCACGTCAGTGCGCCGCTCTCGAGCGCCCCACCCACCGGCGACGCCAGCCCGGCCAGTCCGAGGGAGAAATCGGGCAGGCCGTTGCCGACGGCGAGATAGAGGGAGGTGTCACGCAGGACGTCGACCTGTGACGCCGGGTCGTGCGCCCGCCACTGCGCGTCGCCCGGTGTGCCCCACATGTTGTCGGGGTTCCCGCCGCGGGTGAGGATGCTGCCCTGCGTGGCGGCCGCAGCGGTCGGGTCGAGAAGATCGAGGCACCCGCTGAACGCGGCCACACCGCGGTAGAGACCCGGGTGCCGGACGGCGAGCATCATCGCGCCCGTGGCGCCCATCGAGACGCCGCCGATGGCGTTGGTCCCGTTGCCCCGGAAGGTCCGGTCGATCACCGGGGGCAGTTCCGATGCGAGGAACGTGTCCCACTTGTTCACGCCCAGAACGGGATCGGTCCGATCCCAATCGGTGTAGTAGCTCGCGGTGCCGCCGATCGGCAGGACGACGTTGACCGACTTGTCGGCCATGAACCGCACGATGTCGGTCTGATCGGTCCATCCGCTCTGGCGATAACCGGTGAGGACGCCGGCGTCGATGCCGTCGAGCAGGTACAGCGAGGGGCGGGGTGTGCTCCGATCGCGGGGGAGGAGCACGTCCACCGAGATGATCTTGCGCATCGACGGAGAGAACACGCGCAGGCGGGCCCTCTGCGGAGCCGTCATCACCACCGAGACGACCCGCGCGGCGGGAGCCGCGGTGTCCGGCGGTGTCGTGGTGACGCCGGGTGTCGGGGGCGCCGCCTGGGCCGGCGGCGCGAGGGCGGCCACGGTGACCACCGCGACCATGGCGAGGAGAACCGAGACGACTCTCGTCGTCGCCGATGTCGCCCCGGCTGTGGCTGTGCTGATTGTGTTCATGGTCCAACCCCCCAGTTGCTGACGCGTCGCCGATCCGATCCCGCCGTGGGCGTGACGACGATCGGGCATGGGACGAACGGCGGCTATCATAAACCGGCGAACGAGCCGACCGGGCGATCGCGGTCTGCGGGAACGGTCATCCGCGAGGGTGACATGCCCGCGGTCGAGGAAAGTCCGGACTCCACAGAGCAGGGTGGTTGCTAACGACAACCCGGGGTGACCCGCGGGAAAGTGCCACAGAGAACAGACCGCCGACACCCACGCCCTCGGGCGTGGGGTCGGTGAGGGTGAAACGGTGCGGTAAGAGCGCACCAGCGCCGTGGGTGACCACGGCGGCTCGGTAAACCCCACCCGGAGCAAGGTCGAAGGTCGCACCGCGAGGTGCGGCTGCGCAGGCGTTCGAGGGCTGCTCGCCCGAGCCTGCGGGTGGACCGCTCGAGGCACCCGGCGACGGTGTGTCCAGATGGATGATCGCCCCCGACCCTCGTGGTCGGGACAGGATCCGGCTTACAGGTCGACTCGTTCGCACCCCCTCGTCGGGGCGCCGCCCGCTACAGGTCGTCGGCGATGGCGTCGTAGCGACGCAGCGCCTCGGCGTGGCGTTCCTCCTCGCGGGCGTCGAGTCGCCCCAGGACGAAGGCATCGGTCGGCGATCCGACCGTCGCGGCGACCTCCGCGAGCAGCTCACGGCTCAACGTCGCGTCGTTGGCGTCACCCAGCAGCGACTGGATCTTCTTGGCCGTCGCACCCACCCGCTTGTGTCGCGAGACGCCGAGCGTCGCGCCCGCCTCGGCGATGTAGCGCAGCCGTTTCGCCTTCTTGCGGACCGTGTGCATCTGCTCGGTCCACTCCTCGGTACCCCGGTCGAGCTTCGCGAGCGTGCGTTGCGCCTTGCGCACCGACCGGCGGCTCGCATCGACGGCGTCGCGCAGGGCCTTCTTCGCGGGCCGATCGGCGTCGGGGCCGGCGACCGGATCGACGAGGTAGGTGTCGATGGCGTCGAGCAACGCGAAGTACCGGGCGGAGTTCATGCCGGTCACGGCGACCCGCAGGCCACGCCGGTACCGGCGGTTCTGCTCGTCGACCAGCGCGGCGCGCAGGCCCTCCGAGGCGTTCTCGTCGGCGAGGAGTTCGTCGTAACGCTGCGCGGTCACCTCGGCGTCGCGGGCGACACCGAGCACGGCGGCCAACTCCTTGAGCTCGTCGCCGACGGTGTCACGTGCGTCGCCGCTCAGGACCGCGTCGAACGCGCGCAGCACGCTGCGGAGTCTGCGGGTCGCCACCCGCATCTGGTGGACGGCGTCGTCGACGTCGGCGCGCACCGCCGGGTCCCACTCGACGAGTTGGTCGCGGTGACGGGACAACTCCGTGATCACGAGTTCGAGGGCGGTCGGGTTCTTCGGCAGCGGCTTCGTCGAACGGTGACCTGGCATCGCGCCAATGGTGCGGGCGAGCTTCGACGCGCTCGAGGCGGTGGTGGCGCCGGCCCCGCGCAGCAACTCCTCGGCGGGTCCGAGCAGGTCGGTGTCGCCGTCCACGAGTTCGAACTCCCACTCCGACCACGTCTGGCCGGTGCCGCCGGGAAGCAGCGACCGTGCGGTCACCAGATCGGCGCACAACACCGCCAGCAGGCGGTCGTCGTCGTCGCGCGCCTCGGTGATCTGACGTCGGGTGCCGATCACCGCCACCGGCGACAGCGTTCGGCCGCGCACGTGCACGCGCACCGGTTCGAGCAGCTCACCGGGAACCGTGGCGTGCGCGATCCCGGTCGCCGGGTCGGCGTCGTCGGGATCGAGCGGGACCTGCCGCTCGCGTCGCCCGCCCGCGCCCGCGGGCCGCTTGAGGTGCCACCCCTCGTCGTGGCCACCGGTGCGGCGGCGCAACGTGATCCGGTTGTCGGCGAGGTCGAGGTTCTCGGTGTCGAAGTAGGTGGCGTCGAGGTTCTCCTCGATCGGTCCCGACGTCGACGCGACCCCGGGCAGCTCGGTCAGGTCTGGGATCGGTCGTCCGGCTGCGACGTCGAACTTCAACTCGATCTCGATCTGCTCGTGCGCGGTCATGGCGTGCGGGCGTCCTTGTCCTCGGTCGTGTCGGTGGCGTCGGGCGTGTGTGCGAAGCGGTCGGTCGCCTCGACGAGGTGGTGTTTGATCCCGGCCTCGAAGGAGGCGTGGCCGGCATCGTCGACGATGCGCAGATCGGCAGACGGCCACGCGCGGTGCAGATCCCACGCGCTGCGCATCGGACACACGACATCGTATCGGCCCTGGACGATCACGCCGGGAATGTGGGCGATGCGGTCGATGTCGCGGAGCAGCTGGCCGTCGTCGAGAAAGCCCCCGTGGGTGAAGTAGTGGTTCTCGATCGAGGCGAACGCGAGGTCGAAACGGGTGTCGACGTCGTCGCCGTCCGGGGTCGGCAGCAGATGGCTGGTGCTCTGTTCCCAGTTCGTCCACGCAGTGGCGGCCGCCGACCGCACGTCGGGGTCGTCGGAGGAGAGGAGCCGTCGATAGGCCGCGACGAGATCACCGTCGCGGTCGGACTCGGGGATCGGCGCGAGGTAGCCCTCCCACAGATCAGGGAACAGGTGCGCGGCACCACCGTTGTAGTACCAGTCGATCTCGCTGCGGCGCAGCAGGAAGATGCCACGCAGGACCAACTCCGTCACGCGCTCGGGATGCGACTGGGCGTACGCGAGACCCAATGTGGACCCCCACGACCCGCCGAACACCTGCCAGCGTTCGACGCCGAGATGGGTGCGGATGCGCTCCATGTCGGCGATCAGGTGCGGCGTGGTGTTGACCGACAGGTCGGCGCCGTCGGCGATGTGCGGGGTCGACCGCCCGCATCCGCGTTGGTCGAAAAGGATGATGCGGTACGCCTGCGGATCGAAGAACCGCCGTTGGTCGGGCGACGTCCCGCCGCCGGGACCACCGTGGACGAACACCACCGGCTTGCCCTCGGGGTCACCACTGCACTCGACGTGGATCCGCTGCCCGTCACCGACGTCGAGCATCTCCTGCTGATACGGCTCGATCGCCGGGTACAAGTCGCGCATCGGTCCATCATGCCGGGTGTGCCCGATGTGGCGGCACGACCGACGGTGACGATCGGGTCGCGATCGCGCGCCCGATCAGGTTCGGGGCGCGGTGGGGATCAGTAGCTGTGCTCGGGACCGGGGAACTGTCCGCGACGCACCTCGTCGGCGTACTGCTCGGCCGCGACGCGCAGATCGGTGCCGATGTCGGCGTAGCGCTTCACGAACTTGGCGGTCTTGCCGTGGGTGAAGCCGGCCATGTCCTGCCACACGAGGACCTGCGCATCGGTCTCGTTGCCGGCACCGATGCCGACGGTGGGGATGGTGAGCTTGCGGGTGATCTGGCCGGCGAGGTCGGCCGGGACCATCTCCATCACGACGGCGAACGCACCGGCCTCGGCGACGGCGATCGCGTCGGCGACGAGCTGATCACCGGCGTCGCCACGGCCCTGGACGCGGAAGCCGCCCAGTCCGTTGACGCTCTGCGGCGTGAACCCGATGTGGGCCATCACCGGGATGCCCGCGGCGCTGAGCGTGGCGATCTGATCGGCGACGCGCTCACCGCCCTCGAGCTTCACCGCGTGCGCACCGCCCTCCTTGAAGAAGCGGATGGCCGAGGTGAGCGCCTGCGCCGAGCCGCCCTCGTAACTGCCGAACGGCAGGTCGGCGACGACCAGGGCGTGCGGGGCGCCGCGCACCACACCGCGGACCAGCGGCAGCAGCTCGTCGACCGACACCGGGATGGTGGTGTCGTAGCCGTAGACCACGTTGGCGGCGGAGTCGCCGACCAGCAGCACGGGGATCTGCGCGGCATCGAAGATGCGGGCGCTGGAGTAGTCGTACGCGGTGAGCATCGACCACTTCTCACCCTCGGCCTTCATCTGGGCCAGGTGGTGGACGCGGGTCGCGCGGCGGGGAGAGGTCGGCGCGGTGGAGGGGGCGCCGTAGACAGAGCTGTCGGACATCATCGTCTCTTTCGTGCCTCGAGTCTCGCGATGCGCGAGTACCCGGGTGGATGTGGACGCCACCAGTGTGGCACCCCGGCACCGCGACGTCCCAGGTCTGAGCGGTGTGCCGTGTCTCACACCGGTGCCGCGGCGTCCACGCGGAGGTCGCTCGGTCGGGCGCCGTGCCACGATGGGCCGATGCCCCTCCCGACCTCGACCGTCGCATCGTCCCGTCGGCGCCGTCGAGGCCTGCGCTGGTCGGTGCTCGCCGCGGTGCTCCTGCTCGCCGGGTGCGCGAGCACGAACACCCAGCGATTCGATCTCGGTGCGCCCGTCACGGGTTCGACCTCCGCCGGTGCCGGGACGTCGGTGGCCCCCGACCCATCGGCGGCTCCGGTCGGGGGACCGCTGGGCCGGTTCTACGGTCAGCGCATCGCGTGGGGGTCGTGCGCGGAGTTCGCGCCCGACGGGGGATATCCGCAGCAGCGCAGTCAGTGCGGTCGGCTCACCGTTCCCGTCGACTACGCCGATCCGACCGGTGCCACGGCGTCGCTGGCGGTGTTCCGGCTCAAGGCCGCCGACCGCGCGACCGGGATCCTGCTCACCAACCCCGGTGGCCCCGGGGGATCGGGTGTCGACTTCATGGCGTCGGCCGCGTCCGATTTCGCCGACCGCGACGTCTCCCGCACGCTCGACATCGTCGGGTTCGACCCCCGCGGCGTGGGGCGTTCCACGCCGCAGATCCGTTGCCGCACCGATGCCGAACGCGATGCGGTCCGTGCCCGCGACTGGGTCGACACCAGCCCCGCAGGCATCGCCGCGGTCGAGAAACGCAACGCCGCGGTGGGTTCGGCGTGTGCACGGCAGATGGGTGGGGACTTCCTCGCCCACGTCGGCACGGCGGACGTGATCGCCGACATGGACGTGCTGCGCGGTGCCCTGGGGTACGAGCAGCTCAACTACCTCGGCTACTCCTACGGCACCCTCATCGGCGCCGACTACGCCGAGCGGTTCCCGACCCGCGTGCGGGCGATGGTCAACGACGGCGCCGTGGACCCGTCGGCCGACCCCGTCGCCGACGTCGTCGCACAGACCGCGGGGTTCCAACGCGCGTTCGACGGCTTCGCCGCCGACTGCGTCACCCGACGCGGTTGCGCCCTGGGCACCGACCCGGCGCGGGCCACCGCCCGATACCAGGAACTCACCCGCCCCCTGATCGGCCGGCCGGCACCCACGACCGACCCGCGGGGCCTCACCTACGGCGACGCCCTCACCGGTACCGGTCAGGCGCTCTATAGCAAGAACCTCTGGCGGTACCTGCGTGACGGCCTCGCCGAACTAGCCGGCGGGCGCGGCGACACCCTGCTGCGACTGGCCGATCTGTACGAGGGCCGCGACCGGTCGGGTCGCTACGACAACAGCGCCGACGCCTTCACCGCGATCCGATGCGTCGACGGCCCACCCATCACCGACCGCGCGACGCTCGACCGACTCGACACCGACCTGCGCAGGGCGGCGCCGTTCCGCGACGACGGTCGGGGGACCGGCCGTGGCTCGGCCGACGAGTGCGCGTTCTGGCCCGTACCCCCCACCTCACAGCCGCACCGGATCGCCGCGGCGGGCCTGCCGACGACGGTCGTGGTGTCGACCACCGACGACCCCGCCACGCCGTACGCCGCGGGTGTCTCGCTGGCCGGTCAGCTCGGTGCACGTCTGATGACCTTCCGGGGGACCCAGCACACCGCGTCGTTCGAGGGCAACGCGTGCCTCGACGACCCGCTGACGAAGTACCTCGTCGATCTCACGCTGCCGCCGGTGGGTGCCACATGCTGAGACACCGGCAGTTCAGCCCCAGTTGAGCGGCCCCGATCCGCGTCCGTAACACAGATTTAACAGCGCGCTTCTAGCCTCTGAACCATGGACCGCCAAAAGGAATTCGTCCTTCGTACCCTCGAAGAACGGGACATCCGATTCGTTCGTCTGTGGTTCACCGACGTCCTCGGCTATCTCAAGTCGGTGGCCATCGCGCCGGCCGAACTCGAGGGCGCGTTCGCCGAGGGCATCGGCTTCGACGGATCGTCGATCGAGGGGTTCTCGCGGGTGTCGGAGGCCGACACCATCGCCAAGCCGGACCCGTCGACCTTCCAGGTCCTGCCGTGGACCACCAGCGGCGGCAAACACCACTCGGCGCGCATGTTCTGCGACATCGCCATGCCCGACGGCACGCCGTCGTGGGCCGATTCGCGCCACGTGCTGCGGCGGCAGCTCAACAAGGCGGCCGACCAGGGATTCACCTGCTACGTGCACCCCGAGATCGAGTTCTTCCTCATGAAGGACGCACCGACCGACGGATCGCCCCCCACCCCGTCGGACACCGGTGGCTACTTCGACCAGGTCGTGCACGGCAGCGCCCCCAACTTCCGGCGCCACGCCATCGACGCGCTGGAGTCGATGGGCATCTCGGTGGAGTTCTCCCACCACGAGGGCGCGCCCGGCCAGCAGGAGATCGATCTGCGCTACGCCGACGCGCTGTCGATGGCCGACAACGTCATGACCTTCCGCTACCTCGTCAAGGAGGTGGCGATCGGCGAGGGCGTCTGGGCGACGTTCATGCCCAAGCCGTTCAGCGAGCATCCCGGTTCGGCGATGCACACCCACATGAGCCTGTTCGAGGGCGACACCAACGCCTTCCACAACCCCGACGACCCGATGCAGCTGTCGCAGACCGGCAAGCACTTCATCGCCGGCATCCTGCACCACGCCTCCGAGCTCAGCGCGGTCACCAACCAGTGGGTGAACAGCTACAAACGACTCATCCACGGCGGCGAGGCGCCGACGGCGGCGAGCTGGGGCGGCGCCAACCGCTCGGCACTCATCCGGCTGCCGCTGTACACCCCGAACAAGGCGTCGTCGCGACGCATCGAGGTCCGCAGCCCGGACTCCGCGTGCAACCCGTACCTCACCTTCGCGGTGCTGCTGGCCGCCGGTCTCAAGGGCATCGCCGAGCAGTACGAACTGCCCGACGAGGCCGAGGACGACGTGTGGGCGTTGACCTCCGCCGAGCGTCGCACCATGGGCTACAAAGAGCTCCCGGGCAGCCTCGGTGACGCACTGAAGGCGATGGAGTCCTCGGAACTGCTGGCCGAGGCACTCGGCGAGCACGTCTTCGACTACTTCCTGCGCAACAAGTGGACCGAGTGGAACAACTACCGCAGCCAGGTCACGCCGTTCGAGCTGAAGAGCTACCTGGCCCTGTAGGACCGACCCGCGGGCGCCTCGTGTGCACCGCACGGAGGTGGCGACGACTACGGTCGTCTCCGTGAGTTCTCTCCCCTCCCGTGCCGCGGTGCCCGGGCCGGCGCGTCTCGGACTGATCGACGACTCCGCCCCCGGCGATCTCGCGACCATCGGGTGGACCACCCCCGCCGATCTCGATGTGTTGTGGGCGTTGTCGCGCGCCCCCGACCCCGACCTCGCGCTCCGCGCCCTCATCCGATTGCGTGCCGCGGTGGGTGACGCCTGGACCGAGGTCGACGACCGTATCCGCTCCCGTCGCACCTTCCGCGGACGGCTGTTCGCGGTGCTGGGGGCGTCGGAGGCCCTCGGCGATCATCTCGTCGCCGAGCCCGACACCTGGCACCTCCTCGACCCCGACGGGACGACCGAGGACGGACTGCCCGGGTTCGACGAGGTGCTCGCCACCATGCTCGGCGCCGTCGACGCTTTGCCCGAACCCGGAGCCCTCGACAACGGTGATCGCGTGTACCGGGCAGGCGTCAGCGGTCCCGCCGCGGTGGTCTCGTTGCGGACCGCCTACCGGAACATCCTGTTGCAGTTGGCGGCCCGTGACCTCGCGCCCGCCGTCGAGGACGAACCCGTGCTGTGGTTCCCGCAGGTCGGTCGGTTCCTCGCCGACCTGGCCGACGCCGCCCTGACCGCAGCGCTTGCCGTCGCGGTCCGCGAGGTGTGCGGTGACGCACCGCTGCCGGTGCGTCTGGCGATCATCGCGATGGGCAAATGCGGTGCGCGCGAACTGAATTACGTGAGCGACGTCGACGTCATCTTTGTGAGCGACCCCGCCGACGGCATGTCGGCGCGTATCGCCGGCGAGGTCATGCGGATCGGCACACTCGCCTTCTTCGAGGTCGACGCCGCCCTACGGCCCGAGGGCAAGGCGGGCGCCCTCACCCGGACACTCGCTTCACACGTCGCCTACTACCAGCGGTGGGCCAAGACCTGGGAGTTCCAGGCGCTGCTCAAGGCGCGGCCCATGACCGGCGACATGGCCTTGGGCGCGGAGTACCTCGACGCGGTGTCGCCGATGGTGTGGGAGGCCTCCGAACGCGAGGACTTCGTGCCCGAGGTGCAGGCCATGCGCCGACGGGTGGAGAAGATGGTCCCCGCCGACCTGCGGTCGCGCGAACTGAAACTGGGCAGCGGCAGCCTGCGCGACGTCGAGTTCGCCGTGCAGCTCCTGCAACTCGTCCACGGTCGCGTCGACGACTCGCTGCGCGTCCTGTCGACCGTCGACGCGCTCACCGCACTGACCGCCGGGGGATACGTCGGCCGTGACGACGGTGCCAACCTGACCGCGTCGTATGAGTTCCTGCGGCTGCTCGAGCACCGACTGCAGCTGCAGAAGCTCAAACGCACGCACCTGCTGCCCGAGTTCGACGACCGCGAGGCGATGCGGTTCCTCGCGCGCGCCGCGCACATCCGCCCCGAGGGCGACCTCGACGCGGCGGCGTCGTTGCGCGCCGAGATCCGCAGGCAGTCGCTGCGAGTGCGTCGCCTGCACGAGAAGCTGTTCTACCGGCCGCTGCTCGACGCCGTCACCCGCATCGACGCCGACGAACTGCGCCTGTCCGACGCCGCGGCGACCAAGCGCCTCGCCGCGCTCGGCTACGCCAAACCCGACCACGCACTCAGTCACCTGCGTGCACTGCTGTCGTCGGCCGGGCGCCGCGGGCAGATCCAGGAGCTGCTGCTCCCCACCCTGCTCGAATGGCTCAGCAACACACCCGATCCCGACGCCGGGCTGCTGAACTACCGCCGACTGTGCGAGAGCCTCGCCGACCAGGACTGGTTCCTGCGGTTGCTGCGTGACGACGGTCTGGTCGCCGAGAGACTGATGCACGTCCTGGGGGCGTCGGCGTACGTCTCCGAGCTCCTCATGCGGTCACCCGAGGTCATCCGGCTCTACACCGACTCCGCGTCGGGTCCGAAGCTGTGCGAGGTGCCGATCGCCGACGTCGCCAACGGTCTGATCGCGTCGGCGGTCCGCGCGCCCGACGCGAAACGTGCCATCGCCGTCGCCCGATCACATCGGCGGGCCGAGCTCGTGCGGGTGGCGTCGGCCGACATCCTCGGCATGCTCGACACCCCGGCGGTGTGTGCGGCGCTGTCGGGTGTGTGGGCGGCGGTGCTCAACGCCGCACTCAAGGTCGTGATCGCCGAATCCGCCACCGCCCGCGGGGTCGCCGCCCCGGCGCGGATCGCGGTGATCGGGATGGGACGACTCGGCGGTCAGGAACTCGGCTACGGCTCCGACGCCGACGTGCTGTTCGTGTGCGATCCGATCCGGCCCGACGGGGACGGGGAGGTCGACGAGGCGGCGGCGGTGCGGTGGGCCAACACCATCGCCGACCGGGTGCGCACCCTGCTCAACACCCCCAGCGCCGATCCGCCGCTGGAGATCGACACCGGGCTACGGCCGGAGGGCCGCAACGGCCCCGTGGTGCGGACGCTGGCGGCCTACCGCGCCTACTACTCCCAGTGGGCGCAGCCGTGGGAGATCCAGGCGCTGCTGCGCGCCCATCAGGTCGCCGGCGACGAGGATCTCGGCGTCGCCTTCCTGCACATGGCCGACGCCATCCGCTATCCCGACGGGGGTGTCTCGGCCGACGCGGTGCGCGAGATCCGTCGCATCAAGGCGCGGGTCGACGCCGAGCGGTTGCCGCGCGGAGCCGATCCGGCGACGCACACCAAGCTCGGTCGCGGCGGCCTCGCCGACGTCGAGTGGACGGTGCAGCTGCTCCAGCTCCGCCACGGCCACCGCCTGTCGTCACTGCACAACACCTCCACCCTGCAGTGCCTCGACGCGATCGGGTCGGCGGAGATCCTCTCCGAGACAGACGTCGGGCTGCTCAAGGAAGCCTGGCTCACGGCGACCAAGGCCCGCAACGCCCTGGTCCTGGTGCGGGGCAAGGCGGTCGACCAGCTGCCCGGGCCGGGGCAGCAGCTGCGCGCGGTGGCGTTCGCCGCGGGATGGCCGGAGGACCAGGCCTCGGAGTTCCTCGACAACTACCTCCGCGTCACCCGCCGCGCGAAAGCCGTGGTCCTCAAGGTGTTCGGTGCCTGACCCTGTGCGGTCGCGCCGGTGGTGAGGTCGGCGGCGCGCACACGCAGCCCACTGGCGCGGGTGGCGACGATCGCCGCGGTGCTCGTGGGCTGGGCGCTCGCCGCGGTCGTGGTGACGGCGCTGTGGTTGCACTGGTATCCGGGACGGGGTCGCGTGTCCACCGCTCTCGCGTCGGCGGTGCCGTGGCTGCTGCTGGCAGCGGTCCCGGCCGTGCTGCTGCTGGGTCTGGCGCGCCGATGGATCTCGGTGGCACTGACGGTGATGCTCGCGGTCGCCGGTCTCACCACGCAGGTGCCGCTGCTGGTCGCGTCGACCGCACCGGCGGGCCGTGAGGTGGTCGTGGTGCAGTCCAACATCAAGCTCGGAGCCGGCGACGTCGGACAACTCGTCGACATCGTGGCGCGCGAACGTGCCGATCTGCTCACCGTCGAGGAACTGACACCGCAGGCGCTCACGCGACTGCAGGCCACCGGGCTACGGGAGACGTTGCCGTATCTGTACGCGCAGCCCGGTACCGGCGGGGTGGGCACGGCGATCGCGAGTCGGTACCCGTTGCGCGACACCGTTGCCCTCGACGGCTACTCGCTGAACAATCTCCGCGCGGTCGTCGATCTCCCCGGCGCACCGGCGACGACGGTGTTCGCGGTGCACCCGATCCCGCCGTTCCCGTACGCCCCCGACCGATGGGTGCGGGAGATGCGAACCCTGCGTGAGACCGTCCACGCGACCCGAGGCGACCACGTGATCGTCAGCGGCGACCTCAACTCGACCTGGGATCACCAGCAGCTCCGGGCCCTGGCCGACAACGGTTTCCACGACGCCACCGATCAGGCCGGGGCGCGGTGGGCGATGACCTATCCCGCCGACCGTTGGTTCCCGCCGCTGATCGCCATCGATCACGTTGTGTCGCACGGTTTCACCGCGCGATCACTGCACACCGTCTCGGTGTCGGGATCGGACCACCGGGCCCTGGTGGTGCGGCTGGCGGTGAACTGACGCGGAGGCGTCAGTCGGTGGTCTGAGCGCGCGCCAGGGCGGCGACCGCCTGGGCGAGTGTCTCGACCGACTCGGCGAGCAACGCGTGCCCGCGGTCGCCGTCGAGGTGGGACTTCGCGATCGCGGCGATCCCCGCCGCGGTGTCGGCGCGTTCTGCTGCCTGCTCAAAGCTCACGGTGGCTCACCTGTTCCCTGTCGTCGAGCGGGTGGGTCGTCGACGCGACCCCTCTGCGACCGACCCTACTGACCCGGCCCCGGTTCGCGGGCCCGGTCGGTGTCAGGCGGCGAGGAACCGTTCGATGCGGATGTCGTCGATCGGGTATCCGGCGTCGAGCAGCCACTCGCCGAGGGTGTCGACGTACTCGCTCGAACCACACAGGTACATCAGCGGTCGTGCCGCGACGGGCAGGATCGCCGCGAGGAACTCCTCACGGGTGACGCGTCCGGCCGGGCGGGTGGCGCCCGAACCGGCGGCGCGGGTGAAGAACCAGTCGACGTGCAGTCGATCGGCGGCGGCCAGCGCGGCGAACTCGTCGCGGAAGAACACCTGCTCGGGTGATCGCGCGGAGTACAGAAGTCGCATCGTCGCCTCCGGGCGGGTGGTCTCGCGCAGCCGGATCATCGCCATCAGCGGGGTGATGCCCGACCCTCCTGCCACGAGTTGCACCGGTCGGGAGGGGTCGGTGTCGACGCCGGCTCCGGTACCTGTGTCGGCGCCCGCGCCGGTGCCTCTGTCGGCGCCCGCGCCGGTGTCGAGCGGGGGCCAGACGAACTGCAGGCCGATGGGGCCGGCGATCTCGACCTGCTCGCCGATCTCGAGCTCGTGGACGAGGAACGGCGACACCTCGCCGTCGTCGAGCTCCTCGACCCCGACCGCGACGGTGTCACCCTCCCGGACATCGGACAGCGAGTACGACCGCGACGTCGAATAGCCGTCCGGTGCGGTCAGTTTGATGTCGATGTGCTGTCCGGCGCGGGCGCCCGGGAAACCGGGGATGTGCAGCCAGATCGACCGTGCGGTGTCGGTCTCGCGCACCGCCGCGACGACGGTCGCCACCTGCCAGGTGGTCATCGGACCGGCTCGTCACGCATAGCGCTGCTCACGCCAGGGGTCGCCGTACATGTTGTAGCCGTTGGCCTCCCAGAAGCCCGGCGCGTCGGCCGTCATCAGGTGCAGCTCGTGGACCCACTTCGCGCTCTTCCAGAAGTACAGATGCGGCACCACGAGTCGGGCCGGCCCCCCGTGTTCGGGGGCCAGGGGCTTCCCGTCGAAGGTGTGGGCGATCATCGCCCTGCCCTCGACGAGGTCGGCCAGCGGCATGTTGGTGGTGTAGCCGCCGTAGCAGCTCGCCATGACGTGCGTCCCCGCCTCGCCCACCCCTCCGTCACGCAGCCCCGCCGCGTCGAGCAGGGTGTCGATCGACACGCCCTTCCAGGTGGTCTGAAGCTTGGACCACCGTGTGACGCAGTGGATGTCGACGGTGATCTCCTGCTGTGGCAGGGCGGTGAACTCCGGCCAGGTCCACCGGTGGCCGACCCCGCTCGGCCCGGTGAGGGACAGCGCCCAGCGCTCGGTGCGGACCACCGGGGTCGCGGCCAGCGACATCACCGGGAAGTCGGTGGTGAGGTACTGCCCGGGCGGCAACTGCGGTCCGGGACGCTCCTTGCGGCGGAAGCGCGGATTGATGACGGCCATGGGGACAGTATCGACGCTTCGCGGCCCACAGACGACTCCACCCGCCCTGCTGGGGAGCAGGACGGGTGGGGGGTCGAACGCGCTGAGTGGCTCAGCAGTCCGTCGTCGGAGACGACTCAGCAGTCGTAGTACAGGGAGAACTCGTACGGGTGGGGACGGATCTGCACGGGCATGATCTCGTTCTCACGCTTGAGGTTGATCCAGGTCTCGATCAGGTCCTCGGTGAACACGCCACCGGCGGTGAGGTAGTCGTGATCCTCCTCGAGGCGGTCGATGACCGCGGCGAGCGACGTCGGGGCCTGCGGGATGCCCTTGGCCTCCTCCGGCGGGAGCTCGTAGAGGTCCTTGTCGACCGGCTCGTGCGGCTCGATCTTGTTCTTGATGCCGTCGAGCCCGGCCATCATCATGGCCGCGAACGCCAGGTACGGGTTGCCCGAGCTGTCGGGGCAGCGGAACTCCAGGCGCTTGGCCTTGGGGTTGTTGCCCGTGATCGGGATACGCACGCAGGCTGAACGGTTGCGCTGGCTGTAGACCAGGTTGATCGGGGCCTCGTAGCCGGGGACCAGACGCTTGTAGGAGTTCACCGTCGGGTTGGTGAACGCCAGCAGCGACGGCGCGTGGTGCAGGATGCCGCCGATGTAGTGACGCGCGAGGTCCGACAGGCCCGCGTAGCCGGCCTCGTCGTGGAACAGCGGCTTGCCGTCCTTCCACAGCGACTGGTGGGCGTGCATGCCCGAGCCGTTGTCACCGAAGAGGGGCTTGGGCATGAAGGTGACGGACTTGCCGTTGGCCCACGCGGTGTTCTTGCAGATGTACTTGAACAACATCACGTCGTCGGCTGCGTGCAGCAGGGTGTTGAACTTGTAGTTGATCTCGGTCTGACCGCCGGTGCCGACCTCGTGGTGGCCGCGCTCGAGGGTGAACCCCGAGTTGGTCAGGTTGGTTGAGATCTCGTCACGCAGGTCGACGTAGTGGTCGTAGGGCGCGACGGGGAAGTACCCGCCCTTGGGGCGCACCTTGTAGCCGAGGTTCGGGGTCCCGTCGGGATCGACGGGCGATCCGGCGTTCCACCATCCCGACGACGACTCGACCTCGTAGTGGGTCGAGTTGATGTCGGAGCTGAACGACACGGAGTCGAAGATGTAGAACTCGGCCTCGGCGCCGAAGAAGCAGGTGTCGGCGATGCCGGTGCTGGCGAGGTAGTCCTGCGCCTTGCGGGCGACGTTGCGGGGGTCGCGACTGTAGGCCTCGCGCGTGAACGGGTCGTGGACGAAGAAGCTGAGGTTCATCGTCTTGGCCTTGCGGAACGGATCGATCCGCGCGGTCGCCGGGTCGGGCAGCAGCATCATGTCCGACTCGTCGATGGACTGGAACCCGCGAACCGACGAACCGTCGAACGCGAGACCGTCTTCGAACACGCTCTCGTCGAAGGCCGAGGCCGGGATCGAGAAGTGCTGCATCACTCCCGGGAGGTCACAGAAGCGGATGTCGACGTACTCGACGCCTTCGCTCTTGATGCCTTCGAGAAGTTCTTCCTGTGTGTTGTACACCTGTCGGTGACTCCTTCATGCTGTCGGCCGCTGCGGTCGCAGACGGCCGGGTACGGGGTGTTGCGCACCCCATACACTAGCCGCCGCGTCTGCGCTGATCGGCGGCCTATGATGCATTCATGGGTCGTACAACAGGTTCTTGGCTGTCGGGTCCGCAGGCGGGCCTCGACAACACCGACGTCGGGGCATATCGCGGTGAGACCCTGGGCCTGCCGGAGTCCGGCCCCGGCTCGCTGGTGTCGTCGTGGCAGCGCGTTCTCGGGCTCTTCGTCGACTGGGTGATGTGTTACGGCGTCTCGCTGCTGTTCGTGGGGTTCCTGTCGCCGTCCCTGTCGACCGTGGTGCTCGCCGTCTGGTTCGTCGTCGGCGTCGTGACCGTCACCCTGTTCTCGTTCACCCCGGGCCAGTTCATCGTCGGGATGCGGGTCGCCCGTGTCGACGGCGGGGGATCGGTCGGCATCGTCCGGGCCGTCGCACGGCAGATCCTGATCGTCTTCATCGTGCCGCCGCTGGTCAACGACGCGGTCGGCCGCGGCATGCACGATCGCGCGACCGGCACCGCGCTCGTCCGCTCCCGCTGAACCCCGAACCGGGGATCGCGATCGCTCAGCGACGACGCATCGAGCGCTGCACGTTGCGCATCTTGGCGCCGGCCGGCATCGGGCCCTTGGGGATACCGGGGCCGCCCTGACGGCCACCGAGTGCCGCCAGACGTGATTCGAGGGCGTCCATCCGCTTGCCGTTGATGTTCTTCGGCAGCTTGTTCAGATGCCGCTCGAGGCGTTTGAGGGGGACCTGCCCGTCGTCGTTGCCGACGATGACGTCGTAGATCGGGGTGTCGCCGACGACGCGGGCGATCTTCTTCTTCTCCTGCGCCAGCAGGCCTTTCACACGCGACGGTGCGCCCTCGCCGACGAGGATGACGCCGGGGCGACCGATGACACGGTGCACGGCGTCGAGATGCGAGGTGCCGGTGACGGCCTGCTTCACGCGCCATTGACCACGCAGGTTGTCCAGCGCCCACCCTGCGGCACCGGCCTGACCCTCGGCCTTGGCGAACACACTCTTCTGCACGCGGCGGCCGAAGATGATGAACGCGATCAGCAGTCCCAGCACCACGCCGAGCGGGATGAGGAAGAACAGCGCACCGACGACGAGACCGACGACGGTGAACACCGCGATGCTGGCGACGAGGCTGCCGATCATCAGCGGCAGCAGCAGTTTGTCGTCCTTGCGCTGCATCTGGAACGCCTGCCAGAGCTGCTTGCGCCGGTCGCGCGACGCCTTCTTGCGCGCGGCCTTCGCAGCCGCCTTCGCTTCTTTGGTCGCCTGTGCCTTAGCCATGGGATTCAGGATACTGGCGGCACAGACGCCGATCGCCGCGGGCGGCGACATCCGCCGTCCGCGGCCTCCGGGTCAGCGGGCAGCGAGGCGGGAGAGCACCGAGGTGGCCTCCTGCGAGGCACCCGAGGAGTCCGCCAGGTGCGCCATCGACTCGGGCAGCTCCCGACCGTGACGCCGCATCGCCTGCGCGTAGAGCCGCCCGGCGCGGTACGACGACCGCACCAACGGGCCGGCCATCACACCGGCGAAACCGAGTTCGGTGGCGAAATCGGAGTGCTCCACGAACTCCTCGGGCTTGACCCACCGGTCGACCGGGTGGTGCCGCGGCGAGGGGCGCAGGTACTGGGTGACCGTGATGATGTCGCACCCGGCGTCGTGCAGGTCGGCGAGACCCTCACGCACCTCGTCGGGCGTCTCGCCCATCCCGAGGATCAGGTTCGACTTGGTGACCAGACCGGCGTCGCGGGCGGCGGTGATGACGTCGAGGCTGCGCTGGTAGCGGAAGGCCGGACGGATGCGCTTGAAGATGCGCGGCACCGTCTCGACGTTGTGCGCCAACACCTCCGGGCGCGAACCGAACACCTCGGCCAGCTGGTCGGGCTCGTTGTTGAAGTCGGGGATCAAGAGCTCGACACCCGTGGCCGGGTTGAGTCGCTTGATCTCGCGCACGGTCTCGGCGTACAGCCACGCGCCACCGTCGGGCAGGTCGTCGCGCGCGACACCGGTGATGGTCGAGTACCGCAGACCCATCGCCTGCACGCTCTCCGCGACGCGTCGGGGCTCGTCGCGGTCGAGGTCGTCGGGCTTGCCCGTGTCGATCTGGCAGAAGTCGCATCGGCGGGTGCACTGCTCGCCGCCGATGAGGAACGTGGCCTCGCGGTCCTCCCAGCACTCGTAGATGTTGGGGCAGCCGGCCTCCTCGCACACCGTGTGCAGGCCCTCGCGTTTGACGAGCTTCTTCAGTTCTGTGAACTCCGGGCCCATCGTCGCGCGGGTCCGGATCCACTCCGGCTTGCGCTCGATCGGGGTCTGCGCATTGCGCACCTCGAGGCGCAGGAGCTTGCGGCCCGCCGGGGCCGTGGCGGCCGCATCGGTGGTGGCCGGGGCGGTGTTCGGGGAATGGTCCTGATGAACAGTCACCGTGTCGATGCTACGCCGTGCCCGACCAGCGGCACGTCGGGCGCGGTGCCCGTCGCGGTGGTGCGCTCGGCGCCGGCGGTACCCACCGCGAGCGTGCCGTCGAGTGCGGCGGCGACCGCCTCGGCGACCATCTCGCGGACCGAGTCGACCGCCACCGGTCGACCGAGTTCGGCCGCGAGCGAGGTCACCCCGGCATCGGGGATCCCGCACGGGACGATGGTGCCGAACGCCGACAGGTCGGGTTCACAGTTCAGCGCGAACCCGTGCAGGGCGACACCGCGCGCCACGCGGATGCCGATCGCGCCGACCTTGCGTTCGGGACGTCCGGTCACCGGATCGGCGGCCACCCACGCCCCGGACCGTCCCTCGACGCGTCCCGCGGTCACGCCGAGCGACGCGCAGACCGAGATCATGGCCTCCTCGATGCGGCGCACGTAGTCGACGACGTCGAGCGGCTCGGCGAGCGCGACGATGGGGTAGCCCACGAGTTGCCCCGGGCCGTGCCAGGTGATCTTGCCGCCGCGGTCGACGTCGACGACCGGCGTGCCGTCCGACGGTCGGTCCTCCGGCGCCGTCCGCTTGCCCGCGGTGTAGACGGGCGGGTGTTCGAGCAACAGCAACACGTCGTGGTCGAGCACCCCGTCGGCGCGGTCGGCCGCGAGGCGGTGCTGGCTGTCGAAGGCCTCGGCGTAGTCGACGAGCCCCGACGACCGGACCTCGATCGGTGTGGCGACGCGACGAGCGCTGACCGACCGCGCGTCAGGCATTCGCGTACTCCATGCCCTCGTCGATCGTCGGGTGGACGAACGTGAACCCGGCGTCGGTGAGCACCTTCGGGACCGCGCGTTGCCCGCCGAGCAGCATCTCCCGCGCGAGTTCGCCGCCGGCGAGCCGCAGCAGGGGAGCCGGCACCGGGAGGACGGCGGGTCGATGGACCGAACGACCGAAGGCGGCGGTGAACTCGGTGTTCGTGACCGGCTGCGGGGCAGTGAGATTGACCGGCCCCGACAGGTCGCCGTCGAGGGCGAACCGGACCGCGCGCACGTGATCGGTGAGGGTGATCCACGACATGTACTGGTGCCCGGCACCGAGTCGGCCGCCGAGACCGAGCTTGAACAGCGGCCGGAGCTTGCCCAGCAGCCCGCCCGACGGCGAGAGCACCGGCGCGGTACGGATGGCCACGACACGTGCGGTGGTCGCCAGGGCCGCGGTGCGTTCCCAATCCTTGGCCAGCTCGGCGAGGAAGCCGCTGCCCGCCGGGCTGTCCTCGGTCATCTCGGGGAAGGCGCCGTCGCCGCTCCCGAGGTCCCCGTCTACGTCGGACCCGAAGCCGTAGATGCCGGTGGCGCTGGAGCTGACGAAGACCGGGACACCGGTCGCGAGGATCGCGTCGGCGAGGACCTGGGTCGGCACCATCCGACTGTCGCGCAGTTTCTGCTTGAACTCGCCCGACCACGGCCGGTTGCCGATGCCGACGCCGCAGAAGTTGACCACGGCGTCGACACCGTCGAGAGCGTCCGGGGTCAACCCGAACGACTCCGGCGCCCAACCGATCTCGTCGGCCGTACGCGGCTCGTGACGCACCAGGCGCCGCACCTCGTGCCCGTCGGAACGCAGTGACGCGGTGAGTGCGGTACCGATCAGGCCGGACGAGCCGGCGATCGCCACCCGCATCAGACTCCCAGGTCCGCCCCGAACGCCGCTTCTTCCAGACGATGCTTGACCGTGGTGAGGAAGCGGCCGGCGTCGGCGCCGTCGATCAGCCGGTGGTCATAGGTCAACGGCAGGAACGACATCGAGCGCACGGCGATCGACTCCGAACCGTCCTCGGCGGTGATCACCGTGGGCCGCTTCACGATGGCACCCGTACCGAGCATCGCCGCCTGCGGCGGGACCAGGATCGGGGTGTCGAACAGCGCGCCCTGGCTGCCGATGTTGGTGATGGTGAACGTTCCGCCGGCCAACTCGTCGGGCTTGAGCTTGTTCTCCCGTGCGCGCGATGCGATGTCGGCGATGGCGCGGGCGAGCCCGGCGATCGACAGGTCGTCGGCGTTGTGGATCACCGGCGACAGGAGCCCCTGCTCGGTGTCGACGGCGATGCCGAGGTTCACCGAACCGTGGTAGGTGATCTCCTTGGCGTCCTCGTCGATGCTGGCGTTGACGTTCGGATGGGCCTTGAGTGCCTCGACCGTCGCCTTGGCGATGATGGGGAGGTAGGTCAGGTTGACACCCTCGGACGCCTTGAACGACGCCTTCGCCGCGGCGCGCAGCGCGACGACGCGGGTCAGATCGACCTCGAAGACCTGCGTCAGCTGAGCGCTGGTCTGCAGGGACTCGCGGGTCTTCTTCGCCGTGATGAGACGGATCCGGTTGACCTTCTGCGTGGTCCCGCGCAGCTCGGCGAGCTCGGGACGCACACCCTTGGGTGCCGACTTCGCCGCCGGTGCCGACGGGGCCGAGGGTGCCGACGCCGCGGGCGCCGACTCCTCCTGGGCGGGGGCCTTCGCGGCCTCGGCCGCGGCGAGGACGTCCTGCTTGCGGATGCGGCCGCCGACCCCGGTTCCCTTGATCGAGTCGAGGTCGACGTTGTTCTCGCCGGCGAGCTTGCGCACCAGCGGAGTCACGTACGGCGTCGACGAGGTGCCCTCGGACGAGGAGTCCGATGCCTTCGCGTCGGGCTCGGGCTTCTCGCCGGTCTCCGACGTCGACGGCGGCGTCTCGGGCTCGCGCTTGGACTCCTCGGTCTTCGTGCTCGTCGACTCCGACTTCGGTTCGGGCTTCTCCTCCGGCTCCGGTTCCTTCTCGGGCTCCGGTTCCTTCTCGGACTCGGGCTCGGGTTCGGGCTCGTCGGATCCCGACGAGGCGGCGTCGGCCGAACCGATGACGGCGAGACGTCCACCGACCTCGACGACATCGTCCTCGTCGGCGATGATCTCGAGCAGGGTGCCGGCGACCGGCGACGGGATCTCGGTGTCGACCTTGTCGGTGGAGACCTCGAGCAACGGCTCGTCCTCGGCGACCTCGTCGCCGACCGACTTCAGCCAGTTGGTCACGGTGCCCTCGGTGACCGACTCGCCGAGCTCGGGCATGGTGACGTCGGTGCCCTCGGAGCTGCCGCCGGACTTCGCGCCCGCGGTGGGCTTCTTCGCCGGCTCGTCGGCGTCGGCCGACGGCTCGGGCTCGTCGGCCGGGGAGTCGCCGTCGGTGTCCTCCGGTGCGGTTCCGCCGGCCTCGTCGGACGAGTCGTCGGAACCGGAGTCGTCATCGGCGTCGTCGGAACCGGAGTCGTCGGACGAATCGCCCGCCTCGTCGGCGTCACCGATCTCGGCGAGCGCGCCACCGACCTCGACGACGTCGTCCTCCTGCGCCAGGATCTTCGTCAGCACACCGGAAGTGGGAGCGGGGATCTCCGTGTCGACCTTGTCGGTCGAGACCTCGAGCAACGGCTCGTCCTCGGTGACCTCGTCGCCCTCCTGCTTGAGCCACCGGGTGACTGTTCCCTCGGTGACGCTTTCACCCAGGGCGGGCATCTGGACGGAGAAGGCCATGATTGTCGACTCCTCGACTCGTGTTCCGGTGGTTCGGTCGCGAACCTGTTCGCAGCGGGTGTGGCTCACAGGCAGCAGGTCGGTGGAGGTGTGAACGCCTCCGTGTCGAAACCCTACCCGTAGGTTCGGCGTCCGCGGGGGCGGTGTGGACCACCGGCTCGTCGGTATCGATCGCCCCCGTCGATCGTCCCCGTCGCGCAGGTGGGTCGGGCGCACTCAGCCGAGTGCGGCGATGTCCTCGATCACGCTGATCATGGTGCGTACCGGCACGCCCGTCCCGCCCTTGGGGGTGTAGCCCCACGGTCCGCCGGTGTTGAAGGCGGGACCGGCGACGTCGATGTGGGCCCACTCGACCCCGTCGGCGACGAACTCGCGCAAAAAGATCCCGGCCGAGAGCATCCCGCCCCAGCGGTGGTTGGTCACGTTCGCGAGGTCGGCCACGCGCGACTTCAGGTCTGCCGACAGCTCCTCGGGGAAGGGCATGGCCCAACCGTTCTCGCCGATGCGTCGCGAGATCCCGGCGACGCGGTCGCGGAAGTCGTCGGTACCCATGACGCCCGGGGTGCGGGTGCCCAGCGCGACCATCTGCGCTCCGGTCAGCGTGGCGGTGTCGATGAGGTAGTCGGGGTCGTCGGCGCAGGCGCGGACGATCGCGTCGGCGAGGATCAACCGCCCCTCGGCGTCGGTGTTGATCACCTCCACGGTGATCCCGCCGTACTGGGTGAGCACGTCACCGGGCCGCTGCGCGGTCGACGACGGCATGTTCTCGGCCATCGGCACCGTCGCGGTCACGTCGACGCCCACCCCGAGCTGTGCGGCGAGCACCACCGTGGCCACCACGGCGGCGGCACCACCCATGTCGGAGGTCATGTTCTCCATGCCCGCGGCGGGCTTGATGGAGATGCCGCCGGTGTCGAAGGTGACACCCTTGCCCACGAGTGCCACTTTCTTCGCGTCCGACGCGCCACTGCGGTAGGCGAGACGCACCAGTCGCGGCAGGCGCGAACTGCCCTTGCCCACACCGACGATGCCGCCGTACCCCTGCTCGATCAGGGCGGTGTCGTCGAGGATCTCGACCTCGAGTCCGGCCGTCTCGCCGAGCGTGCGGGCACGGTTCGCGAACTCCTCGGGATAGAGGTGGCTCGGTGGGGTGTTGACGAAGTCCCGGGCCACGGCGACGGCGGTCGCGATCGATCGGGCACGGTCGAGTTCGGCGGCTGCGTCCCGGGCGGCGGTGCCGGGCAGCAGTGCGACCGACGCGAGCGGGGCCTTGGTCGAGCGGGTCTTGTCCGAGCGGAATTCCTCGAACCGGTAGGCGCCGAGAAAGAACCCCTCGGCGGCGGCACCGAGATCGACGGTCGAGAGGGTGGTCACCACCCGACCCACGCCGGTGAGGGTCCGTGCGGCGACACCCGCGGCCCGACGCACGGTGTCGGGGTCGTCGAGTGCGGACCGTGCACCCATGCCGACGGCGAGGATGCTCGACGCGCCGATCGAGGCGGGTGCGACGATCCGGCTGATCTCGCCGGCGCCGGCCGAGGCACCGACCGCGGTCAGTGACGCCGAGATCTCGGCGAGCTGCGCGTCGTCGAGGATGCCGTCACCCACCACGGGTACCGGCGTCGCGTCGGCGTCGGGACCGTCGGAGCTCCCGGGGCCGCTCACGAGCCCGATGACGAGCACGTCGGCGGCGTCGCCGATCGAGGTCGCGATGGCCAGATCGGGTCCGAGCTGTCGGTCCGGTGCGCTGCTCATGCGGGCATCTCTTTCGTTCGGGTCTTCCGTTCGGGGATCTCCGATCGAGCCTAGTGGGCGTGCACGGCTGCGGCGGTGACGGCCACGGGCGGGGCAGATAGGTTGTCTGCCATGAGTGACGCACCCCTGCACGGACCGATCCATGCCGTCCACGAGCGGATCGGCGCCGCGTTCGCCGAGTTCGGCGGATGGTCGATGCCGGTGTCGTATTCGGGCACGGTGGCCGAACACGCCGCCGTGCGCGAGGTGGTCGGCGTGTTCGACGTGAGCCACCTCGGCAAGGCGTCGGTGACCGGACCGGGTGCCGCGGAGTTCGTGAACCGTTGTCTCACCAACGATCTGAGGAAGATCGAACCGGGCCGCGCGCAGTACACCCTGTGCACCGACGAGTCCGGCGGCGTGATCGACGATCTCATCGCCTACTGGGTGTCCGACGACGAGGTGTTCCTCGTCCCCAACGCCGCCAACACCGCCGCTGTCGTCGCAGCGCTGGCCGCGGCGGCGCCCGCCGAGATCGAGGTCCGTGACTCCCACCGTGACTACGGTGTCCTCGCCGTGCAGGGGCCGCGCTCAGCGGAGGTCCTGACCGCGATCGGGTTGCCCACCGAGATGGGGTACATGTCCTACGTCGACGCCGAACTCGCCATCGCCGGACGCACACGCACGATCCGGGTGTGCCGCACCGGCTACACCGGTGAGCGCGGATTCGAGCTCCTGCCGGCGTGGGACGACACCGCCGAGGTGTTCGAGGTCGTTCTCGCCGCGGTGACCGAGGCGGGCGGGCTGCCCGCGGGTCTCGGCGCCCGCGACACCCTGCGCACCGAGATGGGGTACCCGCTGCACGGGCACGAGCTGTCACTCGACATCAGTCCGCTGCAGGCGCGGTGCGGTTGGGCCGTCGGGTGGAAGAAGGACGAGTTCTTCGGCCGCGACGCACTTCTCGCCGAGAAGGAGTCCGGACCGACACGGCGCCTTCGTGGTCTCAAGGCGATCGGTCGCGGCGTCCCGCGCGCGGATTGCGTGGTGCGCGACGCCTCGGGTACGGCCGTCGGCCTGTGCACCTCGGGTACCTTCTCGCCGACGTTGAAGCAGGGCATCGCGTTGGCGTTGATCGACACCGCTCCCGGTGTCGCCGACGGTGACCGCGTGATCGTCGACGTGCGCGGTCGCGATCTCGAATGCGAGGTCGTCGCACCGCCGTTCGTGGAGACCAGCACCAGCTGAGACGTCGCCTGCGGGCGCGTCCGATGACTCCGCGCGTGGCCGCGGGTGACGGCGCCGACGCGCAGGTGCCACGCGCTACGATTGCCCGATGACCATGGAGTTCACCCGCACCGAGCACCCGCATCCGGTGTCGGAGGCACGCCGTGCCGAGATCCTGGCGGCGCCCGGCTTCGGCAACTGGTTCACCGACAACATGGTGAGCGTCGACTTCGATGCCGACCGCGGTTGGCATTCGGCGCAGGTGCTGCCCTACGGCCCCATCGCCCTCGACCCGTCGGCGATGGTGCTGCACTACGCGCAGGAGATCTTCGAGGGTCTCAAGGCCTACCGGCAGCCCGACGGGTCGATCGCCTCGTTCCGCCCCGACGCCAACGCGCGTCGGCTCAACTCCTCGGCGCGCCGGCTGGCCATGCCCGAGTTGCCCGAGGAGGACTTCATCGCCTCGCTGCGGGCCCTGCTCGACGCCGACAACGCCTGGGTCCCGACGGCCGGCGGCGAGGACTCGCTCTACATCCGGCCCTTCATGTTCGCGACCGAGGCCGCGCTCGGCGTCCGCCCCTCGAAGACCTACCGCTACGTCGTGATCGCCTCACCCGCGGGCGCCTACTTCGCCCAGGGGGTCAAGCCGGTCAGCGTGTGGCTGTCGTCGGAGTACGTGCGTGCCGCACCGGGTGGCATCGGTGACGCCAAGACCGGCGGCAACTACGCCGCATCGCTGCTCGCGCAGGCGCAGGCCGCCGAGCACGGCTGCGAGCAGGTGGTGTGGCTCGATGCCATCGAGCGGCGCTTCATCGAGGAGATGGGCGGGATGAACCTGTTCTTCGTCTTCGGATCGGGTGCCGACGCCCGCCTCGTGACCCCGGAACTGTCGGGGTCGCTTCTGCCCGGTGTCACCCGCGACTCGCTGCTGTCGTTGTCGGTCGACGCGGGCATCTCGGTGGAGGAACGCAAGGTCAGCAGCGAGGAACTGCGCAAGGGTGTCGCGTCGGGGGACATCACCGAGGTCTTCGCCTGCGGGACCGCCGCGGTGATCACCCCGGTCGGTCGCGTGAAGAGCGACACCGACGACTACCGCATCGGCGACGGCGGACCCGGGGAGGTCACCACCGCGCTGCGCGACACCCTCACCGGCATCCAGCGCGGCACGTTCGCCGACACCCACGGCTGGATGACCGAGCTCCACCGCGGCTGACCGGTCTCGCCGGCCGTGCCCGGCGGTGGTGCGCTCAGAGCAGGAGGGCGACCAGGGCCACGGTGGTTCCCAGCTCGATCCCGGCGCCGAGCACGTCGCCGCTGATCCCACCCAGGCGTCGGGCGCAGTGGGCCGACAGGACCCATGCCCCGGCACCGATCACGAGCGCCGTGACGACCCCGCGCCACCAGGCGTCGAGGTCGACCGACACCGCGCACCCCACGGCGAGTGCCGTCCACACCGCGATCGACCACCGTTGACTGCTCGCGACCAGTTCTCCGAAACCGCCTGTCGCAGCGGGTAGTCCGCGGCGGCACGCGATCGGGACGGTGAGTCGACCGAGGGCGACGGCCGCAGCCACCGCGTACCAGTGGTGACCGTCGGCCAGTGCGCCGACGGCACCGGCCTGCACCAGCAGCACCACGACGAGAGAGGCCGCACCGAACGGGCCCACCCCGCCGCTGCGCATCACCTCCCGGGCGCGTTCGGGAGGGCCGTAACACCCGAGACCGTCGACGGTGTCGGCGAGGCCGTCGATGTGCATCCCGCGCGTGAGCACTCCGAGCACGGCGACGACGAGTGCGCCGACGACGATCGACGGCAACGCCGTCGACGACACCAGGGCCGCCACACCCGCGGCGACACCTCCGAGTCCGATCCCGACGAGCGGGCTGGCCGCGATGGCGCCTGCACCCGCCGCGCGGTCGATCTCGGTGCGCGGCTGCGGCACCGGGACCACGGTCAGCCAGGACACCGCCAGCCACACCGAGCGCAGCGGGCGGGTCGCGGTCACCGTCCGCCGGCCGACGCCGCCTCGGCGGATCGCTCGCTCACCCCGGAGTCGCCGAACGTGGCCATCGAGGCGAGGGTGGCGACCGCGGCCTGCACTATCGGCACGGCGGTCAGTGCGCCGCTGCCCTCGCCGAGCCGCATGGAGAACTCGAGCACCGGTTCGAGCGCGAGGTGTTGTAGTGCGATCGCATGCGCCGGCTCGGCCGAGCGGTGACCGGCGATCCACCACTGCGCCGCACCGGGGGCGAGGTCCTCGGCGACGAGTGCGGCCGCGGTGACCACGAGGCCGTCGAGCACCACGGGCGTGCGCCGCTGGGCGGCCTGGGCGAGAAAACCGGCCATCGCGGTCAGATCGGCCCCGGCCACCGCGGCCAACAGCGCGATGGGGGAGCGCGACACCGCACGGGCCCGCCGCATGCCGTCGCGGATCGCGGCGGTCTTGCGGATCCAGCCTGCGTCGTCGATACCCGTGCCGCGGCCCACCACGACGACCGGCTCGGTGTCGGTGATGGTGCCCACCAGCACCGCGGCCGGCGTGGTGTTGCCGATGCCGAGGTCGCCGGCGATCAGCAGATCGGCGCCGGAGTCGATGAGCTCATCGGCGATCGCACGACCGTTGGCGAGAGCGGCGTTGGTCTCGGCGGCGGTGAGGGTGTCGGTGGTGCGCAGGTCGCCGCAACCACGCCGGACCTTGAACCGCCGCACCGACTCGTCGGTGTCGGCGTCGACACCGATGTCCTCCACGCGGACGGCCACCCCGGCCTGACGGGCCAGCACGTTCACCGCGGCACCACCGCCGAGGATGTTGGCGACCATCTGGCCGGTCACCTCGGGGGGATACGCCGACACCCCCGCGTGGGCGACACCGTGGTCGCCGGCGAACACGACGACGGTCGGGTGCGCGAAGAGCGCAGGCGGGCAGACACCCTGACATGCCGACGCCCAGATGGAGATCTCCTCGAGCCGACCGAGCGAACCGGCAGGCTTGGTGAGGATCAAGTGTCGACCGCGGGCCTCGTCGCCGATGGTGTGATCCGGCGACGGCACGATGTCGAACTCGTCGGCGGCGTCGTGGTGATCGCCGACCGCACTCGGCGTCAGGTCCTCGGCCGGCGTCGCCGGGACCGGAGCGGGTGTCGTGGGTTCGGCCGCCGTCGTGACCGCGGGAGGTGCGGTGTCCGAAGCGAACTCGCGTGGCGGTGCCTCGGCGACGACCGACACGGTCTCGGGATCGTCGAGCTCGATGACCCGCCCGGCGACCAGCAGCACCACGCGGTCGCACACGGCGGCGACGGCGGTGTTGACCGCCCCCAGTTCGTCCTGGAAACGGCGTCCGGCCGGTGTCGGTGCCACCAGCGACAGGCCGACCTCAGGGCTCACCAGTACGACGTCCCCGGTGCTGGCCGCGAGTGCGTCACACAGTTCGGAGGTGCGCGCCGACAGGTCGACCGACGGGTCGTCCCATCCGCCGATCTCGTCGAGATAGGTCGTGACCCAGCTGCCGAGGTCGTCGACCAGGGTCGGCGTCGCCGGATCCGACCGCAGTGCGCCGGCCACGTCGGCGGACTCGACGGTGGTCCACGTCGACGGACGCCGATCGCGATGGGCGTCGATGCGCGACATCCAGTCCGGGTCGCCGGTCGCGGGCGTCGCCGCGGTGGCGAGGTAGCGGACGGCGTCGGAGCCGGCGGAGATGATCTGTTCGGCGTACGCCGACTTACCCGAGCGGATCCCGCCCAGAACCAACGTGCGCACCGACGTCAGACCGCGTCGCCGGGCTTGACCTGGGGACGGGGCGCACGCATGAACCGCATCTGCATCGACCGGCTGAACGAGTACCACCCGAGCTTGAAGCCGCCGTCGGGGGTGTCCGGGAACCGTTCGCGCACACGGTTGTTGACGATGCGGCCGAGGATCACGCCGTCGACGGCGAGGAACAGGGCGAAGATCAGCATGATCAGGGTCGCGTACACCGCGATGGCGGGGAGGAACATGACGACGATGAGCAGGATCGCGAACGGCATGAACAGACCGGCGAAGTTGCGCCGGGAGTCGACGACGTCGCGCGCGTACTTGCGGACCGGGCCCTTGTCGCGCGGCATGAGGTACTTCTCGTCGCCGTCCATCATCCGCTGACGCTGCTCGGCGCGGGCGGAGCGACGGGTGTCGGACTGAGCCTTCTTCTCGACGCGGCTCAGCTTCGGCCCGCCGACCGTCTTCTTGCGGGCACGCGCCTCGGCCCGCGTCAACGGGGCCGGGGCGACCGGCCCGCGGCGTCGACCCTCGGCCTCGCGGCGCGTGGGCGTCGGTCGACCCTTGCCCTCGGTCCGCTTGGGTGCGGTGACCGATGCGGTCGCGGTGGTCGAACGGTCCGCCCCGTTGCCGTCGGCCCCGCCTCCGGCGCCGTCGGTCTCGCGTCCGTCGCCGTTACCGGCGTCTTCCTTGCTCCAGGGCAGCTTCACCCCGTCAGGATATTTGATCGCGGCGCCGGCGCCGCCATCCGGTGAGAACTGGCCGTTCTCACCGGCCGGTCTCGGCTCGGACTGCCGAGTGGATGCGGCGTTCCTATACTTCGGCCATGCGGGCCCTGATCTCTCCGGATTCGTTCGGCGACACCCTCACGGCGGTGGCCGCCGCCGACGCGATCGCCGCCGGATGGATGCTCGGTCGGCCCGGGGACGAGGTGGTCCGCGCGCCGCTGTCCGATGGCGGTCCCGGGTTCGTCGACGTGCTCGCCACCCGATTCGGTGAGGTGGTCACCACCACCGTGCGTGGCCCGCTCGACGATCCGGTCGACGCCCGATGGTTGCGGCACGAGACCGCCGGGCGGGTGACCGCGTACATCGAGTGTGCGCAGGCCTGCGGCCTGCACCAGGTGGGGCACCCGAGCCCTGACACCGCGTGGGCGGCTTCCACCCACGGGGTCGGCGAACTCGTCGTCGCGGCCCTGGCGCAGGGCGCGACGACCGTCGTCGTGGGATTGGGTGGCAGTTCCACCACCGACGGTGGCGTCGGGATGCTCGAGGCGCTGGCCGCCGCGGCCGGGGCGACCGGCGCGGATCTCGCCGCCGCAGCCGACCTCGCCGCGCCCCTGGACCTGATCGTGGCGTCCGATGTGGAGAACCCGCTGCTCGGGGAATCGGGCGCGGCGCACGTCTTCGGGCCACAGAAGGGCGCCGACGCCGACACCGTCGTGCGTCTGGAGGCCCGGATGGAGCAGGTGAACGAACGCCTGACCGCGCTGGCCGGGCGCGCGGTGGCCGACGAACCGGGCGCGGGTGCGGCCGGGGGGCTCGGTGCGGCCCTGCTCGCCCTCGGCGGTCGGCGGGTGTCCGGGGCCACGGTCATCGCCGACGCGATCGATTTCGAGGCGCTGGTCACCGCGTCCGACGTCCTCATCACCGGTGAGGGCAGGTTCGACACCCAGACACTGCGCGGAAAGGTCGTCGCGGCCGCCGCTGCCGCCGCGGCCGGGCACTCGGTGCCGGTCCTGGTGGTGGCCGGGCAGGTCACCCTGGAGCGTTCGGCGATCGCCGACGCCGGCATCGCGGCGGCGCACGCGATCGTCGACATCGCCGATTCGACCGAGCACGCGATGGGCGAGGCGGGGCCGCTGCTCGAACGACTCGTCGCCGACGTCGCGCGCGGGTGGACGGCGCGGCACACGGCCCCCGGCGGACCGTCGGAATAGCGGTGGTGGGGGTACCGTTGATGCCGAGGAGTACGACGACACCCGCGCGACATCGGTGTGAGGCGGAGAACCGCCCGTCATCGGCACCGCATCGAGAACATCGCTCGCTCGTACAACTGTCTGCACACCAAGGAGACCGCTATGACTGTCGACAACCAGGCCACCGCCGACACCGCCACCACCACCGGTGGCGTCCGGCTGACCGACGCCGCCGCGAGCAAGGCCAAGGCGCTGCTCGACCAGGAGGGTCGTGACGACCTGTCCCTGCGTATCGCCGTCCAGCCCGGCGGCTGTGCCGGCCTGCGCTACCAGCTCTTCTTCGACGACCGCAGCCTCGACGGCGACGAGATCTCCGACTTCGGTGGCGTGAAGCTCGCCGTCGACCGCATGAGCTCGCCCTACGTCCAGGGCGCGTCCATCGACTTCGTCGACACCATCGAGAAGCAGGGCTTCACCATCGACAACCCGAACGCGACCGGCAGCTGCGCCTGCGGCGACTCGTTCAACTGACGTCGACGGCGGTGTGATCACCGCCACGACGATCGGCCGTCCCCTGTGGCCCGCACCGAGTTCGGTGCGGGCCACAGCTGTGTGTGGGGCGCGCTGTAGCGTTGGGCCCGGGTTCGGCCACGAACCCCGGGGGCGTCGTGCGTGCTCGGGGGTGGGCCGATAAACGCAGACGAAAGGGTTTGACTGCCGTGGCCATCGCCATTTGCGGGTCGATCGCGACCGATCACCTGATGCGGTTCAAGGGAAAGTTCTCCGAGCAGCTCCTCGCCGAGCACCTGCATCACATCTCACTGAGCTTCCTGGTGGAGGAACTCGTCATCCGCCGCGGCGGCGTCGCCGGCAACATCTCCTACGGCATGGGTGTCCTCGGTGCCTCCCCGCTGCTCGTGGGCGCGGTCGGCAGCGATTTCGACGAGTACCGGTCGTGGCTCGAGGGCAAGGGTGTCGACTGCAGCGGCGTCCGGGTCTCGCGCAACGCCCACACCGCACGGTTCATGTGCACCACCGACGACGACATGGCCCAGCTGGCCAGCTTCTACGTCGGCGCGATGGCCGAGGCCCGGCAGATCTCGCTGTCGGACCTGTCCGACGAGGTCGGCAAGCCCGAACTCGTCCTGATCGGCGCCGACGACCCCGAGGCGATGGTCCGCCACAGCCAGGCCTGCCGCGATCTGGAGATCCCGTTCGCCGCCGATCCGTCGCAGCAGCTCGCGCTGCTCGACGGTGAGCAGATCCGGAAGCTGATCGCCGGTGCCACCTACCTGTTCACCAACGAGTACGAGTGGGGCCTGCTGCAGAAGAAGGCCGATCTGACCCCCGAGCAGGTCGCCGAGCAGGTGCAGACCCGCATCACCACCCTGGGCAAGGACGGCGCGGAGATCGTCGAGCGCGACGGCACCCGCACGCACATCGCGGTGGTCCCCGAGACGAAGAAGGTCGACCCGACCGGTGTCGGCGACGGCTTCCGTGCCGGTTTCCTCGTCGGCAACGCCGCCGGGCTCAGCTTCGAGCGGTCGGCGCAGCTCGGTTCGCTCGTCGCCGTCCTGGTCCTCGAGACCGTCGCCCCCCAGGACTGGACATGGGACCGCGACTCGGCGCTCAAGCGCATCGCCGATGCCTACGGCGAGGACGCGGCCACCGAGATCGGCGCCGTCGTCGCCTGACGCACCGCCCCACCGACGCCACACGCCGCCCGCGGGAACCATTTCCCGCGGGCGGCGTGTGGCGTCGGTGGGGGCTACAGGGTGACCGGGTACTCGCGATCGGCGATGGTCGGCGTGATCGACCCCTCGACGAAGATCCCGTGCCACACCATGAAGACCAGCACCGTCCAGAGCCGCCGGCTGTTGTCGACGGTGCCCGCGCGATGCTCGTCGAGCATGGCGAGCACCGCGGTCTTGTCGAAGATCTGATCGGTCTGCGAGTGCGCGATCGTCTCGCGCGCCCAGTCGTGCAACTCGGTACCGGCGAGCCAATGTCGCAGCGGCACCGGGAAACCCAGCTTCTTCCGATGCAGGACGTGCGCGGGGACGATCTGCTCGAGCGCGCGACGCAGCGCGTACTTCGTGGTCCCGTGGGCCAGCTTCTGGTCGGTGGGCAGTCGTTGCGCGACCTCGAAGACCTCCGGGTCGAGGAACGGCACGCGCAGCTCCAACGAGTTCGCCATCGTCATCTTGTCGGCCTTGACGAGGATGTCGCCCCGTAGCCACGTGAACAGGTCGATGTGCTGCATGCGTGCCACCGGATCCCACCCGCGTGTCGTCGCGTAGAGGTCGGCGGTGACGTCGGTGTGGGTCCACTCGGGTCGGTATCCCCGCAACACCGCGCGCAGTCGTGCGTCGTCGAACGAACGGGCGTTGCCGTAGTAGCGCTCCTCGAGGGTCATCGACCCACGGTGGAGCAGGCTCTTGCCGCGGGTGCCCTCGGGGATGCGCGCCGACAGCCTCCCCGCCGCGGAACGCAGTCCGCCGGGCAGACGGTCGAACGGCTTGAGCGACAACGGTTCCCGGTAGATGGTGTACCCGCCGAACAGCTCGTCGGCACCCTCGCCGGACAACACGACCTTGACGTGTTTGCGGGCTTCCTGGGCGACGAAGTACAGCGGCACCAACGCCGGGTCGGCGACGGGATCGTCGAGGTACCAGACGATCTCGGGGATCGCCGAGGCGAACTCGGCCGGCCCGACCACCTTCACGATGTGGCGCGCGCCGATCGCCGCGGCCGACTCCGCCGCGACGTCGACCTCGGAGTAGCCCTCGCGTTCGAATCCGGTGGTGAAGGTGATGAGGTCCGGGTTGTGGCGGATGGCCAGCGCGGCGATCGCGGTGGAGTCGATCCCACCGGACAGGAACGAGCCGACGGTGACGTCGGCCCGCATGTGCTTGGCGACCGAGTCCGAGAGCACCTCGGCGATCTCGTCGTAGCGCCGCTGCTCGCCGCCGGAGGTGAACGGCTTGATGTCGAACTGCGGGGTGAAGTAGCGCTGGATCCGGGGTGCCGATCCGGGCGTCAGCGTGGCGTGGCACCCGGACTCGAGACGGGTGATGTTGCGGTGCAGCGTCTCGGGCTCGGGCACGTACTGCAGGACGGTGTAGTGCTCGATGGCACGGGGATCGAGGTCGCGGTCGCCGCCGACGGTGTCGAGCAGCGCGAGGATGCTCTTCTTCTCGCTGCCGAAGGCGGTGCCCCCGGGGCCGGTCGCCATGAACAGCGGCTTGATGCCGAACGGGTCGCGGGCGAGGAACAGGGTCCGCGTCTCGGTGTCCCAGATCGCGAACGCGAACATGCCGCGCAGCCGGGCCACCGCCCCGGGGCCCCAGTAGTGGAACGCCGCGACGACGGCCTCACCGTCACCCTCGGTGTGGAACACCGCGCCCTCGTCGGCGGCGAGCTGCGCCCGGAGCTCGAGATAGTTGTAGACCTCGCCGTTGTAGGTCAGCGCGTAGCGGTCCGGGGACTCGGGCGGGCCCCACCGCAGCGGCTGATGCGAGTGCTCGATGTCGATGAAGGCGAGACGGTTGAACCCGAGCACGAGATCGTCGTCGCTCCACGTGCCGCCGGGCTCGTCGGGGCCCCGGTGTCGCATGCAGTGCAGCGCCGTGGGGAACCCTTCGCGCAGGCGGCGGCCGGAGCCGTCGCTGGTCAGCAAGCCCACCAGGCCACACACGTGAGAACACTCCGATCGAGGTCGGGAATCGGTGCCGTCGGGCCCCGCGATCCGACCCCCCGAGGGGCCGGAGACGAGTGGACGGCGACCGCTCGGACGCCGTCGAGTATGCCGCACTCGCGGGGCGTGTCCCGTGCCACCAAACCCGATCACAAAAGACGGCGAGACTTGGTCTACGCTGCGTAGTACTGGATGCATCACGCCGCGAACGCTCACCGCGGACCGGCGCAGGACATCCGCGAGATGGTGTTCCACATGCGGGAAGGCGTGACAGTGACACACGGTGGACGACCACGGCTGACGGCGACCGGTAGCGGTCGTCGCAGGGCCAAGAGGGTCTATGCGTTGCTCCTGCTGGGAGTGGGCGCACTGCTGATGTCGGGATGCAGCGCCTCGGAGGCGATGCGTTTCGGGTGGCCCGAGGGCGTCACGCCCGAGGCCGAGGACATGCGGCACCTGTGGACCTGGTCGGTGATCGCCGCCCTCGTGATGGGCATCATCGTGTGGGCGCTCACCTTCTGGACGATCTCGTTCCACCGCCGCAAGGGCACCGGCAAGCTCAGCGCCGACGAGGAGTTCCCGCGTCAGACGGCCTACAACGTGCCGCTGGAGCTGACATACACCGCGATCCCGTTCGTGATCATCGCCGTGCTGTTCTACTTCACGATCATCGTGCAGAACAGCGTCGAGGCGAAGAAGTCCGATCCGAAGGTCGTCGTCGACATCACCGCCTTCCAGTGGAACTGGAAGTTCGGCTACCGCTCTGTCGAGATGGGCAACGGCCAGAAGTACGAGGGCTTCCTGCGCAACGGCAGCCCCTACGAGGAGCAGCTGCCGCGCGAGAACAAAGAGGGCGAAGAGGTCCCGCTGCCCGCCAACGGCCGCGACGACGACATCCGCAACTACCTGAAGTTCGACCGCATCGAGACCGTCGGCACATCCGACGAGATCCCGGTGCTGGTGCTCCCGGTGGGTGAGCGCATCGAGTTCGAGCAGGCCTCCGCCGACGTGATCCACTCGTTCTGGGTTCCCGAGTTCCTGTTCAAGCGCGACGTCATGCCGTTCCCGAAGCAGAACCACACCGACAACCGCTGGCAGGTCAGCTCCATCGACCGTCCGGGTGCGTTCGTCGGCCGGTGTGCGGAGATGTGCGGCACGTACCACTCGATGATGAACTTCGAGGTCCGTGCGGTGAGCAAGGCCAAGTTCGACACCTACATCTCGTACCGCGCGGCCAACCCGACGGCGACCAACGCCCAGGCGCTGCAGAGCATCTGCGAGACCCCGGTCTCGATCACGACGCACCCGTTCGACACCCGTCGCAGCACTGACGGGACGACGACCCCGCAGACGAACGGCGACGCGAACAACACATCGATCCCCGGCTGCACGGTAGGAGCTCAGCAGTGAAAATCGAGGCTCGTCTCTTCGAGATCCTGACGATCTTCTTCTTCGGCGCGGCGATCCTCTACGGCGTCTGCACCGGCTTGTCGAGCAAGAACGTCGAGTGGGTGGGCATCACCGGCATGGTGATGACCGGCGGCCTGACGCTCATCATCGGCACCTACTTCCGCTTCGTGGCCCGACGTGTCGACATCCGGCCCGAGGACTACGAGGAGGCCGAGATCGAGGACGGCACCGGCGAACTGGGCTTCTTCAGCCCGGGCAGCTGGTGGCCCATCGCCATCGCCCTCGGCGCGGCCCTGCTGGCCGTCGCCATGGCCACGGTGAACTTCTGGCTGGCCGCCACCGCGGTCGTCGCGATCATCATGGCTGTCGGCGGACTGGTCTTCGAGTACCACGTCGGGGCCGAGAAGCACTGATCACCACCACCTCTCGTGCCGGCTGAGCCGCACGAACGCAACACCGACAGGGCAGGTGCCACGGCACCTGCCCTTCGTCGTGCCCACACCGCGGACCTCGCCGACTCCGACCTCGGCGCGATCCGCGCCCTGATGGCCGACGCGTTCGCCGGCGACTTCGACGACGACGACTTCGACCACGCACTGGGCGGGATACACGTGATCGCGCACGGGCCGTCGGGCGACGTCCTCGGACACGCAGCGGTGGTGCAGCGCCAGCTCGTCGCAGGAGACCGCGTGTTCCGTGTCGGCTACGTCGAGGCGGTCGCGGTGTCGACCGCGGCGCAGCGACAGGGCGTCGGTGCGGGGCTCATGGAGGCGGTGGAGGACATCGTGGCCGCCGCCTACGATCTCGGCGCTCTCGCGGCCAGTGAGGCGGGTATGCGGCTGTATCGCTCGCGCGGCTGGGTGCCGTGGGAGGGCGCTCTGCGGGCCGTCGGCGCCGAGGGTGTCGTGGATACGCCCGACGACCGGGACAGCGTCCTGGTGTTCGGGACACCGGTCCGCGAGCACACGATCGACCTCGGCGCCGTCCTCGTGGCCGATCGACGTCGCGGCGACCCCTGGTGACCTGACCCGCCGATCGGGCACTTACACGCGTCGATCGGGCACCTCGACGCACCGACCGGGCAGATGTCCGAGCCGCTCAGTCCTCAAGGCATGCGGCGTGCGACGCGATGGGGGTGCAACGACGACGGCCGGTGAACCCCTGAGGGATTCACCGGCCGTCGTGGCGCGCGGAGTGGGGGAGTGGACCGCTACTTCTCGAGCATGTTCCCGCCGCGCGACTGGAGCTTGGCGAGTGCCTCGTGCTCCTGTCGATGGGCTTCGTGCTCGATCTCTGCGTTGCGCTTCTGCTCCTCGATCGGGTCTGCCACCATCAGCGAACCCGTACCGGGCGCACCGGCGGAACCGAGCTTGTTCATCCGCTTGGGCAGAGCCGCGCCCTCGTAGGGGAGCGGGATCGGGTGTCCATGGCCGTCGACCGGGCCCAGGGGCTGGTGCACCTCGATGTACTCGCCCTGCGGCATCCGCTTGATGATGCCGGTCTCGATGCCGTGCTCGAGGACCGCGCGGTCACTGCGCTGCAGTGCCAGCGCCCAGCGGTAGGCGATGAAGTACGCCAGCGGCGGCACGACGATCAGGCCGATACGACCCATCCATGTGGTCGCGTTGAGCGAGATGTGGAACTTCAGCGCGATGATGTCGTTCATGCACGACAGCGTCAGGACCACGTAGAACGCCAGTGCCATCGCGCCGATCGCGGTGCGCACCGGGACGTCACGCGGACGCTGCAACAGGTTGTGATGCGCGTCGTCGCCGGTGAGGCGCTTCTCGATCCACGGGTAGGCCACCATCACGGTGATGATCACACCGATGATCGCGACGACCCAGAAGATCGCCGGGATCGTGTACGTGTTGCCGAAGTAGATCTCCCACGCCGGCATCAGTCGCGCCATGCCGTCGGTCCACATCATGTAGATGTCGGGCTGTGAACCGGCCGAGACGTGCGCCGGGTTGTACGGACCCAGCACCCAGATCGGGTTGATCTGGAAGACGCCCGCCATGATGGCGAGGATGCCGAAGGTGACGGCGAAGAACGCGCCGGACTTGACCGCGAAGACCGGGAGGATGCGGACACCCACCACGTTCTTCTCGGTGCGGCCGGGGCCGGGGAACTGGGTGTGCTTCTGGTACCAGACCAGCGCCAGGTGCGCGCCGATCAGGGCGAGGATGATGCCCGGGAACAGCAGCACGTGGAGGATGTACAGCCGCGGGATGATGATCTCGCCCGGGAAGTCGCCGCCGAAGAGAGCCCAGTGGATCCAGGTGCCGACCACCGGGATCCCCATCACGATGCCCGACATCGCGGCGCGGACGCCGGTGCCCGAGAGCAGGTCGTCGGGGAGCGAGTAGCCGAAGAAGCCCTCGAACATGGCCAGCAGGAGCAGGAAGCAACCGATGACCCAGTTGGCCTCACGCGGGCGACGGAACGCACCGGTGAAGAAGATGCGGGCCATGTGCACGATGATCGCCGCGGCGAACAGCAGTGCCGCCCAGTGGTGGATCTGTCGGACGAACAGGCCGCCGCGCACGTCGAACGAGATGTCGAGGGCGGTGGCATAGGCCTTGCTCATCTCGACGCCGTTCAGCGGCTGGTAGGACCCGTTGTAGGTCACCTCCGCCATCGACGGGTCGAAGAACAGGGTGAGGTAGACACCCGAGATCAACAGGATCACGAAGCTGTACAGGGCGATCTCTCCGAGGAGGAACGACCAGTGCGTCGGGAACACCTTGTTGATCTGTCGCCGGACGCCGGCGGCGAGGTGGTAACGGGAGTCGACCTCGTTGGCCTGTGTGGCCGCGCGATCAGCTATGACGCTCATGGCTTGTCCTTCCCCTGGCCCCGCTCCCAGAAGGCGGGTCCGACGGGCTCGATGTAGTCACCTGCTGCAACCATGTATCCCTGATTGTTCACCGTTATCGGGAGCTGCGCCAGTGCCCGCGCAGCGGGTCCGAAGATCGGCTTGCCGTACTCCAACGCGTTGAACTGGCTCTGGTGGCACGGGCACAGGATGCGGTTGGTCTGCTGCTCGTACAGCGACGTGGGGCATCCGAGGTGCGAACACACCTTTGTGTAGGCGAAATAGTCGCCGTAGTTGAAGCTCTCCTGCTCCTTGCGCTTGATCACCTTGGCGGTGTCGGTGGGGCGCAGGCGGATCAACATGACGGGGTTGCGGACCAGTCGCAGGCCCTTGTGCAACTTCTCACGTGACTCTTCGGTCTCACCGAAACCGTCGGAGACACGCCACGGGAACACCGTCTCCATCGCGCCGGCGTCGAGATCCTCCGGACGCACCAGGACGACCTGATTCGGGTCACCGGTGTCGCGACGCAGGAACACGGTCTCGTTCGGCGACTTCGGGTCGTTGTAGATCGGCGACCATCCGGTGTGCCAGAGATCGGAGTCCTTGCCCTTGGCCCACGGGTTCTTCACGATGCCGCCGAGCAGCGCGACGACGCCGGTCAGTGCGAACGCACCGACACCGAACGCGGCCGAGCCGATGATCAGCTTGCGACGACCGATGGTCGAGGTGCTGCCGGCGTTCGACAGCAACGCGACGGTGGTCGCGCGGTCGACGTCGTTGGAGCCGCCGTCGTGACGGTCCTGGACCGAGATCTCCTCGGGGATGAACTTCTTCGTGTACTGCACGAGGCCGATGCCGATCGCGAGGATCGAGCCACCGAACGTGATGCCCAGCAACGGCGTGTTGAGCGTGTAGAGGAAGTAGTTCTCGCCGCCCGGCAGCACGAAGTGCCAGTGGTTGAACAGGAAGATCACGAAGCAGGCGACGGCGAGGATGCCCGAGAGGGCGAACCAGATAGCGACCGAACGCTCGGCGCGCTTCTCGGCCTTGGTCCCCGGGACGGGGAACCGCTCGCGGCGGTGGATGATCTCCACGCCGTCGAGGTTCGTGCCGAGCTTCACCAGGTCGTCGTTGCTCATCTTGTCGAGCTCGTCGCGGGTGAAGGTCGGCGGATGATCGGTGCCCTCCGCGTTCTGGGGGGTCATCTCCTCGTCGGGATCCTTCGGCTTCTGCTCGTCGCTCATGAACGCGATCCAATCCACATCGCCGATGCGACGACGGCGATGACGCCGACGACCCACATCGCCATACCCTCCGACACCGGTCCGAAGCCGCCGAGCGCGTAGCCGCCCTGCGGGTTGGTCTCGCTGGCGTACTTCACGTAGCCGATGATGTCCTTCTTCTCGTCCTCGGTGAGCTGACGATCGGAGAACTTCGGCATGTTCTGCGGGCCGGTGAGCATCGCGGTGTAGATCTGCTGCTCGTTCGCCGGGTCGAGGGTGGGCGCGTACTTGCCCGAGGACAGGGCTCCGCCCCGACCGGTGAAGTTGTGGCACGACGCGCAGTTCAGGCGGAACAGCTCGCTGCCGCGACCGATGTCGTTGCCGCGCAGCTCGCCCTGGGCCTTCACGGGGTAGCCGTTCTCCACCTTCACGGTGCCGTCGGCGTTGTGCTCGTAGACGACCGACGGACCGCCGCCGACCGACTGGACGTAGGCGCCGAGCTGGTCGACCTGGGCCTCGGTGAACTTGGCCGGCTTGCGGGCGGCCTGGGCCTCACCGCGCACCGCGGGCATACGGCCCGAGGACACCTGGAAGTAGACCGACGCGTCACCGACACCGACGAGCGAGGGCCCGCGGTCCTGGACACCGTCGAGGTTGCGACCGTGGCAGGTGATGCACGAGGTCTCGTAGAGCTTCTTGCCGTCCTGGATCAGGGCGGCGTTGGTCTGCGCATCGGCGGTGGCGACCTGGGGGGTCGGGGTGATCGCCGTGGCGAGTCCGCCGGCCACCATCAGGCCCGCGAGCAGGAGCAGGGCGCCGGTCGCGCGACGACGGAGCTTGCGACGCGACTTGGCGCGCCGGGCATCGGTGCGCTGGGTGCCGGGGCTGCCGGCGCCGACCCCGTCGACCGAGTCGTCGGCCGTGGTGGGCGGGGGAGAAGAACTCATCTCTGCTCTCTCTGGTGGTTGCGGGCTGCGAGCGTGCGATCGTCGGCCGAGGCTGGTCGGCGTCGGATCACCGGATGAAGTAGATGGTCGCGAAGAGGCCGATCCACACGATGTCGACGAAGTGCCAGTAGTAGGACACGACGATCGCGGCGGTGGCCTGTGCCGGGGTGAACTTGCTGAGCTTGGTGCGGATCAGCAGGAAGATGAAGGCGACCAGACCGCCGATGACGTGCAGACCGTGGAAACCGGTGGCCATGTAGAACACCGACCCGTAGGCACTCGACGACAGCGTCGTGCCCTCGTGCACCAGGTGGTAGTACTCGTAGCCCTGTCCGGCGACGAAGAACGCGCCCATGACGAAGGTGAGGATGTACCAGCGGCGGAGGCCGAAGACGTCACCGCGTTCGGCGGCGAACACACCCATCTGGCAGGTCACCGACGACAGGATGAGCACCGCCGTGACCGGGATGGCCAGGAAGAGGTTCAGCTCCGTCGGTTCCGGGGGCCAGTTGCCACCCGAGTTCGCGCGTGCGACGAAATACATCGCGAACAAACCCGCGAAGAACATGAGCTCACTGGACAGCCAGACGATGGTGCCGACACTGACCATGTTGGGACGGTTCAGAGAGTGCACCCTCGAGGTGATGGCTGTGCCCGAGGTACCTGCAGCGCTAGTCACCTAGGAAGTATGACGGTTCGTAGTAACCGATTACCAGCTGGGTGGGAGAAAATGTCACAAATGATCGAGGAGTGCTGCTCATGGCCCGTGACCTGAACGGACACCCCGTCGCGACCGGGGGTCTGCAACGCCTGTTCGGACGCCTGCGGGGCGGTTCGGGGGCGGCGTCGGAACCGGTGCCCGGTGATTCCGATCTCGTCGTCGTCGCGGAGTGTTTCGACGACACCGCGGCGGCCTCGACGGTGCTCGCGGACTCGGCCTGGCGCGAGTCCGACCAGGCGGTGCTGCGACACCTGTTGGAGATCCCGTCGGATCAGATCGACGCCGTGGCCGACACCGCCGCGCAGGACGGCTACGAGGTCGTCGACGCGGGCGACATCGACGGTCCGACCGCCGAACCGGGGCCGGGCATGACGCGCGTCGCGTTGGCGCGCACGCAGCTCGTCGACGCGTTGCACTGTTCGCAGGAGCGTTCCCGCATGGCGGGCCTCGGTGCCCGCCACGACGGCACCGTGCTCGGATGGCAGGTGTTGCAGCGGCCGGTGGCCTGACCCCGTTCGCCCAACCGGTGCGCGCAGGGCGCCCGGGAGGGCGAATACGCTCACCGTCATGAATCCCCGTGGTGACCGCAGGATGGCCGATCGGTCCGGTGTCGTGGAGACCACCGTCGCGACCTGGCCGTCGGTCCTCGGCGCACTCGCCGACGGCGGCGACCTGTCGGCCGACCGTGCGCGCTGGGCGATGAACGAGATCATGTCCGACAACGCGACCGCCGCCCAGATCGCGGCGTTCGGTGTGGCTCTCAAGATCAAGGGTCCCGTGGCCGAGGAACTCAACGCGCTGGCGGCGGAGATGCTGGCGCACTCGGTGCGGGTCGCGGTGGACGGGCCCGCGGTCGACATCGTCGGGACCGGCGGCGACCGGTCGAACACCGTCAACATATCGACGATGGCGTCGATCGTGGTCGCCGCGGCGGGGGTCGCGGTCGTCAAGCACGGCAACCGGTCGGCGTCGTCGCGCAGCGGCGGTGCCGACGTGCTGGAGAGCCTCGGGGTCGACATCACCTTGCGCGCCGCCGACGTCGCCCGCAGCGTCGCGACCCTCGGCATCGGCTTCTGCTTCGCGCCCGTGTTCCACCCGGCACTCCGGTTCGCCTCGGCGCCGCGCAAGGAGATCGGCATCCCGACGGTGTTCAACGTGTTGGGCCCGCTGACCAACCCCGCGCAGCCCTCCAGCGGACTGGTGGGGTGTGCGTTCGCCGATCTGGCGCCGGTGGTCGCCGAGGCCTTCGCACGGCGGGGCAACTCCGTCCTGGTCGTCCGGGGCGACGACGGTCTCGACGAACTGACCACCACGACGACGTCGACGGTGTGGGCCGCCTCGCACGGGACGGTGCAGGTGTCCACGTTCGACCCGACCCGCATCGGGGTGGCGCGCTGCGACCCGGCCGAACTCCGTGGCGGCGACGCCGACCACAACGCCGGGGTGGCTCGCGACCTGGTCGCCGGGGTCCCCGGTCCGGTGCGCGATGCGGTGCTGCTCAACGCCGCGGGGGCGATCGTCGCCCACGATCTCGCCGCCCACGATCTCGCGGCCGACGACGCGTCCGATCCCGTCGCCCTCGGCGACGGCGACCTCTACGGGCGCATGGAGTCGGCGATGACGCATGCGGCGGCCGCGATCGACAGCGGCGCCGCCGCCGATCTGCTGACCCGGTGGGCGGCGTTCTCCTGATCCGTCACCGGCGCGCGGGCGTCACTCGCCGATCGAGAACCCGGCGTCGACGTCGGAGCTGGAGAACGTCTTGAAGGCGATGTGCGTCGCGGTGTGGCGCACCCCGGGCAGCTTGTTGATGGTGCCGGTGACGACCGCCGCGATCTGCTCGTGGTCGCGGACGGCGACCGTCGCGATGAGGTCGACGTCGCCGGCGCACGAATAGACCTCACGCACGCCCTCGACGTCGGCGACGGCCTGCGCGGTCTCGTCGATGGCGTGGACGTCGGCGGATATGAGGACGATGGCCGTGATCATCTGTCCGAGTCTATGGCGACGGTCGCGTCGATCGGTGCCGACGACGCGATCAGCCCGCGAGGGTGAGCAGTTCCCTCGACCGTGACCGCGCGACGCCCGCGCGGTCACGCCACTGCGACCACCGGGCCGTCGATCGCACCGGCATCACGAAACCCTCGGTGCTGCAGACGATCCGGGTGCCCGGCGTCACGAGCCACGCGTGCACCAGCGCGGCCTCCTCGGCCGCCGCGCCACGCAGCGGTCCCGGGCCGGGCAGCACAGTCTCGGCCGACGCCGCCAACGCCTCGGCGATCGCGACCGGTGGGGCGCCGCGCACCGCGACACCCGCCGCGGCGAGTCGGCCGTGTCGGATCACCGCGAGCTCCCAACCGCCCGCGCCGTCGGATCGCGCGGCGACCAGCTCGGCGATCGCACACAGTGACGCCAGCCGCTGGCATCGCTCCAGTGCCGACAGCGTGGTCGACAACTGGTCGCGCAACCGCGCCGCGGTCTCGAACATCTCCGCCGTGGCCAGAATCTCGAGGCGGTCCAGAACCGACTCGAGCGGCGAGTCGTCGTCGCCGAGGAGGACAGCCCGGGCGCGGGCCGCGATCGGTGCGTAGTCCGCAGCGCTCATCGGTTCGGCGCCGGCGCCCCGACACCCGCCGACCGGTCGTCGTCCGGCATCGGTGAGGCCGCAGGAATGGTGCCCCGACGCCCCGATCCGCCGGGTGCACGTCCGTAGCCCGCACACGTCGGCCACCAGGTCGGCCAGGGCGGCGGCGTCGGAACGCACCCGCACCGGTCCCACCGACACCGCGCCGGGGCGGCGGCTGACGGTGAAGCGGGGGAACGCCTCTTCGGTGAGGACCACCCACCACCCGGCGTGCGGTGTCTTCGATCGGCGGTTGTAGGCGGGGGTGTGGGCGGCGAGCAGCCGCAGCTCCCGCACGCCGGCCTCGAGCCGGTGGGCACATTCGACGTGGTCGACGCGGGTGGCCAGCGAGATCATCTCGCGCATCCGCGGCCTGGTCTCCGAGCCGGTGAAGTACTGCCGTGTGCGGCGGCGCAGATCGGTGGCGGTACCGACATAGAGGACCTCGCCGGACGGGCCGCGGAAGAGATAGACCCCGGGGCGGGTCGGCAGGCCGTCGGTGATGGTGCGTTTCGCGCGCTGGGCCGTGGTCAGACCGGGCAGGAACTCGACGAGCTCGCGATAGGTGTGGACGCCGAGGTTGCCGACCCGCTCGAACAGGGCGTGCATCACCTCGACGGTCGCGCGGGCGTCGTCGAGGGCGCGGTGGGTCGGGGTGGTGCCGACGGCGAACAGGCGGGCGAGGGCGGAGAGCTTCACCGTCGGCGCCTCGTCGCGGGGCAGCACGCGGCGGGCGAGGGTGACCGTGCACAGCACCCGACGGAACCGCCACGGGCGACCCTGGGCGGTCGCGGCGGCGCGCAGGAAGCCGGTGTCGAAGCGGGCGTTGTGCGCCACGAGGACGCAGCCGTCGGCGAACTCGAGGAACGCGGGCAACACCTCCTCGATCCCGGGGGCCCGGTAGACCATCGCCTCGGTGATGCCGGTGAGGGCGACGATGTGCCGCGGGATGGCGCATCCCGGGTCGATCAATGTGGCGAACTCGCCGAGGATCTCGCCCCCGCGCACCTTGACCGCGCCGATCTCGGTGATGCGATCGGCGACGGGGCTGCCGCCGGTCGTCTCGAGGTCGACCACGACGAAGGTGGTCTCCCGGAGCGGGGTGTCGTTGCCGAGGTCGCCGATCTCGTCGAACGCGAGTTGCACGCCGTGCTCTTCGACGCCGATGTCGGCGGTCACGACGTCGCCGTGTCGACGGGGCCCGAGTGATGAGGGTGACGCATGAGGCGAACGTTAGTTCGACGCCCCGACAACGTCCGCCCGGCCCGCGACCCGGGGCGGGTTGTCGGAGGGGGTGTCTAGCGTCCCCGTCGTACCGGCTGACACCGGTGAGAGACCGCGGATCGGACAGCTCGACGCTGTTGCATTCCGCCCGAACGCCCTCCCGACACAAATGAGATGGAGATCACAATGCACATCGACTGCGCGACGTGTCCCGGTCGTCCCCGCTCCTGCGACGGCTGCATGATGACCGTCTTCGTCGGTCTGCCCACCGCGGTGAACAGCGCCGATGGGCTGCGCTCGGTGCCCTCGCCGGCCGCCCTCGACGTCGACGCGGTCCGCGACGCCGTCGAGGTGTTCATCGGACTGGGCCTCGTGGGCCCGTCGGCGAGGCGCGAACCGATCGTCACCGAAACCGGTGGTCACGACCCCCAGCACCTCGCTGACGTGCGAGAACTCCGCGCAGGGTGACCTTCCGCGCGGCAACGCGCCGAACTCGTGTCCCGGTGGACAGATCGACGTACGGTTTCGTAACCTTTCCGAGACCTTGCGGGGTGTCCCGCGACGCACAGTCGCGGATCGCGAGGTCACCGCTCAATCGCCCCTCGGGGCGAATCGGGGAACCATCACTTCGGACCCAGTCCGATCGGGGTGAATCCTCCGTGTGTTCGAGCGGCCGGTCGGGATCAGATCTCGCACGTCCGCGCGTCGTCACGGGGGTAGGGCCAAGTCTTCCGGCCCGAATCCGACAGCTAACCCGGTAGGCGGTCGAGGAAGATCTGAGGAGAACTCGCTTCGTGGCGAAACATCGTTTGGAACAGCCGAGCACCGGTCTCAAGACGGCGCGAGGAGCAGTGATCGCAGGGTCGATCACGCTGGGCACCGTGGCGATGGGGGCAGGACCCGCGCTGGCGGCCCCGGTGACCGTCCCCGGCATCGGGACGTTCGAGATCCCCGGCATCACCGAGAACCAGATCCCGCCGCAGTTCAAGGCCAAGCCGAAGCCGAACGGCCCCGAGTCGTCGCCCGACCTCTTCGGACGCAACGGCGCACTCGGTCAGCGCGCCGCGTCGGCCGCACTCACCCGCATCGGCTCGCCGTACGTCTACGGCGCCGCGGGCCCGCGCGCCTTCGACTGCTCCGGACTCGTCTACTGGTCGTTCAAGCAGGCCGGCAAGACCATCCCGCGTGACAGCTACGGCCAGCTCGGCGGCGGTCGTCCCGTGGCCGAGAGCGACCTGCGCCCCGGCGACGTGGTCATCTTCAACGGCGGTTCGCATGCAGGCCTGTACATCGGCAACGGCACCATCGTGCACTCGAGCACCGAAGGTGTGCCCGTGCAGAAGGCCAGCCTCAAGTCGATGGATTTCTACGCCGCTCGGCGTTACTGAGCGACACCCGGCCCTCGGTCGAACCGACTGTCACCGAACGCCCCTCGCGGGGGTCCGATGACGGCGTATCGTTCCGGCGGACGCCGGTGGGTGGCAGGAATTCTCCCGGTCGCGCCGACTGCCCATCGGGCGTCGTGAACCGGGAACCGGTGTGGTGGAAGTGGTGATTCGACGAATGCGCGTGGTGACGGACAACGCGATGGCGCGTGCGATCACGGCGATCCAGATGGCTCTCGTGCTCACGGTCGCGCTCGTCCTCGCCGTCACTCTCGCCGCACCGGCCGCCGCCGAGCCGCGCTCGCCCGACCAGCTGCTGACCCGCTACACCTCGCTCGGTCGTGAGGCCGAGCAGTCGGCCGAGGCCATGCACCGTGCCGAGGAGCAACTCGGGCAGCGACGCCGCGACGTCGCCGCGGCCGACGCCCGCGCCGCCACGGCGACCGCCACCCTCGACGGTCTCTCCTCACGACTCGACGAACTGCAGAATCGTGTCGACGCGCTCGTGCGCGCCAGTTACCGCGGTGCGCGCGTGAACCGCCTCTACGCCGTGCTCGTCTCCGATTCCCCGCAATCACTGCTCGACCAGATGTCGGGCCTCGAGATGGTGTCGCGGCAGACGTCGGCCGACCTGCGGGCCTACAAGAAGGCCAGCGCCTCGGCGACCGCGGCGCGTGCCGAGGCCGTCGCCGCGCGGGACTCCGCCGCGAAGGCGCTCGCCGCCGTCGACAAGACCCGCGGCGACCTACAGGCCAAGCAGAGTGACCTGCAGTTGCAGATCGCCCAGGTCAAGGCCATCTACGAGTCGCTCACCGGCAAGCAGCTCGCCGCCCTGCGCGGACCGAACATCGATTTCGACGCCTCGCTCATCCCGAAGGGCACCGCCGCGGCCGTCGTCGCGGTGCAGGCCGCTCTGACCCGCATCGGCGACCCGTACGTCTGGGGCGCGACCGGCCCCGCCCAGTTCGACTGCTCGGGGCTCATGGTGTGGGCGTTCAAGCAGGCAGGTGAGACGTTGCCGCGATCGAGCGAGTCCCAGCTCTCCGGCGGGACCCCGGTCGACCGCAAGGATCTGCGGCCCGGTGACCTGATCATCTACTACCCCGACGCGACCCACGTCGGCATGTACGTGGGCGACGGGTACGTGGTGCACGCCTCCACGTTCGGCGTCCCGGTCAAGGTCGTCCCGATCGACCAGGCCGGCCCGTACAACTCCGCCCGGCGCTACTGACGGTGCGACGCCACTGGGGTGTGGTCCCGATGGCGGCCGCACTGGTCGCGCTCGCCGCCTGCGGAAACGGCGGCAGCGCGGACACGGCATCGACGTCGTCGACCCAGAACGTCTACGAGCAGCAGCGCACCGACGGTGTGCGCGCGGCCCTCGACCGGTTGGCCACCGCGCAGCGGGCCGGTGACGGCTCCGCGATCGCCGCCCTGATCGACCCGACCGCCGACCCCCGGTTCCGACAGACCCTGATCGCGGAGGGCACGGCGATCCACGACGTGGGTCTGTCCACCCTCGACTACCGCATCGACCCGACGAGCTCGGGTGGTCTCGGCGAACAACTGCTCCCCGAACCGGTCCAGTCCCGGCTCGACGACGCGGGCAGCTCCGACTCCTGGGTCGTACCCACCGTGCTGCGGTACGCCGTCGCGGGCGTCGACGAGCCGCCGGTCACCGTCACCGACCCCCTCGTCTTCGCCCGCTACGGCGACGACTGGAAGATCGTCGGCCAGGCGGGACCGTTGCTCGGGACCTCCGCCGCCCCGCCGCCACAGTTCTTCGACTTCCCGGGCGTCGCCGCGCGGCGCGTCGCGACCGGCGGCAAACAGTCCGTCGTCCTCGACTATCCGGGCAGTCGTGCGCTGGGTGCACGCCTGCAGTCGGCCATGCCCGGAGCGGTCGCCGCGGTCGCGGCGTTCTGGGGGCCCGATTGGCCACGCCGCACCGTCGTCGTGGCGACCGACTCGACGACGGTCTTCTCCGCCCTGTCGAACAGCGCCGCGGCCGACGCGAGCGCGGCCGCCGCCGCGACCGTCTCGGCCTCCGACGCAGCGGTGGGCGGCTACACGGTGGGCCAACGGGTGGTGTTCACCCCTGGCGCGATCACCGGCCTGCCCGGACCCGCACTCGACGTGGTGCTGCGACACGAACTGACCCACGTCGCGGCCCGCACGTCGACCAAGCCGACCGCGGCGACCTGGGTGACCGAGGGCGTCGCCGAGTACGTCGGACGCGCGGGCACCTACCGATCGATCAGCGACGCCGCGCCCGATCTGATGGCCGAGGTCGCGGCCGGGTCGGTGCCGACCGGACTGCCCGCCGACAGCGCCTTCACCGTGTCCGGGGCAGCGGCGCCGGTGGCCTACCAGACGGCATGGTCGTTCGCGGCCTACGTCGCGCAGACGCACGGGACGGCCGATCTGAAGAAGCTCTACCTGTCCCTCGCGGGTGGCCCCAGCACGCCCGCCCAACAGGCGCAGGCCATGACCGCGGCACTCGGTGGTCCCGGCGCCGCGGTGATCTCCGGCTGGCAGCAGTGGCTGCGCGACGCCGCCCGACGGTGACGCGTGCGCCGTCGATGAACCGAACCCTGCTGGTCACCAACGACTTCCCGCCCCGTCCCGGCGGTATCCAGTCCTATCTCCTCGATCTGGTCCAGCGGATGCCCGCACGCGACATCGTCGTCTACGCGCCGCGATGGCGCGACTGCGAGGCCTTCGACGCAGCGCTTCCGTTCACCGTCGTACGCCACCGCACCAGCCTGATGCTGCCGACTCCCGCGGTCGCACGACGGGCCCGCTCGCTGATCGCCGAACACGACATCCACACGGTCTGGTTCGGTGCGGCGGCGCCGTTGGCGGTGCTCGCCCCGCACCTGCGTTCCGGTGGTGCCCGACGGATCGTGGCCAGTACACACGGCCACGAGGTGGGGTGGTCGATGCTCCCCGTGGCGCGACAGGTGCTCGGTCACATCGGGACCCACTCCGACGTGGTGACCTACGTCAGTCGGTACACCCGCAACCGGTTCGCCGCGGCCTTCGGTGCCGACGCCGCGCTCGAACACCTCCCGCCCGGAGTCGACAGCGGTCGCTTCGTTCCCGATCCCATTGCGCGCGAACACATCCGCGACCGACACGACCTGGGCGACGCGCCGGTCGTGCTGTGCCTGTCGCGACTGGTCCCCCGCAAGGGACAGGACGCGCTGATCGACGCACTCGCCGACATCCGGCGCAAGGTCGCCGGTACCCGGTTGCTCGTCGTCGGTGGTGGCCCGTACCGCGAGAAGCTCGAACGGCGTGCACGCGAGGCGGGTGTCGCCGAGCACGTGGTGTTCACCGGGTCGGTCGCGTCGGAGGACGTGCCGCGGTATCACGCGGCCGCCGACGTCTTCGCCATGCCGACGCGCACCCGCGGGGGCGGGCTGGACGTCGAGGGCCTGGGGATCGTCTACCTCGAGGCGTCGGCGTGCGGTGTGCCGGTCGTCGCCGGTGACTCCGGCGGCGCACCCGAGACCGTGCGCGAGGGCGTGACCGGCACCGTGGTGGACGGTCGTGATGTCGCGGCGGTCGCCCTGGCGATCTGCGCGATCCTGTCCGATCGGGTCCACGCGGCGCAGATGGGTGCGGCGGGGCGCGACGTCGTCGTGTCGGACTGGCAGTGGGATTCCATGGCCGCGCGCCTGATGCAGCTGCTGTAGAACCATGGACCGCGAGCGGACACGCAGGGGCGCGCCGACCTGTCGCCGATCGTGGCCACGATGCGGCACTCTGCGGTGTGTGCGCCGGGGTCGATGTGTGAAGCTAGTGCGGTGAGCAGCATCCAGGTGGCCGACGAGACGTTCGTCGCCGCGTCGCCGCACGACGCTCCTCACGTCCTCGCCGACCGGTCCCGCTGGCGGCGATGGTGGCCCGACCTGCTCCTGACCGTGGTCGAGGACCGCCGGGAACAGGGGATGCGGTGGTCGATCTCCGGTGGCGCGAACGGCACCATGGAGGTCTGGATCGAGGAGGTGCTCGACGGTTTCGTCCTGCACTACTTCATGCACGCCGAGCCCGCCGAGGACGGTGATGACCTCGCCGAGGGATCGGCGCGCCGCCGCGCCACACGGCTGGCCTCGGCCAACCACCGTCGTCGCGTCGCCGGACGTGCGATGTCCACCGAGGTGAAGGACCGCCTCGAAGCCGGACGAGCGGCCGGGGAACCGGCCGTGGGGAGAGGGTGAGTCGATGGCCGACCGCACCGAACAATCGATAGTCATCAACGCCGACGCCGAGGCGATCATGGCGGTCATCGCCGACTTCGCGCGCTACCCGGAATGGGTGTCGGCGGCCGACGAGGTCACCGTCACCGATCCCGGCGACGGCGCCCGGGCCAAGCAGGTGCGGTTCCGCCTCGACGCCGGGGTCCTGCGTGACACCTACGAGCTGTCCTACCGGTGGGCCCCCACGGGCGACGCCGTCGAGTGGGATCTGATCAGCAGCGAACTGCAGACCGCGCAGCAGGGTCGCTACTCCCTCGTCCAGCAGACCTCGGGCTCGACGAAGGTCACCTATGAACTCATGGTCGACCTGGCCATCCCGATCATCGGGGCGTTGAAGCGGCGTGCCGAGAAGGCGATCACCGATGTCGCGCTGAAGGAACTCAAGAAGCGGGTCGAGGGCTGATCGACGTGGCGCCGGTCCACGTCGTGCTGGGACCGGGGGGAGCGGGTGTGTCGACCATCGCCGCGGCGGCCGCAGTGGCGCCGGTGCGGGGTGGCTCCGACGGAAGCGCACTCCTGATCACTCTCGACCGGTTCCGGCAGGCGTCGCGGGTGTTCGGTGTGTATTCGACTCCCGGCGTTGCCGTTCCGATCTCGCAGGGCGCGGCGCTGCTCGAGATCGACACCCTCGCACTGCTGGGCGAGGCGTGGTCGGGTCTGCGCGCCCCGGTCGCGGTCGCCGGCGGCACGTTCACCGAGGGCCTCGGTGACATCGATCCCGAGGAGCTGACCGGGCTCCCCGGCATCGCCGAACTCCTCGCGTGGCGCCGTATTCGCGACGAGGCTGTGTCCGGCCGGTGGTCGCGGATCGTGCTCGACTGCTCCGGCGGGATGGACGCCCCGGGCTTCCTCGGTGTCCCGGCGATGGTGGCCGCCTACGTGGAGCGACTCTGGCCGCGACACCGCCGGCTCGCCGGCGCGGCGGAGAACCCCCGACTCACCGGTGGTGCAGCGGTCGTCGACGCGCTGGTAGCCGACTGTCTCGACATCGTCGACCTGTTGGTCGACCCGACCTGTGTGCACGCCCACGTCGTCGTGGCGACCGGTGTCCACGGCACCGAGATGGCGCAGCGCCACGTGGCCGTGCTCGACCTCATGGGCATCGGCACCGCCCAGGTCTTCCGCAATCCCGGTGTCGCCGCAGCGGAACCGCCGACCGACATCGACACCGTGCCGCCCCGCGAGGGTCTCGATCCGACTGTCGTGCAGTCGCTTCCGGCTCCGCCGCGCACCGTCGCCGCCCTTCGCAAGCTCGGCGTCTCGGTCTCCGACCGACCGGGCACCGCGGTCGGGAGCCGGGCTGCGGAGGTCGAGCACCTCTCCGGCACCGGGGTCACCGCGACCTATCGACTGTCGTGGCGGCAACCGCTTCCCGATCCGCGATCTCTGGCGCTCGGTCGCAGCGGTGACGACCTGTTGGTCACGCTGAGCGGCGTCCGCCACCGCGTGTCGCTCCCGTCGGTGCTGCGCCGGTGCACGGTGACCGACGCCCGATGGGAGGATGGCATGCTGAACATCCGGTTCCAGCCCGATCCTCGGGTCTGGCCCCGGACCGGGCAGGGTGTCGACTGACATCCGCCGTCGTCGGGTGAGCGCAACCGACGACAACGACCGATCGATGACGCGTGTCCCGTCGACACGTGTCGACGAGCGCGCCAGGGAGAAGGAATGGACGAATCGGCCCGCGGGGAGAGACCTCCCGACGCGGATCCGATGCGTGCACTCGTCCTCGCGATGCTCGATCGGATCGAACAGTTCGCGACCACCGTCGTCAGCGATCGTGACGGGGGACCGGTCGCCCACGGCGACCGGACGTCGGCCGACATCGGTCCCGTCATCCGACAGGCCGTCGATCAGATGATCGCCGAGATCGGTGACATCGTGACCCGCCTCATCGCCGCGGCCATCGCCGTCCTGGAGGCCATCTCGGCGGGCCTCACCGAAGCCGTCGGAGAACGTGCAACACGCACCGCGACCGCCCGGCCGTCGCACACGACGGGATTCGTGCCGATCGCCGTCGAGGTCGAGACCGGGGAACCGCAGCTGTGACCGGCGATCTGACCATCGGGATCGACATCGGCGGCACCAGCATCCGTGCCGCGGTCGTCGACGAACGCGGTCAGATCGTCGACACCGCGCGCGCCCAGACGCCCGCCACCGCGGGTGCACTCGAGAAGTGCCTGGACCACATGGTCGACCGACTGCGATCGCGGTCGGAGATCGTCGCCGTCGGACTCGCGATCGCCGGTTTCCTGACCCCCGACCGGTCGGTGGTCCGCTTCGCCCCGCATCTGCCCTGGCGTGAGACCGCGGTTGCGGCCGAGATGTCGTCGCGCACAGGACTTCCCGTGTCGTGCGAACACGATGCGAACGCCGCCGCGATCGCCGAGCGACGCTTCGGTGCGGCCGCCGGCGGCCACAACACCATCGTCCTGGCCATCGGTACCGGTATCGGCGTCGGATTCCTCCTCGAGGGGGAGATCTACCGCGGGAGCCACGGCGTGGCGCCGGAACTCGGGCATCTGCAGGTCGTCGTCGACGGCCGTCCCTGCTCGTGCGGCAAACGTGGGTGCTGGGAGAGGTATTGCAGCGGAACGGCTCTCGTCGACAACGTCGTCGAGATCGTCGCCGACGGGAGAATACCGACGAGTGCCCTGGCGCGTGAGATCGCCGACGACCCGGGATCGCTCACGGGTCGACGGGTGGCCGCCGCCGCACACGACGGCGATCCCGTGGCGGTGGCCGCGTTCGCCGACTTCGCCCGCTGGCTCGGTCAGGGCATGGCGATGATCGCCGACATCTTCGACCCCGATCTCATCGTGTTGGCCGGCGGTGTCGGTGCCGCGGGCGGTCTCTTCCTCGACGAGGCGCGCGAACACTACGGCGCGATGGTGACCGGCAGCGGTCACCGACGGCTGGCCCGCATCCGCAGCACCCAGCTCGGCGAGGCCGCCGGGATGATCGGTGCCGCCGCCGTCGCCAGATCCGATCTCGCCGGCGGTGTCCCCGCACTGCGTGGGTGAGTAGAGTCGTCCGCAGGTTGCGAGTGGTTGCGGATTCGGGGCACGTCGGGTCGATCGGAGTTGCTGGGGTATGTGGTACTGGCTGTTCAAGTACGTCCTGTTGGGGCCGATCCTCAAGCTGGTCGGTCGCCCCCGTGTCGAGGGCCTCGAGAACCTGCCGTCGCGTGGCCCGGCGATCCTCGCCAGCAACCACCTCGCCGTCGTCGACAGCTTCTATCTCCCGATGGCGGTCCCGCGGCGCATCTATTTTCTCGCCAAGAGCGAGTACTTCACCGGCACCGGCCTCAAGGGTGGTTTCCAGCGATGGTTCTTCACCGCGGTGGGCCAGATCCCGATCGACCGCAGCGGTGCCGACGCCGCCGAGAACGCGTTGATCTCCGCGCGACGCAAGCTCGAGTCCGGTGAGTTGATGGGCATGTACCCCGAGGGCACACGCTCACCCGACGGACGGTTGTTCAAGGGCAAGACCGGTCTCGCGCGTATCGCGATGGAGACCGGCGTCCCGGTGATCCCGGTCGCGATGATCAACACCGACAAACTCAACCCGCCCGGGACCACCATCCCCCGGCGTGCGCAGATCACCGTGAGAATCGGCAAGCCGCTGGACTTCTCGCGCTACGAGGGCATGAACGGCAACCGTTTCATCGAGCGCGCGGTGACCGACGAGATCATGTACGAACTGATGCGTCTGAGCGGTCAGAAGTACGTCGACATCTACGCCGCCAGCCTGAAGAACGCCCCCGAGGGTGCCGCCCCGGCGATCCCCGGGGAACGGTCGGAACCCGCCGCCTGACCGACCACGGCGATCGTCACCAGGACCGCGAGCCCCCACAGGCAGAACGCGTTGCCCGCGACGGCGTCGACCACCGACCAGCGTGAGGCGTGGACGGGCAGGAACTGGAACGGCCCGGCCACCATCACCAGGGCGCCGACGCCGGCGAGTGCCGCATACGAACGCCGCACGACCACGTCGTCGGTGCGCGTGGCGACCACGGTCAGGGCGATGATCGCCGGGACCGCCCACACCCAGTGATGCGCCCACGATGTCGGAGAGACCATCACCGCCCACACCGCGACCACCGACACCGCGAGCACGTCGCCGCCGAGACGGTCGCACTGCCGCACCGCGACCACGGCCAGCACGGTCAACCCGATCACCGACAGCGCCCACACCACCTGCTCGGCCGGTCCCGACCACCCGAGCACCCGGATCCAGAATCCGTTGACGCTCTGGTTGATACCGCCGGACAGGTCACCGATCCGGTCGGTGTGGAACACGGTGTGGCTCCAGTAGCGCACCGAATCCACCGGCGCCCACACCAACCCGAGCAGGGCCAGTCCGACGAACACGCCGATCGCGCGCACCGTCGCCCGCCACTCGCGACGCACGATCAGGAACAGCACGAACGCGAGCGGGGTCAGCTTGATCGCCGCCGCCACCCCGATCAGCGTTCCGCGCCACCGCGAGTCCCTCGGCAGCACCAGCAGGTCGACGGTGACGAGCAGCATCAGAAGCACGTTGACCTGTCCGAAGCCGAGTGTCATCCAGTAGGGGTTGGTCCACAGCGCCGCGGTGGCCACGGCGAGCGCGAGCGTCCCGCGGCGGGCCACGGGCCCGATCCGCAGTCGCGTCACGACGATGCGTGACACGACCACCGTCGCCGCGACCGTGGCGAGCGCGATGGCCGCGCCCGCCACGACGAGAGGGACCACCGTGAACGGCAGGAACGACAGCGCCGCGAACGGGGGATAGGTGAACGGCAGCCAGATCCCGTCGGTCGTGAACGGCATCGACCCCGCGGCGTAGAGCGATCCGCCGTTGCGCCACAGCTGGGCACCGAGCCGGTACACGTCGATGTCGATGCGCGAGAAGTCGCCGAACGAGTGGGTCAGGGGCATCCCCACCACCCGGAGGAGAGCGGTGACGGTGAACGCCGCGACGACCGCGGCGGTCACCGCACGTGGTGCGATGCGCCTAGGCTTTTCCGAATGCGCTTCTTCTACGACTCCGAGTTCATCGAAGACGGACGAACCATCGAGCTGGTCTCGATCGGTGTCGTCGCCGAGGACGGTCGGGAGTTCTACGCGGTCTCCTCGGAGTTCGATCCCGAGCGCGCCGGGGACTGGGTCAGGGCTCATGTGTTGCCACACTTGCCGTCGCCGTCGTCGAAGGTATGGCGCAGCAGGCGACAGATACGTGACGATCTGCTGAACTTCTTGACCGCGTCGGAGGGCGACATCGAACTCTGGGCGTGGATCGGCGCCTATGACCACGTCGTGCTGTGTCAGCTCTGGGGATCGATGACGGCGCTGCCTCGGCCGATCCCGCGTTTCACCCGCGAGCTCCGCCAGCACTGGGAGGCGCTGGGCCGTCCGCCGCTCCCGCCGTCGCCCGCCGACGCCCACGACGCCCTCGTCGACGCGCGCCACAATCTGGCCCGGTGGAAGGCCATGACCGAGCTCGGTACCTGACCTGCGCACGACCGCTCCGAGGGGCAGCGGGGCGCGGGCACTAAGCTGGGCCGGTGGTGAACTGGACCGTAGACGTACCGCTCGACGAACTGCCCGAGCTGCCCCCGCTTCCCGGCGCTCTGGCCGATCGCTTCGCCGCGGCGCTCGAACGGCCCGCGCTGCAGCAGCCGAGCTGGCCCGAGGACAAGGCCCGCGCGATGCGCACCGTGCTCGAGAGCGTGCCGCCGATCTGCATGCCCGAGGAGGTGCACCGCCTGTCGGGGCAGCTGGCCCAGGTCGCCCGCGGCGAGGCGTTCCTGCTGCAGGGCGGCGACTGTGCCGAGACCTTCGTTGACAACACCGAACCGCACATCAAGGGCAACATCCGCACGCTGCTGCAGATGGCCGTGGTGCTCACCTACGGCGCGAGCATGCCGGTGGTGAAGGTCGCCCGCATCGCGGGGCAGTACGCCAAGCCGCGCTCGTCGAACACCGATGCCCTCGGGCTCCCCTCGTACCGCGGTGACATGGTCAACGGGTTCGTCGCCGACGAGGCGGTGCGCGCCCACGATCCGTCCCGCCTGGTGCGCGCCTACGCGAACGCGAGCGCCGCCATGAATCTGGTGCGCGCCCTGACCGGTGCGGGCCTGGCCGATCTGCACCGCGTCCACGACTGGAACCGTGAGTTCGTGCGCACGTCGCCCGCCGGCGCCCGCTACGAGGCACTGGCCTCGGAGATCGACCGCGCCCTGCGATTCATGGACGCGTGCGAGGTGCGTGACTCGAACCTGGAGTCGGCGAACATCTTCGCCTCTCACGAGGCATTGGTCCTCGACTACGAGCGCGGACTGCTGCGCCTGGCCGAGAACCCGGCCGACCCCGAGGGCGACCCGGTGCTCTTCGACCTGTCGGCGCACTTCCTGTGGATCGGCGAGCGGACCCGTCAGCTCGACGGGGCGCACATCGCGCTGGCCGAGCTCATCTCGAACCCCATCGGCGTGAAGATCGGGCCGACCACGACGCCCGAGCAGGCCGTCGAGTACGTCGAGCGTCTCGATCCGCACCGCGTCGACGGGCGCCTGACCCTGGTGGCCCGGATGGGCAACGGCAACGTGCGCGACGTGCTCCCACCGATCGTCGCGGCCGTCGAGGCGACCGGACACAAGGTGATCTGGCAGTGCGACCCGATGCACGGCAACACCCACGAGGCGTCGACCGGCTTCAAGACCCGGCACTTCGACCGCATCGTCGACGAGGTCCAGGGATTCTTCGAGGTCCATCGCGCCCTCGGTTCGCACCCGGGAGGCGTACACATCGAGCTCACCGGTGAGGACGTCACCGAGTGTCTCGGTGGGGCACAGGACATCTCCGACCTCGACCTGGCCGGTCGCTACGAGACCGCCTGCGATCCCCGGCTCAACACCCAGCAGTCACTCGAGCTGGCGTTCCTCGTCGCGGAGATGTTGCGCGGCTGACGCCGTTCAGGCGAACTGCGTCCCGAGCCACCAGCCGCCGACGGCCAGGGCCACGGCCAGTATCGCGAGCAGCAGCACCAGAACCCGCGCGCGTCGACGGGCCCGTAGACGTGCCTCGGTGAACTGCGCGGCGTGCGCGGCCAGCCGCGGACGCGCACGGTCGTCGTCGAATCGGGGATCCTCGCGCCGATCGTCCCGGTCGTCGACCCGGGTCTGCGCGCCCGGCGGCGGACCGACCGGACCCGAGTCCATCATCCGTGTGTCGGTGCGCGGCACCGGACCCCGTGAGGGCGGCGGGGCCACGGGGGCACGGCCGTTGCGGTAGGCGACCACCGTCTCGCGCTCGGCCGAGCGTGCGGGGGCGGGAACGGTGAACGGCGGCAGACGCAGGTCGTCGATGATCGACTCGAGGGCGTCGAGCATGTCGTCACCATCGGCGAAACGCGCCGAGGGGTCGCGCGCGGTGGCGGTGAGCACGAGGTCGTCGAACTCCCGTGGTACCCCGGCGATGACCCGACTCGGCGGCCCGACATCGCGCTGCAACCGCGCGTACGCCAGCGCCAGCGACGTGTCGCCGGTGAACGGCGTTGTCCCGGTCAGCATCTCGTAGACGAGGATGCCCATCGAGTAGATGTCGCTGCGGGCGTCGGAATCGGCCGACTCCACCTGCTCGGGCGACAGGTACGCCGCGGTCCCGAGGATGACGCTGTCGGAGGTGATGCCCGCCGCGGCGATCGCGCGCACCAGACCGAAATCGACGACCTTCACGTCGCCGCTGTCGGAGATCAACACGTTCTCCGGTTTGACGTCGCGGTGGACGAGGCCGTGCGCGTGTGCCGCGCCCAGCCCACCGAGCACGGGCACGGCGACGGCCGCCACCGCGTGTGGGGGCATCGGGCCGCGTTCGGTGAGCAACTCGCGCAGGGTCCCGCCCTCGACGAGTTCCATCACGAGGAACGCGTACTCGCCGTCCACGCCCTGGTCGTAGACCGGGACCAGACCGGGGTCCTTGAGGCGGGCGACCGAGCGTGCCTCGAACTCGAACCGCGACAGGAACTGCGGGTCGGCGCTGTATCGCGGATCCATCACCTTCACCGCCACCGGCCGGTCGAGGCGAAGATCCATACCGAGGTACACGCTGCTCATCCCGCCGCGCGCGATGAGCGCGTCGATCCGGTAGCGCCGTTCGAGCCGCGCGCCCAGCAGGACGTCGCGCACCGCACTCACGTGCGCACGTCCGGCTCTGCGATGTCCATCCGGTCAGCCTAGCGAGCCACCGGTGTCCGACCGGTGCAGGCGTGTTCGTGCCGACGTCACGTTTCGGTAGGGTCTCTCCCCGTGGCCTCCCTACCGATGACCGTCGTCGACCTGCCCGACGGCGAGCCGTTGTACGACATCTCCGGCGCAGCCAGGCGCCTCGGGCTCTCGGCGGGCAAGATCCGGACGATGGTCGCCGAGCACGAGTTGCTCGCGGTCAACGTCGACGGTCAGCCGATGATCCCGGAGGTCTTCTTCGACGACGACGGGATCGCCAAGCACCTCACGGGACTCATCGCGGTGCTCTACGACGGCGGGTTCGACCGCGACGGGGTCATGCGCTGGCTGTTCACCGTGCACGACGATCTGGGCGAGTACCCGGCACGCGCGCTGCACGGACACTCCGCCCGCGAGATGATCCGACGGGCACAGGCACTCGGGTTCTGACCCGTCTCTCCCGCCCGGCCCCGCCTCTGGGGCATCATCACCTCATGATCTCAGTGGTTCGACGGTCGGTGCTGGCGCTCGGCGGATCGGCGCTCATGGTGATGACGGGCGCGGTCGGGGGTTCGGTCGCCGCGGGCGCACAGACCGCACCGGCCGCGTCGTCGGCCTGCCCGGCCGCGGTGGTGATGCCCGCGCGGGGCAGCGGCGACCCGGTCCTCGCACCCCAGCGCTACGGGCGGGTGTCGTCCGACGGCTACGAGGGGCCGCTGTTCGGCACCCTGCTGGCGGCGACCTATGCCGGTGCGCCTGCCGACGTGGCCGCGGTGCCCGTGGTCACCACGGGCCCGGGCTATCAGGCCGTATCGATCGAGAACGGTACGCGCAACCGGTCTTTCGGTGTGTCGATCGCCTCGGGGGTCTCTGCTCTCATCGCCCGCTACGACAGCGTGGCCGCTGCAGGCGGCCCCGGCTGCCGTCCGACGGCGGTCCTGCTCGGTTACTCCCAGGGTGCCGCGGTGGTGCGAACGGTGGCCCGGCAGTTGGCGCCGCGCGGTGTGGTGGGCGCGGTCATGCTGTTCGGCGATCCGCTGCAGATCCCGGGCGGCGACGGCGTGCACGGCGCCGGTTCGACGGGCACGGGGATCTGGCGCAACGACGTCACCGCCGCGGTCTCCGTTGTCGACAACATCGGCGCCGACACCTATTACCGGCTGCCCGGCATCGCCCGGTGGTCGCTGTGCCACGGTGGTGACCCGGTGTGCGGCTTCGGGCCCGGGGCCGATCTCCTGGGGCAGCAGCACGTGAACTACCTCCGCGCCGGGCTGCGATACGTGCCGGCGGCAGGGCGGCCCGCGTCGTCGCGTACCGAACTGCAGGAGGCGGTCTCGGTGCTGCGGGGCTTCCTGCGCACCGCGTCGAGGAGCGCGGGCCGCATCACCGTCGGGTGATCAACGCCCCCAGGGCGCGACGCGCACGACGACGGTTCGGCACCACCACACGGTGGTCGAGGATCCGGTGGTCGACGGCCTCGATGCGATCGAGGATGTCCCGGTAGAGCTCGAACGCCGCACGGATGCCCGGACGGCTGCGCGACTCGATCAGTGCGATGCCCGGCTCGGCGTCGCGGTAGCGGGCGCGCGTGACCGCGATGCAGTGCGCCAGTGCCCGTCGCACCTCCTGCGGGGTGACACCGGTCCTGCGGGCCTCGAACAGCATCGCCTCGTCGACCCCGAAGGAGGCGAGTTCCTCGGTGGGGAGGTAGATCCGGTCGCGGTCGAGGTCCTCACCGATGTCGCGGATGAAGTTCGTCAGCTGGAACGCCTCGCCGAGGGCGATGGCGGGTTCGCGGGCCGCGTCGGGATCGAGCGTGCCGATGATGGGCAGCATCTGCAGACCGATGACCGCGGCCGACCCCCACATGTACTCACCGATCTCGGCAAAGGTGCGGTAGCGCGACCGGAACAGCGGGCTCTGGGGGAGATCCATCCGCATCGAGGCGAGGAACGCGGTGAAGTACGACTCGGGGATGTCGAATCGGGCGATGGTGTCGGCGAGGGCCAGCACCACCTCGTCGACGTCGGCGAGGTCGTCGGTCGCGGAGGGTCGCAGCGCACGGGACAACTGCTCGTCGATCGCGTCGACGCCGGCGACCGGATCAGGGTGGCCCGGCACGTCGACGATGTCGTCGACCATGCGGGCGAAACCGTAGAGCGCGTAGACCCCTCGCCGGCGATCCGCGGGCAACAGCCGTGTGCCGAGGTAGTAGGTCCGACCGTGCGTCGCGGTCGCCTCCAGTCCGCGTTCGTAGCCGCGCTCGGTGCGCTCGGCGACGGTCATGACGCTCCTGTCTTCTCTGCCTGGCGGTCGGTGGGTCGGCTCGGTCGTGCGGGGATCCGTGGTCGCCACGCATCTTTCCGCACCAGCGACCAGCCCGCGAATCCGCCGATCGCCAGCGCGACCACGAGGTCGACCGGTTCGTAGAGCAGGATCGAGTCGTCGGGCTGGAACACGATCAGCGCGAATGTGCACGCGCCGACGATCGCGGCGAGTGAGCGTCGGCCGAGCACGGCTGCGCCGGCGAACACCAGCGCCCAGCTGTAATACCAGGGCAGCGTGGACGGTTCGAGGGCCAGGACCGCGGCCATCGCCACCGCGATCCCCACGACCGCCGTCCGCTCGTCGTGACGGAACCGCCACCACGTCGCGACCAGGATCACCGCGAGTGCGACGGCCCCGACCGTCCGCGCGACGGAGAGCACCGGTGGGAGGGGGAGGGCGGTGAACGGTGCCGCCACGACGGTGACGAGATGCGCGACGGCGGTGGGGACGGTGAGCCAGTTGACGATTCGGTCGGCATAGCCCAGCCCCGTCAGCCATCCGAGGCCGTGGCCGACGATTACTGTCGCCGCGGCGAACACCACGCCGGTGATCGCGACGATCGTCGCCACGATCGCGAGGGCGTCGCGCGGACGCACCGGACGCTGCGACCGGATGTGCGACAACCAGATCCAGAGCACGAAGGGGATGGCGATGCCTGCCGTGATCTTGATCGACACCGCGACGGCCAACACCAACAGTCCGGTGACATGGTGTCGCGCGACGACCAGCGCGACACCGGCCACGAGGAGTCCCGCCATCAGCATCTCGACGTGCGGTCCGCCGACGAGGTGGATGACGAGCATGGGGTTGAAGACCGCCAGCCACAACGCGATCCGCGGATCCCGTCCGAGTCGTCGTGCGAGGGCGGGTACCGCCCAGATCGCGAGGAGCCATCCCGGCAGCATCACCAGGCGCATCGCGAAAACCCCCGCGACCGGGTTGTCGCCCGTGACCTCGGTGACCCCGCGGGCGATCTCGACGAAGAACGGACCGTAGGGCGCGGTGGTGGTGGCCCACACCTGAGCCATCGAGTCGAGCAGGGGCCCGGGGGAGGTGGCCGGTCCGTCGGCGTAGGGGTTGAGACCGTCGCGGAGCAGGGCGGCCTGGGCGAGGTAGGCGTACACGTCGCGGCTGTAGATCGGGACCGCCAGCATGAACGGCAGGGCCCACGCGACGGCCCACCAGCGCAGCGCCGACACCTCGCCGTCGACCGTCGGGTCGGCGGTGGGTGGGTCGGCGTCGCCGGGGGTGGGCCGACGCGCCAGGAACACTCGTCCCACGCGCACCCAGGCCCACGCCATGAGCGCCACGCCGGCCCAGAACAGCAGGCCGGCAACCGATTTGCCATGCCCGTAGGTGACCCACGCCATCGACGCGTCCTGCAGCCACGTGTCGGCGCGCGGGATGTCGCCCACCCCGTAGCTGCCCAGCGTGATGAGGATCGACCCCACGAGACCGAGCCGCAGGGACGTCACGACCGGCCGGTGCGAGGCGGTCGTGGGTGGTGTGGCGCTGGCCACCGCGTCGGCGGACACCGGACTCACCCGGTGATGCGTTCGGCGGCGAGCCGTCCCGACACCAGCACCGGCGGGATGCCGACACCGGGGACGGTGGAGCTGCCCGCCAGAACCACGTTCGCCGCGCCGGGCCACAGGTTCTGGGTACGCAGCGGTCCGGTCTGCGAGAGGGTGTGCGCGGCGGCGAACGGCGTGCCCGCCGACATCCCCGACCGCGCCCACACGGCGGGATCGTCGATGCGCATGACCTCGGCGTGCTCGGCGATCCCGCGGTAGCCGCGGCTCTCGAGGACCGAGAGGGTCTCGGCGACATACGGACCCGCCAGCGCACCCCACGGCAGATTTGCGCTGTCGAGGTTGGGGCACGGCGCCAGCACGGTGACCGACTCCATGCCGGCGACGACGAAGTTGCCGGGGTCGCTGATCGCCGGCCGGTTCATCAGCAGCGACGGGTCGGTCATCAGTCGACCCGAGCGGGTGGTCAGTTCGCGGAAGGTCTCCGTCCACGCCTCGCCGAAGTCGATGGTGTGGTGACCGCCGGGCCAGACCGCGGTCAGGTCGGCGGGTACCCGCAGGTGCGCCACCACGGCGCTGGGGGAGTGCCGGATGCGACGTCGCCGTGTCGGGGCGCCGGCCTGCGCGAGCAACCGATCGGTCACCGGGGTGTCGGTCGTCATCACCACGGCGTCGCAGGCGATCTCGCCGGCGTCGGTCACCACCGCCACGGCGCGCGGTCCGCCCGGGGCGCTGCGGTCGAACCTCACGGTCTGTACCGGCGCGTCGTAGAGCACCGCGCCCCCGGCCTCGGTGAGTGCACGGGCCATCACCGCGCCGACGCGGCCCATACCGCCGCGCGGGTAGGAGACGCCCATGCCGATGTCCATGTGCGAGATGACGGCGTAGATCGCCGGTGCCTGCGACGGCGGGACGCCCGCGTAGAGGGCCTGGAAGGTGAACGCACGTTGCAGTCGGCTGTCGGTGACGAACCGGTTGATCGCCGGGGTGAGTCGTCGCACGGCGCCCATCGTGACGAGATCCTTGACGCCGGTGCGCATCCGGCGCGTGGTCACGTAGTCGAGGAGGCCGTCGGTGTTCTGGTCCATGAAGTCGTCGAACTCGACGTCGTAGAGCCGCTGCAGCCAGGTGCGCAGGCGGAGATACCCCGCCTCCTGGTCGGGGCCGAACGTCTTGCCGATCGCGGTGGCCAGTTCGTCGGTGTCGCGCGGGACGGCGAAGTCGGTGCCGTCGGCGTAGCGCAGGTGATAGCTGGGGTCGAGCGGGATCAGGTCGAGCATCGCCCGCGCACTCGCGGCCGAGATGCCGACCGCGGCCATCGGGGCCTCGATGAGCGACGGCATCGTCAACACCGAGGCGCCGGTGTCGAACAGCGAGTCGCCGAGCTTCTCGGTGCGCACCCGCCCACCCGGGGTGTGTTGCGACTCCACGACGGTGACCCGCAGGCCCTGACCGCGCAGATACAGCGCGGCCGACAGCCCGGACAGGCCGGCGCCCACCACGACGACGTGCTCGACGGGCCCGGTCACCCTGCGGTCTCCGGTCACATGCGCCTCCCGGCGATCGCGGTGGCGTACGCCACCAGTTCCGTACGCGCCGTCGCCTCGACGGGGGCCGAGGCGAGGATGTCGACCGATTCGTCGACGAGGCGAGTGATGTGGTCCTCGACGGCGCGCACCGCGCCGACCTCGTGGAGGATGGCGCGCGCCCGGTCGAGTTCGCGTGCGTCGAGCGGGCGTCCGACGAGACCGCGGAGTTCGGCCGCGACCCGGGGTGCATCGGCGTCGGCGTTCTGCAACGCCAGGGCGAGCAAGGCGGTCCGCTTGCCCGCGACGAGGTCGTCGCCGGAGGGCTTGCCCGTCCGCTCCGGGTCGCCGAACACGCCCAGCAGATCGTCGCGGAGCTGGAAGGCGATACCCAGGCCGTCACCGACCTGACCGAGCGTGGCGACGAGGTCGTCGGGTGCGTCGGCGGCGACGGCGCCGAGTTGCAGCGGCCGGGCGACGGTGTAGCCGGCGGTCTTGAAACGCATCACCCGGAACGCGGCGTCGACCGATTCGTCGTCACCCGCCTCGCCGACGACGTCGAGGATCTGTCCGGCGAGGACCTCGGTGCGCATCGCCGACCACACCGGACCCAGGCGTTCACGGACCCCGGGGCCCAGATCGGCGGCGATGACCAGGTCGTCGGCCCAGCTCAGAGCCAGATCGCCCAGCAGGATCGCCGTCGACATGCCGAAGTGGTCGGCGTCGCCGGACCACGCACGGTGACGATGGGTCGCGGTGACCGACCGATGCACGGTGGGGTTCCCGCGACGGGTGTCCGACAGGTCGATCACGTCGTCGTGGATCAGGGCGCAGGCCTGGATGAGTTCCAGAGCCGCGCACACGTCGAGGGCGGCGACCGCGTCAGAGGTGTCGAGAACTCCTCCGCCACAGCGGTATCCCGCCCATGCGAACACCGGGCGGACGCGTTTGCCCCCGCTGAGGGTGAACGTGGTGACCAGATCGGTGAGGTCGGCGACCTCGGGCGCGATGGCCGCGGTCTGCTCGCGGCGGGCGGCGAACACCCGACGGAGCCGTGCCTCGGCCGCGGACGGGACGTCGCGCAACGACACCGGCAGCGCGTCGCCGACGGTCGGGGTGGCGGCGAGCTCGGCGCCCGGCGCACCGGTCACCGATCTCCCCCGCAGGTCTCACCGGTGCACACCATGACCTCGACATTACCGACCCGACGATCCGGGCACGTCGCAGGCGGGGACGCCCACCGTATGATCGCGGTGTGACCTCACCGATCGCCTCGCCCACCGTCGTCTCACGGTTGTCCGAGCCGCACAGCGGCCCCGTGCCGTTCTCGGTCGAGTTCTTCCCGCCGAAGGACGCGCCCGCCGAGGAACGCCTGTGGCGCGCCGTCCGTATCTTCGAGCGACTGCGCCCCGCGTTCGTGTCGCTCACCTACGGCGCGGGTGGTGGCACCCGCGACCGGACCGTGCGGATCGCCGGGGAGCTCGCGCGCGAGACCACCCTGACCACCGTCGCCCACCTCACCGCGGTCAACCACAGCCTCGACGAGCTGCGCGCGATGGTCGGTTCGTATGCCGATCAGGGCATCACGAACGTCCTCGCACTGCGCGGCGACCCGCCCGGCAACCCGATGGGCGAGTGGGTCCGCCACCCCGAGGGTGTCGCCTACGCCGAGGAACTCGTCCGCCTGGTCGGCGAGCTCGGTGACTTCCAGGTCGGCGTCGCCTCGTTCCCCGAGGGACACCACCGGTCCCCGACGCTCGAGGAGGACACCCGCTTCCTGCTCGGCAAGCTGCGCGCCGGTGCGGAGTACTCGATCACGCAGATGTTCTTCGACGTCGAGGACTACTTCCGTCTGCGCGACCGCGTGGTCGCCGCCGACCCCGAGCAGGGTGCGAAGCCGATCATCCCCGGCATCATGCCGATCACGTCGCTGGCGTCGGTGCGCCGCATGCTCGAGTTGTCGGGGTCGACGTTGCCCGCCGACGTCGATGCCCGCCTCACCGCGGCCGCAGGCAACGACGAGGAGGCCAACCGCGAGGCGATCCGCGCGGTCGGCATCGATCTCGCGACCGAGATGTCGGAGCGACTCATCGCCGAGGGTGCGCCCTGTCTGCACTTCTGCAGCCTGAACTTCGCGCGTGCCACCACCGAGGTGCTCGATCGCCTCGGCATGAACGTGCTCGTCCCCTGACGATCTGTTCGACGAGTCCCCTGATGATCTGTTCGATAAGCGGCGTCGCAGCGCTCAGCTGATCGACCGGCCCTTCCACTCCAGCCGGCCGGCACGCGTGTGCACGGCGCTGTCGGCGATGAGTGCGGCGGCCGCGGCCATCGACACCGGGTGTGCCATCGCGTCGATCACGTCCGACGGTGCGAGGGAATCGGTCTCGACACGGCGCGCGATGATCCGCCCGACCGCCCCCATCGTGAGCGCGAGCGTCGCGGGTGTGCGTCGTGGACCGAGCACGGTCCGCGCGACCGGGCCCACGTGACCCACGAGCAGTGCGGCCACGACCGCCCAGGATCCGCGCGCCCCACCGAATTCCGTTGCTGTCCAGCGCCGGTACCCGCCCCGAAGGTCGGCGCCCGAGCGATACATCCGGCACCGCACGAGGTGTCCGCCACTGCGGTTGACGGTCCGCATCCCGGCTCGGCGGAACACCCGTGCCAACGCGATGTCGTCGGCGGGTTCGGCGGCCACCGAACGGTGCCCTCCGACGTCGCGGTAGACCCCGAGTCGCGTCGTCAGGAACTGCCCGTTCGCGACGGCGGTCGAGGTCCGCAACTGCTGTTCGGTGATCGCCTGCGGCAGCATCGAGAACCACGACCAGAACAGCAACGGCTGCACCATGCGTTCGAGCGTGGACCCGACGATCTGCGCGGGCCACACCGACAGCAGCCCCGGCGGCGGTCCCGGCGCGTCGGTGAGGGAGTCGAACACCGCGACCGCCGCGGCGATGGCGTCCGGGGCCAGGCGCACGTCGGCGTCGACGAGACACACTCGGGTGTCGGGCGCGTCGTCCGACAGCTCGGCGGTCAACCGGTGCAACCCCCACGCCTTGCCGGTCCATCCGGGGGACTTCGGTGTCAGGGCGCCGTCGATCACGACGACCCGGTCGTCGCCGTCGATCGCGCGTCGGGCGACCTCGGCCGTCCCGTCGCCGGACTCGTCGTCGTAGATGAGTACCCGCAGGTCGGCCACACCGCGCTGGGCCCTGAGGTCGGCGACGACGTCGGCGATGACCTCGGCCTCGTCCCGGGCGGGCACGAGCACCACGACCGGGCCCGTCACCGGGTGTGTCGGAGCGCGCAGCGGGTGCACGTGGCGGGCGTTGACCACGGCCATCCCCAGGCCGGAACCGGCGAGAGCGAGGGCGAAGGCGTCGACGACGGCCGACGGTCGTCGGCGACGTCGGACCGTCCTGCGCCGCACCGTCAGGTTCGGCCGGCGCGCGGCGACGCGTCGCGCGTCGTGTAGGCGATGCCGCCGATGATGAGTACGACCGCGAGGGTGATCCCGGCCAGCAGCCACGTCCAGTCACCGAACGCCGCGGTGCCGGGATCGGCATAGTTGGCCTCCGCACTCAGGTCGCTCACCTTGCCCGAATCCGGTGTCCACGTGACGGTGTCGTCGGAGGACTGCTTGCCGTTGGTGGCGCTGATGGGTCCGGCGAACTGCACGGTCAACGACACCAGGTCCTGACCGGCGGTCAGGCTGCTCAGGTCGGTCGAACCGCGGAACCGCACCACGTCGCCGTTGCGTTTGGTGCTGAGGTCCATGCTCACCGGACTGTTCGGGTACGCCTCGAGCAGCAGGTCGCCCAGCTCGTTGAACTGGCCGACCGGGAGCGCGCTGTAGGTGACCCGGGTACCGACCATGCCGTTGTCGGAGTAGGCGTCGGCGACGACGCTGCCCGCCATCGACTGCGGGATCTCGATCTGGGGGCCCTTGCTGTCGCCGGAGGCCTTCGCGGCCACCACGAGCTCACCCCAGAGTCGGTCGCCGACGTAGGGCGAGCGTTCCATGCAGGACGACAGCGACAGCACGCCGACGAGCATCAGCAACAGGGCCGCCGCGGTGCGGACGGCGCGGCGGCGTGCGCGGATCCGCACGGCGGGTCGCGGGGGCGAGAGGACCGGAGAGGCGGGCACCACGACATCGTGCCAGGTCGAGTGGGTCACCGACGACGACCCGCCGCGTGCGGTGCGTCGGTGCGTGTCGTGGGGCGGGGGGTGTGGCGGCGTCGCGACGTCACGACGGTGACGATCGCGGGTACCGCCAGCACGCCCATGCCGACGATGCCGTAGGCGACGCCCGACCGCAGCGCGCCGTTCTCGAGCAGGGCGATCTGGGCGAACGCCGATCCCGCCCAGGTCCACCACAGCCACACCAGCGGGACGACCGGTGCCGCGCCCCGCGCGGGGTCGGGCGGATCGAGGAGTTCGAACACCCCCATGACCACGAGTCCGACCACCGCCCATCCGGCGAAGTTGGTCAGTGGGATCGCCTCCATCCCCGGCAGACCCGAGTCCGTGGAGTCCCAGCGCCAGAGCCCCGCCGCGACCATCTGCGGATCGAGGTAGAGATCCCAGCTCACCAGGCCCACGACGCCGATCGCGACACGTCCCGCCCGCGCAGTCGGCACCACGTGGGCCGCCACCCGCCAGACCGCGTACGCCCCCATGAACCAGGCGGCGGTGATGAGGATCGGGACGTCGGCCACGGCCGGGCCGATGCGGTCGGTGGCGTAGCCGTACGCGCCGAAGGGGAATCCCGTCCGGGTGCCGACGACCTCGGCGGCGAAGACGATGGCCGACACCGCGGCGATGACGGTCACACCGCGACCCACGCCCCGGCGTCCGATGACGTCGACGATCATCGCGATCGACCCCGCACACAGCACGACCATCGTCGCGGTGTCGCGTGCCGATCCCTCGACGAGCGAGTAGACGATCTGGGCGAGCACCCAGGCCGCGACCGCGACCAGCGACACCGCGCGGGCGGTGCCGGTGGTGGCGCGCGCGGCCGTCGGCGCGGTCACGTCCGGGGCCTGCCGACCAGCGGTGCTCGGCGGCGCACCGCCGTCCACGCCGAGCCCAGTGCCTCGCGCACGCCGTCGGCGCGTCCGGCGCGGTCGGAGAGCACGAGGTCGGCGGCGAGCGCCCCGCTGATGCCGCTCACGCCGCCGCCGGGATGGGTCGAGGCGCCGGCGAGGTAGAGGCCCGGTACGCCGGGCACCCGATGGCCGCCGAGGTCGGGATGGGGCCGGAAGGCGAACATCTGGTCCATCGACATCTCGACATGCATCACGTTGCCGCCGACGAGGCCCAGTTCGTCCTCGATCCGGTCGGGGGTCTGTACGTGCACGTGTTCGATGGTCGACGAGAACCCGGGGGCCTGTCGATCCATCTCGGCGACGATGTCGTCGCCGGCCCGGTGCGCGAGGTCGGTCCACGAGCGGTTCTCGGCGAGGTGCCGCGGGTGCCACTGCGACCACAGGGTGATCGAATGCCGTTCTGGTGGAGCCAGTCCCGGATCGATGGCGGAGTAGCTCATGGCCACCAGGGCCGGGCGGCGGGGGAGCTGCCCGGCGCGGGCGTCGCCGTAGGCCGCGGCCAGGTGGGCCCGGTCGGAGACCAGGAGTCCCAGGCCGGAGTGGACGCGGTGGGCGGGGAGGTCGGCGGGCAGACCGGGGTAGTCGGGGAGTGCGGTGGCGCCGATGCGCACCGCACTGCCGATGCCCGGGCCGACCTCGATCCGGCTCTGCCATCGGCGCACCTGCTCGGGCGCGACACCGCCGGCGGCGAGCGCGTCGAGGGTGGTGAGGATGTGGCAGGCCGCGACGACCGACCGCGCGCGGCGGACCGCGCCACCGGTCGACGTCACCCGCCAGTGGTCACCGGTCCACGCCAGCGATTCGACCGGCGCGTCGAGGACGAGTTCGCCGCCGTGCGAGCGCAGGGCCGAGACGAGTGCCTCGGTGAGGGCGCCGCTGCCACCGACCGCGCGACCGGGCGGCACCGTGTGCATGAGCGCCGCGATGCCGACCATCGGGGCGGTACCGGGTTCGCTCATCGGTGGCCCCGACTGCGCGCCGAACCACGCCAGCGCGGCCCTGAGGCGCTCGGAGTCGAACCAGCTGTCGAGCAGGGCATCTCCCGAGCGGAGGAACTCCTGGGCCAGATTCGCCCCGGCGGCCCGGCCGGTGACGCCGTCACGGGTCGGCATGCCCCAGAACGAGCGCGCGAAGCCGCCGATGGTCGGGCGGTGGGCGAACATCCGCATCACCGCCGCCGAACGCGGACCCCAGACCGCGACGAACCGTCGGTAGGCATCGGCCTCGCGTGCGCCGCACGCCGCCTCGATGGAGGCGCAGGTCGCGTCGAGATCGGTGCGGAAGACGATCGCCGGCGAATCGCCGACGGCCGGCGCGAACGCCCATGGGTCGCAGTCGATGTAGCGCAGACCGTGTGCTCCCAGCGACAGGTCGTCGATGATCGAGGTGTGCCGGATCATGATGTGGGCCGAGGAACCCCGGTCCACCCGGTAACCCGGGAACCGGGCCACCGTGGACACGGCGCCGCCGGGGATGGTGTCGCGTTCGACCACGGCCACGTCGAGACCCGCCTGGGCGAGGTACGTCGCCGCGACGAGTCCGTTGTGTCCGGCGCCCACCACGATCGTGTCGTGGATGCGGGCGTCACTGCTGGTCGTCATGGGGGCCCATCGGTAGTCGGCGTCCGAGTACGGCGAACGGTCGCGGGTCGCCCGCGAAGCTGAAGTGGCGGAGCAGGTCGGCGAAACCGACCCGCCGGTAGAGACGCCACGCGCGGTTGTCGTCGGCGGGCACCTCCGGTGTGGAGAGGAGCACGCTCTTCTCGGTGCGGCCCTCGAGGAGTCGCGCGAGCAGCGCCTCGCCGATGCGGTGGCCCTGCAGTCGGGGGTGCACGTGGAGCTCGGTCAGTTCGAAGTAGTCGCGGGTGATCTCGTCGATCTGCTCACGGGTGTACCCACCGTGCCGAAGACCGGCGCAGAGTTGTTGGTGCCACCACTGGTCGCCGGCGCCGGTGTAGCCGTAGGCGATGCCGACCAGCGACCCGCCCGTCGGTGATCCGTCCGTCGCGTCGTCGGGGGAGCGGTAGGCGCCGACCGCGGTCCACCCGGGTCGTCGCATGTGATCGCGCCACAGGGGGGAGCGGTGTGTCTGGGTCCCCCTGGGGTACCCCATGGCCTCGACGTAGACGTCGAGAGCGGGGTTCAACCAGTCCTGGGCGTCGTCGGGGACGAGGCCGACCAGGCGAACAGACACCGTTCTCCGCCTCCTCTTGAGACCTTGTCGGGGGGTAGCTATATTGAATAGGTCGAACGGGTGTTCGAGTACTCAACCTCCGCGACGAGTCTCATCGTGACCCGACGACCGACGGCCGGTTCGGCGGTGGACGAGGGAAGCGTCTGCGGCCGGGCCGGCCCGATCGTCGTTCGGCACGCTCCGATTCCGGTGGGCAGCGGTTGTTCTGTTGCTCACGTTGTCGGTGGGCGCCGGTATGACTGATCCGTCCGATGGGGTTGAACCTCCACAGGTACACGAAGAGACCACGAGAGGGGTGTGACGATGACCGGGACACGTTCGACGACACGACGCACCGCCACGGTCGACCCACGACTCGCGCTGCGGGCTCGTGAACTGCTCGGTCGGGCGGAGGCCATGGCGGCCCACGCGACCGACGCACCGGAACCGACGGAGCAGCTGCGGGCGCTCTACCTGGCCGCCCTGCGTGCGGCCGGTGCCGCGCTGGTGATCGGGGAGAAGTCCACCGTCCGCCCGCGTCGCGGATCGGTGAGCGCCTGGGCGCGCCTTCCCCGTGCCCTGCCGGAGCTGACCACCTGGGCCACCTACTTCGCGGGGCTGTCGCGGTTGCGCGCCGACATCGAACTCGGCGTCGTCCGCGACATCGAACCCGCACGGGTCCAGGCCACGCAGGCCCGTCTCGCCGACTTCCTGGCGGAGGTGCAGGCGCAGGTCGTCGCGTTCGAACACGGGACGCGAGTGCCCGCGGGTCATCGATCGGCGACTCTGGCCGAACTCTCAGCCGGGTAATGGTGGTCGGTTTCTCGATCACCTCGTATCATCGTCAACAGGGCTCGCGACACGAGCCCACCGACCCCGACACACCTGCCGCGGGTATGCGTTCGACACCGTCCGGTCACCGGACCGAAGTGCTGTAAGGAGGGGCGGTGCCACTCTCGGAGCACGAGCAGCGAATGCTCGAACAGATCGAGAACGCGCTGTACGCCGAAGATCCCAAGTTCGCGTCGAATGTCCGGCGTCGTCGGGTCCGCGGAGGTTCCACCACGCGTAAACGCCTGCAGGCGGCAGTGCTGTTCGTCGTCGGGCTGTTGCTGCTGATCGGCGGTCTGGTCGTCGACGTCACGGTCGGTGGGTTCCCGATCCTCAGCCTGGTCGGATTCCTCGTGATGTTCGCCGCCGGCCTCATCGCTCTCTGGGGTATCGGATCGTCCGCGCCGCCGGCGTCGGGATCGACCTCCGAGGCGTCCTCGGGACGTCGCTCGCGGGGCAACGGGTCCCGGTCGTTCAGCGAGCGGATGGAAGAGCGCTTCAACCGACGGTTCGAGCAGGAATGACCCCCGGCGGGACGCCGTCCGTCCCGCACTGACCACAGACACACGAGACCGCGCACCGACTCCCGGTGCGCGGTCTCGTCGTCGTGGGGGCGGTCGACGGCGCCGGATGCGCCGGCTCGCCCCCCGCATCCACCTCTCCCCACTTCCCTCCACCACACACGTCCCCGCGCGTTAGATGGCCGCGGACGATGCTTCTTCGTGGCAAAAGCCCAGGTCGCCATGTCGGTGATCGACCCGGCGGCGCATACATGCCCCACCACATTTCTCTCCTCTGACCAGTGAGTTTGCGGTCGAGCGGCAACTCGTTGGTCATCTGGGGGTGGAAAGTGGGGGGAAGTGGGGTACTGTGGTGCACGGAGGAGAGAGTGCCGGACTCGCGACTCCGCCCGGCAGGAGGTGTGGGGAGAACATGTTCCTCGGCACACACCTGCACAAGCTGGACGACAAAGGGCGGCTCACGCTTCCCGCGAAGTTCCGAGAGCAGTTGGCAGGAGGCATGATGGTCACTCGCGGTCAGGACCACAGCCTCGCGATCTATCTGCCCGAGGACTTCGTGGAGCGTGCGAAGCGGGCCGCCGCGGCGTCGAAGGTCGACGAGAAGGCGCGGATGTACCAGCGCCATCTCAACTCCAGCACCGAGGAGATGGTGCCGGACGCACAGGGACGGATCACCCTGTCGTCGAAGCACCGGGACTACGCAGGCCTCACCAAGGACTGCGCGGTGATCGGCAACTACGACTACGTCGAGATCTGGGATGCACAGGCCTGGGAGCAGTACGAATCCCAGCACGAGGAGAGCTTCTCGCGGGCCGACAACCCGTCCCTGGAAAACATCCTGTGATCACGCAGTCCCGCCGCCGGAGGACCTCGGCGGGACCGCACGGCCCGGTTCGCCTCGGCGAGCTCAGGCCTCTGCCCGAGATGTCCCTGGCGCACTTCCCCAGCGCCAGGTCCGTCATCGGGCAGGGACCCGGACTCACCGCAGCGACCCACCGGCCACGCCGACAGCACGACGCCGCGTCGTGCTGCCGGCGACCGGTCCGATCGACCCGCACCGCAGTGCGCAGCCACTCCGAAAGGCCCCTGGTGGAGCACAAGTCGGGCGAACACGGACACATCCCGGTGATGGCGGACCGGATGATCGACCTCATCGCCCCCGCCCTCACCCACACCGCACCCGACGGCACCGGTGCCACGTTCGTCGACGCGACGCTGGGAGCCGGCGGGCACAGCGAACTCGTGGCGAGCCGATTCCCCGGCGTCGCGATCATCGCCATCGACCGCGACGGCAACGCGGTGTCCTCGGCGTCGGAGCGGCTGGCGCCGTTCGCCGATCGCGTCACCATCGTCCGGCGCCGCTACGACGAGATCGCCGACATTCTCGACGATCTCGGGCGGACGCGGTACGACGCGGCGCTGTTCGATCTCGGGGTCTCGTCGATGCAGCTCGACCAACACGACCGTGGTTTCGCCTACTCCGTCGACGCCCCGTTGGACATGCGGATGAACGACACCGACACGCTCACCGCCGCGGACATCCTCAACACCTACTCACACGGCGAGATCGCCCGTGTGCTCTCGGAGTACGGCGAGGAGCGGTTCGCCGGGAAGATTGCCTCGGCCGTCCTGCGGGAGCGGGAGCACCAGCCGTTCGACACCAGCGCCCGGTTGGTGGAGCTGCTCTACCGCGCGATACCCGCCGCCACACGGCGCACCGGTGGGCACCCCGCCAAGCGCACCTTCCAGGCGCTGCGGATCGAGGTCAACCGGGAGATGGAATCGCTGCAGCGGGCGATGCCCGCGGCGGTCGACCGCCTGGCCGTCGGTGGACGTCTGGTGGTCATGAGCTACCAGTCGCTCGAGGACCGCATCGTCAAGCGGGAGTTCGCGCATCGGGTCACCTCGAAGACGCCTCCCGGACTGCCGTTCGACCTCCCCGGGACCGCGCCGGAATACCGCCTGGTGACCCGCGGGGCCGAGCGCGCCGATGACGCGGAGATCGAGTCGAACCCACGGTCGGCGCCGGTCCGACTGCGGGCGATCGAACGACTGGCGCCGCGATGACCCGGGTGGCCGGCGGGGGACAGGCGTTGCACGAAACGGACGAGACTGCGACGGATGTCGTGACGAGGGAGGTACCGCGATGACCGTGGCAGACCGAGGCGCGATGGTCGCCGGATCCGAAAGTGGTGCAGCACCGGGCGATCTGGTGGACTCCGATCCGATCGACACCGACTGGGATCCCGATCTCGACGAGGCCGGTGGGTCGGCGTCGGGTACGCGGCGTCGTCGTGATCGCACGGGTGCCGCCGACCGCCCGCGGGAGAACCGGTCGCCGGCCGCGCAGCGCGCCATCGATCGACGCCGTCGTCGTGCGACCCAGCGGTCGACGACGACACTCGTCGACCACCGTGAACGCCCGGCCGGCGGTGTCGTCGCCCGCATCGTCGCATCGCCCGCGGATCTGTTGCGGCGGATGCCTTTCGCCGTCCTGGTCATCGCGATCCTCGCCGTCGGACTCGGCCTCACGCTGTGGCTCTCGACGACCGCGGCGCAGACATCCTACGAACTCTCGGCGAAGCGTCAGGAGAACCAGACGCTCATCGACCGCCGGGACGCCCTGAAGAAGTCGTTCGAGTCCGGCGACTCGGCACCCGAACTGTCCGACAAGGCAACCGCTCTGGGCATGATCCCGGCGAGCAATGTGCCGCGACTGGTGGTCGCACCCGACGGTCGCACCCGTGTCGAGGGCGAGATCGCCCCTGCCACCGGCACCGCGGCCCCGTCGATGAACGCCGGTCGTCCCACCGCCGTGACCCCGCAACCGGGTTCGTCGACCGGCGGCAACACCGCCGCACTGCCCGCATCGGCCGGGACACCGGATGCCGCGGCGCCGGCCGACCAACCGATGGCCTCGAACGTGTTGCCCGGCACCGCCGGGACCGCCGCGTCCCCGAACCCCTCGACCCCGAACCAGGGCACCACATCTCCGGGATCATCTGCTCCGTCGACGAACTCGACCGCCCCGACCGGAACACCGAGCGCGGGTACCGTGCCGTCCGGAGCGGGCCAGGGCACGTCCGGTTCGGCCGATTCGCAGATCCCCCGCTGATCGCGACCGCGCCACGCCGACGGTGATGCGGGTCGATGTCGTTCACACAGTGGAGAATTGGGTCATGTCAGCTTCTCGCATGTGCGTCACCAACGCACTGGTCCACGGCGTGATCGCGTCGGGTGTCCGCGGTGGTCTCCGATGAGCGCCGACAAGCGTAGGCGGCCGCCGGCGGCCGCGCGGAAATCGGCGTCGGGAGTCGCGAATCGCGCCGACTCGCGGGCACGGCCCCGTCGTGCGTACTCGGCGGGTATCCGTGACGACGCGGGTGTCACCGCACGCGGAGACGGTGCACGTCAGTTCATCACCCGTACCCGTCTCGGTGCGCTCGTGATGGGACTCGCCGTCGCGCTCGTCGCGGGAAAACTGTTGATGCTGCAGACCGTCGAGTCGTCGTCGCTCTCGGCGCAGGCCGCCGATCAGCGAGCGGTGGTCGAGACGTTGCCCGCGAAGCGGGGAGCCATCGTCGACCGCAACGGCAAGCCCATCGCCTACACCGACGAGGCGCGGGCACTGACCTTCCAGCCGGTCCGGGAGCGGGCGGCGATCGACGCCGCCCACGCCAAGGACCCGTCGGTGCCGGACTCCTCGACCCGGATCCGCCAGATCGCCTCCGGCGTCCACGATCTCCTCGGCGGTGCGGTGTCGCAGGAGTCGCTGCAGCAGCAGTTGGCCAGCTCCGAACCGTTCGTCTATCTCGCGCGGTCGGTCAGCCCCGAGGTGGCGGGCAAGATCACCGACGAGTTCCCCGAGGTCGGCGCCGAGCGGCAGGACATCCGTCTCTACCCCGGTGGTCCGCTGGCGGCGAACATCGTGGGCGACGTCGACTTCGACGGGAACGGGTTGATCGGGCTCGAGTCGTCGATGGACTCGGCGCTCGCCGGTACCGACGGCTCACAGACCTACGACCGCGGCTCCGACGGAGCAGTGATCCCCGGTAGCACCCGGAACGTGCACCCGGCCGAGAACGGCAAGACCGTCGAGCTGACCATCGACTCCGACGTGCAGTGGTTCGTGCAGAACCAGGTGCAGAAGGCCAAGGAGCTCTCCGGCGCCCGCAACGCCTCGGCGGTGGTGCTCGACGCGAAGACCGGTGAGGTCGTCGCGATGGCGAACGACAACACCTTCAACCCCGCGAAGCCTCTGGCCGAGCAGGGAAGCGCCCAGCTCGGTGACCTGCCGGTGACGTCGCCGTTCGAACCGGGTTCGGTGAACAAGCTCGTGACCGCCTCTGCGGCCATCGAATACGGCCTGACCGATCCGACGCAGGTGCACCAGGTCCCGGGCAGCATCGACCTCGCCGGGGTGACCGTGCGTGACGCGTGGGTGCACGGCGTCGCGCCGTACACGACCACCGGCATCTTCGGTAAGTCCTCGAACGTCGGGACGCTGATGTTGGCCAAGCAGGTCGGCCAGGACCGGTTCGCGAACATGTTGCAGCGCTTCGGGCTCGGCCAGCGCACGCAGGTCGGCCTGCCCGGTGAGAGCGCCGGCGACGTGCCCGCGCGCAGCCAGTGGTCGGGTGGCACGTTTGCGAACCTCCCCATCGGACAGGGCCTCTCGATGACGCTGCTGCAGATGACGAGCATGTACCAGACGATTGCCAACGACGGCGTGCGCGTTGCGCCGCGGATCATCAAGTCGGCCGGCGACGACGCCGCCGATCCGCCCGCAGGCGTGCGGGTGGTCAGTCCGCAGACGGCGACCACGGTGCGCAACATGTTCCGCGCGATCGTGCAGTCGGATCCGACCGGCGAACAGCAGGGCACCGGATCGAAGGGCGCGGTGCCGGGGTATCAGGTGAGCGCCAAAACGGGTACCGCCCAGCAGGTGGATCCCAACTGCGGTTGCTACTCCAACTCGAACTACAACATCACCTTCGCCGGCATCACCCCGGCCGACAATCCGCGCTTCGTCGTCGGCATCATGCTCGACCGCCCCACCCGCAGCACCGACGGATCGGGCGGGCAGTCGGCGGCGCCGCTGTTCGAGAGCATCGCCGCGTGGATGCTGCAGCGCGATCGCGTCCCGCTCTCGACGAGCCCGACGCCGAAGATGATCCTGCAGGCCGCCTGACCGTCCGGCCACGCCGTCGCCGACGGTCCGGGGCGGTGGGGTTCCCGCGTAGGGTGATCTGCCGGGCGGTCGCTCGACCGGGCGGCGCGATCGCACGGTGTCGCCCGCCGGACAGGACGAGAGACGAGAGGGGTGCGCGATGGCCGAATCGGGAACGCGACACCCGCAACCGACCGCGACCCCCGACCCGACCCGTCCGGGTCGGGTGGAACCGTGTGGTGTCGACACCTTGGCCACCGCCGCGGGCGCCCGTCTCGACCTCGTCGGATCGTCCTCGTCGAACGTGGGCGTCACCGGGGTGACCCTGCGGGCGCAGGACACCCGACCGGGTGACCTGTTCGCCGCACTGCCCGGTGCACGCGCACATGGCGCGCAGTTCGCAGCCCAGGCCATCTCCGCGGGTGCCACGGCCGTGCTCACCGACGCCGCCGGGGCCGCGCTCATCACCGAGGCGATCGCCACCGCGCCGACGCCCTCACCCTCGTTCGTCCTGCTCGTACACCCCGACCCGCGGAGCGTCCTCGGCGAACTCAGCGCCCGCGTCTACGGGAACCCCTCGCTCCGACTGCGCCTGATCGGTATCACCGGGACCTCGGGGAAGACCACCTCGAGCTATCTCACCGAGGCCGCGCTGATGTCCGCGGGACAGACCGTGGGACTCATCGGCACCGTCGAGACCCGGGTCGCCGGTGTGCGACAGGACAGTTCGTTGACCACCCCGGAGGCGCCGGCGCTGCAGGGGATGCTGGCCGCGATGTGCGAACAGGGGGTCGACACCGTGGTGATGGAGGTGTCGAGCCACGCCCTCGAGCTCGGACGCGTTCGCGGGAGTTCGTTCGCCATCGGCGGTTTCACGAACCTGTCGCAGGACCACCTCGATTTCCACCCCACGATGGTCGACTACTTCGAGGCGAAAGCGCGGTTGTTCCGGCCGGATTCGCCCGAGCACGCCCTCCGCTCGGTCGTCTGCGTCGACGACGAGTGGGGCGCCCGGATGGCCGAGATCGTCGGTCACGGCGTGGTGACCGTGTCGACGCGCCACAGTGCGGCCGACTGGTACGCCGGCCCGTCCCGACTCCGCGACGACGGGTCGCAGGTCGTCACCGTCCGCGACCCACAGGGCGCACCGCACACCCTGCGGGTGCCCCTGCCCGGCCGGTACAACGTGGCCAACGCACTGATCGCCCTGGCCATCGCCGACGCCGCCGGGGTGTCGATCACCGACGCCGTCGCGGGTATCGCCGGGGTCGCGGTGCCGGGACGTGTCGAGCTCGTCGACGAGGGGCAGGATTTCCTCGCCGTCGTCGACTACGCCCACAAGCCCGCCGCCGTCGAGGCCGTCATCGCGACCCTGCGCGGGCAGACACGGGGTCGGCTGGCGGTGGTGGTCGGCGCCGGCGGCAACCGCGACACCGGTAAGCGTCCACTCATGGGGGAGGCCGCCGCGAGGGGAGCCCATCTGGTGATCGTGACCGACGACAACCCTCGCGACGAGGATCCCGCGGCCATCCGCGCGGAGGTGCGAGCCGGCGCCGAACAGGTGCCCCGTGGTGAGCGACCCACCGGATCGGAGGCGATCGTCGAGATCGGCGACCGCGCCGCCGCCATCGCCCACGCGGTCGCGTGGGCACGGGCCGGCGACACCGTGCTCGTCGCGGGCAAGGGCCACGAGAGCGGGCAGGAGATCGCCGGCGTGAAGAACCCCTTCGACGATCGAGACGTGCTGCGGCGGGCACTCGCCGACCGTCAGGAGACGACATGACCCCCCACATCCGCGTGATCGACCTCGCCGCGGCCGCCGACACGACGGCGTCGGGCACCGACGAGGCGACGAACCGCGTCCGTGGCGCGCTGCGGACCCTGGTGCAGACCGCCCGCGAGGGCGGTCGCGACGCGGGTCGCGGCCGCAGCTTTGCTGTGCTCGGCGAGTTCGGCGGTACCGAACCCGACAACGACCGCGCGGTCGCCCACGACCGGGTGGGTCGGCTGGCCGTGCGACTCGCCGTCGACATCGTGATCGCCGTCGGCACCACCCGGATCGTCCGCGCCCTGCACCAGGGCGCGGTGATGGAGGGTTCGTGGGGCGACGAGGCGCGGATGGTCGCCGACGCGGACTCCGCCGTGGAGATGCTGCTGGGCGAGATCGGGGACGGCGATGTGGTCCTCGTCGCGGGCGACGGATCCGATTTGTCGGCGGTCGCGCGCAACCTGTTGGATGACCAACGGTGTGTGGCCACGCTCGTGGAGCTCCCGGTCGGGACCGACGACTGATCACCCACCGCACGCCCCGACCCGCGAGACGACCCCGGATGGAGACGAGAAGGTGACGCAGATCCTGATAGCGGGTGCGGTCGCGCTCGCGGTGTCGATCCTGCTGACCCCGGTGCTCATCCGGGTGTTCTCGCGTCAGGGTTTCGGGCAGGAGATCCGCGTCGAGGGTCCGCAGAGCCACCAGACCAAGCGCGGTACCCCGTCGATGGGTGGTGTCGCCATCATCGCCGCCCTCTGGGCCGGCTACTGGGCGTCGCACCTCACCGGGCTCATCAACGGCGGCCAGGGTCCCAGCGCCTCGGGGATCCTCGTGTTGTCGCTCGCGACCGTCCTCGGCGGTGTCGGATTCCTCGACGACTTCATCAAGATCCGCAAGCAGCGCAACCTCGGCCTCAACAAGACCGCGAAATCGGTCGGACAGCTCGTCGCGGCCCTGCTGTTCGGTGTGCTGGCCCTGCAGTTCCGCAACGGCAACGGCGATGCACCGGCGAGCGTGAAGCTCTCCTACGTCCGCGACATCAACGCCGTCACCCTCGGCTCGGTCGCCTTCGTCATCTTCTGCTGGCTCGTCGTCGCCGCCTGGTCGAACGCGGTGAACTTCACCGACGGTCTCGACGGCCTGGCCGCGGGGTCGATGGCGATGGTGCTCGGCTCCTACGTGCTGGTCACCTTTTGGCAGTACCGCAACGCCTGCTCGGGTGGCCCGAAGGCGGGCACCGAGGTCAGTGCGGGCTGCTACAACGTGCGCGATCCCCTCGACCTCGCGCTCATCGCGGTCGCCGGTGGCGGCGCCTGTCTGGGATTCCTGTGGTGGAACGCCGCACCGGCGAAGATCTTCATGGGCGACACCGGTTCGCTCGCTCTCGGCGGCATGCTCGCCGGCCTGTCCATCACCACCCGCACCGAACTGCTCATGGTCGTCGTCGGTGCGCTCTTCGTCGCCGAGATCGTCTCGGTGGTCATGCAGATCGCGTTCTTCCGCACCACCGGGCGACGGGTCTTCCGCATGGCGCCCTTCCACCACCACTTCGAACTCGGCGGCTGGGCGGAGACCACGGTCATCATCCGATTCTGGTTGCTGACCGCGATCGCCTGCGCGCTGGGCCTGTCGCTCTTCTACAGCGAGTTCCTGACGTCCAACGGTGGGTGAGGTGAGCCGAGCAGGCACCGCCGATCCCGCGATGCTGCCCGACCTCCCCGGCCTGCGGGTCGTCGTCGCCGGAGCCGGGACCGCCGGGGCGTCGGCCGCCCGGTTCCTCGCGGCACGCGGCGCGGTGGTCACCGTCGCCGACGGCCGACCCGCGGCGGGTGCGGCGCTCTCCGACGCCGGTGTCGAGGTGGTGAGCGTCGACGCCGCGGTCACCGACCTGCGGGCCGACCTGATGGTCGTGTCGCCGGGGTTCCGGCCCGACTCGCCCCTCGTCCTCGCCGCCCGCGCCGCCCGGATCCCGATCTGGGGCGAGGTCGAACTCGCCTGGCGCGTCGACGCATCCGGCCTCCTCGGCCCCCGGCGGACCTGGATCGTGATCACCGGCACCAACGGCAAGACCACCACCACCTCGATGGTCGAGGCCGTCGTCGAGGCATCGACCCACACCGTGGCCGCGTGCGGCAACATCGGTCTGCCTGTCCTCGACGCCCTCACCCGGTCACCGCACGTCGACATCCTCGCCGTCGAGATGTCGTCGTTCCAGTTGCACTGGGCGCCGTCGGTGGTCCCCGACGCCGGTGTCGTGCTCAACATCGCCGAGGACCACCTCGACTGGCACGGGTCGATGGACGCCTACGTCACGGCCAAGGTCGGTGCCCTGCGCGGCCCGATCGCGGTGATCGGCGCCGACGACCCGGTCGCCGGCGCCCTGGCGGCCACGACACCCGGGGCCCGCACGGTCGGCGTCCGCACCGGCACGCCGATCGGCGACGACATCGGCGTCGAGGCCGGCGTCCTGGTCGACAACGCGTTCACCGCGCCGGGCGAGCCGCCACGGCCGATCCTGCCCGTCTCCGACATCCGCCCGGCCGGTCCGTCCGGTGTGGTCGACGCCGCCGCGGCCGCGGCGCTCTGCCTGGCCGTGGGCATCGACGTCGACGCCGTCGCGACGGGGCTCGCCGGTTTCGTCCCGGGTCGTCACCGCGGCGAGGTCGTGGCCACGCTCGACGGGGTCACGTTCGTCGACGATTCGAAGGCGACGAATCCCCACGCGGCACGGGCCTCGATCGACGCGCACGACCGTGTCGTGCTGGTGGCCGGGGGACTGCTGAAAGGCGCCGCGGTCGACGATCTCTTCGCCGCGACGGCCGATCGGTTGGCCGGGGTGGTCGCGATCGGCACCGACCGGGAGCTGGTGGCCGCGGCGATTGCGCGACACGCCCCTACAATCCCAACAGTCACACTGTTCACAGGGGACGATGACCGGGTGACAGCCACGCCGCTCGAGCCGCCCGCCGATGACGGTGTCGCCACCGCACTTCCCGACAGCGTCGATCGCGCCCGCACCGCCGCCCGCGCGGCCCACGACGCCGATGCACGACAGGACCACCGGACCCCCGCGGCGGACCGGGTGATGGACGCGGCCCTCGTCGCGGCGTGGTCGCTGCTCGAGTCCGACCGGACCGCCGGTGGCCAACCCGACACCGTGTTGCTCGCCCCGGCCGCGGCCTCTCTCGACATGTTCGCCGGATACGGCGTGCGGGGCGACTCCTTCGCCCGTGCCGCGGTCGCCATCGGTGCCGCCCCGGCGGGTCCGGCCGACGCAGCGGGCCGTCGATGACCGCGGCATCCGACGGCGTCCGCCGCGCCGGCGCGTGGTGGGACGGTCCCCGCGGCGTCATCGACGCCGTACTGCGCCGACCGCTCGCGTCGTTCCACCTCATCGTGACGCTCACGGTGATCCTCACCGTCTTCGGCCTGGTCATGGTGCTCTCGGCGTCGTCGGTCGAGGGGTATTCCAAGAGCGGGTCGGCCTACGGCCTGTTCACCACCCAGGTCGTGTTCGCGATCCTCGGCACCGTCCTGTTCTATGTCGCACTGCGCATCCCGGTGCGGTTCATGCGTCGCCTCGCGGTGCCCTCGATCTTCGTGACCACACTGCTGCTCGCACTGGTGCTCATACCGGGCGTGGGCACCGAGAGTCAGGGCGCACAACGCTGGTTCGTGGTCGGCGGACTGTCGATCCAGCCCTCCGAACTGGTGAAGCTGGCCCTCTGTGTGTGGGGGGCCCACCTGCTCTCGGCGAGGCTGCGGGACCACGCATCGCTCAAGGAGCTCCTGGTCCCCCTGGTGCCGGTCGCCATCCTCATCTGCACGCTGATCATCCTCGAGCCGAACCTCTCGACGACCATCACGATCGCCATCATCGTCGGCACCCTGCTCTGGTTCGCCGGTCTGCATCTCAAGGTGTTCGCCATCTTCGTCATCTCCGGTGCCGCCATGGCGATCGCGCTCGCGATGGTCGAGGGCTACCGCTCCGAGCGTGTGCAGAGCTTCCTGGGCAACATCGACGACCCGCAGGGCGCCGGTTACCAGGCACGCCAGGCCCGGTACGCGCTGGCCAACGGTGGCCTGTTCGGTCAGGGGCTGGGACAAAGCCGCGCGAAGTGGAACTACCTGCCCAACGCCCACAACGACTTCATCTTCGCGATCATCGGCGAGGAACTGGGCCTGCTGGGAGGGCTGCTCGTCATCGGGCTGTTCGTGCTGCTGGCGTTCGTCGGTCTGCGCATCGCCCTGCGCGCGGTCGACCCGTTCCTGCGGATGATGACCGCGACGATCACCGTGCTCATCAGCGCCCAGGCCCTGATCAACATCGGCTACGTGATCGGCCTGCTGCCAGTCACCGGGATCCAGCTACCCCTGCTCTCGGCCGGAGGAACGTCGACGTTCACCGTCCTGGTCATGCTCGGTCTGCTCGCGAACGCCGCCCGCCACGAACCCGAGGCGGTCGCCGCCCTCGCCGCAGGCGGCGACGGACGCATCGGTCGGTTCCTGCGTCTGCCGCAACCGGAGTCCTACGCACCACCGCGCGCACAGGCCTGGCGTGCGCGTCGCGACCGCCTGGCCGACCCGTCGGGTCTGCCGTCGCGCACCGCACCCCCGCGGGTCCGGTCCGCCGCGAACGATCCACGGACCGGCGACCGCCGCACCGCCCGCCGCGGCCCGGCCGCATACTTCGGGTTCGGTGCGCACGCGCCCGATCCCGCGCCCTCGCGTCGGCGTGGAGCGCCGGAGAGCCGCCGCGTCCCGGCTCGCTCGGGGTACGCCCACAGCGCGTATGCGGGCGACGTCCACGACGCGGATCGCCCCCGCCGATACGACACCGGGGGACAGGGCCGTTCGGCTCCCCGCGTGCGGTACCGCACCTATCCCGAGGCGACGACGGCCCGGACATCGCGTCACGACGACACGATGAGTCCGAGGTATCGCCGGTGACCCGCACCGACCGCGACGGACCGATCTCGGTCGTGGTCGCCGGTGGTGGCACCGCCGGTCACATCGAGCCGGCACTCGCCGTCGCCGACGCGATCCGGGCGATCGAGCCCGACGCCCGTATCACGGCCTTGGGCACCCCGCGCGGACTCGAACGCACCCTGGTGCCCGACCGCGGCTACACGCTGGAGATGATCCCGCCGGTCCCGTTGCCGCGGAAGGTCAATCGTGATCTGTTCTCGGTCCCGTTGCGGTTGCGGTCGTCGGTGCGCGCCACACGACGCATCCTCGCCGCCGTCGAGGCCGACGTGGTCATCGGATTCGGCGGGTACGTGGCACTGCCCGCGTATCTCGCCGCGCGGGGACATGTCCTGCGCCGCTCACGGATCCCGGTGGTGATCCACGAGGCCAACGCCAGCGCGGGCATCGCCAACAAGGTCGGCGCGCGGTTCGCCGACCGGGTCCTCGCCGCCGTCGACGGCTCCGGCCTCGACGCCGAGGTGGTCGGCATCCCCGTCCGGGGATCGCTGGCGAGCCTCGACCGGGCCGCGACCCGCGACCAGGCGCGTCACTACTTCGGACTCGACCCCGACGCCCCGACCCTGCTCGCCTTCGGCGGTTCGCAGGGCGCACGCACCATCAACGAGGCGGTCGCCGACTCCGCAGACGCCCTCGGACGAGCCGGGATCGGTGTCCTGCACGCCCACGGCCCGAAGAACACCGTGGCGCCGTCGTCACCGCCCGGGGCCCCGCCCTACGTCTCGGTCGGCTACCTCAAACGCATGGATCTCGCCTACGCCGCAGCCGATCTCGTGATCTGCCGGTCCGGCGCGATGACGGTCGCCGAGATCTCCGCCACCGGCCTGCCCGCGGTGTACGTGCCGCTGCCGCACGGCAACGGTGAACAGCGCCTCAACGCACTGCCCGTCGTCGAGGCGGGCGGCGGTGTGCTGCTCGACGACGCGGAGCTCACCGCACAGTGGGTCGCCGACACCGTCCCCGACCTCCTCGGCGATCCCGAGCGGCTGGCCGTGATGTCGCAGGGTGCCCGCCAGGTCGGGCATCGCGACGCTGCCGCCGCCGTCGCACAGGCAGGACTCGACGCCGCCCGGGCGCGGCGGGGGTCGTCGTGACGACCGCGACGTCGACCGTGCCCCCGCTGCCCGCCGAACTCGCCCGTGTCCACATGGTGGGGATCGGCGGCGCGGGCATGTCCGGGCTCGCGCGCATCCTGCTCGCCCGGGGCGCACAGGTGTCGGGGTCCGATGCGAAGGACGGCCGGGGCGTGCAGGCGCTGCGCACCCGCGGAGCGATGGTCCGCATCGGCCACGACGCGTCGGCACTCGACCAGCTCGACGGCGGCCCCACCGTCGTCGTCACCACGCATGCGGCGATCCCGAAGACGAATCCCGAACTGGTGGAAGCACATCGGCGCGGCATCCCGGTGACACTGCGGCCCGCGGTGCTCGCGACGCTGATGCAGGGCTACCGCACCGCGTTGATCGCGGGCACCCATGGCAAGACCTCGACGACGTCGATGGTGGTCGTCGCGCTGCAGCACTGCGGGCTCGACCCGTCGTTCGCCGTCGGCGGCGAGCTCAACGAATCCGGGACCAACGCCCACCACGGCACCGGTGCGGTCTTCGTGGCCGAGGCCGACGAGAGCGACGGCTCGCTGCTGCAGTACCGACCCGACGTGGTGATCATCACCAACGTCGAGTCCGACCACCTCGACCATTTCGGGACCACCGAGGCCTACGTGGCGGTGTTCGACGAGTTCCTCGACCGGGTGGAGCCCGGTGGTGTGGTGGTCGTCTGCCTCGACGACCCCGGCTCGGTCGACCTCGCCGCGCGGTGCGTGCACCGCCTTCTCGAGCGCGGGGTGCGGGTGATCGGATACGGGGCAGGCACATTCGCCGATCGCGTACCCGAGGTCGAGCACGCGGCGGTCCTGCGTTCCTGGCACGTCCACGGCGTCGGGGGACAGGCCGCGATCACCCTGGTGGGAACGCTCGCCTCCGGCTCGGGAGGAATGCTCGCCGCCGGCACGTCGGCGCCGGGGGAGGCGTCCGATCACCTGGTGACCCTCGGTGTCCCCGGAATCCACATGGCGCTCAACGCACTCGGCGCGATCGCGGCGGCGGTGTCGGTCGGCGCCCCCACCGACGGTGTGATCGCGGGCGTGGAGAGCTTCACCGGGGTCCACCGTCGGTTCCAGCTGCGCGGCCGTGTCGGCGACGTCGCGGTGTACGACGACTACGCCCACCACCCGACCGAGGTCAGGGTGGTGCTGACCGCCGCCCGCGAACTGGTCGCCGCCGCGGGATCCGGTCGCGTCGTCGCGGTGTTCCAGCCCCACCTCTACTCGCGCACAGCGGCATTCGCTGCCGAATTCGCCGAGGCGCTCGATCTCGCCGATCAGGTGGTGGTTCTCGACGTCTACGGCGCCCGGGAACAACCGCTCGACGGCATCAGCGGACGGACCATCGCCCATCTCGTCACCGTCCCGGTCGTCTTCGCGCCCGACCTGTCGCAGGTCGCCGCACTGGTGGCCGACCTGACGGCGCCGGGTGACGTGGTGTTGACCCTCGGGGCCGGCGACATCACGATGCAGGGCCCCGAGATCGTCGAAGCGCTGCGCAGGCGAGGAGAGACACCATGAGCCGCACCACCAGCACCTACGCTCCCGACGCCCACGTCGACGACCACGACGAGTACGACGACGGGTATGCCGACGACAAGTTCGACGACGGTGACGTCGACGACCGAGGGCGGCCGCCCCGCACACGACGCGGTCGACGGCCCGTCCGCGGCACCCGCAAGCTCCTGGGGACCATCGCCGCGATCGTGCTCGTGATCGCCGGCGGCGTGGTCGCCTACACGACCCCGCTGATGTCGGTGCGGTCGATCTCGGTCAGCGGCGAGTCCGCCGTGGACCCGGCGAGCATCGTCGCCGCCTCGCGCATCGCGCTCGGCACGCCCCTGTTGCAGGTGGACACGCGACCCGCCGCACAGCGCATCGCCGCGATCCCGCGCGTCAAGTCCGTCCGGGTGACACGCAGCTACCCGTCGGGGATCGACATCGACGTCGTCGAACGTGTGGCGGTGGCCTTCGTCATCCGCGACGGCGCCTCACACCTGATCGACGTCACCGGTGTCGACTTCGCGTCGCAGAAGCAGCTGCCGCCGGTCCCGCGGATGACCATCGCCGATCCGTCGCCGTCGGACCGCGCCACTCTCGCCGCGCTGAAGGTCGTGTCGGAGCTGCCCGACGTGCTGCGCCGTCAGGTCATCGAGATCGGGGCCCAGTCGGCCGCCGACGTCCGCATGACCCTGCGTGATCGCCGGACGGTGGTGTGGGGCGATGCCGACCGCACCGCCGACAAGGCGCGGACCCTGATGTACCTGCTGCCGCGCGACGGCACCTCGTTCAACGTCTCCTCACCCGAGTACCCGACGTTCCGCTGACCCCGTCGCCGGCGTCGGTGGCGGATTGCGACCGCGACACGCCGAGCGCTTGCTGGCCGGAGCTGGGTTGGGTGCCTACCGTTTGACCCAGCAGTCCGCTACTTGACATAACTCTAAGCCTGTGGTTGAGGTTGAGAGTTTCGCGATCCGGTTCCCCCGGTGTCGCCGGTGACGGTCTGTGGCAGACATCCGCTCCCGCACGGGGGCGGAGCAATCCACGCACAGAAGGCGAGTGACATGACGCCACCGCACAACTACCTGGCCGTCATCAAGGTCGTCGGCATTGGCGGCGGTGGCGTGAACGCCGTCAATCGCATGATCGAGCAGGGCCTCAAGGGTGTCGAGTTCATCGCGATCAACACCGACGCCCAGGCGCTGTTGATGAGCGACGCCGACGTCAAACTCGACGTCGGTCGTGACTCCACCCGCGGCCTCGGCGCCGGCGCAGACCCCGAGGTGGGTCGTCGCGCCGCGGAGGACGCCAAGGATGAGATCGAAGAGCTCCTCAAGGGTGCCGACATGGTGTTCGTCACCGCCGGTGAGGGCGGTGGCACCGGCACCGGTGGCGCGCCCGTCGTCGCGAGCATCGCCCGCAAGCTCGGCGCGTTGACCGTCGGTGTCGTGACGCGCCCGTTCTCCTTCGAGGGCAAGCGCCGCGGCGGCCAGGCCGACGACGGCATCTCGTCACTGCGCGAGTCGTGCGACACCCTCATCGTCATCCCCAACGACCGTCTGCTGCAGCTCGGTGACGCGGCCGTGTCGCTGATGGATGCGTTCCGCAGCGCCGACGAGGTCCTCCTCAACGGTGTCCAGGGCATCACCGACCTCATCACCACCCCCGGCCTGATCAACGTCGACTTCGCCGACGTCAAGGGCGTCATGAAGGACGCGGGCAGCGCGCTCATGGGCATCGGATCGGCCCGCGGCGACGACCGCGCGAAGAAGGCCGCCGAGGCCGCGATCAACTCGCCGCTGCTCGAGGCGTCGATGGAGGGCGCCCGTGGCGTGCTGATGTCGATCGCCGGTGGCAGTGACCTCGGGTTGTTCGAGATCCACAACGCCGCGACCCTCGTCCAGGAGGCCGCGCACGAGGACGCGAACATCATCTTCGGCACCGTGATCGACGACAACCTCGGAGACGAGGTCCGGGTGACGGTGATCGCGGCCGGTTTCGACGCCGGGGCGCCCTCGCGGATCCGCTCCACCGCGGGCCGGGGAGCCGTCGGTTCGGCGACCGCGGGCACCGTCTCGTCGCCGGCAGCGCCGGCCGCCGACTCGGCGTTCGCCGATCGCGCGTCGGGCGACCCGTTCGCCGACGCGCCGGCACCACGCCGCAACGCCGTCACCCTCGACGACGACGACGATGTGGACGTCCCGCCCTTCATGAAGCGCTGACGTGACGACGGCCCCGGGTCGGGTCGGCCGGGTCCGTCGGGTGACCACCACCCGCCGCGGCGGTGTGTCGCTCGCGCCGTACGACGAGTTCAATCTCGGTGATCATGTCGGCGACGATCCCGACGCCGTCCGCGCCAATCGTCTGCGTCTGGCCGAGCGGATCGGTGTGGACCCCGCGCGGATGGTGTGGATGGAACAGATCCACAGCCCGACCGTGACCGTGGTCGACGGCCCCGTCGAGGGGCCGGTCCCGGCCACCGATGCACTGGTCACCACCGCGAGCGATCTGGCGCTGGTCGTCGTCACGGCCGACTGCGTCCCGGTGTTGTTGAGCGACGACACCGCAGGCGTGATCGCGGCCGTGCACGCCGGTCGCGTCGGCGCTCGGGTGGGGATCATGCGCAAGGTCCTCGAGGCGATGACCGCCCAGGGTGCCGAACTCTCCCGGATCGGTGCGTTCCTGGGTCCCGCGGCGAGTGGTCGGCAGTACGAGGTGCCCGCGGCGATGCAGCGCGATGTGGAGCAGCATCTGCCCGGCAGCGCATCACGCACCGCGAAGGGCACCCCGGGACTCGACCTGCGCGCGGGGATCCGACGTCAGTTGCTCGAGGCCGGCATCTCCGGTGTGGCCGTCGATCCCCGATGCACCATCGAAGACCGCACGCTGTTCAGCCACCGTCGCGGAGCCCCCACCGGACGACTGGCCTCGGTGATCTGGACCGACACGTCCGGCGGCACGCCGTGACCGGAGCGCAGGACGGGACCGACGCCGGGGGATTGGAGACCGCCTCGCCCGAGCGTGTGCGCGAACTCTCCGACAACCTCGACGCCGCGCGCGCCCGGCTGGCGCAGGCGTGCACGGCGGCAGGCCGCGCCGTCGACGACGTCGACCTGCTCGTCGTCACCAAGTTCTTCCCGGCCGCCGACGTCCGCGCGTTGATCGGACTGGGCGTGCGCGCCTTCGGCGAATCGCGCGAGCCCGAGGCCGGTCGCAAGGCCGCCGAGCTGCGCGCCGGCACCGAGGAGCCCCTGGCGTTCCACATGATCGGTCAGATCCAACGCAAGAAGGCGAAGACCGTCGGTCGGTGGGCCGACAGGGTCCACTCACTCGATTCCGACCGGCTCGCCGACGCGCTCGACGCCGCCGTGGCCGTCGCGCTCGACGACGGCGACCGGCACGACCCGCTCGAGGTGCTGCTGCAGCTCAACCTCGACTCCGATCCCGACCGCGGTGGCGTCGTCGTCGACGACCTCGAGGCGTTGGCCGATCACGTCGACGCGCTCGACCATCTGCGGCTGCGGGGGCTGATGGTCATCGCGCCACAGTCGGAGACGCCCGCGTTGTGGATGGAGCGGGCCGCGTCGATCCGGACGGGATTCCTCGCCCGGCGTCCCGACGCCGTCGAGTTCTCGGCCGGGATGTCCGGCGACCTCGACGAGGCCGTCCGCCACGGTTCGACCTGCGTGCGTGTCGGTACCGCGATCATGGGCGCGCGGCCGATACGCTCCCCGTAGCTAAACCACATGAGCCACATGAGAACCAGCGACACCACTTTTCACAATCGCTCTCGTACGGCGCGCCGACGGTGAGGAAGGCAGCAACATGACCACGATGCAGCGGTTCAAGGCGTACTTCGGCATGGTCCCGCCCGGCGACTACGAGGACGACTACCTCGACGAGCCCGGCTCGACCCGACGCGACGGCTACGAGCGCGAGTACCGCGACGAGTACTACGGTCGCTCTCCGCAGCGCGGGTTCGCCGGCGTCGACCACGGCATGCGGGAGTACGAGGACGAGATGGCGCACTACGAGGGTGGCGCCCAGTTCGATCAGGCCTACGACCACGTTCCCGACTACGCCTACGCCGGCCCCGTCCGCTCCTCGGCGGGTCACTCGTCGGTCGCGGTCGACCGCGGTGTGCCCATGGAGCGACTCGGCCGGTCGGGGCGGCTCGAGCCGCTCGGCGCCCGTGGTGGAGTCTCTCGTGCGTCGGCCGGCCGGGTCACCACCCGCGGCGCGCTGGCCATCGACACGATGGATCGCGTCTTCGAGGAGGGGAACCCGTTGGCGAAGATCACCACACTGCGTCCGCGCGACTACAGCGAGGCCCGGACGATCGGCGAGCGGTTCCGCGACGGCAGCCCGGTCATCATGGACCTCGTCGAGATGAGCAACGACGACGCCAAGCGCCTCGTCGACTTCGCCGCAGGACTCGCATTCGCTCTGCGTGGCACGTTCGACAAAGTCGCCACCAAGGTGTTCCTGCTCTCACCCGCCGACGTCGACGTCTCGCCCGAGGATCGTCGCAAGCTCGCCGAGACCGGTTTCTACAACCACAGCTGACACCCCTGCGAGCTGGGCTTTTCTCATCCGGTGACCGAATCAGGCAGAGTTGACGCGTGACGATAGCCCGAGAGGTCATCTACTACCTGCTCTTCATCTTCTGGCTGCTGCTCCTGGGGCGCCTGGTGATCGAGCTGGTGCGGACGTTCGCGCGCGAATGGCGCCCGACGGGGGTGTCCGTCGTCGTCATCGAAGGCGTGTTCACCACCACCGATCCGCCGATCAAGGCGCTGCGGCGCGTGTTGCCGCCCATCCCGCTGGGGCCGGTACGCCTCGACCTGTCGCTGATGATCACCATGATCGTGGTGTTGATCGCCATGTCTCTGGTGTCGCCGGTCTGAGCCCGTATCGCCCCGGGGTCCACCGGGGTGATCGCACAGCGCGAGGCGCCGGATATTGTGACCGGAGTCCGTCATCCTGGAGGGACACAGCGAGAACCGCGTCGGCGCATCGGGTCGACAGCGTCGGAGACGATCGTCCGATCACGTCGGCGATGATGATCCGGTGTTGTCGGCGAAGACGCTCGACGAAGTGCGACGAACGGTTCTCGTGTGACAGGATGGGACGCCAGTTACACTGACGGGGCTGTGGACCTCCACAACGCATCGTCACCGGGGTCCCGCGAGAGATCGCATCGAGACCTGGCCACCACTCGCCACACAATTGTTAAAGGGGACCGACATGCGGCTCACACCGGCTGATGTGCACAACGTCGCGTTCAGCAAACCGCCGATCGGTAAGCGCGGATACAACGAGGACGAGGTCGATCAGTTCCTCGACTTCGTCGAGGCCGAGCTCGCGCGGCTCCTCGAGGAGAACACCGAGCTCAAGCAGCGCGTCGAGGATCTCGAAGGCGATCTGTCGCAGGCCCGTTCGAGTGCCGCCTCGGCACCACGCGAGGAGGAGGCGCCCGCGCCCACCCAGGCCTTCAGCGCCGCTCCGGCCCCCGCGTACTCCGAGCAGGCAGCCCCTGCGGCCCCTGCCGCCCCCGTCGGCGAGGATCACCACGTCCGCGCGGCCAAGGTCCTGAGCCTGGCCCAGGACACCGCCGACCGGTTGACCGCCAACGCGAACACCGAGTCGGAGGCTCTGCTCTCCGACGCGCGGACCCGCGCCGACGCCATGATCAGCGACGCCCGGTCGAAGTCGGAGTCGATGCTCACCGACGCGCGTCAGCGCTCGGAGGCGATCCTGGCCGACTCGCAGACCCGCGCCGAGACCACCACGCGCCAGGCGCAGGAGAAGGCCGACGCCCTGCAGGCCGACGCCGAGCGCAAGCACACCGAGATCATGGGCACCATCAACCAGCAGCGTTCGGTCCTCGAGGGTCGTATCGAGCAGCTCAAGACCTTCGAGCGCGAGTACCGTACCCGCCTGAAGACCTACCTGGAGTCGCAGCTCGAGGAGCTGCAGCAGCGGGGTAGCGCGGCACCGGTCGACAACGCACGCTCCGGTGGAGACGCGTTCTCCTCGGATCCGGGCAACGGTGGGTTCACCAACTCGGGTGGATTCTCCAAGCCCGCGAACCAGTAGGTCCGTCGGGAGAACCGTGGCGGGCCGGGATCGACTGATGTCGGTTCGCCGTCGGTAGTCGTCGGAAAGGTCAACGCGGTGCTCGTCTCGGCGCTGGTCGCCACGCTGGTGGGCTTCGGCCTCCTCGTGGTGGCACTCGTCACCGGCACCCTGTGGTTGGCCGTCGCCTGCATCGTGGTGTGTGTCCTCGGGGCGTTGCTCCTCGTGGCCGACATCCTCGGACTCAGCCCCGCTCTGGCCCGCCTGCGGCCCCGCAGATCCGCACGACCCGCGTCTGCGGTCGACGAGCCCTCAGCGATCGACGACGATCCGGACACCGCGATCACCACCGAGATGGCCCGCGTCGTCGACGAGCCGGTTCCCGACCTCTCGACCGATCTCCCCGGGTCGCCGGTGCCGACCGCGGACGCCCAGGCCGCCGCGGCATACGCGGCCGCGCATCACGGCAGGCACGAGAGCCCCGACGACGAGCCCGCGGACACACACGCGCACGTCCGCCGCGACACCGATCCGCCCGCGGCGATGCCCTGGCTCACCCCCGCCACCCCGCGACGCCACACCCGTCATTCCGGGGACACCGAGGCCGGGCCCGCAGAGGTCACCGAGCAAGACACCGACACGACGACACCTCGCCGTCACCGCCACGCGGCGGACTGACCGGCGTCGCAGACCGTCTACACTCGTACCCGCGACGATCCGGCCATCACCGGGGAGCATCCGGAAGAACCGACACCATCGTGACGGTGGGTCGCAGTAGAACCGGACGGGAGCGGCCCGACACAGCCGCAGGCTCAGCGGATCGACACGCGATGAGCCGGCGAGAGGCACCGGATTCTCGGTGCAAGCGGGGTGGTACCGCGGCGAGCGATCGTCGTCCCCGTGCCCAGCGTCGTACGCGACGCCCACCGGCACGAGGAGAACTGCAGTGAGCACCGACCCCGCATCGACCCCCCAGCACCGTCGCGTCTACCCGATCGTCGACGTCGCGGGTACCGGTTCGGCCGTGCCGTCGTTCCCCGACCTCGAGACGCGTGTGCTCGACTACTGGGCTGCCGATGACACCTTCGTCGCGTCGGTGCAGCAGCGGTCCGACGCCGAGGAGTTCGTCTTCTACGACGGTCCGCCCTTCGCCAACGGTCTGCCGCACTACGGCCACCTGCTCACCGGCTACGTCAAGGACCTCATCCCGCGGTTCCAGACCATGCGCGGCAAGAAGGTCGACCGCCGCTTCGGGTGGGACACCCACGGGCTGCCCGCCGAACTCGAGGCCGAGCGGCAGCTGGGCATCACCGACAAGTCCGAGATCGAGACCATGGGTGTCTCAACGTTCAACGACTACTGCCGGGAGTCGGTGCTGCGCTACACCGGTGAGTGGCGCGACTACGTGACCCGCCAGGCCCGCTGGGTCGACTTCGACAACGACTACAAGACCCTCGACATCGACTTCATGGAGTCGGTGATGTGGGCGTTCAAGACGCTGCACGACAAGGGACTCGTCTACCAGGGCTACCGGGTGCTGCCCTACAGCTGGTACGAACAGACGCCGCTGAGCAACCAGGAGAGCAAGCTCGACGACGCCTACAAGATGCGCCAGGACCCGGCCGTCACGGTGTCGATGCCGCTGACCGGCGGTGTGCCCGACACCCTGCTGGGCGTCAACGCACTGATCTGGACGACCACACCGTGGACCCTGCCGTCCAACCTGGCGATCGCCGTGAATCCCGACGTCGAGTACTCCCATGTCCGCGGTTCCGACGGCGAGCAGTACCTGCTCGCGACCGCCCGTGTCGGAACCTACGCACGGGAACTCGGCGAGGATCCCGAAGTGCTCGGCACCTATCTCGGTCGCGACCTCGCCGACGCCTCCTACACGCCGCCGTTCGACTTCTTCGTCGGCCATCCGAAGGCGCACCGGACGCTGCTCGGCGATTACGTCACCACTGACAGCGGTACCGGGATCGTCCACCTCGCACCGGCTTTCGGTGAGGAGGACATGGAACTCGCCACCGCCAACGGCATCGAGGTGGTACAGCCGCTGGACCCGGGCGGACGGTTCACGTCACTGGTCCCGCCGTACGAGGGCCTGATGGTCTTCGACGCTAACCCGGTGATCATCAAAGACCTCAAGGCGACCGGCCGGATCCTGCGGCACGAGACCATCGAGCATTCCTACCCGCACTCGTGGCGGTCGGGTAAGCCGTTGATCTACATGGCGGTCCCGTCGTGGTTCGTCGCGGTGAACACGTTCAAACCGCGGATGCTGGAGCTGAACCAGGAGATCACCTGGTCGCCCGCGCACCTGCGGGACGGACAGTTCGGCAAATGGCTCGAGGGCGCCAAGGACTGGAACATCAGTCGCAACCGCTACTGGGGTGCACCGATCCCGGTGTGGATGTCCGACGACGAGACGTACCCGCGTGTCGACGTGTACGGGTCGCTCGACGACCTCGAGCGTGACTTCGGTGTGCGTCCGACCAACCTGCACCGACCGCACATCGACGAGCTGACGCGACCCAACCCGGACGACCCGACCGGGCGTTCGACCATGCGTCGGGTGCCCGAGGTTCTCGACTGCTGGTTCGAGTCGGGCTCGATGCCGTACGCCCAGGTGCACTATCCGTTCGAGAACCGTGACTGGTTCGACGGGAACCCCGAGGCCGGTCTGGAGCCGCACAACCCGGGCGACTTCATCGTCGAGTACAACGGCCAGACCAAGGGGTGGTTCTACAACCTGCACGTGCTCGCGACCGCGTTGTTCGACCGTCCGGCGTTCCGCACCGTCGCCGCCCACGGCATCGTGCTGGGCGACGACGGTCAGAAGATGAGCAAGTCCAAGCGCAACTACCCCGACGTCAACGAGGTGTTCGACCGCGACGGCTCCGACGCGATGCGGTGGTTCCTGATGGCGTCGCCGATCCTGCGGGGCGGCAACCTCATCGTCACCGAGCGTGGCATCCGCGAGGGTGTCCGCCAGGCCATGCTGCCGCTGTGGAACGCCTACAGCTTCCTCGCGCTCTACGCCGACCGGCCCGCGACGTGGCGGACCGATTCGACGCACGTGCTCGACCGCTACATCCTGGCGAAGCTGGCCGCGACGCGGGAGGCGATGACGACCGCGTTGGAGACCTACGACGTGTCCGGTGCGTGCGACGCGTTCCGCGAGCTCTGCGAGGCGCTGACCAACTGGTACGTCCGGCGTTCACGCCAACGGTTCTGGGCCGGGCAGGACACCGAATCGGACGCCTTCGACACGCTCTACACGGTGTTGGAGGTGGCGTGCCGACTCGCCGCTCCGCTGCTGCCGTTGATGACCGAGGCCATGTGGCGCGGGCTCACCGGCGAGCGGTCGGTGCACCTCGCGGACTGGCCGCGCGCCGACGAACTCCCCGCCGACGCCGAGCTCGTCGCCGCCATGGACGAGGTGCAGGGTGTGTGTTCGACGGCGTCGAGTCTGCGCAAGGCGAACAACCTGCGGGTCCGACTCCCGTTGCCCGCGTTGACCGTTGCCGGCCCATCGGCGGCGCGTCTGGCCGACTACACCGCGCTGATCGCCGACGAGATGAACGTCAAGGCGGTGCACCTCGCCGATGACGCCGACGCCTACGGTCGGGTCGAGGTGGTCGTCAACGCGCGCGTCGCGGGACCCCGACTGGGCAAGGACGTCCAGAAGGCGATCAAGGCGATCAAGTCGGGGAACTGGTCGCTGGCCACCGTCAGCGATGCCGACGGGATCGTGTCGGAGAAGGTCGTCGCCGACGGCATCGAGCTGACCGGTGGCGAGTTCACCCGCAAACTCGTCGCGGTGGAGCCGAGTTCGACCGCCGAACTGCCGTCCGGCGGGGGACTGGTGGTGCTCGACACCGCGGTGACCGAGGACCTCGAGGCCGAGGGTTGGGCGAAGGACCGTGTGCGCGAACTGCAGGAGGCGCGGCGGACCATGGGGCTCGACGTGTCCGACCGCATCAGCGTGGAACTCGGGGTGCCTGCCGAACGCAATGCATGGGCGCAGCGTCACCGCGACCTGATCGCGGGCGAGGTGCTCGCCACCGCGCTCGAGGTCGTCGCACCCGAGGAGGTGCGCGGCTCGTCGGTCGAGCTGGGCGACGGCGTCGTCGCGTCGATCAGCCGGTCAGGGCAGTAGCCGGGTCAGCACGGTGGTGAGCTGGAGGTCGAAGAGATCCTCCGGCCGCGCGAAGGTGTCGGCGCCGTACTGGCCGAACACCTCGAGGCTGATCGCGCCGAGAACCACCGACCACAGGCAGGTGCCGACGGCCAGCGTCGTGTGATCCAGTCCGAGGCCGAATTCGGTGTTGATGGCGTCGAATTCGGCGGCCAGTCCCGCGGAGATCGGTGACGGTGCGTCGACCACGATGTCGCGCAGTTCCCGGAGCAGCAGCGCGACGAAGCGGGTGCCCGGGCCCGTGGTCTGCTCGCCCGGGGCGGAGTAGCCCGGGACCGGGCTGCCGTAGATGAGCGCGTACCGCGACGGTTCGGCGACCGCCCATGTCCGCAGTGCATGCGCGGCCACCCGGATGCGCTCCCGCGTCCCGGCGTCGGCGGGTGTCGCGGCGAGGGCGGCCTCGACGCGGTCGGCGGATTCGTCGTAGGCGTCGACGACCAGCAACGTCAGCAGGTCGTCGCGGTTGCGCACGTAGCGGTACACCGCGGAGGACACCATGCCGAGGTCGCGGGCGACCGCACGCAACGACAGCGACGCGGCGCCATGTGCGGCGAGGTGTTCCCGACCCACCCGGATGATGTCCTGCTCGGTCTGAGCCCGTGCCGCAGCGCGGGGGGTCGACGGTGCGTCTGACTGCATGGACACCATCGTGCCAGAAATGAGAGCAGTGCTCTTGCATTCTGGCCGCCGCCGTGTCATCGTGAGAAACGAGAGCAGTGCTCTCGTTCCGATCCAGACGAGGAGTAGCCATGACCACCACCCATTACGCAGAGCCCAGCGGCCGCATGCAGCGCGGCTTCAACGACCTCGTCCGCCGGCTGTCGGCGCGGGGGATCGGTCTGGCCGGCGCGCGGACGCTGACCGTCGTCGGACGGAAGTCGGGCACCCCGCAGACCACGCCGGTCAACCCGCTGGTCATCGACGGCCGCACCTATCTGATCTCCCCGCGTGGCAACACGCAGTGGTCGCGCAACCTCCGCGCCGCGGGCGTCGCGACCATCGGTCACGGGCGTCGCAGCGACGAGTACCGCGCCACCGAGGTCGCCGATGCCGCCAAGGTCGCGCTGCTGCGTCCCTATCTGAAGCGCTGGGGCTGGGAGGTCGCGAGCTACCTGCCGGCGAAGGTCTCGCACACCTCCACCGACGCCGAACTCGCCGCCATCGCCCCGGCCGTCCCCGTCTTCGAGCTCCACGCGACCATCAGTTGACCGCGTGGAAACGCGACCATGGTGCTGGTTGTCCAGAAACGCGACCGTAATGCTGACTGTGTGGAAACGCGCGTCGAGTGTGCTGGCGGTGGCACTTGAGGTGCGCTGGGAAGGGCGCACACTCGGGGCGTGGCTTCCGCACCGTCAGCGGCGTGAGAACGGTGCCGCGAATGTCTGGAGCCGCCGACGGTGCGGAAGCCGGTCATCGAGTGTGCGTTGTCGTCGAGGTCCGTCGCGCAAGGTGTGGAGCACACTCGATGGCCGTTTCCACACAATCGGCACGTTGCGGTCCGTGCGGGCCGCATGGCCGTTTCCACACCGTCGGCACGACACGGCGAGTCGATAGGCTCGACGGGTGGCGGGCACCGGTGATCGACGCGGAGCGCGGTGGGTTCTGCACATCGACATGGACGCGTTCTTCGCATCGGTCGAGCAGCTGACCCGTCCGACCCTGCGCGGCCGCCCGGTGCTCGTCGGCGGGGTCGGCGGTCGCGGGGTGGTCGCCGGTGCGAGTTACGAGGCGCGACGCTTCGGCGCCCATTCTGCGATGCCGATGCATCAGGCGCGCAGGCTGATCGGGTCCTCGGCGGTGGTCGTGCCGCCCCGCGGCGCGGTCTACCGCGTGGTCAGCGCGCGGGTGTTCGCGATGATCCGCGAGGCGATACCCGTCATCGAGATGCTGTCGTTCGACGAGGCGTTCGGCGAACCCGAGGCACTCGTCGGCGCCACCCGGACCGAGGTGATCGCCTTCGCCGAGCAGATCCGGTCGCGGATCGCCGACGAGCTCGGTCTGGCCGCGTCCATCGGTGCGGGCAGCGGGAAGCAGATCGCCAAGATCGCCTCGGGTATGGCCAAACCCGATGGCGTGACGGTGATCTCGCCGGGAGCCGAACAAGAGTTCCTGCGCCCGCTGTCGGTGCGGAAACTGTGGGGTATCGGACCGGTGGCGGGGGACAGGCTGCACCGGCTGGGCATCGACACGATCGGCGACCTCGCGGACCTGTCGCCGATGGAGGTGGCCTCGGTCCTCGGATCGACGGTGGGTCCCGCGTTGCATCGCCTGGCGCAGGGGTTCGACGATCGACAGGTCGCCGAGCGGACATCGGCGAAGCAGATCAGTGCCGAGTCGACGTTCGCCGACGACGTCGTGTCGATGCCGCGACTTCGGGAGGCGATCGCGTCCTCGGCCGCCTCGGCACATCGTCGACTCCTCGATGACGGCCGCGGGGCGCGCACCGTCGTCCTGAAACTGAAGAAGTCCGACATGTCGGTGCTCACCCGGTCCACGACCTTCGCCCCCGCCACGACCGACCTCGCGACCCTGGCCGCGGCGGCCCAGCGCCTCGCCCTCGACCCGGTCGACATCGGACCCGTCCGTCTCGTCGGCGTGGGCTTCTCCGGTCTCACCACCGACGAGCAGTTCCTGCTGTTCGGTGGCGACGCGACCGACCGCGCGGTCGCCGTCACCGACACCCCGGAGGAACCGACGATCGTCACCGCTGTCGATGTACTCGACCCCGTCGACCCGGTGCCGGAGGGTCCGGTCGCCGAGGTCGGGGTGCAGAAGGCGTCGGGTCGCGCCGTCGATGCCGACGGTGCGGTGACGTGGGCGACCGGCACCGACGTGACACACCCCGAGTTCGGGCACGGCTGGGTGCAGGGGAGTGGCCACGGTGTGGTGTCGGTGCGATTCGAGACGCGCGCGACGGGGCCCGGACGCACTGCAACGTTCCCCTCCGACACCGCCGACCTCACGGCCGCCGATCCGCTGGCCAGCCTCGACTGGACCTGATCGGTCGGTCAGGCGCCCGCCGCCTCCGGGCCGGTCGCGAAGAACTCCGCGATGCCGTCGTGGCCGGTGCCGACCGACAGCAGCGCCGCCAGCGCGATCCGCGACTGCGGCGGACGCAGCCACGGCGACAGGACCGCTCCCGCGGCCACGAGATCCACCGCACCGCCACCACCGCCGTAGGTCGCGACCACCTCGCCGAGGGGGACGCGGGTCGAGACGACCACCGGGGTGCCGCGGGCGATCGCGTCGCCCACCACGTCACGTACCCCCGGACCGACGTTGCCCGACCCGAGGCCGGCCAGAACGAGCCCGCGCGCCCCGGTCGCGGCGAGGTGGGTGATCACCTCGGGGACGAAGCCGGGATGAACGGTGACGACGTCCACGCGGGCACTCACCGGGGAGTGCCCGCCTGTGTCGATCCGTCGGCGCGGGAGGTCGGGGGCGAGGCAGTCGAAGGCGCGGAGGTCCGATGTACTGACCTTGACCGTCCCGCGGGCGGGGAGAACGCGGCCGCCGAACGCCACCAGCACCCCGCGCGACCGTGAGTCCGGGTCGGCGGCACAGGCGACGGCCGCGGCGAGGTTGCCGGGACCGTCGGCGCCGTCGGCATCCGACGGCCGCTGCGCGCCGGTGAACACCACGGGTCGGGGATCGTCGTGGACGAGATCGGCGAGCATCGCCGACTCCTCGAGGGTGTCGGTGCCGTGGGTGACGACGACGCCGGTCACGGTGGGGTCGTCGAGTTCGGTGGCGATCGCGCGCACCAGCGTCCACTGGTCGTCGGGTGTCATCGCCGAACTGTCGAGCGACAGCACCGTGCGCGGACGCACGTCGACGCCGCCGGTGTGCGGACCGGCGAGGTCGGGGCGCAGCAGATCGCGGACGTCGACCGCGGGCACGACACCGCCCGCCCGGTGCTGCGACGCGATGGTCCCGCCGGTGCCGAGCACGGCGATCACAGGTGTGACGGACATGGGACGTCAGCTTGCTGACCTGGGTGGTCGCGGTCAAATCCGGGTCGCCGAGAGCGCGCGGATCGCCCGATCGTCGTTCGCCCACACATCGGTTTGGCATAGTGGTGTCCGATCCGGGGGGAACGTGGTCGTCCGCGACCGCCCCCATCGGTACACATGAGTCCCAGGGCTTCGGGTACACCGACCCGAAGACGTGGGCCCGACAGGTCGGTGGCCCGCAGCCGCCGGCCCCGGGTTCGACAGCCCGGACGACAGACGAGAAGAGGACATTTCGTGAAGCTCCAGAAGTTCGCCACCGCAGGCCTGGCCGTTGCGGCCGTGTTCATGATCGGCGCGTGCAGCGACAACTCCGACGACGGGACGCAGGCCACACCGACGACCAGTTCGTCGGTCGCGTCGACCGAAACCGGCACCGGTGGCGGTGGCGTCTCCGACCCCTCGAAGCCGCCGAGCGCCGCGACGCTGAACGGACTGCTGGAGAAGGCCCTCGACGCGAACGTGCCGGCGAGCGAGAAGACCGATCTCGTCCAGGGCTCCGACGCCGACCCGCAGCTGTTCGACAAGCTCGTGAAGGCGAAGCAGGACAACCCCGACATCACCTACTCGCTGCAGGCGCCGGTCATCGCGACCGGTAACGGCCAGGCCACGGTCAAGGTCAAGGTGAAGCTGCCCAACGTTCCCGAGCAGACCGTCGACGCCGCGATCGTCTACGACAGCGGTAAGTGGAAGCTCGCCAAGACCACGGTGTGCCCGCTGCTGCTGGCCAACAACGTGCAGAGCGCCATGTGCCCGGCGGCCAACTGAGCCCCACGCACGACATCGCTGGAGGCGACTGCCCCCGAACCGTTCGGTTCGGGGGCAGTCGTGTCTCAGCGGGTCGTCTCCCAGCGGATGTCGACGCCCGTCTTCTGGACCAGCGGCCGCGCGGCGTCGGACCCGACCAGAGATCGTCCACCGTCGATCGACAGCTCGCCGCTCATGGGCAACCCTCGTGACAGGTCGAGGGTCATCGACCCCGCACCGGCCATCGAGTAGGACGCGATGGTGAGCGTCTGATCGGACCCCGGGATGGTGAACACCGCGTTCACCGGTTCCTCGTCGACGGTCACGTCGATCTGCAGCGTCGAGCCCGTGCGGGCGCGCAGTGTCGAGGTGATCGTCTGCCGGAGCGTGGCCGCACCGGTGATGGTGCGGACCGACCGCCACCGCGCCCCCACCCCGATCGGGTCGCGGGGCAGCGTCACCGACCGCTGCAGGGCCTGCACCAGTGTCTGCTCGATCGCCGAGCGTGCGGCATCGTCGGCCCCGGCGGCGGGAACGATGCGCAGGGCGATAGGCACCGAACCCGCTGCGACCGCGAGACCGGCACGCGAGCCGCGGACCGCGGCGAGCGATGCCGACAGGTCCGGCGACGGCGACGACGCGGCGCCGAGGGTGAGTTCGATGTCGGTCGGGTCACCGCACAGCACCTGTGCGGTGATCGGCAGGTCGACGGTCTGGGCGTCGTCGCTCGGCGCCTGCCCCTGCGAGAGGCTCGTCGACGACGATGTCGTGACCAGGCGGACCTGCTGGGCCGAGGTGGTGGTCGGCGACCCGACCGGCGCGATCAGGGGTGCGGCGCCGGAGTCGAGCACCTCGACCGCGGCCGGCGGCACCGGCAGCAGCGACGCGCCGGAGGCCCCGACCGTCGAATCGGTGGTGCATCCCGCGGCCGCCGACGAACTGCTCGCACCGCCGGGACCGGGATCTGCGGAGCCGCAGGCGGCGACGACCGCCGCGATCACCGCGCACGCCCCCACCGCCTGCGCTCGACGGACGTGGGGGCGGGTGATGAGGGCGTCGGGCACGCATTCAGGTTATCGACCCCGGTGAGGGACAATGGTCGGCGTGAGCAACGACCCCACCGATGAACCCGCCGGACCCGATGCCCCCGCCGGGGTCGGTGAGGGCGCCGATCGCGCTGTGGCGACAGGGACGGCACCGCGGTCGACGCGGATGATCGCCCTGCTGCCTGCGGTCGCGCTGGTCATCCTGGTGGCCGATCTGGTGACGAAGATCGTGGTGGTCGCGACGATCGATCCGCTGCGTCCCATCTCGATCATCGGCGACACCGTGACGCTGCGGCTGGTCCGCAACTCCGGCGCCGCGTTCTCCATGGCCACCGGCTACACGTGGATCCTGACGATCGTCGCGCTCGCGGTCGTCGTCGGCATCATCCGGTACAGCTCGCGGCTGCGGTCGCCCCTGTGGGCACTGGGCCTCGGGCTGATCCTCGGCGGCGCACTGGGCAACCTGGTCGACCGGCTGTTCCGCGATCCGGGCCCCCTGCGCGGTCACGTCGTCGACTTCGTGTCCATCGGCTGGTGGCCGGTGTTCAACGTCGCCGATTCCGCGGTGGTGTGCGGCGCGATCCTGCTGGTCGGGCTGACGCTGTTCGGCGTGGAACTCGACGGGACCCGCGCGTCGACCCGCACGCGCGACGACGCCCGCACCCCGGTGGCGCCGGATGCGTGAGAGCCGGTCGATGCCCGTCCCCGACGGCATCGACGGCATGCGACTCGACGCCGGGGTCTCGCGGATGATGGGCTTCTCGCGCACCGCGGTCGCCGCACTCGCCGACAACGGCGACGTCAGCGTCGACGGCACCGCCGTCGGCAAATCGCATCGACTCGCCGCCGGCGCCTGGCTCGAGGTGTTGCTCCCGGAACCCGCGCGTCCGGTGGAGAACCTCGTGCAGCCGATCGAGAACATGGACATCCTGTTCGCCGACGACGACATCGTCGTGGTCGACAAGCCGGTCGGGGTGGCCGCACACGCCTCGGTCGGATGGACCGGACCGACGGTCATCGGTGGCCTGGCCGCCGCCGGCTACCGCATCTCCACCTCCGGCGCCCACGAGCGGCAGGGCATCGTGCACCGCCTCGACGTCGGCACGTCGGGGGTGATGGTGGTCGCGACCTCCGAGCGCGCCTACACACTGCTCAAGCGGGCCTTCAAGGAACGCACCGTCGACAAGCGATATCACGCCCTGGTGCAGGGCCACCTCGATCCGTCGAGCGGCACGATCGACGCCGCGATCGGCCGCCATCCGGGCAACGAGTGGAAGTTCGCCGTCACGACGGCGGGCAAGCCCAGCGTCACCCACTACGACACCCTCGAGATGTTCGCCGCGGCCAGCCTCCTCGACGTCCACCTCGAGACCGGTCGTACCCACCAGATCCGCGTGCACTTCTCGGCGCTGCACCATCCCTGCTGCGGCGACCTGACCTACGGTGCCGATCCGGCGCTGGCCGCCCGCCTCGGGCTCGAGCGCCAGTGGCTGCACGCCCGGGCGTTGTCGTTCGCCCACCCCTCCGACGGGCGGCTCGTCGAGTTCACCAGTCCCTACCCGGACGATCTCCGGGGCGCGTTGGAACTGCTGCGTGCGACCTGACGGTCTGCGGCGCGCGTTCGGGTCGGTCGCCGTCGGCGCGATCGTCGTGTTGCTCGTCGTCGGCGGTCTCTACGCCCTCGGTGCGACGCACCCGCCACGACGTCCCGCGGTCACCACCGATCGCCTCGGCCCCACCGGCGGGGAGTCGGTGGCCGCCTACATCGCCGCCGCCTCGGCCGGTGTCGCGCGGGCCACGGGGACCCGATGGGCGCTGGTGTCGCCGCGGGCACCCCTCGACGACGACACGGCGTGGTCGCTGATCGCCGGGACCGGTCCGTCGCAGGTCGCCTTCCACGTCACGGTGGACGCCGTGGCCACACCGACCACGTTCGAACCCCTCACGCGCGACGGGGGATCGCTGCGCACCGCACGCGACCTCGCCGTCGATGAGATCGCGCGGACGGTCGGACCCGATGCTGTCGGTCGCGACGGCCAGATCGCGGCCCTCGTCCGGTCACGGCTCACCGCGGGCTGCGCGTGCGTGGTCGCCCTCGTGGTGCGCGGTGACGCCGACCGGTTGCGCGCACTCGCCGCCGATCGCCGGGTACGCGCGGTCGAGGTTCTCCCCGCCGACGCGGGCGGACGGTTCGTCGTGCATGCGTTGCTCCCCGAGCAGTCCGATCGGGTCGGTCCGTTGCCCGACACCGCGCCGGTGCCGTCGAGCTGACCCGTGGCGGGTCACATCTGCACCACCGGTCCCATCGGTAACGGCGTGTCGGCGGCGTGTCGATGATCGCGCCGACGCGCCCGTGTGGCGTCGGAGGTCGTGTGGGTGCCCCCACCTAAACTCGATCAGGCACCACGTCGGGCGGCGTCGGAACTCGATGAGCCGGTGGTCGCGCCCGTGCTCCCGCAATGTTCGGAGCAGCGTTCGTCGAGAGGTCGTTTGAAGTGTCGGAGTCGTTCGTCCATCTGCACAACCACACCGAGTACTCCATGCTCGACGGGGCCGCGAAGGTCGCGCCGATGTTCGCCGAGGCCAAGCGGCTCGGGATGACCGCCATCGGCATGACCGACCACGGGAACATGTTCGGCGCGAGCGAGTTCTACAACGTCGCCAAGGATCACGACATCACGCCGATCATCGGCATCGAGGCCTACATCGCTCCCGCCTCACGCTTCGACACCAAGCGAGTCCTCTGGGGCGACCGCGACCAGAAGAGCGACGACGTCTCGGGCAGCGGCGCCTACACCCACATGACGATGGTCGCCGAGAACGCGACCGGCCTGCGCAACCTGTTCACCCTCAGCTCGCTCGCGTCGATCGAGGGGCAGCTCGGCAAGTGGGCCCGCATGGACGCCGACCTCATCGCCGCGCACGCCGAGGGGATCATCGCCACCACCGGCTGCCCGTCGGGTGAGGTCCAGACCCGGCTGCGGCTCGGTCACCAGCGAGAGGCCCTCGAGGCGGCGGCGAAGTGGCAGGACATCTTCGGCAAGGACAACTTCTACCTCGAGCTGATGGAGCACGGCCTCGAGATCGAACGCCGGGTCCGCGACGGCCTGCTCGAGATCGGCAGGCAGCTCGGCATCAAGCCGATCGTCACCAACGACTGCCACTACGTGACCAAGGGTCATGCGGTGACCCACGAGGCGCTGCTGTGCATCCAGACCGGCAAGACGCTGTCCGATCCCACACGCTTCAAGTTCGACGGCGACGGCTACTACCTGAAGTCGGCCGCGGAGATGCGCGAGCAGTGGGACGACGTGGTGCCCGGCGCCTGCGACAACACCGTCGAGATCGGTGAGCGGGTACAGAGCTACGCCGAGGTGTTCACCCCGCGCGACCGGATGCCGATCTTCCCGGTGCCCGAGGGCGACACCCAGGAGACGTTCCTGCGCAAGGAGGTCACCGCGGGCCTGGCGCGGCGCTTCCCCGACGCCCCCGTGCCGGCGGACTACACCGACCGCGCGAACTACGAACTCGACGTCATCATCCAGATGGGGTTCCCCGCCTACTTCCTCGTCGTCGGCGACCTCATCCGCCACGCCCACGAGGTCGGGATCCGCGTCGGCCCCGGCCGCGGCAGCGCCGCCGGATCGCTCGTCGCGTGGGCCCTGGGCATCACCAACATCGACCCCATCCCGCACGGTCTGCTCTTCGAGCGGTTCCTCAACCCCGAGCGTGTGTCGATGCCCGACATCGACATCGACTTCGACGACCGGCGTCGCGGCGACATGGTCCGCTACGCCACCGAACGCTGGGGCAGCGACAAGGTCGCCCAGGTCATCACCTTCGGCACCATCAAGACCAAGGCCGCGATCAAGGACTCTGCGCGCGTGCAGTTCGGTCAGCCCGGCTACGCCATCGCCGACCGGATCACCAAGGCGCTGCCGCCGCCCATCATGGCGAAGGACATCTCGGTCGCGGGAATCACCGACCCCGACCACGATCGCTACGGTGAGGCCTCCGAGGTCCGTGCGCTCATCGAGACCGACCCCGATGTCAAGAAGATCTACGACACCGCACTGGGTCTCGAGGGACTGATCCGCAACGCCGGCGTGCACGCCTGCGCGGTGATCATGTCCTCAGAGCCGCTCACCGAGGCGATCCCGGTGTGGAAACGCGCCCAGGACGGCGCCATCATCACCGGCTGGGACTACCCGTCGTGTGAGGCCATCGGGCTGCTCAAGATGGACTTCCTCGGGCTGCGCAACCTGACGGTCATCAACGACGCGCTCGAGAACATCACCACCAACCGCGGCATCGAGATCGACATGGACACGCTGCCGCTCGACGACACCACCACCTACGAGTTGATGGCCCGCGGACAGACCCTCGGCGTGTTCCAGCTCGACGGTGGGCCGATGCGCGAACTGCTCAAACGTATGCAGCCCACCACCTTCGAGGACATCGTCGCCGTCGGTGCGCTCTACCGGCCCGGCCCGATGGGCATGAACGCCCACAACGACTACGCCGACCGCAAGAACGGTCGTCAGGACGTCAAGCCGATCCACCCCGAGCTGGCCGAACCCCTCAAGGACATACTCGGCGACACCTACGGCCTCATCGTCTACCAGGAGCAGATCATGCAGATCGCTCAGAAGGTGGCCGGATATTCGCTGGGTCGAGCCGACATCCTGCGTCGCGCGATGGGCAAGAAGAAGGCGTCGGTGCTGGCCCAGGAGTTCGAGGGCTTCGAGGCGGGCATGGTCGCCAACGGCTTCTCCAAGGCGGCCATCAAGGCGCTGTGGGACACGATCCTCCCGTTCGCCGGCTACGCGTTCAACAAGTCCCACGCGGCGGCCTACGGGCTGGTGTCGTACTGGACGGCGTACCTCAAGGCGAATTACCCGGCCGAGTTCATGGCGGGACTGCTCACATCGGTCGGCGACGACAAGGACAAGGCCGCGATCTACCTGGCCGACTGCCGCAAGCTCGGCATCACCGTCCTGCCGCCCGACGTCAACGAGTCGCAGCGGTACTTCGCCGCCGTCGGCGAGGACATCCGTTTCGGCCTGGTCGCGGTGCGCAACGTGGGGACCAACGTCGTCACCGCGATCCTCGCCGCGCGTGAGGAGAAGGGGAAGTTCCACAGCTTCTCGGACTACCTCGGCAAGATCGACGTCACCGCCTGCAGCAAGAAGGTCACCGAATCTCTCATCAAGGCAGGCGCTTTCGACTCGCTGGGACATCCCCGCAAGGGTCTGTTCCTGGTGCACGTCGACGCCGTCGACGCGGTGTTGGGCACGAAGAAGGCCGAGGCCGTCGGCCAGTTCGACCTGTTCGGTGACGCCGGCGGTGCCGACGACGCCGGTGCGGTCATCGACGACGTCTTCGCGGTGCGGGTGCCCGACGAGGAATGGGACACCAAGCACAAGCTGGCGCTCGAACGGGAGATGTTGGGGCTCTACGTGTCCGGGCATCCGCTCGGTGGCATCGAGCACGTCATCTCGGCCCAGACCGACACCTCGCTGACCAGCCTGCTCGAGAAGAACGTCTCCGACGGCGCCCAGATCGTCATCGGCGGCATCATCTCCGCGGTGACGCGACGGGTGAACAAGAAGGGCGAGCCGTACGCGGTGGTCACCCTCGAGGATCTCGTCGGTGGTGTGGAGGTGTACTTCTTCCCCCGCGCGTTCCAGGCCTACGGGATGGACATCGTGGCCGACGCGGTCGTGCTCATCAAGGCGCGGGTCAACATCCGCGACGACGACAACATGATGATCAGCGCCAACGATCTCGCGGTGCCGGATCTGTCACACGTGGGGGAGGCGCGGCCGCTGGCACTGACGATGTCGACGCGACTGTGCACGCAGGATCGGGTGAGTGCGCTCAAGCAGGTGCTGATCCGTCATCCGGGCACCTCGGACGTCCACGTGCGGCTGATCAGCGGCGAGTCGGCGACCACCCTGCGTCTCGACGACAACCTGCGGGTCACGCCGAGCTCGGCGCTGATGGGCGACCTGAAGGCGCTCCTCGGGCCGACCTGCCTCACCGGCTGATCGCGCGGCGGGCCGTACCGAGCCGCCCGGTCCACCAGACCGCGGTGGCGGCGACCGTGACGGCCCACGCCGTGACCTCGCCGGACCCCGAGACCACTCCGACGACGACCGCGACGACAACGGCCACGAGCACCGCGGCGAGCTTGTGGAGAGGCCACGCGACGCCGGCGATCGAGACGGTGGGCACCACGGCACGCTCGGATCGATCGGGTGCGGTGTTCACGCTGATCGTCGTCATGGCCGAGAACCTCCTGGATGCGAACGCGACGCATGGTGTCGGGGTGTGCGAACACCAGTCTACCGCCGGAACGAGCAAAAGTTTTCGGCTACCCGAAAACATGCGCGCGACGGCGTGTCGCCGCAGCTCATGGCCGGTCGTGCGGACGCCCTCGCCGCCATCGGTCTTTCGCTAGAGTCAGAGGTGCTCGGCCGTACGCCGACCCGACCCGACTGAAGAGGAGATGCCATGCCGCTCGAAGGTGACTACGCACCGAGCACCAGCGATTGGGCTCGTGAGCAGGCCGAGAAGATCGAGAAGTCGAACGGCACCGAGGGCACGGACATGCAGGGCATGCCCGTCGTCCTGCTGACCACCGTCGGCAACAAGTCCGGGAAGCTGCGCAAGACGCCCCTCATGCGTGTCGAGCACGACGGCGCCTACGCGGTGGTGGCCTCGCTCGGCGGCGCCCCGAAGCATCCGGTCTGGTACTTCAACATCGCCGCCAACCCGAACGTCGAGCTCCGCGACGGCGAGAAGGTGTTCGACATGGTCGCCCGCGAGGTCTTCGGCGGAGAGAAGCAGATCTGGTGGGATCGCGCGGTCGAGGCCTACCCGCCCTACGCGGACTACCAGGAGAAGACCGACCGCGAGATCCCGGTCTTCGTTCTCGAGGCCACGCCCGAGAGCTGACCGCCGTGATCGGCGGCGATGGTGAGACGATGGCAGGCGTGAGCAGTTCGCCGCACGTCCCCGGCCCGTCCAGCACCGCGCCTTCCGCGCCGACCCTGGACGTCGACGCGATCCGCGATGCCGCCGAGCGCGCCAAGGCCGTGGTCGACCGCACGCCGCTGCAGCGCAATGCGCGTCTGTCGGCGGCGACCGGCGCGCAGGTGTTCCTCAAGCGTGAGGACCTGCAGTCGGTGCGGTCGTACAAGATCCGCGGCGCCCACAACACGATGGGACTGCTGACCGCCGAGGAACTGGCGGCCGGTGTCGTGGCGGCGAGCGCGGGCAATCATGCGCAGGGTGTCGCCTACGCCTGCAAGGCCATGGGTGTGCGGGGGCGGATCTACGTCCCCACGACCACACCGAAGCAGAAGCGTGACCGAATCCTGTGGCACGGTGGCGAATTCATCGAGCTGATCCCCGTCGGCGACACCTACGACGCGGCCGCCGCCGCGGCGCAGGCCGACGTCATGACCTCGGGCGCCACCTGGATCCACGCGTTCGACGACGTCCGCACCGCCGCCGGCCAGGGCACCATCGCGCTCGAGATCGTCGAGCAACTCGGCCGTGTGCCCGACGTGGTGCTCGCGCCCGTCGGGGGTGGCGGTTGTCTGGCGGGGATGGCGACCTACCTCCGTGCGCTCGACCCCGACGTCGTGCTCGTCGGTGTCGAGCCGACCGGGGCGGCGTCACTGGCCGCGGCGCTGGTGCACGGCGGTCCGGTGACGCTCGACGTGATCGACCCCTTCGTGGACGGCGCGGCGGTCAAGCGTGTCGGCGATCTCGCGCACCGCGTGCTCTCGCCGTTGTCCCCGACGGTCGGTGATCATCCCGATCTGCCCACGGCACTGACGACCTCGCCGTCGGCACGCATCCTGAGTCCCGGTAGCGCGCACATCGTCCATGTCGACGAGGGCGCGTTGTGCTCGGTGATGTTGGAGCTGTACCAGGACGACGGCATCATCGCCGAGCCCGCCGGCGCACTGGCGGTCGCGGGTCTCGACGGGCTGCGTCTCGCACCCGGGAGCACGGTGGTGTCTCTGCTCTCCGGCGGCAACAACGACGTCTCCCGCTACGGCGAGATCATCGAACGTTCGCTCGTGCACCGGGGCCTCAAGCACTACTTCCTCGTCGACTTCCCGCAGGAGCCCGGCGCGTTGCGGGGCTTCCTCGACGAGGTCCTCGGTCCCGACGACGACATCACCCTGTTCGAGTACGTCAAGCGCAACAACCGCGAGACCGGCGCCGCGCTGGTCGGTGTGCAGTTGAGCTCCGCCGACGGACTGTCGTCGCTTCTCGACCGCATGAAGGCGTCACGGCTCACCGCCGAGCGCCTGGTACCCGGCTCCCCGGCCTACCGCTACCTGACCTGAGCCCAACGGTCCGCGGTCAGGCGGCCGGCACGGCCGCGCCGAGGATGTCGGCGACGATGCGGTGCGACTCGAGACGGGCGTCGAAGTCGGCCAGGGTCGAACTGATCATGATCTCGTCGGCGCCGGTCGAGTCGACGAGACCACGCAACTCGTCGGCCACACGGTCGCGGCCGCCGACGATCCAGGCCGAACTGGTCTCGGCCACCGCGGATTCCTGCATCGGCGTCAACGGTGTCGCCGCGGCCTGCTCGGCGGTCGGGTAACGCCCGGCGGTGCCGCTGCGCAGACGCGCCATCGCCAGCCGCTGCGGGCCGGCGTGGTAGCGGGCCGTCTCGTCGTCGGACGCGGCGACGACGGTGGCGGTGACCATCGCGTACGGGGCGTCGAGGACGGCGCTCGGCCGGAAGTTGTCGCGGTAGGTCGCCAAGGCGGCGAAGGTCTCACGCGGCGCGAAGTGGCGGGCGAACGCGAACGGCAGTCCCAGCAGGGCCGCGAGTTGTGCGCTGTAGGTGGACGATCCGAGCAACCACATGTCCGGCGACGCGCCCTCGCCGGGTACGGCGGTGATCGCCGAGTAGGGATGCTCCTCCGGGAACGCGCCGGCGAGGAACGCGCGCAGCTGGGCGAGCTCCTGCGGGAAGTCGTCGGCGGAGAGCGCCCCGGGGGCTCGGCGCAGCGCGTGTGCGGTGACCTGGTCGGTGCCCGGCGCGCGACCGATGCCGAGGTCGATGCGACCGGGGAACAGGGCGTCGAGGGTGCCGAACTGTTCGGCGATCACCAGCGGTGCGTGGTTGGGCAGCATGATCCCGCCCGATCCCACCCGCAGCGTGTGGGTCGCCCGCGCGACCTGTCCGATCACGATGGCGGGACTCGAGCTGGCGATGCCGGGCATGTTGTGGTGCTCGGCGAGCCAGAACCGTCGGTACCCCCACCCCTCGACGGCGACGGCGAGATCGACGGCGTTGCGCAGGGCCTGTCCGACGGTGGTGCCCTCGACGACGGGTGCGATGTCCAGGACGGAGTAGGGAACGGTCATGTGGGGTTCAACGCCCGCGGTCATGTGGCTATTTCGCCCGACCGGATCGTCGACCCGTCGTCATAGGCCGACCCGTCGGCCTATGACGACGTTGTGCCCTGTCGAGGTGAACCCGGTGTCGGTGGTGGTGACGGGGTCCCAGACCAGCACAGGCTCGACGGTGATGGGGACGGCCGTGTCGTCGGCGGACAGCACGACCACCGTCGACCACGCGCCCCGGTGCATCGCGAACCAGCCGGCGTCGGCGTCGAAGTCGACCTCCACCGAGGTCAGCGAGTTCGCCGCGATGTCCGGCGAGCCGGCCCGGAGCGCGATGAGGGACCGGTAGAAATCGAGTATGCGGCGGTGCGCGGGCTCTCCGAGCTCGGACCAGTTGAGCTTCGACCGGGTGAAGGTGGCCGGGTCCTGTGGATCGGGTATCTCTGCGGCGTCCCATCCGTGATCGGCGAATTCCTTGATGCGTCCGGTCGCCGTGGCCTCGCCGAGTTCGGGCTCGGGATGGGAGGTGAAGAACTGGAAGGGGGTGCTCGCGCCCCATTCCTCGCCCATGAAGAGCATCGGCGTGAAGGCCGACGTCAGCACCAGCGCCGCCTTGATGGCGAGCTGTCCCGGCGTCAGGTAGGCGGTCGGACGGTCACCGATGGCGCGGTTGCCGATCTGGTCGTGATTGCAGGTGTAGACCACGAGCGACGTCGACGGCACCACCGCCGGGTCGATGGGTCGACCGTGGCGGCGCTTGCGGAACGAGGAGTAGGTCGCCGCGTGGAAGAAACCCCGGGTGAGAACGGTGGCCAGGCATTCGTAGCTGCCGAAATCGCCGTAGTAGCCCTGCCGTTCGCCCGAGACCGTCGTGTGGATCGCGTGGTGCACGTCGTCGACCCACTGGGCGGCCAGGCCGTAGCCGCCGAGGCCGCGGTCGGTGATCAGCCGGGGGTCGTTGAGGTCGCTCTCGGCGATCAGCGACAGCGGGCGGCCGAGCTCGGTTGCGAGGGCATCGGTCCGGACCGCGAGTTCCTCGAGCAGGTGGATGGCGGTGTGGTCGACGAGGGCGTGCACCGCGTCCAATCGCAGTGCGTCGACGTGGAATTCGCGCAGCCAGCGCAGGGCGTTGTCGAGGATGTACTCCCGTACCGGATCCGAGAGCGCCTGGTCGAGGTTGAGTGACTGGCCCCAGGTGTTGGCGCCGTCGGTGAGGTACGGCCCGAAGCGGGGGAGGTAGTTGCCCGATGGCCCGAGGTGGTTGTAGACGACATCGAGCACCACCCCGAGACCACGGGTGTGGCAGGCGTCCACGAACCGTGCGAATCCCGCGGGCCCGCCGTAGATCTCGTGGACGGCGTACCACGCGACGCCGTCGTAACCCCAGTTGTGCGTGCCGTTGAACCCGTTGACGGGCATCACCTCGACGAACCCGACGCCGAGATCGACGAGGTGGTCGAGTCGTCCGATCGCGGAGTCGAAGGTGCCGTCGGGGGTGAACGTCCCGATGTGGAGCTCGTAGATCACGGCGCCGGCGATGGCGCGCCCGGCCCAGTCCTGATCGGTCCACTGCGCGTCGTCGACGGTGAACGGTGCCGAGGTCGAGTGCACCCCGTCCGGCTGACGTGGTGAGCGCGGGTCGGGCAGGACGGTTCCGTCGGAGTCGGATCCACCGTCGACCACGAACCCGTACCGACCGGGACCCGTTGTCGCGGTGGTGGTCCGCCACCAGTGGCCGTCGCGCTGCATGACCACGGGATGACCGTCGTCGATCACCACCGACACACTGGTCGCGTCCGGTGCCCACACCTCGTACGTCTGCTGCTGTGCCACGTCTGCACCGTAGCCGCCCCGGAGGTCGGGGGTGCGGTTCAGTCGCCCAGGCGCTCGCCGGTCGTCGGGTGGAACAGGTGCACGGTCGGTTCGGTCTGCCGCAGTCGGATCTGCTCACCGATCTTGGCCGGGCCCCGCACCGACGTCCGCGAGACGAGGGTGACCTCTCCACCGTCGATCGTGCGGACGGCGGGATCGTCGACGGTCGCGTAGACGTAGGTCTCGCTGCCCAGCTCCTCCAGCAGGCTCACCGTGGCGGGGACGCCGTCGCCGGAGTCGCCGAGGGTGAACGCCTCCGGGCGCACGCCGACGATGGCCGAGTCGAGTCCGAGACGACCGATCTCGGCCAGCGCGGTGCGGGGGACGGCGACGGTGGCGCCGCCGATCGAGACACCGTCGTCGGTGAGCGGCGCGGTGAACAGGTTCATCGCGGGCGAGCCGATGAATCCGGCCACGAAGGCGTTGACGGGACGGTCGTACAGCTCGGTCGGCGAGCTGAACTGTTGCAGCTTCCCGTCGCGGAGCACCGCGACGCGGTCACCCATCGTCATCGCCTCCACCTGATCGTGGGTGACGTACACCGTGGTGGTGCCCAGACGACGCTGCAGCGCGGCGATCTGGGTGCGGGTCTGCACGCGCAGCTTGGCGTCGAGGTTGCTCAACGGCTCGTCCATGCAGAACACCTGCGGATCACGGACGATGGCGCGCCCCATGGCGACGCGCTGGCGCTGGCCGCCGGAGAGCTTGCCCGGCTTGCGGTCGAGGAAGTCGGTGAGGTCGAGCAGCTTCGCGGCCTCGGCGACCTTCTGCTTGCGCTCCTCGACGCCGATCCCGCGCATCTTGAGGGCGAAACCCATGTTCTCGCCGACGGTCTTGTTCGGGTACAGCGCGTAGTTCTGGAACACCATCGCGATGTCGCGATCCTTCGGTGCGACGCCGACCATGTTGGCGCCGCCGATGGTGATCGCGCCGCTGTCGATCTCTTCGAGGCCGGCGAGCATGCGTAGCGCGGTGGACTTGCCCGAGCCGGACGGCCCGACGAGGACCACGAACTCGCCGTCGGCGATGTCGAGGTCGAGGGAGTCGACGGCGAGCTTGTCGGCGCCGGGGTAGACGCAGCACGCCTTGTCGTAGGTGATGGAAGCCATGGTGATCTCCTGGGTTGGGAGGAAGGTGTGAGGGGAGGGATCAGGTGGTGGTGACGGTCACTTGATGGCACCGAAGGACAGGCCGCGGACGAGTTTGTTCTGGGCGATCCAGCCGCAGATGACCACGGGCAGTGCCGCGAGCACCGATGCGGCCGACAACTGCGCCCAGAAGAGTCCCTGGCCCGACATGAACCCGGTCAGGAACACCGGCATGGTCTGGGCGTTCACCGCGGTCATGTTGACGGCGAAGAAGAACTCGTTCCACGAGAAGATGACGCAGATCAGGGCGGTGGCGGCGATCCCGGGGGAGATCAGCGGCAGGATGACCTCACGGACCGAGGTCCACAGGCTCGCACCGTCGATGCTCGCCGCCTCCAGGAGTTCCTTCGGGACCTCCATGAAGAACGACCGCATCATCCACACCGCGATGGGCAGGTTCATCGCTGTGTAGAGGACGACGAGGGTCCACACGTTGTCGAGCATCCCGATCTTCCCGACGATGACGTAGAGCGGGATGATCGCCGCGACGATCGGCAGCATCTTCGTCGAGAGGAAGAAGAACAGTGCGTCGGAGGTCTTGCGCACCGGGCGCAGCGACAACGCGAAGGCCGCCGGCACGCCGAGGAGCAGGACCAGGATCGTCGAGGCGACGGTCGCGAACACCGAGTTCAGCAGAGGGGTACCGATACCGGCGTCGAAGACGTTGCGGAACTGCTCGAGGGTCGGGGTGAAGAAGAACGTCGGCGGGTTGGTGTTCGCATCGGCCTCCTTCTTGAACGCGGTGAGCACCATCCAGAGCACCGGGAAGAAGAACCCGATGGCGAGGATCCAGGTGAAGGCGGTCAGCAGACCGGCCTGGGGTCGCCGCCGACGGCGGATCACCGGGGTCGACGTCGTGTCGGCGGTGGCGGGACGGGTGGGGGTGCTGGTGGCCATCAGACCGACTCCTCGGTTGCGCTGAAGGACTTGAAGATCAGACGGAGCGCCAACGTCGCGACGACCATCGTGCCGATGACGGTCACGACGCCCATGGCGGCGGCCTGGCCGATGTCGAAGCCGAGGAACGCGCGCTGATAGATGTAGAACGGCAGGTTCGAGCTCGCGACCCCGGGACCGCCGGAGGTCATCATGTACACCGCGTCGAAGGTGTTCACCAGGTAGATCGCGCCGAGCACGGTCCCGAGTTCGATGAACCGACGCAGGTGGGGCAGCGTGAGTTCACGGAACAGTCGGAAGCTGGTGGCGCCGTCGACCTTCGCGGCCTCGGAGATGTCCTTGGGCATCGACTGCAGACCGGCGAGGATCAGCAGCATCATGAACGGCGTCCACTGCCAGACGAGTTCGCCCATCACACTCGCGAGGGGATACTCGCTGAGCCAGTCGGTCTTCACACCGAACGGACTGAGCGCGTAGTTCAGCAGACCGCTGGTGGGGGAGAGCAGGCTGGTCTTGAACAGCAGTGCCGACGCCACCGGGGTCACCAGGAACGGGGTGATCAACAGGGTGCGGACGATGCTGCGGCCGACGAACTTGCGGTCGAGCAGCAGCGCGAAGATCAGCCCGAACACGACCGAGATGATCACCGTCCCGACGATCAGCAGCACGGTGTTCAGGGTGACCGTCCAGAACTGGGTGTCGCGGAACACCTGGACGTAGTTGTTGAGCCAGTTGAACTCCCGGGAACCCGGGCGGACCAGGTTCCAGGACTGTGTGGAGTAGTACAGCGTCACCACGAAGGGGATCTGGGTGACGATCACCATGAAGATGAGCGCCGGTAGCAGCGGGCCCCGTCGTCGCCACCCCTCGGCGCGGCTGATGTGATCTCGACCGGAGGTCAACGGCGCGGAGTCGCGCGGTGCCTGTGCCGGTTCGACGAGTGCGGTGGCCACGGTCACCTCTCCTTCTGGTAAGTCTTGCCGACGGTCTCGGCGTAGGTCTGCGACTGCTTCAGTGCGTCTTCGACGCTGATCTGCCCCGCGATGGCGGCCGAGATCTGTTGGCTCACCCGCGTTCCGAGGTCCTGGAACTCCGGGATCGCGAGGAACTGCACCCCGGTGTAGGGAACGGGTTGCAACGACGGCTTGAGCTGGTCGGCCGCCTTCATCGCCGACAGCGTCGGCTCGGCGTAGGCCGTCGACACCGCCTTGTAGGCGGGTAGCTCATAGGTCGAGAGCCGGCTGCCGGGCGGGACGTGACTGGCACCGAGCTTCTCGGCGACGTAGGCGATGTAGCGCTTGTTGGTCATCCAGTTGATGAATTTCCAGGCGTCGTCCTTTTTCTTGCTCGACGACGGGATGCCCAGCGACCAGGTGTAGAGCCACCCGTTGTCACCCTTGGCCATGCTCGGCGCCTGCGCGTACCCGACGTCACCGGCGATGGTCGAGGTATCCGGGCTCTCCAGCACCGACACCGCCGACGTCGCGTCGTACCACATGGCGGTCTGCCCCTGCGACAACAGGTTTCCGCATTCCTGGAAGCCAGACGACGCCGCGCCGGGCTCGCCGTACCTGCGCACGGTGTCGACATAGAACTTCACCGCCGCGGTGACCTGCGGGCTGGTCAGCTGCGCGTTCCAGTTCTCGTCGTACCACCGTCCGCCGAAGGCGTTGATCACGGTGTCGAGCGGGGCGAGGACCTCGCCCCAGCCGGGCTTGCCGCGCAGGCAGATCCCGGAGACGTTGCCGCGGTTGAGTTTCGCGGCGACCTCGGCGACCTGCGGCCAGGTCGGTTTCGCGGGCAGGCTGACGCCGGCCTGGGCGAACATCTTCTTGTTGTACATGAGGAACGACGACTCGCCGTAGAACGGTGCGGAGTACATCCCGCCCTGGTAGGACAGGGCGTCCTTCAGGGTGGGGATGAAGTCGTTCGCGTCGTAGTCGGGTACGGAGTTCATGTACGGCGTGAGGTTGACCAACCACCCGTTCTCCGCCCACTGCTTGGTCTCGTAGTTGCTGATCATCACCACGTCGAACTCGCCGCCGCCGGTGGACACCGAGGCGGTGATCTTCGCGCGGGCCTGGTTCTCCGACAGGGTGACGAACTTGAGCTTGACCCCGGGGTTCTCCTTCTCGAACTGGCCCGACAGCGAGATGGCGTCGGTCATCTGCGAATTGGAAACCAGGGCGATGGTGACCGACTCGCCGCCGCCGTCGGTGAACGAGCCGGCGCCCGCACATCCGGTGGCCGCGAGGCCGATCGTCACCGCCATGGCGACGCCCGCCGTCAGACGGCGCGGACGCCATCGGCGGCCCGCTCCTTCGGTCGTGAGTCGATCAGTCACCGTTGACCTTTCTGTTCTGTGAGCAGCCACCGGGCGGTGTCGAGATCGGTGACCAGGATGGTCGCGAACCCGCCGCGCAGTGCTCCGAGGATCGATTCCTGGCGATGGGCTCCGCCGGAGACGAGGATGGTGGTCGGACAGTCGTGCACGCAGGGCAGTGGCACCGACACCGTGCGTCCCACCAGCGAGGAGGCGACCGGGACACCGTCGACGTCGTAGAAGCGGCCCCCGATCTCGCCGACAGCCCCGAGTTCGGTCAACTCGTCGAGCACGGTCGCGTCGATGAACGCTCCCTCGAAGAGGGTGGTCGACGTCGAGACCGAACCGACGCCGAACAGCATCACCTCGGCGTTCTCGGCCGCGCGCAGCGGCTGCGACAGGATGGAGTCGCGCTGCATGGCGGAGACGGTGTCGACATCGGCGTAGAGCGGGGCGATGAGCCGCATCGGTTGTGCGCGCAGCTGTTCGGCGAATCGCGACAGCGCGTGGTCGACGCCGGTGTGGTACTCGACCGACGTCATCGAGCCGTCCATCTGCACCACCCGCCGACACGATGCGGTGCGATTCGCGAGGCCGTCGGCGACGGCCACCTGCTCGGGTCCCCAGGTGAAACCCAAAGTGTCGGTGGGGTTGATGCGGCGGGCCAACACCGACGACCCGGCCCGGCCGAGGGCGGCGTCACCCGACGCCGTGCCGTCGGCGGGTTCGTCCATTATGAACACCTCGTCGAGACCGAACGCCTTCTCGACCGCGCGTTCGGTCTCGGGGTGGATCGATGCCGCCACACCGGCGGGCGCCGCGACGGTCACCGTGACCAGCCCCTGCGCGCGGGCCCGGGCCACGAGGCGTCCGGCCGTCGGTCGGGAGACGCCCAGGCGTGCGGCGATCTCGGCCTGGGTGGCGCCCTCGAGGTGGTACATCGTCGCTGCGCGCAGCAGCAGACGCACGTCGTGGCCCGGCTCGTTCCCGACGTTCCCCGACGGGGGCGATCGGCGCGGTGCCTGCGGTGCGGTCATCGTCGACCTCCTCCACATCGAGGGTGAGCAGATGCTCACTGGCGGTTCATATGTTCAGTACGCTAGCATCTCGAATGTGACGCAGACAACACTTTCGCCGCGGAAACCGGAAGTTCCCGACACGATGACCGTCTCGGTGCTGGTCGAGACCGGTCGCGTCGAGACCGAGACACGGCCGGTGCCGACGCCGGTTCCCGGCGACGTGCTCGTCGAGATCGCCGCGGTCGGGGTCTGCGGATCCGACGCGCACTACTACCGCCACGGCCGCATCGGCGATCACGTCGTGACCGGACCGATCGTGCTCGGCCACGAGGCGTCGGGGCGCATCGTCGCGGTGGGCGACGGGGTGTCGCCGTCACGGATCGGCGAGCGGGTGTCGATCGAACCCCAACGGCCCGACCCGGATTCGGTGGAGTCCCGGCGAGGCGACTACCACCTCTGCCCGCACATGGAGTTCTACGCGACCCCTCCGATCGACGGTGCCCTCGCCCAGTACGCGACCATCGGCGCAGCCTTCGCCCACCCGGTCCCGGACTCGGTCGGCGACGTCGCGGCGGCGCTGTTCGAACCGCTCTCGGTCGGGATCGCGTCGATCCGCAAGTCCGGCGTCACCGTCGGTGGGTCGGTGCTGATCGCCGGCGCGGGACCGATCGGGCTGGTCTGTGCGGAGGTCGCGCGCGCCCACGGGGCGACACGGATCGTGGTGTCCGACATCGACGCCGCCCGGCTCGAGACAGCCGCGCGATTCGGTGCGACAGCCGTCGTCGGTCCGGACGAGGTCGCAGGACTCGATCCGTTCGACGCGTTCGTCGACGCCTCCGGGGCGCCCTCGGCCATCACCGCCGGCATCGGTGTCGTACGCCCGGCCGGACGGGTCGTCCTCGTGGGCATGGGGGCCTCCGCCCTCACCATCCCGGTGTCGACGGTCCAGAACCGCGAACTGGTCCTGACCGGCGTCTTCCGCTACGCCAACACGTGGCCCACCGCCACCGCCCTGGTGACCGCGGGGCTCGTCGACCTCGACGCGATGGTCACCGGACAGTTCGCCCTCGACGAGGTCGCCGACGCCCTCGACGCCGACCGCGTCGAGGGCAGCATCAAGGCCGTGGTCTTCCCCCAGCGTCTCTCGGGGCAGCAGGGGACCGGACACCAGGATCACGGGCACACCGAAGAGGAGAAGGCGTCATGACGCAGACGGTCGACAGTGCATCGGTGGGACCTATCACCCCCCTCGACGACGAGCACCTCGCTCGGATCGGGTCGGTCTCGGTGCCTCGCTATCCGCGGCACGAGAACCCCTGCGGCATCGTCCACTTCGGGGTCGGCGGGTTCCACCGCGCGCACCAGGCGATGTATGTGGACCGGCTGCTCGCCGCGACACCCACGCCGCCGTGGTCGATCTGCGGCGTCGGTGTGCTCCCCGGTGACGCGCGGATGCGAGACGCGCTCGGACCGCAGGACGGCCTCTACACGCTGACACTGAAACACCCCGACGGCGTCGTCGAGACCTCCGTCATCGGGTCGATCGTGGACTATCTCTTCGCCCCCGACGACCCGGAGAAGGTGATCGAGACGATGGCGGCGCCGACCACACGCATCGTCTCGCTGACCGTCACCGAGGGCGGGTACAACATCTCGAGTTCGACGGGCGAGTTCGACCTGTCGGCGCCCGACGTGGCCGCCGATCTCGTCCCGAACGCGATCCCGCGCACGACGTTCGGTCTGATCACCGAGGCACTGCGGCGACGTCGCGCCCGGGGCGTCGCCTCGTTCACGGTGATGTCGTGCGACAACATCCCCGGCAACGGCCACATGGCGCGCCGGGTGTTCACAGCCTTCGCCGGCGCCGCCGATCCCGAGCTCGCCGAGTGGATGGAACTGCACACCGCGTTCCCCAACTCGATGGTCGATCGCATCACCCCCGCCACCCCGGCGGGTCTGGCCGACGAGGTGTCCGCGCGCACCGGTGTCACCGACCGGTGGCCGGTGGTGGCGGAACCGTTCACCCAGTGGGTTCTCGAGGACGAGTTCTCCGACGGGCGGCCGGCATTCGAGGCGGTGGGTGTGCAGATGGTGGCCGACGTCGCGCCCTACGAGCTGATGAAGCTGCGGTTGCTCAACGCGGGCCACCAGACGCTCTGCTACTTCGGGCACCTCATGGGATACCGGCTCGTCGACGAGGCGGCGCGGGATCCGTTGCTGGAGAAACTCTTGCGGGCCTACATGCAGACCGAGGGGCGACCCACGCTCGCCGCCGTGCCCGGTGTCGATCTCGACGACTACATCGACACCCTCATCGAACGCTTCGCCAACCCCGCCATCGGGGACACCATCGCCCGTCTGTGTGCCGAGTCCTCCGACCGCATCCCGCAGTGGCTGGTGCCGGTGATCGCCGAACGTCTCGACGACGGCGGCTCGGTCGCGTGCTCGGCCGCGGTGGTGGCGGCCTGGACCCGGTATGCCGAGGGGGTCGACGAACAGGGCGCGCCGATCGAGATCGTCGACCAGCGACGGGATCTCCTGATGCCCCTGGCGCAGGCCAGTCGCGACGACCCCCGCGCGTTCGTCGGCGTCACCGACCTCTTCGGCGATCTCGCCGACCGCGACGACTTCATGGAGCCGTACACGTGGGCGCTGCGCAGTCTGCGCGACAACGGCGCCCGCGCCACCCTGGAGACCCTCCTCCACGACCGCTGACCACGCCGTCGACGCGGCGACGTGCACGGTCGGCGGGTCAGCGGTAGGTCTGTGCCTGTGCGGCGCGGTACTGCTCGAGGATCGACGGGTCGTGATCGCCCTCGAACCGCTCGGTCGCCGACAGCGCCCACCGCGGCGGGGTGTCGTCCCCGGTGAGCGCCCACGCGGCCTGGCGTGCGGCACCGTCGGCGACGTATTCACCCGGTTCGGGCACCAGCACGGGCAGGCCGAAGACCGCCGGGGCGATCTCGCGGACCGCGCGGGAGCGGACACCGCCGCCGACGAGGATGATGCGCCGGGCCGACACGCCCTGGGCGACGATGAAACCGAGTCCGTCGGCGAGCGAGCAGAGCAGACCCTCGACGGCGGCACGCGCGATGGTCGCCGGGGTGGTGTTGGCCATCGTGAGGCCGGACAGGGTCGCGCGCGCGTCGGGGAGATTCGGGGAGCGTTCGCCCTCGAGATACGGGATGAGCGTCGCCCCCTCCGATCCCGGACGTGCCGACAGGGCGAGGTCGGAGAAGGTGTCGAGATCGACGCCGAGCATCCGGGCGATCGATGCGAGTACCGGGGCCCCGTTGAGGGTGCACACCAGCGGGAGTTGACGCCCGGTGGCGTCGGCGAACCCGGCGACGTAGCCCGCCGCGTCGTGGGAGCCGACGTCGGTCACCGCCGACACGACTCCCGAGGTGCCCAGTGAGACGATCACGTCGCCGGGCTGGGCGTCCAACGCCAGTGCCGCCGAGGCGTTGTCGCCGGCGCCGGCACCGAGGCGGGCCCCATTGGTCGTGTCACCGGGGGAGTCGTGCGGACCGAGGACCGTGGGCAGTGTCGGTGTCCGATCCCGCAGCGCCCTCGACAGCAGGTCATGGTCGTACTCGCCGGTCTCCGCCGAGAAATAGCCGGTGCCGCTGGCGTCGCTGCGATCGGTGGTGAGGTCGGCGATGTCGGTGCTCCCGCGCAGGCGCCAGGTCAGCCAGTCGTGGGGCAGGCACACCGCCGCGGTCGCGTCGGCGTGGTGCGGCTCGGCGTCGGCCAGCCATCGCAGTTTGGTCGCGGTGATCGACGCGACCGGCACCACCCCGATGCGCTCGGCCCAGGCCGCCGCGCCACCGAGTTCGTCGATGAGGTCGTTCGCGGCCTGTGCCGAGCGGGTGTCGTTCCACAGCAGCGCATCCCGAACCGGTTCGCCGTCGCGGTCGAGGCAGATCATGCCGTGCTGCTGCGCCCCGACGGCGACCGCGTCGACATCGTCGATGCCGCCGGCGTCCGCGATCGCCGCGTCCATCGCCTGCGCCCACTCGCGCGGGTCGATCTCGGTGCCTGCAGGGTGGTCGGCACGCCCGGACCGGACAAGGGTTCCGTCGTCGGCGTCGCGGACGACGACCTTGCACGACTGGGTCGAGGAGTCGATTCCGGCGACGAGACCCACGGCAGTTCCTCTCAGGCGACGCGTTCGAGAACGGCGACGGGTCCGGCGGACCACAGCGTCGCCACGTCGACGGTACCGACCGCGGCCGCACCGGTGATGGGGGAACGCCATCTGCCCTCGGGGAGTTCGACGGTCGTGCCGGTCGGATCGCCGAGGCGTTCGACCGCGGCGCGTGCGGCCACCACGACGACGTCGAGTTCCTCGGCGTGCCCGCGGGCGAACGCGATCACCTCGTCGGAGGCGGCGCCATGGGCGGCCAGCGGCACGTAACGCCCACCCGGCCCGAAGGATTCGCGGTGGCCGCGCCGCACGGCCAATGCGACGGTGACCATCGCGGTCTTGGGGTGGTCGAGGGACTGCGAATAATCGACGGGTCGACGGTTGTCGGGATCGACGAGGCTGTCCTCGAACCACTCGGTGCCCTGATACACGTCACCGAAGCCGGGCATGAACAGCCCGAGCGCCTTGTGGACCACGCAGGCGTCGACGATCTCGGTCCGCAGATCGGCCACCAGCGTCGCGACGTCGGCGCCCACGGGTCCGTCGAGCACCGCGTCGACCCAGGCGTGGACCCGCTCCTCGACCTCGGTGTCGACCCCGGTCCAGGTGGTGATCATCCCGGCCTCGCGGATCGCCTTGGTCGTGTAGTCGTGCAGACGCTCGCGCAGTCCGGCCGACACCGGTGCGCCGTCGAGCGGCCACACACCAATGATGTTCTGCAGCAGGAACAGTCCGGTGGTCGCGTCCGGCGGTGGGGTGGTCGACACCATCCGATCGGCCAGCGCCCGCCACCGGTCGGGATGGCGGGTGAGCAGACCGATACGGGTGCGGACGTCCTCGCCGCGCTTGGTGTCGTGGGTCGACAGCGTGGTCATCGCCGAGGGCCAGTCACGGGCGCGGGCGACGCAGAAGGCGTGGAAGTCGGCGACGGAGGTCCCGAACAGTCCGGGGTCGCCGCCCACCTCCTGCAGGCTCACCAGCCGCGCGGTGCGGTAGAACAGGCAGTCCTCGACACTCTTCGCTGTGGTCGCACCGCAGACCTGGGCCAGGCGCGCCGAGGCCTCGCCGTCGACGGCCACCGCGGACTCGATCGCGTCGAGTGCCGCCGACAGGTCGGGGCGACGCCGTTCCACCTCGGCGAAGGTGTCGATGAGGCGTTGGCGCAGGGTCGGGTAGTCGGCGCGGTACACGCCGAGCGACGCGACCACCTCGCCGATCGCGGCATCGAGGTCCGCGGCGTCCACGGGCGGCGCCCCGCTGTCGATGGTCGCGACGATCGCGCGGCGCAGGCGGGCGCGTTCAGCCCCGAACATCTCCCGCAGGGTGTCGAGCTTGACGGCGTGTTCGTGCTCGTCGATCCAGGCGCGATCGCCGGAGTTGCCGGTGATCGCCTGGTGGACAGCGGTGAACGACTCGGCCGCCGAGCGGTCGATCAGCACACCGTCGAGCACGCGCAGCGCCTCGTAGCCGGTGGTCCCGTCGACCGGCAGCGACGGATCGAGGTCCTCGTCGGTGGAGAGGATCTTCTCGATCAGCAGCAGGCGGTCCTCGCCGATGTCGGCCCGGAGGCGCGCGAGGTAGCCGACCGGGTCGGTCAGGCCGTCGGGATGGTCGACGCGCAGGCCGTCGGTGAGGTCGTCGGCGATCAACGTGCGCACCAGGGTGTGTGTCGCGTCGTAGACCGCGGGTTCCTCCTGCCGCATCCCGGCGAGACCGTTGACGGCGAAGAACCGCCGGTAGCCGATGAGGCCGACGTCCCAGGGCACCAGACGGTAGTGCTGGGCGTCGTGGGCGGCGCGCGCGTCGGAGGTGTCGGTGCCCGGCGTCAGCGGGAAGCGGTGCTCGTAGAACGCCAGTTCCGCTGTGCCCGAGCTGGTGTCGATGGTGAGGGCGTCGAGGTCGGCGGCGTCACCGAGCACCGGCAGCGCGATACGCCCGTCTGCGCCGTTGTCGCTCGCGACGTCGATGTCGAAGTAGGGGGCGTAGGCCGAGTCGCGACCGTGGGTGAGCACGTCCCACCACCACGGGTTCTGTCGCGGGTCCTCCACACCGGTGTGGTTGGGCACGATGTCGACGATGATCCCCAGCCCCGCCGCCCGGGCGGCGCCACGCAGTGCACGCAGGCCGTCGATCCCACCGAGGACCGGTGACACCTCCGGCGGTGGCACCCAGTCGTATCCGTGCGTCGACCCGGCCATCGCGGTGCCGATCGGCGACAGGTAGAGGTGACTGACGCCCAGGGCGGCGATGTGGGGCAGCAGGTCGACGACGTCGGCGAAGGTGAGGTCGGCGTTCAGCTGCAGGCGGTAGGTCGCGACGAAGGCCGGTCGCGATGCGGGAGAGGTCATCTCGGCACCGTCCGCGGTCTGTGTTCCCGACACCGCTCAGCCGGCCTTGCGGAGCACGAGCAATGAGCGGTCGCGCACGGTCACCGTGTGCCCGCTCGAGGCGGCCACGGTGGTGGCACCGGTCGCCGACGCCGAGTCGAGGACGCCGACCCATTCCGACCCGTAGTAGCTCGACGGCAACACGAAGTCGAGCGGTTCGTGGTGGGCGTTGAAGCACAACAGGAAGGTGTCGTCGACGACGGGACGACCGCGAACGTCCTTCTCGCCGATACCTTCTCCGTTGAGGTACACCGCGAGGCTCTTGCCGAAGCCCGAGTCCCAGTCCTCCTCGTTCATCTCCGCGCCGGCCGGGGTGAGCCAGGCGATGTCGCGGGCCTGATCGCCCGAGCGGATGGGACGTCCGGCGAAGAAGCGTCGACGTCGGAACACGGGGTGTTCGGCGCGCAAAGCGATGGCGGCGCGGGTGAAGGCGACGAGATCGGAGTTCTTCTCCGCCAGCGACCAGTCCATCCACGACAGCTCGGAGTCCTGGCAGTAGACGTTGTTGTTGCCCTGCTGGGTGCGGCCCATCTCGTCGCCGTGGGCGATCATCGGCGTGCCCTGGCTGAGCACCAGCGTCGCCAGGATGTTGCGCTGTTGGCGTCCGCGCAACTCCTCGATCTGCGGGTCGTCGGTGGGACCCTCGACGCCGCAGTTCCACGACCGGTTGTGGCTCTCCCCGTCGCGGTTGTCCTCGCCGTTCGCCTCGTTGTGTTTCTCGTTGTAGGACACCAGGTCCCGCAGCGTGAAACCGTCGTGGGCGATGACGAAGTTGATGCTGGCGCCGGGCCGGCGCCCGGTGTCCTCGTACAGATCCGACGACCCGGTGAGCCGGGAGGCGAACTCGCCGAGTGTCGCGGGCTCGCCGCGCCAGTAGTCGCGCACGGTGTCGCGGTACTTGCCGTTCCACTCGGTCCACAGGCCCGGGAAGTTGCCGACCTGGTACCCGCCCTCGCCCACGTCCCACGGTTCGGCGATCAGTTTGACCTGACTGACCACCGGGTCCTGCTGGACGAGATCGAAGAAGGCCGAGAGCTTGTCGACGTCGTGCAGCTCGCGGGCCAGCGTCGAGGCGAGATCGAAACGGAAACCGTCGACGTGCATCTCGAGCACCCAGTAGCGCAGCGAGTCCATGATGAGCTGCAGCGTGTGCGGGTGGCGCACGTTGAGGCTGTTGCCGGTCCCGGTGTAGTCCATGTACATCTCGGGCTGGCCGTCGACGAGGCGGTAGTAGGCGGCGTTGTCGATGCCGCGCATACAGATCGTCGGGCCCATGTGATTGCCCTCCGCGGTGTGGTTGTAGACCACGTCGAGGATGACCTCGATGCCCGCCTCGTGGAACGAGCGCACCATGGCCTTGAACTCGGTGACCTCGCCGCCGGCGCGCGTGTTCGACGCGTACCCGCCGTGCGGGGCGAGGAAGCCGAAACTGTTGTAGCCCCAGTAGTTCCGGAGCCCCTGGTCGAGCAGCGTCTGGTCCTGCAGGAACTGGTGCACCGGCATCAGCTCGATCGCGGTGACACCGAGATCGGTGAGGTGGTCGATGATCGCCGGATGCGCGAGGCCCGCGTAGGTGCCGCGGAGTTGCTCGGGCACCTCGGGATGGGTCGCGGTCATGCCCTTGACGTGCGCCTCGTAGATGACGGTCTCGTGATACGGCCGATTCGGCGCGCGGTCGTGCTGCCAGTCGAAGAAGGGGTTGATGACCACCGAGGTCATGGTGTGGCCGAGGGAGTCCAGTCCCGGGAGGCCGGGGACCTCGGGGTCGGCGAAGTCGGCGTCGATGGCGTTGCCGTCGTGCACCGATTCCTCCTCGGGCTCGACCGGTTCGGGGACGGGCTCGGGTTCTGCCGGGGCGGCGGTGGCGGCCTGCTTCTGCTGCTGTTCCGGCGCGGTGACGACACCGTCGGCGACCTCCGTGGCCTCGTCGGCGCCGCTGTCACCGGCCGCGGTGTCCGCGGCCTCGTCGCCGGGGAGTTCGATCGCGTAGGAGTAGAGCGACCGGTCGCCGTCGAACTCACCGAAGAACGATTTGCCGTACGGGTCGACGAGGAGTTTCGACGGGTCGCACCGCAGGCCGTTCGCCGGGTCGTAGGGGCCGTGTACGCGGAAGCCGTAGCGCTGGCCCGGCGCGACGGACGGCAGGTAGCAGTGCCACACGTAGCCGTCGACCTCGTCGAGACGTACGCGGGTCTCGGCGCCCTCGGGGGAGATCAGGCACAGCTCCACCGCGGTCGCCACCTCGGAGAACACCGAGAAATTGGTCCCCGCGCCGTCGTAGGTCGCGCCGAGTGGATAGGCCGTCCCGGGCCAGACCATCAGCTGATCAGGGGCCGGGGCCGGGGCACCGGTGTCGGTGGTGCCGGGAGCTTCGGTCATTCCCACCCTCGCGAGTTCATGTACCGACACTAGCCGCCACCGGCGGTGCGCTCATCTCGGGACGGGGTGCATCACAGGCGGCGTTCCCGCGGGCGTGGGTCGCGATGTCGCCGAAACAGGCTCAGGCCCAGGGGAACACGGCCTGCAGCTGGCGCTGGAGCTCCGGAGCCAGGCTGCGGACGAAGGTGGCGCTGAGGTGGTGCCAGTCGTGATAGACGGTGACGTTGCCGATGATGGCGGGGCAGAAGGTGTCGTCGCACCAGCCGCGGCTCAGGTCGATCGGGTGCAGGTTGGGGAACTGCGCGACGACGGCGTCGGTCGGGTTGACCGCCCCGTAGGCGGTGGCACGGGAGGTCCCGCAACTCTTGGCGCTACCGCCGTTGGCCAGGCAGGTGGGGCTGTCGATGGCGCCCTTGCCGTTGTGCGGCCACACGCTGTCGCGCACGCCGAGAACCGGGATGCCGGCCCGGTTGAACTGATCGAAGATGCCCATGTAGTCCGGTGGCACCCACTCGCCGATGATGCCGTCGCGGGGGCGCGTCGAGTTGGTGAACACCGCGTCGGGACGGTCGGCGATGATGCGACGCATGGTGCCGCGCACCCATTCGGCGCACTGCGGGTAGGGGACGCCGTTCTCCTCCGGCGCCGGATCGGTCGAGAGCGGGCAGCCCATCTTGAGGTAGGTGGTGACCTTGAAGTGATACTGCTTGCCCAACAGGTCGAGCGCGGAGATCCAGTACTCGGCGTGCGATCCGCCGGCGAGGGCGATCGTGCGCGTCGCGGTGGGGTCGCCGTAGACCCCGACGCGCAGCGCGGGGTCGGTGAAGTTGCTGATGAACCCGTCGTACGACGTCTCGGGCAGGTCCTTGAGGACCTCGAGTGCCTTCGGCGCCGGGTCGACGTGGGGGACCGGAGCGCCCTCGAGGAATGCCCGTGCGCCGGGATAGATCGTCGGGTCGAGGTTGCGGGTGTCGACGGTGATGCCGTCGACGTGCTTCTGCCACGCGGTGATCCCCACCCCGGCGACGAGCACACCGACCACCAGTACCGAGGTCAGCACGCCCGCATAGGAGACAGCTCGACGTACGCGTCGGTGACGGGCCCGGCCGGCGAGCACCGGATCGCGCAGCGAGGCGGCGGTGCCCGCGCCGTCGGCGAGACGGTGATCGGGCACACCTGTCTTTCCCGAGGCGTTCGCCGACCGCGGTGCGCGCAGCGGGTCCTCGACCCACCGCTTCGTCGACCACGCCAGACCGATCGAGACGGCGATCAACACGACACCCTCGACGAACGACGCCGAGTTCTTCTGGCGCCAGGCCAGATAGAAGATCAGCAGCGGCCAGTGCCACAGGTACAGCGCGTACGAGATGGAGCCCAGCCACACCGGGAAACGCGAGGCCAGGCCTCGGTTGACGACGGGCATGGCGACCCGGTCGCCGCGCTGGGTGGCGGTGGCACCCGACCAGATGATGGCCAGCGTCGCCAGTACGGGCACGAGGGCGAGCGGTCCGGGGTAGGAATCGACACCCACGATCCACCACCCGCAGGTGACGATGAGGCCGAGCGCCGCGACGGCGACGGTGTTGCGGATCCACGCCGGGACGCGCACGCGGGGCATCCAGACCGCGAGGAGCCCGCCGGCGAGCGGTTCCCAGGTCCGCGCGATCGTGTCGTAATAGTTGAACGGTTGGTTGATCGGCATCCGCATGTGCGCCCAGTAGAAGGACACGGCCGCGACGGCGAGGATCGCCAGCGCGACGATCGCCCGGATGACCGCGGGCCTGCGCACCGCGGGCAGCACCGACGACGCGAGCTTGAGGAGTCCGGCGAACGCGAGTGCGGTGAGGATGGTGACGACGAAGAACTGGCCCTGCACCGACATCGACCACAGGTGCTGCAGCGGACTGTTCGCCGAGCTCGCCGCGGTGTAGTCCTGCGAATTGAACGCCAGGAACCAGTTCTGGTAGTACAGCGCGCTCGCGATCACCTCGCGGCCGGTGGCGACCCACCGGGTCTGCGGCAGAACGACCACCGTGAGGACGGTGACGACCAACAGCACGGTGACGAGTGCGGGCAGCAGGCGCCGGGCCAGGCGGGTGAGGCGGCGCACCGGGTTGACCGCCGTCGCCAGCGACACCGACGGGCTCTGGCTGACGATCACGTGTTTGAGGAGCGAACCGACGAAGAAGTATCCCGACAGCGTGAGGAACACGTCGACACCGCCGGAGACCCGGCCGAACCAGATGTGGAAGCAGGCCACCAGCGCGATCGCGATGCCGCGCAGCCCGTCGAGGTCGGTGCGGTACGCCGACGCCGGATCGGCGTCGCGCTGCGTCCGCTCCTCTGAGCGTGCCGGGGCGGTCACCACGTCGTCAGTCCCACTGCTCTCTCGCCGATCCACACAACTGTTCTTCGCGTTGCAATGTACCTTTCGGACGCGTGAATTCCACGTCGACGGCCCCGGGGCACGCCGGTCGGACCTGGCGAAACGGACCGATACGCTCGACGGATGCCCGCCGATCCACCCCCCGCCATCGCCGAATCGCCGACCACCGTGAACCCCCTGACCGTCACCCCCCCGACCGTCACCCCCTTGAGCGCCGACGCCATCGTCGCGACCGATCGGGAACTGATCTGGCATCCCTACGGTTCGATGACGGCGACCGCGACCCCGCCGGTGGTGGTGGACTCCGCGAGCGGCACCCGACTGCATCTGGCCGACGGCCGCGAGGTCGTCGACGGGATGAGTTCGTGGTGGGCCGCGGTCCACGGTTACGCCCATCCCGTGCTCGACGAGGCGGTGCGCACGCAGATCGGGAAGATGGCGCACGTCATGTTCGGCGGCCTCACCCACGAACCCGCCGCGCGGCTGGCCCGTCTGCTCGTCGACATCACCCCCGCCCCGCTACAACGGGTGTTCTTCTGCGATTCGGGCTCGGTGTCGGTCGAGGTGGCGGTGAAGATGGCGCTGCAGTACTGGCGCGGGCAGGGCGTCACCGGACGGCGACGACTGCTGACGTGGCGCGGCGGCTACCACGGCGACACGTTCACGCCGATGAGCGTGTGCGACCCGGACGGCGGGATGCATGCCCAGTGGACCGGTGTCCTCACCGACCAGGTCTTCGCGCCCGCACCGCCCGCGCGGTTCGATCCCGCCCACGTCGCCGAGATCGAGCGCCTCGTCGAGACCCACCGCGACGAACTCGCGGCGATCATCGTCGAACCCGTGGTCCAGGGCGCCGGTGGGATGCGACTCCACGACCCGCGGTATCTCGTCGAACTGCGCCGCATCTGCGACGACCACGGCCTGCTGCTGATCTTCGACGAGATCGCCACCGGGTTCGGCCGCACCGGTGAGCTGTTCGCCGCCGACCATGCCGGCGTCGCGCCCGACATCATGTGCGTGGGCAAGGCGCTCACCGGCGGCTACCTGTCGATGGCGGCCACCCTGTGCACCGCCGATGTCGCGACGGTGATCAGCGAGGGCGAGATGGGGGTCCTGGCCCACGGGCCGACGTTCATGGCCAATCCACTCGCGTGCGCTGTGTCGGTCGCCTCGGTGCAGCTGCTGCTCGACGGCGACTGGCGCACGCGTGTCGCCCACATCGCCGAGGTCCTGGCCGCCGGTCTCGAACCGCTGCGGTCGCGGCCGGGCGTCGCCGACGTCCGGGTGCTCGGCGCGATCGGGGTGGTCGAACTCGACGAACCCGTCGACATGGCCACCGCGACCGCCGCCACCCTCGACGCGGGAGCCTGGCTGCGACCGTTCGGGCGGCTGGTCTACACCATGCCGCCGTTCATCTGCGACGACGCCGACCTCGCCACGATCATCGCCGGTGTCACCGCGGTGGTCGACGCCCACGAGGCGGCGTCGGCGCCCGCGTGATGTGAGACGCTGACGGGCGATGACCGCCGGCGAGATCTCCGACCCGACCGTCCGGACCGCCTCGGCGCTGGACTGGCTCACCGAGGCTGCGCAGGTCCGCGAGACCGCCGGTCTGCACCGCGTCCTGACACCCCGCGCCGCCGACGACACGGCCCTCAACCTGGCCTCGAACGACTACCTCGGGCTGTCGGCGGATCCCCGCGTCGTCGCCGGCGCCGTGGAGGCGACGACGCGCTGGGGCGCGGGCGCGACGGCGTCGCGACTGGTGGTCGGGACCACCGGCGCACACACCGCGCTGGAGGCCGATCTCGCCGACTTCCTCGGCACCGAGGCCGCGCTGGTGTTCTCCTCGGGATATCTCGCCAATGTCGGGGTCATCTCCTCGCTGATGGGCCGCGGCGATCTCATCGTCAGCGACGGGGGTGCCCACGCCTCCCTGATCGACGGGTGCCGGCTGTCGCGGGCGCGGGTGGTGGTCACCGACCGCGGCGACCACCGAGCGGTCGCCGAGATCCTCGCCACGCGCACCGAGGCCCGCGCGATGGTGGTCACCGACTCCGTCTACAGCATCGACGGTGCCGTCGCCCCGGTCGCCGAACTCCACGACGCCGCACGGGCCCACGGCGCGGTGCTCGTCGTCGACGAGGCGCACGCCCTCGGTGTCCGCGGCCGCGGCGGCAGGGGAGTCGTCGACGAGCTCGGCCTCGCCGGGGCCCCCGATCTCGTCGTGACCGCCGTGCTGTCGAAGTCGCTCGGGTCGCAGGGCGGTCTGGTGGCCGCCTCGACAGCCGTCCGGGACCACCTCGTCGACCGTGCGCGCAGCTTCATCTTCGACACCGGGCTCGCCCCGGGCGCCGTCGGTGCCGCGGCCGCCGCGCTGGGGGTGCTGCGCGCCGAACCGACACTGCCCGACCGCGTGCGTGCCGCGGCCCGACGGCTCGCCGAGCGGTGCGGCGCGCCCGTTCCCGACGGCGCCGTCGTGTCGGTCGTCATCGGCGAGCCCGCCGATGCGGTGGCCGTCGCCGCCGCGTGTCGCGATCGGGGAGTGCTCGTCGGGTGTTTCCGCCCTCCGTCGGTACCCCCGGGCACCTCACGCATCCGGCTCACCGTGCGCGCCGACCTCACCGACGCCGAGATCGACCGCGTCGCGCAGGTGCTCCACGAGGCCCGCGCCGAGGTGGCCGGCACCCCCACCCGGGGTGACCGGTGACCGTCGTCGTGGTCACCGGCACGTCGACCGATGTGGGCAAGACCGTCGCGACCGCGGCGCTGGCCGCCATCGCCTTCGACGCCGGCCTGACGGTCGCGGTGTGCAAACCCGTGCAGACCGGTGTCGGCGCCGACGAGCCGGGCGACCTCGCCGAGGTCGAGCGGCTCGCGGGGGTCGCCACCCTCGTCGAGTGCGCGCGATACCCCGAACCGCTGGCCCCGGAGACCGCGGCGACCCGCGCCGGGATGGCGATGGTGGCCCTCGACGACATCACCGCCGCCGTCACCGAGGCCGCCGGCCATCACGACCTCGTCCTCGTCGAGGGGGCCGGTGGCGTGCTCGTCCGCCTCGCCACCGACCTCACGCTGCTCGACGTCGCCGCGGCGCTGGACGCGCCGGTCGTCGTCGTCGCCGACGGGGGTCTGGGCACGCTCAACCACACCGAACTCACAGTCGACGCGCTGCGCGGCCGGGGCCTCACCGCGGCCGGGATCGTGATCGGGTCATGGCCCACCGACCCCGACCTCGCCACCCGCTGCAACCGCGATGACCTGCCTCGTCTGACCGGTGTGGCCGTCGCGGGTGTCGTCCCCGCGGGGGCGGGCGCGATGACGCGACCGGAGTTCACGTCACGGGCGCCGTCCTGGTTCGACACCGAGTGGGTCACAGGACTCGTGTCGGGATAGGGCACACTGACCAGACATCCGCTGTCCGTACGACGTGATCGAGGAGGGCTTGTGACCCAGGCTCCTGTCCGCCAAGAAGTTCCCCAGACGCCCGCGGGCGCCGCTCCCGCGGCCGCTGGAGGTGTGGCCGACATCCTCGAGGTGGCGCGTGCACAGGTCCTCGAGGCCGGTGAGGCGCTGCGCCAGGATCAGGTGCTCGAGGTCCTGCGTCTCGGTGACGACCGGCTGACCGAGCTGTTGCAGCTCGCCCACGACGTGCGCATGAAGTGGTGCGGCCCGGAGGTCGAGGTCGAGGGCATCATCTCGCTGAAGACCGGCGGATGCCCCGAGGACTGCCACTTCTGCTCGCAGTCGGGTCTGTTCACCTCGCCCGTGCGCAGCGCGTGGATCGACATCCCCTCCTTGGTCGAGGCGGCCAAGCAGACCGCGAAGACCGGTGCGACGGAGTTCTGCATCGTCGCCGCCGTCCGCGGTCCCGACAAGCGTCTGATGACCCAGGTCGCCGCGGGTATCGAGGCCATCCGCAACGAGGTCGACATCCAGATCGCCTGCAGCCTGGGCATGTTGACCCAGGAGCAGGTCGACGAACTCGCCGCGATGGGTGTGCACCGCTACAACCACAACCTCGAGACCGCCCGGTCGCACTTCCCGAACGTGGTCACCACGCACACATGGGAGGAGCGCGAGGGCACCCTGCGCATGGTGCGCGAGGCCGGCATGGAGGTCTGCTGCGGCGGCATCCTCGGCATGGGTGAGTCGCTCGAGCAGCGTGCCGAGTTCGCGGCCGATCTCGCGGCGCTCGAGCCCGACGAGGTCCCGCTCAACTTCCTCAACCCACGGCCCGGCACCCCCTTCGGTGACCTCGACGTCCTGCCCGCCGCCGACGCGCTCCGCGCGGTCGCGGCCTTCCGTCTGGCCCTGCCACGCACCATCCTGCGCTTCGCCGGTGGACGCGAGATCACCCTCGGTGACCTCGGCGCGAAGCAGGGCATCCTCGGTGGCATCAACGCCGTCATCGTGGGCAACTACCTGACCACCCTGGGCCGGCCTGCCGAGGCCGACCTCGACCTGCTCGTCGATCTGCAGATGCCGATCAAGGCGCTCAACGACAGCATCTGAGCGCGATCCGACGAGATGGCCGTGGTGAACGATGAACGGGACGCGGGGGCGGCGACGCCGTCGCCGCTGACCGAGCCGCTGTCCTACGCCGTCTACACCGGTATCCGTCTCGACACCCCCGGCGCCGAGGAGGTGCCCGCGGCAGCGCAACTCGGACTCGAGCCGCCGCGCTACTGCGGGCAGTGCGGGCGTCGCATGGTCGTCCAGGTGGTCCCAGACGGGTGGACCGCCCGGTGCTCCCGTCACGGCACCGTCGACTCCCACGCCCTCGGTGTCGCATGACCGCCGACCCGAACGCCGACCCGCCGGTGGCACCGGTCGCGGTCGACGAGCGCACCCACACCGAACGCATCGATGTGCGCGCACTCGCTCTGCGAGCCCTGCCGATCGCCCTCGTCGTCGTCGCCCTCGGGGCGGTCGGAGGCATCGTGTGGGGCCTGCTGACCCCGGGCGTCACCGGGGTCGTGGTCCGCGAGGGCCGGGCCGGATCGCTGGGCGCCGACACGGTGCACCGATTCGACGCCGTCGCGTTGTTCGCCTGCGTCAGTGGCGTCGTCGGCGTCATCAGCGGTGTCGTCGCCTGGTGGGACCGCCGTCTGCGCGGACCGGCGGCCGCGGTCCTCGCCGCCGTCGCGTCCATGGCCGGTGCCGGCGTCGGGATGTGGCTCGGCGGCCTCGTCGCCGGTGTCCGACACGCGGGACCGGGGGACACCGCCGTCGGCGACTACTTCCAGACGGCGCCCTCGCTGCGCCTGACCTCGGCACGACTCGACATGTTCGGCGGGCTGGACCTGTCGTGGGCGCTCGTCGTCGTCGCCCCCATAGGTGCGCTCGTCGTGTGTCTGGTGCTGCTGCTCTGCGACCGTGAACCCGACCTCGGGGTGCCGGTCTCAGGCGGGCGGACGCAGGGTGGCGAACTCGTCGGTGACGCGTAACCCGTTCTCGGCGAACCGGTACAGAGCGGGCGGACGACCGCCGGAACGACCTGTGCGGCCGGTGGTACCGGTGGCCCCGACGACCCCGCGTCGACTGAGGATGCGCAGCAGGTTCGTCGCGTCGACCGGATAGCCCAGCGCCGCACAGTAGATGTCGCTGAGTGTCGACATCGAGAACTCGCGCGGCGCGAGCGCGAACGCGATGTTGGTGTAGGAGAGTTTGGCGGCGAGCCTGCTGCGTGCCTGGGTCACGATCGCGCGGTGGTCGAAGCTCATCTCGGGGAGGTCGTGGACCGCGTGCCACCGGGTGTCGTCGGGGAGGTTCGCGGTCGAATCCGACCGCACCAGACCGAGATAGGTCGAGGCGATGACACGTGGGCCGGGGACGCGGTCGGGCGCGGAGAACACCGACAACTGCTCGATGTGGGCGACCTCGCGCAGATCGACCTTCTCGGCGAGCTGACGACGTGCCGATGCCGTGAGATCCTCGTCGACTCCCAGGACCCCGCCGGGCAGTGACCAGGTGCCCTGCGCGGGGTCGCGTGCCCGTTGCCACAGCAGGACCGAGAGGTGGGGGGTGCACCGGTCGAGCGGGGTCCGGACCGCGAACACGGCGCTGAGCACCTCGTGAATGATGCCCGGCGCCTCCATGGCGCACAGTCTATGTCGAGTCCCGTCCCGTGCCGCGCCGTCCGCCGGGACGCGGGTGCTACATTGAGGACAGGTTTTCGACTTACAGTCGAAAACCGCTCGACGCCGGCCCGCGATCGAGATCCCGTCCCGAAGGAGAGCGGTCATGACCGCTGTTGCACCCGCCGCAGACACCACGCCTCTCGTCGACCCGTCCGGCGATCCCGGTCCGGGGTGGGCCGCCGAGGTCCGTCGACTCGCGACACTGCGCGGGGCGACCGTGCTGGCGCACAACTACCAGCTCCCGGCGATCCAGGACGTCGCCGACCACGTCGGCGACTCGCTGGCCCTGTCACGGATCGCGGCCTCGGCACCCGAGGACACCATCGTGTTCTGCGGGGTCCACTTCATGGCCGAGACGGCGAAGATCCTCGCGCCGGAGAAGACCGTCCTGATCCCCGACGCCCGCGCCGGGTGCTCGCTGGCCGACTCCATCACCGCCGACGAGCTGCGCGAGTGGAAGGCCGATTTCCCCGACGCCGTGGTGGTCTCCTACGTCAACACCACGGCCGAGGTGAAGGCACTCACCGACATCTGCTGCACGTCGTCGAACGCCGTCGAGGTGGTCGCCTCGATCGATCCCGACCGCACCGTGTTGTTCCTGCCCGACCAGTTCCTCGGCGCCCACGTCAAGCGCGAGACCGGCCGCACCAACATGCACATCTGGGCCGGGGAGTGCCACGTCCACGCCGGGATCAATGGTGACGAACTCACCGATCAAGCCAACGCGCACCCCGACGCCGACCTGTACGTGCACCCCGAATGTGGTTGCGCGACATCGGCGCTGTACCTCGCGGGCGAGGGGGCGGTACCGAAGGACCGGGTGCACATCCTGTCCACCGGTGGGATGCTCGACACCGCACGCGCCTCGGGTGCCCGCGAGGTCCTCGTCGCCACCGAGATCGGCATGCTCCACCAGTTGCGTCGTGCCGCACCGCAGATCGACTTCCAGGCGGTCAACCCCAAGGCCTCGTGCAAGTACATGAAGATGATCACCCCCGAAGCGCTCCTGCGGTGCCTGCGTGACGGCACCGACGAGGTCCACCTCGAGCGTGGTGTCGCCGACGCGGCGCGGGCCAGCGTGGCCCGGATGATCGAGATCGGTACCCCCGGTGGAGGCGGTGAATGACCGATCCGTTCGCCGCCCAGGGTCTCGACGCCGACGACATCGCCCGTGTCATCAGGACCGCACTCGATGAGGACCTGCGATACGGCCCCGACGTGACCACCGCCGCGACCGTGCCCGCGGGCGCCCGGACCACCGCCGTCGTCGCCAGCCGCGACCGCGGTGTGATCGCGGGGCTCGACGTCGCCCTGGCGGTGTTCGACACCGTCATCGGCTCCGACCTCACCGTGGTCGACCGCGTGGCCGACGGATCCGCCGTCGAGCCCGGAACGGTGGTGCTGCGGCTCGTCGCACCCACCTCCGGACTGCTCACCGCCGAGCGCACCGCACTCAACCTGCTGTGCCACCTCTCGGGGATCGCCACCACGACCGCACGTTGGGTCGCCGAGGTCGACGGCACCGACACGCTGGTCCGCGACAGCCGCAAGACCCTGCCCGGGCTGCGGGCGCTGCAGAAGTACGCCGTACGCGCCGGTGGCGGGGTCAACCACCGCATGGGCCTGGGAGACGCGGCCCTCATCAAGGACAACCACATCGCCGCGGCCGGATCACTGACCGCGGCCTGGGAGGCCGTGCGGGCCGCCGCCCCCGATCTCCCCGTGGAGGTCGAGGTCGATTCCCTGACCCAGCTCGACGAGGCCCTCGGTCTCGGCGCGCAGCTGGTCCTGCTCGACAACTTCGCGCTGTGGGAGACACAGATGGCGGTGCAACGCCGCAACACCCGTGCCCCGAACACGAAGCTCGAGAGCTCCGGGGGCCTGTCGATCGATGTCGCCGGCGACTACGCCCGCACCGGAGTCGACTTTCTGGCGGTCGGCGCGCTGACCCACTCGGTCACGGTGCTCGATCTCGGCCTCGACCTGTAGACACCCGACCGGCCGCGCCACCTCGCGGATCCGGACAAACCGTGCGCGGATGCATACCTGGGCATATTTTCGCGCACGCTGATGTTGACCCGGAGGTCCCGGCGCGCTGAACAGCGCGCTCCGCAAGGCCGAAAGGACACGATTTCTGTGCCAACTGTGAACGCTGTGGTCGCCACCGGAGCGACCGACCCGCTCACCATCTCGACCATCGAACGCCGCGAACTGGGACCCAAGGATGTCCGTATCGACATCAAGTTCGCGGGAATCTGCCATTCCGACATCCACACCGCGCGTAACGAGTGGAAGGGCACCAAGTACCCGGTCGTCCCCGGCCACGAGATCGCGGGGATCGTCGCCGAGGTCGGTTCCGAGGTCACCCTCCACAACGTCGGCGACCGCGTCGGCGTCGGCTGCTTCGTCGACTCCTGCGGCGAATGTGCGCCGTGCAAGAACGGCGACGAGCAGTACTGCGAGAAGGGTGTCGTCCAGACCTACAACTCGAAGACCTACGAGGGTGAGTTCACCCACGGCGGGTACTCGGAGTCGGTCGTCGTCACCGAGAAGTTCGTCCTGAAGATCCCTGAGGGCATCGAGCTCGACGTCGCCGCACCCCTGCTGTGTGCCGGCATCACCCTCTACGCACCGCTGAAGAAGTGGGGCGCGGGCCCGGGCAAGAAGGTCGCCATCATCGGCATGGGCGGCCTCGGACACGTCGGCGTCAAGATCGCCCACGCGCTCGGCGCCGAGGTCACCGTTCTGAGCCAGACCACGAGCAAGGAAGAGGACGGGAAGCGTTTCGGTGCCGACCACTACTACGCCACCAAGGACAACAAGCAGCTGTTCAAGGATCTGGCCGGTCAGTTCGACCTCATCCTGAACACGGTGTCGGTGAACCTGCCGCTCACCGACTACATCGGTCTGCTCGCCATCGACGGAGCGCTCGTCGAGCTCGGTGTGCCGGAGAACCCGCTCGAGGTCGCCGCGTTCGCCCTCCTGACCAACCGTCGCTCGCTGTCGGGCTCCATGGTCGGTGGCATCGCCCTGACCCAGGAGATGCTCGACTTCTGCGCCGAGCACGACATCGCCGCGGAGATCGAGACGATCTCGGCCGATCAGGTCAACGAGGCCTACGACCGCGCCGTCTCCTCCGACGTCCGGTACCGCTTCGTGATCGACACCGCGACGCTGGCGTCCGCCTGATCGTTGTGAAACGGGTCACGACGTGACCTGAGAACGACTGCCGTCGGCCGTCGGGCACCACCCTCGCGGTGGTGACCGGCGGCCGACGTCGTCGTCTCGCGGCGGGTACCCGGCGTCGAAAACGGCTGGCCGGACCCCATATCCTTGAGTGGACCGTCGAGGGTGGCCGTCACCGACCACCCCGCACCCGACCTGCAGGAGACCCGCGCAATGTTGTCCCGAACCGACCTCCGCGGCCGTGCGCACACCGCCGCGGAACTCCGGCGTGCGCTCCCGCGCGGGGGCACCGACATCGACTCGGTGCTCTCCACGGTCGCCCCGGTGGTGGCCGCGGTCCGCGACGACGGCGTCGCCGCGGCGCTGGAGTTCGGAGCCCGGTTCGACGGCGTGACGCCCTCGTCGGTGCGGGTGCCCGCGCCGGTGCTCGCCCACGCCCTCGCATCGGTCGACCCCACCGTGCGGACCGCGCTGGAGGAGTCCATCCGCCGCGCGCGGATCGTGCACGCCGACCAGCGTCGGTCCACCACGCGCACCGAGGTCGTCCCCGGCGGATCGGTCACGGAGAAGTGGATCCCGGTGGCCCGGGTCGGTCTCTACGTCCCCGGCGGCAATGCCGTCTACCCGTCGAGCGTCATCATGAACGTGGTGCCCGCGCAGGAGGCCGGCGTGTCCTCGCTCGTCGTCGCCTCACCTCCGCAGGCCGCCCACGGGGGATGGCCGCACCCGACGATCCTCGCCGCATGCGCGCTCCTCGGTGTCGACGAGGTGTGGGCGGTCGGCGGCGCCCAGGCCGTCGCGCTGCTCACCTACGGCGGCACCGACCTCGCCACCGACGCCGACGCGGGGACCGAGCTGGCGCCGGTCGATCTCATCACCGGTCCGGGCAACATCTACGTGACCGCGGCGAAGCGCCTGTGTCGCAGCGTCGTCGGGATCGACTCGGAGGCGGGGCCCACCGAGATCGCCATCCTCGCCGACGGTGACGCCGACGCCACCTCCGTCGCCGCCGACCTCATCAGTCAGGCCGAACACGACGTCCTCGCCGCCTCGGTGTTGGTCACCGACAGCGTCGAGCTCGCCGACCGTGTCGACGCCGAGGTGGCCGCACAGGTCGGCACGACCCGGCACGCCGAACGGGTGCGCACCGCCCTGTCCGGTGCGCAGTCGGGCATCGTGCTCGTCGACGACATCGACCACGGGATCGCGGTGGTCGACGCCTACGCCGCCGAGCACCTCGAGATCCAGACCGCCGATGCCCCCGCCGTCGCCGACCGTGTCCGCAACGCCGGTGCCATCTTCGTCGGCCGGTACTCGCCGGTGAGCCTCGGCGACTACTGCGCGGGCTCCAATCACGTTCTGCCGACCTCCGGTTCGGCCCGGCACAGCTCCGGGTTGTCGGTGCAGACCTTCCTGCGCGGGGTGCACATCGTCGACTACGACCGCTCGGCCCTGCAGGAGGTCGCGCCCCACGTCGTCGCGCTCGCCCACGCCGAGGACCTGCCGGCCCACGGCGACGCGGTGTCGGTGCGGTTCGCCGACGTCCCGGCATCAGGGAGTCCGGTGTGACCGCCCCCGGGGCGCGGTTCTCCCTCGCCGACCTCCCGCTGCGCGAGGCCCTGCGCGGGCAACACGCCTACGGTGCACCGCAACTCGACGTCCCCGTCGCGCTGAACACCAACGAGAACCCGCACCCGCCGTCGCAGGCGCTCATCGACGACGTCGCCGAATCGGTACGCGACGCCGCGTCGGTGCTGCACCGGTACCCCGACCGCGACGCCGTCGCGTTGCGCGCCGACCTCGCCCGCTACCTGAGCGGCCGCACCGGCGTCGAACTCGGCGTCGAGAATCTGTGGGCGGCTAACGGTTCCAACGAGATCCTGCAGCAGCTGCTGCAGGCCTTCGGGGGTCCCGGCCGCACCGCGATCGGCTTCGTGCCGTCGTATTCGATGCACTCGATCATCACCGGCGGCACCGACACCACCTGGGTCGAGATGCTCCGCGAGACCGACTTCAGCCTCGACGTCACCGCCGCGGTCGCCGAGATCGGTCGTCGCGCACCCGACGTCGTGTTCCTCACCTCGCCGAACAACCCGACCGGACAATCGCTGGCGCTCGACGACATCCGCGCGGTGGTGTCGGTGGCGCCGGGCATCGTCATCGTCGACGAGGCCTACGGCGAGTTCTCCGATCGCCCGAGCGCGATCGGGTTGATCGACGAGTTCGGCGACCGCCTCGTCGTGACCCGGACCATGAGCAAGGCGTTCGCGTTCGCCGGGGGCCGTCTCGGCTACCTCGTCGCGTCCCCGGCCCTGGTGGAGTCGCTCCTGCTGGTGCGGTTGCCCTATCACCTGTCGGCCATCACGCAGGCCGCCGCGCGGGCGGCCCTGCGCCACGCCGACGAGACGCTGGCAACCGTCGCCGCGATCGTCGCCGAACGTGGTCGGGTCACCCACGAGCTGACTGCGCTCGGCTACTCCGTCGTCGACTCCGATGCGAACTTCGTGTTGTTCGGGCATCTCACGGATGCGGCGATCGCGTGGCAGCGTTTCCTCGACCGCGGCGTGTTGATCCGTGACCTCCGCGTCCCCGGACACCTGCGTGCCACGATCGGCCTGGCCGCCGAGAACGATGCCTTCCTGCGTGCCGCCGCCGAGGTGGCCGCCGAGGGCCTGCTCGCATCCGACCCCCGAACCGACGGAGTACTGCGATGACCGACACCGACACCGATCCCGGCGCCTCCCGACGGAGTGCGCGCGTCGAGCGCGTCACCCGAGAGTCCTCGGTGGCCGTCGAGATCGACCTCGACGGGACCGGGAAGACGAACATCTCGACCGGCGTCGCGTTCTACGACCACATGCTGACGGCGTTCGGCGCCCACGGCAGCTTCGATCTCACCGTCTCAGCGACCGGTGACGTCGACATCGAGTCGCACCACACCGTCGAGGACACCGCGATCGTGCTGGGTCAGGCCATCGATCTCGCTCTCGGTGACAAGCGCGGCATCCGGAGGTTCGGTGACGCCTGGATCCCCATGGACGAGGCGTTGGCCCACGCCGCGGTCGACCTGTCCGGGCGACCGTATTTCGTGCACACCGGCGAGCCCGAACACCTGCTGACCTCGGTGATCGGCGGCAACCCCGGGGTCGCCTACAACACCGTGATCAACCGCCACGTGTTCGAGACGTTGGCGACGAACGCGCGGATCGCCCTGCACGTCCGCGTACTCTACGGACGCGACCAGCACCACATCACCGAGGCCCAGTACAAGGCGGTCGCCCGTGCGTTGCGCGCCGCCTCCGAACCGGATCCCCGCGCCACGGGTGTGCCGTCGACCAAGGGTGCGCTCTAGATGCGGGGGCCGTCGTGAGTCCCCGCGTCACGATCCTCGACTACGGGTCGGGCAACCTCCGTTCGGCACAACGCGCGCTCGAACGCACCGGCGCGCAGGTCACCGTCACCGCCGACCGTGACGACGCCCTCGGGTGCGACGGCCTCGTCGTCCCCGGGGTCGGCGCCTTCGCCGCATGCATGGCGGGCCTGACCGCCGCCCGCGGTGACCGGATCATCGATCAGCGGCTGGCCGGGGGACGTCCGGTGCTCGGCATCTGCGTCGGCATGCAGATCCTGTTCGAAGAGGGTGTCGAGTTCGGTGTGCAGGCGGCGGGCTGCGGTGAATGGCCTGGCGCCGTCACGCAACTGCCCGCGCCGGTCCTGCCACACATGGGATGGAACACCGTCGACGCAGGTGCCGGATCGGTGCTGTTCGACGGTCTCGACGCCGACACCCGGTTCTACTTCGTGCACTCCTATGCCGCGCAGTCGTGGGACCTCGACAGCGACGGTTCCCGGATCGCGCCGGCCATCACCACCTGGGCCGAACACGGCGCCCCGTTCCTCGCCGCGGTCGAGAACGGACCCCTCTCCGCCACCCAGTTCCACCCCGAGAAATCGGGTGACGCGGGTGCCGCGCTGCTCGAGAACTGGGTCCGGTCGCTGTGAGCGGCGACCGGGACCGACCGGCCCCCCGCCCGTTCTCCTTCGCGCGGTTGGCGCTCGCGGTGCTCGGCGCCGGGACCCTGGTGCTGGTCGTCTCGGTCCCGATCATCTACGGGGTGACGCGGGTGTCGGCGCCCGCCGCGCTCGTGGTCGCTCTGCTGGCCGTCGCGGTCGCCATCGCCGTCATGGGCGTGGTCGCCAACCGGATGGTCGACGCGGCCGCGCGCTCCGTCGAATCCACATCCCGGACCTCGTCTCCCCAGACGCCCACCGCGCAGACACCGCCGACGCCCACCGATGACGAACACTGAGATCCCGCGTCCCGCGGTGACTCCCGACGAAAGGCCCCACCAGATGCCGTCCACGCTCGAACTCCTGCCCGCGGTCGACGTCGCCGACGGCCAGGCCGTCCGGCTCGTCCAGGGGGCGGCGGGGTCGGAGACGTCCTACGGGTCGCCGCGTGAGGCCGCCATGGCCTGGCAGCGCGACGGCGCCGAGTGGATCCATCTGGTCGATCTCGACGCCGCGTTCGGCCGGGGGGACAACCGCGAACTGCTCGCGGCGGTCGTCGGTGAACTCGACGTGAAAGTCGAACTGTCCGGCGGTATCCGCGACGACGACTCCCTGCGTGCGGCCCTGGCCACCGGGTGCACACGCGTCAACATCGGGACCGCCGCGCTCGAGGACCCGCAGTGGTGCTCGCGGATCGTCGGCGAGTTCGGCGACCGCGTCGCGATCGGTCTCGACGCCGTCCACGAGGACCGCGGGTGGCGGCTGCGCGGACGCGGCTGGGTGTCCGACGGCGGCGATCTGTGGGAGGTGCTCGAGCGTCTCGAACGCGACGGCTGCTCGCGATACGTGGTCACCGACGTGAGCAAGGACGGCACACTCACCGGCCCGAACCTCGACCTGCTGCGGGAGGTCGCCCAGCGTGCGTCGGCGCCGATCGTCGCCTCCGGTGGCGTCTCGACCGTCGACGATCTCGTCGCGATAGCCGGCCTGGTGGACGCGGGCGTCGAGGGGGCGATCGTCGGGAAGGCGCTCTACGCCGGGCGGTTCACGCTGCCCGAGGCGCTGGCCGCAGTGGCCGGGCGGTGATGGCCCCGACCGTCGTCGGGACCCTGCCCGCCGATCTCGACCCGCCGCGACTGCTGTCGATCGCCACGGGTCTGCTCGACGAGATCACACCGCGTTTCCTCGAGGGACTCGGCGCCCCGAGTGCGGTCGACAAGGGCGGCAACGACTTCGCAACCGAGCTCGATCTCGAACTGGAACGACTGCTCTCCGCGCGGCTGTCCGACGCCACCGGGATCGCCGTCCACGGTGAGGAGTACGGCGGACCCGACGTCACCTCCGGGACGGTGTGGGTGGTCGACCCGATCGACGGCACCGCCAACTACTCGGCCGGCCTCCCGCTGGCCGGCACCCTGGTGGCCCTGCTGCACGACGGTGCGCCGGTCCTCGGTCTCACCTGGCTCCCGCTGTTCGACCGCCGCTACTCGGCGTTCGTCGACGGCCCGGTCGTCTGCAACGGCGAGGAACTCCCACCGCTGCGCCCCACCCGCCTCGAGGACTCGATGATCGCGTTCGGTGCGTTCAACGTCGACAGCGCGGGCCGTTACCCCGGACAGTGGCGGATCGACATCCTCGGACAGCTCTCCCGACGGGTGTCGCGGCTACGCCTGCTGGGCAGCACCGGCATCGACATGGCCCTGTGTGCTGCCGGGAACATCGGTGGCGCAGTCTGTTTCGGCCACCACGCGTGGGACAACGCGGCCGGTGCCGCCCTCGTCCTCGCGGCCGGGGGAGAGGTCACCGATCTCGCCGGCGACCCGTGGACGGTGTCGTCGCCGTCGATGTTGGTGGGAGCACCCGGGGTGCACGGTGCACTCGCGGCGATCATCGCCGAGGTCGGTCCCCCGGGGGGACGGTCATGACCGTCGCCGTCCGGGTCATCCCGTGCCTCGACGTCGACGCCGGTCGGGTTGTGAAGGGTGTCAACTTCGTCGACCTGCGCGACGCCGGTGACCCGGTCGAACTCGCCGCGGCCTACGACGCCGCGGGCGCCGACGAACTGACCTTCCTCGACGTCACCGCCTCGAGTTCGGGACGGTCGACGATGCTCGACGTCGTGCGTCGCACCGCCGATCAGGTGTTCATCCCGCTGACCGTCGGTGGTGGCGTGCGCACGGTCGCCGACGTCGACACCCTGTTGCGCGCCGGCGCCGACAAGGTCGGCGTCAACACCGCGGCCATCGCACGCCCCGAGGTGCTGGAGGAGATGAGCCGCCACTTCGGATCGCAGTGCATCGTGTTGTCGGTCGACGCGCGCACCGTCCCCGACGGCGAGGCCCCGACACCGTCGGGCTGGGAGGTCACCACCCACGGCGGGCGACGCGGCACCGGCATCGACGCGGTCGAGTGGGCCCGTCGCGGACAGGACCTCGGGGTGGGGGAGATCCTTCTCAACTCCATGGACGCCGACGGCACCAAGAACGGTTTCGACCTGACGATGATCGGTGCCGTGCGCGCCGCGGTCACCGTCCCGGTGATCGCCAGCGGTGGCGCCGGACGGGTCGAGCACTTCACCCCCGCCGTCCGCGCCGGGGCCGACGCGGTGTTGGCCGCCTCGGTGTTCCACTTCGGCGACCTGCGGATCGGTGAGGTGAAGGACGCCATGCGTCACGACGGGGTGGTGGTCCGATGAGCGGCCTCGACCCGGCGATCGAGCAGCGGCTGCGCCGCACCGACGACGGACTGGTCGCAGCGGTCGTGCAGGAGCGCTCCACCGGCGAGGTGTTGATGCTCGCGTGGATGGACGCCGAGGCGCTCGGGCGGACCCTGGCCACCGGTCGCGCCACGTACTGGTCGCGGTCACGGCAGGAATACTGGGTGAAGGGGGAGACCAGCGGACACGTCCAGGCCGTGCACGAGGTACGCCTGGACTGCGACGGTGACGCCCTGCTGGTGATCGTCGACCAGACCGGTCCCGCCTGTCACACCGGGACGCACAGTTGTTTCGACCCGTCGCGCGCCCTCGACGTGAAAGGCCCCTGATGCCCCTCATCCAGATCTCGCAGACCCCCGGATCCAGTGACCGCGTGAAGCGCGAGACCATCGCCGCGGTCACCGAGGCCTACGCCAAGGCCACCGGCAAGGACCCCGATTCGGTGTGGGTCACCATCACCGAGGTCCCCCGGTCCCACTGGGGCGTCGGCGGGGAACCGCTGGGACAATAGGGCGTGCCCACCTCCGTTCACCCGACCGCCGGACGTCCACCCACCGACGGGACCACCCCGCGGGAGGTGTTCGTCGAGCTCGCGCGCGACCACCGCGTCGTCCCCGTCACCCGCAAGGTGCTCGCCGACTCCGAGACGCCGCTGTCGGCGTACCGCAAACTCGCCGGCGACCGGCCCGGCACGTTCCTGCTGGAGTCGGCCGAGAACGGGCGGTCGTGGTCGCGGTGGTCGTTCATCGGCGCCGGTTCGCCGGCGGCACTGACCGTCGTCGACGGGCAGGCGCACTGGTGGGGCACCGTCCCCGACGGCGCACCCCGCGACGGCGACCCCCTCGTCGCGCTCGCGGAGTCGTTGCGGTTGCTCGCCACCGATCGGTTGCCGGGCATGCCGCCGCTCACCGGCGGATTCGTGGGCTACCTGGCCTACGACGCGGTCCGCAGGCTCGAGAAGCTGCCCGACACCACCGTCGACGACCTGCATCTGCCGGAGATGATGATGCTGCTCGCCGCCGACATCGCGGCCGTCGACCACCACGAGGGTGCGATCACCCTCATCGCCAACGCGATCAACTTCGACGGGTCCGACGACCGCGTCGATGCCGCGTACGACGACGCCGTCGCGCGGCTCGATCGCATGACCGCCGATCTCGCCGCGCCGACACCGTCGACGGTGTCGACCTTCGCGACCCCCGACCCGGAGTACCGCAGCCAACGCACCCAGGAGGAGTACGGCACCGTCGTCACCGCGCTGGTCGGCGAGATCGAGGCGGGCGAGGCCTTCCAGGTGGTGCCGTCGATGCGGTTCGAGATGACGACCGACGCCGACCCCATCGACGTCTACCGGGTGCTCCGGGCCTCGAACCCGAGCCCGTACATGTACCTGCTGCGGGTGCCCGGTATCGGCGCCGAGCAGGGCGGGCGCGAACCGTTCACCGTCGTCGGCTCGAGCCCCGAGGCGCTGGTGACCGTCCACGACCGGATCGCCACCACCCATCCCATCGCGGGCACGCGGTGGCGCGGTGCGACCGAGGAGGAGGACGTCCTGTTGGCCAAGGACCTCCTCGCCGACGAGAAGGAGAACTCCGAGCACCTGATGCTCGTCGACCTCGGACGCAACGACCTGGGTCGGGTGTGTGAGCCGGGCACGGTCACCGTGCACGACTACCGACACATCGAGCGCTACAGCCACGTGATGCACCTCGTGTCGACGGTGACCGGACGCCTGCGTGACGAGACCACCGCCCTCGACGCGGTGTCGGCGTGCTTCCCCGCGGGGACCCTCACCGGCGCACCGAAGGTCCGGGCGATGGAACTGATCGACGAACACGAGCAGACCCGGCGCGGTCTCTACGGCGGCATCGTGGGTTATCTCGACTTCGCCGGCGACGCCGACACCGCCATCGCCATCCGCACCGCGGTGATGGCGGACGGCACCGCCTACGTGCAGGCGGGCGGGGGCGTGGTCGCCGACAGCGACCCCGTCTACGAGTTCAACGAGGCGCGCAACAAGGCGCGCACCGTGCTCTCGGCGGTGGCCGCCGCGCAGACCATGCGTCGCGTCGACGGCGCCCGCGGCGACGCCACGGGCACCGACCCCGACCCGACGACCACCACAGAGGAGCACGACCACACGCCATGACCGAGACGCCGAACCAGCCCACACCCTCCGACCGGCAGCCGACCGACGAGCCCGCCTCGCGCGCCGGGTCCGGCACCGTCGACGTCGCGGCCGCCGAGCGCCTGCACCGACGTCGGACGCTGACCACCGCGTCGATCCTGCTGGCCGCGGCGGCCGCGGCACTGTGGGCGGCGTCGCGGCTGACGTGGGCGTCGCTGTCCACCAGCGACGGACTCGGCCCCGAACGAGGGTTCACCGTCCACGGATCGGACTGGAGTCCGTGGCTCACGCCCGTGGCCATCGTGCTCGTCGCGGCCATCGCGGCGGCGGTGTCGTTGCGCGGATGGGCGCTGCGGATCACGGCGCTGATCGTCGCGCTCATCGGCATCCTCGGGGTGTTGCCCGCCATCTCGCTGCTCACCGGCAACAACCCCGGTGCCTACGCCGCAAAGGCCGTCGACGTCCCCGGCCGCTATCAGGTGGTGTCGGTCGAGACCCACGACCAGGCGGCGATCGTCGTGTTCGTCGGTGGCGTGATCGCCGTCGCCGCAGCGGTCGTCCTGCTGCGCGGCGCGCGCGGCGCCGCGCCGATGTCGTCGAAGTACCGCTCGCCGGCCGCGCGCCGCGCCGAACTCGAGGAGAAGGTGTTCGCCGATCGCGACCGCCCGGCCGACCCCGCGGCCACGCCCGGCACGCAGTCGCCCGCGACCACCGACGGCGCGCCGGACGATCTCACCGAACGCATGCTGTGGGACGCCCTCGACAACGGCGCCGACCCGACCCGGATGCGCCCGGATGGTCGCAGTGACGGGCCGTCCACCAGCGACGACGACCCCGGGTCGACGACCCGGTGACACCCGCGCGCCGAGCCCACCCCGCCTGAGGGCCGACACCGGTTGCCGGGCTACCCTGTGGCGAACAGGGATGACGTGGACCACCCACCGACTTCCGTCCGTCACCGCCGGAAGGGGGCCGCGCACCCATGAGTACGCCGAACGTCCTCGACTCGATCATCGACGGGGTGAAGGCCGACGTCGCCGCCCGTGAGGCGGTCCTCGATTTCGCCGCCGTGAAGGCCGCCTCGGCCGCCGCACCCGATCCGCGCGACGCCGCAGCCGCGTTGCGCGAGACCGGCATCGGCGTCATCGCCGAGGTCAAGCGCGCCAGCCCGTCTCGAGGCGAGCTCGCCGACATCACCGACCCGGCCGCCCTGGCCGAGGCCTACGAGAGCGGCGGCGCCCGCATCATCAGCGTGCTCACCGAGGGGCGCCGCTTCGGCGGCTCCCTCGACGATCTCGACGCCGTCCGCGCGGCCGTGCAGATCCCCGTGCTGCGCAAGGACTTCATCGTCGGGCCGTACCAGATCCACGAGGCACGGGCGCATGGCGCCGACGTCATCCTGCTCATCGTCGCCGCGCTCGAACAGAACGTCCTCGCCTCGCTGCTCGATCGCACCGAATCACTCGGCATGACCGCACTCGTCGAGGTGCACACCGAGGAGGAGGCCGACCGCGCGCTCGAGGCCGGTGCCTCGGTGGTCGGCGTCAACGCCCGCAACCTCAAGACCCTCGAGGTCGACCGGGACAGCTTCGCGCGCATCGCCCCCGGACTGCCCACCGAGATCATCCGCATCGCCGAGTCGGGTGTGCGCGGCACGGCAGATCTCCTCGCTTACGCCGGCGCCGGTGCCGACGCGGTTCTCGTCGGTGAGGGTCTGGTCACCAGTGGCGATCCTCGTGCAGCGGTACGTGAGCTCGTCACCGCCGGGACGCATCCGTCCTGCCCCAAACCGGTACGCTGAAGCGTGTCCATCGATCACGCCTCCCGTCCCTTCCCCACCGCCAGCGTGGGACTGTCCGAGCGCACCGAGTTCGATCCGGACGCCCGCGGGTACTTCGGAAGCTTCGGCGGCCGCCATGTGCCCGAGGCCCTGATGGCCGTCATCGACGAGGTCACGACGACCTACGAGAAGGTCCGCAGCGACGACGAGTTCCTGGCCGAACTCGACCGCCTGCAGCGTGACTACAGCGGTCGCCCGTCGCCGCTGTTCGAGGCGACACGGCTGAGCGCCGCCGCCGGTGGCGCCCGCATCTTCCTCAAGCGCGAGGATCTGAACCACACCGGTTCGCACAAGATCAACAACGTCATCGGTCAGGCCCTGCTCGCCCAGAGGATGGGCAAGACGCGGGTCATCGCCGAGACGGGCGCCGGTCAGCACGGTGTCGCCACCGCCACCGCCTGCGCACTGCTCGGCCTCGAGTGCATCGTCTACATGGGCCGCGTCGACACCGAACGGCAGGCACTCAACGTCGCCCGCATGCGACTGCTCGGTGCCTCGGTCATCGCGGTCGACAACGGTTCGGCGACGCTCAAGGACGCGATCAACGAGGCCATGCGTGACTGGGTCACCAACGCCCACAACACCTACTACTGCTTCGGCACCGCGGCCGGTCCACACCCGTTCCCGCTGATGGTGCGCGATCTGCAGCGCATCGTCGGACTGGAGGCCCGCGCGCAGATCCTCGAGCAGACCGGCGCGCTGCCCGACGCCGTCGTGGCGTGTGTCGGCGGCGGATCGAACGCGATCGGCATCTTCCACCCGTTCATCGCCGATGCCGAGGTGCGCCTGGTCGGTTTCGAGGCGGCCGGTGACGGCGTCGAGTCCGGACGGCACGCGGCCACCTTCTCCGGCGGCACTCCCGGTGCCTTTCAGGGCGCCTACTCCTACCTGCTGCAGGACGACGACGGCCAGACGATCGAATCGCACTCGATCTCCGCCGGTCTCGACTACCCCGGTGTCGGCCCCGAACACGCACACCTGCTCGAGACCGGTCGGGCCGAGTACCGCCCGGTCACCGACGCCGCCGCGATGGACGCACTGTCGGTGTTGAGCAAGACCGAGGGCATCATCCCGGCCATCGAGTCCGCCCACGCCGTCGCGGGCGCCATCGACCTCGGTGCGGAACTGGGCGAGGGGGCCGTCATCGTGGTCAACCTGTCCGGACGCGGCGACAAGGACGTCGACACCGCCGCTCGGTGGTTCGGTCTGCTCGACAAACCGGCCGGCAGCGACGGCAGCGGCACCACACTCGGTGACCCCTCGACAGCCGACTCCTCTGGGGTCGACACCTCGACCACGCAGCCGCCCGCCCCGGGTATCACCCCGTGAGCTCCTCGCGCCTGGCCCCGGTCTTCGCGCAGTGCTCGGCCGAGAACCGCAGTGCGCTCGTCGGATATCTGCCCGTCGGCTATCCCGACGTCCCCACCTCGTTGGAGCTGGTGCGCGCACTGGTGCAGTCCGGGTGCGACATAGTCGAACTCGGCATCCCGTACTCCGACCCGGTGATGGACGGCCCGACCATCCAGGACGCCGCCGACACCGCGCTTCGTGCGGGCACCCGCGTCCGCGACGTGTTCGCCGCCGCCGAGGCGGTCGCCGACGCCGGGGGAGCGCCGGTGGTCATGTCGTACTGGAATCCCGTGCTGCGCTACGGCGTCGACGCGTTCGCCCGTGATCTCGCCGCGGCGGGCGGTCGTGGGCTGATCACCCCCAACCTCATCCCCGAGGAGGCCGACGGCTGGTTGGCCGCGGCCGACGATCACGCTCTCGACCCGATCTTCCTGGTCGCGCCCTCCTCGACCGAGGAACGCCTGGCGATGACCGTCGACTCGAGCCGCGGGTTCGTCTACGCGGCCTCGACGATGGGCGTCACCGGTGCGCGCGATGCCGTCTCCGACGCCGCCCCCGGCCTCTGCAGGCGGATCCGGGAACACTCCGACATCCCGATCGGGGTCGGACTCGGCGTGCGCAGCGGAGCCCAGGCCGCGGAGATCGCCGCCTACGCCGACGGGGTCATCGTCGGATCCGCTCTCGTCAGTGCCGCCGCAGAGGGTGTCGAGGCGGTCTCCGCACTGGTGGAGGAACTGGCCGCGGGAGTGCGTTCGGCTACTGTGGCACGGTGACCGACCCCGCTGTCCTGGCCTACATCCCGAGTCCCTCACAGGGTGTCTGGTACCTCGGAGGTTTCCCGTTACGGGCGTACGCGCTGTGCATCATCGTCGGCATCGTCGTCGCGGTGTGGTGGGGCAGCAAGCGGTGGCAGGCGCGCGGCGGCCGCGACGGTGAAGTCCTCGACATCGCCATCTGGGCGGTGCCGTTCGGCCTCATCGGAGGCCGTCTCTATCACCTGGCCACCGACTGGCGGACCTACTTCGGCGACGGCCCGAAGACCCCGATCGATGCGTTCAAGATCTGGGACGGCGGCCTCGGCATCTGGGGCGCGGTGCTCTTCGGCGCGCTCGGCGCCTGGATCGGGGCGCGTCGCGCCGGCATCTCGTTGCCGGCCATGGGCGACGCCATCGGCCCGCCGATCCTGTTGGCACAGGCCATCGGTCGGCTGGGCAACTATTTCAACCAGGAGCTCTACGGCGCGCACACCTCGCTCCCGTGGGGCCTGGAGATCTACGAACGCGTCGACCGCAACGGCAACGTGGGGCCGGGCCTCATCGACGGCACCTCCACCGGCACCGTCGTCGACGTGGTGCAGCCGACGTTCCTGTACGAGCTGATCTGGAACGTCCTCGTCGTCATCGCATTGGTGGTGATCGACCGACGGTTCCGCATCGGTCACGGCCGCCTGTTCGCCCTCTATGTCGCCGGATACTGCGCGGGTCGGTTCGTCATCGAACTGCTCCGTGAGGACCAGGCCACCCACATCTTCGGTGTCCGCATCAACGTCTTCACCGCCGTCATCGTCTTCTGCTGCGCGATCGCCTACGTGATCCTCGCCCGCAAGGGTCGAGAGTCCCCCGCCGAGATCTACCGGGACGGCGCCGGTCCCGAGTCGGCCCCCGACGCCGACGTCCGGGGCGGTGACATCGAGGACACCGCCGCCGACGCCGACGCCGACGACACCGGCACCGACGACACCGCGACGGGTGACGCGGCGTCCGGGACACCCGAGCCGGTGACCTCCGCCGCCGGGAAGGCCGAACCCGACGAGCCCGGGTCCGACGGCGACGACACCAACGGTGCACGCACGCCGTCCTGACCGACCGGAGAGTCCACCCGCCGGAAACACACCCGACGGGCTCGCGACCACGGTGTTAGCATCGGATTTCGCGTGACGGTGCGTCGATCGCGAACCCGTATCTCCCGCAGGCCGGTGCAGTCCTGAGGACCCATCGCTGATGGCCGCCAGGCCTGTCGTGGAGGTTGTCACCGGTGCTGTTCTCCGCATTCCCGCCCGCGCAGGGCCTCTACGATCCCGACGCCGAGGCCGATTCCTGCGGCGTCGCGATGGTGTGCGACATCCACGGCCGACGCTCCCATGACGTCGTCGCCGACGGACTGTTGGCGCTGGAGAACCTCGACCACCGCGGCGCGGCGGGCGCCGAGACGAACAGCGGCGACGGCGCCGGCATCCTGATCCAACTGCCCGACGCCCTGCTGCGCGCGCAGACATCGTTCGACCTGCCCGATCCCGACCTGTCGGGCAACCACTCCTACGCGGCCGGCGTCTGTTTCCTGCCCGTCGACGCGTCCGCACGCGCGGCGGCGACCGCGCGAATCGAGTCGATCGCCGCCGACGAGGGCGTCACCGTCCTCGGCTGGCGCGACCTGCCGACCGACGCCGACGGAGCCGACCTCGGCGCCACCGCCCGCGGCTGTATGCCGCACATGGCGCAACTGTTCGTCACGGTCGACACCGACGACGGCACACCCCGGCCGGCGGGCATCGATCTCGACCGCATCGTGTACCCCCTGCGCAAACGCGCCGAACAGACCGACGCCCATGTCGAATCCGAGGGCAGCGGAGTCTATTTCGCGTCGCTGTCGAGTCGCACCATGGTGTACAAGGGCATGCTCACCACCACCCAGCTGCCGCTCTACTACGCCGACCTGCGCGACGAGCGGTGCGAGAGCGCCATCGCCATCGTCCATTCGCGCTTCTCCACCAACACCTTTCCGTCGTGGCCCCTCGCGCATCCGTTCCGCTACGTCGCGCACAACGGCGAGATCAACACCGTGCGCGGCAACCGCAACCGCATGCGCGCCCGGGAGGCGATGCTCGACAGCGATCTCATCCCCGGTGATCTCCGCCGCCTGTTCCCGATCTGCACACCCGATGCGTCCGATTCCGCGTCTCTCGACGAGGTCCTCGAACTGCTGCACCTCGGCGGCCGCAGCGTCGCGCACAGCGTGATGATGATGGTCCCCGAGGCGTGGGAGAACGTGGCCGACATGGATCCCGACCGGCGGGCGTTCTGTCAGTTCCACGGATCGCTGATGGAGGCATGGGACGGCCCGGCGTGTGTCACCTTCACCGACGGCACCGTCGTCGGTGCGGTGCTCGACCGCAACGGGCTGCGCCCCGGGCGGTGGTGGCAGACCCGCGGTGGCCGTGTGGTCCTCGCGTCGGAGTCCGGGGTGCTCGACATCGGCGTCGACGACGTCGTGGCGAAGGGACGCCTCGAGCCCGGACGGATGTTCCTCGTCGACACCGCGATCGGACGCATCGTGGGCGACGAGGAGATCAAGTCCGATCTCATCGCCGCCGCCCCCTACGCCGAATGGCTGCACGCCGGATTGCTCGAGATCGCCACGCTGCCCGACCGACCGCGCTTCGTGCCGACCCACGAGTCGGTGGTGCGCAGGCAGGTGTCGTTCGGGTACACCGAGGAAGATCTGCGCATCCTGTTGACGCCGATGGCCGCCGGTGGCACCGAGCCACTGGGGTCGATGGGCACCGACACCCCGGTCGCGGTCCTCTCGCGCCGGTCACGGCTGCTCTACGACTACTTCGTCGAACTGTTCGCGCAGGTCACCAACCCGCCACTCGACGCGATCCGCGAGGAGATCGTCACGTCGATGGCGCGGGTCATGGGGCCCGAACACAACCTGCTCGCTCCCTCGGCGGCGTCGTGCCGACAGATCGTTCTGCCGTGGCCGGTCCTCGACAACGACGAGCTGGCCAAGATCGTCCACATCGACGACGACGGCAATCACCGCGGTCTGTCGGCCCGTGTCCTGCGCGCGCACTTCGAGGTCGGCGGGGGAGGTGAGGCACTCGCCCACGCGCTCGACGATCTGCGGGCGCGTGCCTCCCAGGCCATCGCCGACGGTCACTCCACCCTGGTGATCAGCGATCGCGAGGCCGATCGTGACCACGCCCCGATCCCGTCACTGCTCGCGGTCTCGGCGGTCCACCACCATCTGGTGCGAACGAAAGAGCGCACGAGGGTCGCGCTCGTCGTCGAGACAGGTGATGCGCGCGAGGTGCACCACGTGGCGCTGTTGATCGGTTTCGGCGCCGCGGCGGTCAACCCGTACCTGGCCTTCGAGTCCATCGAGGACCTCATCCGCGAGGGTGAGCTGACCGGCGTCGCCCCCACCGGGGCGGTCCGCAACTACCTCCTGGCCCTGGGCAAGGGGGTGCTCAAGGTCATGAGCAAGATGGGCATTTCCACCGTCAGCTCCTACACCGGCGCACAGTGTTTCGAGGCCGTCGGACTGTCGTCGGACCTCGTCGCCGAGTACTTCACCCGCACCGTGTCGCGTATCGAGGGTGTGGGGCTGGCCGAGCTCGCCGAGGAGGTGGCGATCCGACACCGCCGGGCCTTCCCGGACAACCCCACCGAGCAGGTCTTCCGCCGGCTCGACGTCGGTGGCGAGTACCAGTTCCGTCGCGAGGGGGAGTTGCATCTGTTCACCCCCGAGACCGTGTTCCTCCTGCAGCACGCGACCGCCAGTGGCAGGGAGGACGTCTACCGCCGGTACTGCGACGAGGTCAACCGTCTGTCGGCCGAGGGCGGCACGCTCCGTGGACTGTTCGACTTCGTCGCCGCGGACGACGACACCGCTGGGCGGTCGCCGGTGCCCATCGACGAGGTCGAGTCGGTGGAGTCGATCATGACCCGGTTCAACACCGGGGCCATGAGTTACGGCTCCATCTCTGCCGAGGCGCACGAGACGATGGCGATCGCGATGAACCGGATCGGCGGGCGGTCGAACTCCGGGGAGGGCGGCGAGGACACCGACCGCCTCTACGACCCGCAGCGCCGCAGCGCGGTGAAACAGGTCGCCTCCGGACGGTTCGGGGTGACCAGCGACTACCTCACCAACGCCACCGATATCCAGATCAAGATGGCCCAGGGCGCCAAACCCGGTGAGGGTGGACAACTCCCGGCCTACAAGGTGTATCCGTGGATCGCCAAGACCCGGCACTCCACGCCCGGTGTCGCGCTCATCTCGCCGCCCCCGCATCACGACATCTACTCGATCGAGGACCTCGCCCAACTCATCCACGACCTGAAGAACGCGAACTCGAACGCGCGCGTCCACGTGAAGCTCGTCTCCGCGGTCGGTGTGGGCACCGTCGCGGCGGGGGTGTCGAAGGCGCACGCCGACGTGGTGTTGATCTCCGGCCACGACGGCGGTACCGGTGCGTCGCCGCTGACCTCCCTCAAACACGCCGGCACGCCCTGGGAGATCGGTCTGGCCGATGCGCAGCAGACGCTGATGCTCAACGGGTTACGTGATCGCATCACCGTCCAGTGCGACGGCGCCCTGCGGACCGGGCGCGACGTGATGGTGGCCGCTCTGCTCGGGGCCGAGGAGTTCGGGTTCTCCACCGCGCCGCTCATCGTGGCGGGCTGCATCATGATGCGCGTCTGCCATCTCGACACCTGCCCGGTGGGGGTCGCCACGCAGAACCCGGTGTTGCGGGCGCGGTTCACCGGACAGGCCGACCACATCGTGAACTTCTTCCGGTTCATCGCCGCCGATGTCCGCGAACACCTCGCGATGCTCGGCTTCCGGTCGATCGACGAGGCCGTCGGGCGGGCCGACGCGCTGCACACCGCAGCCGGTGTGGCGCACTGGAAGAGCCGCGGCATCGACCTGTCACCCATCTTCGCGGTGCCCGACGTCCCGGGCGCCCGTCGCCGCGTCACCGAGCAGTACCACGCCCTCGACAAGGCCCTGGACCAGACACTGATCCAGCTCGCCGAGGGTGCCCTCGAGGACGCGCACCCGGTCACCCTCGACCTGCCGGTCCGCAACGTGAACCGCACCGTGGGCACGCTGCTCGGCGCCGAGGTCACCCGCCGCTACGGTGCCGAGGGACTCGCCGCCGACACCATCCGGGTGAACCTCACCGGGTCGGCCGGACAGTCGCTCGGTGCGTTCCTCCCGCCGGGTGTCACCATCGACCTGCGCGGTGACGCGAACGACTATGTGGGCAAGGGCATCTGCGGTGGCACCGTGATCGTGCGACCCGATCCCGACGCGACGTTCGTCGCCGAGGATCAGGTCATCGCGGGCAACACCCTGCTCTACGGGGCCACTTCGGGACAGGTGTACCTGCGCGGCCGCGTCGGGGAGCGGTTCTCGGTGCGCAACTCCGGTGCCACCGCCGTCGTCGAGGGTGTGGGCGACCACGCGTGTGAGTACATGACCGGGGGGCGGGTCGTGATCCTCGGACCCACCGGACGCAACATGGCCGCGGGCATGTCCGGGGGCATCGCGTTCGTGCACGATCTCGACCCGGCGAAGGTCAACCCCGCGATGGTCTCTCTCCAGCGACCCGACCCCGACGACCTCGCCTGGTTGCGCGAGACGATCGGCCGACACACCGCACTGACCGGGTCCGGCGTCGGCGCGTCCCTGCTCGCCGACTGGCCGCGCCGGTCCCAGGCGTTCACGAAGGTGATGCCGACCGATTACCAGCGCGTGCTCGACGCCGCGCGGATGGCGCAGGCCGAGGGACGCGATGTCGACTCGGCGATCATGGAGGCGGCACGTGGCTGACGCACGCGGATTCCTGACCGTGGGCAAGCGGGAGGACCGCGCCCGCCCCGCGTCGGAGAGGGTGCACGACTGGGCCGACGTCTACGAGCATCCCGACCCGCTCCAGCAGCGCGAGGAGGTCTCCGAGCAGGCGCGGCGATGCATGGACTGCGGTATCCCGTTCTGTCATTCCGGTGGGGCGGGGTGCCCGCTGGGCAACCTCATCCCGGAATGGAACGACCTCGTCCGTCGCCGTCGGTGGGATGCCGCCGCCGACCGTCTGCACGCGACGAACAACTTCCCGGAGTTCACCGGCAAGATCTGCCCCGCCCCGTGTGAATCGGCGTGCGTCCTGTCGATCTCGGACGAGACGACCGGCGGCAGCGTCACCATCAAACGCATCGAGAAGACGATCGCCGAGGTGGCCTGGCAGGAGGGCATGGTCGAGCCGAAGATGCCCGCGGTGCGAACGGGTCGATCGGTCGCCGTCGTCGGTTCGGGTCCCGCCGGTCTCGCCGCCGCCCAGCAGCTGACCCGTGCCGGGCACGACGTCACCGTCTACGAACGCGACGACCGCCTCGGCGGCCTGCTGCGGTACGGCATCCCCGAGTACAAGCTGCAGAAATCCGACATCGACCGACGGCTGGCGCAGATGCGCGCCGAGGGCACCGACTTCCGGACCGGGGTCGACGTGGGCGTCGATCTCGGTGTCGCCGACCTGCGAGCCCGACACGACGCGGTCGTGCTCGCCGTCGGTGCGCTCGCCGCGCGCGACAACGTGGTTCCCGGCCGCGAGCTCGACGGTGTCCATCTGGCGATGGAGCATCTCGTGCCCGCCAACCGCGAATGCGAGGGTGACGGACCGAGCCCGATCACCGCCCGCGGCAAGCACGTCGTCATCATCGGCGGCGGCGACACCGGCGCCGACTGCCTGGGCACCGCCCACCGCCAGGGTGCCGCGTCGGTGACCCAGCTCGACTACAACCCCGAACTGCCGCGCAGCCGCGACGACGGACTCTCGCCGTGGCCCACCTGGCCGTTGGTGATGCGGACGTCGTCATCGCATCACGAGGGCGGCGAGCGCAGGTATCAGGTCGCCGTGCAACGGTTCCGTGGCGACGCCGCGGGACGCGTCACGCACCTCGTGCTGGCCGAGGTGGAGGTGCGGCGCGACGAGGGCGGAGGACGCACCGTCGTGCCCGTCGGCGACGACTTCGAGATCACATGCGATCTCGCGTTGTTCGCGATCGGCTTCGAGGGGGTGGAGCCGATGGCGCTGCTCGACGACCTCGGCCTGTCGACGACACCCCGCGGAACCCTGTCCTGTGGGAGCGGGTGGCAGACCACGGCGGAGGGCGTCTTCGTCTGCGGCGACGCCCATCGCGGCGCGTCGTTGGTGGTGTGGGCGATCGCCGAGGGACGGGCGGCGGCACGGGGTGTGGACGAATTCCTCATGGGCGCCTCGGATCTGCCGGCCCCGGTGCATCCGGGTGCGCTGCCGCTGTCGACCGCGCGTCTTTCCGCGAGATGACAAGTTGGCGCTGTGATGGAGTTGGCCGGACGGGGAGACTAGGCTCGGCCGGGTGAATCGCCGTACCAAGATCGTCTGCACCCTGGGCCCTGCGACCGATTCGGCGGAGCGCGTTCGAGAACTCGTCGAGAGCGGCATGGATGTCGCGCGCCTCAACTTCAGCCACGGCACGCACGCCGACCACCAGGCCATGTACGAGCGGGTCCGTGAGGCCTCCGACATCACCGGACGCGCCGTCGGCATCCTCGCCGACCTCCAGGGACCGAAGATCCGTCTCGGGCGCTTCGCCCAGGGCCGCACCGAGTGGGCGACCGGCGAGCAGGTCCGGATCACCGTCGACGAGATCGAGGGAACCCACGATCGTGTGTCGACGACGTACAAGGAACTCGCGGTGGACGCCCAGCCCGGCGACCGACTCCTCGTCGACGACGGCAAGGTCGGCCTGACCGTCGTCGACGTCGACGGCAACGACGTCGTCTGCCGTGTCACCGAAGGTGGTCCGGTCAGCAACAACAAGGGCGTGTCGCTGCCCGGCATGAACGTGTCGGTGCCGGCCATGTCCGACAAGGACACCGCCGACCTCGAGTTCGCGCTGTCGCTCGGCGTCGACCTCATCGCCCTGTCGTTCGTGCGCTCACCGTCCGACATCGAGCTGGTCCACGAGGTGATGGATCGGGTCGGTCGGCGGGTTCCCGTCATCGCCAAGCTGGAGAAGCCCGAGGCGATCGACAACCTCGAGGCCGTCGTGTTGGCGTTCGACGCGGTGATGGTCGCCCGCGGCGACCTCGGTGTGGAACTGCCGCTCGAGGAGGTGCCGCTGGTGCAGAAACGAGCCATTCAGATGGCACGCGAGAACGCCAAGCCGGTCATCGTCGCGACGCAGATGCTCGAGTCGATGATCGAGAACTCGCGGCCCACCCGCGCCGAGGCGTCCGACGTCGCCAACGCCGTCCTCGACGGCGCCGACGCGGTGATGCTGTCGGGTGAGACGTCGGTCGGTAAGTACGTGATGGAGACCGTCCGCACGATGGCCCGGATCGTCAACGCCGTCGAGAACAGCACCCGCGCGGTCCCGCCGCTCAGCCACGTCCCGCGCACCAAGCGCGGCATCATCTCCTACGCCGCCCGCGACATCGGCGAACGTCTCGACGCCAAGGCATTGGTGGCGTTCACGCAGTCCGGCGACACCGTCCGCCGACTCGCCCGCCTCCACACGCGGTTGCCGTTGCTGGCGTTCACTCCGCTGCCGGAGGTCCGCAGCCAGCTGGCGATGAGCTGGGGGACCGAGACGTTCCTGGTCGACCCCGTCGAGAGCACCGACGCGATGATCCGGCAGGTCGATTCCTCCCTGCTGAAGATCGGTCGGCTCAGCGTCGGCGATCAGGTGGTCATCGTCGCCGGAGCACCTCCCGGTACGGTCGGATCCACCAACCTGATCCACGTGCACCGCATCGGTGAAGAGGATCACTGAGTTCTGACCTGAACTCCATCCCGGGGGAACTCGGTCCGGCCCGAGCCGGCGCCGAGCGGGATGCATCGACGAGGGGGCCGGGCAGTGGAAGTGACCATGCAGAGTGATCTCGACAAACTCCTCGGCCTGTTCGACCTGACCGATGCCGGCGACGACGTGTTCGTGGGGCAGCACCCCGAACAGAAGACCGCCCGCACCTTCGGCGGACAGTTGCTCGCCCAGGGCGTCATCGCCGCCGGCCGCACCATCGTGAAGGGCACACCGCCCGTCCACGCGCTGCACGCGCACTTCATCCGCGGCGGCGACGTCGAGCGACCCATCCACTATCACGTGCACCGTTCCCGCGACGCCCGCAGTTTCGCCAACCGGCAGGTCACCGCCATGCAGGGCGACGCGGAGGTCTTCACGATGCTCGTCGCGTTCCAGGACAGTTCGGCCGGTCTCGAGCACGCCGTGTCGACCCCCGAGGTGCCCTACCCCGATGAGTTGCCACCCCTCGGCGAGCACTTCAAGGGATACGAGGACCGCATCGCCGCATTCGTCGACGCGCTGCACCCGATCGACATCCGGTTCGCCAACGATCCGACGTGGAAGGCCCGCGAGACCGGCGAGCGGTTGGAACAGAACCGCGTGTGGATGCGCGCCGACGGGACCCTGCCCGACAACCCGCTGCTGCACGTCGCGACCATGGCCTATGCGTCCGACACCACCGTGCTCGACTCGATCATCACCACACACGGACTGTCCTGGGGCATCGACCGACTGTTCGCGGCGACGGTCAACCACTCGATGTGGTTCCACCGCGATTTCCGGTTCGACGAGTGGATGCTCTACGCCACCGAGTCCCCGGTCGCGGCCGGCTCCCGCGGTCTCGCCTCGGGACGCTTCTTCACCCTCGACGGGACACTGGCGACCACGGTCGTGCAGGAGGCACTGATCAAGCACTTCCCGGCACGGGACTGATCGCGGTGTCCGGTCGCCCCGACCGGCTCTGGTCGTAACTCGACCGTCGCAGCGTCGCCAGCCAGTCCGGGAACATCGACACACCCCCGGGCGCGTTCCTGATCGGGTCGAAGTCGACGTGATCGGGGTGTCTGGCGGCAGTCAGGTCGACCGACCCGAAGGGTGTGAAGCGGCCGAGGGGCCCCCGGGCGTGGGACAGGACCAGACGGAGCCGGTCACCGGCGTCGACGGTGGAGCGCACCGTGTCCGGCGCCATGTCCGTCAGAGCGGTGTCGCCCACGAGTTCCGCGCGCAGCCACCACAGGTGCGATCCCACCCGGAACGGGGTGAGACTCGAGAACGTGGCAGAGGTCCACGCCATCGCCGGTAGCGGGATCGCCAGTCGTACCGCCTGTCGACTCGACGTCGCCGGCAGCAGATCCCAGAGGGTCTCGCGATCCGTTCTCGGGTCGGTGACCGTCAGACGCAGGGCGACACCCCCGACGTCGGGGAGGCCGCGCGGCGTGCCGACCCCCTTGGAGATCCGGATGGTGACGTCGGCCCCGGACAGCGTCACCAGATCCATCGCGGGCCGCGAGAACCGCGCCGAACCCGCGCAGACCACCCCGGTGGGATGGAATGCGCGGGCGCGACGTGCGGCGGCCGCCCACCGGAACGGGGCGCCGGCCACCTCGGTCAGCACCGGTTCAGTTCGCGTCCGGGTCGACGACGTCCTTGAGCTTGCCGATGACGCCCTTCTCCGTGCCGAAGGCGGGCGTGCGCGGTTCGCCCATCGCCCCGTCGTACGTTGCGTACAGCTTGGGATCCGGCGGCGGTCCGGCCTGGGCGGAACCCAGCGGCACCGGGTCGGCGAGGAAACCGTTCTCGTGACGCCCGTCGGCCGCCACGCCGTACGCCCACCGGCCCTTGTCCGCGTCGGCGCCGTCGGACAGGTGCCACAGGCTGGTGGCGTGTTCGGCGTGCTCGGTGTCCATGAGGTCGTTCGGGACGATCGTGTCCTCGAGCCCGTCGGCCTTCAGTTCCTCGATCGCGGCCAGCCACAGATTCTGGTGGTAGGTGTCGCGAGCGAGGTTGAACTTCAACATGTCCTTCACGCCGGGGTCGTCGGTCATGTGGTAGAGCCGAGCGGTCTGCAGCCGCCCATGGGACTCGACCGACACATTGGATCGGAAGTCCGCCAACAGGTTCCCGCTCGCGACGATGTAACCGCCGTTCCAGGGGACACCGTTGCTGTTGGCGAGCATCGCCCCGCCGCCGGCGACGATGGCCTGCTGCGGATCCATGCCACCCATGACCGCGGCGACCACGGGATCGCCCGCCGCGTTCTTCGTCGCGTCGGTGGCCGGAGCGCCCTCGAGCAGGCGCGCGATCATCGTGGCGATCATCTCGACGTGACCGATCTCCTCGGTGGCGACGTCCATGATGAGGTCCTTGTACTTGCCCTTGAGACGGCAGTTCCAACCCTGCATGAGGTACTGCATGGTCACGGTCATCTCACCGAAGGTGCCGCCGATGAGTTCCTGCAGTTTGTGGGCGTAGACCGGGTCCGGCTTCTCCGGGGCGACGTCGAATTGCAGATGGTCGGTGTGTCGGAACATGGGAGACCTCTCGTTGACGGGGGAGCGCGCGCCCCCGGAATCCGTTGCGCACAGCCGGGAACCGGCGTGTCACGCGGTGTGGGGTTCGGCGACGGTCTCTGCCGGGCGTTCGCGATCGGGGTGCCCCACCCGTGCGGGGGCTCAAACCCTCCCGGGGCGGTGGTTTGGGCCCGCCGGACGTCGGGAACCCGACGACCACGTCCTGTTCTCAGACGAAAGGAAGTCCCCCATGACGGTCTCGACGTCGACCATCCCCGATCAGCTCCGTGCGATCCTCGCCCTCACCCACACCGAGATCCAGGTGGCCCAGACGCGGGTCGCGCAGGCCCGCACCGACGCGGTGCGCCGCGAGTTGACCCAGAACGCGGACAACGCCCGAGGGCGTGCCGAGTCCATCCAGCGTGTGCTCCGCGACCAGGGTGCATCTCGGACGGCGTTGCGACCCTTGATCGGTCGCCTCGCGGCCCTGGGCAAGGCCCTCGCCGAGCAGGTCGCACCCCTCGACGAGGCACTGCTCGGTGACCTCGCGCTGGAGCACCAGCTGCTCGATCGCTCGCGATACCTCCTCGCACTCGCCACGTCGGCCGGCGACGACACCGTCCGCGACCTCGCGCAACGCCTCGTCGGTGCACACGAGGCCACCGTCGACTGGCTCACCACCGTTCTGGCCGAGGAGGCACTCGGGGGACCGGTCGCTCTGCGGCGTGGCCCTGGACAGTGGGGCGCGGGGGTCGCACTGCGGGCCGCATCGGCGCCCGCGTCGGTGGCGGTCGGCGGGATGGACAGGGTCGTGGAGATGCTGCGTGGCGCCTCCGAGGCGGTGTCCGCCGTCCGCGGCCGGCGCGGTCCCATCGGTGAGGACCTCCCCATCGAGGGCTATGACGACCTGACCGTCCCCGAGGTGGTGGCCGCGATCCGCGAACTGGACGATCCGAGGTCGATCCGCGCCGTGGTCGCCTACGAGGAAGCCCACAGGAACCGTCACGGCGTCGTCTCCGCGGCGCAGACGCGGCTGGCCTCGATCGCGTCGGACATCGTCGGGACCCGTTGAGCACCAACATCATCAACAAATTCGAGACCACCAGAGGAGCCACGAGATGAGTGACCACCCGTCGGAGAACATCTCCTACCCGGGCGAGACCGCCGAGATGTCGGAACGGCCACGCGACGAGATGCGCGACTATCGCGGACGCGACCTCCTGCGTGGACGTCGGGCGCTGATCACCGGAGGCGATTCCGGTATCGGTCGCGCCGTCGCGGTCGCCTTCGCCAAAGAAGGCGCCGACGTGGCCATCGCGTACCTCGACGAAACCGACGATGCGACCCACACCTGCGACCTCGTCGATGCGGCGGGTACCCGCGGCGTGCTCTATCCCGGCGACCTCGCCGACCCCGCGCACTGCGCGCAGATCGTCGAGTCCACGGTCGCCGACCTCGGCGGGATCGACATCCTGGTGAACAACGTGGCGTTCCAGAACCCGGTCGAGGACTTCATGGAGCTGACCCCCGAGCAGTGGCGACGGACCTTCGACGTCAACATCGACAGTTTCTTCCACACCACACGGGCCGCGGTTCCCCACCTCGGCCGCGGCGGCGTCATCATCAACACCGGGTCGATCAACGGTCTGCGCGGCAACAAGTCGCTGATCGACTACTCCGCCGCCAAGGGCGCGGTCACCGCGCTGACATATTCGCTCGCACAGTCGTTGATGGACAGGGGTATCCGCGTCAACTGTGTCGCGCCCGGACCCGTGTGGACCCCGCTCATACCGGCGACCATGCCCCCGGAACAGGTCGGACAGTTCGGTGCGCAGGTGCCGTACGGCCGGGCGGCGCAACCCGACGAGATCGCGCCGTCGTACGTCTTCTTCGCCTCTGAGTTGTACTCGTCGTACTACAGCGGCGAGGTGCTGGCGCCGATCGGGGGAGAGACCCTGCCCGGGTGAGTCGACGGCCGCCGTGTCACGCGCCGTCGTTCTCCGCCAGGTAGACCAGGCGCTGCAGGCACTCGCGCAGGCGCGGCGCCATCGTCACCCGCTGTACGTCGTCGGGCACCCATCGCGCGGGAGCGGTCTCGGCCGTCTCGTCCATCGTGACGATCGAACCGTTCTCGTGCTTGACGACCGCCATCTCGATGCGGGCCCTTCCGAAGGGCCACGCGTGCGCCGACAGGACGAGAGTGCCGGCGCCCGAGGACAGCGACCGCGTCTCGTCGTCGAGCAGCAGCGGCCAGGCGCCGACCGAGTGATGGATCCGCGAACCCTCCTGGGGCCAATCGGGGTCCACGCCCCGGATGCGTGAGGCGCCGACCACCCACGACGCGTACAACCATCCGTTGGACAGGACCGACCACACCTGGGCGGGGGTGGCGGTGGTGTGGGTGGACACTGCGGGCATGGGGCCTCCTGATCGTCGTGCGGTGGGTGTGCGGGGATGGGGGTCAGTTCGTCAGCCGTCGGTCGAGCAGCGAGATGACCGTCCTACGGGGGAGCCCTCGGATGCCGTGGGCGGCGAGCGCGGCGCGGGCTGCGTTGTTGCCGCATGCGCCGTGTACGCCGCCCCCGGGGTGGGCTGACGCGCCGGCGAGGTAGAGCCGGTCGACGGGGGTCTCGGGCCGGCCGGTCCCGGGTACCGGACGGAACACCAACTGCTGGTGCAATTGTGCGGTTCCGCCGTTGACCGCGCCTCCGTGCAGGTTGGGATCGTCGTCGGCGAGCATGCGGGGAGTCTGTACGTGTCGCCCCTCGAGCAGATCGGTGAAGCCGGGCGCATGTGCCTCGACGACCTCGTCCACGCGATCGGCGAGTGTCTGCGCCGCCGCCTCGTCGGTGATCCCCCGCGGGAGATGGGTGTAGGCCCAGGCGCTCTCGGTTCCGCTGGGCGAGCGGGTGGGGTCGGAGGTGGTCATCTGCCCGAACAGCAGGAAGGGGGTGCGCGGCACCACGCCGGTCGTCAGGTCGGCCATCCATCGCACCATCTGGTCGCGATCGGCACCGAGGTGCACCGTCCCCGCCTCGGAGAGCGCGCGACCGGTCCAGGGGATCGGCGCGCGCACCGCGTAGTTCACCTTGACGACCGGCATGTCCCAGTCGAACCGCTCGAGATCGGCGACGACACGGGCGGGCAGGTTCGCGGGACCGACCAGGTGCGTCAGGAGCGTCGGGGCATCGACGTCGGCGAGAACCGCTCGCCGGGCGCGGAACCGACGTCCGTCACGGGTGCGGACACCCCGTGCCCGACCGTCCTCGATGTCGATGCGGTCGACTGCGGTCCCGGTGAGGATCTCGACCCCGGCGGCACGGGCGCGGGAGGCCAGCGCCTCCGACAGCGCAAACGCGCCGCCGACCGGCACCGGGAATCCCGTGTCCTGTCCCAGCATGGTGAGCAGATAGCCCATGAGACCGCTGCCGGGCGCGTCGAGGGGTATGTCGGCGTGCATGGCGTTGCCCAGGAACAGGATCTGCGCATGAGGATCCCGGAAGAGTTCGGTCACCATGCGCGATGCGGGCAGGGTGAGGAAGCGGGCCAGTCGGAGCAGGTCGCCTGCCTCGAGCGCGCGCAGCAGACCCCACGGCCCGCGGACGGGTGGGAACGGCCGGAACAGGGTGTCGATCAGTGCGGGGCCGATCGTCCGCCACTGCTCGGTCAACTCGACCCACGTCCGACCGTCGCGGGCGTCGTGAGCGGCCAGCGCGGCCGCCGTGACCCCGGCGTCCCGGTGGACGACAGCCGGGCCGGTGTCGTCGGGTGAGAGGGGATGGCCGAAGGCGATCGGCGCACGGCTCCACGTCAGTCCGTGGTGGCCCAGATCGAGGCCGCGCAGGGCCGGTGACACCGAGGCCAGCGGGTAGAACGCGCTGTAGAGGTCGGAGACGTATCCCGGCGTCAGTTCTGCGCTGCGCACCGCCCCACCCACGGACTCGTGCTGTTCGAGCAGCACGACATCCCACCCCGCGTCGGCGAGGCGGATCGCGGCGACCAGCCCGTTGTGTCCGGCGCCGATGACGACGGCGTCCACAGCGCTCACGCGGTCTGCACCGCCACAAGTGTGTCCATCACGCGGCGGTGTACCCACCGTCGGAACGGTCAAACATGGTCGCAGCGACCGCCGGGGGAGGATTGCGTTCCGCGTCCGACGGGTACACCGCGCACATGGACGTACTCCGATCGATGATGGAACGTGACCGACTGCGGGAGACGGTGGACAGCTGGGCGCACCGGGGGCCGGCGGTGATCACCGGGGCGGCCTCGGGGATCGGTCGCGCGATGGCGGAGACGTTGGCCGGGTACGGGGTCGAGGTGGTGGTCAGCGACATCGACGAGGCAGGTGTCGAGGAGACCGCACGCCGGTGTCGTGCGCGGGGGACGAACGCGCATAATCACCGACTCGACGTCTCCGATCGTGACGCGGTGTACGCCCACGCCCGGTCGGTGGTCGACCTGCTCGGCGTGCCGCAGCTGGTGGTCAACTGTGCGGGCCTGACCACGATCGCGCTGATCGAGAACGAACGTGATGCCGACGGCCGACGGGTGTTCGAGGTCAACCTCGACGGCGTCGTCAACGGCACCGACGCGTTCCTGCCCGAGATGCGACGCGCGGGCTCGGGGCACCTGATCAACGTGTCGAGCGCTTTCGGTCTCGGCGCCGCACCGCTCCAGAGTTCCTACAGCGCATCGAAGTTCGCGGTACGGGGGTACACCGAGTCGATCCAGTTGGACCTCCTGCGCGACCGGTCACCGGTCGGTGTCCACTGTGTGTGCCCCGGTGCGGTGCGCACCGGAATCGCTCGCACAGCCCGCTACACCGACTCGCGGGTGCGCCGCCGCGTCACCACGGTGTTCGACCACGTGATCCCGGCGACCCGACCCGAGAGGGCGGCCCGCACCATCCTCGCGGGTGTGATGCGAGGTCGCCGGCGCATCGTCGTCGGTGTGGACGGCCGGTTGCTGGACGTGCTGACGCGACTGACCGGCGGGACCTGGCAGGGTCCCGCCGGTCGGATGTTGCGACCCGTCGCCGCGATCATCGGCGACCGCTGACCGATCAGGGTTTGAGTAGGATCTTGACCGCTCCGTCCTGCTTCTTCTGGAAGATCTCGTAGGCGTGGGGAGCCTCCGACAGCGGGAACTCGTGCGTGGCGAAGGTGTCGACACCGAGGGGGTCGTCGTCGCCGAGCAAGGGCATGATGTCGTCGACCCAGCGGCGGACGTTGGCCTGGCCCATGCGCAACGCGATCTGCTTGTCGAACATGGTCATCAGGGGCAGCGGGTCGGCGGCCCCGCCGTAGACGCCGATCAACGAGATCGTGCCGCCGCGTCGGACGATGTCGATCGCCGAGTTCACCGCGGCCAGGCGATCGACGCCGGCCTGCTTCATCAACGGTTCGGCCACGGCGTCGGGCAGGTGCGCCGCCAGACGCTGCATGACGCTCGCACCCGGTGATCCGTGAGCCTCCATCCCGACCGCATCGATGACCGAGTCGGGCCCACGCCCGTCGGTCATCTCGCGGATGAGATCACCCGGCTCGCCGGACTCCGTCGACAGGTCGATCACCTCGATGCCGCGGGCGGCCGCCCGCGCCAGACGTTCGGGCACCAGGTCCACCGCGATCACGCGGAATCCCTTGTGCGCGGCGATGCGCGCGGCCATGTCGCCGATGGGGCCGAGGCCGAGGACCACGACCGTGCCCCCGTCGGGGATGTCGGCGTAGACGACCGACTGCCACGCCGTCGGGAGGACGTCCGACAGATAGGTGAACCTCGAATCCGGCGGACCCTGCGGAACCGTGATGTGGGTGAAGTCGACATGCGGCACACGCAGGTACTCCGCCTGCGCGCCGGGAACCGACCCGTAGAGCTGGGAGTACCCGAACAGGGCTGCGCCCATCCCCTGGTCACGCACCTGCGTCGTCTCGCACTGCGTGGGCAATCCGTGCCCGCACATGAAGCAGTTCCCGCAGGCGATCTGGAAGGGGATCACCACACGGTCGCCGACGTTCACCGTCGACACCGCCGACCCGACGGCGACCACCTCACCCATCGGTTCGTGCCCGATGATGTCGCCGGGGTTCATGAAGGCGCCCAACACCTCGTACAGATGCAGATCCGACCCGCAGATGTTCGTCGTCGTCATCCGGACGATGGCGTCGGTCGGATCGATGATGGTCGGATCGGGGACCTCGTCGACCGACACCTGTCGCCGTCCCTGCCAGGTGACTGCTCTCATGTGCATGCCCTTTCCTCGTGGGGTGATGGTCGGCGCAGGTACGTCGCGATCGCGTCGCATCGCCGCCGCCGACGTCGTCGCCGGACACCATCGGTCAGCCGATGTACCCGGGTGTAAGGCCGGTCAAACACGCCGGGGCCGTCGCGGTGCCCCACTGCGGCCGGCCGTGATCACACATCGGCTGTGCCGGAACGGAACTGGTCTCAGACGCTGTGATCGGCAGCCGAGATCCAGTCGGTCACGCCGGAGATCTCCAGAGAACGGCGCAGCCGTGGCCCGGCGGCGACCCGGGTGACGAGGCCGCTGCGACGACGGGAGCGACCGAACCGCGAGAGCAGCGAAAGTGCGGACGTCGAGAGGAACTCCACCGTCGTCATGTCGAGAACGACTGTGCCGCCGTGATTGACGATGCGATCCAGCGAGACGGAGAGCTCGACGCTGTCGGTGAGATCGATGTTTCCGTCGTAGTGCTCGACGAGAGGGAGGGGCTGGTCCCGGATGGGGGACGGGGGATCGGCGATCTCGGTCACGGCGACTCCTGCGAGATGGGTTCGTGCCGGGAGCGGGGGCGTGGATATCTGAACGCCGACACGGTCGACATGTACGTCGACGCGCAGCTCGAGCTCGACCGCGACACCTCAACCGTACGGCGAACCGATGTGGCTGTTCAACACCGGTGGATCGCCATGCGCCGACGCGCCCACCGGTCGCAGGGGGTGGCCATCTCGGCACGGGCATGGCACGATCAACACCACGTGCGGACCGGTTGAGGCATGAGCCCCTTCGTACAGCTCAGGGCCCTCGGTGGCGTCGATCTCCACGACCCCCCCGTCCTGCTTCGTAGACCTCGACGCGGATGTGCCCACCTCCCTCTCTGTGTGACGAGGTGATCCATGCACCCCGACAATCTCCCCTCATCGACGACATCTCCCCAGCCGGCCGGACCCGGACGACGACCCGATCCCCGGCGTTCGCGCCGCGACGACGACTACACCGACGTCGCGCAATCCATCGCCGCTCTGGCCGAGCTCGACGGCTCGTCGCGCGAGTTCACCTGCGGCAGAGACGATGTGATCTCTCGCTGCCTGCCGTTGGCCGACAACATCGCTCGCCGTTTCGGCGGACGAGGCGAGGCCTTCGACGACCTGGTCCAGGTCGCTCGACTCGGCCTGGTCAACGCGGTCGACCGGTTCGACCCCACGCGTGGCTCGGACTTCCTGTCCTTCGCCGTGCCCACGGTGATGGGCGAGGTACGTCGGCATTTCCGGGACGCCACGTGGTCGCTACGGGTGCCCCGGCGGACGAAGGAGAGTTACCTGCAGATCGCCAAGGTCTCCGACGCGATGCTGCAGCGTCTGGGTCGTGCTCCTCGGCCGAGTGAGATCGCGACCGAGATGGATCTCGACCTCGACGCCGTGGTCGACGGGCTCGTCGCCCGCTCGGCGTACCACGCGGCGTCGATCGACGCCGAGATCACCAGTGATGCGTCCACCATGCGCGTGCAGGACACCCTCGGTGACCTCGACGCCCACATGGGCACGGTGGAGCACGTCGCGACGCTGCGGCCCGCGCTGGCGCGCCTGACCGATCGCGAACGTCAGATCGTGGGCTTGCGGTTCTTCGGTTCGATGTCGCAATCCCAGATCGCCGCGCGCGTGGGCATCTCGCAGATGCACGTGTCGCGCATCCTGTCCAAGACGCTGGCCGCGTTGCGCGCCGACCTCGACGACGCGGCGCTCGACGGCGTCTGACCACCCGATGGACTCACATCGGTCGCAGCGGCGACGTCGTCGGCCCCTCGAGCACCTCGCCGTCGGCGCTGAACCGTGAACCATGCAGCGGGCAGTCCCACGACTTCTCCGCGTCGTTCCACTCCACGATCCCGTACAGATGGGGGCAGACGGGGGAGACCGTGTGCGTCGTGCCCTCCACGGTGCACGACGCGACCGGCCGACCACCGCGGTGCCCGGTCAGCGCCTCGCCCTCGCGGGGCGTGCCCGGATCGGTGGAGGTGACCACCTTGATCCACCCGCGGGCCATGTGCAGGCCAACCGAGGCGTTGGCCGACGCGGCCGAGGGGAGCGACAACGCCTGGGAGGGCCGGGAACTGCGGAACGAGCGCGCCCAGGCGATGTCGCCGCCCAACAGATGGGCCGACATGGCGAGTCCTGCGGCGACGCCGTTGGACATGCCCCATTTCGCGTACCCGGTCGCGACCAGGACCCGGTCCACGCCGGGCAGTATCGGACCCACATACGGCATCTGGTCGAAGGAGCTGTAGTCCTGGGCCGACCAGCGCGCGTGGAGCCGCGCGGACGGGAACGCCCGGCGCGTCCACGTGAGCAGATCGTCGACGTGCGAACGCTCGGATCCACCTCGCGCGACCTCGTGACCGAAACCGCCGACGAGCAGGTAGGTCGTCCCGTCGGCGCGTCGGGCATACCGCAGTGACACCGACGGCGAGTCGGCCCCGAGGTACATCGACCGGGGCATCGGCTCATCGATCTCGAAGGCGCCCGCGTAGGACCGCTGTGCGGTGAGACGTGCGAAATGCCCGCCGCGGTCCAGGATCGGCATGCCGGTCGCCACCACGACCGCCCCCGCGGTCACCTGCCCGCGCTCGGTGGTGACGGTGATGTCGCCGCCGCGCGGCACCGCCGGACGCACGAGACCGGCCCCGGTCACGCGCACTCCCTCGACGATCGTCCCGCCGCGAGCACGGAGATCGTCGGCCAACGCATCGAGCAGCGGCATGGGGTCGAGTTGCGCCTGGTCGGGGAGTTCGACGGCCGCCTGCACGGGAAACGGCAATTCGGTGTCGTCGATCAGCTCGACGTCGAGGCCGGCCTCGCGCGCCACGCGGAACTCCGATCGGACCGACTGCGCGCCCTCGGTGCCGGCGGCGAACGTGATCGCCGACTCACGATCCACCTTCACGCCGTGGTCGGCGCAGTAGCGCAGCAGCCAGTCCATACCCTCGCGGTTGGCGGTCACGTAGTCGTCCACCGCGCGCATCCCGTGATGCGACGCGATCGAGGACAGCCGCGTCCCCTGCAGCAGGCTGACCTTCCCGGTGGTGTTGCCGGTGGTCACCGCGCCCCGGTGACGTGCCTCGAGCACCGCCACCGTCGCACCCGATCGCGCGAGGAGAACCGCCGTCACCAGGCCGGTGATCCCGGCGCCGATGACGACGTGGTCGTACCGCGCCCCCTGGGGAAGCTCCGTCGTCGGCCCCGGGGACCTGTCCTGCAACCACAATGACGTCATCGGATTCCTCTCACGGTTCGAGTCCTGGCACCCCGACTACCCTCGACGGGCACCGACGAAACGGCCACGGGGGTGACCGCGGCCGCGAGGCGGTGAGCCGGTCCGGGCGTTTGGGGCCGACCACATCGGGCTACTCGGGGCGCGGTGATCGTTGGCCGGACCAGCAGGTCGGAACAGCAGGAGGTGATCGGTGGTTCGCACGAGTGACATCGATCAGGTCTCTGCGCAGCAGGGCGTCCCGGTCCGATTGGTCGTGGGCGCAACACTCACCAGCCTGACCGTCATCCGATCGTTGGTGGAGAGCGTCCTGCTCACGGAGGACTTCTCGATCACCGATGTCGCCGATGTGCTCCTCGGCGTCGACGAGATCGCGACCCAGATCATCACGCGCTCGCATGACACCGACGTGGTCGAGTGTTCGCTGCTCGCCGGACCGGCGGGGGTGGCCGTGCAGATGCGCGGCGTCCTGCGGTCGGGGTTGACGATCTCGACCGACGGATTCGGATGGCACGTCGTGCGATCCGTCGCCGATTCGGTCACCATCGACATGGCCGGGGTCGCCCCCGATCGCCAAGTGCTGGTGCGACTGGCGAAGGTGCGCTCGATCGAGACCGATTCCGACGCGCCGTCGCCGTGACGTGCGCGAGGTTTGAGTCGTCGTCGTACGGGCTACCCGGGAAACCTGTGTCCGCTACGTCAGGAGAGTCCGTGAGCATCGCGATCCAGGAACCGGTTCGGTTCGCCGGCCCGCCGCTGCCGAGGGGGCGCGGCGTCCTGTCGTCGACGGTCGTCGACCTGCTCGCCGGCGGTCGACCGAGCAGCGACCGGCCTGCCGCGGTGTCGTCGACAGCGCTTGCCGCCGTCGCCGACGCCGACCCGTACGGCATCGACCTGCACCTCGCGCTCTACACCTGTTACGAGCTGCATTACCGGGGCTTCGCCGACGTCGACCCCGAGTGGGAATGGGAGCCCGGGCTGCTCGACGTCCGGCGTCGGCTCGAGACACGGTTTCACGCGGCTCTCGAGGCCGACATCGCGACCATCGGTCCCGAGGACGACGTCGCTCGCGAGATGTCGGCGATGTCGGTGGAACCCATCGACGGCACCGGCCCCTCGTATTTTCTCCGCGACGAGGGGACCTGGGCGCAGATGCGCGAGTACCTGGCCGTTCGGTCGCTCTACCACCTCAAAGAGGCCGATCCGCATGCCTGGGCCATCCCGCGTCTGCGGGGTCGCAGCAAGGCGGCGTTCGTCGCCGTCGAGTTCGACGAATACGGCGGCGGGCGGGGTGACCGGATGCATCAGCAACTCTTCGCCGACCTGATGGAGGCCGCCGACCTCGACTCGACGTACCTCGGATACCTCGACCGCGCCCCGGCGCAGGCCCTGGTCACGGTGAACCTGATGTCGATGATCGGGCTGCACCGCACCCTGCGTGGGGCGGCGGTGGGACACCTCGCCGCCACCGAGATCACTTCATCGCCCGGCTCACGACGTCTGGCCGAGGCTCTCGAACGCCTCGATGCGCCGCCCGCGTGTGCGGCGTTCTACCGAGAGCACGTCGAGGCCGACGCGGTCCACGAACAGGTGATGCGCACCGACGTGGTCGGCGATCTGGTCGCCACGGAACCGGAACTCCACGACGACGTGCTGTTCGGCATGCGGGCGTTCGACCTCGTCGAGAGGCGTCTGGCCGACCACATGATGGAGTCGTGGCAGCGCGGCGAGCGGGCGATCGACCTCGACTGAGGTCAGTCCGTGCCGCGCACCGCATGCGACATGTGCGTCATTCCGCGGTGCGCGCCCGACGCCGATGACTGGTGTCGCACAGCGGAAAGGTCTTGCTGCGCTTGCAGGCGCAGATCGCCACCAGGAACCGGTCCGACTCGACCACCGCACCGTCGGGCATCTCGATGCGCACCGGGCCCTGCACCATGATCGGACCGCCCGGCACCATCCGCACCGTTCGACGATCGGTCATCGTCGGCCACGCACGACCGCGAGCATCTCCGACTGCGCCGCGGGTGGGAGCAGTCCGCGGGCGCTGAGCCACTGGGCCCGCTCCCGCAGGACGGGTCCGAGCGGGATGTGACCGGACGCCACGGTCTCCGCGGCGATACCGCCCGCGGCCAACATCGCCACGGTCGTGTCCACACCTGACGTCTCCGAATGCACGAACACACACATACCCTGCGGCGCCAGGAGATCGGGAACGGCCCGGCACAACGGATCGAGAACCGAGCGGCCATCCGAGCCCGCGTCCCACGCGGTGGTCGTCATGTCACCGCCCCCGGCGACCACGCCGGTCGCGCCATCCGGTGCCGGGACGTACGGCGGGTTGCTGAGCACCACGTCGAAAGGCCCCGCGGCGAGCGCATCGGTGATGGAACCCTGCCGCGCATCGACGACGACGCCGGCGTCCGCCGCGTTGACCGCCGTACTGCGGACGGCCTCGGGATTGATGTCGAAGGCGACGACCTCCCGTGCACCGAGACGTGCCGCGGCGATACCGATGACGCCGCTGCCGCAGCACAGATCGAGAACCCGCCGACCCGCGATCGCCGCGACCTCCGCGCGCATCACCTCGATCAGCAGAAACGAATCCTCCTGCGGCGCATACACCGAATCACCCAGCGTGAACCGGTGGGGGAGCAACCCCTCCGTCGCCGGCGTCGCGGCCGCACGCCGCACCGACCGCGCGGGCGGCAGCACACCGGTCATCTGTGTGGGGAAATGGAGGAGGGGGGAGTTGAGGAGCACTGTCACCTCTGACGTCGACGTCCGCGGTGCCGTTGTGCCGACACCCGTGTGCTCGGAGTACCCGGCGTCCCCCGGCTCAAACATCCCCGACGCGCCACCGACCCACCATGTCCGGTGGTCCTACCCGCCCACCATCCCGCGGTGCATGACGCGATCACCCACCACACCCGAGTGGTCCGCCTTGTGCATCACGCAGCGGTTGTCCCACATCACGACATCGTTCGGCGACCAGCGGTGAGCGAGGACGTTGTCGGGACGCGTGCTGTGCTCGAGCAGCGATGCCACCGTGTCGGCGGCCTCCTCCTCGCTCAGGCCACTCACCTCCGCACACCGCTGGGGTGTGGAGAGGTAGAGCGACGTCCGGCCCGAGATCGGGTGTGTCGCGCACAGCGGGTGCACCGCCGACGTCTCGGCGTCGTCGTCCAGTTCCAGACCGGACACCACATGGGTCACCGTGCGCTCGGACAGGTCCTCGCGCACCATCTCCGGCAACGACTCGAACGCGCGATACTGATTGCTGAACAGGGTCTGGCCACCCTCGGCGGGCACGTCGACCGCCCGTAACGCGGTGTACACGGGTGGGTTCCGGATGTAGCTGGTGTCGACATGGAACTGCGATCGGGGCGGGGTGGACCGTCCCACGTTGCTGATCACGTTCAACTCGGGACGCCCCGGTACGGGTGTCTCCCCGACGGTGAACACCGTCTCGCCGAAGCTGCGCAGGAACGCCAGGAAGTCGTCGTCGTCGACGTCCTGGTCCGGCAGGATGACCACACCGTGCTCGGCGAGCAGCGATCGGAGTTCGTCGGTGTCCGCGGCGCCGAGCGGCCCCACGCGGACGCCGGTCACCTCGGCGCCCAGGGGCGTCAGAGTGGTGTGTTTCATCGTCTCTCCTCCTCGGCGCGCAGTTCTGCCAGCGCGATGGCGAACACCTCGTCGAGCCCGATACCGGCGGCCTTCGCCATCACCGCGATCACGCTTCCCGGGGCGAACGAGCAGTAGGGCCCCGCCTCCAGGAAGAACGGTGTGCCGTCGGGGTCGATCCGGAAATCGAACAGACTGTGGTGCCGGCACCCCAGTGCGCGGTGTGAGCGACGCGCGGCCTCGTGCACCACGGCGACGATCGGATCGTCGTCGTCGACGATCCAGGCGTGCTCGGCGTCCTTCGCGACGAGGAAAAGGTCCCCGTCGTCGGACCGCGCCAACTTGTCGGCGCGATCGCGGATCGGTTTCGTCTCCGGGTCGACCGCGTACTCCTCGAGCGGGAGGCAGACCAGTTCGCCGTCGCGGACGATGATGCCGCACCGCACCTCGCGCCCCAGCTCGACATAGGACTCGACCAGGGCGGAATCCCCCAGTGTCAGAGCGACATCCAGGGCAGCAGGCAGGTCCGCGGCGTCCCGCACCAGAGTCACGCCGTCGGAGTTGTCGGCATCGACGGGCTTGACCACCACGGGCAACGACACCGTGGGCATCTCGCCGCGCCGCACGACCTCCCCGTCGGGTACGGCGACACCCGCCGTCGCGACGATCGCACGCGTCGCCGCCTTGTCGGCGGCGATGGCCATCACCTCGCCGGAGTTGCCGAGCCGCCCGATGCCGAGCACATCGAACACCGAACGGTACGAGGTCATCCCGGGTCGGCAGAACATCTGCGGGACGACGACGTCGACACCCCACGACTCGATCATCGCCAGCGCACGCCCGGCCGACAGCTCGTCGGCGGCGGCGATCGCGGACGGGGTGAGGTCGTCGGGGAACGACCACGTGCCCCCGGGCGACACGTGGGCGATCCGGTTGTCGTATCGCGCGTCGGCGCGCAGGGCAGACAGACAGCCCGACGCGTAGAGGCGGGACAGGTCGGCGAACGCCTCGTCGACCGGCGACCCCACGAGGTGCAGCACGAGGGTGCGCTCGGGCGCGGTCACGGGGTCAGTCACCACCGTTCTCCACCAACTTGCCGATGTTGAAATCGATGCGGCTCCAACCACGTCGGGCCCGCAGGTTGCGCACCAGCAGCGACGGGATCTGCAGGTGGTGCACCATCAGGAACGGCAGCGGGTCGTCGCGGTCGAAGATGGCGTCGGTGCTGCGGCGGATGCTGGCCAGCCGTGCACGACGTCCGCGCTCGGTCAGCAGGCGCCACAGCTCGTGATAGATCCAGTGCGTCGGGCGCGACGACGCCGTGGGGACCACGGTGGGTTGGTCGTCGGTGAGGTAGGCCGCCGCCACGTCCGGATGGTCGTAGAACATCGTGATCGCCGAATGCGTCCTCGGGTTGCACTCGATGGCGTAGACGGTGCCGTCGGAGGCCTCGATGAAATCGAAGGAGGCCTGCCCGGTCAGATCCAGCGGCTCGAGAAACGTCTCGACCCAGCGCCGGATGTCGGGTTTGTCGACCATCGCGTAGTTGATCTGGAAGGCCGACGACTCACAGCAGGCGTACACCTGCAGACGACCGTCGCGCACCGTGCCGTGCGTGCAGTACTCGGTACCGTCGATGAACTCCTGGAGAATCCAGGGATCGTCGCGCGTGATCCCGAGGCTGCAGGCGAATGCTGCGTTCTCGCGCGGCGTCTCGCGGCGCAACCGGGTGAGGTCCATCCGTCCCACGGGGTTGTAGGCGATCCGTTTGAGGATGTACTCGCTGCCCGGACGGAAGTCGAAGTCGTCGATCTGCGCCGGATCGGTGATCCGTGCGAAATGCGGGACGGCCAATCCCAACGATGCTGCGTGCGCGGAGAACTCGTCCTTGTCGTCGAGCATGTGGACCGTCTTCTCGTCGCCGTGGACGACCTCGCAGTGCGCGTCGAGGAGCGTGTGTGCGGCGGCCTCGTGAATGCTCGACGCGGGACTCGAGACCGGCACCACGACATCGACATCCTCGGCGATGACGATGTCGCGCAGAACCTCTGCGTAACCGGGCGCGGTCGGCTCGGGCGTGCAGTGGAAGGCGTCGACGGCGCGGGAGAACCGGTGTCCGGTCCAGCGGTACTTCGTCGACTCGACGAGCACGACGCGATGGCCGGCGGCGTGGAACGCGCGTGCGAGCGCCAGCGACTTGGTCATCTTGCCGCCGGTCACCAGGACGGTCTTGCGCTGTGCACGGCGACTCGGGTGGGCGGTGTCCCCGGGACGGAGACGACCGGCCGCCCAGGCGACGCCCACGACGGCCGCGTCGATCGGCAGCGTCACCGTCAACGCCGCGAGCACCCCGAGGGTGCGCGCGGCGTCGGCCTCACGTAGGGACGTCACCGCGTGCGGTCCGGCACCCGCCGGATCAGGGTGAGCCCGTCGCGCAGGGGCAGCACCACCTGTTCGACACGGTCGTCGTAGGTGAGTGCGGCGTTGAACGTCGCCATCGCCGACCCGTTCGTCGACGGGACGGCGTCCACCGCGTACGGCTCGCCCTGCAACAGCGTGTTGTCGACGGCGATGAGGGCCCGGGGGGCGAGCAACGACCCCTCCAACAGGAGGTCGAGGTAGCCGAGATATCCGGGCTTGTCGGCGTCGATGAAGACGAAGTCGAACGGTGCAACGTCGCCGGAGCGGCATCGGTCGTCGAGACGCCGCAGCGTCTCACCCGCCGGCCCGACCTCGATCGAGATCCGTTTCCCCGCCGGCGACCGGTCGAAACACTCTCGTGCGAACGCGGCGACGTCGGCGTCGATCTCGCACGCCACCACCTCGCCGCCGTCGTCGAGTTCCTCGGCCATGGCCAGCGCCGAGTAGCCGGTGAACATCCCGATCTCGAGCACCCGACGCGCCGCGCACGCGAACACCAGGAACTTCAGCGCCTGGCCCTCCACGTGCCCGGAGAGCATCTCCTGCTCGAGTCGTACCTCGGGGATCGACGACGGGTTCGCGTCCCAGTCACGGTGGGCGGTCCGCAGCGCGAGATCGGCCAGTGCCGGCGTCTCGGCGGTCGTGCACAGGTCGAGGTACGGATCGAGTCCCGCGGCGAGCGCCTCGGCGCGTGCCGCCGCGGTGAGGATCGACCGGTCGAGCCCGTCGACACCCTCCAGACGGGTCCGCATGTCGCACACCACCTCGGCGAGGATCGTCGACGGTGTGACCGGCCGCGGGGCGGCCGGTGTCGACACCTCCACGGGGTGGGTATCAGTCATGCGCACCGGTGAACATGTCGACACCGTCGCCGGCCCGATCGAATTCCTCCACCAGCTTCTTGTGCATCTGCAGCGCGTCGGCCAACTCGTCGGTCGTCACGTCGTTGAGGAACCGGCAGCTGCCGATGGGGTCGGGGATGGCCGCCCGCAGCGACCCGTCGCGGGTCTTGAGGATCGAACCGGTTGCCTCGGCGAGCAGGTCGGCGGTGAGGTACTCGCTGTCGAGGGCGAGACCGAGTCGGCTCATGACGCCGAGCACGCGGTCGCGGTCGGCCACGGTGAGGTGTCCACGTTGCTCGGCCAGGGTGGTCGAGAGTGCCATGTCGATGTTGATCGCGTGACCGTGGAAGAACGGCGCCGGGGGAGTGAGCTCGAGGGTCGGGCTCCAGGTGTGGCCGAACGCGATCACGCGGTCGAGATCGATCTCGTGCAGGTTGGGAGCCTCGAGATCGAGCATGGTGGCGATCGCGGCGTAGGTCAGCCGGTCACCCACCGCGCGCAGTTCCGCCGACCCGTCGAGGTGACCGAAACGGGTGCGCAGGAGATCGGGACCGTGCTCGTCGAGCATGTCGAAGATCTCGGAGTTCCCGACCACGGAGATCTTGATCAGCTCGGCCATGCCGTTACGGACCTGATCCTCGGGAAGTGTTGCGAGGAAGGAGAAGTCGAGAAGCACCTTCTGCGACGCGTGGTAGGCGCCGAGGCGGTTCTTGTGCTTGCCGTAGTTGACCGCCACCTTGATCGACACGCTGGCGTCGATGAGGCCGATCAGCGTGGTGGGGATGCGGATGTAGGGCGTGTTGCGGCGGTAGCTCGCGCATGCGTACCCGGCGACGTCGGTGGTGAGACCGCCGCCGACGACGAGGACCGGTTCGGTGCGGACCAGGCCGAAAGCATCGAACTCGCCGACGATCGTCTCGAAGGTCTCCAACGACTTCGCGGTCTCGCGGATCTGCACCGGTACCACGGTGAGGTCGAGGCCGTGGTGGTCGAAGTAGGTGCGGATCGCGTCGCCGTACAGCGACAGCACGGTCTCGTCGATGACCATCAGCGCCCGGCCGTAGGGGCGGTAGCTGTCGGCCAGTTCGGTGTTGTCGACGGCGAACACGCCGTCGACGTAGATCAGGTCGTATTCGATCTTCTCGTAGCCCTCGACGTGGAAGGCGCGGTCGGTCGAGGTGACCTGTGCTTGCAGATTGCTCACAGTGGTGCTCCAGGATGTGTGCCGCGCGAGGTCATCGGCGGCGGGTTGACGGGGAAGGGAGAGGTCAGGCGGTGCCGGCGGCGAGCTCGCGCACGCGGGCGGCGTCGAGGACCTCGACGACCTCCACGGCGGAGCCGAAGTCGCCGTCGGCGGTGTTCTCGTTGGGGAAGGCGATGCACCGCACGTCTGCGGCACCCGCGGAGGCGACGCCACCCTCGTTGTCCTCGATGGCCACGGCTTGGTCCGCCTGCTCACCGAGCTCGTCGAGCGCGAAGCGGTAGGCGGCCGCGTCGGGCTTGGGGGTGTCGACGCTGTCGGAGTCGACGATGATGTCGAAGGTGTCGGCACTGATGGCCGGGGCGAGTGCGTCGAGCAGCGCGGTGATGTTCTCCCGGGAGGTCGTCGTGACGAACCCGAGCTTCACGCCGTCGGACTTCGCGGCCTCCACGGTCTCGACGACTCCCTGACGGGGCGCCAGGCCGGCGTCGCCGATGAGCGTCTGGAAGATCCGCGACTTGGTCGCATGTACGGCTCCGGCGTCGACGTCGTCGCCGCGCGCCGAGGCGTACTGGGCGATGCGGTCGGCACCGCCGTTCGAGCCGAGCATGCCGACGTAGTCGTCACGGGTCCAGGTCCAGTCGAGATCGTGCTCGGCGAAGGCCTGATTGAAAGCCTGTCGCTGCAGCTCAGAGGTGTCGGCGAGGGTGCTGATGGAGCCGAAGAGGATTGCGGGCATGGTGGCCTTTCGAGGGGTGTGGGCGAGGACTCGGCGGCGGTGTGACCCGAAAGCGGGGGTCCCGGCGGCCGGCGCGTGAAACGATGTGAATGGGTGTGGGCGGCACACCAAACCAAAGGTGTTGGCGCCGTTGGGTTTCCACGCCAGACCCGTTGCTTCTGATCCAACAGTACAGTAACGGTCTCTCAGTTCAATAGGTTTGCATCGGAAAAACGTGCGACGGTGGAAGGGCGACACTCCACGCGGGTGAGACAGTGGAGGGACCGACATCGACCGACAGAGCTGAGGACATGACCGACACATCTGAGGACGCGCGTGTCGCGCGCACCCGGGGTGACGTGTCGCGCGCTGCTCTGGAGGTCCTGACCAAGCAGGGGTGGGACGCCGTCTCCCACGCCCACATCGCGCGGGTCGCGGGGTATTCGAAGACGACGCTGTACACCCATTGGCCCTCGAAGATCGACCTCGTGGGTCTCGCCCTCGACGCGCTGGGCGACATGCCGCATTCGGTGCCCACCGGTGACATCCGTACCGATCTGATCAACGAACTGCGGGAGTTCCGGGCGGCCGTGGTCGACATCAAGCTCGACCGGATCCTCATCGTGCTCGCGCAGTGGGGCACCTCGGTCGAGGAGATCGCCGACATCCGCACGCGGCTGATCGCCGACGGCGAGGGCGTCGCCCGCGCCATGTTCGCGCGCATCGCCGACGATGTGATCGCCGAGTCGGCGATCCATCTGCTCTCGGGTGTGGTGGTCTGTCCGGCGTTGATGCACGGGCAGGTACCCGACGACAAGGTCATCGAAACCTCGGTCGACATCATCCTGGGCGGCATCGAGGCGGTACAGGGGCGTCCGAACTCGCCGTCGTGAGTCGGTGTGTGTGCCCCCGGTCAGACTCGAACTGACACTGGACGGGTTTTGAATCCGTTGCCTCTGCCAATTGGGCTACGGGGGCGCGTCGGTGCCGTGGCCGCCGCAGGGCGGCCGGTGGCACGAGGGACCACGGTAGTGGATCGGCGACCGCACCTGCCAACCGGTACTGTCCTGGGGAATCGGACCCGTCGTGTGATCGGGTCCGCCCCGGCGTCGACCGGGTGCAACCACGTGGAGGTCCTCCTGTGACATCAGCGTCGCCCGCCGAACCCGCCCGTCCCACCGCTCCCGAGCAGCGTGCGGCACGCAGTCGTCCGGCGCACCGGGTCCTGGTCGCCGAGGACGATTCGCTGATCCGGATGGACCTGATGGAGATGCTCCGCGAGGAGGGGTACGACGTCGTCGGGGAGGCGCCGAACGGACAGATCGCGGTCGAGCTCACCGAGTCGCTCCGTCCCGACCTCGTCATCATGGACATCAAGATGCCGGTGCGCGACGGGATCGACGCCGCGGCCGAGATCGCGCAGAAACGCCTCGCGCCGGTCGTCATGCTGACCGCGTTCTCGCAACGTGATTTCGTCGAGAAGGCCCGTGACGCCGGGGCTCTCGCCTATCTGGTGAAGCCGTTCAGCAAGGCCGATCTGGTCCCCGCCATCGAGGTGGCGGTGAGTCGCTACACCGAGCTCACGACGCTCGAGGGCGAGATCGCCGACATGGCCGAGCGTTTGGAGACACGCAAGCTCGTCGAGCGCGCCAAAGGATTGTTGATGAGCAGTCAATCATTAACGGAGCCCGAGGCGTTCACGTGGATCCAACGTGCGGCGATGGACCGGAGGACGACCATGAAGGCCGTCGCGGTGGTCGTCATCGAGACCCTCGACACCGCGGCTCAGGGGTAGACCGCCGGTTTTCGGCGAATGTTACTCACGGGCAACACGACCGCGCTAGCTTTACCGGACCGAGGGAAGGTCCGGATGCTGATGCATGCCTCCTCGGCCGTCTTGTCGCAAGGAGAACATTTTGATGTCGGGTCGCCATCTCATGAGTGGTGCAGTGGTCGCGGCGGTGTCGGTGATGACACTGGCCGCGTGCAGCAGCAGTGACAGCGGGAGTTCCGGGGAGTCCTCGGGCGCACCGTCGGAGAGTGTGAGCATCGAGTCGACACCGGCACCCGCCGGCCTCGGCCTCGCGCAGAAACTGAGCTGCCCCTCGGTCGAGAAGGCGACACCGGGCCCGGTGAGCACCGCGGCGCTCAAGGTCGGCACCCTCCTGCCCGCCACCGGCAGCCTGGCCTTCCTCGGCCCGCCGGAGTTCGCCGGCGTCAAGCTCGCGGTGAAGGACATCAACGACAACGGCGGCGTGCTGAACAAGCCGGTGGAAGAGGTCACCGGCGACTCCGGAGACACCACCACCGACACCGCCAACGCGACCGTCGACCGCGAGATCGGTGCCGGCACACAGGTCATCATCGGTGCCGCCTCCTCGTCGGTGTCGCTGAAGGTGATCGACAAGGTCGCGACCGCGGGCGTCGTCATGTTCTCCCCGGCCAACACCTCCGACCAGTTCACCTGCTACCGCGACAAGGGCCAGTACTTCCGTACCGCCCCCGCCGACACCCTGCAGGGACAGGCGCTCGCGCAGACCATGGCGGCCGACGGCGTCCAGCGCGTCTCGGTGCTGGCTCTCAACGACCCCTACGGCACCGGGCTCGCGGCCGAGGCGATCAGCAACCTCGAGGCCGCGGGCATCCCGGCCGATCAGATCCAGAAGATCATCTACGACCCCAACGCGCAGTCGTTCAACGCCGAGGTCGACCAGGTGAAGAACTTCAACCCCGACGGCATCGCCGTCATCGGATTCGACGAGAGCGCGAAGATCATCACCCGCATGCACGAGGTGGGCATCGGACCGACGGACGGCAAGTCGGTCTACGGCGTCGACGGCAACATGGGCAACGCACTCGGCAAGGCCGTGGGCGCAGGCGTGCTCAAGGGCATGAAGGGCACGACACCGCTGACCAACACCGGCGCCGAGTTCGAGCAGCGACTCAAGTCGGTCGACCCGTCGCTCATCGACTTCAACTACGGCGGTGAGAGCTACGACGCCACCGTCATCTCGGCTCTGGCTGCGGCACAGGCGAAGTCGACGAACGGTCGGGCGATCGCCGCCCAGATCAACTCGGTCACCTCCGGCGGTGAGAAGTGCACCTCGTACAAGGCGTGCCTCGACCTGGTGAACCAGGGCCGCGACATCGACTACGACGGTGTCACCGGAACCCTCGACTTCAACGAGGCGGGTGAACCGTCGATCGGCTCCTACGGGATCCTGGAGTTCGACGGTTCGAACAAGTTGCTCAGCCCCGTCCGCAAGTACGTCTCGGTCGCCGGCAAGTAACCCACGAGTACACACGACCCCGCATCCCCGAGAGGGGGTGCGGGGTCGTGTCGTGTCACGGGGTGAACGCGGGAAGGCAGACAAGCCCTGCCGCGCATCACTTCTCGGAGCTACCCGCCAGGGTGCCCAGGTACAGTTCGATGATCTTCGGGTCGTTGCGCAGCCGCTCGCCGGTGTCGGTGTAGGCGTTGCGCCCCTGGTCGAGGACGTAGCCGCGGTCGCAGATCTGCAGGCAGCGCCGAGCGTTCTGTTCCACCAGGATGATCGAGACCCCGGTGGCGTTGATGGCCTTGCAGCGGATGAACACCTGGTCCTGGAACATCGGTGAGAGACCCGCCGACGGCTCGTCGAGCAGCAGCACTGACGGTTCCATCATGAGTGCCCGGCCCATGGCCACCATCTGGCGCTCACCGCCCGAGAGCGATCCCGCCTTGACCTTGCGTCGTTCGGACAGGAGCGGGAACAGGTCGGCGACCACGTCGAACCGTTCGGCGAACTTCTTGGGTCGTAGGTAGATCCCCATCTCGAGGTTCTCCTCGATGGTCAAGGCGGGGAACACGTTCTGTGTCTGTGGGACGTACCCGACCCCGGCCTGGACCAGGGTGTGCGCCTTGGCCGAGGTGATGTCCTTCTCGCGCAGGCGAACCGAGCCGTTACGGATCGGGATCAGTCCGAACAGCGCCTTGAGCAGGGTCGACTTGCCTGCGCCGTTGGGTCCGATGATGCCGACGATCTCGCCGTCGTCGAGATAGAAGTTGCACTCGGAGAGGATGTCGATGCCCGGCAGGTAGCCGGCGGTGATGTCGTCGGCGCGGATGAGCGCGTTGCCGGCGCGGCGCTGGTGTTCGGCGGGTGTGGCGGCCAGCTGGGCGGGGGTCAGATCGGCCTCGCCACGACCGTTCTCGAGGCCGTCGGGTTCGCTCATGGCTTCTCCTGGGCGTCGTCGCGGGGTGTCGGGTCGGGTGCGGCGTCGTGCCGGGGCGCGGTGGCCGCCGGCGGGGGAGCGGAGAGGTCACCGCCCGCCTGCAGGGTCTCCTCGATCGCCTCGTCCACTTCGTGGGCGAGCACGGCGGTCTCGCCGATCGGGTTGCCGTCGGCGTCGAATTCGAGGGCCTGGTCGTGGTGGCCACCGAGGTAGGCGTCGACGACGGCCTCGTTGTCGCCCAGTCGGTCGGGGAGGGACTCGGCGATCACGGTGCCCTGCGCCATCACCACCACCCAGTCGCTGATGTCGCGGATGACGTCCATGTCGTGTTCGACGAACACGACGGTCATGCCGTCCTTGCGCAGGGACTTGATGTGTTCGAGAAGACTCTGTGTCAGTGCGGGATTCACGCCGGCCATCGGCTCGTCGAGCATCACCACCTCGGGGTCGCACATGAGGGCCCTTGCCATCTCGAGGAGTTTGCGCTGGCCGCCGGAGAGGGAGCCGGCGTAGTCGTTCGCCTTCTCCTCCAGACGGAATCGGCGCAGCAGGGCGTGCGCCCGTTCGGTGATCTCGGCTTCCTGCTTGCTCCAGGTCCACGGGGCCAGCGCGGCGAGGAAGTGCTCGCCGCGCTGGTGGCGGCCGCCGAGGCGCACGTTGTCGAGCACCGACAACTTCGCCAGCGCGCGGGTCAGCTGGAACGTGCGGACCATGCCGCGGCGCGAGACCTGGTGTGGCACCAGCTTTCCCAGCGGGTCGCCGTTGAGCGACCACGTGCCGGAGTCGGGTTTGTCGAATCCGGTGATGAGGTTGAAGAATGTCGTCTTGCCCGCGCCGTTCGGTCCGATGAGGCCGGTGATTGCCCCGCGTTGGATCTCCAGGTGGGCGACGTCGACGGCGGTGAGCCCACCGAATTTCCGGGTGATGCCGTCGACGGTGATGATGGCGTCGGGTTTGGCGCTGCCCGGACTGGGGTCGACGGAGGCGAAGATCCGGGCGCGTTCCTCGGTCGAGAGCGCGGTCAGCCTGCTCGTCGCGACGGTCGCCGTCTGTGATGTCGGGGTCTGTGGTGTCGGGGCCTGGGGTGTGGTGTCACTTGGCATCGAGCTGGACCTCCCGCTTGTTGCCGAGGATGCCCTGTGGGCGGAACACCATCATCAGGGCGATGGCGAGGCCGAGGAGGACGTAGCGGATCGCGCCGACCTGTTGCTGGCTCAGGTCGAGGATGGGGTTGTCACCCGAGGTGGCCTGGCGCAGCAGCACATCGGGGATCGAGAGCAGGAACCAGAACAGCATGGCGCCGAGGACCGGGCCGAACACCGTCGCCGCGCCGCCGAGGATCAAGGCGCCGTAGGCGAAGAACGTCTGGGCGGTGGAGTAGAAGTCGGGGTTGATCGACTGTGTCTGCAGGGCGTTGAACACGCCGGCCAGGCCACCGATGCACCCGCCGAGGACGAGGGCCTGCATCTTGTAGAAATACGCGTTCTTGCCGACCGACCGTGCGGCGTCCTCGTCTTCGCGCACCGCCTTGAGCACCCGTCCCCAGGGGCTGCGGACGAGCAGGAAGACGAACAGGCACAGCAGCGCCACCAGGATCCAACCGATGACCATCGACCACAGGTCGCTGCCCTGGAACTTGATGCCGAGGAAGGAGTACTGCTTGCCGTTGTCGAAGGGGCTCAACGAGTAGAACCCGTCGGCGTAGCCGAACAGCCCGTTCGTCGAACCCGTCACGCTGTCGGTGGAGGTCGACCGGAATATCAGTCGCAGGATCTCCGACGCCGCGATGGTGACGATGGCGAGGTAGTCCGCGCGCAGGCGCAGGGTGGGCAGGCCCAACACGAGGGCCAGCACACCGGCGGCGACGACGCCGATGATCGACCCGGCCCACAACGGCAGGTCGTACTTCACCGACATGATGCCGACGCCGTAGCCGCCGAGGAGGGCGAAGCCGATCTGGCCGAAGTTCAGCAGACCGGTGTAGCCGAAGTGCAGGTTCAGGCCGATGGCCAGGAGTGCGTAGAAGATCGCCGAGGGCCCGACGAGCTGGGCGAGCGACGTCTGCAGAGCTGCGATGAGATCCATGTCGTCAGCCGATCCGTGCGCGGGATCCGAGGATGCCCTGGGGTCGTATGGCGAGGATGACGATCAACACGACCAGACCGCCGATGTATTTGAGGTCGGGGTTGACCCAGTACGTGGAGAGCTGCACCAACAGACCGACGATCACGCATCCGAGGAGGGCGCCGTAGGCGGTGCCCAGACCGCCGAGGGTGATGCCGGCGAACATGAGCAGCAACAGCTTGAACCCCATCTCCCACTGGACACGACCCGAGAGCTCCGACAGGGCGAACAGGACACCGCCGAGGGTGGCCAGTGCGCCGGCGAGCGCCCAGACGAACAGGATGACGCGGTCGACGTCGATGCCCGACGACGCCGCCAGGTCCCGGTTGTCGGCGACCGCTCGCATCGCCTTGCCGATCCGTGTGCGCTGCAACATGGTGGCCACCGCGACGAGCACCACGAGGCTGACGATGATGCAGAACAGGTTGACCGGGGTGATGGCGAAGGCGCCCGATCCGATCTGGGTCTGGACCTGATAGTCGGCGAAGGGTTCCGATCGGTCGGAGAAGAAGATGAGGATCAGGTAGCGCGCGACCAGCGACAACCCGATCGACACGACGAGCTGCGCGACCAACCCCGATCGTCGGCGTCGCAGCAGGCGCCAGATGCCCAGTTCGTTGGCGACGCCGATGCCCGCGCCGATGACCACCGCGATGACCGTCGCCAGGATGAGGTTGAGGCCGAGCTTCACGTTGATGGCCCACGCGATGACCGCGCCGAGGGTCACGAGCTCGCCGTGCGCGAAGTTCGTCAGGCCGGTCGTCCCGAAGATCAGGCTGAGCCCGACGCCGGTGATCGCGATGATGAGGCCGAACCGCAATCCGTCGATCGCGAGTCTGGTCAGCTTCGACACCGCCGAGACCTCGGTGGAGGTCCGTTCGGCGCCGAAGGAGAAGATGACCGGCCGATCGGTGCCCGCGGTCAACACCACCGGGATCGATCGGGTCTTCTCCTGCACCGAGATGCCCTTGGGCAGCGTCGACTCGTCGATGGCGACGACATAGTTGCCCGGGGGCAGGCTGATCGACCAGGCGCCGGTGGCGCTCGACTTCGCCGTGCCCACCGTGGCACCCCCGGTGTCCTTCGCGGTGACCGTCACGTCGGCCACCCGCTCGGTGCCGTTGCGCAGGTTGCCGAAGATGCGGACGTCGCCGGGTGCGGCCGACGCCGTCGACGCCAGCGTCGACGCCAGGATCATCGACGCGAACGCCGTCACCAGGATCGTCGCGCACCATCGGATCACCGGGAATCCCCGTGGATTTCGCGGCCTCGCGGTCTCCCGCGGGACAATGCCGTGCATCGGGCCGTCCACCTCCACAGATGTTCGCCGGCGCAACGCGCCCCGGCGCGGCGTTGTTCACCGTGAGTTGGGACTCTAGTGCCCGAACCGACACCCGTCCGGGTGAAGCGCGTTCCCGGTCGACATGTCGCAGGTCGTCGCCGCGTGTCCGACCGGCTCTCTAGAGTGGTTCGGTGTGAGCCCCACCGGAACCACCGCGACCAAGGCCGGCACGACCGGGCCGCCGACCCTCATGCTGCTCGACGGTCACTCCCTGGCCTATCGGGCGTTCTTCGCCCTGCCGGCGGAGAACTTCAAGACCGCATCGGGCCAGACGACGAACGCCGTGTACGGGTTCACCTCGATGCTGATCAACCTGCTGCGCGATGAGCAGCCGTCGCACATCGCCGCCGCTTTCGACGTGTCCCGTCAGACGTTCCGTGCCGACATGTACCCCGAGTACAAGGCGCAGCGCAGCAAGTCGCCCGACGAGTTCAACGGTCAGGTCGATCTCACCAAGGACGTCCTCGCAGCGATGGGCATCCCGGTGATGGCGATCGAGGGCTTCGAGGCCGACGACATCATCGCGACCCTCACCACCCAGGCGCGCGCCCAGGACTTCCGCGTGCTCGTGGTGACCGGAGACCGGGACTCCCTGCAGCTCGTCGACGACCACACCACCGTCCTCTACCCCAAGCGCGGCGTGTCGGAACTGACCCGGTTCACCCCCGAGGAGGTCGACAAGAAGTACGGCCTCACCCCTGCGCAGTACCCGGATTACGCTGCGCTGCGCGGTGATCCGAGCGACAACCTGCCCGGCATCCCCGGGGTGGGGGAGAAGACCGCAGCCAAGTGGATCCGCGAGTACGGATCGCTCGAGGCGCTGGTGCACAACGTCGACGCGGTGAAGGGCAAGGTGGGCGACGCCCTGCGCGAGCACCTGGCCTCGGTGCTCATGAACCGGCGCCTCACCGAGCTCGTGCGCGACATGGAGCTGCCGACCGCTCCCGAGGACCTGGCCCTGCAGCCCTGGGACCGCGAACGGATCCACCAGCTGTTCGACGATCTCGAGTTCCGGGTGCTGCGCGACCGCATCTTCACCACGCTGAGTTCGGTCGAACCCGAGGCCGAGGCCGGTTTCGAGGTGCGCGGGCAGGTGCTCGCCGCCGGAACCGTGCGGGAATGGCTCGACAACCACGCCCGTACCGGTCGTACCGCCCTGTCGGTGGTGGGTCCCGCCCGGGTGTTCGGGTCCGACACCGAGGGCATCGCGTTCGCGGCCGAGGACGGGGAGGCCGCCTGGCTCGACACGGCGATCGCCGACGCCGACGACGAGGCGGCACTGGCCGAATGGTTGGCCGACCCGACGTGCGCCAAGGCGATCCACGAGGCGAAGTGGGCCATCCACGCGCTGCGTGGACGCGGATGGGCGATCGCCGGGATCACCAGCGACACCTCGCTGGCCGCCTACCTGGTGCGGCCCGGGCAGCGCTCGTTCAACCTCGACGATCTGGCCCTGCGATACCTGCGGCGGGAACTGCGGGCCGACGACGTCGCCGACGAGGGCCAGATGTCGTTGCTCGACGACGAGGGGGCCGACGACACCCGTCGCGCCGAGCAGGAGATGATCGCCGCCCAGGCGGTGCACGAGTTGGCGGCGACCCTCGACGGCGAGCTCGCCGACATCGACTCGCTCACCCTGCTCACCGAGATGGAGCTGCCGCTGCTGGTGGTGCTGGCCGACATCGAGGCCGCGGGCATCGCCGTCGACACCGGCCATCTCGGTGACCTCGAGTCGCGGTTTGCCGACCGCATCCGGTCGGCGGCCGACCAGGCGTACGAGGTGATCGGCGAACAGATCAACCTCGGCTCGCCCAAACAGTTGCAGGCCGTGCTCTTCGACAAGCTCGAGATGCCCAAGACCAAACGCACCAAGACCGGGTACACCACCGATGCCGATGCGTTGCAGACGTTGTTCGACAAGACCGAGCACCCGTTCCTCGCGCATCTGCTCGAACACCGCGACGCGACCCGCCTCAAGGTCACCGTCGACGGCTTGTTGAAGTCGGTCTCCGACGACGGTCGCATCCACACGACGTTCAACCAGACGATCGCCGCGACCGGACGGTTGTCGTCGACCGAGCCGAACCTGCAGAACATCCCGGTGCGGACCGACGCCGGTCGCGACATCCGCAAGGGTTTCGTGGTCGGTGAGGCCCCGGGGAGGCGGTTCGCATCGCTGATGACCGCCGACTACAGCCAGATCGAGATGCGCATCATGGCGCACCTCTCCGCCGACGCCGGACTCATCGAGGCGTTCAACACCGGTGAGGACCTGCACAGTTTCGTCGGGTCACGCGCGTTCGGTGTCCCGATCGACGAGGTGACCGCCGACATGCGTCGTCGGGTGAAGGCCATGTCGTACGGACTCGCCTACGGGCTCAGCGCATTCGGACTCTCGGCGCAGCTGAAGATCAGCACCACCGAGGCCAAGGAGCAGATGGAGGCCTACTTCTCCCGGTTCGGTGGCGTGCGCGACTACCTGCACGAGACGGTCGAGGAGGCGCGCCGCAACGAGTACACCTCCACGCTCTTCGGGCGTCGGCGTTACCTCCCGGACCTCAACAGCGACAACCGGCAGCGTCGCGACGTCGCCGAGCGCGCTGCGCTCAACGCGCCGATCCAGGGCACGGCCGCCGACATCATCAAGGTCGCGATGATCAACGTGCAGAATGCTTTACGCGATGCGGAGATGGATTCGCGGATGCTGCTGCAGGTACACGACGAACTCGTGTTCGAGGTCGCCGACGGCGAGCGCGACCAGCTCGAGGAGATGGTGCGCGCGAAGATGGGATCGGCGATCGAACTGTCTGTTCCGCTCGACGTCTCGGTCGGGTTCGGGACATCGTGGGACGAGGCCGCGCACTGAGTCCGGGCCCGTCGTCTACCGGTCGATCTGTCGGACGCCGATGAGTTCGACGACCTCGCGGGAGTCACTGTCCCACCGACGCATCCCGGTGACGGTTGCGGTGATCGCCGCCCCGTGACCCCCGTCGTCGGCCACCGCGATGCATCGGCCGAGGTGCTCGTCGGAGACGCGCCGGGCCACCGTGAGATGCGGTGTCCAGTGGTCCGGGGTGCAGTGGTCGAACACGACCCCGTCGACGAACGGCGCCGCGAGGTGATGCACCTCGCGGTGCAGCGCGAGCAACTCCCGACTCGCGACGACGAGCCGGGCCACCGTCGACCGGCCGCCTCGGAAGACCACGGTCGCACCGACGTCTACCGTCAGCGGGAACCGGTCGACGAGTCCGCGGGCGACGGCGTCGACGCCGGGGTCGATGCGCTCGGTGGCGAGCAGGGTGATGTGCGGTCGGTTCGAACTCGATCGGTGCGCGCCCTGGCTGGGCAGGTCCGCGGCGAGCAGTGCCGTCCACATCCGTCGGATCGTGGCGTCGGTGTCCGGATCGAGAAGGAGTTCGAGGGAATGGGCCATGGATCTGAGTCTCCGCCCTGTGGTCACTCACCACTCACCGACCGTCGGGGTCGTCTAGTGTCACGAGAGGCGACGACCCGACCACACGTCGCCATGGATCTCGAGGGGAACGACCTGTGCGACGACCACGTCTGATCACCACCATCGCCGCGACCGCCCTGGTGGCGCTCACGGCCGCCGGCTGTACCAACAGCGAGGGCGCGTCCGGGACGGCGCCGTCCGCCGGCGCCTCGAGCATCTCCGTGTCGAAGAACGACGCGCTCGCCGCGCAGCTCCCCGAGAAGATCAAGTCCTCGGGCAAGCTCGTGGTCGGCGTCAATGTTCCTTACTCGCCCAACGAGTTCAAGGATCCCAGCGGCAAGATCGTCGGCTTCGATGTCGACCTGGTGAACGCGATCGCCAAGACACTCGGTGTGACCGCGGAATACAAGGAATCCGACTTCGCCAAGATCATCCCCGCCGTGCAGCAGGGCACCTACGACATGGGCATGTCGTCGTTCACCGACTCGAAAGAGCGTGAGCAGCAGGTGGATTTCGTCACCTACTACAGCGCGGGTGTCCAGTGGGCCGCGCCCGCAGGCAAATCGGTCGATCCGAACAATGCGTGCGGTCTACGGGTGGCGGTGCAGTCCGACACCACCGAGGACACCGACGAGGTCCCGGCGAAGAGCAAGGCGTGCACCGACGCCGGCAAACCCGCCATCGACAAGGTCAAGTTCGACAGCCAGGCCGACGCGACCAACGCCGTCGTGCTGGGCAAGGTCGACGCGATGTCGGCCGACTCGCCGGTCACCGCCTACGCCATCAAGCAGTCCGGCGGGAAGCTCGCCACCGCGGGCGCGGTCTTCGACTCCGCGCCGTACGGCTACCCGGTGGCAAAGGGTTCGCCGCTCGGGCCGGTTCTCCAGAAGGCCGTGCAGGCCCTCATCGACAGCGGCGCCTACCTCGACATCACGAAGTCGTGGGGTGTGCAGGCCGGGGCGATCCCGACCGCGGTCATCAACGGCGCGATCAACTGACCGCGCCGTCGCCTCAGACCGACGATCTCGATGTCCTCCACCGAACCCGCGGCGACCACCGCCGCCGATCCGACCCCCATCAAGGCCATCCCGGTCCGTAAACCCGGCCAGATCATCGCGGCGGTCGTCGTCGTGGTCCTGGTGGTGTTGTTCATCTACGGCGCCGCCACCAACCCGGCGTACGGGTGGTCCACCTACGGCAAGTACCTGTTCGACACCCGGATCCTGTCCGGTGTCGGCTACACGCTGGCGCTCACCGTGCTCGCCATGGTGATCGGCGTCGTGCTCGGCGCGCTGCTGGCCGTGATGCGGCTGTCCCCGAACCGGGTGTTGCGGTCGGTGGGATGGGTGTACCTGTGGATCTTCCGCGGCACACCGGTCTACGTGCAGTTGGTCTTCTGGGGTCTGTTCCCGTCGATCTACAAGACGATCGATCTCGGTATCCCTTTCACCGTTCAGTTCGCGCACTTCGACATCCAGGATCTCAACGCGGCGTTCACCTTCGCGATGATCGGCCTCGCGCTCAACGAGTCGGCGTACATGGCGGAGATCGTGCGCGCAGGCATCCTCTCGGTGGGTGAGGGGCAGACCGAGGCGTCGAAGGCGCTGGGCATGAGTTGGGGCCAGACCATGTGGCGCACCGTGTTGCCGCAGGCCATGCGGGTCATCATCCCCCCGACCGGGAACGAGGTGATCAGCATGCTCAAGACGACGACGCTGGTCACGGCCGTCCCCTACAGCGCCGAGCTCTACGGCCGAGCCAACGACATCGCCGGCGTCAACTTCCAGCCCATCCCGCTGCTGTTGGTCGCCTCCACCTGGTACCTGGCGGTGACCAGTGTCCTGATGGTCGGCCAGTTCTACATCGAGCGGTACTACTCGCGAGGTTCGACTCGCACACTCACCGGACGACAACTCCAGGCGCTCGCCAAGGCGGCGTCACATCACGAGGGTGGCCCCGCATGACCCCGATGGTGCGTGCCGAACAGGTGCACAAGAACTTCGGTGCCCTCGAGGTCCTCAAGGGGATCTCCCTCGACGTGGACCCCGGTGAGGTCATGTGCATCGTCGGCCCCTCGGGATCGGGTAAGTCGACGTTCCTGCGCTGCGTGAACCACCTGGAGTCGGTGAACGCCGGTCGCCTTTATGTCGACGGTGAGCTGATCGGTTACCGCGAGGCCAACGGGAAACTGTACGAACTCAGTCCGAAGCAGGCCGCGCATCAGCGCCGTGACATCGGGATGGTGTTCCAGCACTTCAACCTCTTCGGACACCGCACCGCGCTGAACAACATCATCGAGGCGCCGATCCGGGTGAAGGGCGTGTCGAAGAAGGCGGCCGTCGCGCGGGCCGAGGATCTGCTCGGCCAGGTCGGCCTGTCGGACAAGGCGCATGCCTACCCGGCCCAGCTGTCGGGTGGGCAGCAGCAGCGGCTCGCGATCGCCCGTGCCCTCGCGATGGACCCCAAGCTCATGCTCTTCGACGAGCCGACCTCGGCTCTCGACCCGGAACTCGTCGGCGAGGTGCTCACCGTGATGCGCACGCTCGCCAAGGAGGGGATGACGATGATCGTCGTCACCCACGAGATGGGATTCGCCCGCGAGGTCGCCGACAAGCTCGTCTTCATGGACGGCGGTCGGATCGTCGAGAGCGGCGTGCCCAGTGAGGTGTTGTCGAACCCGAAACAGGAACGCACGCAGGCGTTCCTGTCCCGAATTCTCTGACCGCTCAGGCGGGCATCGAATCGATGAACCCGCTCACGCGGGTGATCCGACCGGTGCTGTCGACCTCCACGACGTCGAATCCGACGGCGATGGGCTCGGCGTCGGGGCCGGTCACGAGTTCCCACGTGAACCTGGCGAGATCGTGGTGGGCGTCGAACACCCGTCCCCGTCGGAACGTGAGACCCGCGAACTGCCGCTGGGCGCCGTCGACCAGTTCATCGAACTCCCCTCGGCCCGAGGCGGTGGCCAGCGGGTCGACATAACGTCCGTCGCCCGCGAACAGTGTGTCGATCTTCCCTCGACGGCCGGCGGGGTCGGTGTCGTTCCAGATGGCGAGGTAACGGTCGACGAGGTCGTCGAGGTCGATGGTGTCGGTCTGGTGGTTCATGGTGGTGTCCTTCCACATCGGGCGATCGGGCTCCGTCAGTGTCGGCTCGCCGCTGTGCCACAGTCGATTACCCGTGAGGTAATGGTCGTGATGATGTCCTTCGCCTAGGGTCGGCCCATGGTGGTCCACAGCCCGTCTCGCGGCTCCGCAGACGCGCCGGTCGGTGAGTTGCTGCGGGGGTGGCGGAACACGCGCCGATGCAGCCAGCTGGACCTCGCCGTCGAGGCGGGGATATCCAGTAGGCACGTCAGTTTCATCGAGACCGGTCGATCCCGTCCGACCGCTGCGATGATCCTACGGATCGCCGAGTACCTCGATGTGCCTCTGCGCGAACGCAATCGACTGCTGCTCGCGGGCGGGTACGCACCCGCCTACGGCGAATACGGTCTCGACGCCCCGGAACTGGCGACCTTCCGTGACGCACTTCGCGGCGTGCTCATCGCACACATGCCGTTCCCCGCGCTGATCCTCGACCGCCATTTCGACGTCGTCGAGGCCAACGACGCCGTCGCGACCGTGGTGGAGGGGTGCTCGGTCGAACTGCTGACCCCTCCTGTCAACGTCATCCGACTCGGACTGCACCCCGACGGTCTCGCACCACGGATCACCGACCTGGCCCCGTGGCGTGACCATCTGCTCACCCAACTGACCCGGCGGGCGAGCCGCACAGGTGACCCCCGCCTCGCCGAACTCCTCGGCGAGGTCCGTGGCTATCCGTCGCCGGCAGGGCACGCCGAGAATCCCGCGGGCGTGGCGGTGGAACTGCGCCTCGGGCATCGGCTCGGTGAGCTGGCGTTCCTGTCCATGGCCGCCTCGGTGCAGACCGCTCTCGACGTGACCGTGGACGAGCTGACCCTGGAGTTGTTCCATCCGGCCGACGCCGCCACGCGCGTCCTGATGGCCTCGGCGTGACCTCCCGAGGTCACTCGGGGCGGGTGCAGCAGAAGATCGCGGTACCGGGGAAGTACTGACCGCGCAGCGGGCTCCACTGTCCCCACTCCTGATCGAGCCATTCCGGCCACTCCGGCTCCACGATGTCGTCGAGCACGAGTCCGGCCGTGCGGATCTCCCGGACCCGGTCACCGATCGTCCGATGGTGCTCGACGTAGGTCACCGTGCCGTCGTCGTCGGCCTCCACATACGGCGACCGGTCGAAGTAGGGGATGGCCACGGTGAGGCCGACCGGTCCGGGATCGTCGGGGAAGATCCAGCGCACCGGGTGGTTGACCGCGAAGACCCATCGACCACCGGGACGCAGGACCCGCGCCACCTCGGCCATCACGCGTGCCGAGTCCGCCACGAAGGGCACCGCCCCGAACGCCGAGCAGGCGATGTCGAAGGACGCGTCGGCGAAGGGGAGGTTCTCGGCACCGGCCTGCACCAGCGCCGGCGCGGCTCCCGGGGAGGCGGCGCCGCTGCGCAGCATCGCCGCCGAGACGTCGAGACCGACCACCCGGGCCCCGCGTCCGACGAGCCATCGGGCGCACGGTGCCGAACCGCAGCCGACCTCGAGGATGTCGCGTCCGGCGACGTCACCGAGCAGACCCGCATCCCCCTCGTGCAGGCCTTCGGGGCACCACACGAACTCGCCGTCGGGGGAGTCGGCGCCCAGGAAGCGGCCGTGCTCTGCGTGATAGCTCGCGGCGTCGGAATCCCACCAGCGACGGTTGGCATCCTCACTGGCCGCCGAATCGGGACGGAGGCGGATCGTCGGTCTACTCACCTGTGCTCCCGGGCAATTCGCCGAGCTGGGGCCTGCGGAGGGCGCATCGAGGGGCGGTCGAGGCCATTTGCCCAGGACACAGCGCCTGGCGTAGCCTGAGTCACGCGCGTGCCCACGCCCGCGTGGGAAGTCATGTCCTCATCGGACCACAACCCGCACGATCACCCCTACTACGACACTGTCCGGAGCAACCCAACATATGCCGTCCACCATCATCTCGCCGCAAGTTGCCATCAACGACATTGGCACTGCCGAGGATTTCCTCGCCGCAATCGACGCCACGATCAAGTACTTCAACGATGGCGACATCGTCGAGGGAACCATCGTCAAGGTCGACCGCGACGAGGTCCTGCTAGACATCGGGTACAAGACCGAGGGCGTCATCCCCTCGCGTGAGCTGTCCATCAAGCACGACGTCGACCCCAACGAGGTCGTCAACGTCGGCGATGCGGTCGAAGCCCTCGTCCTCACCAAGGAGGACAAGGAAGGCCGGCTGATCCTCTCCAAGAAGCGCGCGCAGTACGAGCGTGCCTGGGGAACGATCGAGGAGCTCAAGGAGAAGGACGAGGCCGTCAAGGGCACCGTCATCGAGGTCGTCAAGGGTGGACTCATCCTCGACATCGGTCTGCGTGGCTTCCTCCCGGCGTCGCTGGTGGAGATGCGTCGCGTGCGCGATCTGCAGCCGTACATCGGCAAGGAGATCGAGGCCAAGATCATCGAGCTCGACAAGAACCGCAACAACGTGGTCCTGTCGCGCCGTGCATGGCTCGAGCAGACCCAGTCCGAGGTCCGCAGCGAGTTCCTGCACCAGCTGGCCAAGGGCCAGGTCCGCAAGGGTGTCGTGTCGTCGATCGTCAACTTCGGTGCGTTCGTCGATCTCGGCGGCGTCGACGGTCTGGTGCACGTCTCCGAGCTGTCGTGGAAGCACATCGACCACCCGTCCGAGGTCGTCGCCGTCGGTGACGAGGTCACCGTCGAGGTTCTCGACGTCGATCTCGACCGCGAGCGTGTGTCGTTGTCGCTCAAGGCGACCCAGGAAGATCCGTGGCGTCAGTTCGCCCGCACCCACGCGATCGGTCAGATCGTGCCCGGCAAGGTCACCAAGCTGGTGCCGTTCGGTGCGTTCGTCCGCGTGGAAGAGGGCATCGAGGGCCTCGTGCACATCTCGGAGCTGGCCGAGCGTCACGTCGAGGTGCCCGATCAGGTCGTCGCGGTCAACGACGACGCGATGGTCAAGGTCATCGACATCGACCTCGAGCGTCGCCGCATCTCGCTGAGCCTCAAGCAGGCCAACGAGGACTACACCGAGGAGTTCGACCCCTCGAAGTACGGCATGGCCGACAGCTACGACGAGCAGGGGAACTACATCTTCCCCGAGGGCTTCGACCCCGACACCAACGAGTGGCTCGAGGGCTTCGAGAAGCAGCGTGAGGCCTGGGAGCAGCGGTACGCCGAGGCCGAGCGTCGTCACAAGATGCACACCGCCCAGATCGAGAAGTTCGCCAAGGCAGCGGAAGAGGCGGCCAACGCCCCGACCGACTACTCGTCGGAGTCGGCCTCGGCCGGCCCGTCCGAGGGTGGCTCCTCCTCGACCGGTGCGGCCGCACCGGCGCGGGGTGGTTCGCTCGCCAGCGACGAGCAGCTCGCAGCACTGCGCGAGAAGCTGTCCGGCAACGCCTGACGGTTTCCGCACGCAATTCCGGCCGTGGGCCCTTCCTCGTCACGAGGAGGGGCCCACGGTCGTCTCGGCGGTCGGATCGGTCTGCTGTGCGCAACATCGATCGCCGCTGGTTCGACGATATGTCGCATTCCGGTGACTCACACCACACGCCCGTCTCGAGGTGTCGAACGCGACTCACCCGGCACCTCGAACCGTGCCATCGAGCGTTGAAAACGTCAGATCCGGTGTGACAGTGTTCTCCCCGGCGCACGCGTGACGTGGTGACACCACCACCCTCGGCAGGCGACCGTCGAGAGGATGAGGTGGCGACGCTGTGAACATGGTGAGCCGGTTCCAGGTACGGCAGATCATCGTCCTGGTGGTCGTGGCAACGCTTTTCGGTGTCGTCCTCGCGGTGAAGTACGCCCGCATCGACAACCTGGTCGGTGTCGGGATCTACACGGTGCACGCGGATTTCACCGACTCCGGCGGAATCTTCACCAACGCCGAGGTGACCTATCAAGGGGTGCCGGTCGGGCGTGTGGGCGCTTTGCAGCTGCGGCCCGACGGTGTGCGCGTCGCCCTGAATCTCGACTCCGGTGGTCCGAAGGTGCCGGCGACGGCGCAGGCGGTGGTGGCCAACCGATCGGCGATCGGTGAGCAGTACGTCGATCTGCGACCGTCGAGTGTCGGCGGCCCGTACCTGAAGGACGGGTCGGTCATCTCGGACACGACGATCCCGACGCCGGTGCAGGACGTGATCTCCTCGGCGGTCGACTTCACCGAGTCGGTGCCGCTGGGTGATCTGAACACCGTCATCACCGAGCTGGGCAAGGCGTTCAACGGCAACGGCGAGAACCTCCGGGTGCTGGTCGACTCGTTGGCGAACCTGTCGAAGTCGGGCAACGACAATCTCCCCGCGACGATCTCGCTGATCCGCAACGGCAACACCGTGTTGTCGACGCAGGCCGATCAGTCCGACGCGATCCTCGACTGGTCCAAGAACCTCGGACTGGTGACCGCACAGCTCGCGACGAGTGACCCCGATCTGCGGCGCCTGTTGACGACGGGTCAGACCAGCGCCACCCAGATCGCAGCACTGATCGAGCGCAGCGGTGGCGACCTGACATCGGTGCTGCGCAACCTCGCGACCGACGTCCGCAACATCCGGGGGACCTTCCCGCTCGTGGGGCCGGCGGTCAACATGCTCTCGGCCCTCTCGAGCGGCAGCTACTCGACGGCCCCGGGTGACGGGACCATCCGATTCGGTGCCGTCTTGGAGACCAACAACCCACCCGACTGCACCGTGGGATACGAGGGGACGCAGGCGATCATCGCCGAGGAGAAGCGCAAGAACCCGGACTTCGACATCGACTACGACGACTTCGCGTTCAACCGTGACGCACGATGCGCTGTGGCGCAGGGGAATCCGACCGATGTTCGCGGCGGCCAGAACGCGCGGTTCGCCGACCCCGGGATCGCCCAGCCCTGGGACCGCACCCCCAAGAAGGACCCGGACAGGCTCGACCTGAACCCGCTCGCGACGCAGCTGTCGTACCTGCTCGGCGTCACGCCCCGGTAGCCCACCGCGATCGGCATGGCGGTGCGCCGGTTCTGACAGACTGGGCGCCGTGATCAGAGTGGGCCTCACCGGTGGTATCGGCGCCGGCAAATCGACCGTCGCACGTACCTTCACCGACCGCGGCGCCTACCTCATCGACGCCGACGTCATCGCCCGTGAGGTGGTCGCGAAGGGCAGTGACGGCCTCGCCGCGCTGGTCGAGGCGTTCGGCGACGACATCCTCACCGGGGACGGTGACCTCGACCGGCCGGCGCTCGCGGCGAAGGCCTTCGTCGACGAGGAACAGCGCACGCGCCTCAACGCCATCGTGCATCCGCTCGTGGGCGCGCGGACCTGGGAGATGCTGCAGGCCGCACCCGCCGACGCCGTCGTGGTGCAGGACGTGCCACTGCTCGTCGAGGGATCGATGGCGCCGTTCTTCCACCTCGTCGTCATCGTCCATGCCGACGAGGAGTTGCGGGTGCACCGGCTCACGGAGTTGCGGGGGATGGACGCCGACGACGCCCGCGCCCGCATCCGTTCCCAGGCCTCGGTCGACCAGCGCCGCGAGGTGGCCGACGTCTGGCTCGACAACAGCGGCACCGCCGAGGCATTGGCCGACGCGGCGGCACGCCTCTGGGACGAGCGGTTGGTGCCCTACGAGGCCAACGTCCGGTCGGGGACACGCGCTGCGGCCGGACCCGCCACGCTGGTCGCGGCCGACCCGACCTGGGCCCGACAGGGGCGCAGACTCGTCCACCGTCTGCAGGCGATCTGCGGCGACAAGGCCGTGCAGGTCGAGCACATCGGCTCGACGGCGGTGCCCGGTCTCGACGCGAAGGACGTCATCGATCTGCAGGTGACCGTCGCGGACGTCGACACCATCGCGGCGCTCGGAGTGCCGCTCGCCGAGGGCGGTTTCCCCCGCGTCGAGGGGATCGACGGCGACCGGCCCAAGCCCGCTGTGGGCAGCGGGGACGCGCCTGCCGCCGACGGACCGCAGTCCTGGGTGAAGGCCCTGCACGCCGCCGCCGACCCCGGCCGTCCCGCGAACGTCCACGTGCGCGTGGACGGCTCCCCGAACGCGCGGTTCGCCGCCGCGTTCCGCGATCGTCTCATCGCCGATCCGGGACTGCAGGCGGAGTACCTCTCGGTCAAGCGGTCCGCCGCCACGACCGCAGACGGCGTGGCGAGCACCTACGTAGAGGCCAAGGAACCGTGGTTCGACGAGGTCTACCCGCGCGTGATGACGGGCGACGCCCCCGACTGACCGGCCGGGCCGTCGGGCCAGCTCAGCGGAGCGCCGCTCTCGACGAACCATCGGTCCACGTCATGGTCTCGTTCGGCGGCGCCCACCAGCGCGGCCGTCGCGATCTCGAACGCCCGAACCGTGTCGCCCGCGGACAGCAGGCCGGCGGCGTGGGCCTCCACGAGCTCGTCGACGTCGATGAGCTCGAGTGGTGTCCCGGGGACGTCCACGAGGTCGAGGTACCAGTCCTCGGCGTGCCATCGGCCGGCGGCGTCGGGGCCGGTGAAGCGACCCACGTCGAGGTAGAGGCGTTGCCCGGCCCGGTGGCCCTCCACGAACCAGAAGATGCTGGCCCGCAGTCCCAGGGCGGGAAGCAACCACGACTCCAGGTGGTCGAACCGGGGGTGGTCGGCGGTGCGTGACATGTACAGACCGAACGGCGTCTCGGTGTACGTCCGCACCGGACGGACGACGCCCTTGTTGTCGGTGTTGGTCATGGCAGGGACGTCGAACACCTCGCGTTTGGGTGGGTGCACCCCCACCGACCCCGAGCCGTCCATGGGACCGGAGGGTATCGGAGCCCGGGACGATCGGCGCGGTTGTCGGACCCCACGCCTACTCTGGAGTACATGGCTTTCGCGGCAGAACACCCCATCGTCGCCCATTCCGAGCATCGACCCGTCGGCGACATCGAACGGTCCGAGGCCGCCTTCGAGGTGGTCAGCGAACACTCACCCGCCGGTGACCAGCCCGCGGCCATCGAGGCGCTCGAACAGCGCATCGCCGCGGGGGAGAAGGACATCGTCCTGCTCGGTGCGACGGGCACCGGCAAGTCGGCGACGACGGCATGGCTCATCGAGAAGGTGCAGCGGCCCACCCTGGTGATGGCGCCGAACAAGACACTCGCCGCGCAGCTGGCCAACGAGCTGCGGGACATGTTGCCCAACAACGCTGTCGAGTACTTCGTCTCCTACTACGACTACTACCAACCCGAGGCGTACATCGCCCAGACCGACACCTACATCGAGAAGGACTCGTCGATCAACGACGACGTCGAGCGGTTGCGACACTCGGCGACCTCGAGTCTGCTGTCGCGCCGCGACGTCGTCGTGGTGGCCTCGGTCTCGTGCATCTACGGTCTGGGCACCCCGCAGTCGTACATGGACCGCTCGATCCACCTCGACGTCGGCCAGGAGGTCGACCGCGACGCCCTGCTGCGCCTGCTCGTCGACGTGCAGTACAGCCGCAACGACATGAGCTTCACCCGCGGCAGCTTCCGCGTCCGCGGCGACACGGTCGAGATCATCCCGTCCTACGAGGAGCTCGCCGTCCGGATCGAGTTCTTCGGTGACGAGGTGGAGGCGCTGTACTACCTGCACCCGCTCACCGGCGACGTGGTCCGCCAGGTCGACACACTGCGCATCTTCCCGGCCACGCACTACGTCGCGGGACCCGAGCGCATGGAGCGGGCCATGGCGAGCATCGAGGCCGAACTCGAGGACCGGCTCGCCGATCTCGAGGGCAAGGGCAAGCTGCTCGAGGCGCAGCGACTGCGCATGCGCACCACCTACGACCTCGAGATGATGCGTCAGGTCGGTTTCTGCTCGGGCATCGAGAACTACTCGCGGCACATCGACGGTCGTGGCCCCGGTACCGCGCCGGCCACGCTCATCGACTACTTCCCCGACGACTTCCTGCTGGTCATCGACGAGTCGCACGTCACCGTGCCGCAGATCGGCGGCATGTACGAGGGCGACATGTCGCGCAAGCGCAACCTGGTCGACTTCGGGTTCCGGCTGCCGTCGGCGGTCGACAATCGCCCGTTGACGTGGGACGAATTCGTCGACCGCATCGGTCAGACGGTGTACCTGTCGGCCACCCCCGGCCCGTACGAGCTGGGCCAGTCCAACGGCGAGTTCGTCGAACAGGTCATCCGGCCGACCGGTCTCGTCGATCCACAGGTGGTGGTCAAGCCCACGAAGGGCCAGATCGACGACCTGGTGCACGAGATCAACCTGCGTACCGAACGCGACGAGCGCGTCCTGGTGACCACGCTGACCAAGAAGATGGCCGAGGACCTCACCGACTACCTGCTGGAGATGGGTATCCGCGTGCGATACCTGCACTCCGAGGTCGACACGCTGCGCCGGGTCGAGTTGCTGCGCCAACTCCGCGGCGGCGACTACGACGTCCTCGTCGGCATCAACCTGCTCCGTGAGGGCCTCGACCTCCCGGAGGTGTCGCTCGTCGCGATCCTCGACGCCGACAAGGAGGGCTTCCTCCGCAGCACCACCAGCCTCATCCAGACGATCGGTCGTGCGGCCCGCAACGTGTCCGGCGAGGTCCACATGTACGCCGACAAGATCACCGACTCGATGCGCAACGCGATCGACGAGACCGACCGGCGCCGAGAGAAGCAGGTCGCCTACAACAAGGCCGCCGGCGTCGATCCGCAGCCGCTACGCAAGAAGATCGCCGACATCCTCGACCAGGTCTACAAGGAGGCCGAGGACGCCGTGGAGATCGGCGGTTCCGGCCGTAACGCCAGCCGCGGTCGGCGCGCGCAGGGCGAGGTCAGCAAGTCGATCAGCGCAGGCGTCATCGAGAAGCGCGACGTGTCGGCCATGCCACGCGCCGAACTCGCCGACCTCATCGCCTCGCTCACCGCGCAGATGATGAACGCCGCCCGCGATCTGCAGTTCGAGCTCGCCGGTCGGCTCCGCGACGAGATCTCCGACCTCAAGAAGGAACTGCGCGGGATGGACGCGGCCGGCATCCGCTGACCGGTGCGGGCGGTGGCCGGATCGGCCCGGTCCGTGCCGGTCACGGGTGATGGCGACAACGCTCGGCGACACGATGTGGGGATACACACGAATGCCCGACAAGGGGTCTGTCGTGCAACTATTGTCCGGATATCGAAGCCGGTGGTCGGCGGCGCCAGACGCGTCGGCGTGAGCCGCCTCGGTGCACAGTCACCGATGTGAAACAGACGGAGGAATGGATGAGCGCGTACCAGACAGTTGTCGTCGGAACGGACGGGTCGGAGTCGTCGATGAAGGCGGTCGAGCGTGCGGGCGGCATCGCTGGAGATCGGGCCAAGCTCGTTATCGCATGCGCCTTCTTCCCGCATGAGAGCAAGGACGTCAACACGATGTCCGACGTCCTCAAGGACGAGGCCTACCAGGTGCACGGCAGCTCGCCGACCGAGGAGATCCTGCGTACCGCACGAGAGCGTGCGGTGAAGGCCGGTGCGGCCACCGCGAACATCTCCACCCGTCCGGTGAAGGGTGCCCCGGTCGACGCCCTGCTGCAGCTCGTGGGCGACACCAAGGCCGACCTGCTCGTGGTGGGCAACAAGGGCCTCAACTCGATCGCGGGCCGACTGCTCGGTTCGGTGCCCGCGGACGTCGCGCGCAAGTCGGCGTGCGACGTGCTCATCGTTCACACCGTCTGAGCCGTTCGGCGAGACCGCCCGGCGGCCGACCGCTCAGTCGAGCGACAGGCAGTCGGGCAGGTTGTCGCTGTGGACCAGCGTCAGCCGTTGCGTCGCGCGCGTGAGTGCCACGTAGAGGTCGTTGAGGCCGCGGGGCGACTGCGCGATGATCGCGGCCGGTTCGACGACCACCGTGCGATCGAATTCCAGGCCCTTGCAGGCCGTCACCGCCAGTACCCTGACCTCGGCGCCTGCCGCCGCGGTGATCACGTCGACGAGTGCGTCCGGTGCGATGATCGCACTCACACCTGCGGCGTCGGCGTCGCGCCCGGCGACGTCCGCGGCGACCGCGGCGTCGACGATCGCATCGGCGGAGACGCGCTGCACCGACGGCGCGACGCCCGACCGACGGATCGAGGTCGGGGGAGTACGCGCCGGGTCGATCGCGGCGAGAACTCCGGACGCGACGGCCATGATCTCGGCGGGTGTGCGGTAGTTGACGGTGAGGTCGTGCTGACGCCACCGTGCTGCGACGTAGGGCTCGAGCACTGATCCCCAGTCGCTCGTCCCCGCGGGGTCACCGGTCTGGGCGGTGTCGCCGATGATCGTCATCCACCGGTTGGGTATGCGGCGCATGATCATCCGCCATCCCATCGCCGAGATCTCCTGCGCCTCGTCGACGATCACGTGGCCGAACGCCCAGGTGCGGTCGGCGTGTGCCCGCTCGGCGGTGGTCAGTGTCTGGCGACGGGTCTGACGTGACGCGAGCTGCTCGGCGTCGATGAGGTCGTAGGCCATCAGGATCTCGGGATCGAGTTCGTCCTCGAGATCCTGTGGGGCCGAACCGGTGAGGATGTCGAGAGCGTCCTGCGCCTCGGTGAGTTGGCGACGCCACTGCGCCTGCTGTTCGCGCGCGTCGTCGCCTGTGTCGTACCCGATGATCTCGGCGAGTTCGTCGAGCAGGGGTACGTCGCCGACGGTGAATCCGTTGCCCGATCGGGGATCTCGCCACAGCGCGTCACGCTCGTCGGCTCCCCATCCGGGAGTCGCCACGCGGATCCGGTCGGGGTCGCCCAACACGTCGCGCAGCAGACGGTCGGGTGTCAGCTGGGGCCAGAACTGCGCCAGCGCGCGCAGGATGGTCGGGTCCTGTTCCATCTCGTCGCGGATGTCGGCGACATCGCCGGCACTCATGAGCTGGGAACCGTCGAGGGTGCTCGACCCGATACGCGTGGCGTGTTGTTCGGCGAGTGCGTCGAGGGCCGAACGCAGGAAGATCGGGCGGGCCTGGTTGTGGGGTCGCCGGCTCGACCGCGCTCGTCCGCGCGCACGTTTGACGAGGCCGCGATCGATGACGAGTGGATAGCCGTCGAACCGGACCGTGACCGGCTCGGTCGGCAGGATCTGCGCCTCGCGCACGGCGGTGCGCAAGACCTCGACCATCGCGAGGTCGCCCTTGACCGCGGCCGCACGGCGGTCGTCCGGGCGTTCCGCGCTCACCCCGGGGTAGAGGTCTCCCACCGTCGACAGGAGCACTCCGGTCTCACCGAGCGAGGGCAGGACCTGACCGATGTAGCGGAGGAAGTCGTCGTTCGGACCGATGATGAGAACGCCACTGCGGCCGAGGATCTCGCGATGGGTGTAGAGCAGGTAGGCGGCGCGGTGCAATGCGACCGCGGTCTTGCCGGTGCCCGGCCCGCCCTGGACGACGGTGACGCCGCGGTGCGACGACCGGATGATGATGTCCTGCTCGCGTTGGATCGTCTCGACGATGTCGGTCATCTCGCCGGTCCGTGCGGCGTTGAGGGCACCGATCAGGGCGGCCTCGTTCACCACGTCGCCGCGGCTTGTCGCATCGAGATCGCCGGAGTCGAGACGTTCGTCGTTGACGGTCACGACGCGTCGGTTGCGTGTGCGGACATGCCGTCGGAGGGCGACCGAGTCGGGTGCGGCGGGTGTGGCCAGGTAGAACGGCCGCGATAGCGGTGCCCGCCAGTCGAGCAACAGGGTGGTGTCCTGCGCGTCGTCGTCGAGGATGCCGATACGACCGATGCGTCGCGTCTCGCCGTCCTCGAGATCGAGACGGCCGAAGTACAGATTGTGTTCGGCAGCATCGAATTTGGTCAGATCCTCGGAGTACATGCGCTCGTAGGACTCGCGCTCGGACTGCGACTGCGGGGTGCCGTCGGACTCGACGAGAGCTGTGCGCAGACGGCGGCCGGTCGACTGCCGCATGCGATCGAGGCGCGCATAGACGACGTCGAGGTGTGATTGCTCGGACGCGACGGGGGAGTCCTCTGCGCCGGTGGCCGCGTCAGCGGCGACGGCGGGACTCGTCGCGTCCTCCCGGATCCGGGTCATGGATGTGTCGGGTGCCTTTCGTGGTGCGGCCGAGGCGGGTACTTCGTGCGACGGCCCGATCACGACGACGGGGTGTGTCGGCATGGTCGGTCACCGGCACACCCCGTCGTCGATCGAACGGTGTTCTCAGCGAAGGTTCTTCGCCGCCTTCTCGGCACGCTTGCGCGCACGACGCGAGAGCTTGGCGCCCTCGTCGTTGGCCGTCGACGCCAGGTCGGACGCGGCGTTGCGGGCGGCGTCGGCGAACGCCGGCGCACGATCGCGGGCCTGGTCGGCGAGGTCGGCGCTGCGCGCACGCGCCTGCTCGGCCAGCTCGGTGCTGCGGGCGCGTGCCTGCTCGGCCAGCTCGGCGCGACGGTCGCGGGCCTGGTCGGCCAGCTCGGCGCCCCGGTCACGGGCCTGATCGGCGAGATCGGAACCGCGGTCGCGTGCCTGGTCGGCGAGATCGAGCGCGCGCTGGCGGGCGGTGTCGGCGAGGTCCGAACCGCGGTCGAGCGCGGCGTCGGCCAGCTTCGAACCACGCTTGCGCGCCTTCTTCGCCGCCTTGTCGCCTTCCTTGCGGGCGACCTTCGCTGCCTTCTCGGCCCGCTTGCGCGCGACCTTGGCCGCCTTCTCGCCGAGCTCGCTGCCACGCTCGGCGGCGGCCTCGGCCAGGGGGGTGGCCTTCTCCTTGGCGATCTCGGCCAGCTTCGAACCGCGGTCCACCGCGGCCTCGGCCAGTGGCGTCGCCCGTTCGCGTGCGGCGTCGAGCACCACGGGGCCACGGTCCTTGGCGATCTCGGCGACGTGCGAGGCACGATCGGCGGCGACCGAGCGGAGGTGCTCGAGGGTGTCGCCGCCGGAGTCGCCGGTGAACGGCAACGACGAGGTCACCGCGTCGGCGGCGTGCTCGGCGGCCTTCTTGCCGCGCCAGGCCAACGAGGGCTTGCCCTCGGTGTCGACCGCCGTGATCAGGAGACCTCCGAGGAGCGAGACGTTCTTGAGGAAGTCGACGAGGGCGGCGTTGCGGGCCTCGGGGTCCGACTCGTTCCAGAAGTCGTGGCCGGCCAACGTGGTCGGGACCAGCGAGCCGGCCAGGCCGAGTGCCGCGATACGCGGGAACTTGCCGGTGGCCAGCATGACGCCGCCGCCGACCTGGATCGCCGCGTTGATGCGCACCAGGGTCTCGGTGTCCGACGGCAGCGGGTCGGTGATGTCGTCGGGAAGGTTCTGCTGGGACTTCTTGACGAACGGTCGCGCGGTTTCGGCGAACTGTTCGGGATGCCGGAGCGCGGTGACGCCGGAGGCGACGAACACGCTGGCGAGCATCGGTCGGGCAATTCGGCGGATCAACACTGATGGCCTCCTCGGGACGCGGGCTCTGAGAGGTGACGGATCCATGTCACCTGCGGCACAGGGCCGTGTCGAGGTTACCGGGCGGCGACGACCGGCGGGGGGCGCCTGGGCGTGGTCACCACCCGCGTTCACGCCATTCGCCCAGGTGGGGTCGTTCTGCGCCCAAGGTCGTGTCCAGACCGTGACCGGGGTAGACGGAGGTCTCGTCGTCGTAACGGTCGAACAGTTTGGTGGTCACCTGGCCGAGCAGGATCTCGAAATCGCCTTCCTGCCAGGTCTTTCCCACACCTCCGGGGAACAGGCTGTCTCCGGTGAACAGGTGTGTGCGGTCGCCGGCGTCGAGGGCCAGGGCGATCGACCCCGGGGTGTGGCCGACGAGATGGACGGCCGTCAGGCGCAGCTTTCCGACCTCGATAACGTCGCCGTCGTCGACCGGTCGGTCGGTGTCGACCGGGATCTCGGGGGCGTCGATGCGCCCGGCGAGCGTGGGCGCGCCGGTCGACTCGCGCACCTGCGCGAGGCCCTGCCAGTGGTCGAAGTGCTGATGGGTCGTGAGGATCGCGGTGAGGGTCCCGGGCAGCGTCTCGAGCAACGCGAGGATGCGATCGGGGTCGTTGGCGGCGTCGATCAGGAGTCGGTCGCCGGTCTCGCGACAGGTGACGACGTAGGCGTTGTTGTCCATCGGACCGACCGACAGCTTCGTGATCGTCGCGGTCGGTGCGGTGCGGCGCTGGGCACCTGAGGTCTCGGACAGATCGCCGGTGTAGTCGTCGGACACGGTCATCTCGGGAGCGGTCATGGATTCACGCTACAACCGGTGACGCGGGCCACGGAGTCGCCGCGGGGGAGTCTCCCGGGTCGGTCGTGTCGGTGGCCGCCCCTACGATGGAGGAGTGCTCGGTCTGGCCGGGATCGGCCCGAACCGACGGAGTCGACCGATGGTGTCGACCGACCGGGCGACCAATGTGCACGCGAGGAGCGTCGGATCCGACGCAGAGTAGAGGACAGCTGTGGCAGATCGTCTGATCGTCCGAGGAGCCCGGGAACACAACCTGCGAGGAATCGACGTCGACCTGCCGCGGGAGAGCCTGATCGTCTTCACCGGCCTGTCTGGGTCGGGTAAGTCGAGTCTGGCCTTCGACACGATCTTCGCCGAGGGTCAACGCCGCTACGTCGAGTCGCTGTCGGCCTACGCCCGGCAGTTCCTGGGACAGATGGACAAGCCCGACGTCGACTTCATCGAGGGCCTCTCGCCCGCGGTCTCGATCGACCAGAAGTCGACCAACCGCAACCCGCGGTCGACGGTCGGCACCATCACCGAGGTCTACGACTACCTCCGACTGCTCTACGCGCGGGCAGGCAAGGCGCACTGCCCCGAGTGTGGTGCGGCGATCGCCAAGCAGACGCCGCAGCAGATCGTCGACCAGGTCCTCGCGATGGAGGAGGGCATCCGGTTCCAGGTGCTCGCCCCCGTGGTGCGCACCCGCAAGGGTGAGTTCGTCGACCTGTTCGCCTCGCTGCAGACACAGGGCTTCTCCCGCGCCCGCATCGACGGTGTCGTCCATCCGCTCACCAGTCCGCCCACCCTCAAGAAGCAGGAGAAGCACGACATCGAGGTGGTCGTCGACCGTCTGGCGGTGAAGTCGTCTGCGAAGCAACGTCTCACCGACTCCGTCGAGACCGCGTTGCGTCTCGCCGACGGCGTGATCGTGCTGGACTTCGTCGATCTCGACGAGGACGACCCCGACCGTGAACGCCGCTTCTCCGAACGGATGGCCTGCCCCAACGGGCACCCCATCGCCATCGATGACCTCGAGCCGCGGTCGTTCTCGTTCAACTCCCCCTACGGCGCATGCCCGGACTGCGACGGGCTCGGCATCCGCAAGGAGGTCGACGAGGAACTCGTCGTGCCCGACCCGGAGACCACCCTCGCCGACGGCGCGATCGCACCGTGGTCGACCGGTCACAACGCCGACTACTTCCTGCGGCTGCTGTCGGGACTCGCCGACGAGATGGGCTTCGACATCCACACCCCGTGGAATCGACTGCCCCTCAAGGCCCGTCGCGCGATCCTCAACGGCAGCGACCATCAGGTCCACGTCAAGTTCCGCAACCGCTACGGCCGCACCCGCTCGTACTACACCGAGTTCGAAGGCGTGATGAAGTTCCTGCACCGCAGGATGGAGCAGACCGAGTCCGAGCAGATGAAGGACCGGTATGAGGGCTACATGCGCGACATCCCATGTCCGGTCTGCTCCGGCGCCCGCCTGCGCCCGGAGATCCTGGCCGTCACCCTCGACCATCCGCGATTCGGCGAGAAGTCGATCGCCGACGTCTGCGCCCTGTCGGTCGGCGACTGCGCCGACTACCTTTCCGACCTCACCCTCGGTGCCCGCGAACAGGCCATCGCCGGCCGGGTGCTGAAGGAGGTGCAGGCGCGCATCACCTTCCTCCTCGACGTCGGGCTCGAGTACCTGTCGCTCTCGCGTGCGGCCGGATCGCTCTCCGGAGGTGAGGCACAACGCATCCGACTCGCGACGCAGATCGGCTCCGGTCTCGCCGGCGTGCTCTACGTCCTCGACGAGCCGTCGATCGGCCTGCACCAGCGCGACAACCGCAGGCTCATCGAGACCCTCACCCGCCTGCGCGACCTCGGCAACACCCTCATCGTGGTCGAGCACGACGAGGACACCATCCGGATGGCCGACTGGATCGTCGACATCGGTCCGCGCGCCGGCGAGCACGGCGGCAACGTGGTCCACAGCGGCAGCTACGAGGGTCTGCTCGCCAACCGCGAATCCCTCACCGGCGCATATCTGTCGGGCCGCGAGCACATCGACATCCCGGAGATCCGGCGGCCCGTCGACCGCAAGCGTCAGCTGACCGTGGTCGGCGCACGCGAGCACAACCTGCGCGGCATCGACGTCAGTTTCCCGCTCGGTGTGCTCACCGCCGTCACCGGTGTGTCCGGCTCCGGCAAGTCGACGTTGGTCAACGACATCCTCGCCACCACCATGGCCAACAAGCTGAACGGTGCGCGCCAGGTGCCCGGTCGCCACACCCGCATCACCGGGCTCGACCAACTCGACAAGCTCGTGCAGGTCGACCAGTCGCCGATCGGCCGCACCCCGCGATCGAACCCCGCCACCTACACCGGCGTCTTCGACAAGATCCGCACGCTGTTCGCCGCGACCACCGAGGCCAAGGTCCGCGGATACCAGCCGGGTCGGTTCAGCTTCAACGTCAAGGGCGGTCGGTGTGAGGCGTGCACCGGCGAGGGCACGATCAAGATCGAGATGAACTTCCTGCCCGACGTGTACGTGCCCTGCGAGGTCTGCCACGGCGCGCGCTACAACCGCGAGACCCTCGAGGTGCACTACAAGGGCAAGACGATCTCCGAGGTCCTCGACATGCCGATCGAGGAGGCGGCCGAGTTCTTCGAGCCCGTCACCTCCATCCACCGGTTCCTCAAGACACTCGTCGAGGTCGGGCTGGGCTACGTCCGGCTCGGACAGCCCGCCCCGACCCTGTCCGGTGGCGAGGCGCAGCGCGTCAAGCTCTCGGCGGAACTGCAGAAGCGGTCGACCGGACGCACGGTCTACGTCCTCGACGAGCCGACCACCGGCCTGCACTTCGAGGACATCCGCAAGCTCCTCGCCGTGATCAACGGTCTGGTCGACAAGGGCAACTCGGTGATCGTCATCGAGCACAACCTCGACGTGATCAAGACGGCCGACTGGGTCATCGACATGGGCCCCGAGGGCGGATCGGGTGGCGGTGTCGTGGTGGCCGAGGGCACCCCGGAGGAGATCGCCGCGGTGCCCGAGAGCCACACCGGTGGATTCCTGCGCGAGATCGTCGAGGCCCAGGCCGCACCGACCGGCACCCGGGCGCCGGCCCGGAAGAAGACGCCCGCGAAGAAGGCGACGGCTACCGCCACGAAGCCCAGCCCGACGAAGAAGAAGGCCGCGAACGGATCGCGGACCCGCGCGTCGGTCGGCTGACCTGAGGCGGGTGGTTCAGCCGCGAACGGGTCCGGTCAGCTTCTCGCCGGGTCCGGCGCCGGGTTCGTCGGGGATGCTGCTGGCCTCGCGGAACGCGAGCTGCAGGCTCTTGAGTCCGTCGCGGATCGGCGCGGCATGCAGACCGAGGTCGGACACCGAGGCGGTCACCAGGCCGGCGAGCGCGCTGATCAGTTTGCGGGCCTCGTCGAGATCGACCGACGCCTGTGCCGACGGGTCGTCGGCCAGTCCGAGCTTCTCGGCCGCCGCACTCATCAGCATCACGATCGACTTGGTGATGACCTCCACCGCGGGGACGTCGGCCAGGTCGCGCACGGGCAGGTCACCGGGCTCGGTGGACCCGTCGGCCCCGAGGTCGGCGGAATGTGAGTTTTCCGGCATGGCTGTTAGACTTCCATGTCAGACCACCCCGGCGTGAGCTGGGGTTTGCAAGTGGAGTCCCGCTCCCACCGATCGACGTCCGTCTCCACGGACCGTTGCCCGGTCCGGTCATCCGAACACCGCTCCCTGTGCATCCATCGGGAACAGAAATCGGATACCTCCTGTTGGAGGTGGCACGTGCGTGAACGGCAACGTTCATCCGCAGGTGTGGACCGGTCAACTGCGGGCCCCACCGATGTCGTCATCGGCGGGGCCTTTTCGTTGAGTCAGGGGTGTTCCGCCTGCATCCGGCGCACGACCCGCGGCCCTGCGCCGCGGCACCCATTGTTTTCACCGAGGAGGCCCCATCAGCACAGAGACCCGCATCAACGAGCGCATCCGCGTACCGGAGGTCCGACTCGTCGGGCCCAATTCGGAGCAGGTGGGCATCGTGCGTGTTGAAGACGCCTTGCGACTGGCCCTCGAGGCCGATCTCGACCTGGTGGAGGTGGCGCCCAACGCCCGCCCACCGGTGTGCAAGATCATGGATTACGGCAAGTTCAAGTACGAGGCCGCGCAGAAGCAGCGTGAGTCGCGCCGTAACCAGCAGATGACGGTCATCAAGGAGCAGAAGCTCCGGCCGAAGATCGACGACCACGACTACGAGACGAAGAAGGGCCATGTGGTCCGCTTCCTCGAGGCCGGCTCGAAGGTCAAGGTGACCATCATGTTCCGAGGGCGCGAGCAGTCGCGACCCGAACTCGGCTACCGCCTGCTGCAGCGTCTCGGCGCCGATGTCAGCGACTTCGGTTTCGTGGAGACGTCGGCCAAGCAGGACGGCCGCAACATGACCATGGTCCTGGCCCCGCACAAGGGAGCCAAGACCCGCGCCAAGGTGACCCAGGTCCGCGAGAGCGGACCGTCGGACACCGACGCATCCGGCGCGTAACGCCGCCGGGTGCGCCGACGACCGGCGCACACATCTACACAGACGAGGAAGAACATGCCGAAGGCAAAGACGCACAAGGGAACCGCGAAGCGATTCAAGGTGACCGGCAGCGGCAAGATCACGCGTCAGCGGGCGAACCGTCGCCACCTGATGGAGCACAAGCCCACCAAGCGCACCCGTCGCCTGGACGGCACCGCCGTGGTCGCCGACAGCGACGCGCCCCGCATCAAGCGGCTCCTGAACATCTGAGCGACGCGCTCACACATCCGTTTCACCGATCGCCGAGCGCGGTCTCGACACAGTAAGAGGTAATCCACGTGGCACGCGTGAAAAGGGCGGTCAACGCCCAGAAGAAGCGTCGGACAACCCTGGAGGCATCCAAGGGTTACCGCGGCCAGCGTTCGCGGCTCTACCGCAAGGCCAAAGAGCAGCAGCTGCACTCCCTCACCTACGCCTACCGCGACCGCCGTGCGCGCAAGGGTGAGTTCCGCAAGCTGTGGATCTCGCGGATCAACGCCGCGGCCCGCGCGAACGACATCACCTACAACCGCTTCATCCAGGGCCTGAAGATCGCCGAGCTCGAGGTGGATCGCAAGATCCTCGCCGAGATCGCCGTCAGCGACCCCGAGGCGTTCGCCGGTCTGGTGGCCATCGCCAAGAAGGCGCTGCCCGACGACGTCAACGCCCCGGCAGCCTGATCGACGCTCGATCCGCACACGGACGACCCGCTGTGGACCCCGCTCTCACCGAGCGATCCACGCGGGTCGTTTCGTTTGCCAAACTGCACCGCTCCGGTGAGCGCCGAGACCGGGGTGAGTTCCTCGTCGAGGGGGCCAACTCGGTTCGTGCGGCGCTCGACACCGGCGTCGCCCGCACCGTTCTGGTCCGCGCCGACGAGGAGTTGCGGCACGCCGACATCCTCGACGCGGCGCGCACCGCGGGAATCGAGACCCTCGTGGTCACGGCGCGCGCGGCCGACAAGTTGGCCGAGACCTCGACCAGTCCCGGACTGTTCGCGATCTGCGATCTGCTCGACACATCACCCCGGCAGATCATCGACGCCGCCGGCGAGAAGTCCACGATCGCGGTCGGCGTCGACATCGCCGACCCCGGCAACGCGGGCACCCTGATCCGCACGGCCGACGCCATGGGATGCGCCGGCGTGGTCCTCGTGGGTTCGGCCACCGTCGACCCGCACAACGGCAAGGCCGTGCGGGCGAGCGCGGGCAGTGTGTTCCACCTACCCGTCGCGCGGGCTCAGGACCCGCATGCGGTCGTGAGCGCGCTCCGTGATGCGGGTTTCGCGGTGCTGGCCACCGCAGCGGACGGGGAGCTCTCCCTCGACGCCGCCGACGCCGTGGTGTCCACCCGGGCGGCCTGGCTGTTCGGCAACGAGGCGCACGGACTGCCGGCCGATCTCCTTGCCGCCGCCGACCACCGGGTGTCGATACCGATCCACGGCCGGGCCGAGAGTCTGAACATCGCTGCCGCAGCCGCCGTCTGCCTCTACGCGAGCGCACGCGCCACCCACCGCTGATCGTTGCACCGTGGGCGTGACCTGCGACTTTGGTCGGTCACCGCCGCGCTTATCCGCTGGACCGATCCGATACGCTCGACGGCGACACGGGTGTGCGATCCGTTCGACACCACTGACCACAAGAGGAGCTGGGTTCGTCGTGAGCAGCGAGACGTCAGGAGCCACCATGGACGCGTTGGACGCGGCAGCCGATGCGGCCGTCGCCGCGTTCGCGGCCGCCGGCGATCTGACCCAGCTCGCCCAGGCGAAGACCGACCACCTCGGTGACCGGTCCGCGATCGCCCTCGCGCGCCGCGCCCTCGGTGAGCTGCCGAAGACCGAGCGCGCCGACGCGGGCAAGCGTGTCAACGTGGTCCGCGCCCGGGCGCAGCAGGCGTACGACGAGCGGGTCGTCGTGCTCACCGCCGAACGCGACGCCGCCGTGCTCGCCGAGGAAGCCATCGACGTGACCCTGCCGAGCGCTCGGCGACCGGTCGGGGCGCGACACCCGATCACGGTCATCGCCGAGCAGGTCGCCGACGTCTTCGTGGCGATGGGGTGGGAGATCGCCGAGGGCCCCGAGGTGGAGACCGAGCAGTTCAACTTCGACGCCCTGAACTTCCTGCCCGACCACCCGGCGCGTTCGATGCAGGACACCTTCTACATCGCCCCCGAAGGCTCCCGACAGGTGCTGCGCACGCACACCTCACCGGTCCAGGTGCGGTCGATGCTGACGCGTGAGCTGCCGATCTACGTCGCCTGTCCGGGGCGGACGTTCCGCACCGACGAGCTCGACTCGACCCACACCCCGGTGTTCCACCAGGTGGAGGGTCTCGCCGTCGACCGAGGCCTCACCATGGCCAATCTGCGCGGCACGCTGGAGATCCTCGCGAAGGCGATCTTCGGACCCGACACCACGACCAGGATGCGCCCCAACTTCTTCCCCTTCACCGAACCGTCGGCGGAGGTCGACGTGTGGTTCCCGGCCAAGAAGGGCGGGCCCGGATGGGTCGAATGGGGTGGTTGCGGGATGGTGAACCCGAATGTGTTGCGCGCGGCCGGGATCGACCCCGAGGTCTACTCCGGCTACGCGTTCGGCATGGGTCTCGAACGCACCCTGCAGTTCCGCAACGATCTTCCCGACATGCGCGACATGGTCGAGGGCGACGTCCGTTTCACGGTCCCCTTCGGCCCGGCCATCTGACCTCGCTCCGCTCCAGTCTCCGATCTCGAAAGTAGTTGAGCCACCGTGCGCGTTCCCCAGTCCTGGTTGACCGAGTCCCTTCGGCGCGGCGCCCCCGAGTTCGCGGCGTCGACCGCCGAGATCGATGCGGGTTTCGTCCGCGTCGGCTTCGAGATCGAGGACGTCGAGCCGTTCCCGACCATCACCGGTCCGCTGGTGGTGGGACGGGTTGATCAGATCACCGAGCTCACCGAGTTCAAGAAGCCGATCCGGTTCTGTCAGGTCGACGTCGGGGAGGACACCCCGCGCGGGATCGTCTGCGGTGCCCGTAACTTCGCCGAGGGCGATCTCATCGTCGCCGCGCTTCCCGGCAGTGTCCTGCCGGGCGACTTCGCCATCGCCGCCCGTAAGACCTACGGGCACACCTCCGACGGCATGATCTGTTCGGTGTCGGAACTGGGGATCGGGACCGACCACTCCGGCATCCTCGTGCTCGCGCCGGGGACCGCGGAACCCGGTGCCGACGCGCTGAGCGCGCTGGGTCTCGACGACACCGCGATCGACGTGAACGTGACGCCCGACCGCGGGTACGCCTTCTCGGTGCGCGGGTTGGCCCGCGAGCTCGCCGCGAGCTTCGAGCTGCCCTACGTCGACCCCGCCGGTGTCGACGCAGACGGCGCCGCCCGCGCCGGGTCGGACGACGCGTGGCCGGTCCGGATCGATCCCGCATCGGGTGCGACCCGCTACTGCGCGCAGGTCATCCGCGGCGTCGATCCGGCTGCGGTGTCGCCGTGGTGGATCCAGAAACGGCTGCTGGTCGCCGGCGTGCGACCCATCTCGGCCGCGGTCGACGTGACGAACTACGTGATGCTCGAACTCGGGCAACCACTGCACGCGTTCGACCGCGCCCGGGTGTCCGGCACGATCGTGGTCCGACGGGCGAGCGCGGGGGAGAAGCTGACGACTCTCGACGGGGTTGAGCGCGCTCTCGACCCGGACGACGTCGTCATCGCCGACGACCGCGGACCGATCGCGCTGGCCGGTGTGATGGGCGGCGCCGAGAGCGAGATCTCCTCGGCGACGGTCGATGTCATCCTGGAGGCGGCGAACTTCGACCCGGTGTCGGCGTTCCGGACCGGCCGGCGCCACCGGCTCTCCAGCGAGGCGGGTAAGCGGTTCGAGCGCACGGTGGACCCGCGGATCACCGCGCTCGCACTGGCCCGCGCGACCGACCTCATCGTCGAGATCGCGGGGGGGACGGCCGATCCCGGCTACACCGATGTCGCGACCGGGACGCCGGCGACCACTGTCGTCATGGCTCCGGATCTCCCCGATCGCGTCGCGGGGATCACCTACGCACCGGGGACCACGGTGCGGCGTCTCGTGCAGGTCGGGTGCGTTGTGAGCGAGAGTGCCGACGGCACACTCGAGGTCGTGCCGCCGTCGTGGCGCTCGGATCTGCGGCAGTCGGCGGACCTCGTCGAAGAGGTCCTCCGGCTCGAGGGGCTGGAGAACATCCCCGCGATCCCGCCGAGTGCGCCGGCGGGGACCGGACTGACCCCGGAACAGGTCCGCCGACGCAGTGTCGGTCGCGCGCTGGCCATGTCGGGGTTCGTCGAGGTGCTGCCCTTCCCGTTCATGCCCGCCGATGTCCTCGATCTGTGGGGCATCCCGGCCGACGACTCCCGGCGCGCGACGGTGCGCGTGCTCAACCCGCTGGAGTCCGCGCGCAGCGAGCTGAACACGACTCTGCTGCCCGGACTGGTCGAGATGGCCGTCCGCAACCTCACGCGCGGGCAGCGCGACATCGCCCTGTACACGATCGGGCAGGTGATGATCGCCGACGAGAACGTCCACCCCGTCGCCACCGTCGACGTGACCCGTCGGCCGACGTCGGAGGAGATCGCCGATCTGATGGGGTCGTTGCCGCGTCAGCCGCTGCGCGCCGCGGTCGTCCTGACCGGCGCGCGCGAGCCGGCGGGACCGTGGGGTCCGGGGCGTCCGGTCGAGGCGTCGGATGCGTTCGACGCCGCGCGCGTGATCGGTCGGGCAGCGGGTGTCGAGCTCGGCATGGTCGCCGCCGAGCACGTCCCGTGGCATCCCGGGCGGTGCGCCCGGGTGGTCGCCGACGACGGTGCGGGTGGATCGATCGACGTGGGATGGGCCGGTGAACTGCATCCCGCCGTCATCGACCGCGCGGGACTGCCGCCGCGTACCTGCGCCGTCGAGCTCGAATTGGATCTGTTGCCGCGCTCGTCAGCCCTCCCCGCGCCACAGCTCTCGCTGTTCCCGGCGGTGTTGCAGGACGTCGCCGTCGTGGTCGACGCCGGTGTCGCGGCCGCCGACGTGGAACGGGCACTCGTGGCCGGCGCGGGCGATCTGCTCGAGGACATCCGTCTCTACGACGTGTTCACGGGCTCGCAGGTCGGGGAGGGGGCGAAATCGTTGACCTTCGCCCTGCGTTTCCGCGCCGCCGACCGGACCCTCACCGAGGACGACGCCTCGGGGGCTCGTGACGCCGCGGTCGCGCATGCGGGAGAGGTGGTCGGCGCCCGACTGCGCTGAGAACGGCCGGGCCCGACGGCACCGGCTCGACCCCGGGTATGAATTAACTTGCAACGTTCTGCATAATGAATCACATGTCGATGTCGATTGCCGTGGCGGGTGCGAGTGGATACGCCGGGGGCGAGATCCTGCGCCTGCTGCTCGGGCATCCCCGTGTGGTCTCGGGTGAGGTCACCATCGGGGCGCTGACCGCGGGAGGGAACGCGGGAACGTCTCTCGGTGCGCACCAGCCTCACCTGTTCCCGCTCGCGGACCGCGTGCTCGAGGAGACGTCCGCGGAGGTGCTCGCCGGCCACGACGTCGTGTTCCTCGCGCTGCCGCACGGGACGTCGGGTCCCATCGCCGATGCCCTGCCCCCGGCCACGCTCGTCATCGACTGTGGCGCCGACTTCCGGCTGTCCGACGCGCAGGAGTGGACCCGGTTCTACGGGACGCCCCACGCCGGGACGTGGCCCTACGGCCTTCCCGAGATCCCCGGGAACCGTGACGTGCTGTCGGGGGCCACGCGCATCGCGGTGCCCGGGTGCTACCCGACGGTGTCGATCCTGTCGATGCTGCCCGCCGTGACCGCCCGCGTCATCGAGTCGGCCGTCACCATCGTCGCGGTGAGCGGTACCTCGGGTGCCGGCCGCTCCACCCGCATCGATCTCCTCGCGTCGGAGGTCATCGGATCGGCACGTGCCTACGGTGTCGCCGGCGCCCACCGGCACAATCCCGAGATAGCGCAGGCACTCTCGGCCGCCGCGGGTGAGCCGGTGTCGGTGTCGTTCACCCCGGTCCTCGTCCCGATGGCGCGGGGCATCCTCGCGACCTGCACTGCGCGCACGTCGGCCACCGCGGACGAGATCCGGGCGGTCTACGAGAAGGCCTACGGCGACGAGCCGTTCGTGCACCTCTTGCCCGACGACCGGCTGCCCACCACCGGTGCGGTGATCGGGTCCAACTCCGCGGCGTTGTCGGTGTCGGTCGACGAACGCGCACAGACGTTGGTCGTCGTCGGCGCGATCGACAACCTGACCAAGGGAACCGGGGGAGCGGCGGTGCAGTCGATGAACCTGGCCATGGGCTTCGAGGAAACAGAGGGACTCTCGACAGTGGGGGTGGCACCGTGAGCGACAGGATTCCCGCACGGAACGGGATCGACACACCGGCCGGCCCGGGTCCGAACGGCACCGTGGTCCGCGGCCAGGGCGTGACCGCACCGCTGGGCTTCCGCGCTGCGGGCCTGGCGGCCGGCATCAAGGCCTCGGGCCGACCCGATCTCGCACTCGTGTTCAACGAGGGCCCCGACTACGCCGCTGCCGGTGTCTTCACCCGCAACAAGGTCAAGGCAGCGCCCGTGCAGTGGTCGCAGCAGGTGCTGACCACCGGGCGACTGCGCGCCGTGGTGCTCAACTCCGGTGGCGCCAACGCCTGCACGGGTCCCGACGGGTTCGGCGACACCCACGCCACCGCCGAGGCCGTCGCCGCGGCCCTGAGCAACTGGGGTACCGAGACCGGCGCCATCGAGGTCGCGGTCTGCTCCACCGGTCTGATCGGCGACCGCCTCCCGATGGACAAGCTGCTACCGGGCGTCACCACGATCGTGCGGGACATGGCCGGCGGACTCTCCGGTGGCACCGACGCCGCCCACGCGATCATGACCACCGACACCGTGCCCAAGCAGGTGGCCGTCCACCACGCCGACGGCTGGAACGTCGGCGGGATGGCAAAGGGTGCAGGCATGCTCGCCCCGTCGCTGGCGACCATGCTCGTCGTCGTCACGACCGACGCGAAAGTCGATGCGGCAGTGCTCGACTCTGCACTGCGATCGGCGACCGCCCGGACCTTCGACCGGCTCGACGTCGACGGTTCGTGCTCCACGAACGACACCGTGCTGATGCTCAGTTCGGGTGCGAGCGACATCGAACCCGACGCCGACGAGTTCGCCGCCGCGGTGTTCGCCGCGTGCGACGACCTCGCCGAGCAACTGATGGCCGACGCCGAGGGCGCCACCAAACGCATCCTGGTCACGGTCACCGGTGCCCACAGCGACGACGACGCGGTCGCCGTCGCCCGGACGGTCGCGCGCGACAGCCTGGTCAAGACTGCGCTGTTCGGCTCCGACCCGAACTGGGGGCGCGTCCTGGCCGCGGTGGGGATGGCGCCGGTCGAGCTCGACCCCGAGACCATCACCATCGACTTCAACGGTCATGTCGTGTCGCGCAACGGATGCGGTGTCGCCGGCGCGCGCGAGGTGGACCTGTCCGGCGCCGACATCGTGGTGACCGTGGACCTCGCGGTCGGACCGGGTCGGGCCACCATCCGGACCACCGACCTCTCGCACGGCTACGTCGAAGAGAACTCGGCGTACTCGTCGTGACCACCATCGGATCGGTGGCCGGAGACCTCAGCCCGCTGGCCAAGGCGCACGTCCTCACCGAGGCCCTGCCGTGGCTGCAGCGCTTCGCGGGCAAGATCATCGTGGTCAAGTACGGCGGCAACGCGATGGTCGACGACGAGCTCAAAGCCGCCTTCGCCCAGGACATGGTGTTCCTGCGCACCTGCGGGATCCACCCCGTCGTCGTCCACGGCGGCGGACCGCAGATCTCGGCGATGCTGACCCGGCTCGGTCTCGCCGGCGAGTTCCGTGGCGGTTATCGCATCACGACACCCGAGGTGATGGACGTCGTCCGTATGGTGCTGTTCGGTCAGGTCGGTCGCGAACTCGTCGGACTGATCAACGCCCACGGCGCCTACGCGGTCGGCATCACCGGTGAGGACGCCCACCTGTTCACCGCCACCCGACGCACCGCTCTGGTCGACGGCGTGGCCACCGACATCGGTCTTGTCGGCGACGTGACCACCGTCGACCCCCGTGCCGTCACCGACCTCATCGCGGCCGGTCGGATCCCGGTGGTGTCGACCATCGCCCCCGACGCCGACGGCGTGGTCCACAACATCAACGCCGACACCGCGGCCGCCGCACTGGCGCAGGCCCTGGGTGCCGAGAAGTTGGTGATGCTCACCGACGTCGAGGGGCTCTACACCGACTGGCCCGACCGCGGCTCGCTCACCTCGAGCATCGACGTCGACTCCCTCGAAGCACTTCTGCCGCATCTGGACTCGGGGATGATCCCCAAGATGGAGGCCTGCCTGCGTGCGGTCGCCGGCGGCGTGCCCCGTGCCCACGTGATCGACGGCCGCGTCGCGCACTCGATGCTCCTCGAACTCTTCACCGGGGAGGGCATCGGGACCATGGTCGTCCCGACCGGGGGACCGGACACATCACAGGACACCGAGGTGAACTCATGACCGCACCGATGCAGCAGCGGTGGTCGCATGCGCTGATGGACAACTACGGCACCCCCGCGGTGGCGTTGCGCAGCGGACGAGGCGCGGTCGTCACCGATGTCGACGGCACCGAGTACCTCGACCTGCTCGGCGGTATCGCCGTGAACGCGCTCGGACACGCCCACCCGGCCGTGATCGACGCCGTCACACGGCAGCTGAGCACCCTCGGGCACGTCTCCAACCTCTACGTCAGCGAACCGGTCGTCGCGCTCGCCGAGACGCTGCTCTCCCGGTTGGGGACCCCGGGCCGTGCCTTCTTCTGCAACTCCGGCGCCGAGGCGAACGAAGCGGCATTCAAGATCGCCCGCCGCACGGGACGGCCGAACATCGTGGCCGCCGAGAACGGGTTCCACGGACGCACGATGGGTGCCCTCGCCCTCACCGGACAGCCGGCCAAGCGGGCACCGTTCGAACCGATGCCCGCCGGCGTGTCCCACGTCCCCTACGGCGACATCGACGCACTCGACGCCGCCGTCGACGAGCACACCGCCGCGGTGTTCCTCGAGCCGATCCAGGGTGAGGCAGGCGTGGTGGTCCCACCCGCCGACTACCTCGCCGCGGCGCGTCGCATCACCACCGATCGGGGGGCGCTGCTCGTCCTCGACGAGGTGCAGACCGGTATCGGACGCACCGGCGCGTTCTACGCCCACCAGACGGTCGGCATCGTTCCCGACGTCGTCACCCTGGCGAAGGGGCTGGGCGGCGGCCTGCCCATCGGTGCGTGCCTCGCGACCGGTGTCGCGGCCGACCTGCTCTCGCCCGGCCAACACGGCACGACGTTCGGTGGCAACCCGGTGTGTGCCGCGGCGGCGCTGGCGGTGATCGGCGAGATCGACTCCGCAGAACTCCTCGACCACGTGGCCGCGGTCGGCAAGACCCTCGCCACCGGCATCGAGGATCTCGACCACCCGATGATCTCCCACGTGCGGGGAGCCGGACTCCTCCTCGGTGTCGTGCTCACCGAACCCGTTGCCGCACAGGTGGAGAAAGCCGCGCGCTCGGCCGGTTTCCTCATCAACGCGCCGGCCGGCGACGTGCTGCGACTGGCGCCGCCGCTGATCCTCACCGAGGACCAGGCGAACGGATTCGTCTCCGCGCTGCCCGACATCCTCGACGCCGCCCGTGACGCGGCGGCCCTCACGAATTCCGGAGCGTCCTGATGGTCCGACATTTCCTGCGCGACGACGACCTCACCCCGGCCGAGCAGGCCGAGGTGCTCGCCCTCGCCGCCGAGGTCAAGCGTGACCCGTTCGCGCACCGGCCCCTCGAGGGACCCCACGGCGTCGGGGTCATCTTCGACAAGAACTCCACCCGCACCCGGTTCTCCTTCGAGGTCGGCATCGCCCAGCTCGGCGGCCACGCGGTGATCGTCGACGGCAAGTCGAGCCAGATGGGCCGCGACGAGACCCTGGAGGACACCGGCCGGGTGCTCTCGCGCTTCGTCCGCGCCATCGTGTGGCGGACCTACGGCCAGGAGCGTCTCGAGGCCATGGCCTCTACCGCTACGGTCCCGGTCGTCAACGCCCTGTCGACCGAGTTCCACCCGTGCCAGGTGCTCGCCGACCTGCAGACCATCATCGAACACAAGGGGACCGCGGCGGGTCTGTCGATGACCTACCTCGGCGACGGTGCGAACAACATGGCGCACTCGCTGCTGCTCGGCGGCGTTACCGCGGGCATGAACGTCACCGTCGCCGCCCCCGAGGGTTTCACCCCGGCACCGTTCGTCATCGAGGCCGTGCGGGCACGCGCCGCGGAGACCGGCGCCGTGGCAAAGGTCCTCACCGACCCGCTCGCCGCGGTCGCCGGTGCCGACATCGTCGTCACCGACACGTGGACGTCGATGGGCGACGAGGGCGACGGCCTCGATCGCGTCGCGCCGTTCCGGCCCTACCAGGTGAACGACGCACTGCTCGCCGAGGCCGCCGACGACGTCATGGTGATGCACTGCCTTCCCGCGCACCGCGGGGAGGAGATCACCGGCGAGGTCATCGACGGACCCCGCAGCGTCGTCTTCGCCGAGGCCGAGAACCGTCTGCACGCCCAGAAGGCGTTGTTGATCTGGCTCTTGGAGCACTCGTGAGCGCCGCGCCGTGGGGGCGGCCGTCGCCGACCCGCGCGGGACGTCTGGCCGAGATCGTCCACATCCTCTCCGCCACACCGGTGCGCAGCCAGGTCGAGCTGCAGACGCTGCTCGCGCAGGCCGGGATCGACGCGACCCAGGCGACGCTGTCCCGCGATCTCGACGAACTCGGTGCGGTGAAGTTGCGTGCCGCCGACGGCGGCGCGGGCGTCTATGTGGTGCCCGAGGACGGGTCGCCCGTCCGCGGCGTGTCCGGTGGCACCGACCGGCTGTCGCGGCTGCTGGCCGACCTGCTGGTGTCGACCGACCACAGCGGCAACATGGCCGTCCTGCGCACACCGCCGGGTGCCGCGCATTATCTCGCCAGCGCGATCGACCGTGCCAGCCTGGCTCAGGTGGTGGGCACCGTCGCCGGTGATGACACCATCTTCGTGGTCGCCCGCGACGGCCACAGCGGCGCCGACCTCGCCCGCATGATCGAGGGCCTCGCATGACCACATCCGACCCCGGCCCCGCCGGAACCGACCGACACACGACAACCAGGGAGCTCCAGAACTCATGACTGAACGCGTCATTCTCGCCTACTCCGGAGGACTGGACACCTCAGTCGCCATCAGCTGGATCGGTCGCGAGACCGGCAAGGAGGTGGTCGCGGTCGCGATCGATCTCGGCCAGGGCGGCGAGGACATGGAGGCCATCCGGCAGCGCGCCATCGACTGCGGCGCCGTCGAGGCCGTCGTCGTCGACGCCCGTGACGAGTTCGCCGAGGAGTACTGCCTGCCCACGGTGCAGAACAACGCGCTCTACATGGACCGCTATCCGTTGCTCTCGGCCATCAGCCGTCCGCTGATCGTCAAGCACCTCGTCGAGAACGCGCGCTCGCACGGCGGCACCGTCGTCGCCCACGGTTGCACCGGCAAGGGCAACGATCAGGTCCGCTTCGAGGTCGGGTTCAACACTCTCGCACCCGAACTCGAGGTGCTCGCACCCGTGCGCGACTACGCGTGGACCCGCGAGAAGGCGATCGCGTTCGCCGAGGAGAACGCGATCCCGATCAACGTCACGAAGAAGTCGCCCTTCTCCATCGACCAGAACGTGTGGGGGCGGGCCGTCGAGACCGGTTTCCTCGAGGACCTCTGGAACGCGCCCACCAAGGACGTCTACGACTACACCGACGACCCGACGGTCAACTTCTCCGCACCCGACGAGCTCGTCATCAGCTTCGACAAGGGCCGCCCGATCGCCATCGACGGTCGACCGGTGTCGGTGCTCGAGGCGATCCAGGAACTCAACACCCGCGCAGGCAAGCAGGGAGTGGGCCGTCTCGACGTCGTCGAGGATCGGCTGGTGGGCATCAAGAGCCGCGAGGTCTACGAGGCGCCCGGCGCGATGGTCCTCATCCGCGCCCACGAGGAACTCGAACACGTCACCCTCGAACGCGAGCTCGGACGCTACAAGCGTCGCACCGACCAGAAGTGGGCCGAGCTGGTCTACGACGGTCTCTGGTACTCGCCTCTCAAGAGCGCACTCGACGCCTTCGTCGCCCAGACACAGGAACACGTCACCGGCGACATCCGGTTGGTGCTGCACGCGGGCACCGTGGTGATCAACGGCCGGCGCAGCCCGGAGTCGCTCTACGACTTCAACCTCGCCACCTACGACGCGGGCGACACCTTCGACCAGTCGTCGGCCAAGGGCTTCGTGCAGCTGCACGGCCTGTCGTCGAAGATCGCCGCGCGCCGCGATCGCGGCGACGTCGCACCGCAGGGGCAGTGACGGCGCCGATGACCTCCGCAGGCGATGGCGGCGCCGGTCGCGACGGCCACGGCACCAACACCGGCGCGCTGTGGGGCGGACGTTTCGCATCCGGGCCGGCCGACGCGATGGCCGCGCTGAGCAAGTCGACCCATTTCGACTGGGCGCTGGCGCCGTATGACGTGAAGGCGTCGGCAGCCCATGCCCGCGTGCTCCACGGCGCGGGACTGCTCTCCGACGCCGACCTGACGACCATGCTCGACGGTCTGTCGCGGCTCGGTGCGGACGTCGCCAGTGGCGCGTTCGGACCGGCCGAGTCCGACGAGGACGTCCACGGCGCCCTCGAACGGGGGCTCATCGAGCGGGTCGGGGCCGACGTCGGTGGCCGTCTCCGTGCGGGACGGTCCCGCAACGATCAGGTCGCCACGCTGTTCCGGATGTGGCTGCGCGACGCCCTCCGACGGGTCGCCGACGGTGTCCTCGATGTCGCGGCCGCCCTCGTCGAACAGGCGCAGCGGTATCCCGATGTCGCGGTGCCGGGCAAGACGCATCTGCAGGCCGCCCAGCCGGTCCTGCTCGCCCATCACCTGCTCGCGCACGCGCACCCGCTGCTGCGCGACGTCGACCGCCTCGTCGACCTCGATCGTCGCGCCGCGGTGTCGCCGTACGGTTCGGGCGCGTTGGCGGGGTCGTCGCTGGGCCTCGACCCCGACGCCATCGCCGCCGACCTCGGCTTCGACAGTGCGGCCGAGAACTCGATCGACGCCACCGCGTCGCGGGACTTCGCGGCCGAGGGCGCCTTCGTCCTGGCCATGATCGGTGTCGACCTGTCGCGCCTCGCCGAGGACGTGATCCTTTGGACCACATCCGAATTCGGGTACGCGACACTGTCCGACGCGTGGTCTACCGGTAGCTCGATCATGCCGCAGAAGAAGAACCCCGACGTCGCCGAACTCGCCCGCGGCAAATCCGGACGCCTCATCGGCAACCTGACCGGGCTGCTCGCGACGCTCAAGGCACAACCCCTGGCCTACAACCGTGATCTGCAGGAGGACAAGGAGCCGGTCTTCGACTCCGTCGCCCAGCTCGAACTGCTGCTGCCCGCGATGGCCGGGATGGTCGCCACCCTCGAGTTCCACCCCCAGCGCATGGCCGATCTCGCGCCCGCCGGCTTCACCCTTGCCACCGACATCGCCGAGTGGATGGTGCGCCAGGGTGTTCCGTTCCGTGTCGCGCACGAGGTGGCCGGCGCCTGCGTGCGGGCCGCGGAAGCGCGGGGGATCGGTCTCGACGAACTCGCCGACGCGGACTTCGCCGCCATCTCCGGTGACCTGACGCCCGCGGTGCGGTCGGTCCTCACGGTCGAGGGGTCCATCGGTTCGCGATCGGCGCGCGGCGGTACCGCGGGTGTCCGCGTCGCCGAACAGCGCGCGCGGGTCGCCGACCGGATCGCGGCTCTGCGCGGGTGGGACGAGGCGTCGCAGGATCGTGAGTAGAGTGACACCGATCACGGATCCATCGACCAGGAGGTAGTCAGGGTGGTCGGCATCCCGAACGTCGGACGAGCGCTGGACCGGGTCGTCGCGACCGCCCAGAACGGTCTCGAGGTCATCCGCATGGGTGGGCTCGACACCGGCACCCGGCCGACGCCGTTCCGGGTCGAGGAGACCGCGCCGATGTACCGGCTGCGGCGCTACTTCCCCGACGATCTCAACGGTGGTCCGCCCGTCCTGCTGATCCCGCCGATGATGGTGTCGGCCAACGTCTACGACGTCACCCCGCACAACGGTGCGGTGTCGATCCTGCACGGTCAGGGGATCGACCCCTGGGTCGTCGACTTCGGCTCACCCGACCAGGAGGCCGGGGGCATGGAGCGCACCCTGGCCGACCACATCGTGGCCATCGACCAGATCATCGACCTCATGCACGAGGAGACCGGGCGCGACGTCCATCTCGTCGGCTACAGCCAGGGCGGGATGTTCGCCTACCAGGCCGCCGCGTACCGGCGGTCGCAGCAGATCGCGAGCCTCACCACCTTCGGCAGTCCCGTCGACGTGCTGGCCGCACTGCCGCTGGGTTTGCCCGCCAACATCATGGCCCCGCTGGCCGAGGTCTTCGCCGACAACGTCTTCAACCGCCTCAACATCCCGGGTTGGTTGGCGCGCACCGGTTTCCAGCTGCTCGACCCGGTGAAGGCCGCCCGTAGTCGCATCGATTTCCTGCGCCAGCTCCACGACCGCGACGCCCTGCTGCCGCGTGAGGATCAGCGCCGATTCCTGGAGGCCGACGGGTGGGTGGCCTGGTCGGGTCCGGCGATCGCCGAACTCCTGCGCCAGTTCGTGGTCCACAACCGCATGGTGTCGGGTGGGTTCGTGATCCGCGACCACCTCGTCACCCTCGCCGAGATCACCTGCCCGGTCCTCGCTTTCGTCGGTGGCGCCGACGACATCGGGCAACCGGCGGCGGTCCGCGGCATCAAGCGCGCCGCGCCGCGCGCCGATGTCTACGAGACGATGCTGCCGGTGGGTCACTTCGGACTCGTGGTCGGTTCGGTGTCGGGGGCGCAGAGCTGGCCCACCACCGCCCGGTGGATCCAGTGGCACGAGGGCAACGGCGAGATGCCCGAGACCATCGCGCCGATGGCGGAGACCCCGCAGCAGAACACCGGATCCGGGGTCAGCCTCGCCTCGCGTGTCACCCACGGCATCGGTGCGGTCGCCGACGCGGGCGCCGGTGTGAGCCGTGAGGTGGTCGCGGCGGCGGGATCGTTCCGACGCACGTCGCAGGCGGTGCTGCGGGAGTCCGTGCGGACGCTGCCCCGTCTCATGCGGCTCGGCCAGATCCAGCCCGGCACGCGGATCTCGTTGGGCAAGTTGATGAGTGAGAACGCCGAGCGTGCCGGACGGCGTGAGCTGTTCCTCTTCGAGGACCGCGTGCTGAGCCACACCGAGGTCAACACCCGCATCGACAACGTCGTCCGCGGTCTCATCCAGTGCGGGGTGCGGCCCGGCGAGCACGTCGGCGTCATGATGGAGACCCGTCCCAGTGCCCTGGTGGCCATCGCTGCGCTGTCACGGCTCGGGGCCGTCGTGGTCCCGCTTCCGCCGTCGTCCGACCTCGCCACGATGTTGCGCCTCGCCGACGTGCTGGTCGTCGTCGCCGACCCGGTGAGCCTCGACGAGTGCGTGCCCCACGCCGAGCGCGTGCTGGTCCTCGGTGGCGGCGACGTCCGCGACATCCCGCAGGCGGACGGCGACAAGGTCATCGACATGGAGCAGATCGACCCCGACCGGGTCGAGGTGCCCTCGTGGTACCGGAGCGACCCGGGCCTCGCGAGCGATCTGGCGTTCATCCTCTTCACCGGCGCCGACGGCGCCCTGCAGAAGTGGCCGATCAGCAACCACCGCTGGGCGATGTCGGCGTTCGGTGCGGCGTCGGCGGCCTCGCTCACCGACAACGACACGGTCTATTGCCTGACACCGCTGCACCACGCGTCGGGTCTGCTCACCACCCTCGGTGCGACCGTGGTCGGCGGTTCGCGGATCGCGCTGTCGTCGGGGATCGGGCCGGAGAGTTTCGCCCGCGAGGTCTACCGCTACGGGATCACCGTCGTCTCCTACACCTGGACGATGATGCGTGACATCGTCCGCGACACCGACCTGGCGATCACCGATCACAACCCCATCCGCCTGTTCATCGGGTCGGGCATGCCCGCGGGTCTGTGGGACGACGTCGTCGAACGCTTCCCCGACGCCGGTGTCATCGAGTTCTATGCGACCTCCGACGGAGCGGCGATCCTCGCCAACATCTCCGGCGGCAAGGTCGGGTCGGTCGGTCGACCGCTGCCCGAGACGAACCGTGTCCGCGTCGCGGCCTGGGACGTCGTGGAGGAACGGTTCCTGCTCGACCCGCGCGGGTTCGTGCGCGAGGCCCACGTCGACGAGGTCGGACTGTTGCTGGCGCAGACCCGGCAGCGCAACGAGACCGGTGCGACGGTTCTGCGCGACGTCTTCGGTCGCCACGACCGGTGGGAGACCTCCGGTCAGCTCGTCCGCCGCGACGTCGACGGTGACCATTGGCTGATGGCCGGCGTGCACAGTGTCATCAAGTCGTCGGAGGGGCCGCTGTACCCACAGCCGATCATCGCGGCCCTGTCGCGCCATCCCGATGTCGACCAGGTCGTCACGTATTCGGTCGGCGCGCCGGGCGCGCAGCTCGCGGTGGCGGTGGTCTCACCGCGCCGGGCAACCAACGCGCTGACGGTGTCGTCGCTGCGTGTGGCGTTGGCGGGGCTGTCGGCCGCGGAACGTCCGCACATCGTGTGGGCGGTGGACGAGATCCCGGTGAGTCACTCCTACCGACCACTGCCGGGGTCGTTCCGCGCGCAGGGGCTGCCGAAACCCAGCACGCGGGTCTGGTACCGCGACGACACCGGCCGCTATCGCCGCCTCACCCGCACCGTGCTCGCGGAGAAGGAATGGGAGATGGCGTCGGCGGACAGCGTGTCGTCGAACGGGAGTGCGGCCCGTACGTCCTGAGTTGATCGATCGCGAGGCGGTCGCGCGCCGTCCGGGACCGCGTTCGTAGAGTGGGTGGGACACCTCGTCCGGGGGTGCCGACACCTATCCGAGGAGCAGACATGCCGCTCGATGCCTTCCTGCGCGAGAGACTCGTCTGCCCGCAGGACCACGGCGAACTGCTCTACATCGAGGCGACCGGGGGATCCGACGAGGTGCTCTACAACCCTCGACTGCGTCAGGTGTACCGCATCGACGAGGGCATCCCGGTCCTGCTCATCCCCGAGGCGCGCTCGGTCGACGACGCCGAACACGACACCCTGATCGCCCGCGCCGGCGGCTGATCGCCCCCGGTGTCCGATGCGCTGCTGACCGCCGACGAACTCGCCGTCGACCCGGTCACCGCGGCCCGCCGCATCCTCGGATGTGACCTCGTCGCACCCGCCGATGCCGACACCGGTCCGGTGCGTCTACGGATCGTCGAGGTGGAGGCGTACGGGGGACCGGAGGGCGGACGTCACGCGGATCCCGCCGCACACAGTTTCCCCGGTCCGACGCCACGCAACGGCGTGATGTTCGGTCGGGCCGGGCGGCTCTACGTCTACCGGTCCTACGGCATCCACCTCTGCCTCAACGTCTCGGCGGAGGTCGACGGCGAGTCAGCCGCGGTGCTGCTCCGTGCCGCCGAGGTGACCGACGGGCACGACACCGTTGTCCGTCGCAGGTCACGGACGCGGTCGACGGAAGTGCCCGCGGATCGCCTGGCCATGGGCCCCGGCAACCTGGGAGCGGCCGTCGCGGCAGACCTCGACGACAACGGCGTCGACCTGTGTTCCCCCGCGAGCCCGCTGCGCCTCGAGCGCCGGGTACCTCTCGACCAGGACGCGGTCATGTCCGGTCCGCGGGTCGGCATCACCATCGCCACCGGGCGCCCGTGGCGCTTCTGGATCGCCGGATCACCGGCGGTCTCGGCGTTCCGGGCCGGTTCGGCCGCGGTCCGCAGACGTCGGTTGGCCGCGGGGACGATCGATGCGGAAGGATCGGACTGGTGAGCACCGACATCATCGACGAGCTGCAGTGGCGCGGCCTGATCGCGCAGTCCACCGACATCGACCACCTGCGGGAGGCGCTGGCGGCCGGGGTCGTGTCGGTGTACAACGGATTCGATCCGACCGGTCCTAGCCTGCACGCTGGACACCTGGTCCCGCTGCTGACCCTGCGACGTTTCCAACTCGCCGGGCACCGGCCGATCGTGCTGGCCGGAGGGGCCACCGGAATGATCGGTGATCCCCGTGAGGTGGGGGAGCGATCGATGCAGACCTCCGACGTGGTCGGGGAATGGGCCGAACGCATCCGCGCGCAATTGGAGCGGTTCGTGGACCTCGACGCGTCACCCACCGGGGCAGTGGTCGTCAACAATCTCGACTGGATCGGCGCGTTGTCGGTCGTCGATTTCCTTCGTGACGTGGGCAAGCACTTCCCGGTCAACGTCATGCTGTCCCGCGACGTGGTCAAACGGCGTCTCGACGCCGACGGCATCAGCTACACCGAGTTCAGCTACATGCTCTTGCAGGCCTACGACTTCGTCGAGCTGCGCCGTCGCCATGACTGCACTCTTCAGCTTGGTGGGTCCGATCAGTGGGGGAACATCGTCGCGGGTGTCGATCTTGGGCGGCGGGTGCTGGGTGAGAGCCTGCACGCGATGACGGTTCCGCTGGTCACCGCCTCCGACGGGAAGAAGTTCGGCAAGACGACCGGTGGCGGAGGGGTGTGGCTCGACCCCGAGATGACCAGCCCGTACGCCTGGTACCAGTACTTCGTGAACACCGCCGACGCCGACGTCGTGCGCTACCTGCGGTGGTTCACGTTCCTGGGTCGTGAGGAGATCGACGCGCTCGAGACCTCGACCACCGAGACACCTCATCTTCGCGCGGCCCAGAAGCGGTTGGCGGCGGAGATGACGACGCTCGTCCATGGGGCCGAGGCCACTCGTGCGGTGGAGACCGCGAGCCAGGCGCTGTTCGGTCGCGCCGATCTCGGTGACCTCGACGCGGGGACCCTGACCGCTGCGCTGTCGGAGACCGTCGTCGCCGACTACACCTCCGGCGACGAGCCCACGATCGTCGAGCTGTTGGTCGCGACAGGACTCAGCGACGGCAACAAGGCAGCTCGACGGACCGTCGCCGAGGGTGGCGCGTACGTCAACAACGTGAAGATCTCCGACCCGGACTGGGTGCCGGCGTCGTCGGACCTGCTGGCCGGCGGATGGCTCGTGGTGCGTCGGGGCAAGCGAAACGTCGCCGGTGCGCGGTTCCGTTAACGTTCGCACGCCTCTGACCAGGCGATTTGACGCTGCGTTCGCGCCTGTGTAACTTTCATATCGCACCGCAGAGCGGGGGAAACAGACCGGAGAGAGTTTCCGGGGGAACTTCCGCGCTTGGGGTGCAAATCCCATGTCAGAGATCGTTGGGAAACAACGCGCTCTGACGGGGCTCACGGAGCCTGGTTCTCCACAGGATCAGAC
>NZ_JBPFDG010000005.1:0-537647 GCF_051025635.1 Williamsia sp. MIQD14
CAGAAAACCCCTGTGACCGCTGGTCACAGGGGTTTTCTTCTGTCTGGAGCTCAGCTGAGGTGGTGCACTTCCTGGAGCTTGTAGACAGGGGTCGGGATGTCCTCGTACCGCGCCTTCAACTGCAGCGCGAGGTACAGCGAGTAGTGCCGTGACTGGTGCAGGTTGCCGCCGTGGAACCACAGATTCTGCTGCTGGGTGGGCTTCCACATGTTGCGCTGTTCGCCCTCCCACGGGCCCGGATCCTTCGTGGTGTCCGAACCGAGACCCCACACCTTCCCGACCTTGTCGGCCACGTCCTGCCCGATGAGATCCGCAGCCCACCCGTTCATGGATCCGTATCCGGTGGCGTAGACGACGACATCAGCCGGCAGCTCGGTTCCGTCCGAGAGCACCACGCTGTGCTCCGTCAGGTGGTCGACGTTGCCGTGCGCGAGCTCGATCGTCCCGTCGGCGACGAGTTCCGCGGCACCGACGTCTATGTAGTACCCCGAGCCGCGGCGCAGGTACTTCATGAACAGGCCGGACCCGTCGTCACCCCAGTCATGGTCGAAGCCGGCAGCCTCGAGACGGTCGTAGAAGTCCTTGTCGCGTTCACGGATCGCGTCGTACACCGGGATCTGGAACTCGTGCATGATCCGGTACGGCAACGACGCGAAGGTGAGGTCGGCCTTCTCGGTCGTCATCCCCGACGCCACGGCGCGTTCGGAGTAGAGGTCCCCGAGGCCCAGATCCATCAACGACTCCGACTTCACGATGTGAGTCGAGGAGCGCTGGACCATCGTCACGTCCACGCCGTTCTCGACGAGCGCCTTGCAGATGTCGTGGGCGGAGTTGTTCGACCCGATGACGACAGCCTTCTTGCCGACGTAGGCGTCGGGGCCCGGATGTGCGCTCGAGTGATGCTGGTCGCCGGCGAACACGTCCTGACCCGGGAAATCCGGCACGTTCGGCTTCCCGGACATGCCGGTGGCCAGAACGAGGTGCGTGGGGTGCACCGTCACCTTCTCGCCGTCGCGATCGAGCTCGACGGTCCACCGGCCCTCACCCTCGTCGAATTCCGCTGAGAGGCAGGTGGTCGAGTTCCAGTAGGGGACCTCCATGACACGCGTGTAGAACTCGAGCCACTCGCCGATCTTGTCCTTCGGTGCGAAGACCGGCCAGTTCTCGGGGAACGGCAGGTAGGGGAGGTGGTCGTACCAGACCGGATCGTGCAGGCACAGCGACTTGTAGCGGTTGCGCCACTGGTCACCCGGGCGCTCGTGCTTGTCGACGACGATCGAGGGCACGCCCATCTGACGCATGCGTGCCCCGAGGGCGATACCACCCTGACCGCCGCCGATGATGAGTGTGTACGGCTGCACCGTGTACCCGAGCTGGCGCTCTTCGTCCGCACGACGCTCCGCCCATGAGCGGGTGTCCTCGGACTGTCCGTGGACAGCGCCCTTCACTCTGCGGGTGCCCTGGGGCTCCTCGAATCCCTTCAGCTCACGCAGCGTGGTGAGCAACGTCCAGCCCCGGTCGACGCCGTCGTCACCGCGGCGCAGGCGCAGATGGCCCTTCCCGCGACCCGTCGCGGTCTCGAACTCGATGAACGCCGAGACGACGTCGCCATCGGCGGTGGCCGGCTCCACGGTGACGAAACCGCTGGGGTCGGCCTCCGGCAACCGCGCCTCGAGCATGTCCGCGAGCTGGTCGTGGCCCTCCATCGTCGTCAGGTTCCACGTCATCGCGACCAGGTCCCGCCAGAAGCAGTCGGTCACGAACCCCGACACGACGCGTGCGACATCGCGCACCGCCAGTGCGGCCTCGAACTCGGCCAGCCATCGGTCCATCCGCTGCTGGGCATCGTCGATCCCGGGTCCGTCGGGGTCAGCGCTCGGTTCCGCGAGGTCGGTGGGTTCGATGGTCTGCGTCATGGGACTCCCTGTCGTCGATCGCCGGGTCTTCCTCATCGAAGACTCCGTGCTGTGACCCACAACACACGCTGCGAGGTCGCCGCGCCAGGGTTGCAGCGCGTTGCAACCCTGGCGGCCGTCATCCCCGGTCACATAGACAGGTCTGCATCGGTGGGCGACGAGGCCACGCCGGGACGAAAGCAGCCAGACATGCGAGCAGCCATCTACCACGGGCCGAACAAGGTCGCGATCGACGACGTATCGGTGCCCGATCCCGGGCCGGGCCAGGTCACCATCGCGGTGGCCTACAACGGCATCTGCGGCACCGACCTGCACGAGTACTACGCCGGTCCGATCTTCATCCCGACGTCACCGCATCCCCTGACCGGCGCCGAGCTGCCTCTGATCCTCGGCCACGAGTTCGCGGGCACCATCTCCGCGGTCGGTGCGGGTGTCACCGGCTACGCCGAGGGCGACCGGGTCGCCATCGAGCCGCTGTACCGCTGCGGCCACTGCGGACCGTGTTCGGCCGGCACCTACAACATCTGCGCGCAGATCGGGTTCCACGGGCTGATGTCCGACGGCGGCATGGCCGAGTACACCGTGGTCCCGACCGACATGCTGCATCGACTGCCCGACTCGGTGTCGTTCGAACTGGGAGCGCTCGTCGAACCGATGGCCGTGGCGTATCACGCCGCCACCCTCGGCGAGGTGGGCGACGGGGACACGGCGATGATCTACGGGGCCGGCCCCATCGGCATCGGTTTGTGGTTCGCGTTGCGGGGCAAAGGCGTCGAGGACATCCGCGTGGTCGAGCCGTCGGCCACACGACGTGCCGCGATCGAGGCGCTCGGCGCGACGACGCTCGACCCCACCGCGGTCGACGTCCCCGAACTCGTCGCCGACGCGACCGACGGGCGCGGTGTCGACGCCGTCTACGACGCCGCCGGGGTGGCGCCCGCGATCGAATCGGCGTTGGCGTGTGTCGGAGCCCGCAAGCCGATGGTGAGTGTCGCGATCTACGAGAAGCCGCTGACCACCCCGTTGATCGACCTGGTCATGAAGGAGGCCCGCATCCAGGGATCGCTCTGCTATACCGGCGCCGACTTCGAGGCCGTCATCGCGCTGATGGCGTCGGGTGGTTACGACACCACCGGGTGGGTCAGCTCCATCTCCATCGAGGACGTGGTCGATCAGGGCTTCGAGGCGCTGCATGCGGGGACGAAGATGAAGGTCCTCGTCGACCCGACGCGGTGACCACGTCGTTGCCGACCGGTGTGACGCGGGGCACACTGGTCACATCATGACCCGTTCCGACGTCCCGGAGCCCGCGCTCTACGCGGGCGACGACCCCCGCCGCTACGCGGAGCTCCTCACCGAGGTCTACGACGCGACGATGTCGGGGGACAAGGCGCCCGCACGGCCCCGCGAGGTCATCGACGACTCGTGGAACCGGCTCTTGTCCCAGGGCGCCGACCCCGACCGGATGAACCGGACGAGCCCGTCGGTGACGGTGGGGGATCTCGAACTGCGCAGGCAGGAGTCGGGCCTGGCCGACGTGGTCGACGACCTCTCCCGCGGTCTCGAGTCGGTGATCGCCGACGGCGACAACATCCTCGTCATCGCCGATCGCGGCGGGCGGGTGCTATGGCGCAGTGGCTCGAACCGCGTCCTGACCAATGCCGACCGACTGGGTTTCGTCGAGGGCGCAGATTGGGCCGAGGACTCGGTGGGTACGAACGCCATCGGCACCGCCCTCGCGTCGGGGCGAGCGCTGCAGGTGTTCTCCGCCGAACACTTCGTCCGGAGCCATCACACGTGGACGTGCGCCGGCGCACCGATACGCGACGCCCGCACGAACGAGGTGATCGGCGTCGTCGACGTGAGCGGTCCGGCGGCGACGATCCATCCGACGACCGTCGCCCTGGTCGACGCGGTCGCCCGACTGGCCGAGTCGCATCTGCGGGAACTCCACCGCCGCACGCTCGACCGGCTGCGGTCGGTCGCGGCCCCGATGTTGGCCCGCCTCGCCGGACGTGCGCTGGCGGTCGACGCCCACGGATGGGTGGCGGCGGTGGAGTCGGTGGCCGACCGGAACCGCATCCTGCTGCCCGACGACCTCCGGCCGGGACGCGTGTGGCTGCCGTCGCTGGGATCGTGCGACATGGAGCCGCTACCCGGCGGATGGCTCGTGCGCGTGGGAGCGGACACCGACACGGCCTCCGACGTCCCCACGACGGTGGTCGTCGACCTCCGCGACGGGAGCGCACCGTCGGTGCGTGTCGACACCGCCGTGGGCGGGTGGACGAACGCCCCCACACCGCGGCATGCCGAGATCCTCTACGTCCTCGCACGACACCGGGCCGGCCGCACCGCGGCGCAGATGGCGCAGGACCTGTTCGGCGACGAGTCGCGGGTGATCACCGTGCGTGCCGAGATGTCACGCCTGCGCCGACAGCTCGCCGGCGTCGTCGTCGGGAACCCCTACCGCTTCCTCGACGGCGCCGACGTGCAGCTGATGCTCCCCCTCGACACCGCGCGACTGCTACCGCACTCGGTCGCGCCCGCGGTCTGTCGCGCCCGGGTCGTCTGACGCCGGATCCCCGGACAGCGGGGCACGGCGCAGTGACCGGTGATTCCGGGTCGCGACGACGGCCGCCAACACCCAGATGAGCGCCACGACGATCCCGAGCCCCAGACCGTAGGGACGATCCAGGATGGTCGCGTTGACCGGCGTCTTGTCGTCCGGACGCGGGGCCAGGACCGGTAGCGACAGGAGCACCAGGATCAGGGTCGCCGCGCCCGCGACGAGCACCGGCGCCCAGACCGTCGACGGCAGCAGACGCCGGCCGGCGTGGCCGAACATCGTGTAGATCGGGGCGAGGATCGCGTCGTGCGCGATGAGCCCGGCAGCGAGCCAGATGAGCAGGGAGATCTGGTCGGCGGTCTGCACGTCCCACAGCAGCGAGATCCCGTAGGCGGCCATGCCGACGCCGGCGAGGACGAGGATCAGTCGGATCGCGGTGATCACAGGACCTCGATCCGCGACAGCCACTTCGTCTGCAGCACCCCGGGACGGTTCGGCGCGATGAGCCGGCACGGATACCCGTGGTCGAGACTCAGGACCTCGCCGTTGAGCTCGAGGGCGACGAGGGTGTCGTCGTCGTCCACGAAATTGGCGGGCAGTGCGGTCACCCCGTACAGACCACGGTCGAACGACACCATTCGGGCGTCGCGTCCGCGTCGGTCGTCGACCGTCGCGAGCAGGTCCCGCAGGCGCACGCCCCGCCAGGTCCCCGATGCACTCCAGCCCTCCACACACGCGATGGGCAGGTCGCGGGTTGTCTGCGGCATCGACCGCAACGCCTCGAGGGAGATCGGGGTCTCGCGACCGTCGACGGCCAGCACGAGCCGGTAGTCGGCGCCGCGGACGCGGTCGGTGATGCCCGCGGCGCTGGCGGTGCGGTTGATCGGCACGCCCTGCGGACCCTCGCCCGAGCGCGGCGCGAGGAACGCGGCCCAACGCAGGAACGGGACGGACTGTCCCGCGTAGGCCAGAGCGGTCAGGCCGGCGATCGCCCACGTGCCGCGCAACACGGTCCTGCGGGTGAGGGCGCCTTTGTGGCTGGGCGCGGTCGCGTCCGGCGGGGTGTCGGGTTCGGCGTCGAGGGGTTCGCCGAGTGCGGCTCGGATGATCGGCAGCTTCACCGCGATGTGCACGGCCAACGCGCCGATGGCCACCCACGCCATCGCGTAGTGGGTGGTGGTGAAGAAGAACTTCCACGGATACCACTGCGCGGTGTTCATCAGGCCGGTGAACAGCTGGAAGATCCCCGCCGCCACCAGGACCGCGATCGACAAGCGTTCGAGAAGACGCACCGGTGACCCGATGCGTGGGCGCGCGAACAACTTCGGGTACACCACCCCGAGTTTCACCAGCAGCAACGGGATCGCCACGACACCGCTGATCACGTGCAGCCCCTGCGTGACCCGGTACAGCCACGGCGGGTTGGCCGGCCAGTAGAACCACCCGGGCGGGTGCTGGATCCAGTGGCTGATGAGACCGGTGACGAAGCAGACGGTGAACGCGATGCCGAGAAGCAGACCGACACGCGCGGTCAGCCCGCGTCCGCGAACCGGCTTGTCGGTCCGGTCGTCGAGTCCGACAGCGGCGAGGGCGTCGTCGATGTGGTCGTCGACCGGGCGACCGCGGAACGTCGGCGTCGGGAACCTCACGGGCTGACCTGGCCGGCGTACCGGTCCCTGTGCCGAACGGGGTGCATGGGCAAGACGATATGCTCCCCAGACAAACTTCACAGCGTGGATCCGAAGGACAACAATGACCGATCGTGAACAGCGGGGCTCTCGAGCCACCGACCATCGTCGCCGTGACGACGGCCCACGCCGTGGCACCGGATCCGCGAACCGCCCGCCCGAGCCGTCGATCCCCGACGACGTGGTGCCGCAGGATCTCGACGGCGAGGTCCGCCGCGACCTGCTGACCCTCGATCGCACCAACGCCGACGCCGTCGCGCGCCACCTGGTGATGACCTCTCGTCTGCTCGACGAGGATCCCGCACTTGCTCTGGAACACGCACGTGCCGCGCGACGACGGGCCGGACGCATCGCGGTGGTCCGTGAGACCGCCGGCATCGCGGCCTACAACGCCAACGAGTGGACCGAGGCGCTCTCGGAGCTGCGCGCGGCGCGGCGGATGTCGGGCGGGACCACCCTGCTGCCGTTGATGGCCGATTGCGAACGGGGACTGGGTCGTCCGGACCGCGCCATCGACATCGCTCGCAGTGACGAGGGCCGTGCGTTGACCGGCGACGAGGCGACCGAGATGAAGATCGTCGAGTCCGGCGCCCGCATCGACCTCGGCGACTTCGACAAGGCCGTGGTCACGTTGCAGACCGCGGGTCTCGACCCGTCGCAGACCGGCACCGGACCGGCACGGCTGTTCTACGCCTACGCCACGGCGCTGCACGCCGCGGGACGCACCGACGACGCCGTGACGTGGTTCATGAACGCTGCGGCCGCCGACGTCGACGACGTCACCGACGCCGAGCTGCGCCTGATGGAGCTCACCGATCCCGAGGGGTACGCCGAGCACTTCGACGACGACCTGGACGAAGTGGACGGCGACGAGCTCTCGGAGCCCCTGGTCGTTCCCGAACCCGTCGCCCCGTCGCCCGCGACGACCGAACCGGTGGTCGCCGAGCTGGTGGTCACCGAGCCCGTCATCACCGAGCCCGTCGTGACAGAGCCCGTCGTGGCGGAGCCCGAGGCGACCCCGGCGGCGGCCATCGCTCCCGAGGTGACCGACACCGCGACCGCCGAGCCCGACCCCGTCCCGGTCGCCGCGCCGACACCCGTCGAGGAGCCCGACGTGACCGATGAACCCGCACGCGACACCCTCGCCCGCGGATACGACGCGATCCTCTGCGATCTCGACGGCACGCTGTTCGCCGGTGGCGAGGCGATCGACGGTGCGCAGGAGGCGTTGGCGCAGGTGACCGCGCCCGCGTACTTCGTGACCAACAACGCCAGCCGTCGTGCGCCCGAGGTCGCCGAACACCTGACATCGCTGGGGTTCACCGCGACCGCCGACGAGGTCGTCACCAGCGCGCAGAGCGCCGCGGCGCTCCTCGCCGAGCACCTCGAACCCGGATCGCGGGCACTGGTCGTCGGCACCGACGGGCTCGCCCAGGAGATTCGGGAGGTGGGCATCGGCGTGACGCGTAGTGCCGCCGACCGGCCGCAGGCCGTGGTCCAGGGGCACTCGCCCGACACCGGCTGGGCGCAACTCTCGGAGGCCGTGCTCGCCATCGCCGACGGCGCCCTGTGGATCGCCTGCAACGTCGACCCGACCCTGCCGTCGGAGCGGGGCTTCATGATCGGCAACGGTTCGATGGTGGCCGCGGTCGCCCATGCGACCGGCGCGACACCGCTCGTCGCCGGGAAGCCCGCCGAACCGTTGATGCGTGACGCGATCGCCCGCAGCGGGGCGAAGCACCCGCTGGTCGTCGGTGACCGCCTCGACACCGACATCGCCGGTGCCGTGGTCGTCGGTGCCGACAGCCTCCTCGTCCTCACCGGCGTCGCATCGCTGCGTGACGCCGTCTGCGCCGCTCCCGATGAGCGCCCCACCCACATCGGTGCCGATCTGTCCGCGTTGACGCGCCCGGCCGCGGCGAGTGCCGTGGGTCCCGTGGACGGATGGACCGTCACCGTCGACGGCTCGACGATTCGCGTCGCCGGCACCGACGGCGACCCCGACGCACTGCCGGCCGCGATCCTGCATGCGGCCTACGCCGCAACCACGCTCCCGGAGTCCCCGAAGGAGGTGTCGTTCGCGGCCGACGACGACACGGCGGCCGCGGCGCTGCGCCGGTGCGGCGTCGACTCCGATAGCGTCTCGAAGCGATGAGTCATCCGTCGCCCGCCCAGATGCCCGGTCGCTTCGGTGCCACCGCGGCGTCGGCCGAGGGTCCCGGTGTCGATCCCGACGTCGTCGTGCGCGAGGTGGGCGACCTCCTCGACCGTGTCGACGAGGTGCGTCGGTCGGCGGCGGATCACGACGCGCACGACGGCCCGGTCGACCTCACGCCGCTGTCCGCGCAAGCCGACCTCCTCGAACAGGCCCACGACGTGCTCACCACGGCGCTCGAGCAACTCGACCGTGTGTGATCGCTGATGGCGCCGCGGGCACGCCTCGACGCCGAACTGGTGCGGCGGGGACTGGCCCGTTCGCGCGAGGAGGCGCGTGACCTCATCGTCGCGGGTCACGTCGCGGTCAACGGTGTCGCGGCGGGCAAGCCTGCCACCAATGTCGGTCGTGACACACCGATCGTGGTGTCGGAGAACGACACCGAGAAGTGGGCGTCGCGTGGGGCACACAAACTGATCGGCGCGCTCGACGCGTTCGCCGCGGGCGGTCTCGTCGTCGAGGGTCGTCGCGCGCTCGACGCCGGCGCCTCCACGGGCGGGTTCACCGACGTCCTGTTGCGTCGCGGTGCGCGCGAGGTGGTCGCGGCCGACGTCGGCTACGGCCAACTCGTGTGGCGGTTGCAGACCGACGACCGTGTCGATGTGCGTGATCGGGTGAACGTCCGCCATCTCGACGCGGCGGCGGTCGGCGGGCCGGTCGACCTCGTGGTGGCCGATCTGTCGTTCATCTCCCTGCGGTTGGTGCTGCCGGCGTTCGCGGCCTGTGTGGCGCCGGGCGGCGATGTGGTCCCGATGGTCAAGCCGCAGTTCGAGGTGGGGCGTGAACGAGTGGGATCCGGTGGTGTGGTTCGGGATCCGGAGCTGCGTCGCGACGCGGTGTGCGGGGTCGCGGCCCGCGCGCTCGGACTCGGCCTGCGTACGGTGGGCGCGGTGGCCAGCCCGCTGCCGGGGCCGTCGGGAAATGTTGAATACTTCTTGTGGTTGCGGCGGGATGGAACCAACGACCCGGTCCCAGACGTCGATATGGCAGACGTCGATGTAGCGCACGGTGAGATCGATGACGACACATTCGCCGCCATCACGGCGGCGATCGAGGAAGGACCCCGGTGACACAGGTGGGGGCGCGAACCGTGGGGACCGATCGTGAGTTCCTCGTCGTCGCGCACACGGGCCGCGCGGTCGTGACCGAGACCATGGCCGCCATCGCCCGTCACTGCGCCGACGCCGGTGTCGGGATGCGCGTGGTCGAGCACGACATCAAGGGGATGCACCGGGGCGCGGAATCCATGTCGCGGTCGGTCCACCCGGTCGACCCGGTGGAGTTGCGCAGCTTCGGCGCCGACGTGGAGGTGACCCGCGGTGACGAGGAGTCGGCCGCGGGCTGCGAGATCGTCATCGTCCTCGGCGGCGACGGCACGTTCCTGCGCGCGGCGGAGCTGGCGTACCCGTCCTCGGTCCCGGTGCTGGGAATCAACCTCGGGCGCATAGGCTTCCTGGCGGAGGCCGAGGCCAACCGCGTCGACGCGGTGATGGACCAACTGATCCGCGGCGACTACCGGGTCGAACAGCGCATGACCCTCGACGTCTCGGTCACCAGCGAGGACGACGAGGTGATCGCCCGCACCTGGGCGCTCAACGAGGCCAGCATCCAGAACCCCGGCAACCAGGGTGTCCTCGAGGTGGTCACCGAGGTCGACGGCCGCCCCGTCGCCTCCTACGGCGCCGACGGCATCCTCGTCTCCACACCCACCGGCTCCACCGCGTACGCGTTCTCCGCGGGTGGTCCGGTCATGTGGCCCGATCTCGAGGCCATCCTCGTGGTCCCCAGCAACGCCCACGCACTGTTCACCCGGCCCCTGGTCACCAGCCCCAACTCGGTGATCGCCATCGAGGTCGAACGGTCGGGGCAGCATGCGATCGTGTCGTGCGACGGCCGCCGTGCCATCGACGTCCCCCCGGGGGCACGCATCGAGGTGGTGCGCGGCGCGCGGCCGTTGCAGTGGGTGCGGATCGACTCCGATCCGTTCGCCGACCGACTGGTCACCAAATTCGATCTTCCCGTCACCGGCTGGCGGGGCAGGCAGGTGTGACGTGCTCGAAGAACTAGCGATCAGCGGGCTCGGTGTCATCGCCGACGCCGCCGCGGAATTCCACGACGGCTTCACCGTCCTCACCGGCGAGACCGGTGCCGGCAAGACGATGGTCGTCACCAGCCTGCACCTGCTGTCCGGTGTGCGCGGCGACGGCGACCGGGTCCGCACCGGCACCGACCGGGCCACCGTCGAGGGCCGGTTCCGGGTCGACCCGTCGCTGACCGGTATCGACGAGATCCTCGAGTCCGCCGGCGCCGAACGCGACGAGGACGACACCGTCATCGCCGCGCGGTCGGTGAGCGCCGACGGCCGCTCCCGGGCGCACCTGGGCGGACGGTCGGTCCCCGTCGGGACCCTCGGAGCGTTCACCACCAGCCTGCTGACCATCCACGGACAGAACGACCAACTCCGGCTGCTCAAACCCGACCACCAGCGCGATGCCCTCGACCGGTTCGGCGGCAAGCCGGTCGCCAAGGCGCTGGCCGCCTATCGCTCGGCGCGTCAGACATGGATCGACGCCGTCGACCAGCTCGAGATGCGTCGTCGCAACTCCCGCGAGCTGGCCCAGGAGGCCGACCGGCTGCGCTACGCCCTCGACGAGATCGACGCCGTGGAGCCGACACCCGGCGAGGACCTCGAACTCGCCGCCCTGGTGACTCGTCTCGGCGATCTCGAGGAGGTCCGCTCGGTCGCCGCCGGCGCCCACGCCGCGGTGACCGGTCAGACCGATCTCGCGGGCGATGCCGCCGACGCCGACGCGGCCGCCGTCATCGACCTGCTCGGCCAGGTCCGCACCCAGCTCGGGTCGACGTCCGAACCCACCCTCCGTGAGCTGCTCCCGCGAGTGGAGGAGGCGCTGTCGGTGGTCGGCGACATCGGTGAGGAACTCGCCGGGTTCCTGCACGGGCTCCCCGCCGACGCCTCCGAACTCGAGAAGGTCCTCGTCCGGCAGTCGGAACTGAAGAACCTCATCCGCAAGTACGCCCCCGACATCGACGGCGTGCTGGCATGGCGTGATTCCGCGCGCAGCCGCCTCGCCGAGATCGACGACTCGTCGGTGTCGATCGAGGCGTTGGAGACCGCGGCGCAGGAGGCGACGACGGCCCTGCTCGGTGTCGCCGCGACCCTCACCGCCGCGCGGACGAAGGCGGCGGGTTCGCTGGGGACGAAGGTGAGCCGCGAGCTCGGCGGGCTGGCGATGAAGGACGCCACGCTCGAGGTCACCGTGTCTCCCGACGAGTCGGGGGAGAGCGACCCCCGCAGCCTGCTCGTCGACGGCACACGACTGCACGCCGGATCCGGCGGCGTCGACCGCGTCGAGTTCACCCTCGCCGCGCATTCGGGTGCGGTACCGCTCGCCATCGCGAAATCGGCGTCGGGCGGCGAACTCTCGCGCGTCATGCTGGCACTCGAGGTGGTGCTCGCCGGCCCCGACGGTGGGTCGACGATGGTGTTCGACGAGGTCGACGCCGGTGTCGGTGGACGCGCGGCGGTGGAGATCGGCAAGCGACTCGCCGCCCTGGCCCGCAGTCACCAGGTCATCGTCGTCACCCACCTCCCGCAGGTGGCGGCGTTCGCCGACAACCATCTGCTGATCGGCAAGACCACCGGCAAGAGTTCGGTCACCAGCTCGGTCGAGACCCTCGACCACTCCGGTCGCGTCGCGGAACTGGCGCGGATGCTGGCCGGACTCGGTGATTCGCACACCGGTCGGGCGCACGCCGAGGAACTGCTCGCCACCGCCGACCGGGAGAAGGCGCTCGCCTGATCCGCGGGCGGGCGCACCACGAACGCCTGTTACTGATGTGACAAAAGTGGCGAATGTTACGGCGCGCCTCCGTGCTCGTGTTCACCCTCGGGCCGATCATGGGCGACATGAAGATGCCAGCCCTGCTCTCCCGCACCGATGACACCCTGCCCGGAATCAGCGGGATCGCCAGGGTCGACAAGAACACCTCGCGCCTGCTCGAGCGCGTCGGTCACGGCGACATCGTCGTCCTCGACGAACTCGACCTCGACCGCGTGATCGCCGACCGACTCGTCGAGGCCGACGTGACCGCCGTGGTCAACGCGTCCCCGTCGATCTCCGGTCGCTACCCCAACCTCGGTCCGGAGGTGCTCGTCGCCTCGGGCATCACCCTCATCGACGATGTGGGCCCGGAGGTGTTCCGCCGCATCAAGGACGGATCGAAGATCCGCATCGACGACGGCAACGTCTACGTCGGCGGCAACCGCCTGGCTCGGGGCACCGAACTCGACGAGCGGGCGGTCGCCAAGCTGATGATCGAGGCCAAGTCGGGTCTCGTCGATCACCTGGAGGCGTTCTCCGGCAACACGATCGAGTTCATCCGCAGCGAGTCGCCGCTGCTCATCGACGGCGTCGGCGTGCCTGACGTCGAGATCGACCTGAAAAACCGCCACGTCGTGGTGGTCGCCGACGGCGCCGAGCACGAACTCGACCTGAAGAAGCTCAAGCCCTTCATCAAGGAGTACGCACCGGTCCTCATCGGTGTCGACGGCGGCGCCGACACCCTGATGCGCGCGGGCTACCGCCCCGACCTCATCGTCGGCGACCCGGAGACCATGCGCGCGGCGACCCTCAAATGCGGTGCGCAGGTGGTGCTCCCGGCCGATCCCGACGGTCACGCCGTCGGACTCGAGCGGATCCAGGACCTCGGCGTCGGCGCCATGACCTTCCCCGCGGCGGGTTCGGCCTCCGACCTCGCCCTGCTGCTCGCCGATTTCCACGGCGCGGCGCTCATCGTCACCGTCGGCACCTCGGCGTCGCTCGACGACTTCTTCGACCGCAGCCGTCGCGAATCGAACCCGTCGACGTTCCTCACCCGTCTCAAGGTGGGACCGAAGCTCGTCGACGCGAAAGCCGTTGCCACGCTGTACCGCAGCCGTGTCTCCGGTGCCGCGATCGCGCTGCTCGTGCTCGCCGCGCTGGCCGCGATCATCGTCGCGCTCGTGATGAGCAACACCGGCGGCGAGATCGCCGACTGGATCGTGGCCGAATGGGACCGTGGCTACGCCTGGGCCAGGGACGCCTGGAACCGATAGCTCGTGATCTCGCTGCGCCAGCATGCGATCTCGCTCGTCGCCGTCTTCCTCGCGCTCGCCGTCGGTGTGGTGCTCGGATCGGGCTTCGTCGCCGATCGCATCGATTCCGGAAACGACTCGTCGTCCTCCCTGCGGTCGGACAACGACACCCTGAGCGCCCAGGTGAACGCGGCCGACTCGTTCAACGACGCGATCTCCCCGCGCCTGCTGCGGGGGCTGCTCGCGAACCGATCGGTGCTCGTGGTCACCGCACCCGGTGCGGCCGAGGCCGACATCGCGGCGGTGAAGACCTCGCTCAACCAGTCGGGGGCGACCTTCGCCGGTCAGATCGGCCTCACCGACGAACTGGTGGGCGACGCCTCGGCGCAGAAGCTGACCAGCATCATCGACCAGGCGATCCCGTCCGGCGCGTCGCTGCGCACCGAGCTCACCGATTCCGGCGGTCGGGTCGGTGACCTGCTGGGTCTGCTGCTGCAACGCAAGGTCGATGCCTCCGGCGGCGCCTCCGACACCGACATCTCCGCCGGGCTGCAGGCCCTCCGCCAGGGCGGGTTCATCACCTACGTCGACAACGCCGTCACCCCGGCACAGCTCGCCGTCGTCGTGACCGGTGGTTCCCTCGGCGACAACGCCGGCGCCCGCGGCCAGCTCATCGCCCGTTTCGCGGCGTCGTTCGGCGCACGGGGATCGGGAACGGTGATGGCCGGACGCACCGGATCGGCCGACGGATCGTCGCCGATCGGGGTGCTGCGTGCCGACGCCTCGCTGTCGCGGGTCGTCGCCTCGGTCGACGACGTCGACCAGTCCACCGGACGCATCGTGACGGCCCTCGCGCTGGCCGACGCCCAGCGTGGACGCCCCGGCGCCTACGGTTCAGGCCCCGGCGCCTCGGCCATCGCCCCCTCGACCTGATCGGGGCACTCGACCTGATCGGGCACCGGCGCTGATCGACACACCCCGACGGTGGGCTCACCGGCGATACGTCGCGCCCCGGAGGTGTTACGGTAAAGCCCCGTAGGCGAGCAGGTTTTCCGATCTGCTCCGGCCAATCGGGAGAAGCGTTGCGACCACTGCGTCATGCACCATCAGGCACCAAGCACATCTTCGTCACCGGAGGTGTCGCATCCTCGCTGGGCAAAGGTCTGACCGCCTCCAGCCTCGGACAACTTCTCACCTCACGCGGGCTCCGCGTGACCATGCAGAAGCTCGATCCGTACCTCAACGTCGACCCCGGGACGATGAACCCGTTCCAGCACGGCGAGGTCTTCGTCACCGAGGACGGCGCCGAGACCGACCTCGACGTCGGACACTACGAACGCTTCCTCGACCGGAACCTGTCGCAGAGCGCGAATGTGACCACCGGACAGGTGTATTCGACCGTCATCGCCAAGGAGCGCCGCGGCGAATACCTCGGCGACACCGTGCAGGTGATCCCGCACATCACCGACGAGATCAAGAACCGCATCCTCGCGATGCGCCTGCCCGACGCCGACGGCAACGAACCCGACCTGGTGATCACCGAGATCGGTGGCACCGTCGGCGACATCGAGTCGCAGCCCTTCATCGAGGCGGCCCGACAGATCCGCCACGACGTGGGACGCGACAACGTCTTCTTCCTGCACGTGTCACTGGTGCCCTTCCTCGCCCCCTCGGGTGAGCTGAAGACCAAGCCCACCCAGCACTCGGTGGCCGCGCTGCGCAACATCGGCATCCAGCCCGACGCGCTGATCCTGCGCTGCGACCGCGACGTGCCCGAACCGCTCAAGAACAAGATCGCGCTGATGTGCGACGTCGACATCGAAGGCGTCATCTCCACCCCCGACGCGCCGTCGATCTACGACATCCCCAAGGTGCTACACCGCGAGCAGCTCGACGCCTACGTGGTCCGCAAGCTCGGCCTCCCGTTCCGCGACGTCGACTGGACCATCTGGGGCGAACTGCTCAAGCGCGTGCACGAGCCGCGTGAGTCGGTCACCGTCGCGCTCGTGGGCAAATACGTCGACCTGCCCGACGCCTACCTGTCGGTCACCGAGGCCATCCGCGCCGGCGGGTTCGCCGCCCGCGCCAAGGTCGAGATCCGCTGGGTGCAGTCCGACGAGTGCGCCACCGACGCCGGCGCCCAGCAGCACCTCGGTGACGTCGACGCCGTCCTCATCCCCGGTGGCTTCGGCATCCGCGGCATCGAGGGCAAGGTCGGCGCGATCCGCTTCGCGCGTCGCCGCGGCATCCCCCTCCTCGGGTTGTGCCTTGGCCTGCAGTGCATCGTCATCGAGGCCGCCCGCGAGGCGGGTCTCACCGACGCGAGCTCCGCGGAGTTCGACCCCGACACCACCCACCCGGTGATCTCGACGATGGCCGACCAGGAACAGGCCGTCGCCGGTGAGGCCGACCTCGGCGGCACCATGCGTCTCGGCGCGTATCCCGCTGTGCTCGAACGCGGTTCGGTGGTCGCAGGGGCCTACGGCACCACCGAGGTGTCCGAACGACATCGTCACCGCTACGAGGTGAACAACACCTACCGCGACCAGATCGCCACCACCGGACTGCGGTTCTCGGGTACCTCACCCGACGGTCGTCTCGTCGAGTTCGTCGAGTACCCCCGCGAGATCCACCCGTTCCTGGTCGCGACGCAGGCGCACCCAGAGCTCAAGAGCCGACCGACCCGCCCGCACCCGCTGTTCGCGGCGTTCGTCGTCGCGGCGCTGAAATACAAGGCGGCCGAACGCCTCCCGGTCAACGTGCACGGCGAGGACGACGACACCACCCGCGATCCCGAACCCGAGACCGGGGCCGCCGAGGTGAGCGCGTGACCCCAGCGTCGTCACCCGACGGTGACCCCTTCGACTTCACCGTCATCGGGTCGGAGACCGTCTACGACGGCGCGATCCTCGCGCTCCGCGTCGACGAGCTCACCATGCCCGGTGATCGGACCGCCAAGCGTGAGGTCGTCGAGCACCACGGTGCGGTCGCGATCGTGGCGGTCGACGCCGACGGCGCCATCGCCACAGTCACCCAGTACCGGCACCCGGTGCGTCGGCGCCTGCGCGAACTCCCGGCAGGACTGATGGACTCCGGCGCCGGAGAATCGCCCGTCGAGGCCGCACGCCGCGAGCTGATGGAGGAAGTCGGCGTCGAGGCCGACCGCTGGCACACCCTCGTCGACGTCGCCTCGTCGCCGGGGTTCACCGACGAGGCGCTGCGGGTATTCGTGGCCGAGGGCCTGCACACGGTCGACCGGCCCGACGCCCACGACGAAGAAGCCGACATGGACATCGAGTGGATCCCGCTCGACGACGCCGTGGCCATGGTGTTCAACGGCGAGATCGTCAACGTCACCAGCGTGTGCGGCATCCTCGCTCTGGCCCACGTACGGGCCACCGGGGCCGAGCTCCGCGACCCCGACTCCGCGTGGGTCGACCAACCCACCGCCCTCGACCGTCGCCACGCATCGCGGAAATGACCGTGGGCGCATGGAACCCGACGACACCCTGCTGAGCACCCAGATCCGGCGGTATCTCGATCACCTCGCCGTCGAACGCGGAGCCGCGGCGAACACGCTGAGTTCCTACGGTCGCGACCTGCTGCGGTACCAGCGGTACCTCGAATCCCGGCAGATCGGTGACCTCGGTGACGTCGCCGAGGAGGACGTCCGCGAATTCCTGGTGGCCCTGCGTCGCGGCGACCCCGACCGCGACGAGAAGCCGCTCGCCGACAGCTCCGTCGCCCGCACCCTGGTCGCGACCCGCGGCCTGCACAAGTTCGCCGTCGCCGAGTCGATGGCGGCCACCGACGTCGCGCACGCCATACGCCCACCGAAACCGGCGCGACGACTGCCGAAATCGCTCCCGGTCGAGGAGGTCATCGCCATCCTCGAGGCGGCGGGCGGCTCCGGCCCGTCGGAGACACCGCGCACGCTGCGCGACCGCGCCCTGATGGAACTGCTCTACAGCTGCGGCGCCCGCATCTCCGAGGCGGTGTCCCTCGACATCGAGGACGTCACCTCCGAGACCGGCGCGGTGCTCCTCCGTGGCAAGGGCGGCAAGGAACGACTCGTCCCCGTGGGCGGCCCGGCGCTCGAGGCTCTCGACGCCTACCTGGTGCGGGGACGCCCGGCACTGGTGTCGAAGTTCAACCCGGCGCTGTTCCTGAACTCCCGCGGCGGTCGCCTCTCCCGACAGAGCGCATGGCAGGTACTCGCCGACTCCGCGCAGCGCGCCGGTCTCGACAAGGCGGTGTCGCCGCACACGTTGCGGCACAGCTTCGCCACGCACCTGCTCGACGGCGGTGCCGATGTCCGTGTGGTGCAGGAACTGCTGGGGCACGCCTCGGTGACCACCACGCAGGTGTACACGCTGGTCACCGTGTCGGCCATGCGCGAGGTCTACGCCACCGCACACCCGCGGGCCCGGTGACGGCGATGCGTCGCCGCCGCACCGGCGTGACGCACTAGGCTGATCTGCGATCGACGACCCACGCCTGAGACAGGAGCATCGACAACGTGACCACGCCCCAGCCACCGGCCCAGGGTGCCCCGTCGCGCGATGTTCCGCTGGAGCAGTACAGCTTCACCATCGACACCCCGTCCCGAGGCCCGGCGCAGGCCGACGTCTCGGCGGAACCCGAGGGCGTCGGACCCACCGGACGCGCGACCCGCGAGGTCCCCGAACCGCAGCCCCTCGACCGGCACGGTCCCGCGATCGTCATCGCGGTGTGCAACCAGAAGGGCGGCGTCGGCAAGACCACGTCGACGATCAACCTCGGCGCGGCACTGGCCGAGTACGGTCGCCGCGTACTGCTCGTGGACCTCGACCCGCAGGGCGCGCTGTCGGCGGGGCTCGGTGTCCCGCACCACGATCTCGACCTCACCGTCCACAACCTGCTGGTGCCGCCGCAGGTGTCGGTCGACGACGTGCTGATGCGCACCCGTGTCGACGGACTCGACCTGCTGCCCAGCAACATCGACCTCTCCGCCGCCGAGATCCAGCTCGTCAACGAGGTCGGCCGCGAACACACCCTCGGCCGGGCGCTGCACCCGATCCTCGACCGCTACGACTACGTGCTCATCGACTGCCAGCCGTCGCTCGGACTGCTCACCGTGAACGCGCTGGCCTGCGCCGACACCGTTCTCATCCCGATGGAGTGCGAGTACTTCAGCCTGCGCGGACTCGCGCTGCTCACCGACACCATCGACAAGGTGCGAGACCGGTTGAACCCGCGGTTGAGCCTCGGCGGGATCCTCATGACCATGTTCGACGCGCGCACCCTGCACTCGCGAGAGGTGATGGCGCGGGTGGTCGAGGTGTTCGGTGAGCGCGTCTACGACACCGTCATCAGCCGCACCGTGCGGTTCCCCGAGACCAGCGTCGCCGGTGAGCCCATCACCTCGTGGGCACCGAAGTCCGGGGGAGCGAAGGCATACCGGGCGCTCGCACGAGAGGTGCTGCACCGCACCGGCCGATCGTGATGTCCGACAACGCCGTCGACGCGACACCCACGACAGACGTGGCCGCCGAGCCGGATCCGTCGGTGTTCAACGTGTCGCTGACGAACTTCTCCGGCCCGTTCGACCTGCTGCTCGACCTCATCAGCCGGCGACGACTCGACGTCACCGAGGTCGCGCTGCACGCGGTCACCGACGACTTCATCGCCTACACCAAGAAGATCGGGTCGATCGTCGACCTCGACCAGACCACACAGTTCCTCGTGGTCGCGGCGACCCTGCTCGATCTCAAGGCCGCGCGACTCCTGCCGCGCGGCGAGGTGGAGGATCCCGACGATCTCGCGTTGCTCGAGGCCCGGGACCTGCTGTTCGCCCGACTTCTGCAGTACCGCGCCTACAAACAGGTCGCCGCGCTGTTCGCCGAGCTGGAAGCGGCTGCACTGCAGCGCTATCCGCGAGCGGTGTCGTTGGAGGCCCGATACGAGAAATTGCTGCCCGAGGTGACCCTGGGCGTCGATGCACAACAGTTCGCCGAGGTCGCCGCGACGGCGATGGCACCCAAGCCGGTGCCGCGTGTCGGGCTGTCGCACCTGCACGACGTCGACGCGGTGTCGGTGCCCGAGCAGGTGTTGCGGGTGACGGAGATCCTGCGGGTCGCCGGCGCGAGGCAGTGGGTGAACTTCTCGACGCTGGTCTCCGAATGCGCCAACGGTCTCGAGGTCGTCGCGCGCTTCCTCGCGCTGCTGGAGCTGTTCCGGCAACGCGCGATCGACTTCGAGCAGAGTGAGGCGTTGGGCACACTGCACGTGTCGTGGACCGGCGAGCGCGACACCGAGGAGATCACCGTGACGAGCGCGGACGACTACGGATGAGAGACGACAGATGACCGAGGACATGCTGTTCGACGACCACGATGCCCTCGCCGACGACGAACTCCGGTCGGCGCTCGAGGCGATGCTCCTCGTCGTCGACTCGCCGGTGACCACCGAGTCGTTGGCGACCGCGGTGAACGAGCCCGAGGCGCGGGTCGCCGACGCGTTGCGCGCCTACGAGGCCGAACTCACCGAGCGGTCGAGTGGGATCGATCTGCGGTACGCCGGTGACGGCTGGCGGCTCTACACACGCACCGATTACGCCCCCTACGTGGAGAAACTCCTGCTCGACGGGGTGCGGTCGAAGCTGACGCGCGCCGCGCTGGAGACGCTCGCGGTCATCGCCTACCGGCAACCGGTCACCCGCACGCGGGTCAGTGCGGTGCGCGGCGTCAACGTCGACGGCGTGATGCGCACGCTGCTCGCACGGGGACTGATCCGCGAGGCAGGCACCGACCCCGAGACCAGCGCGACGATGTACTGCACGACGGAGTTGTTCCTCGAACGACTCGGGCTCGCGTCACTTGCGGAGCTGCCCGACTTGGCGCCGCTGCTGCCCGATGTCGACGTGATCGACGACATCGACGACGAGATCATCAACGATCCACGATTCGCCAAGATGGACTCCCGGCAGGCAGACTCGAGGATTGACCTCACCACCTCAGAACTGGATTAGACATGACACCCGCTAGCCGAGACGGCAGACCGGACCGAAGCAAGACCACCTCGAACGCCTCCCGCACGGGCAACTCCCTGGGCCGGCCGAAGAAGCCGCACCGCAAGGGAACGGCCCACGTCGCCAAGGGTGCGGCGCCCAGCGTTCGCCGCGGCCAGGAGCGCATCAACAACGCCAAGCCCGCGAAGATCCAGAACGTCACCCCCGAGGGTGACGGCGCGAACTACGTCGCCGACGGTGTGCGTCTGCAGAAGGTGCTGGCCCAGGCCGGTGTCGCCTCGCGTCGCGGCGCTGAGGAGCTGATCGCCGCCGGACGTGTCGACGTCGACGGCGAGATCGTCACCGAGCAGGGCATGCGCATCGACCCGACCACCGCGGTGGTCCGTGTCGACGGCGCCCGCGTGGTGATGGACGAGACCCTGCAGTACCTCGCGCTGAACAAACCGAAGGGCTGGCAGTCGACGATGTCCGACGACCAGAACCGGCCGTGCGTCGGCGACGTGGTCGCCGAGCGCGTGATGGCCGGACAGCGGCTGTTCCACGTCGGTCGTCTCGACGCCGACACCGAGGGACTGTTGCTGCTCACCAACGACGGCGAGCTGGCGCACCGCCTCATGCACCCCTCCTTCGAGGTGCCCAAGACCTATCTCGCGACGGTGAAGGGCATCCCGCCGCGCGGACTCGGCCGCACCCTGAAGGCCGGCGTCGAACTCGACGACGGCCCGGTGTCGGTCGACGGCTTCGCCGTGCTCGAGATCCTGGAGGGCCAGGCTCTGGTGAAACTCGTTCTGCACGAGGGGCGTAAGCGCATCGTCCGTCGCATGCTCGATCACGTCGGGTTCCCCGTGCTCAGCCTCGTCCGCACCGAGATCGGTGCCGTGCACCTCGGCAACCAGCGCCCGGGCAGCCTGCGGGTGCTCGGGCGCGACGAGGTCGGCGCGCTGTACAAGGCGGTGGGGATGTGAGCGCCCCGCACGCGATCATCACCATCGACGGGCCTGCGGGTACCGGCAAATCGAGTGTGTCGCGCCGTGTCGCCGATCGTCTCGGCGCGCGCTACCTCGACACCGGGGCCATGTACCGCGTCGCGACGCTGGCCGCCCTGCGTGCGGGCGCCGACCTCGAGAACCCCGACGCCATCACCGCTTCCGTCGCCGATATCGAGATGACGTTGTCGAACGATCCCGGTTCGCATGCGGTGACCCTGGCCGGTGAGGACGTCTCTGACGAGATCCGCACCGACGCGGTGACCAAGGCCGTCTCCGCGGTGTCGGCCGTCGCCGACGTACGGACGACGATGGTTGCGCTGCAACGGGACATCGTCGCCGGGGAGTACGCCGTCGTCGAGGGCCGCGACATCGGGACCGTCGTGTTCCCCGACGCCGAGCTGAAGATCTTCCTCACCGCCTCGGCGCAGGCCCGCGCCCAGCGGCGCCATGACCAGAACCTGTCGCAGGGTCGTCCCAGCGATTTCGACACGGTGCTCGCCGATGTCGAGCGCCGCGACCACCTCGACTCCACCCGCGCGGTGTCGCCGCTGCGTGCCGCCGACGACGCGGTCGTGGTCGACACCAGTGACATGACCATCGAGCAGGTGATCGACCACCTCGTGGAGTTGGCGACCGACCGAATCGGAGCACGCGCATGACCGACCAGCAGGATTTCGATCTCGGCGGTGTCGACGGTGTGTGGTCGGACGAAGCCGACTGGCAGATCGGCGAATTCGGCGACGACGGTGAGGGCGGCAACGCCGTCCCGATGCCGACGGTGGCCATCGTCGGGCGACCCAACGTCGGCAAGTCGACGCTCGTCAACCGCATCCTCGGTCGCCGTGAGGCGGTCGTGGAAGACATCCCCGGCGTGACGCGCGACCGCGTGTCGTACGCCGCGGTGTGGTCGGGGCGACGATTCCTCGTGCAGGACACCGGTGGCTGGGAGCCCGACGCGAAGGGTATGGGGCAGTCCATCGCTCGGCAGGCCGAGTTCGCGATGAACACCGCCGACGCCGTGGTGCTGGTGGTCGACGCGACCGTCGGTGCCACCGCCACCGACGAGGCCGTCGCGCGCGCGCTCCGTCGGTCGAAGACACCGGTGCTGTTGGCGGCCAACAAGGTCGACGACGAGCGTGTCGAATCGGAGGCCGCCGCTCTGTGGTCGCTCGGTCTCGGTGAGCCGCGGTCGGTGTCGGCGGCACACGGTCGGGGAGCGGGCGATCTGCTCGACGCCATCCTCGAGGTGCTGCCCGAGACGCCCCGTGACTTCGGTCAGCCCGCCGGGCCCCGACGCGTCGCGCTGGTCGGAAAGCCCAACGTGGGCAAGAGTTCTCTGCTGAACAAGCTGACCGACTCCGACCGCGCCGTGGTCGACAACGTCGCGGGCACCACCGTCGACCCCGTCGACGAGCTGGTGGAACTCGGTGGGCGGTTGTGGAACTTCGTCGACACCGCGGGTCTGCGCAAGCGGGTGAACACCGCCAGCGGTCACGAGTACTACGCGTCGCTGCGGACACGTGCGGCGATCGACGCCGCCGAAGTCGCCGTACTGCTGATCGACGCCTCGGAGCCGATCACCGAGCAAGACCAGCGGGTGCTGACGATGATCGTGGAGGCCGGAAGGTCGCTGGTGATCGCGTTCAACAAGTGGGACCTCGTCGACGAGGACCGGCGTCTGCAGCTCGACAAGGAGATCGACCGCGACCTCTCGCGCGTGCCATGGGCGCGCCGGGTGAACATCTCCGCCTCGACGGGTCGTTCGGTGCAGAAGCTGGTGCCCCAGCTCGACACCGCGCTGGAGTCGTGGGACAAGCGCATCTCCACCGGTCAGCTCAACGGCTGGCTCAAGGACGTCATCGCCGCCACGCCTCCGCCCGTACGTGGCGGCCGTCAGCCGCGGGTCATGTTCGCGACCCAGGCCGCGACCCGCCCGCCGACGTTCGTGCTGTTCACGACCGGTTTCCTCGAGGCCGGCTACCGCCGCTTCCTCGAGCGCAAGCTGCGCGAGCAGTTCGGTTTCGACGGCTCGCCGGTGCGCATCAACGTGCGTGTCCGCGAGAAGCGCGAGCGACGCAAGTAGGCGGCTGAGGCGATTGGCCCCCGCGTGGGCCGGTCGGCTAATCTGTACAACGCTGCTCCTCACGGAGCGGCGATGCTCCTCACGGGGCAGCCACGGGCTGTGGCGCAGCTTGGTAGCGCACTTGACTGGGGGTCAAGTGGTCGCAGGTTCAAATCCTGTCAGCCCGACATCTGAACGAGATACTCAGGGGCCATTTTCGGAAGATCCGAGAACGGTCCCTTACTTGTATTTCAGGGGCAGGCTGCCAAGAACCGGCCAGCAGGCAACCGAGGGAGACGCGTGACAGATGAGAGCTGGCGTCCGCTCGGCGTCGATGATGAGAATCAGATCGCTGCATACGACGCGTTACACGATGGCTTACCCGGATGGATGCAGGCCGCATTCTGGGCGTGGATACGAGTCTGCATCACTCAGCACCGCAGGTATCCAGGCAACCGAGGTAGCGAGGCCAATCTGAACGAGGACCTGATGGAAGAGATGTGTCAGGTTCTGCAGATCTCTATGCCCAACCTACGATCTACCGGAGTTGCGGGTGGGGGCCGCTATTTGGACTCTGCGATTGGAGTGCTCCGGCGGAAGGGCGATCCGCTGCAAGTGGCTGACTATCTGTTGGCCCATAGCGCTTCGTCAACCAGGGCGGAGGAGATAGAAGCACTCCTAGAGCGGAGCAAATCGGCGTGGCGCGTCGGCACGCGGGCTGGCAAACCTGGTCTGGTCCGCAGAGTGCCGCTCGGTGTTCAGGCCGGGGCCGATTCGGTGATGGCGCGCGCTGCGAAGGCCGGTGTTCGTTTGGCCTCGGCGTGGGAAGCTCTCTACTCGCCGGCGCCGAACGTGAGCGAGGCCTACCGCCTGGCGATTCTCGCAGTCGAAGATGCCGCGATCCCGGTTGTGTCGCCCACGAATAAGTCCGCAACCCTCGGGACGGTTCTGAGTCAAATGGAGAATCAAGGCGACTGGTCGCTCCAGATGACACGAGAACACCCGAAAGCGCCTCCGCGCGAGGTGGTCATCGGCATGATGCGGATGCTCTGGCACGGTCAGCACGACCGACACGGTGGTCAGCCGAGCGCGCCGGGAAATGTCAGCGATGATGAGGCGAAGGTGGCCGTCGGCCTCGCGACCACGCTCGTCGACTGGTTCAGCGCGGGTCTCGTCAGTCGTTTGACGCCGTGATCAGCGACTCAGTCCCTTGGAAGGAAGACCTCTACCGAGTCGCCGAGCGGCTTGATCGGCGTGGCAGTCAGGTGAGATGGACCGAGCGCACGGCGTTTCTCGTCGAGCGCGACGTGATGTTCGGGTGCTTCGCCATCCGCAAGTTGCTAGACACACCCGGCAAGATCAGCGACGAATGCCGTGGTGAGTCGATGTCGGTTCTATCGTTCCCGCTGTCGGACGTAGCTCCAGACTTCTGGGACGCGTACGACTTCGCCGACTTCTTTGGTCGCGAGGACGAGGGGCCGACGCGCGAGAGCATTGGTCTTCGTCAGCTGTGCGATCGCGTCATCCACAGCCTGATATTCGGCCTGGAGCACAGTGAGGATCCGCCCCACCAGTTCGGTGGTGTCTTTGTAGCATCGGACAAGAGCAGCAAGACCTCTTTGACGTTGATCTCACTCGCAGAGCTGGTGCGTGTGTTTCGGATCGTCGCGGGCGACGAAGTTGTCAGCCTGCACATGATTCGCGATGAAACCGGGCACAGGAAAGTTGTGCGAGCGTCACGGGTTTACGACGGTTAGCCTGTCATTAGGTTGCCGCCGAGCGCGCCGATGGCGATGGCGGATGCTGTTGTGCCGAGCCACGCTGCGGCCTGCCGGAACCGGCTGTGTTCCTCGTCGGGGCGAGAGACGCGTCGGCTGCGGTCTGCAGAGCGGCGATCAGACGCTCCAGTTGTGTTTCGGGTGACGGCCATTTCCCGGCGGCACGTAGAGCTGCGCTCGTCGGTGGGCCGACAATCAAAATCTGGCCACCGAACCAGCCTTCCGATTTCTCAAAGTATTGCTCTCGCACAAGCGCTCTCAATGCGCCGTGGGACACCGCGACGAGGTCTCTCGGTCCTGCGCGACTGGTGGCCCCCGGCTTCCAGAACTCGGCCGGGAAGCGCTGGGGGAGAAGCGTCGACGCGGTACCCGGTCCGGACGGATCCCTCTACGTCACCGACGACGTCGCCGGCCTGATCTACCGGCTGACGCCCGGACGCTGAGATCGGGCCCCACGGCCTCATCCGGCGTGGGACAGTACGTCGATGAGCGAGAGCGTCGCCGTCATCGGGGCAGGTCCCGGCGGGGTGATCGCCGCCCGCTGGCTGCTGGCCCAGGGATTCGACGTCACCGTCTTCGAGGCGGGACCGACACTGGGCGGCCAGTGGTCCGGGCGGCCCGGATCCAGCGGCGTGTGGCCGGCCATGCACACCAACACCAGCCGCGTCCTCACCGCGTTCAGCGACCTCGAGCCGGACGGCGACGCCGTCTTCCCGTCGAATCACGACGTCCTCGACTACCTGCACCGGTTCGCCGACACCTTCGACATCACCCCGCGGATCCGGTTGCACACCCGCGTCGATCTCGTCGATCGTGACGGTGACTCGTGGCGCGTCGAGCACTCGGGCACGGTGGAGGTCTTCGACCGGGTGGTCATCGCCACCGGGCGGTTCCGGGCGCCGGTCATCCCGCCGGTCCGCGGCCTGGACACCTTCGCCGGATCGGGCGGGGTGTCGTCGACCTTCCACTATCGCGGCGCCGACGACCACCGCGGCTCGCGCGTACTGGTGGCCGGATGTGCCGTCAGCGCACTGGAGATCGCCGCCGAACTGGCCCATTCCGGCGCCGACCGGGTGGTCGTCACCCAACGTCGTCAGCGTTATGTGCTGCTGAAGTTCGCCGCCGGGGTCCCGTCGGATCACCGGATCTTCACCCGGTTCGGTGCGCTGGCCGCCGCCGCACTGCCGCCTGCCGAGATCGACCGGCAGTTGCGTGAGATCGTGGTGGAGGCGGGCGGGAGCCCCGAGCAGTACGGCGCCCCGCCGGCGGACCCGTCGCTGTTCCGCGCGGGCGTCACGCTGAACCAGACCTACCTTCCCCTCGTGGCCGAGGGCCGTATCGGTGTGCGCCCGTGGATCGAATCCGTCGACGGGAGCGAGGTGACCTTCGTCGACGGAACCCGCGAGGAGTTCGACACCATCCTCTTCGGCACCGGTTTCGGGATCAGCATCCCGTGTCTGAGCGACGAGGTCCGGGCGATCCTCGACCTCGACGATGCGCACATCGACGCCGACCGGTACACCTTTCACCCCGACCTGCCCGGCCTGGCGCTCGTGGGTATGTGGGATCAATCCGGTGGCTACTTCGTGCCGCTGGAACTGCAGGCGCGGTGGATCGCCTACGCGTGGGGCGGTGCCGTCCCGATGCCCTCCGACGACGAGCTGCGGGATGCTGTGTCGGACTACCGCTCCCGACGCGGGCAGTCGCAGAAGACCCGGATGAACCTGGCCGCGATCACATTCGCGCGGGCTGCCGGCGTGGAACCCTCCGTCGACCGTTGGCCGGACCTCGAACGTGCACTGCTGTTCGGCCCTCTGGCGCCCAGTTGTTTTCGCCTCGAGGGACCCAACGCGTCACCCGATGCCGCCCAACGGTTCACCCGCGATGCCGCGGCGTTCGGCGCGATCGCCGACCGCGATCTCACGGAACGGGAACAGCGCTACCGGTCGATGCTCGAGTCGAGCTAGGGCGTTGCGGCCGAGGGCTCATCGGCCACCACCGAGCGGCGGAACGCGAGCATCGAGACGAGGTACGCCGCGCCGACGGCGATGAGACCCACCACGATGACGATCGGCGTGGGGGTCGACATGGGTGACACGAGGACCACCACCGCGAAGATGGTCCACACCAGGGCGGCGACCGCAATGGGGACGTCGAGGCGTCCGAGGCTGAACGCGCCCTCGGTGCGGCCCAGGCGGCGACGGACGGCGAGGTACAGGACGACGATCAGCCCGTAGGTGATGGCGGGGAACAGCGTTCCCGCGGTGATCAGCTCGATGAGGGCATCACCGGGCAACACGATCATGGTCAGGATGCCGATCACCAACGGCAGGACGGTGGCGCCGATCGGGGTCTGCGTCCGCGGGTTCACCTGGCGTAACAGGCGGTGGCCGGGGAACCGGGCGTCGCGCGACATCGCGAACACCGTTCGCGCACAGGAGGTCATGGTGACCATCCCGCCGCCGAAGAACGCGATACCGACGCACACCAGCAGGATGCGTTCCATCGGCGCGCCGAGCTGGGCGCGAAGGATGTCGGCGACGGGTGAGCCGGACTTGCTGACGGCGTCGACGTCGTCGATGGCGACGGTCAGCGCGATGAGGAACAGCATGCCCAGGACACCGGCTGCGATCACCGATCCCACGATCGCCCGCGGCACCGTGCGGTGCGGGTTCTTCGCCTCCTCGGCCATGTTCGCCGCGGAATCGAAGCCGACGAGGGTCGCGAGACCGACGATCATCGTCGCCATCAGACCGCCGCCGAACGCCCAGTACTCGCCCGATCCGGCCGTGACGCCGCGGGAGGTGAGGTTGTCGATCGACCCGTCGCCGGTCATCGCGACCGCCACCAGCAAGCCGACGACCAGCACCACGACAATGGCCACCTCGACGCCCACGGCGACGGAGTTGATCAGGCCCACCAGCCGAGTCGAGGCGATCGCCAACACCGCCTGCACCAGGAGGATCACGACGGTGATCACGCGCGCGGTGGTCTCGTCGGGTGCCATGCCGAACAGCGGCATCAGGCACTGGCTCGCCATCGCGTTGTCGATCGCGGTGAGACCGGTGATGAGGTAGCAGAAGGTGAGCCAGCCGAAGATCCAACCGATGCGGGGGTTCGCCAGTCGCGACGCCCACTGATACGACGATCCGCTGAGGGGGATCCGGGCGGCGAACTGTGCGATGACCAGCGCCACCAGTAGCTGTCCCGCCATCGCGAGTGGCCACGTCCAGATGCCCACGGGCCCACCGTTGGCCAGCAGGTCGTCGTAGGTCGCGAAGATCCCGACCGCGACCGAGATGAACGCGAACGACACCGCGAACACCTGGAACGAGTTGAGTGACCGCTTCAACTCAGGGCGGTAGCCGTAGGCGGAGGGGTCGTCGACAGCGGCCGACGGCAGATCTGGTGCGGTCATCGTGTGTCCTTCGCCCCGACGCGGATGGTGAGGTCAGTGTTCACCGCGGGGAACGGGCTCGTGGCGCGTTCGGCAGAACGTATCGTCGCGAAGTGTTGTGTCTCAGGCTAACTTTCGAGTGGGTGCTCGCCGGGTCACGCCCAGGCCGGGGTCATTCCTGTTCTTTCGAGCACCACCAGGTGGTGCGGCCGCCGACCGTGCCGCGTTTCATGGGCGCGCCGCAGCGCGGGCACGCGGAATCGGCGTTGCGGTAGGGGATGATCTCGCCGGTGTGGACGCCGCCCTTGCGGATCGCGGCGCGGGTGCAGCGGCGCAGGACACGACGGAGTTCGTCGGCCTCGTCCGTCGAAAGGGATTTCGCGCGTCGCGAGGGATTGATCGACGACTGCCACAGCACCTCGTCGGCGAGGAGGTTGCCGATGCCGGCGATCGCATGCTGGTCGAGCAGTCGCGCCTTCAGTGGGGCGGCGCTGCGGGCGATCATGTCGCGGAACTCGTCACGGGTGATCTCGGCGGCATCGGGGCCGAGTGCGTCGATGTCGGGTTCGAGGCGGACGCGACCCAGGCGTCGCTTGTCGAACAAACGCATCTGACCGCCGTCGTCGAACGACATCGAGAACCGCGTCCACTCTGGCTTGTCGGACTTCCGGACCCCGACCTTCGCGTTGCCGCCGCCGTAGTTCGAGGAGTCCTCACCCTCGGGAGCGGTGACGATGACGCGACCGCCCATGCCGAGATGGATTCCGAGTGTGGGACCCGCAGTGCCGTCGGCGGTCTCGGTCTCACACCACATCGCCTTGCCGCGGCGCAGGGCCTTCGTGAGACGCCCGCCGACGAGGGCGTCGGCGATCTCACCCGGCTTGTGCGGCCGACACTCGTACTGGTCGGTGTCGTCGATCTCGGTGATGACGCGGTCGAGCGCCTTCTCGACCACCTGGCGGGCGTTCTCGACTTCGGGAAGTTCGGGCACCCTACCGGTCTACAGGTTCGCGCTGCGGCGTGCTGTCCTCACGGACGTGCCGACGGCGTCGGACGATCAACACGACCACCGCGACGGCCAGAACCGTGTAGACGACGTAGTCGAAATACCCGAGGTAGTCCTGGAAGCGATCGTTCTGAGTGCCGAGGGCGACCCCCACACCGAGCAGCAGGCCGTTCCACAGCGCAGACCCGGCGATCGTCAACGCGCTGAAGACCGCGAGGTTCATCGCCCCGGCGCCGGCGGGGAGCGAGATGATCGAGCGGACGCCGGGGATCATCCGCCCGAGGAACACCGACCACGTGCCGAAGCGCGCGAACCACTGCGCTCCGCGTTCGGCGTCGCGGCGGCTCACGATGCGGGTCCACACCGCGAAGTCGACGGTGCGGTCGAGGCCGACCCAACGGCCCAGACCGTAGAGCACCAACGCGCCGAGCCACGCGCCGACGGTGCTCCAGAGGAGCAGGCCGACGAAGGACAGGTCGCCGCTGCGGCTGAGGTAGCCCGCGAACGGCAACACGACCTCGCTCGGGATGGGCGGGAAGATCGTCTCGACGAAGATCAACAGTCCGATGCCGATGTCGCCCATGCGCTCGAGGACATCGGCCGCGAGGCCCGTGAGGCCGGTGAAACCGTGCTGATCGGCTGCCGTTGCCGCCAGGGTGCTCACTCGACCGTCCTCCTCGGATGTGTGCGGCCGCCGCGCCGCGATTCCCACCATTGTCCAGAAATCGGGCGAAACGGCCGTTCCTCGTGGTGGAGACCACAGGGGCCGGGGGCACAATCGCGGGCATGACCGCGCTGAACAAGGACACGACCGTCTGCATCTCCCTGTCGGGACGTCCGTCGAACATCGGGACCCGGTTCCACAACTTCCTCTACCGGGAGCTCGATCTGGATTTCCTCTACAAGGCGTTCTCCACCGACGACATCGAGGGTGCGATCGCCGGGGTGCGTGCGCTCGGCATCCGCGGATGCTCGGTGTCGATGCCGTTCAAAGAGGCGGTGATCCCGCTTGTCGACGTGATGGAGACATCGGCCGCATCGATCGAGTCGGTGAACACCATCGTCAACGACAACGGCACGCTCACCGCGTCGAACACCGACATGGAAGCAGTCGCCGCACTCATCGACTCCCACGGCCTCGACAGCGCTGCGCCGGCGGTCGTCCGCGGCTCGGGCGGGATGGCGAAGGCGGTGGTCGCCGCGTTCCGTTCGGCCGGATTCGACGACCTGACCGTCGTCGCGCGCAACGAGGCGGCCGGGACGGCGCTCGCGGACAAGTACGGCTACCGCTGGGCCACCGAGACGCCCGCTCTCGACGGCCCGATCCTCGTCAACGTGACACCGCTGGGCATGGACGGCGCCGATGCCGACACCCTCGCGTTCGACACCGCGCAGATCGCCGGCGCCCGGACCGCGTTCGACGTGGTGGCGTTCCCCGCCGAGACGCCGTTCATCCGCGCCGCGCGACACGCCGATGTCCCCGTCGTCACCGGCGCCGAGGTCATCGCCCTGCAGGCCGCGCGGCAGTTCGAGCGCTACACCGGCGTGGCGGTGACACCCGACCAGGTGGCTCGGGCATCGGAGTTCTCTCGACAGGTAGTGTCCGGCGGGTGAATTCGACCCCCGCGCTGACCCCTGAGATCGCCTCTGTGAACGCCCGTCTCGCCGCCGAACTGGCGGTGGCCGAGCACCAGGTCGCCGCCGCGGTGGGGCTGCTCGACGAGGGATCGACGGTCCCGTTCATCGCCCGCTACCGCAAAGAGGCGACCGGGAGTCTGGACGACGCGCAGCTCCGACTGCTCGAAGAACGCCTGCGATACCTGCGCGAACTCGACGAGCGCCGCGCGGCGGTGATCGCGGCCATCGACGAGCAGGGAAAGCTCACCGACGATCTCCGCGCCGCGCTGCACGCCGCCGACACCAAGTCGCGCGTGGAGGACATCTACCTGCCGTACAAGACCAAGCGCCGCACCAAGGCGCAGATCGCCCGCGAGGCGGGCCTGGAGCCGCTGGCCGACCGCTTGCTCGCCGACCCGTCGCTGGACCCCGAGGCCGTCGCGGCCGACTACCTCGGCGATGCCGTCGCCGACGGTGCCGCCGCGCTCGACGGAGCGCGGTTCATCCTCATCGAACGCGCCGCCGAAGACGCCGACCTCGTGGGCGCCACCCGCGAGAAGTTCTGGACCGACGGTGTCCTGCGCACCGCCCCACGCACCGACGAGGTCGCGAAAACCCCGGCAGGACAGAAGTTCCGCGACTACTTCGACTACTCCGAGCCCCTCGACTCGATGCCGTCGCACCGCGTCCTCGCTGCTCTGCGCGGCGACAAGGAAGAGGTCCTGTCGCTCACGTTCGACGGTGGCGACGACGACGCCTACCAGGCGATGGTGGCGCAGGCACTCGGTGTCGACCTGTCGCACCCGGGGCCGGCGACCGCATGGCTGGCGACGACCGTCCGGTGGGCCTGGCGGGTGAAGCTGATGCTGACCGCCGAGAGCGACGCCCGCATGCGGTTGCGCAAACGTGCCGAGGACGACGCGGTCGCGGTGTTCGCCCGCAACCTCAACGATCTGCTGCTGGCCGCACCGGCCGGTGCGCGCACCACCCTCGGGCTCGACCCCGGTTTCCGGACCGGTGTGAAGGTCGCCGTCGTCGACGGAACCGGTAAGGTGATCGACAGCTGCGCGATTTTCCCGCATCAGCCCCAGAAGCAGTGGGACACAGCCAAGGCGACGCTCGCGGCCCTCGTGGCGCGCCACGGGGTCGACCTGATCGCGATCGGCAACGGGACGGCCTCCCGCGAAACCGACGCCTTGGCCACCGAACTCATCGCCGATATCGGCAAGGGCAATGGCCGCGCGCCCGCGAAGGCGATCGTCAGCGAGGCCGGTGCGTCGGTGTACTCGGCGTCGGAGTACGCGAGTCGCGAACTGCCGCAGCTCGATGTGACGATCCGCGGTGCGGTGTCGATCGCGCGCCGGCTGCAGGATCCCTTGGCCGAACTGGTGAAGATCGACCCGAAGTCGATCGGCGTCGGGCAGTACCAGCACGACGTCAACCCGGCGACCCTCGCCCGCAGCCTCGACGCCGTGGTGGAGGACGCCGTGAACGCCGTGGGCGTCGACCTCAACACCGCATCGGTGCCGTTGTTGTCGCGGGTGTCGGGTGTGACGACGACTCTCGCCGAATCCATCGTGGCCCATCGTGATGAGAAGGGGCCGTTCGCCACTCGGAAGGCGCTCCTCGACGTCCCGCGTCTGGGCCCCAAGGCGTTCGAGCAATGCGCGGGGTTCCTCCGCATCACCGACGGCGGCGACCCGCTCGACGCCTCGGGTGTGCACCCGGAGTCGTATCCGGTGGTCCGCAGGATCCTCGACCGCGCGGGTGTGCAGCTGGCCGAGCTCATCGGTGACACCCGAACGCTGCGCGCGCTGCGGCCCTCGGAGTTCGCCGACGACCGGTTCGGTGTCCCGACGATCAGCGACATCATCGCCGAACTCGAGAAGCCCGGTCGCGATCCGCGACCGGCGTTCGCCACCGCGACCTTCGCCGCGGGCGTCGAGAAGGTCGCCGACCTGACGCCGGGCATGGTGCTCGAGGGAGTGGTCACCAACGTCGCCGCCTTCGGTGCGTTCGTGGATGTGGGTGTCCACCAGGACGGGCTGGTGCACGTGTCGGCGATGTCGACGACGTTCGTCTCGGATCCGCACGAGGTGGTGAAATCCGGTCAGGTGGTGAAGGTGAAGGTGCTCGAGGTCGACACCGACCGTCAGCGCATCGGTCTCACGTTGCGACTCGACGACGAGGTGGGCGCTCCCACGAAGCAGAGGTCGCCCCGACCCGCACGCGACCGGGGACCGGGCAACGGCCCGAAGAAGCCGCAGGCGCGGAACGACAAGGGTGGCCGAGGTGGCGATCGACGCGCCGCACCTGCACCCACCGGATCGATGGCCGACGCTCTGCGCAACGCCGGCTTCGGTCGCTGACCGCGTTCCGCGGAACGCGGTCAGGTGGCGCGGGCCTCGTCGATGACGTCGGACGCCGAGCGACGACCCGCGTAGGCCTGTTCCACCGGTGACAGCCGATACCCCCACCGTTCGAGCCGGCCCAGGTAGGCGACGACACCGGCGTCGACCTCGTCCTCCCACGACTTCTGCGTCATGGTCCACTCGAACGCGGTGAGCACCATGGCCAGCGTGGCCGCGCGTGGATCGCCGAGCGCAGCAATGAGATCAGCGCCCCGAGCCTGGTATCTCGATTCCGCGGTCGTCACCTCGAACAGGTCTGCGGCCAGCGCCATGCTGGCGGGACACAACCGGTCATGGAGCAGATCGAGATGCGCGGCGACGAACTCGTCGACGTCGGGTAGTCGCGGGGTGTCGCGGACGGCGTCACGTATCCACGCGCGTCGCCAGGGTATGAGGTCGGCGTCAAGTTGCCGGAGTGAGCGCACTGTCCGCCAGCGGCGGTGTTCGGCGTCGGAATCGGCCACGCGAGTCCGACGGATCGTCCCCGACCGTGACGACCGCGCGGCGTGCAATTCCTCGATGGTCGCCGGCCGCTTCAACTCCCAGGTCAGATAGGTGACGTACACGTCGAGTCCCGTGGTGGCCGCCATCGTGGCGAGCAGGGTGTCGTGATCACGCACGCGGCAGGCGATGTCGTCGCCGTGCACGGGGCGGTAGATCATCCCGAGATGGCGTCGTCGCGCGTCGTCATGGGCGTTCGCATGGACGGTCCAGCCCGCATCACCGCTGATGGGCGGCACATACGACGTCGCGATGTCGACGAGCAGGTCGTCGAGCGTCGCCGACGAGCGGTACGTCCAGACCTCCTCATGGGTGCGGACGTCGTCGCCCATCGCGACTGATGCGCGGTCGATGTGCACGATCACGGTGTCATCCATCTCGCCTCCCGGTCGACATCGATCGCACCACGCGTGCGGTCCTCACGGTGCGTTCGTCGAATCAATGTCCCCGACTCCGCAGATAGGTGGCGAGGGCGGTGATGGTCGCCGGGTTGCGAGGACTCTCGACCAGTGAGGCATAGGGGAACGACACGATGTTGTCCTCGCGGACCGCGGTGGTCCCGGCCATCAGCGGTTGGGCTCGCAGCTGTGCGGTCTTCGCCGCGACCGTGTTCGCCTGTCCCGCGCCGTAGTCGACGATCACGATGACCTCCGGATCGTCCTGTGCCGCGGCCTCCCACGACACCGACGTCCACGAGTCGTTCAGTTGCGAGAACACGTTCGTGCCGCCCGCCTCGGCGATGATCTCATCGGGCGCGGCGTTGCGCCCGGAGGTGAACGGGGCGGGGTCGGCGCTGTCGAACAACAGCACCCGGGCACGGCGATCGGCCGCCGGTGCGGTGGCGGCGGACTGGGCGACCTCCCGCTTGTACCCGGCGATCAGGGCCGAGGCGCGATCCTCGACGCCGAAGATCCGGCCCAGGTTGGTGAGATCGTCATAGAGGGCGTCGAGCGGACGGGTGATCCCGCGCCGGGTCGATCCGGGTTGCCTGCACGCCTCGGTCAACTGGTACGGAGTCGCACCGATGGTGGTGAGCCAGGCGGGTGTCACGCCGGTCGACTCCTTGAAGCCGTAGTTCCATCCGGCGAACACGAAATCGGGCGCGGCTTTCTGGATCACCTCGCGGGTGAAGGCCGTGCCGAGTGAGGGCGTCGAGGCGAACTCCGACCGCCACGGCGACGACGCGATGTCACGCTCCTTGCCCTCGTAGGTGGTGTAGCCCACCATCCGGTCCGCCAGCCCCAACGCGAACATCATCTCGGTGATGCCGGTGTCGTTGGTGAGCACCTTCGTCGGACGCGACGGAACCGACAGCGGGGCGCCACAGTTGGTCACCGTGACGGCTGCACCGGACGACGTCGGTGAGGCGCGCTCGGACACCTCGGCGCCGCAGCCACTGATCACGAGTGTCGCGGTGAGTGCCAGGACGGCGCCGGCCAGGAAGGTGCGTGTCATCGGGTGGTCCCTTCGTCGAAGATGATCTGCGGAACGTGCAGGCGTGGATGGGTGACGATGTGGCACCCGATACCGAACCAGCGGGTGATGGTGCCGGCCGTCAGGACGTCGGCGGGCGTTCCGCGGCACACGATCCGCCCCTCGGACACGACGACGAGTTCGGTGCAGAACTGGGCGGCGATGTTCAGGTCGTGCAATGCGGCGATCACGGTGACGCCTCGCGCACGGGCCGCCTCGAGCACCGCGAACTGGTGATGCACGTCGAGGTGGTTGGTGGGTTCGTCGAGGACCAACACGCGGGTCTGCTGCGCGAAGGCGCGGGCGATGAGCACCCGCTGGGACTCTCCTCCGGAGAGTTCGGCGAACCGTCGGTGTCCGAAACCTCCCACCCCGGCGTCGATCATGGCGCGCTCGCAGATCTCGCGATCGGCGGCAGTGGCCGACCGGAGAAGGCGAATGTGGGGTAGTCGACCGGTCGCGACCACCTCGGCGACGGTGAAATCGAGGGACAGTGCCGAGGACTGGGTGAGTGCCGCGACCTGACGTGCGTTGTCGCGCAGCGAGGTGGCGGTGATGTCGGTGCCGTGCACGGTGACGTGGCCACTCGACGGGGACAGGGCACGGAACAGGCAACGCAGGATCGTCGACTTGCCGCTGCCGTTGGGGCCGATGACGCCGAGGAACCCGCCCTCGGACACCGACAACGACAGGTCGTGCACGATCTCGTTCTCGCCCAGGCGGATCGACACGTCGCGGTAGTCGACGGCCGGCTTCGGCGCGGGCTGCGGGTGGGGGGTCATGACGTCACCCGGTCGCGGCGGCGCATCAGTGTCACGAACACCGGCACCCCGACCGCGGCGGTGATAGCGCCGATCGGCAACTCGTACGGCGGCACCAGGGTGCGGGAGACGATGTCGGCGACGACCACGAACACGCCGCCCAGCACGGGGCTGAGCAGCAGTACCCGTCGGTGGTCGGCGCCCACGAGCAGCCGCGTGACGTGCGGCATGATCAGGCCGACGAATCCGATTGCGCCGCACACCGACACGATCACGCCGACGATGACGGCCGACACCACGAACAACGCCAGACGGAATCGGCCGGCATGGATGCCGACGCTGGCCGCGACATCCTCGCCCATCGACAGTGCGTTGAGGTGACGTGCGCACGCGCTCGCGAGCACGATGCCGACCATCGACACCGTGCCGACCAACCACACCGAGTGCCAGGTCGCCGCAGCAAGACTGCCCAGCAGCCAGAACATCACGCTGCGCGCGGCGTCGCCGGCAGGCGCGAGGAACACGAGAACTGTCGTGATGGCCGAGAACCCGTAGCCCAGTGCGGTTCCCATGAGAACCAGACGGGTCGGTTCGAGACCGCCTGCGCTGCGGGCCAGCACCAGCACGATGACCGTCGCGCCCAACGCGCCGAGGAACGCCGCCGACGGCAGCGCATAGAGTCCGAGGCCGCCGAGTGCGCCGAACAACACCACGGCGGTGGCGCCCACCGACGCGCCCGAGGAGATACCCAGAATGTACGGGTCGGCCAGGGCGTTACGGACCAGAGCCTGCACCACGACGCCGACGACGCTGAGACCGGCGCCCACGAAGATCGACGTGAGGACCCGGGGGAGTCGTGAATCGGTCACGATCCGGTAGCCCGGGACGTCCGGCGGGGCGATGGTGCCGCCGACGACATCGGCCCACAGATAGCGGACCGCGTCGGACGCGGGAATGTGCACGCTGCCGACGATCATCCCGACCACGGAGACGGCGAGCAGCACGAGCAGGGAGAGCGCGACGGCCATGCCGACACCGGGGCGGCCGCGTACCTGCATCCGATCCCTTTCCGTCTGTGCGGAAAGGGGTGCAGACAGCCACGACAGGTTCACGGGGCGCCGCACCGGCCATATCCCACGAGGCCGATGAGCGGTCGCATCGTCCGACGCGACCAACGGCGGCAGGTCTTCGGACTCTCGGGCACGGCATCTGTCTCGATGCCACCTACCGGCGACTGCTTCCCGGCCGGGGCCAGTGCATTGCTGTCGCGTCGTTCCCGATCACCGCTGCGGGGCAGTTCCGGACTCGCACCGGATTCCCTCTTGCGGTGCTCCCGGAGGAAAAAGACGACCGGGAGCACACCGACGTCGGGGCAGAACTTACCCGAGCCCGCGACCGTCCCGGGTCAGTGCCTCGGGTTGTCCTCGGTGAGCAGAGCCTTCATGTAGGTGAACAGCTCCTTGTCGGTGAGCGCCCGCCACTGTGGGGCCAGCAGCTTCATGTACTTCTCGACGTAGAGGAGCTGCTTGCCCACCAGGACCAGCTCGCGCGGCAGCCGCAGGTCGTAGGCCTTCGCCAGCGTGGCGAGCTGGGTACCGAGTGCGGTGTACGACATCCCCGCGAGGTCCTTGCCCGCGATCGGTGCGGTGAACCGGCGCATGTCCTTCGCACCCTCCCGGGTGCTGCCCGGGTTGCGCACCGCGCCGAGTGTGAACAGCGCGCGGCCGGCCGCCTCGTAATCGTTGCGCACCATCAGGTCACCGACGAGCCGCCGCATGATGCGACGGGTGCGCGGGGTGAAGCGGCCCACGATGCCGAAGTCGAGGAGCACCAACTTGCCGTCGGAGTCGACGAGGACGTTGCCCGCGTGCAGGTCGCCGTGGAACAGGCCGCCGTGGAAGGCCGACTCGAGGAAGACCAGCAGCAGATTGCGCACCAGCGCAGTGCCGTCGTGTCCGGCCTTGCGCACAGCACGCACGTCGTCGATCCGGACGGCGTCGATGTACTCCATCGTGAGCACCTCGCCGGTGGTGAACTCGTGGTGCACCGTCGGTACCCGCACACGGTCGGCGAACGGCGTGCCGGCCAGCCCCGCGACGAAGTCGTCCATGGCCTGCGCCTCGTTGCGGAAGTCGAGCTCGGCGTCGAGGCCGGTCGCGAAGTCGTCGACCACGTTCCGCGCGCTGAGCATCCGGCCGTACGGCGACAGCTCGAGCAGGTCGGCGAGCCGCTCGAGGATCGCGACATCGGCCGCAAGGCGCGTGGCGATGCCCGGACGCTGCACCTTCACCACGACCCGTTCGCCGCTGTGCAGCGTCGCGGTGTGCACCTGCGCGATCGACGCCGACGCGATCGGCTCGGCGTCGAACTGCGCGAACACCTGCGAGGGGGGCGCCCCGAACGCACCGGTCAACACCTTCTCGATGACGTGTATCGGTGCGGGGGCCACCCTGTCGAGGAGTGTCTCGAACTCGCGCGACAGCGCCGGGGTGAACACGCCCGGACTCGAGGCGATCAGCTGGCCGAGCTTCACATACGTGGGCCCCAGCCGCTCGAAGACGTCGCGGACCTCGCGGGCCGCGCGTTCGGGGAGAGGCTTGCGGGAGCGGAAACCGACCGCCACCTCACCGACACCGCGTGCGAGCTGGAACGCGGTGACGCCGACGCGTCGAGCCTCGGCGATCGGCGACACATGCGGCAGATGGACGTGGGTGTGCACAGCGCTGCCGGCCACGGGGGCCAGCTCGGTACCGGGTTCACGAGTCATGGTCTTCGCAGTATGCAGTGGTGAGGTCATATGTGGGTCGAGGTCGGGGACAGGTGCACGGCGAGACGACTCGCCGTCGGCGATGGTGCCGAAGTCCTGCGCAACAGTCAAAGCGAACCGACGCAGGCGCTCGGCGCGGTGACCGGGCACACTGGTTCCCCTGAACCGCGTGAGAACAGGGGAGCCGACATGCCGCGCGAGGGCACCGCACTGGACAAGCTCGGGTTCCTGACGATCGGTCGGTTCGACGAGTCGTCGCCGCGCGAGGGGCATCTGGAGACCATCGACACGATCCGTCTCGCCGAGGACCTCGGTTTCGACTCGGTGTGGCTGCGTGACCGGCACCTGCAGTACGGGATCTCCTCGCCGGTCGCGGTGATGGCGGCCGCGGCGATGGTGACCTCGCGGATCGAGCTCGGTACCGCGGTCATCCCGCTCGGACTCGAGAACCCGTTCCGGCTCGCCGAGGACCTCGCCACCGTCGACGTGCTGTCGCAGGGACGCATCAATCCCGGTGTGTCGGTGGGCACCCCGATGCGTTACGACGACTATCGACAGGCCCTCTACCCCGACACCCACGACGTCGAGGACTTCTCCAAGGAGCGCGTGCTGCGTCTGCTGCGCTGCCTGCGCGGCGATCCGGTGAGCGACTTCGAGGGCACCGTGGGCATCGAATTGTTCTCGCGGCGTGTGCAACCGCACTCGCCGGGCCTCGCCGGTCGTGTCTGGTACGGCGGGGGACTGGGTTCGGCGACCTGGGCCGGCGAGCAGCACCTGAACTACCTGACCTCGTCGGTGGTGTTCACCGAGGGCGGCCCGGCGCGGGACTTCGCGACGATTCAGGCCGAGCACATCGACGCCTATCGCGCGGCGCATCCCGACCCGTCGCGGGCACGGGTGTCGCAGGGACTCGTGGTGATCCCCACCGACACCGCGACTCCCGATCAGATCCGCCGCTACGAGGCCTACGCGGAGAGCCGTTTCGCCCGGACGCTCGAGCCGCAGGGTCCGCGCGGGATGGTGTTCGCGCCTGATCTGGTCGGGCCGTCCGACGACCTCGCGGCACGGCTGTTCTCGCACGCCGGCTTCCAGCGCGCCACCGAGGTCGCCTTCGCCCTGCCGTTCTCGTTCGAGAAGGACGACTACATCCAGATCATCACCGACATGGCGACACGACTGGGCCCGGCACTGCGATGGACCCCGCATGACTGAACCCCTCTCGCCGACCCGCACGGCCGACCTCGCGCGCCTGCGCCGGATCAGAGATCGCATCGACCGCGAGTTCGCGGCGCCGCTCGACGTGGAGGAACTCGCGCGCGGCGAACACATGTCGGCGGGCCACCTCAGTCGGCAGTTCCGCGCCGCCTACGGCGAATCGCCCTACAGCTACCTGATGACCCGCCGCGTCGAGCGGGCGATGGCGCTGCTGCGACGCGACGAACTCAGTGTCACCGAGGTGTGTTTCGCGGTCGGGTGTTCCTCACTGGGGACCTTCAGCACCCGATTCCGCGAACTGGTCGGGGTGTCGCCGAGTGCCTACCGACGCGACGCCGGGCCGTCGGTCGCGGGGCTGCCGGCCTGTGTCGCCAAACAGGTCACCAGACCGGTCAGGAATCGAGAAGCGCAGGCGGGCGGCGCCGTCCTAGCCTGAGCGCCATGACGGTCAGCATCCACTCGAGTTTCCTCCCGCACACCGATCACGAGGCCGCGATCGGCTTCTACCGCGACATCCTCGGCTTCGAGATCCGCAACGACGTCGGCTACAACGGGCTGCACTGGCTCACCGTCGGTCCGCCCGATCAGCCCGACACCTCGATCGTGCTGTACCCGCCCACCGCGGATCCGGGCGTCACCGAGGCCGAGCGGACGATGATCGCCGAGATGATGGCGAAGGGCACGTTCGCGCGTCTGCTGCTCGCCGCAACCGATCTCGCGGCCACCTTCGACTCGATCGTCGCGGCCGGCGGCGAGATCGTGCAGGAACCGACCGATCAGCCCTATGGTGTGCGCGACTGCGCGGTACGGGACCCGGCCGGCAACCTCATCCGCATCCAGCAGTCGTCCTGACCCGGTTCGTCCCGGCACTCTCGAGGTAGGAGCCCCCATGCCCCCCGCGTCCACCGCGCACGTCGCCGACACCCACGACCTGATCCGGGTGCAGGGGGCCCGGGAGAACAACCTGCGCGACGTCGATGTCGTGATCCCCAAACGTCGTCTCACGGTGTTCACCGGCGTGTCCGGGTCGGGGAAGAGTTCGCTGGTGTTCGCGACCATCGCCGCGGAATCGCAGCGGATGATCAACGAGACCTATAGTGCGTTCCTCCAGGGGTTCATGCCCACGCTGGCCCGACCCGATGTGGATCTGCTCGACGGGCTCACGACCGCGATCATCGTCGACCAGCAACGGATGGGCGCCGACCCGCGGTCGACGGTCGGGACCGCCACCGACGCCAACGCGATGCTCCGCATCCTGTTCAGTCGGCTCGGCAAGCCCTATGTCGGTTCGTCGCAGGCGTTCTCGTTCAACGTCGCGTCGGTGAGCGGCGCGGGTGCGGTCAGCGTCACCCGCGGTGGTCGCGACGTGAAGAAACGCGCCAGCTTCACCATCACCGGCGGCATGTGTACGCGCTGTGAGGGGCGCGGGTCGGTCAACGACATCGACCTCACCGCCCTCTACGACGACACGAAGTCGCTCAAGGACGGTGCGCTGACCATCCCCGGCTACACGATGGACGGCTGGTACGGCCGCATCTTCGCCGGCTGCGGCTTCTTCCCGTTCGACAAGCCGATCGCGACGTTCACCCAGCGACAACTCGACGACCTGCTCTACAAGGAGCCGACCAAGATCAAGGTCGAGGGCATCAACCTCACCTATGAGGGGATCATCCCGAAGATCCAGAAGTCGATGTTGTCCAAGGACGTCGACGCGATGCAGCCGCACATCCGCGCGTTCGTGGAACGTGCGGTCACGTTCGCCACGTGCCCGGATTGCGACGGCACCCGCCTCAATGAGGGCGCGCGGTCGTCGAAGATTTCCGGGAAGTCCATCGCCGACGCGTGCGCCATGCAGATCAGCGATCTGGCCGTGTGGGTGCGAGGCATCGATGACCCCGCGGTGGCACCGCTCATCGACTCCTTGGGGGAGACGCTCGACTCGTTCGTCGAGATCGGACTCGGCTACCTCAGCCTCGACCGCCCGGCCGGGACGCTGTCGGGCGGTGAAGCCCAGCGCACCAAGATGATCCGCCACCTCGGGTCGTCGCTGACCGATGTCACCTACGTGTTCGACGAGCCGACCACCGGCCTGCACCCGCACGACATCGCGAACATGAACGGCCTGTTGGTCCGCCTGCGCGACAAGGGCAACACCGTGCTCGTCGTGGAGCACAAGCCCGAGACCATCGCCATCGCCGACCACATCGTCGATCTCGGGCCGGGTGCCGGGTCCGACGGCGGGACCGTGTGTTTCGAGGGCACCGTCGACGGGTTGCGCTCGAGTGACACCGTCACCGGACGACACTTCGATGATCGTGCGTCGCTGAAGGACGCCGTGCGTGAGTACACCGAGGTGATCGAGATCCGGGGCGCCGACTCCCACAATCTGCAGTCGGTCGACGTCGATGTGCCGCTCGGTGTGCTGGTGGTGGTCACCGGTGTCGCCGGTTCGGGCAAGAGTTCGCTGATCCACGGGTCGCTGTCGGGACTCGACGATGTGGTGTCGGTCGACCAGAGTCCCATCCGCGGCTCGCGCCGTTCCAACCCCGCCACCTACACCGGCCTGCTCGACCCGATCCGCAAGGCCTTCGCGAAGGCCAACGGCGTGAAACCCGCTCTGTTCAGCGCGAATTCCGAGGGCGCCTGCCCCACCTGTAACGGCAACGGCGTGATCTACAGCGACCTCGCGATGATGGCGGGTGTCGCGACCACGTGCGAACTGTGCGAGGGCCGACGCTTCATGGCGTCGGTGCTCGACTACCACCTCGGTGACCGCGACATCAGCGAGGTGCTCGCGATGTCGGTGACCGAGGCAGGCGAGTTCTTCGGTTCGGGGGCCGCCGCGACACCCGCCGCGCACAAGATCCTCGAACGCCTCGCCGACGTCGGCCTCGGCTACATCAAGCTCGGTCAACCGCTCACCACGCTGTCGGGCGGCGAGCGGCAGCGCCTCAAGCTCGCCACGAACATGGCGGGCAAGGGTGGCATCTACGTCCTCGACGAGCCCACCACCGGACTGCATCTCGCCGACGTCGAACAGCTTCTCGGGCTGCTCGACCGTCTCGTCGAGTCGGGGAAGTCGGTCATCGTGATCGAGCACCACCAGGCGGTGATGGCCCACGCCGACTGGATCATCGACCTCGGCCCGGGCGCCGGGCACGACGGTGGCCGGATCGTGTTCGAGGGCACCCCGGCCGACCTCGTCGCCGACCGCTCGACGCTCACCGGCGAACACCTGGCCGCGTACGTGGGCGCCTGACCGTAGCGATCACAGACCAAGCGAGCGCTTGGTTTGTTAGCGTCGGCGGGTGGGATTCCTGACGCAGACCACTCCCGACGTCGACCTGGCCACGTGGAAGACGGGCACACGTGCGGAGAAGATCGTGCCGATGGCCCGGCACTGGGCCGAGGTGGGCTTCGGCACGCCGGTGGCGCTGCACCTGTTCTACGTGGTGAAGGTGCTCGCGTACGTGGTCGCCGCCTGGCTGCTGTCGGTCGGCACCTCCGACGTGGGCGGGCTGACCGACGTCCGTGGGTGGTACGACGAACCCGTCGTGTTCGCCAAGGTCGTGCTGTTCACGATGCTGTTCGAGGTGGTCGGGCTCGGCTGCGGGTTCGGGCCGCTGAACAACCGCTTCTACCCGCCGATCGGGTCGATCCTCTACTGGCTGCGCCCGGGCACCATCCGGCTACCGCCCTGGCCGGGCCGGATCCCGCTCACGCGAGGTGACGAGCGTCGCCCCGTCGATGTCGCGCTCTATGCGGCACTGCTGGTGTCGGTGGTGGCCGCGCTCGTCGTCACCGAACCGCCGCGCTGGCTGATCGCGGTGATCCTGGTGGTGCTCGGAACCGCCGCGCTGCGCGACAAGACGATCTTCCTCGCCGCGCGCGGGGAGGTGTATGCCGCGCTGACCGTCACGTTCCTGTTCGCGACGGTCGACGCCATCGTCGCGGCGAAGATCGTGTTGCTCATCATCTGGGTCGGGGCGGCGACGTCGAAACTCAACCGGCACTTCCCGTTCGTGGTGTCGACGATGATGTCGAACAACCCGATCCTGCGACCTCGGTTCATCAAGCGGAGGTTCTTCGAACACTTCCCCGACGACCTGCGGCCAGGTCGTCCGGCGCGGACCATCGCGCACCTGAGCACCGTGATCGAGATGGCCGTGCCCCTGGTGCTGTTCTTCTCCGGCGGCGGATGGCCCACGGCGGTGGCCGCGGTGGTGATGCTCGTGTTCCACTTCGGGATCCTCTCGGCGATCCCGATGGGGGTTCCCCTGGAGTGGAACGTCTTCATGATGTTCGGTGTGCTCGCGTTGTTCGTCGGCCACGCCGACGTCGGCCCGGGTGACCTCGGATCCCCGTGGTGGGTCATCGCGCTCGCGGTGGTCTCCGCGGGCACCGTGGTGATCGGCAACCTGTTCCCGCGCAAGGTGTCGTTCCTCCCCGGGATGCGGTACTACGCGGGGAACTGGGACACCGGCATGTGGTGCATGAAGCCCTCGGCGGCGGCGAAGATGGAGGCCAACCTCGTCGCCATCGCGGCGATGCCCGCCTCTCAGCTCGAGCGGGTCTACGGCGCCGGCGACGCCATGGCGATCCCGCTCTACATGGGATACGCGTTCCGCGCCTTCAACACCCACGGTCGCGCCCTGTTCACCCTCGCCCACCGCGCGATGGCGGGCTTCGACGAGAACGACTACGTGCTCACCGACGGTGAACGCATCTGCAGCACTGCCATCGGCTGGAACTTCGGCGACGGCCACATGCACAGCGAGCAGCTGATCGCCGCGCTGCAGGCCCGCTGCGGGTTCGAGCCGGGGGAGGTGCGCATCGTGTTGCTCGACGCCCAGCCCATCCACCGACAGCGCCAGGAGTACCGACTCGTCGATCCGGCGGTCGGCGAGTTCGAGCGCGGGTTCGTGCGCGTGGCCGACATGGCGACCGCCCAGCCGTGGGACGACACGATTCCCGTTCATCCGTATTCCGATCCTGAGGATCGCAAATCTCGACAGGTCAGCGGCCCGAGTCGACGCTGATGCCATGACCTCCACCATCCGCGCCAGCGTCGTCCCGTTCGTGATCGAGGCCGAGGGGACCGGCGTCGCCCAGACGCTCACCTCCCAGGGCGACAACCAGCATGTCTTCCAGACCGATGCCTACCCGGCGTTCGGCGGCAAGGACGAGGCCCCCAGCCCGCTGTTCTACGCGCTCGGCTCGCTCACCTCGTGCAACCAGGTGACCGCCGCTCTGGTCGCGAAGGACCTCGGCATCACCCTCGGCGCGTTCTCCTTCACCGTCCAGGGCGACCTCGACACCCTCGTCCTCGTCAAGGGCGAAGAGGGCAACGCGAACTTCGACAAGGTCACCGTGCGCGCCACCGTCGAGACCGACGCCACCGAGGAGCAGTTCTCGACCTTCGTCTCCGAGGTGGAGCGTCGGTGCCCCGTCACCCAGTTGTTCGTGCGCAGCGGCCTGGAGTTCGACAACCAGTGGACGCGTGTCCATCTGAGCTGAACGGCCGTACCCGGCGCCGAAATTGAGGTGCCGACCGTCGGTGGCGATGCGTAGCGTCTCTAAGGATGACTGCCACCACGACCCCGCAGCCCACCCGCGCCGCCTCGGCGCGGGTGAGTTCTGTCGTGGAGTCGGCGCGCCAGGTCTCGTGGCGTCGGCTGGCGCGGCCTGCCACCGGCGCCGCACTCGTGGCGCTGACCGTCGCCGCGATCCTGCAGGCTCTGGGCACCGTCGTCATCGGGCGCGTGGCCACCGATCCCGGGTCGGCGCTCCTCGGAGCACTGGCCGGATGCCTGCTCGGATACGCGCTGCTCGACACCGCGGGCCGCACGGTGTGGGCCGGCATCGCCGACCGCGCCGAGGGTGAGCTCCGCGGCGACCTCCTGAGCGCAGCGCTACGTCAGCCGCTCGATCGACTGTCCGAACAGGCGGTGGGCGAGGTCCTCGACCGCGTCGACGACGACACCCACGAGGTGGGAACGCTGGTGCGCCTGCAGGTGTGGGACGCGCTGCGCACCGTCGTAGGTACGGTCCCGATGCTGATCGTCGCCGGACTCACCTGGTGGCCGGCGTTCATCATCTTCCCGGTGATGGGGCCGCTGATCCTGTTCTCCATCCGTCCGCTGCTGACCGAGTTGCGGGCGCGCAAGGTGGCCGAGGAAGCGGCCTGGACCGACCACGCCGCGGCGATGGAGGAGGGCCTCGCCGCCGCCGACGACCTCCGCACGAGCGGTGGACAGGCGTACCTGGTGCGTCGCTGTGCCGAGCTGTCGGCCGAGATCGGACGCAGGTTCCGACGCGTCATCGTCGCCGAATCGCGCATCACCATCCGCGCGGGCGGACTGCTGTACCTGCTGCTCGGGGGCGTGGTCGTCGCCGGTGTCGCGCTCGTCGCGCACGGTGATCTCGACGTCGCCCGCCTCATCACGCTGTACCTCGTCAGCTCCGGACTCATCGGCCAGATCAACCAACTCGCACGGCATCTGCCCGAACTGCAGGCGGGGATGGGTGCGGTGGTGCGTCTGCGGCAGGTCCTCGACACCACACCCGAACCCGTGGGCGGGGCTCCTCTGCCGGCCGGTCCCCTCGACATTGCCGTGCGCGCACTGTCGTTCGCCTACGCCGACGGACCGACGGTGCTGTCCGCCGTTGACCTCACGGTGGACGCAGGGCAGACGTGCGCGCTCGTCGGTCGGACCGGGTCGGGCAAGTCGACGCTGGCGTCGCTGGTGTCGCGGGCGGTCGATCCGCCGCGGGGAACCCTGTTCGTCGGCGGCGTCGACGTGTGCGATCTCGACCTCCACGACCTCCGGTCGTCGGTCGGCGTCGTCACCCAGCGCACCGAGATCATCGCGGGCACCCTCGCCGAGAACATCGTGCTGTTCGCCGACACCTCACGCAGTCGCGTGCGCGACGCCCTGTCCGACCTCGAACTCGACGACTGGGTCGCCGGGCTGCCCGACGGGATCGACACGGTCCTCGGACCCGGCGGGACCCGGCTGTCCGCAGGCGAGGAACAGCTCGTCGCGTTCGCGCGGCTCCTCGTGCGCGATGTCCGGGTGGTGGTGCTCGACGAGGCCACCGCCCGGATGGACCCCGTCACCGAGGCCCGCGTCGTGCACGCCGCCGACAGGCTCCTCGCCGAGCGGACCGGCATCCTCATCGCCCACCGGCTCACCACCGTCGCCCGCGCCGACACCATCGCCGTCCTCGACGGAGGACGGGTCATCGAGTTCGGGACCCGCCGTCACCTGCAGGCCGGGACCGGACCGTTCCGCCGGCTCCTCGACGCCGCCGACCTCGATCCGCTTCGCGCAGGGGCGGTGTCGGCGGATGTCGATCCCGACGTCCACACGACCACCGACGAAGCAGCGCCCGGTGTGGGAGGCGTTCGCCGTACGGGCACGCCACCGACACCCCGACCGGTCGGCCCCGGGTCGACGCTGACGCGCGGGGTCCGGCGGATGCTGCTGACGCATCCGCGATGGGGTGTCGTCGGCACCGCACTCTTCGCCGTCGCCGCCATCATCGGCGCCGGCGGTGCGCTCACCGGGTTCGTGTGGGGCCACCTCGTCTCGGGGCTGCAGCGCGGGCACACCCCCATCGGGCTCACTGCGGTGATGCTCGGCGTGCTGCTGAGCGCCCCGTTCGTCCTCGCCGCCGCGCTGCGCGGGTTCCTGCCGTGGTGGAACGCGGTGTCGCTCCGGATCCGGATGACGGTGCTCGAGGCGCAGACACGTCCGCACCGGTTGCCGCGCACGCCGCCCGGCGAGGTGATGTCCCGTGTACTCGACTCCGATCGATTCCTCCGGTACGGCGACCGGTGGATCGACGTCATCAATGGTCTGTTCGTGGTCGTGGTGACAGGCGTCCTCGGTGGGAGTGTGCTCGCGGGCGGGATCCTGCTCGCGGTGATGCTCGCCGCCGCCGCGGCGTCGGTGATCGGTCGACCCATCGCCGGTCGGTCGGCTGCTGCGGCCTCGGCGACCCGCGCGGGTTTCGGCCGCGCGCTGGTGTCTTCGTTGGAGAGCGTCCGCACCGTCAAACTCGCCGCCGCCACCGAGGACGTCCACGCCCACCTGAGCCGTGTCGACGACGGTCGCGTGGATGCCGCGGTGCGCGAACACCGCGTCCAGTCGGTGCTCATCGGCGTGCCGGTGGTGATGGTGCAACTCGGTGTGGTGGCCGCGTGGACCATCTACCTCCTCGACGGGTGGGGGCTCGCCACAGCCCTTCTCGTCTCCGGCGCGGTCGCCGGCTTCGACTACTTCGGGCGGGTGGCCGGCGCGGTCATCACCGAGGCGCCGGGCACCCGCGCCTGGCAGCGCGCCACCGCCGGATTCGCGGGCGGCGCCGACCTCATGGACGTGCCGGACGGTGTCGACCTCATCGGCGGGACCGCACCCGCAGCGCCCGCCGAACCCCGCACCCCGTTGCACAGCCTCGAACTGCGCGGCCTCACCGCGGTGCACGACGACGGGACGCGGGGTGTGATCGGGGTCGATCTGACGGTGTCGGCGGGGGAGCTCGTCCTCCTGGTGGGTCAGGTCGGGTCGGGCAAATCCAGCCTGCTGTCGAGTCTGTGCGGTCTCGTCGCGCACACCGGCTCCATCCGGTGGAACGGCGCCGAGATCGATGACGCCGAGACGTTCCTGCGGCCGGGCCGCGTCGCACACATCGCCCAGGTGCCGCGGGTGCTCTCGGGAACCTTCGCCGACAACATCGCCCTCGACCACGACCGTCCCCTCGCCGACGCCGTGTCCGCCGCGCGACTCGAGCCCGACGTCGCTGCGGCCGGCGGCATCGACGCGGTGGTCGGGCACCGAGGTGTCCGGTTGTCCGGTGGGCAGGTGCAACGACTGGCGTTGGCGCGCGCGCTGGCCGTGCGCCCGGAACTGCTTCTCGCCGACGATGTGTCGAGTGCGCTCGATGCCACAACCGAGGTCGAGCTGTGGGCGGGGTTACGGGAACGCGGGATGACGATCCTCGGGGCGAGCTCGAAGCGGGCCGCATTGGCGCAGGCCGACCGGGTCGTCGTGCTCGTCGACGGGATCGCGGTCGCCACCGGCACGTGGACCGATCTCGAGTCCCGGTGGGGGCACCTCGCCGGCTAGCGCTCTGTGGGAGTCGGCGTTCGGCACACTGGACCGATGAGCGACGACACCCTGGTGATGACCGACAGCGGACCCGTGCGCGGGTCGGTCACGCACACCGAAGCGACCGGCACCATCCGGTCGTGGAAGGGCGTGCGCTACGCCGCGGCGCCCGTGGGTGATCTGCGGTGGCGCGCACCGCAGCCACCGACACCGTGGACCGAGCCCGCCGATGCGACGCGCTACGGCGCGGCGGCACCCCAACCGACCCTGCCGTTCTTCGATCTCGGCGACGGCGTCACCCTCGACGAGGACTGCCTGTTCCTCAACATCTGGGCCGCAGGGACCGGTCCGGACACCGGTGCGAAGCGGCCGGTGATGGTGTGGGTGCACGGTGGCGCCTATGTCCTGGGCTCGGCGAGCCAGCCGATGTACGACGGCACGTCGCTGGCCGCGAGCGGTGAGGTCGTCGTGGTGACCGTGAACTACCGGCTGGGGGCGCTCGGATTCCTCGATCTCACGTCGTTCGACCCGAACCCGTTCGACACTGCCGACCACCGGTTCGAGTCGAACCTGGCCCTGCGCGACGTGATCGCCGCGCTGCGCTGGGTCCGCGACAACATCGCCGCCTTCGGTGGCGACCCGAACCAGGTCACCCTGTTCGGTGAGTCCGCGGGCGGTGGAATGGTCACCACCCTCATGACCGTCCCCGCCGCCGAAGGACTCTTCCACCGGGCGATCGCCCAGAGCTCGCCGGCCACCTCGGTCTACGACAGCGCCCGCGCCCGCGGCATCGCCGAGAAGTTCCTCGACGCCATCGGGGTGTCGCCGGACGCCGTCACCGACCTGCTGACGATCCCCGCCGACCGGATCGCCGAGGTGGGCAACGCCCTGTTCGACGCGACACCCAAGAGTTCGCCCGGCACCCTCGCCTTCGCCCCGGTCGTCGACCGTGACCTCGTCCCCGACTACCCGGTGTCGGCGTTCCGGGACCACCGCGCGCATCCGGTGCCGTTGATGATCGGCACCAACAAGGACGAGGCCGCTCTCTTCCGGCTGATGCGCTCACCGCTGATCCCGATCACCCCGGACTCCATCCGGTCGATGTTCGCCCAGATCGCACGCGAGCGGCCCGATCTGCCGCTCCCCACCGAAGAGGTCGTGCTCGAGGCCTACGCCGACGTGCGCGAGAAGGGCCGCGGCGAGGCCGTCGCCCGCGACATCGGATTCCGGATGCCGACGGTGTGGCTCGCCGACGGCCACAGCCAGATCGCGCCGGTGTTCCTCTACCGCTTCGACTGGGCGACCACCATCCTGCGGCTGTTCCGCATCGGCGCCACCCACGCCACCGAACTGCCCTACGTGTTCGGCACCCTCACCAGCGGGTGGAAGGACATCACCTTCAAGCTCGGCGGACGGGCGACCGGCGAGGCGGTGTCGCGCCGGATGCAACACCGGTGGATCGCCTTCGCCGCCTCCGGCACGCCCGACGGTCTCGCCGGCGATCCGGCCTGGCCGCCCTACGGCGACGACCGCGCCACGCTGGTCATCGACCGCACCGACGACGTCGTGGTCGATCTCGACAAGGCGATCCGTTCGGCGTGGGGCGACGAGGTGCTGAGCTTTACCTGACCCGCGGGGTCGCCGTCACCCTGCGGCAGACTGGGATCGTGCGCGCAGCGATCTATCGCAGTTTCGGGGGACCGGTCTCGATCGAGGAGATCGAGGAGCCGACCTGTCCACCGCACGGCGTCGTCGTGGCTGTCGGCTCCACCGGCCTGTGTCGCAGCGACTGGCACGGTTGGCAGGGTCACGACCCCGACATCCCCCTGCCCAACGTCCCCGGCCACGAACTCGCCGGCACCGTGGTCGAGGTGGGCCCCGACGTGCAGCGATGGACCGTCGGTGCACGCGTCACCGTTCCGTTCGTGTGCGCGTGCGGTGACTGTGCGGCCTGCGCCCGGGGCGATCAGCAGGTGTGCGAGCGGCAGACCCAGCCCGGATTCACCCACCACGGCTCGTTCGCCGAACGGGTCGCCCTCGACCATGCCGACGTCAACCTCGTCGCCGTTCCCGATGCCGTCGACCTCGACACCGCGGCGTCGCTGGGATGTCGCTTCGCGACGGCCTATCGCGCCGTCGTCCAGGTGGCCGCCGTCCGCGCCGGCGAACGGGTCGCGGTCCACGGATGCGGGGGAGTGGGACTGTCGGCAGTGATGATCGCCGCCGCCCGCGGCGCCCACGTGGTGGCCGTCGACCCGTCGAGGCGCAGTCGTGACCGCGCCACCGAACTCGGTGCCGCGCAAAGTTGTCCGGACGCCACCGGGGTCACCGACATGGATGTGTCGATCGACGCGTTCGGCGCGCCGGCGACCATGCGCGCCTCGCTCGGATGCCTGCGGCCACGCGGCCGTCACGTGCAGGTCGGACTGCTCGGCGCCGAGGACACGCCGCCGGTGCCGATGGGTGCGGTGATCGCCCGTGAACTGCAGATCCTCGGCAGTCACGGCATGGCCGCCCACACCTACCCCGCGATGCTCGCCGAGATCGCCGACGGCACCCTACGACCGCAGGACCTGGTATCGGAGACCATCGGTCTCGACGACGCGCCGGCCCGCCTCATGGCGCTCGGGGAACCGTCCGCAGGCGTCGGTGGCGTGACCGTGGTGCGTGTGGCCGCCATAATCGGGTCATGATCCGCAACGTGGTGGTGGGCCGACTCCGGGAGGCCGAGGACGATCGGCAGGCGCAGGCCGACCGACGACAACTACGGGCGGGTCTCGACGGGATAGCGGCGCTGCGACTTCCCGGGGTACTGGCCAACCACTGCGGTCTCGACGTCGAACTACGCGCCGGTGGTTGGGATTTCGCCATCACCAACGACTGGATCGACGCTCCCGCGTACGAGGCCTACGACACCGACCCGGTGCACAACGTGTTCCGCGCCCAGATCGTCGAGGTGTGCGAGCAGGTCGCCCGTGTGCAGTTCGAGATCGCCCCCGGCCTGTGACCCTCACCGCCGACGTCGCCGTCCACACCGTCGCGCGCATCCCGCGCTCGCCGGACCCGATGCTGCCGCGCATCGACATCGTCGATCACCGGCCGGGACTCATCGACGTGGTCGGGACCACCATCCGCGACCGCGGCTGGTGGGTGATCGCGGGCGTCGTCATCGGCATCGTGATCGCCGTCCTCGCCTCGGGCGGGGTGGTGTCCGCGGCAGTCGCGGGCGCGGTCGGCGGATTCGCGGTGGCGTTCGCGGTCTCGCAGTTCCTCGGCCTGCGCCTCGGCCCGCATCGCACCGACACGCCGATCGTCGACGTGGTCCCCGAGACGCTGCGGGTGATGGAGTTCAACGTCCACGGCGGTATGGGCGGGCCCGGCAAGTTCTTCGCCACCCCGGCCACCCTCGACCGCCTCGCGGCCACGATCGCCGCGCACACCCCTGACGTCGTCCTCCTGCAAGAACTCGACGACTTCGCCGTGCGCTCCAACGGCACCGACACCCTCGCCCGGCTGGCCCGGCGGCTGAATCCCACCGGCGCGGTGATGGCCCCGGCCGCGGGCAAGATCTACGGGCGACGGGAGGGCACCGGGATCCTCACGTTCGGTGGGATCACCGTCGGCGACGCCCGCGGGCTACGCATCTCCGACCCGTTCGGCGATGGCACGACGCGGCGTCTGCGCTCGGCCGCCGACATGTGGATCGGCGTGATCGGCGGGTGGTTCGGCCGTCGCCCGCGCCCGTTCGGAGCCGTCACCGAGTACCAGCCGCGCGGGGCCTGCGATGCGATGATCCGTACCCCGGCGGGTAACGAGATCCGGCTTGTGTCCGGGCATTTCAGTTCCCCCCACGACGGCGTCGACGAACCCGCACGACAGGTCGCGCCGGTCGCCGAGATCCTCGGCCGGTGGCCGGGGCCCACCATCGTCGGGGCCGACTTCAACGTGCGCGACGGCTCACCGGAGTTCGCCGCCGAACACGAACGCTTCGCCGCCGCCGGACTGTCCGAGGCGACGGCCGGCGCCCCCGCGAACAGTGATCGCGTCTACGCGTCGGCGCATTTCGCCGCGACCGACGCCCGTAAACACGACACCCCGCCCGGGGAGACACCGGCGAGCGACCACTCGCCGGTCACCGTCGACCTGCACCTGCGCCAGAAGGAGAACTGATGGACTACGTCAACCTGGGGGCCAGCGGACTGCGCGTGTCGCGGATCAGTCTGGGCTGCATGACCTTCGGCGAACCCGGACGGGGAACCCACGAGTGGACCCTGACCGAGGAGCAGTCGCGACCCGTCATCGCGCACGCCCTGGAGGCGGGCATCAACTTCTTCGACACCGCGAACTCGTACTCGGCCGGGTCGAGCGAGGAGATCGTCGGACGCACGCTGCGCGACGTCGCCGACCGCGACGACGTCGTGATCGCCACCAAGGTGTTCCACAACGGACGCACCGCGCCGTACGAGCGTGGGCTGTCCCGCAAGGCGATCATGACCGAGATCGACGGCAGCTTGCGCCGCCTGGGCACCGACCACGTCGACCTCTACCAGATCCACCGGTGGGATCCGCTGACCCCGATCGAGGAGACCCTCGAGGCGCTCCACGATGTCGTGAAGGCGGGCAAGGCGCGCTACATCGGGGCGTCGTCGATGTACGCCTGGCAGTTCGCCAAGGCGCTGCACGTCTCCGAGCGCAACGGGTGGACGCGTTTCGTCTCGATGCAGGACCACTACAACCTGCTCCACCGCGAAGAGGAGCGCGAGATGCACCCGCTGTGCCTCGACGCCGGTGTCGGCGTGATCCCGTGGAGCCCGCTCGCCCGCGGCCGACTCACCCGCGACTGGGACACCTCCACCGAACGCAGCTCCACCGACGCCTTCGGCTCGACGCTCTACACCGACGACGACCGCACCATCGTCGACGCCGTCGCCCAGATCGCCGACCGCCGCGGCGTCCCTCGCGCGCAGGTGGCCCTCGCGTGGGTCCTGCACAAGTCAGCTGTCACCGCGCCGATCATCGGTGCGCGCACCGTCGCCCATCTCGACGACGCGATCGCCGCGACCACCGTGGACCTCGACGACGACGAGATCGCGGCCCTCGAAGCGCCCTATCGACCGCGACCCGTCGTCGGATTCGGCTAGGACCGAACAGGATTCAGCCCTGGGCCTCCAGCGCGACATCCTGCCACTGTTCCCAGTTCGCGATCCGGCTCTCGTAGTCGGCCTTCGCGATCCCCAGCGGCGCCTCACCGAAGAACACCCGCAGCGGCGGGGTCTCGGCGTCGATCACCTTGAGCAGAGCGCGCGCCGACGCCGCCGGATCGCCGGGGGTGCCGCTGCGCTTCGCCCGCGCCTGCTGCGCCTTCTCGTGGGCCTCGGCGTAGGCGTCGAGTTCGGTGGCGTGCTTCGCCGACGGACCGCTCCAATCGGTGGAGAAGCCGCCCGGCTCGATCAAGGTCACGTGGATGCCGAAGTCGGCGACCTCCTGCGCCAGTGACTGGGAGAACCCCTCCAGCGCCCACTTCGAGGCGTGGTACAGCCCGACCAGCGGGAAGGCGCTGATGCCACCGATCGACGACACCTGCAGGATGTGGCCACTGCCCTGCTCACGCATGTAGGGGAGTGCGGCCTGCGTGATCCACAGTGCGCCGAAGACATTCGTCTCGATCTGCGCGCGCGCCTCCGATTCGCTGACCTCCTCGACGAACCCGAAGAGGCCGTACCCGGCGTTGTTGATGACGATGTCGAGGCGCCCGAACGTGTCGTGGGCCTTCGCGACCGCCGCGAAGTCGGCGTCGCGGTCGGTGACGTCGAGCGCGATGGGCAGTATCGCGTCGCCGTATTTGCCGACCAGATCGTCGAGCGACGAGGTGTCCCGCGCGGTGGCCGCGACCTTGTCGCCCCGATCGAGTGCGGCGATCGCCCACTCCCGTCCGAATCCTCGTGATGTCCCGGTGATGAACCAGACCTTGCCGCTCATGACGTCCGCCTCTCGCTGTGTGGGTCCCGCCTCGCGACCGACCGATGCCGGTCGGTGCTTCGAAGGCAACGTCGTTACTCCTGCGCACCATTCCCGTCTCCGGTGGTTTGCGCGATCGACGTCCGCCTGACACACCGATCTGCTTAGTTCAGGCAATGAACAAAACTCGCGCGGCTGTCGTGTCCGCCCTCCTGCTGTTCTTCGCGATCATCGGCGACGGCGCCGTCGCGAACGCCACCCCGACCGAGCAGTACCCCGTCGACCCCGCCGCACAGGCCGCCTCGCAGGTCTACCCGGGTCCGCCGCTCAGCGCACAGACACGCTCGGCGCAGCGTGCCGCGTTCGTGAGCGTGCCCAGCAACTACATCTACAACGTGAACCTGGCGCCCGTCGCGCGGCACGACTACTGCACGTCGTCACCCGACAGCTACTTCAGCGCCGACTTCCGCGGACCCTGCGCCCGCCACGACCTCTGCTACGACGCGGCCGACCGCGCGGGAACCAACTATTCGGCGTGCAACTCGGCGCTGCGCACCGACCTGATCACCAACTGCGCCTACGCATACGGCGGCAGCGGGGCGTCGTACCAGACGTGCGTCGCCACCGCCGACGTCTACTACGCCGCGGTCACCGTCGCCCACCTGTAGCGGCGCCCACCACGAGAGTCGAACCCCTAGTCGAAGACGACCGTCCCGTCGTCGGTGACCCGCCATCCGGGGTTGTGCGCGATCTCCCAGATCAGCCCGTTCGGGTCGCGCACGTGGGCGTGGAAGATGCCTCCGAACGCGCCGTCCTGCGGTGGCACCAGCACCGTGGCGCCGGCCGCGACCATCTCGTCGACGACCGCGATGACCTCGTTGCGGTCGTCGACGTTGGAGGCGAGGGTGACGCCGTTGATGCCGGTGGTCGTCGTGGTCCCGCCGAGGTCGGCATCGTATTTCGCGGAGTCGAACAGTCCGAGGAGGAGTCCGGGAGCGACCTGGAAGAAAAGGATCTCGCCGGGCACGTCCATGAGGGCGTCCCATCCCAGACGCGCACAGTAGAAGTCGCGCGCGGCGTCGAGATCGTGGGTCGCGACGGTGATGAAGTGCGTCTGCATCCGCATCGACCCACGGTAGGACGAGCGCCGCCCTCGGCGCACGCAGACGCCGACGACCGCCCGCGGAGGTGTACAAGTCAGGTATGGGATTCACGAGGGCGCAGCTCGAGTCATATCGCGACGACGTCATCGAGGACCTGATCGGACCCGACTGCCGCATGCTCATCGTGGGCATCAACCCGGGACTGTGGACCGCCGCGACCGGCGCGCATTTCGCCCGCCCGGGCAACCGCTTCTATCCGGCGCTGCACTGCGCGGGCATCGTCGACCGCATCATCGACGCCTCCGACGGCTTCACCGACGCCGACCGCGCGACCCTCATCGATGCCGGCATCGGCATCACCAATCTGGTACCGCGGGCCACTGCCCGTGCCGACGACCTGACCACCGCGGAGCTGCGTGCGGGCGCACTCGTCCTCACCGAGACCGTGTCGCGGGTGCGGCCCGCGCTCGTCGCCTTCGCCGGGATCACGGCCTATCGCACCGCTTTTCAGCGACCCAAGGCAACCACCGGCCGACAGCCCGACGACGACATCGCCGGCTGCCCGGTGTGGGTGATGCCCAACCCCAGCGGTCTCAACGCCCACGACACCGTCGACTCCCTCGCCGCCGCCTACCGTGACGCCGCCACCGCGGCAGGGCTGATCGTCGGCGACACCGTGGCCGCAGCGGTTCCGCCTCCCCGTGAACCGGTCAAGAAGGTGCGTCGACGATGATGCGTGCCACCACCCGGCTGCCGCAGAAGGCGATCGAGGAGTTGCGCGCCGCGCCGTTCACCTATCCCGAGGTCGGCGCCACTGCCACCGATCCGCTGCCGCCGGGATACGGCCATCAGCGCCGTGAGGTCACCGTCGGCCACGGGAGTGCCCGGTTCGCCCGCTGCGCGCAGGCGGTGATGGGGTGGCAGGTCCAGCTGCGGTCGGGCATCGCGGTGGCCGCCTCCGACGACCCCATCGTCGACGGTGCCATCGCCCGGATCGCGATCGGTGTGGGTCCGCTGCGACTGCACGCCCCCACAAGGGTCGTCTATGTCGTCGACGAGACCCGGCGGGCCGGATTCGCCTACGGCACACTCGCCGGTCACCCGGAATCCGGGGAGGAGTCGTTCGTGGTCGAACACCGATCCGATGACTCCGTCGTCTTCGCCGTTCGCGCCTTCTCGCGGCCCGGCAGCCTGCTCACCCGGGTCGCCGGTCCGCTGGGGCCCGTCGCCCAACATCTCGTCGCCGGGCGGTACCTGCGGGCCGTCGCCGGTCTGCCCGACTGATCGCGACGCATCCTCGCGCGGCGGCCACGCGACTGCATAGGGTCTGCGCATGACTGTGACGCGAACCGATGTGGGCTTCACCTCCGCAGGCGAACGATGCGCGGGCTGGCTCTACCGGCCCGACCGCCACGACTCCGCATCGGGGCCGGTGCCGATCGTCGTCCTCGGCCACGGGCTGGGTGCGGTGAAGGAGATGCGACTCGACGCCTTCGCCGAGCGCTTCGTCGATGCCGGCTACGCCGCGCTGGTCTTCGACTACCGCCACTTCGGCGACAGCGAGGGCACCCCGCGCCAACTGCTCGACATCGACAAGCAGCGCGCCGACTGGCATGCCGCGATCGCCTACGCCCGGGGACTCGACGGGATCGATCCCGATCGCGTCGTCCTGTTCGGTACGTCCTTCGGCGGCGGTCACGTCCTGGCCGTCGCGGCCCGGGACCCGCGGGTCGCCGCGGTCATCTCCCAGTGTCCCTTCACCTCCGGCATCGCCTCGGCGCTCACGCTCGGCGTCGGGCCGTCGATCCGCGTGACCGCGTTGGGCCTGCGCGACGCCATCGCGCACCTCACGCGCCGGTCGCGGGTGATGGTGCCGCTCGCCGGTCGCCCCGGTGAGGCGGCACTGATGAACTCCCACGACGCGCTCGGCGGATACCTCGGCATCGTCCCCGACGGCAACGACGACTTCGCCAACGCCGTCGCCGCCACCATCGGGCTGCAGATCCCGATGCAGCGGCCCGGGAGGTACGCCGCCGACATCGAGGTCCCGGTGCTGTTCGCGGTGTGCGAGAAGGACACCGTCGCACCGTCGGGGCCGACCCTGAAGTTCGCGGCGAAGGCCCCCCGGGGCGTGATCAAGCGGTATCCCGTCGGCCATTTTGACATCTACGTCGGCGAACCCTTCGAGATCGCCGTGGCCGATTACGTGCAGTTCCTGCGCGAGGCCCTCCCCGTCTGAGGCGGTGGCCCGCGTACCGTGGACCGCGCCGAGGGGCGTCACGCCGACTCGGCCCGGTAGCACTCGGCACCACGCGGTGTCGACACACAGGTAGGAGTTCGACGCGGTGGGAAAGCTCTCGAACAGGATGTGGCGGGCTCTGGGCGCGCAGTCGTCGCGCAACCAGTCGAAGTCGGTCGCACTGATCAAGCGGTCGACCGAACACGACTCGTGGGCGGCCGGCCTCGACGACGCCGAGTTCGCCGCGGCCGCCGAGAAGCTCGACATCACCGATCCCGCGGGCACCGATCGCGCGAAGTTCCTCGCCCTGGCCCGCGAGGCCGGCGACCGGGCCCTCGATCTGCGCCCCTTCGACGTGCAGCTCCAGGGTGCGCTGCGTCTGCTCGAGGGCGACGTCGTCGAGATGGCCACCGGTGAGGGCAAGACCCTCGCCGGCGCGATCGCCGCCGTCGGCTACGTCCTGCAGGGACGCCGCGTGCACGTCATCTCGGTCAACGACTACCTCGCCACCCGCGACGCGGAGTGGATGAAGCCGCTGTTCACCCTCTTCGACATCACCTCCGGTGCCGTGTCGGAGTCCTCGACCCGCGACGAGCGCAAGTCCGCCTACGACGCCGACATCACCTACGGCTCGGTGAACGAGGTCGGCTTCGACGTGCTGCGCGATCAGCTCGTCACCCACGCCGACGAACTGGTGTCCCCGCGGCCCGATGTCGCCATCATCGACGAGGCCGACTCGGTGCTCGTCGACGAGGCCCTCGTCCCGCTGATCCTGGCCGGCGCCACCACCGGCGAGGTCCCCGACCGCGTCATCCACGACGTCGTCGGCAAGCTCAAGAAGAACCACTACGAGATCGACACCGAGGGACGCAACGTGTTCCTCACCGACGAGGGCGCGCAGTTCGTCGAGGCCGAACTCGGCGACATCAACCTCTACGACGAGGAACACGTCGGCACCACGCTGGTGCACGTCAACATCGCGATGCACGCGCACATCCTCGTCGAGCGCGACGTGCACTACATCGTGCGCAACGGCGAGGTCCACCTCATCAACGCCTCACGCGGTCGCGTCGCGCAGCTGCAGCGCTGGCCCGATGGTCTGCAGGCCGCGGTGGAGATGAAAGAGGGCCTCGCGCAGACCGATTCGGGTGAGGTCATCGACACGATGACCGTGCAGGCCCTCATCGGCCGGTACCCCACGGTGTGCGGCATGACCGGTACCGCGCTGGCCGCGGGCGAGCAGTTCCGTCAGTTCTACGAACTCGCCGTCTCACAGATCCCGCCGAACGCCGACAACATCCGCATCGACGAGCCCGACCGCGTCTTCGACAGCAAGCACAACAAGTCCGAGGCCGTCGTCGCGTTCGTCAAGGAGATCCACGAGACCGGGCAGCCGGTCCTCATCGGCACCCACGACGTCGCCGAGTCCGAGGAGCTGGTCTACCTTCTCGAGCGGGCGGGCGTGACCAGTGTCGTGCTCAACGCCAAGAACGACGCGCAGGAGGCGGCGATCATCGCCGAGGCCGGTGCGCTCAACGCGGTCACCGTCTCCACCCAGATGGCCGGTCGCGGCACCGACATCAAGCTCGGTGGCTCACGGGGCGAGAAGGACGGGCGGTCCACCGGCGCGCGCGATCAGATCGTCGAGCTCGGCGGGCTGTGCGTCATCGGCACCGGTCGACACGACACCGAACGCCTCGACAACCAGCTGCGCGGTCGCGCCGGCCGTCAGGGCGACCCCGGCCGGTCGGTCTTCTTCTCCAGCCTGCAGGACCCGGTCGTCACCAAGAACCTCTCGTTCAAGCGTGACCCGGAGTCGGAGGAGGAGGACGGCTCGATGGGGGAGAAGGGGATCGAACTCATCGAGCAGGCCCAGCGCGTCGCCGAGGGCATCATGCTCGAGCTGCACGCCAACACCTGGCGCTACAACAAGCTGGTCAACCAGCAACGCGACATCGTCGTCAAACGGCGCATGGAGCTGCTGACCACCGAGGTGGCGCTCGACGAGTTCACCGAGTCCGAACCCGACCGCGTCGCGGAGCTGACCGGTACGGCAGCCTCGAAGAGCAGCGGTCGACACGGCGCCGCGTCGACCGAGGAGACCGACGACGCGGGGGAGAAGGCGGCGGGCACGGTGGCCGTACGCACCGAACCGGTGCCGCACGAGGTGCTGGTGCAGGCGGCGCGGGAGATCGCGCTGTTCCACCTCGATCGCGCCTGGGCCGACCATCTCGCGTTCGTCGCCGACGTCCGGGCCAGCATCCACCTGCGCTCGATCGGCCGGGAGAGCCCGCTCGACGAGTTCCACAAGCTCATCCTCGACGAGTTCTCGCGGCTGCCCGGCGACGCGGTCGAGAAGTCGCGCACCACCTTCCGCGAGGCGACGATCACCGCCGACGGTGTCGACCTCGACGCCGCCGATCTGCGTCGGTCGACCACGACGTGGACCTACATGGTCCACGACAACCCGTTCGCGGGCGGCGGCGCGAAGACGCTGCAGGGCATCATCGGCATCTTCCGGTGACCGGTGTCGCGGCGCTGTCTGTGACAGTCTGAGCGCATGGATCCCGACGGGCCCCTCGCCACCACCGACACCCCGTCGGATCGCATCCTGACCGTCCCGAACCTGCTGAGCTTCCTGCGCCTGCTGTTGGTGCCGGTGTTCGTGTGGTTGCTGTTGTTCGTCGAGGCCGACGGCTGGGCGTTCGTGGTGCTGCTGGTGTCCGGGTTCTCCGACTGGGCCGACGGCAAACTCGCGCGTCTGCTCAACCAGTCGTCACGCCTGGGCGCGCTGCTCGATCCGGCAGCCGACCGGCTGTACATGATCGTGATCCCCATCGGCCTGGGCATCCGCGACATCGTGCCGTGGTGGATGATCGCCATCCTGCTGGCGCGCGACCTGTTGTTGCTCGCCAGCGTGCCGTTGCTGCGCACCCGCGGCATGACGGCCCTGCCGGTCACCTACGTCGGCAAGGCGGCGACGTTCTCGCTGATGTACGGGTTCCCGTTCGTGCTCGGCGGCGAGCTCGACGGACTGTTCGGCGACATCATGCATCCCATCGGCTGGGCGTTCCTGGTGTGGGGGATCGGCATGTACCTGTGGTCGTTCGCGCAGTACTGGTGGCAAACGGTGCTCGTGCTCAGACAAATGCCACGGGTGGGGAGTCAGATGCCACGGGTGGGGGGATGACGGACCGCGATCCACGCTAAGGTTCTCCGCGTGAGTGAGACTGAGGTTCCCGAAAACCTGCGCTACACCGTGGAACACGAGTGGATCGAGCAGGTCCGCCCCGGCGTCGTGCGTGTGGGCATCACCGCCTACGCCCAGGACCAGCTCGGCGACGTCGTCTTCGTGCAGCTCCCCGCCGTCGACGATGCCGTCGACTCCGGTGAGTCCTTCGCCGAGGTCGAGTCGACCAAGAGTGTGTCCGACATCTACGGCCCGCTCGCGGGCACCATCGCCGCGGTGAACGACGACCTCGACGCGACCCCCGAACTGGTCAACTCCGACCCGTACGGCGCGGGGTGGCTCGTCGAGATCGCGGTCGCCGAGGACACCGATCTGAGCGTGATCCTGGAGGATCTGCTCGACGCCGACGGGTACCGCACCGCCATCGAGGACTGACCTCGGCGCCACGTCGGCGGTGTCGTTCCGAGGCACCTCGGTGCGGTTAGGATCGACCCGACGGGCGGGCCTCATCCGGCGTGACAACAGTGTTGACCGAACCCCACCGGGGCCGGACACCAGAAGAGCTTAAGGAGAAGTGGTGAGCGACAACGAGAAGGACCTCGACGCCCCCGTGGAGACGACGTCGGTCTTCCGCGCCGATTTCATCAAGGAACTCGACGCGAACAGCGGGTCCACCACCGAGTCCGCCGAGACCGCGGTCGAGCGGCTCTCGGCCGGCACCGCGCTGCTGGTCGTCAAGCGCGGCCCCAACGCCGGGTCGCGGTTCCTCCTCGATCAGACCACCACGTCGGCCGGGCGGCATCCCGACAGCGACATCTTCCTCGACGACGTGACCGTGAGCCGTCGTCACGCCGAATTCCGTCTGGGCGACAACGAGTTCCAGGTCGTCGACGTGGGCAGCCTCAACGGCACCTACGTCAACCGTGAGCCCGTGGACTCCGCGGTGCTGGCCAACGGGGACGAGGTGCAGATCGGCAAGTTCCGGCTCGTCTTCCTCAGCGGTCCGCACGCCGACGGGTCCTCGGCCAACGGGTAACGCGTGACCTCGCCGTCCTCGGGTCCGGGACCGAAGAACTCAGCAGACCGATCACCGGCCGAGGGCTCCATGTCCATCGGTTCGGTGCTCGATCAGCTGCGCGGCGATTTCCCGGACGTGACCATCTCGAAGATCCGGTTCCTCGAATCGGAGGGGCTGATCACCCCGCAGCGTTCGCCGTCGGGATACCGGCGCTTCAGCACCGGCGACTGTGAACGCCTGCGTTTCGTCCTCACTGCCCAGCGGGACCGGTACCTGCCGCTCAAGGTGATCAAGGAACAACTCGAGGCCATCGATCGCGGCGAGCGGATCGATCCGGGTACCCCGCGGCTGCTGTCCTCGGCGCGGTCGTGGGTGGCCCCCGCGGTCGATTTCGAACGCTCCGGTGGCCGCATCTCCCGCGAGACCCTCATCGAACGCACCGGCGCCGATACCGCGTTCGTCGCCGAACTCCAACGCAGCGGGCTGTTGACGCCCGGTGCGGGCGGGTTCTTCGACGAGGACGCCGTGCGCCTCGTCGAGGCCGCCTCGGCGCTGGCCGACTACGGACTCGAGGCCCGGCACCTGCGGGCGTTCAAGGTCTCCGCCGATCGGGAGGCCGGGCTGGTCGCCCAGATCGCCAACCCGATCGCGAAGGGCAAGGGCGCCGGTGCCCGCGACCGCGCCGAGGAACTGATCCGCGAGGTCGCCGCTCTCTCGGTCACCCTGCACACCCAACTGGTGAAGGCCGCCGTCCGCGACGCGCTGGACTGAAACGCCCGACGTCGCGGTACCGACGAACTGTGCACGCGCGCACGACCATTCTGATCAAGGCCTGCGCATGCGCAAGGTGGGCGCGTGCACGCCGGTGAGGTGTAGCGTCGAATCCGAGGTCAGGCGATATTCGATGCCGTTGGGAGAAGCGCATGGGTCAGATGCAGGTCGTGGGGATCCGGGTGGAGCCGCCCCAGGGACAACCCGTGCTGCTGCTGCGCGAGGTCGACGGCGAGCGCTACCTGCCGATCTGGATCGGACAGAGCGAGGCCGCGTCGATCGCCCTCAAGCAGAAGGGTGTCGAGCCCCCGCGTCCGCTCACCCATGACCTGATCGTCAACCTCGTCGCGGCGTTCGGCCAGGAACTCGTCGAGGTCCGCATCGTGGACATGCAGGAGGGCACCTTCTACGCCGAGCTCGTCTTCACCGGCGATCTCCGGGTGTCGGCCCGGCCGTCGGACTCGGTCGCCGTCGCCATGCGCGCCGAGGTGCCGATCATCGCCGACGAGGGTGTGCTCGCCGAGGCGGGTCTGTTGATCCCCGACGAGGACTCCGCAGACGGCGACGAGGTCAAGGAAGACGAGGTCGAGAAGTTCAAGGAGTTCCTCGACACCATCTCGCCGGACGACTTCAAGGCCTCAGGCGGAGCCTGATCGGTGTGACAGGGGAGTTGCCGCCCGAGGTCACGGTTGGGCCTCTGCCGGATCACAGTTGACCCTCAAGCTGACGTTGAGGTTGAGCCGCCCGCGAGTCGCATTGAAACCACGTGTCGGCGCACCTACCGTTCACCACGACGCCCGCGACGAGCGGGACGGCACCCAGGGTCGGGTAGACGGCGTAATCTGAGTGACATCGATGGTGTTCGCACCATCATTCCTCGGGTTGCCGGGGACTCCCCCGAGCATTCGAGGAGAACTCAGTGGGCGACGAGCCGACCACCCGCGACGATGCGGACACCGCTGCCGACGCGACCGACGCCGGGGCAGTGGCCTCGGTGCAGCAGGCCCGGCAGGGCACCCTCGACGACATCGCGCCGGGACTGTTCCCCAACGACACCGTGCCCGACGAACTCGTCGGCTACCGCGTACCGAGTGCCTGCCAGATCGCCGGCATCACCTACCGCCAGCTCGACTACTGGGCGCGCACCTCGCTGGTCGTGCCGTCGATCCGCGGCGCCGCAGGCAGCGGAAGCCAGCGGCTGTACTCGTTCAAGGACATCCTGGTCCTCAAGATCGTGAAGCGACTCCTCGACACCGGGATCTCGTTGCAGAACATCCGCGTCGCCGTCGATCACCTGCGCAAACGCGGTGTCGAGGATCTCGCACGCATCACCCTGTTCTCCGACGGCACCACCGTGTACGAGTGCACGTCGGCCGAAGAGGTCGTCGACCTGTTGCAGGGCGGTCAGGGTGTGTTCGGTATCGCCGTCGCCGGCGCGATGCGTGAGCTGTCGGGCACCATCGCCGACTTCCCGGGTGAGCGCGCCGACGGCGCCGTCGCCGAGACCGCCCCCGAGGACGAGCTCGCGGCTCGCCGCAAGACCCGCGCACGCCGTACCGGCTAGACTCTTCCTACGTCGCCGCGACACGGGAGAGCGTCGTGACCCGCGAGGGTCCCGGCCGCCGAAGGAGCAACACCTCTCCGCCAATCTCTCAGGCACAAGGACCGTGTCGTACGCCGGCGTCTCTGGAAAGTGGTGACCGAGTCACCCGCCCACGGTGAAAGGCCGCTCACGCGGTTGAATCTCTCAGGCGCCCGAGCCGACGCACGTCGTCGGTGACGGCAGGACAGAGGGGGAGGACCCACCTCAGTCCGGCGTGCCGCCGGACTCGGCGCAAAGGTTCTCCCGTGACCGAGCTGTTCTCCGATGTCTTCGCCGATCGCCATGTCGGACCTGATTCCGACGACCTCGCCCGCATCCTGTCGGTGCTCGAGATCTCCTCCCTCGACGACCTCGCCGACCGCGTCGTGCCCGCCTCGATCGCCGATCCGGCCGACGCCAACGGGCTGCAGACGCTGCCGCCCGCCGCCACCGAGGTCGAGGCGCTCGCCGAGCTCGCCGCACTGGCCGCGCAGAACACCGTGGCCACGTCGATGATCGGACTCGGCTACTACGGCACCCACACCCCGGCGGTGCTGCGGCGCTCCATCATCGAGAACCCCGCCTGGTACACCGCGTACACCCCGTACCAGCCCGAGATCAGCCAGGGACGCCTCGAGGCCCTCCTCAACTTCCAGACGATGGTGTCGGACCTGACCGGCATGGATGTCGCGAACGCGTCGATGCTCGACGAGTCGACCGCCGCGGCGGAGGCGATGACGCTGCTCCGCCGTGCGAACAAGAGCAAGTCGCCGCGCTTCCTCGTCGACACCGACGTGTTCCCCCAGACCGCCGCGGTCATCGCCACCCGCGCGGAGCCGCTCGGCATCGAGGTCGTCCGTGCCGATCTCACCGCCGGCCTGCCCGACGGCGAGTTCTTCGGGGTGCTGCTGCAGGTGCCCGCGGCCTCGGGCGCCGTCATCGACGCCGCCCCGATCATCGCCGCGGCCCACGAGCGTGGCGCCCTCGTGGCCGTCGGCGCCGATCTGCTGGCCCTGACGCTCATCACCGCTCCCGGCGACCAGGGCGCCGACGCGTGCTTCGGCACCACACAGCGTTTCGGTGTGCCGATGGGCTTCGGTGGCCCGCATGCCGGCTACCTCTCGGTGCACACCGCCCACGCCCGTCAGCTGCCCGGCCGTCTGGTCGGGGTGTCGAAGGACGCCGACGGCAACCTCGCGTACCGGTTGTCGTTGCAGACCCGCGAGCAGCACATCCGCCGCGACAAGGCGACCAGCAACATCTGCACCGCCCAGGTGCTCCTCGCCGTCCTCGCCGCCATGTACGCGAGCTATCACGGACCGCGGGGGCTGACTGGCATCGCGCAGCGCGTGCACGCCCGCGCGGCGTCGATCGCCACGGCACTGACCGCCGGCGGGGTCGACGTCGTGAAGGACAACTACTTCGACACCCTGCTGGTGTCGGTGCCCGGCCGCGCCGCCGAGGTCGTGTCCGCGGCGAAGAACGACGCGGGCATCAACCTGCGTCTCGTCGACGCCGACCACGTCGGTGTCGCCTGCGACGAGACGACCACCCCCGAGCATGTCGCCGCGGTGGTCTCCGCGTTCGGCGTCGCTCCCGCGGGCGACACCGAGTCGGCGGCGATCAGTCCGGCACGCACCTCGGAGTTCCTGACCCACCCCGCCTTCAGCCGCTACCACACCGAGACGGCCATGCTGCGCTACCTGCGGCGACTGTCCGACAAGGACATCGCGCTCGACCGCAGCATGATCCCGCTCGGCTCGTGCACGATGAAACTCAACGCGGCCGCGGAGATGGAGCCGATCACCTGGCCCGAGATCGCCGGGCTGCATCCGTTCGCACCAAAGTCCGACGTGGCCGGTATGCGGACCATGATCACCCGCCTCGAGAAGTGGCTGGCCGACATCACCGGCTACGACCGGATCAGCCTGCAGCCCAACGCGGGATCGCAGGGCGAGTACGCGGGCCTGCTCGCGATCCGCAAGTACCACCTGAGCCGGGGTGACGAGTCACGCGACATCTGCCTGATCCCGTCGAGTGCGCACGGCACCAACGCCGCGTCGGCGGTGATGGCGGGCATGCGCGTCGTTGTCGTCGCCTGCCGCGCCAACGGCGACGTCGACACCGCCGACCTCAAGGAGAAGATCGCCACCCACGCCGAGACACTGGCCGCGATCATGATCACCTACCCGTCGACCCACGGCGTCTTCGAACACGAGGTCCGCGAGATCTGCTCGGCCGTCCACGACGCCGGCGGTCAGGTCTACGTCGACGGCGCGAACCTCAACGCCCTGGTCGGCGTGGCCCGTCCGGGTCAGTTCGGCGGCGACGTGAGCCACCTGAACCTGCACAAGACGTTCTGCATCCCGCACGGCGGCGGCGGACCGGGTGTCGGGCCGATCGGCGTCCGCGAGCACCTCGCGGAGTTCCTGCCGGGTCACCCGCTCGACGACGACCTGCCCGGCGACATCACCATCTCCGGAGCCCCGTACGGGTCGGCATCGATCCTGCCGATCACCTACGCCTACATCCTGATGATGGGGGCCGAGGGTCTGCGGCGGGCCACGCTCACCGCGATCGCGTCGGCCAACTACATCGCCCGTCGCCTCGCCGACCACTACCCGGTGCTCTACACCGGCGCGAACGGCACCGTGGCCCACGAGTGCATCCTCGACCTGCGACCGATCACGAAGGCGACCGGCGTCACGGTCGACGATGTCGCGAAGCGGCTCGCCGACTACGGCTTCCACGCCCCGACGATGAGTTTCCCGGTGTCGGGGACCCTCATGGTCGAGCCGACCGAGAGCGAGAACCTCGACGAGATCGACGCCTTCATCGACGCGATGGTCGCCATCAAGGCGGAGATCGACAAGGTCGGGGACGGGACCTGGGCTCTGGACGACAACCCTCTGCGGGGTGCTCCGCACACCTCCGAGTGCCTGGTCGCCGAGTGGGATCACCCCTACTCGCGCGAGGAGGCGGCGTTCCCGAACGGGCGTCCGAGCGCCGGGGCCCGCGACAAGGTGTGGCCCTCGGTCCGTCGGATCGACGGCGTCTACGGCGACCGCAACCTGGTCTGCAGCTGCCCGCCCATCGAGGCGTTCAGCGAGCCCGTCGAGGCCTGAGAGGCGTCAACCACCCAGGACGAGCTGCGCGATCGCGGCGCCGGCGGCCGGTTCGGGCGCCGGCATCGGGGTCCGGGTGACGCCGAACGAGACCGCCGCGGTCCGCGCGGGAAGCGATGCGCCTCCGCGGAATCCGAGTGCGGTGATGGTCTGCAGCTGCTCCGGGGTCCGCGCGAACCGGAAGAACGCCCCCACCGCCTCGGCCTGTGTGGCGTTCACCTGCGGCCCGGTCAGGTCGACGACGGGATGATCGGCGACCGGTGTCGTGCCGTTCGGCCGTAGCTCGACGACCGACGGCTGCGCGCTGTCCTTGGTGGCGGCGTAGAGGGCCTGCTCGGTGATCGGTACGGCGTGGATCGCGGCCCCGGCGGGATCGCCGTCGCCCGCGATCGTCGTCACCGTCCGCGCCGCGCTCCCGTCGGTCGCGACGGGGGATCGTCGACGCAGGTCCTGGAGTGTCGAGGTCACCTGTGGTGACCGGGCGTCGGCCACGGTGAGCCCGTCGGCCGTCGCCCGACCCACCTCGGTGGCCACGGCCTGCGAGGCCAGCACGGTGGCGTCGCTGCCCGGTCCCGACGCCCGGGCCATCCGCAACGAGCCCCAACCCCGCAACCCGAACTCGGCGAGGCTGTCGTCGTTGCGTTGCAGGGTGGGCACCTCGATCCACGACACCCGGCCCGCGGCGGCACGCGCGAGCTCCGGCGCCACGGCCAGGACCACCGGCGACGACACGAGCGATTCCGGATCGCCGTCGACCACCGACGACCGCGCGGCCAGGAGCTGCGCACTCCACACCGACGACTCGGGCACCCACGCCGCGGGGAACTCGCCCATCGACGCGACGTCCCAGGTGCCGGTCAGTCCCTCGAGCGTGGTCTTGGGATCCGACGGCCGCACCGTCACCGTGACGCACGCATCGCGCACGACGGGCCGTGTCGCCGAGAAGGCCTGTGCGATCGCGGCGAGCGGTGTGGCGATGTCGGCGTCGGCGAGAACGGTGACCGTCTGCTGCCCCTCCACGCAGGTACGCGCGGCGGCATCACCGTCGTCGGAGAGACGCTCGCCCAGCAGGTTCCATCCCACGACGAGCGCCACCACCACGATCACGGCCAGGATCGTCAGCCACAGGCCTCGGCTGATGCCGCGTCGGCGGCTCTCGTCGGTGCGGTGCTGGCCCATAGGCGACGAGGATAGCCGCGCCGATCAGCCCTGCGCGGCCTTGTACTCCCGGCGACGGCGATGCAGGATCGGCTCGGTGTAACCGCTGGGCTGCGACGTCCCCGACAGGATCAGTTCCTTCGCGGCGGCGAACGCGATGTTCGACCCGAAATCGGCGGCCATCGGGTGGTAGGTGGGGTCGTTCTCGTTCTGGCGGTCGACGACCGGCGCCATCCGCTCGAGCGACGCGACGATCTCGTCCTCGGTGACCACGCCGTGGTGCAGCCAGTTGGCGAGCAGCTGGCTGGAGATGCGCAGGGTGGCGCGGTCCTCCATCAGCGCGACGTCGTGGATGTCGGGGACCTTCGAACACCCGACACCGTGGTCGATCCACCGGACGACGTAGCCGAGGATCGACTGGCAGTTGTTGTCGAGCTCCTGCTGCTTCTCCTCGTCGCTCCAGTCGGTGTTCGGGGCGAGCGGGATGGTGAGGATGTCGTCGACCGAGGCGGGCTCGCGCTTGGCGATCTCGTCCTGACGTTCGAACACATCGACCTGGTGGTAGTGCAGTGCGTGCAGGGTCGCGGCGGTCGGGGAGGGGACCCACGCGGTGTTGGCGCCGGCCTTGGGGTGGCCGATCTTCTGCTCGAGCATGTCGGCCATGAGGTCGGGCATCGCCCACATGCCCTTGCCGATCTGCGCGTGGTGCTGCAGACCCGCGTGCAGGCCGGTGTCGACGTTGAAGTCCTCGTAGGCCTTGATCCAGGTCTGCGACTTCATCTCGGCCTTGCGCACGACCGCGCCGGCCTCCATCGAGGTGTGGATCTCGTCGCCGGTGCGGTCGAGGAACCCGGTGTTGATGAAGACGACGCGCTCCGACGCCGCGGCGATGCAGGCCTTGAGGTTGACCGTGGTGCGGCGTTCCTCGTCCATGATGCCGACCTTGATGGTGTTCTCGGGCAGGCCGAGGAGCTTCTCGACGCGGCCGAACAGTTCGACGGTGAACGCGACCTCGTCGGGGCCGTGCATCTTCGGCTTGACGATGTAGATCGACCCGGTGCGGGAGTTCTGCTGGCCCTCGGGGCTCATACCGTGCACGCCGATGAGCGAGGTGAAGATCGCGTCGAGGATGCCCTCGGGGACCTCGGATCCGTCGGCGGTGACGACCGCGTCGTTGGTCATGAGATGGCCGACGTTGCGGACGAACAGCAGCGAACGACCGGGCAGGGTCAGATCGCCGCCGCCGGGCGCGGTGTAGACGCGGTCGGGGTTGAGGACGCGGGTGAACGTCTTCCCGCCCTTGCTGACCTCCTCGGCCAGGTCACCCTTGTTGAGTCCCAACCAGTTCCGGTAGCCGAGCACCTTGTCGTCGGCGTCGACCGCGGCGACGGAGTCCTCGAAGTCCATGATCGTGGTGATCGCCGACTCGACCAGGACGTCCTTGATGCCCGCGGGATCGGTGGAGCCGATGGGCGAGCTGGGATCGATTTGCACCTCGAGGTGCAGACCGTTGTGGCGCAGCAGGATCCCGGTGGGTGCCGAGGCCTCGCCGGTGAACCCGACGAACGCGGCCGGGTCGGCGAGTGCGGTGGTAGTGCCGCCCTCGAGGGTGATCGCGAGGACGGTGCCGTCGATCGCGAGGCCGGTCACCGACGTCCATGAGCCGCCCTCGAGCGCGACCGCACCGTCGAGGACGTTCTTGGCGTAGGCGATGACCTTGTCACCACGGACCTTGTTGTACGAGCTGCCCTTCTCGGCGCCATCGGTCTCGGGGATGGCGTCGGTGCCGTAGAGAGCGTCGTAGAGCGAGCCCCAGCGCGCGTTCGACGCGTTGAGCGCGAACCGGGCGTTGAGGACCGGGACGACGAGCTGTGGGCCCGCGGTGCTGGTGATCTCGGTGTCGACGCCGGCGGTGGTGATCTGGAAGTCCGCGGGCACCTCGACGAGGTAGCCGATCTCCTGCAGGAACGTCTTGTAGGCGCCGGCCTCGAAGGTGTTGTCGCGGTGCCATGCGTCGATCTGCTGCTGCAGCGAGTCGCGGACGTCGAGCAGTTCCCGGTTGCGGGGCGCGAGGTCGGTGATGATCTGCGCGACGCCGTTCCAGAACGCGTCGGTGTCCACACCGGTGCCGGGCAGGGCCTCGGAGGTGATGAAGTCGTGCAGAACGGACGCGACCTGCACGTTGTTCCCGCCTTCTCCGACTGTGACCCGCTCGGTCATGACTGCCTCGCTTCTCCTGGTGTGGACGTGTGCTCGGCGACCAGGTTACTCGGCGGTAGGCAGGCGTCGTCGCTCAGGTTGGGCTGATCAGCGCTGCACAACGGTCGATGAGACGCCGACGCAGCACCGCCGCCCGTCGGGCCGACGCCGCCTGCAGGCGTACGTATTCGGCGCGACCACGGGCCGACTCGATCTCGATCGGCGCGAACCCGAGCGCAGCGAGGTCGTAGGGGCTCGCGCGCATGTCGAGCTCGCGCAACGCGAAGGCGAGTTCGAGGGCATCGACGACGGTCTCGGAGTCGATGAGGGGCACCAACTTGTGGGCCCACTTGTAGAGATCCATCCCGGCGTGCACGCACCCGGGCTGCTCGGTCTCGACCTGGGTCGACCGCGACAGTGCCTCGACGTTGCGCCCGGTGGCGTCGTCGGTGAAGAAGCGGAACGCGTCGAAATGCGTGCAGCGGAGATCGGCGGCCTCCACGACGGCGTCGGTGTCGCTGTCGGACAGCCGCAGCGGTGCGAGGTGTCGCCGGTCGTCCTGCGAGCGGTAGACCATCGCCCACTCGTGGAGCCCGAAACAGTTCAGCCGGGGCGCGCGGGACTCGGTCGCCGCGAGCAGACGGTGCACGAACCCGACGGTGGTGAGCCGATCGGCGAGGTGGGCGGGGTCGACCGTCGTGTGGCCGGTGTCGGTGACCACGTAGTGCGGGTACTTCCGGTGCGGAGGGTCGCCGAGGAGTGCGACGCCGAATCCGGGGTGCCAGCGACGCAGGTGCGCCGGTTTGTGGCTGTAGTAGCGGAACAGGAATTGCCACACCGGGTGCGCCTCGCCCGCCGCCGTCTGCTGGGGGTGCGCCGCGAGCAGGGCGTCGACGCGGTCGCGGTGGGTTGCTGCGCGCTGTGCCCAGTCCTGCGGTGTGAGCACGCGGGCGGTGTCGGTGATCGACACGGTCACACCCGGTGGGTCTCGTCGCGCACGGTGCCGACGAACTCCTCCACGAGATCCTCGAGTGCGACGACCCCGATGGTGCGGCCGTTGCCGTCGACGACCGCGCCGAGGTGGGCGCTGGTGCGGCGGAGGTGCGCGGTGGCCTCGTCGAGCGAGGTGTCGCCGGAGATCACCGGCAGCGGACGGATCTTGTCGACACCGATGACCGATTCCTGGCCCACCTGGTCGTCGAGGATCTCGTCGAGGACGTCCTTGAGGTGCAGGTAGCCGGTGTAGACACCGTCGACGCCGCGGACCGGGAAGCGCGAGAAACCGGTGTCGGACACCGCCTTCTCGATCGATCCGAGCGTGGGACCGGACCGGCCGGTCCCCGCCTCGACGGTCACCTGCACGCTGCGGAGTTCGTCGAGGCCGATCGCCACCTCCGACACCGTGCGGCCGGTGGTGCGCAGGGCGCGGGTCAGGCGGTCGTGTTCCTCGGCGTCGATGAGGCCCTCCTCGCGGGACTCGCCGATCATCTCGGCCAGTTCGCCGGCCGACACCGTCGCGTCGAGCTCGTCCTTGGGTTCCACGCGCATCGCCCGCAGCGACAGGTTCGCTGCGAGGTTGTAGAACGCGATCAGCGGGTGGGCGACCCGGATGAACGCGAGGTGCGCGGGGACGAGCAGCATGGCCGAGCGTTCCGGGCCGGCGAGCGCGATGTTCTTCGGCACCATCTCGCCGAGCAGGATGTGCAGGATCACCACGAGTATCAGGGCGATGGTGAACCCGATGGGGTGCAGGAACGCGTCGGGGACACCGGCGAGATCCATCGGCTTCTCGATGAGGTGCGCGACGGCGGGTTCGCCGACACGGCCGAGGAGGATCGAGCAGATGGTGATGCCCAGTTGGGCGCCGGCGAGCATCAGAGACAGTTCCTGGCCGGCGCGGATCACCGTCGTCGCGCGGCGCTTGCCCTGATCGGCCAGCGCCTCGAGTCGGTCGCGGCGCGCCGAGATCAATGAGAACTCCGCGCCGACGAAGAACGCGTTGCCCGCGAGCAGCGCGACGGCGAACAGCACGCCGAGGATGTCGTTCACGACTGCGCCTCCCCGGACTCGGGGATCGGGGTCAACGACACGACGTCGATGCGCCGACCGTCCATGCGGACCACGCGTGCGCGCCACCGCGGGGCGACCGGCATGGGGTCACCGCCGGAGTCCTCGTCGTCGGCCCGGTCGCGTTCGGGCAGGTCGACCTCGTCGCCCTCGGCGGCGAGACGGCCCAGGGTCTGCATCACCAGGCCGCCCAGGGTGTCGTAGTCACCCTCGGGCGCGCGGTACCCGGTCGCCTCGGTGAGTTCGTCGATGCGCAACAGGCCGGCACAGGTGTAGCCGGCGCCGTCGGGTGCGACATCGGCCTGCTCGTCGTCGTGTTCGTCGGTGACGTCGCCGACGATCTCCTCGATGAGGTCCTCGGTCGTCACGATCCCGGCGGTGCCGCCGTATTCGTCGACGACGATGGCGACCTGCATCCCATCCGCGCGGATACGACCCATCAGGGCATCGCCGTCGAGACTGGCCGGCACGACCGGTACCGCGCGCGCCAGCACACCCAGTGTGGTGGTCTCGCGGTCGGCGAGCGGGACGGTGAACGCCTGCTTGATGTGGACGAAGCCGCGGATGTTGTCGAGATCGCCCTCGACGACGATCGGGAACCGGGAGAACCCCGTCTCGGACGCCGCGACGATGAGGTCGCGCACATTGGCGTCCTGATCGAGCGCGTCGACGGTGACCCGGGGGGTCATCAACTCCTCCGCGGTGCGTTCGCCGAACTGCAACGAGCGGCTGACCAGCAGGGCGGTGCCCTTGTCGAGTGCGCCCTCGCGGGCGGAGTTGCGGACGAGGGATCCGAGTTCCTGGGGCGAGCGTGCCGATCGCAGCTCTTCGGCGGGCTCGATGCCCAGCCGACGCACCAGCATGTTCGCGCTGCCGTTGAGGCCGTTGATCGCCCATTTGAAGGTCGTCGAGAACGCGGTCATCGGTCCCGCGGTACCCCGGGCGGTGGGCAGGGGTCGCGCGATGGCGTAGTTCTTCGGGATCAGTTCGCCGAGGATCATCGACAGCGACGTCGCGATGACCAGCGCCAGCACGATTGAGACGATCGAACTCACCTCATCGGAGGCTCCGACGGCGTCGAGCGCGGGCGAGAACAACTGCGCAAGCACCGGCTCAGCGATGTAACCGGTCACCAGGGTCGTGATGGTGATGCCCAGCTGGGCGCCGGAGAGCTGGAACGACAGGGTGCGGTGGGCGCGCGCGACCTGCCGCGCCCGCCGGTCGTCGCGACGACGGAGGTCGGATTCGACCGCGGAACGCTCCAGCGCGGTCAGGGAGAACTCGGCCGCGACGAACAGTGCGGTGCCCAGGGTGAGGGCGATGAAACCGAGGAGGCTCCCGACGAGGATCAGTGCCTGCACGAGCAGTTGTCCTCCATGAGCGCCGCGGGGTGGGATCGACCGGGCGCAGATCGATGCGATGTCTGTCGATCATCGTATCGGGTGACCGCGCTCACAGGTCAGACGAGCGGGGGCTCACCATCCGCTCGGCAGTGGCCGTCCCTCCGCGAAGCCCGCCGCCGACTGCACGCCGAGGACCACCTTCTCGTGCAGTTCGTCGAGGGTGCGCGCACCCACGTAGGTCGCGGTGCTCCGCACACCCGAACAGATGTGGTCGAGGAGGTCCTCCACGCCGGGGCGTTGCGGGTCGACGAGGATCCGCGAACTCGAGATGCCCTCCTCGAACAGTCCCTTACGTGCCCGGTCGAAGGCGCTGTCGGTGGCGGTGCGCGCGGCAACCGCTCGTTTCGACGCCATGCCGAAGCTCTCCTTGTACGGCCGGCCGGAGGGATCGTGCTGCAGGTCCCCGGGGGATTCGAAGGTGCCCGCGAACCACGAACCGATCATCACGTTCGACGCGCCCGCCGCGACCGCGAGAGCGACGTCACGCGGGTGTCGGACGCCGCCGTCGGCCCAGACGTGGGCGCCGCGTGCGCGCGCCACCGCCGCGCACTCGGCGACGGCGGAGAACTGCGGACGCCCGACGCCGGTCATCATGCGGGTGGTGCACATGGCGCCGGGGCCGACACCGACCTTCACGATCGAGGCCCCCGCGTCGAGCAGATCGGTGGTGCCCTGACCGGACACCACGTTGCCCGCGGCCAACGGCACCCCGAGCGAGGCCTCGGAGATGGCACGGACGGCGGCGATCATCTTCTCCTGGTGACCGTGCGCGGTGTCGACGACGAGGACATCGGCGCCGGCGGTCACGAGCGCTGTCGCCTTGCCCACGACATCGCCGTTGATCCCGACCGCCGCGGCCACCCGCAGGCGGCCCTGCGCGTCGGTGTTGGGCTGGTAGATGCTGGTGCGCAGCGCGCCGGTGCGGGTCAGGACGCCGGTGAGCTGGCCGTCGGTCCCGGTGAGGATCGCGACACCGAGATGGTGGTCGGTGAGCGCGTCGAACACCGCACGCGGATCGGAGTCGACGGGCATCGACACCACCGTGGTGTCGAGCACCTCACGCAGGCGTGCGAAGCGGTCGACGCCCGCGCATGCCGACTCGGTGACGATCCCCAGCGGTCGACGGTTCCCGTCGAGTACGACCACCGCTCCGTGCGACCGCTTCGGCAGCAGTGCCATCGCGTCCGAGACCGAGTCGTCGGGACCGAGGGTCACCGGGGTGTCGGCCACGAGATGGCGGCTCTTCACCGCCGCGATCGACGCGGCCGCGGCCTCGGCGGGCAGATCCTGGGGGAGCACCACCACCCCGCCGCGGCGGGCGACCGTCTCGGCCATCCGCTTGCCCGCGACCGCGGTCATGTTCGCCACCACGATCGGGATCGTCGTGCCTGTGCCGTCGCGGCTGGTCAGATCGACGTCGAAGCGCGAGGCGACATCGCTGCGGCCGGGGACGACGAAGACGTCGTCATAGGTGAGGTCGGTGGTCGGGATCTGTCCGTCGAGGAACCGCAAGGGATCAGGCCTCGACCTCGGACCGGTCCTCGCTCCACAGCGTGTGGAACGTGCCCTCCTTGTCGACGCGCTGGTAGGTGTGCGCGCCGAAGAAGTCACGCAGCCCCTGGGTGAGCGCGGCCGGGAGACGGTCGGCCCGCAGGGCGTCGTAGTACGACAGCGACGACGCGAACGCGGGCACCGGGATGCCCATCTGCGTGGCGGTCACCACGACACGACGCCAGCTGTCGACGGCCTTCTCGACCGCGTCGCGGAAGTACGGCGCCAGCAGCAGGCTGGGCAGGTCGGCGTTCTCGTCGTAGGCCTCGACGATGCGGTTGAGGAACTGCGCCCGGATGATGCAGCCGCCACGCCAGATGGTGGCCATCGCGCCGGGATGGAGATTCCAGTCGTATTCCTTGCTGCCCGCGGCGATCTGGTCGAAGCCCTGCGCGTAGGCGACGACCTTCGAGGCGTAGAGCGCCGAACGGATGTCGTCGATGAACTGCTCGGTGTCGGTCGGGGCGCTTCCGAGCTCACCCGACTCCAGCCCGTTGGCCGCCTTGCGCTGGTCGAGGGCGCTCGACAGGGCGCGGGAGAACACGGCCTCGCCGATGCCGGTGGTCGGGACGCCGAGGTCGAGGGCGGACTTCACCGTCCAGCGGCCGGTGCCCTTCTGTCCGGCGGCGTCGACGATCACATCGACGAGCGGCTTGCCGGTGTCGGCGTCGGTCTGGGAGAGCACCTCGGCGGTGATCTCGATGAGGTAGCTCTCGAGGTCGCTGGAGTTCCACTCGCGGAACACGTCGGCGATCTTGTCGACCGGGAGGTCGAGGGCCTTGCGCAGCAGGTCGTAGGCCTCGCCGATGAGCTGCATGTCGGCGTACTCGATGCCGTTGTGCACCATCTTCACGAAATGGCCCGACCCGTCGGGTCCGATGTGGGTGCAGCACGGGGTGCCGTCGACGTGCGCGGAGATCGACTCCAGCAGCGGGCCGAGCGACTCGTAGGCCTCCTTCGGGCCGCCGGGCATGATCGATGGGCCCTCGAGCGCGCCGACCTCACCACCGGAGATGCCCGCGCCGACGAAGTTCAACCCGCGGTCACTCATCTCCTTCTCACGCCGGATGGTGTCGGTGTAGAGGGAGTTACCGCCGTCGATGATGACGTCGCCCTCCTCCATGGCGTCGGCGAGTTCGCCGATCACCGCGTCGGTGGCGTCGCCGGCCTTCACCATGATCAGCACCCGGCGCGGCTTCTCCAGCGCGGCGATGAACTCCTCGATGGTCTCGGTGCGGACGAAGTCGCCCTCCGAACCGTGCTTGTCGATGAGTGCGTCGGTCTTGGCGATGCTGCGGTTGTGCAGCGCGACCGTGTGCCCGTGACGGGCGAAGTTGCGGGCGATGTTGGAGCCCATGACGGCCAGACCGGTGACACCGATCTGTGCGCGTGCAGTGCCCGAGGAGGTGTCGGCCGATGTGCTCTGTGTCATGTGACCCAGCCTATTCCGTCGCGCCGGGGACACGCCTCGCGAGGGTCAGGCCGTGAGCAGACGACTCAGCTCGGTGAGCCACGGGATGGCGACCGCGAGGGTGGGCAGCACCAGGATGCCGACGGCGCACACATAGGCGGCGAGGGCAGCGGCGCGGGCCGGCTCGTCGTGGGTGAGACGGCGGACGCGGGTCAGCGTGGTGGGGCCGCCGACGGCCAGGGCCCCGCGCGGGGCGACGGAATCGGCGCAGGCCACCAGGGCCCGGCCCAGCGGGGTCGGACCGGTGGCCCGGACGGCGTGGTCGTCGGCGAGGACCTCCACCAGCAACTGCACCGCGCCCAGCGCGGACTTGCTGCGGATGAAGCGGGGGAACGCGGCGTGGACGGCGATGAACGCCTCGAGGATCAGGTCGTGCCGGGCGCGCAGATGCGCACGCTCGTGGGTGATGACGGCCTCGAGTTCGTCGGGCCCCAGGCGCGCGATGACACCCTCGCTGAGCACGACGCGCTGCCGCAGTCCGGGCAGGCAGTAGGCGATGGGCTGCTCGACCTCGAGCATGCGGACATCGCGGGCCAGCAGTCGCCGATCACAGCGGCTGCGGTCGACGCAGTCGAGCAGATCGATCAGTTGGCGGTGCGCCGAACGACGCGCCCGGGTGCGCACGCCCACCCGCACGATCGTGTACATCAGGCGTGCGCCGATGACCAGGGTGAGGACGAAGACGCCGACGTAGACGAGCCACAGGGTGATGCCGAGCGAGTCGATCTCGTCGAGCGGGTTGGTCGTCGGGCGACCATCGGGTCCGACAACGAGGAGGTTGGAGGCGATGGCCAGCCCGCAACTGAAGGCGGAGAGCACCGCGGCCACGGCGACGGCCTGCCAGAGGGTCATCGCCGCACGTGGGGCGCGCAGTGTCCATCGAGCCCGGGAGAGCCACTCGGCAACCGGCCCTGTGAGGATCAGGGCGAAGAGCCCGAATACCAAGGCGGTCATCTGTGAGTCCTACGGGTGGCGGTGCGGGGCGGGTGACACCACGATTCTACCCGGGAGAACAGGCCTTCCAGGCACACATGCGCCGGTCCGATCAGCGGCTTCCGGAGTCGGGTCGGGCGGCCTCGAGCTCGTCGAGCGCGCGTCGCAGTGCGTCGGCCTCGTCGGCGCCCACCCGTCCGACGAAGGAGACCAGTGCCGCGTGCCGCGAGGTCGACTCGTCGGCCTCGCTGAGGGCGTCGACCATCAGGCTGGCGACGAGGTGCTCGCGCGGATGGGTGGGGGAGTACTGGTGGGCACGGTCGTCGCGGATCTGCGTGACCAGGTTCTTCTTGGCGAGGCGCTGCAACACGGTCATGACGGTGGTGTAGGCCAACTCGCGATCCCGCGAGAGCGCGGCATGCACCTGCCGCACCGTCTGCGGGCGGTCACTGGACCAGAGATTGTCCATGACCGCGCGTTCCAGATCACCCAAACCGCTCATCCTCCCGAGTTTACCGATGTACACGGCATGAGGCGTCACCGCAGGCCTCGCGATCGCGATACTGGCCGCCGCGTCCAGTTGGTCGGTCCGCTTGACGTGTCGAATAAGGGTAGCCTATCTTAAACGCAACGTCGGACCGCGCGAGCGTCCTGAGGGCTGCAGAGACCCCCGGTCCACGCCACGGCAGGCCCCACACCCCCCGGTGTGGGGCCTGTCGGTTTTCTCCCCCGATTCGTCGCCGCGGGCGTGGCATAGGGTCACGTCATCCGACCCTCGAAGGAGTTCCCGTGGCAGACGAACTGTCGATGACCGACATGGTGAGCAGCGGACTCGACGCCACTCTCGGCTTCGACTACTCGACGATCAGCGGTGACGGTTCCGTGGCCAGTTTCGAGGCCGGCGCCGTCCACCATCAGCCCTACGGGATCGTCCACGGCGGCACCTACTGCGCGCTCGTGGAGTCGTTGGCGTCGGTGTCGGCGGCGAAGTGGTTGCAGGACAAGGGCCTGCCGGTGAGCGTCGTGGGGGTCAACAACTCCACCGACTTCCTCAAGGCCGTCCGTACCGGGACGGTGACCGGCCGGGCGGTGCCCATCCACCGCGGACGCTCGCAGCAGCTGTGGCAGGTCGACATCACCGATGCCGACGACCGGTTGGTCGCCCAGGGACGCGTCCGCCTGCAGAATCTCGACACCCGACCCTCCTGAGGTGACGCCGATGTCCGGCCTGACCGATCGCGCCGCGGCGCGGATGGACGCGATCCTCGGCCCCGTCGACGCGCGGCTCGAGGCGATGTACCCCGATGTCCGGGTCGACGAGCAACCCGTACACACCGTCTACGTGGGCGCTGACGTCGTCGAGATCGACACCGTCGCGCAGTGGGCGGCTGCGGCAGCCTCGATCGCCGAGGCGAACCGGGACGTGCTCGTGGAACTGTCCGGCGACGCCGCGGTCGATGCCGCGATCGCCCGACTCCGCCGCGCCCCCGTCGACGACCTGCGCATCGACCTCGAGGACGGGTACGGCAACCGACCCGATGACGTCGAGGACGCCCACGCCCGCGCGGCGGGCGAGGTCCTGGCCCACTGGTCGCGCACCGGCACCGGCCCACGGCTGTCCTCGGGAGTGCGCTGCAAGGGGCTCGGACCGGCCGAACGTCGTCGTGGGCTGCGCAGCATGGAGGCGGTGCTCAGCGGTGCGGGAGGGGTGCCCGACGGTTTCGTGTTCACGGTGCCCAAGCTGCGCGCGGTCGAACAGGTCGACGCCGTCGTGGCCCTCTGCGAGGAGATCGAACACGCCCACGGACTGCGCGAGCACACCGTCCGATTCGAGCTGCAGATCGAGAGCCCGCAGGCGGTCATCGGATTCGACGGTGTCGCCACCGTGGCCGCCGCGATCCACCGGTCCGGTCCGCGACTGAGCGGATTGCACTACGGCACCTACGATTACAGCGCCGCGATGGGGGTGGTGTCCGCGCATCAGTCGCTCGAACACCCGGTCGCCGATCATGCCAAGGCGGTCATGCTCGCGGCAGCGGCGCAGACCGGGGTGTGGGTCAGCGACGGATCGACCCAGGTCGTCCCGACCGGTGATCCCGACCGCGTCGCCTCGGCCCTGCGGCGCCATCACCGGTTGGTGCGGCGTTCTCTCGAGCGCGGCATCTACCAGGGCTGGGACGTGCACCCGGGACACCTGGTGACCCGGTGGCTGGCCGTGCAGACCTTCTTCGCCGAGGCGATGCCGGCCGCCGTGGCCCGCCTCGGTGCGCACCTCGAACGCCTCGTCGGTGCCGACGCGCCTGCCCCGGGCGCCGAGAGCGGGGTGCTCGACGAGCCGGCCACCGCCCGGGCGATGGCCACCGTGTTGGCGCGGGGATGGGCGTGCGGTGCCTTCGACCACGACGACGTCGCGGCGCTCGCACCGGCGGTCACCGCGGCCCGTGTGGCCGCACTGGTCTCGGGCCGTCGGCCGGAGTGAGGCCACGCTCGTCACCGCGCCGGGCCGCGGGACGCGTGGCACTATGAGGTCTCCCCGGCCGGTGGGATCGGACGTGCCGGGGAGATAACCGACGTCGGTGAGGAGGGCACGTGCGCCTGTCGCTGCACGAGCAGGAACGGCTGATGATCTCCTACGCAGCTGAATTGGCGCGTCGGCGCCAGGGTCGTGGACTGCTCCTCAACCACCCCGAGTCGATCGCGATCATCACCGACCACGTGCTCGAGGGGGCCCGTGACGGCCGCTCGGTCGCGGAGCTGATGGCGTCGGGCCGCGAGGTGCTCACCCGCGACCAGGTGATGGACGGTGTGCCGGAGATGCTCCACGACGTGCAGGTGGAGGCCACGTTCCCGGACGGGACGAAACTCGTCACCGTCCACGACCCGATCTCATGACCGCCCACCCGATGGCAGGCGACGGCGTGATCCCCGGCGAGATCCTGTGTGACGACGGCGAGATCGAGATCAACGCCGGAGCGCCGGTCACACAGGTCGTCGTCGTCAACACCGGTGACCGTCCCGTCCAGGTCGGCAGTCATTTCCACTTCGCGCAGTGCAACCCGGCGTTGTCGTTCCCCCGGGACGAGGCACACGGTCGCCGCCTCGACATCCCCGCGGGCACCGCGGTGCGCTTCGAACCGGGCATCGAGATGACCGTCGATCTCATCCCGATCGGCGGGGCCCGGGTGGTCCCGGGCCTCTCCCTCGACCCGCCGGGAAGGCTGGACTGACATGGCCTCACTGCACCGGTCCCGGTACGCGGAACTCTTCGGCCCCACCGCCGGTGACCGCATCCGACTGGCCGACACCGACCTGCTCATCGAGGTCACCGAGGACCGCTGCGGCGGGCCGGGCCTGGCCGGCGACGAGGCGGTGTTCGGCGGCGGGAAGGTGATCCGGGAATCGATGGGTCAGGGCCGCGCCACCCGCGCCGAGGGTGCTCCCGACACCGTCATCACCGGCGTCGTGGTCCTCGACCACTGGGGGATCATCAAGGCGGACCTGGGAATCCGCGACGGCCGCATCGTCGCACTGGGCAAGGCCGGCAACCCCGACACCATGGACGGTGTGCACCCCGACCTCGTCATCGGGCCGTCGACGGAGATCATCGCCGGCAACGGCAAGATCCTGACCGCGGGCGGCATCGACTGCCACGTCCACTTCATAGCGCCGCAGATCATGGACGAGGCCCTCGGCAACGGCATCACGACGCTCATCGGCGGCGGCACCGGTCCGGCCGAGGGCAGCAAGGCCACCACCGTGACACCGGGTGCGTGGCACCTGGCGTCGATGATCGCCGCCACCGACCACTGGCCGATGAACATCGCGCTCCTGGGCAAGGGCAACACGGTCGGTGCCGACTCCATGCGCGAGCAGATCCTCGCCGGCGCTTCGGGATTCAAGGTCCACGAGGACTGGGGGAGCACCCCGGCGGCCATCGACGCCTGTCTGCGGATCGCCGACGAGACCGGTGTCCAGGTGGCCCTGCACTCCGACACCCTCAACGAGGCCGGGTTCGTCGAGCACACGCTCGGGGCCATCGCCGGTCGAGGCATCCACGCGTATCACACCGAGGGCGCCGGCGGCGGGCACGCACCCGACATCATCACCGTCGCAAGTCATCCCAACGTCCTGCCGAGTTCGACCAACCCCACGCGCCCGCACACCGTCAACACCCTCGACGAACACCTCGACATGCTGATGGTCTGCCACCACCTCAACCCCAGCGTGCCCGAGGACCTCGCCTTCGCCGAGAGCCGCATCCGTCCGTCGACCATCGCCGCCGAGGACCTGCTCCACGACCTCGGCGCGATCTCGATGATCGGCTCCGACGCCCAGGCCATGGGGCGGGTCGGCGAGGTGGTGCTGCGCACCTGGCAGACCGCACACGTCATGAAGTCCCGGCGGGGTTCGCTGGCCGGTGACTCCCGCGCCGACAACCACCGCGCCCGGCGCTATGTCGCGAAGTACACGATCTGTCCCGCGGTGGCCCACGGCCTCGACCACGAGATCGGGTCGGTCGAGGTGGGCAAGCTCGCCGATCTCGTCCTGTGGGAGCCTGCCTTCTTCGGCATACGGCCGCATGTGGTGGTCAAGGGCGGCGCGATCGCCTGGGCGGCGATGGGTGACGCCAACGCCTCGATCCCGACGCCCCAGCCGGTGCTGCCCCGGCCCATGTTCGGCGCCGCGGCACCCGTCGCGGCCGACACCTCCCTCACCTTCGTGACCCACCAGGCCCTCGACGACGGTCTGGCCGACCGTCTCGGTGTACGACGGCGTCTCGCACCGGTCGGTAACGTTCGCGCCGTGGGCAAGGCCGACATGCCGCTCAACGACGCCACTCCCGACATCGTCGTCGATCCCGACACCTTCACCGTCCGCATCGACGGAGAGGTGTGGGAGGAGCAACCGGCGACGTCGCTGCCGATGGCCCAGCGCTACTTCCTGTTCTGATGGCCACCGTGATCCCCCTGGCGATGATGCTGACCCTGGCCGACTCCCGTCTGCCCGTCGGCGGTCACGTGCACTCGGCCGGCGTCGAGCAGGCGGTGGCCGATCGACTCGTGACAGACGTCGCGAGCCTGCGCGCCCACCTCGAACACCGCGTACGCACCGGTGGGCTCGTCGCCGCGTCGATCGCCGCCGCCGTCGCCGACGAGCGGATCGACGTGATGCGGGCGCAACACGAGACCGACGCCCGGACACCGTCGGCCGCGGCGCGTGCGGCCTCGGTGACACAGGGGCGGGGCATGCTGCGCCTGGCCCGCAGACGGTGGCCCGACCACGACTTCACCCCGCACGTCGGCCGGACACACCTGCCGGTGATCTCCGGGACGGTGGGGCGGCTGTGTGGTCTCGACGCGCGACAGACGGCGCTGGTGTCGCTGTACACGGCGATGACCGGCTCGGCGACCGCCGGACAGAGGCTGCTCGCCCTCGACCCCGCCGACGTCGCGATGATCACGATGGATCTCGCCGGGGTGTGCGAGGACACCGCCGACCTCGCCGCGCGCGAGCTCGCCGACCTCTCCGACCCCCTCTTCGACGTCCTCGCTGAACGACACGAGCGGCGCGACATGCCCCTGTTCGCATCCTGACCCCCGACGACCCACCCACCCACACACACGAGGACGGTGACCATGCCCCCGCATCTGATCGACGGCGAACCCCACACCCACCACGACCGCCCGCGGCGGGTGCGCGTGCCCGGTGAGGCCCTGCGGATCGGCATCGGCGGGCCCGTCGGATCGGGCAAGACCGCACTCGTGGCGGCGTTGTGTCGGCAACTGCGCGAGGAACTCTCGGTCGCCGTGCTCACCAACGACATCTACACCACCGAGGACGCGGACTTCCTGCGTCGCAACGCGGTCCTGCCCGACGAGCGGATCACCGCGGTGCAGACCGGGGGGTGCCCGCACACCGCGATCCGCGACGACATCACCGCGAATCTCGATGCGATCGACGACCTGGTGGCGGCCAACCCGCCCCTGGACCTGATCCTCGTCGAGTCGGGCGGGGACAACCTCACCGCGACGTTCTCGACAGGACTGATCGATGTGCAGATCTTCGTCATCGACGTCGCCGGTGGCGACAAGGTTCCGCGGAAAGGTGGTCCGGGCGTGACGTTCTCGGACCTGCTCGTCGTGAACAAGACCGACCTGGCCCCGTTGGTCGGCGCCGATCTCGACGTGATGGCGGGCGATGCCGAGCGTGTGCGTGAGGGCCGCCCCACCGCCCTGATCTCCCTCACCGACGACCCGGCGGCGAGCGACGTCCTCGCGTGGGTCCGTACGCAGCTCGCCGAGGTGGCCGGCGTCGCGACCTGATGCACACCGACGTCCGCATCATCGCGCGCAGGGGCCGGGCCCCGGTGATCCGAGCCACGGGCGGACTCGCCGTGCGTCAGACCGGTGTCGACAGGGTGCACCTGATCTCGACCGCGGCGACCCCGCTGGGCGGCGATCGCATCAGCGTGAGCGTGCAGGTGCAGGCCGGCGCGCGGCTGCACCTGCACACCGTCGCGGCCACCATCGCCCTTCCCGCACGCGACGAGACGCTCTCCCACGCGGCGTGGACGTTCGATGTCGCCGACGACGCCGAACTCGTGGTGGACCCGCTACCCACGATTGTGGCCGCCGACGCCGACCACCGGACGCGGACCATCGTCACCGCGGCGTCGACCGCGTCGGTGACGATCGGGGAGGCCGTGCAGATCGGACGCCACACCGAGGACGCGGGCCGATGGTCGGGCGGCCTGCACGTCGACATCGACGGCGCCGCCGCCCTACGACACCGACTCGAACTCGACCGATCGCGACGCGCGCTGATCAGCCGGTTCGTCTACCCCGACCCACGTCCGTCGGCGGTCTCGGCGACCGCTGTCGCGGCACGCCTGGATCTGCGCTGCGGGGCCACGCTCACGACCGTCGTGTCGCCGTCACTGTCCGCTGCGACAACCGCTCTGGCCGCCCTCGAGTCGACCCCTGCGCTCGCCGCGCTCTAGCCGGCGTCGGCACGCTCCTTGCGGACCACCTCGGGGTCGGCCACGTTCTTCTCCGCCTCGGCCTGCGCGTCGGTCGTGCCCTGGGGCTCCTGACCGTCGGTGTCGGGAGTGGATGTCGCGGCGGGGGGAGTGGGTGACTCGGCGGCGGGGATGCCCGACGACTCGTCCACCTTGTTCTCGGCCTCGAGATGGTGCAGGTGGTCCATCGCCGTACGCGCGTAGACCTGCTGTTCGGTGACGGTCAGCTGCGACCGGTTGCGCGTGGTGAACGACACCGCCCAGTCGATGATGGTGCTCAGGCGACTGCGGAACCCGACGATGTAGACCAGGTGCAGGGCCAGCCAGCCCAGCCACGCGAAGAAGCCCTCGGTCTCGAATCGCTTGGAGGTGAACGGGATCGGCACACTCATCACGGCGCTGAACCGCGACACCGTCGCCATCGACCCCTTGTCGTGGTACTTGAACGGGGTGCGGTCCTCGGGCTTCTGGCCGTTGAGGCCCGCCTTGATCGCGTCCGCCGCGTACCGGCCGCCCTGGATGGCGCCCTGCGCCATGCCGGGGACGTCGTCGATGGACATCATGTCGCCGACGACGAACACGTTCGGGTGTCCGGTGATCGACAGGTCCGGCTGCACCTTCACCCGACCGGCGCGGTCGAGTTCCACACCGCTCTGATCGGCGAGCTGCTTGCCGAGCGGGCTGGCCGCGACACCGGCCGACCACACCTTGCACTGCGACTCGATGCGACGGGTGGTCCCGTCCTTGTCCTTGACCGTGAGCCCGTTGTAGTCGAGGTCGACGACCATGGCGTTGAGCTGGATCTCGACGCCCATGCCCTCGAGTCGCTTGGCGGCCTTGGTGCCGAGGTTCTCACCCATCGGCGGCAGTACCGCGGGCGCCGCGTCGAGCAGGATCACCCGTGCGCTCGTGGGATCGATGTTGCGGAACGTGTCCTTGAGGGTCTTGTCCGACATCTCCGCGATCTGGCCCGCGAGTTCGACACCGGTCGGGCCCGCGCCGACCACGACGAAGGTGAGCAGCCGGGCCCGTTCCTCGGGATCCTGCGACAGCTCGGCCTGTTCGAAGGCGCCGAGGATGCGGCCGCGCAGCTCGAGCGCATCGTCGATGGTCTTCATGCCCGGGGCGAACTCGGCGAACTGGTCGTTGCCGAAGTACGACTGCGCGGCACCGGCGGCGACGATGAGGCTGTCGAACGGCGTCTCGGTGAGACGCGTCAGCAGCCGGGAGGTCACGACCTTGCGCTCGAGGTCGATCGACTCCACGTCGCCGAGCAGCACGCGTGCGTTGTCCTGTTTGCGCAGGATGACGCGGGTGGCGGGGGCGATCTCGCCCTCGGACACGATGCCGGTGGCGACCTGGTAGAGCATCGGCTGAAAGAGGTGGTGGGTGGTGCGGGCGATCAGGGTGACCTCGACATCGGCCTTGCGCAGGCGCTGTGTGCCGAACAGTCCACCGAATCCCGAGCCGATCACCACGACGCGGTGTGGGTGTCGTCCGTCCGTCGTAGCGCTCATGGGCTTCTCCTGTCAGTCGACGTGCGGTGGGGCTGCCGCAAACGATGGTCACGCGTGGGCTCGACCGAGTGGGGGAGATCCGACCGATCGGGTCGGTCTCCGCGACCGTGCTCGACGCCAACGGTAGTCAATCCGTCCGACTCGCACGCGACAAGGCTCACACGACTGCGTCGACACCGGTGGGTGGCCGCGGCGGCCAGGGGTCGGTCAGGTTCGGGTGACCCGGGAGCGACGAGCGCGGTAGGCGGCCACGCTGGCGCGGTTCCCACAGTTGCGCTCGGCGCAGAAGCGCCGAGAACGATTGCGCGACATGTCGATCAACACACAGTGGCAGTCTTCGGCCACGCACGTGCGCAGCCGGTCGAATTCATCGGCGCGGATGAGGTCGACGAACGCCATGGCGGTCTCGGCCGCGATGCGGTCGGCGAGGGGATCGTGCGAGTCGGTGACGTGGATGTGCCAGTCGGCGGTGTCGTGGCGCGTCACGAACGGCCGGGCGCCCGATTCGCGCAGTATGCGGTTCACCTCCTCGGCCGCGGCGTCGCGGTCGAGGTCCCAGAACCGGGCGAGGCGCTCGCGCAGGGCGTGCACCGCCTGCAGTTCGGCGTCGTCGCCGTCGTGTCGCCCGGTGTAGCCGTGGGTGCCGAGGAAGTCGCGGAGATCGCCGGTGGTGGCCAGCGTGTCGGTGTCGGTGCGCGCGGAGTTGACCAGCGCGGTCACCGCGAGCAGCGCCGGCTCGGTGTCATGAGTGAAACGCATCTTGACTCCTGACGTGTGGTGCCGTTTCCTTGTCATCAGCATAAGCCGTCGACACTCATGACATACGGCTCTCGCGACAGATCGGACGCCACGGCGGACGAGGAAGGGGGACCGATGTCGCGTGCAGACGGCGCATCGCGGACCGGACCCGGATCGGTGACGTCCGGTGTGGCGCTCGCCGTCGTCTCGGCGGTGTCGTTCGGCATGTCGGGGCCGCTGGCCTCGGCGCTGATCGACGCCGGGTGGTCCTCGACGGCGGCAACCCTCCTCCGACTGGGCGTCGGTGCGATGGTCCTGGTGATCCCGACCGCGATCATCGGACGGCACCGTCTCGCCACCATCGCGCGCGCACCCTGGTCGGTGCTCGCCTACGGCGTGATGGGGGTGGCGATGGTGCAGCTGTGCTTCTTCCACGCCGTCGAACATCTCGACGTCGCCGTCGCTCTGCTCATCGAGTACAGCGCGCCGGTGCTGGTGCTGGTCTACCGCCGGGTCGTCGGCGGACATCGCGCCGAACGCGTGACGCTCCTCGGTGCCGCCATCGCGATCACCGGTCTGGTGACCGTCGTCGTCGGCGGCGCCGAGGGGTGGTCGATCGACCCGATCGGTGTCGCCTGGGCGGCCGCCGCCGCGGTCGGACTGGCCGGGTACTTCCTGATCGCCGGCCCGAGCGCGCGGGTCGACGAAGACGGGAGACCGCGCGGCGACGTCGACCCGGTCGCACTGACCTGCGGTGGACTCGTGGTCGGGGCGGTTCTCGTCGCCGTGGCCGGCGCCGTCGGGCTGCTGCCGATGACGGCGAGCAACGCCGATGTCACCCTCGCCGGGGGAGACCTGCCGTGGTGGACCGCCGCGGTCGCCGTCGCCGTGATCTCGACCGCGATCGCCTACGTCACCGGGATCGCGGCCGTCCGTCACCTCGGTCCGACCCTGGCGTCGTTCGTCGCACTCATGGAGGTGGTCACCTCGGCGACGGCGTCGTGGATCCTGGTGGGCCAGTCGATGTCACCGGCGCAGATGGCGGGCGCGGTGGTGATGCTCGGCGGCATCGTGGCCGTGCGCCTGGGTACTGACCGCGACGAGACCGCCCGGACCGCTCAGGCCGTCAAGCCGGTGGCCGACCGGCGGACATCCCACGCGAAGCGTGCGCTCTCCCAGTCGGATCGGCGCAATTCGTACTCGACCTCACCGCGCTCGTAACCGTCGGTCTCGGCGTCGTCGCCGAGATGCAGTGCGGTCAAGCGCATCCCGGACTTCTCCATCACCCGCCGCGACGCGGAGTTCACCGCCATGGTGCCGGCGAAGACCCGTCCGGTGTCGGGGGCGTCGAACGCGACGCCCATCAAGGTCCGCGACCCCTCCGTCGCCAGTCCGCGGCCCCATGCCGCGCGCCGAAGGCGGTACGTCAGTTCGAGTTCGGGTTGTGTGCCGTGGCGGGGCGCCCGGAGCGAGAACCAGCCCACGAACTCGCCGCTCGATCGGTCGAGTGCAGCCCACATGCCGCCGCCCCGACGCGACGACATCTCGGCCACCGCGCGGGGCACCACCCATTCCTCGATCACCGCACGCGGGGTCGGGGCGCCGCCCGACACGTAGCGCATCACGGCCGGGTCGCTGTCGAGTTCCACCAGCGCCGACACGTCGTTCGCACCGACGGGCCGCAGGATCAACTGGGGCGTCTCGACGATCAACGCGCTCCTCGTTCTCCGCGGTCACGGTGGTCACCCGACTGGTCGTGACCACCGGCCGCCGGCCGGGCGAGTGCCCATGCCCGGCACCCGAAGTGCGCTCATGATACGGCCTGCGTGCTCACTTTCCGCACTGATGGGCCAACGCGTCGGCGAGTCGTGGCATCCGGAACTCGTGACCCAGGCGCTCGAGTTCGGTGGGGACCACGCGCTGGTCGGCCAGCGCCAACGAGTCGGCGCCGGTCTCGGTGAGCAACAGCTTCGGGGCGAACTCCGGGACGCGGAAGAACGTGGGGCGGTGCAGGACCGATCCCATCGTCGAGGTGAACTCGGCGTTGCGTACCGGTTCGGGCGACACGGCGTTGACCGGTCCGCTCACGCGCTCGTCCAACGCGGCGCGGTAGAACACGTCGCAGATGTCCTCGAGGCCGATCCAGGCCAACCACTGGCGTCCGTTGCCGATCGGCCCGCCGAGTCCGGCCGAGAAGAGCGGGCGCAGCAGCTTGAGCATCCCTCCCGCCGCGGACTGCACCACGCCGGTGCGGATGTTGGCCACCCGCAGCCCTGCGTCGCGTGCCGGGTCGCACGCGGCCTCCCAGTCGCGCACGATGTCGGCCACCACACCGGTTCCGGGCGCACTGGACTCGGTGAGTCGCTCATCACCGCGGCTGTCGCCGTAGATGCCGATCGCCGAACCCGCGACGAACACCGAGGGGCCGGTGCCGCGGGCGTGGGCCGCGGCCGCCACCGACGCCAGTGCCTGTGTGGGCCCGACGCGGCTGTCGCGCACCGAGGCCACGTGGGAGTCGGTGAAACGACCGGCGATCGACGCGCCGGCGAGATGGACGACGACGTCGACGCCGTCGAGCAGGTCTGCCGCGGGATGCGCGGTGTCCCACCGTCGTTCGTCGGGACCGGTGGGCTCACGACGGACCAGGGAGATGACCCGGTGGCCGCCGGTCGTCGCCAGCGCGGCGAGCGCGGTGCCGATCGTGCCGGAGACGCCGGTCATCGCGAAGGTGATGGGTGTCGGCTGCAGGGCGCGTGCCCACTTCTGGGTGACGATGTCGTCGGCGAGCTGGCGGTGACGGAAGTCGAACATCGACGACAGGACGAACCCGGGCACGCGGGTGTCGACCGTGTCGGTGATGCGGGTGCGGTCGTCGCCGACAGCGTCGAAGCGGTGGGTGTGGGTCCACGGCGTCACGAACTTCAACGGCACCGAGGTGAGGGTGTCGACGAACTGATGTGGCGGGTGATACCCCGACGGGACGTGTGTCGCCTTCCATGGCAGTCCACCCGGCAGGGCGAGAACGGCCTGCCCGTCGGAGATCGAGGTGGCCTCCGACCGCAGTGACATCGGGGCGAACGGCGGTGACAACCGATGGAAGGCCCCGGGTCGGGTGTGCCAGGCGAAGACCTCGTCGATGGTGTCGTCGACGACCGACGACCGCGTGATGCTCATGCCCCGAGAGTAGGCACACCACGCGGTGACCCTCCCCGGACCGACCCCGCCCGTGGGCCCGGTGACGTCCGATTGCGCTGTGAGCCGAACCGGGCGCGCCCATCCGCCGCGCGGGAGACAACGAATCATGGTGGAGACGCCGATGAGGCGATAATGATCGCGCGCCGGGCACCGACACCGGGCGCGCACGATTCGAGCCCAGGATCCGAGGTGAGACATGGTGATGGACGCCGCACGCCCGTCGATGCCGTCTGTCGCGGTGATCGGCTCGGGGGTCGCCGGACTCACCGCCGCCCATGTGCTGCGGCGCAGCCACGCGGTGACGCTCTACGAGGCCGACGAGCGGTTGGGTGGGCATGCTCACACCCACTCGGTCCCCGACGGCGACCGGACCCACCGCATCGACACCGGGTTCATCGTCCACAACACCGAGACCTACCCGTTGCTGCGACGGATGTTCACCGAGTTGGGCGTGGCCACACAGCCCACCGAGATGAGCATGAGCATCAGCGACCCGGCCGGTCGTTTCCAGTACGCCGGTGGGCGGGGCATGGGCGGGATCCTGGCTCAGCCCTGGCGACTCGGCGACCCGCGCTTCCTCGGGATGCTCGTCCAGATCAAGCAGTTCCACCGCGCGGCCGCCGCGTTCCTCGACAGCGCCGACGACGAGGACCTCACCACCTACGGCGAATTCCTCTCGGGCCACCGCTTCGGGGCGTTCTTCCGCAAGCACTACGCCGTCCCCCTGGTGTCGTGCGTGTGGTCCTCCGGTGCGCAGACCTCGCTGGACTACCCCGCGCGGTACCTGTTCGCGTTCCTGCGCAACCACGGCATGCTCTCGGTGACCGGATCACCGCAGTGGTACACGGTGACCGGCGGGTCGCACGAGTATGTCGACCGCATCGCCGCGACACTCGACGACATCCGCCTGAGTACGCCGGTCGTCGAGATCACGCGCACCGACGGCGGAGTCACCGTCGTCGACGCCCACGGCGGTCGCGACCGTTTCGACAAGATCGTCGTGGCCACCCATCCCGACCAGGCGCTGTCGATGCTGGCCGATCCGTCCGAGGCCGAGAAGACGCTGCTGTCGGCCTTCCACTACTCGCCGAACGAGGCGGTGCTGCACACGGATTCGTCGCTGTTGCCCCGCTCGCCGCGGGCGCGGGCGTCGTGGAACTACCGCACCCCCGAGACCTCCGACGGGCCTGCCGGCGACACCGATCGCGACGAGCTGCCGGTGGTGACGTACTGGATGAACCGGCTGCAGGACATCGACAGCGACACCGACTTCCTGGTGACCCTCAACGCGCGCCACCTCATCGACCCCGACTCGATCATCGAGGTCATGGACTACGCGCATCCGGTGTACACACGTGCCGCGGTGGCCGCGCAGTCGATGCTGCCGACCCTCACCTCCGCGACGACCGCTTTCGCGGGCGCCTATCACGGATGGGGATTTCACGAGGACGGCTGCCGATCCGGCGTCGCCGCGGCCGAAGGACTCGGCGCCACATGGTGACCGGCGATCCGGTGCGCCGATGACCACCGCCCTCGACCTCCCCCCGCTGCCCGCGATCGTCGCCGGCGACGTGGCGCACAGGCGGCGCGGCGCCACCGCGCACCGGTTCCGCCACCGCGTCTACCAGTGGCTGATCGACCTCGACGCGCCGCCGCGACTGCCCCGCCCGCTGCGCCCCTTCGCCCGGTTCTCCGCGCGAGACCACCTCGGTTCACTCGACGCCGACGACACCGGTGCGATCAAACGCAACGTGGAGACGTTCCTGCACGCGAACGGTGTCGACACCGGCCCCGGCTCCCGGATCCTCATGCTCGCCAACGCGCGCGTGCTGGGCTACGTCTTCGATCCGCTGTCGGTGTACTGGTGCCTCGACGCCTCCGGAGCCGTCACCTGCGTGGTCGCCGAGGTGCACAACACCTACGGCGAACGGACGGCCTATCTTCTCCACCCCGACCGCGACGGTCACGCCGAGGCCGACAAGCATTTCTACGTCTCGCCGTTCAACGACGTGTCGGGGCGTTACCGCATGACGTTCCGTCTCGACGCCGACCGCGTCGGGGTCACGATCATCCTCGATCGCGCGGGCATGGAACCGTTCACCGCGACGTTCACCGGCGTCCCACAACCGGCGACCCCCCGTCGGGTCGCCCGCTCGATACTGACCATGCCCCTGATGCCCCAACGGGTCTCACTGCTCATCGCCGTCCACGGGATCTGGCTGTGGGCACGACGCCTCCGCGTCGTCCCCCGGCCCCCGCACACACCACCCCAGGAGGTCTGACATGACAGGAGTCGCAGATCCGTTCGCCGTCCGCCGACCCGTGCTGAGCGGGACGTGGTTCAAGACGCCGATCACGAAACGTCTGGTCGACTACGCGATCACCAAGGCACCCGTCGCCGTGCGCTTCCCCGACGGCACGGTGCGCGGGCACGGGGGCGAGGGCGCTCCCGAACTCGAGATCGTCCGCCCCAAGGTGTTCTACGACCGACTGAGCCACAACCCGAAGATCGGCCTGGGCGAGGCGTACATGGCGGGGGACTGGCGTGCTGCGCCGGGCAGTGATCTCGGAGCCGCCCTCACCCCGTTCGCCGAGCGCCTCACGACCCTCATCCCGGAGCGGCTGTGGAAGATGCGTGCCGTGGTCGACAAGCGGATCCCGGAGAGCCAGCGCAACTCGATCGAGGGGTCGAAGCGCAACATCGGTTCGCACTACGACCTGAGCAACGAGATGTTCGCGGCGTTCCTCGACCCCACGATGTCCTACAGTTCGGCGATGTTCGATCCCGCCACCGATTTCGCCGGCCAGGATCTCGAGGCCGCGCAGTACCGCAAGATCGACTCGATCCTCGACATGGCCCACGTCGGGTCGGGCAGTCGCGTGCTGGAGATCGGCAGCGGTTGGGGCGCCCTGGCGATCCGGGCGGCGCAGCGTGGCGCGCACGTCACGACCGTGACGCTGTCGGCCGAGCAGCGCGAACTCGCCCTGGGCCGCATCGCCGAGGCCGGGCTGGGTGATCGCATCGACATCCGCCTGCAGGACTACCGCGACGTGCGCGGTGAGTTCGACGCCATAGTGAGCGTGGAGATGATCGAGGCCGTCGGCGAGGAGTACTGGCCGACGTACTTCGGGGCGCTTGACTCGCTGCTCGCACCGGGCGGGACCGTCGCCATCCAGGCGATCCTGATGTCGCACGCCCGGATGCTCGCGACGCGCCATTCGTGGGGCTGGATCCAGAAGTACATCTTCCCCGGTGGACTCATCCCGTCGCTGCAGGCGATCGACGACTCGCTCGCCGAGCACACCTCGCTGGTCCGTTCGGACCGTCTGGAGCTCGGCCAGCACTACGCCGAGACGCTGCGGCGGTGGCGTCACCGGTTCAACGAGACCTGGACGACGGTGTCACACAGGGGCTTCGACGAGACCTTCCGCAGGATGTGGGAGTACTACCTGGCCTACTGCGAGGCCGGTTTCGCGTCGGGCTATCTCGAGGTCAGCCAGCTGCAGTTCACCCGTCGACCCTCCTGAGGGCCCCGCACGCCCGCACTCCGATGCGCGTCGGTACCGGTCGATAGCATGACCGGCATGTCTGATCACGTGGTGACGGTCTCGCTGCAGCTGCGGTGGGGCGACATGGATGTGAACAACCACATCAACAACGTCGCCATCGCGCGTCTGTTCGAGGAGTCCCGCGTGCGGGCGGGGATGGCGCTGCTCATCGCCTCGGGTGCGCCGCCCTCGGAGGACGGTGCGCTGATCGACGGCGGACTGGTGGTCGTCCGACAGGAGATCGAATACCTCGCGTCGATCCCCTACACCGGTGACGACATCACCTCGCGGGTCTGGCTCAGCCGCGTGGGCACCTCGTCGTTCGATTTCGGGTGTGTACTGACCGATCCCGGTGGCACCCCCTTCGCGCAGGCCGAGACCACCCTGGTCTGTGTCGATCCGTCCGGACGGCCGGTCGGTCTGGGCGCGAGTGTCGCAGAGGCGATGCGAGATCGTGTGGAGGCGCCGGTGGCCCTGCGCAGTCGGCGATCGTGACCGCGTGACGCACCTCAGCCGGGCCCGCAGATGCTGACGGCCCATCGCGCCGAGCGCACCGACGTGTTGGCCGCGGCGTTGGCCGACATCCTGGCCGAGCCCCTCGCCGACCCGTTCACACCGGAGATCGTCGCCGTCCCGGCCAAGGGCGTCGAACGGTGGCTCGCGCAGACGCTCTCCGCGCGTCTGGGTACGTCGCCGGGGGAGTCCACATCCGACGCGTCCCACGACTCCGACGGGATCGCCGCCAACATCGACTTCGCGTCGCCCGCCGAGCTGACCGAGCGGGTCCTCGCCGCCGTGCGAGGGCACCTTCGCCGCGACGACCCGTGGTCGGCGGCGCGCATGCAATGGCTGCTGATCGACGTCCTCGACGCGTGCGCCGACGATCCCGCCTGTGCGGTCCTCGCCCGCCATCTCGGTGTCGCCGGGTCTCGTCCGGACCCCCACCGGGTCGGTCGGCGATGGTCGACGGCGACCGATCTCGCCCGGCTCTTCGGGTCCTACGCCTCGGCGCGGCCCACCATGATCGCCGACTGGGCCGCCGGCCGCGACACCGACGGCCACGGAGCGGCCCTCCCCGAGGACATGCTGTGGCAGGTCGTCGTGTGGCGTGCGCTGCGTGATCGCATCGGGTCACCGAGCCCCGCGGAACGGTTGCCGACGCTGTGCGAGCAGATCGCGGCCGAGTCCGATGCCCTCGACCTGCCACCGCGGTTGTCGCTGTTCGGCCCGACCCGCCTCACCACCGAGCAGATCGCCGTGATCCGCGCGGTCGCCGTCCACCGCGACGTCCACCTGTTCCTCCCGCATCCCAGCGATCGCCTGTGGTCGTCGCCACCGGAATCGGCCGAGGTGGTCCGGCGTCGCGACCTGCCGCGCACCGGGGTGTCGAACCCGTTGTTGGCCGGGCTCTCCCGCGAGATCCGCGAGACGCGCCTGCGCCTCGCCCCGCACCTGGACCGCGACGTCCACCACGCCGTCCCCGATGCCCTCGGGCGAGGGGACACGGTGCTCACGCGGCTGCAACGCGCGATCCGCGACGACACCGCCCCGGTCGACCTCCCGGTCGGGCCGGTCGACGACTCCGTCGCGGTGCACGCATGCCACGGCCCGGCACGACAGGTCGAGGTCATGCGCGACGTCCTCGCCCGGATCTTCTGCGAGACGCCGGATCTGGAGCCGCGCGACGTCATCGTCATGTGCCCCGACATCGAGGCGTATGCACCGCTGATCCGGGCCGCCTTCGGCCGCGACGGCAGCGGTCACCCCGCCCACGGACTGCGGGTACGTCTCGCCGACCGGAGCATGGCCGCGACCAACACCGTCCTCGACGCCCTGGTCGCCGTCGTCGGGTTCGCCGGGGGACGCGCGACCTCCGGGGAGATCCTCGACCTCGCCGCCCGTGAACCCGTCCGCGCGCGTTTCGGTTTCGGCGACGACGACCTCGAGACCATCGGGGAGTGGATCTCCGAGGCCGGTGTGCGGTGGGGAATCGGCGACGCGCAACGTGCGGCGTTCGGTCTGCGCGGGTACGAGCAGAACACGATGTCGGCCGGCCTCGACCGGATCGCCCTCGGCGTGGTGGCCGATGAATCGTCGATCGGATGGATCCATCGGGCGCTGCCGCTGAGCGGTATCGACAGCGCCGACATCGATCTCGTCGGCCGCTTCGCGGAGTTCGTCGACCGACTCGACCGTTGCCTCACCGCCATGTCGGGCGGTCGCACGGTGCAGGAATGGGGTACGGCACTGCTCGCGGTGATCGACGACCTCACCGACGTCCGCCGCACCGACACCTGGCAGCGGGCACAGGCCGTCGACGTCGTCGGCGCCGCCCTCGAGCACGGCGACCCCACCACGGTGCTCCGTCGTGGCGACGTGGTCGCCCTGCTCGACGACGTCGTCGCCGCACGGCCCACCCGTGCGAACTTCCGCACCGGCGAGCTCACCGTGTGCACGATGGTCCCGATGCGGGCGGTACCCCACCGCGTGGTCGTCCTCATCGGTCTCGACGACGACACCTACCCCCGGGCCACCCGCGACGACGGCGACGACATCACCCGCCGCGATCCCTGTGTGGGCGAACGTGACCCGCGGAGCGAGGACCGACAGCTGCTGCTCGACACCATCATGTCCGTCCGTGAGCGCCTGGTCATCTGCTACAGCGGCGCCGACCCGGTATCGGGACTGCGCCGGCCGCCGTCGGTGCCGGTGAGCGAGATCGTCGACGCCGTCGCCGCGATCGTCGGCAGCGACGACCCGACCTCGCTGGTACACCGCCACCCGCTCCACGCCTTCGACCCGGGGAACTTCGCCGGGGCCGACCCGTTCTCGTTCGACGTCGCCGCACTCGCCGGCGCACGCGCACTCACGCGGCCGCCGGACCACCGCATCGAGTTCGACCGTCACCCGCTGACACCCGTCCCACGCGACGACATCGACGTGGCCGACCTCATCACGTTCTTCGATCACCCGGTGCGCGGATTCTGCCGCCAGCGACTGGGATTCGTCGTCCCCGACACCGACGACGTGCCCGCCGACCAGCTGGACGCGGCACTGGATCCGTTGGACCGCTGGGGGATCGGCGATCGCCTGCTGCGGCGCCGCCTGTCCGGCGAGTCCATCGAGGCACTCCGTGCGACCGAACTGCGCCGTGGGACGCTGCCACCCTTCGCGCTCGGACAGGTCGCGCTGGCCGACGTGCTCGACGATGTCGAGCGGCTCGCGGTCGCGGCGCAGCCGATGCTCGACCGGTCCGTCGAGACCGTGGACATCGACGTGACCCTCACCGACGGCCGCCGTCTCGTCGGCAGCGTCGGCGGCGTGCACGCCGACCCGAACGCGCTGACGGTGTTCCGCGCGCACTACTCGCGCCTCGGGTCCAAACACCGACTGCAGAACTGGATCGCCCTGCTCGCCGTCGCCGCGTCGCGTCCCGGACCGGTCGAGGCCGTCGCCATCGGTCGCGCCGGCCGCGGGTCACGACTCGCGCGGTCGACCGTGCAGGCGCCGACGGACCCGGTAGCCGCGCTGGGAGCGTTGATCGCCCTGCGCGACAACGGGTTGTCGCAGCCGTTGCCGCTGCCCGCGAGTGCGGCCGCCGTCTACGCCGACCGCCGCCACGGCGGAAGCGATCATGACGACGGGATCGAGGCCGCACGCAAGGACTTCGGTGACCGGTTCGGCGACGTCCACGACCGTCACCTGCGCCTGGTGTTCGCCGACGGCTTCGACGAGATCCTCGCGACGACCGAGCCCGTGGGATTCGCCCGGGCCGCGGCCACGATCTGGCGACCGCTGCTCACCGCCGAGAGGATCGACACGCCGCGATGACACCCCGCCCCCGCACGATCGTCGCCGCCACGTTCGACGTCACCGCACCGCCGCCCTCGGGTACCACCGTGCTCGAGGCGAGTGCCGGCACCGGCAAGACCTACGCCATCGTGGCGCTGGCCGCACGACACATCGCCGACGGTGTCGACATCGATCGTCTGTTGCTGGTCACCTTCTCGCGGATGGCCACCGCCGAGCTGCGTGAGCGCACCCGCACCCGGTTGACGACCCTCGCAGCAGGTCTCGCCGATCCGGGGTCGTTCGGCGACGACGCCCTCGTACAGGTGCTGGCGGCGGCCGAGCCCGAACTGGTGTCCCTGCGGCGTCGGCGGGTGCTCGCCGCGCTGTCGGATTTCGACGCGTCCACGGTGAGCACCACCCACACCTTCTGCTCGCGCATGCTCGACGCGCTCGGGATCGCCGGGGAACGCGATCACGGCATCACGCTGGTCGAGGAGGTCGACGACCTCGTCACCGAGGTCGCCAGGGATGTCTACATCGCACGATTCAGCGGAGGCCACGCACCGTTCTCCTTCGCCGACGCCGACGAGATCGCCCGCGCCGGCGTCCGCCACCAGCAGGCGACCCTCGTGCCCCGTGACGCCGCCGAGAACTCCGCGGCCGCAGCACGTGTCGACTTCGTCGCCACCGTGCGCCGCGAGGTCACGCGACGCAAACGGATCATGCGGATCCGCGACTACGACGAACTGCAGTCACTCCTGCGCGATGTCGTCGCCGATCCCGAGCACGGTGCGGCCGCCCGCGCCCGCATCCGACAGTTCTTCGACGTGGTGCTCGTCGACGAGTTCCAGGACACCGACCCGGTGCAGTGGGACATCCTGCGCCTGTGTTTCCACGGTGCCGCCGATCTCGTGCTCGTCGGTGACCCGAAACAGTCGATCTACGCGTTCCGCGGAGCCGAGGTCCTCAGCTACCTCGACGCCGCGGTGGTCGCCGACAACCACCAGGTCCTCGGCACCAACTGGCGCAGCGATTCCGGACTCGTCACCGCGCTCGACCATCTCTACGGGGAGGCGGCGCTGGGCCATCCCGACATCGTCGTGCGACCGGTCGACGCCTCCCACACCACTTCACGCCTCTCGGGCCGCACGCCCCTGCGACTGCGGTATCTGGCGCGCACCGGTCTCGGTCCGTTGGGCGACAACGGGTTCCCCACGGTCGCAGCTGTGCGCAGTGCGGTGATCGACGACGTCGCCGCCGACATCGCGCAGCTGCTGGGGGATCCACCTGATCTCGACGACGCCGACGGCGTGCGTCCGCTGCTGCCGTCGGACATCGTGATCCTGCTGCGCACCCGCGCCACGATCGCACCGATGCAACGCGCCCTGCGGGAGATGGGTGTCGCGTCGGTGGTCGGTGCCGGATCGAGTGTGTTCGCGACCGACTCCGCGCGCGACTGGTTCCACGTCCTGCGTGCCCTCGAACAGCCCACCCGATCCGATCGTGCGGCGCTGGCCGCCATCACGCCGCTGCTCGGACGCACCCCGGCCGACCTCGACACCCCCGACGGCGACGTGGCCGCCGACGTCGGGGACCTGTTGGTCGACCTGTCACAGACCCTCGTCCGGGCGGGGTTCGCGGCCATGTTCGACCAGCTCGCCGAGCGCACCGATCTCGCGGGGCGCATCCTCTCGGCGGTCGACGGCGAACGGATCATGACCGACCTCGTGCACCTGGCCTCCCTGTGCAACCGGGTGATGGTGGGGGAGTCGCGTGGTGTCACCGGACTCTTGCGGTGGTTCGCCGATCGCCTCGACGACCCCACGGTCGGCGACCAGACCGAACAGAGCCGTCGGCTCGACCGTGACGCGCAGGCCGTGTCGATCATGACCGTCCACGGCAGCAAGGGGCTCGAGTTCCCGGTGGTGTACGTGCCTTTCGGGTGGGACTCGGCGCGCAACCCGTCGCCGTCGACGGTGCATCTCCACGACGCCGACGGGCGGCGCATCCTCGATGTCGGCGGGAAGAACGATCCCGGTTTCGACACCAACGTCCGCGCGGCACAGGACGAGGACGCCGGCGAGGAACTGCGTCTGTTCTACGTGTCGGTCACCCGCGCCCGATCGCAGGTGGTCCTGTGGTGGGCCCCGGCCACCACCGCGCGGCGGTCACCCCTGCACCGACTGCTGTTCGCGTGCAACGCGTCGGCGGCGACGACCAACTCGCCCGACCCCGCCGGGTCGGCGAACGTCCCCGCAGACGCGACCGCGGCGACCGCGCTGCAGGAGTGGGGACGGTCGATGGGCGAACTCATCTCGGTGGAACACGTCGACGGGACGGCGCCGGCGTCCGTCCCCGCCGCCGAGGAATCGGAGAGCCATATCGACCTGCGGGCGGCAGCGTTCGACGCGGTGATCGACGACGACTGGCGCCGCACCTCGTACTCGGCGCTGGTCGCCGACCACCATCTCGATGCCGTCGCACTCGGCTCCGACGCCCCGGCCACCGACGCTCCGGCCACCGACGGAGCCGGTCCGGGCGCGGCCGAACCCGAGGCCGTCGGCACCGTCGACGAACCCGACGTGGTCACCGCCGTCTCGGGCGGCGGCGGCGCCGCGTCGCTGATGAACACGCTCCCCGCGGGCGCGGCATTCGGCACCGTGGTGCACGCCGTCCTCGAGGAGATCGACACCGACGCCGACGATCTGACCCTCGAGATCGCCGACCGCTGCCGCCACGCGGCCGCGGTGTCCGGGCTCGAGATGGACGCCGACGTACTCGCGACCGCGATCACCGGCGTGCTCACCACACCGCTGCGACTCGACGATCACCCTGCGGACCACACGACCGGCGACCTCGCCGGACTGGGGATGCCGAACAGACTGTCCGAACTGGACTTCGAGTTCCCGCTGGCCGCGACCGGCGGACCCACCATCGTGGCGATCGCCGATCTCCTGGACCAGCACCTCGCCCCCGACGACCCGCTGCGGACCTACCCCGACCACCTCCGCGACATCGGCGGATCGACCCTGCGGGGATTCCTCACCGGCAGCATCGATCTCGTCGCGCGCGTGGGCGCGGGATCGGGACACGAGAGGTACGTGATCGCCGATTACAAGACCAACCGGCTGGGGCTCGGTGACCTGGGTGTCGAGGACTATCGGCCCGAGGCCATGGCGCAGGAGATGATCCGTTCGCACTATCCGTTGCAGGCCCTGCTGTATTCGGTGGCGCTGCACCGCTATCTGCGGTGGCGGCTCGCCGACTACGACCCGCACCGCCATCTCGGTCCGGTCTGCTACCTGTTCGTGCGCGCCATGATCGGCCCCGACACGCCGCCCGGGTGCGGGGTGTTCACCTGGCATCTGCCGCCGGCCGTGGTCACCGATCTCTCCGACGTGCTGGCAGGCCGCTGATGGGGACCGATGCGCGTATCGCCGCCCGGGCACAGGGGCTGCTGGCCACGTTCAACGCCGCCGGCGTCCTCGGCGTCGCCGACGTCCACGTCGCGACCCGACTGGCCGCGGTCACCGCGGTCGAGATCGACCCCGAGGTGTTGCTCGCCACCGCCCTCACCGTGCGTGCGGTCCGGGCCGGATCGGTGTGCATCGACCTCGCCCGCCTGCGCGACATCCCGCCCGACTCCGAGATCCCGATCGGCCGCGAGCCCGCCGGTGCCCCCGCGGTCGATCTCGATGCGCTGGCCTGGCCCGACCCGACCACCCTCGTCGAGAAGGTGCGCAGCAGCCCCCTCAACGGCTCCACACCGGCGTCACCCCTGCAGCCGCTGCGGTCCGTGACCACCGACGACGGCGTCGACCTCCTCTATCTCGACCGCTATTTCCGGCAGGAGCAGCGGGTGCGCGATGTGCTCGCGGCCCGCGCGCAGGTCGCCCCGACGGTCGACCTCGCCGCCGTGACCGCACACCTCGATCAGCTGTTCCCCGCCGCGACAGCCGATTCCGATGCCGGGATCGACCGTCAACGGTTGGCCGCCGCTGTCGCCGCGACGCGACCGACCACAGTCCTCGCCGGCGGCCCGGGCACCGGCAAGACCCACACTGCGGCGCGCATCATCGCGCTGCTGTCGACGCTGCACGGCCCCGGGATCCGGGTCGGACTGTGCGCACCGACCGGTCGGGCGGCGGCGTCGCTGCAGGAGGCGGTGCTCGCGCAGTCGGTCGATCTCGACCTGCCCGAGGTGACCGCGGTGACCCTGCACCGACTGCTCGGTTCCACGCGGCGCGGCAGCGGTCGCTTCCGTCACGACGCCGGTCATCGTCTCCCGCACGACGTGGTCATCGTCGACGAGGCGTCCATGGTGTCTCTCACGATGATGTTCCACCTGCTCGACGCGCTGCGGCCGCAGACGCGGCTGATACTGATCGGCGACCCCGACCAGTTGGCGTCGGTCGACGCCGGTGCGGTGCTCGCCGACCTCGTGCACCGTCGACACGACACCCCTCTCGAAGGGCCGTTGGGCAGCATCGTCGACGCCGTCGCGACCGACGACGAGCCGGACCCCGCCGACCGCGCGGCGATCGCCGACGGGGTCATCTCCCTGCGACGACGTCGACGGTTCGGAGCCGACATCGGACGTCTCGCGGACGCGGTCCGCGACGGTGACGCCGACACCGCCCTGGATCTGCTCGCCGCCGGATCACCGTCGGTGTCGCTCGTCGCGCCCGACGAGCTCGACCCGGTCCGTGGCGAGGTGACCGCGTGGGTCACGGCCATGTCCGACGCGGCGGTCGGCGGTGACGCCGACGCCGCTCTCGCCGCCCTCGCGGGCCATCGCGTGCTGTGCGCGCACCGCGAGGGGCCGGCCGGCGTGGCCGTGTGGGCGCGCCTGGTGACCGCGTGGTCGGCGCCCTCGGCGGCGGTCGGGCCCGACCGGCTCTGGTACCCCGGTCGCCCGGTGCTGCTCACCGAGACCGACCACCGCGCGCAGCTCTACAACGGCGACACCGGCGTCGTCGTCGCCGAGGCCGACCGGCTCATGGTCGCCTTCGGTCGTGGCAGCCTCACACGCCTGGTCCACCCGCAGCGCCTGCGTGGGGTGATGTCGGCCCACGCCATGACCATCCACCGCAGCCAGGGCAGCCAGTACCGGTCGGTGTCGGTGGTGGTCCCGCCGCCGGAATCGGCGCTGCTCACCCGGGAACTGCTCTACACCGCGATCACGCGGGCCACCGACCGCGTGGTCCTCATCGGCACCCCGGAGGGCCTCCGGTCCGGGATCGAACGAAAGGTGCTGCGCGCCAGCGGCCTGCGGTCGACGCTGACGGGATCGTGATCAGGCGTCGCTGAGGTCGACGCCGCCGTCGACGAGGTCGCGGCGGAGGAACCACTCGGTGCCGAGCAGTGCGGTCCGCTGCTCCACGTCGAGGCCGACCAACACCTTCAGCGCGGTACTGCGCTCGACCTCGGAGGCGTGGGCGTTGATCGCCTCCCACTTCCGGTCGAGCCACGGTGTGACGTCGACGCGGGTGTCGATCAGGTGATCGGGGGTTCCCGGCGCGGCCGCGTCGTCGGTGGCCGGCGCGGTGCCGTTCACCCGCAGTCCGATCGCCTTCATCAGTGGTGAGGGAACGGTCGAGAGATACAGCGACGACACCTGCCACGCCGCCCCGAGTTCGGGGTGGACCGGCCCGCATGCGGCCGCCTCGACGGCGGCGACGGCCAGTCGGTGGGCGTGGATGTGGTCGGGGTGTCCGTAGATGCCGAAGGCGTCGTAGGTGACGACGACCGCGGGTCGACGGCTGCGGATCTCGGCGACGATCTGCGTGACGGCCTCGTCGAAGGAGCAGTCACACAGCCGGGCGCGGCCGGGGGCGGAATCGGGGATCTTGTCGTCGGCCCAGCCCAGCATCACCGGTTCGGCCGCTCCGAGCGCGTGCAGTGCCGTCACGAGCTCGGTGTGCCGGTGGGTCCCCGGCGACCACGTACAGGTGATCACCGACGTGGGAGCCCCCGCGGCGACGGACCGGGCGATGACGCCCCCGGTCCACAGCGACTCGTCGTCGGGATGAGCGTGGACGAACATGACGCTGGGATACGGCACGGGCCTCCTACCGTCGTCGACGTTGCCCACGCCAGCGTAGTCAGTGCGCGAAATGCTTCCGCTGCGGCAGCTCGCCTGTGGCCCGCACCTGGGTGAGGCCGGCGACGGCGGTGCGGAGGTTGTCGGCGAGGTGGCGGGCCATGTCGGCCGAGAAGCCCTCTCGGACAACGATGCGCAGCACCGCGACGTCGGTGGCGTCGTCGGGCATCGTGTAGGCGGGGACCTGCCAGCCGAACGCGGCGAGTGCACGGGACACGTCGAACACGGTGAAGCCGTGGTCGCCGGACATCTCGAACGCGATCACCGGTATCGCCCTGCCGTCGGTCACCACCGAGAACTCGTCCATCGCGTCGATCTCGTGGGCCAGCCACTGTGCGGTCTCCGACAGGCACGCCATGATCGACCGGTAGCCGGCGAACCCGAGGCGCAGGAAGTTGTAGTACTGGCCGATGACCTGGTTGCCCGGACGCGAGAAGTTCAGCGTGAACGTCGGCATGTCCCCGCCGAGATAGTTGACGTGGAACACGAGGTCGGAGGGCAGATCCTCCGCCGTCCGCCACACCGCGAAGCCGATGCCGGGATAGGTGAGCCCGTACTTGTGGCCGCTGGCGTTGATCGACTTCACGCGGGGGAGACGGAAGTCCCATTCGAGGTCGGGATCGAGGAACGGCACGACGAATCCGCCGCTGGCCGCGTCGACGTGCACCGGTACGTCCGGGCCGCCGGAGTCGGCGAGGGCATCGAGCGCCGCGACGATCTCGGCCACCGGCTCGAGCTCACCGGTGAACGTGGTGCCGAGGATCGCGACGACACCGATCGTGTTCTCGTCGACCGCCTCGGTGACCTGCTCGGGGGTGATCACGTACCGACCACGCTCGACCGGCAGGTACTTCGCCTCGACGTCGAAGTAGCGACAGAACTTCTCCCACACCACCTGCACGTTCGACCCGAGGACCAGGTTGGGCGTGCCGCTGCCGGCGCCGCGGGCGCGCCAGCGCCATTTCAGGGCGAGCCCGGCGAGCATCACCGCCTCGCTCGACCCGATGGTGCTCACACCGACGGCGCTCGACGGGTCGGCCGGGTCGAGGTCGGGCGCATGGAACAGGTCGGCGACCATCGACACACACCGCGACTCGATCGCCGATGTCGCCGGGTACTCGTCCTTGTCGATCATGTTCTTGTCGAACGTCTCGGCCATCAATCGCTCGGCCTGGGGATCCATCCACGTCGTGACGAAGGTGGCCAGGTTCATCCGCGACGCGCCGTCGAACATCATCTCGTCGTGGATGAACCGGTACGCGGCGTCGGGATCCATCGAGTCCTCGGGCATTCGCAGGGCCGGTACCCGTTGCATCGACAGGCGTCCGGTGTACGCCGGGGCCAGGTGGGTGTCGACCGGCGTCCCCGCCGCGGGGTGACGGTGTGAGGGTTCTGTGGTGTCAGCCATGACACCGGCATACACGACGCGTCTGCGGTATCCGGGTCGTTCCAGGTCGATCCGAACCAATCGCTGAAATCACCCTCGCTAAAATCACCGCCATGAGCACACCTGTCGAAGAACGCGAATTCCAGGCCGAGACGCGCCAGCTGCTCGACCTGATGGTCCACTCCGTCTACTCCAACAAGGACAGCTTCCTGCGCGAGCTGGTGTCCAACGCCTCCGACGCCCTCGACAAGCTGCGCCTGCAGGCGTTCACGGACAAAGACCTCCAGGTCGACACCTCCGATCTGCACATCACCATCGAGCGCGACACCGATGCGCGCACCCTGACCATCCGCGACAACGGCATCGGCATGTCGCGCGAGGACGTCGTCGGGCTCATCGGCACCCTGGCGCGGTCGGGGACGGCCGAGCTGCGCAAGAAGCTCGCCGACGCCCAGGACTCGGCCGCCTCGGCCGACCTCATCGGCCAGTTCGGCATCGGTTTCTATTCGACCTTCATGGTCGCCGACACCGTCACACTGCTGACCCGCAAGGCGGGGGAGTCCGAGGGCACGCGTTGGCGTTCGTCGGGCGAGGGCACCTACACCATCGAGACCGTCGCCGACGCGCCGCAGGGGACGTCGGTCACCCTCGAGCTCAAGCCCGCCGACACCGACGACCACCTCTTCGACTACACCTCCGAGTCGAAGATCCGCGAGCTCGTCAAGCGCTACTCCGACTTCATCGCCTGGCCGATCCGGATGGATGTCGAGCGGACCGAGAAGGTCGAACCCGAGGGGGAGGACGACACCGCCGAACCGACCGAGCGGACCGTCGTCACCACCGAGACGCTCAACTCGATGAAGGCGCTGTGGGCACGGTCGAAGGACGAGGTGACCGAGGAGGAATACACCGAGTTCTACCGTCACGTCAGCCACGCGTGGGACGACCCGCTCGAGACCATCTCGCTCAAGGCCGAGGGCACCTTCGAATACCAAGCGCTGCTGTTCATCCCGTCTCAGGCGCCGTTCGACCTGTTCATGCGTGAGCGTTCGGGGGGTATCTCGCTGTACGTGAAGCGGGTCTTCATCATGGACGACTGCGAAGAACTGATGCCGGAGTACCTGCGGTTCGTGAAGGGCGTCGTCGACGCGGCCGACCTGTCGCTCAACGTCTCCCGCGAGATCCTGCAGCAGGACCGGCAGATCCGGGCGATCCGTCGTCGACTCACCAAGAAGGTGCTGTCGACGATCTCCGACATCAAGTCCTCGCGCCCCGACGACTACGACACCCTGTGGGCGCAGTTCGGTCGAGCGCTCAAGGAGGGCCTGCTCTCCGATCAGGACAATCGTGATGCGCTGCTGAAGATCTCGTCGTTCGCCTCGACGAACGATCCCGAGAAGCTCACCAGCCTCTCCGATTACGTCACCCGGATGAAGCCCGGACAGTCGGAGATCTACTACATCACCGGTGAGACCCGTCAGGCCATGGAGAACTCGCCGCACATGGAGGCGTTCCGGGCCCGGGGCATCGAGGTGCTCCTCCTCGGCGATCCTGTCGACGAGATGTGGGTCGGATCGGTTCCCGAGTTCGACGGCAAGCCGTTGCGGTCGATCGCCAAGGGCGAGGTCGACCTCGACGACGACGCCGGGAAATCCGACGACGAGAAGAAGGAGGCCGAGGCGGAGAAGGCCGAACGCGACAAGACCTTCGCGGATCTGACGGCCTGGCTGACCACGACTCTCGACGAGAACGTCAAGGAGACCCGGCTGTCGACCCGACTGACCGATTCTCCCGCGTGCCTGGTCGGCGACACCTTCAGTTTCTCGCCGCAGATGGAGAAGCTCTACCGCGCCTCCGGCCAGATCCTGCCGCCGAGCAAGCGCATCCTCGAGCTCAACCCCGACCATCCGCTCGTCGTCGCACTGCAGAAGGCTCGGGCGGAGAAGGGCGACGACCAGTCCCTCGTCGACACCGCGCACCTGCTGTACGGGATGGCGGTGATCGCCGAGGGCAGCGAACTGAACGATCCGGCGAGGTTCGCGAAGCTGCTCGCCGAGCGGTTGGCCCAGACGGTGTGACGGGCGGGTGACGACGCACTGCTAACTTTGCTCTCGCCCCGAATCGACCGGTCGCGGGTCGAGTAGCAGAGGAGCTCGCCAGTGTCGTACCCGATCGTCGGTACCCCCGACGCGGCCAATACCGCGTGGGTCATGGTCAGTGCGGCACTCGTGCTGGTGATGACGCCCGCGCTGGCGTTCTTCTACGGCGGCATGGTGCGCGCGAAGAGCGTGCTGAACATGATGATGATGTGCATGTCGGCCGTCGGCGTCGTGTGGGTGCTGTGGTTGCTCTTCGGGTACTCGTTGGCCTTCGGCGACGACATCGGCGGTGTGATCGGCGATCCCACCCAGTTCGCCGGGCTGGACGGACTCTTCGGCGGCAACTACTCCGCCGGCGACCCGGCCGGGGCGTCGATCCCGCTCGTGGGAACCATTCCCGCGCTGGTGTTCGTGATGTTCCAGGCCGGTTTCGCGATGGTGACCGTCGCGCTGATCGCCGGTGCGGTGGCCGACCGGATGAAGTTCGTCGCCTGGCTGGCCTTCGCCGCACTCTGGGCGACGCTCGTCTATTTCCCGGTGGCGCACTGGGTGTTCGCCATCGACGGCCTGGCGGCGGAGTCGGGCGGCTGGATCGCGAATCGGCTGGGGGCCATCGACTTCGCGGGTGGCACCGCCGTCGAGGTCAACTCCGGTGCGTCGGCACTGGTACTGGCACTCATCGTCGGCAAGCGCCGCGGGTGGCCACGCGATCCGATGCGGCCCCACAATCTTCCGGCGGTCATGCTCGGAGCCGGACTGCTGTGGTTGGGCTGGTTCGGGTTCAACGCCGGTTCGGCGCTGGCCGCCGACGGGACCGCGGCCATGGCCCTGGTGAACACCCTCGGCGCGGGTGCGGTCTCGCTGCTGAGCTGGCTGGTCGTGGAACGCATCCGACACGGCAAGCCGACCTCGTTCGGTGCCGCGTCCGGCGTCGTCGCGGGACTGGTGGCGATCACCCCGTCGTGCGCGTCGGTGACACCCATCGGGGCCATCGCGATCGGCATCGTCGCCGGGGCGGTCAGCTCCCTGGCGATCGAGCTCAAATACCGCCTCGGCTACGACGATTCGCTCGACGTCGTCGGCGTCCACCTCGTCGCCGGGGTCGTGGGCACCGTGATGATCGGACTCGTCGCCAGCAGCGCGGCACCGGCAGGTGTCGACGGGCTGTTCTACGGCGGTGGCGTCGATCAACTCTGGCGACAGGTCGTGGCCGTCCTCGCGGTGGGCGCCTACGCCATGGTCGTCACCGCCCTCATCGGGCTGGGGCTGCGGGCCACCATCGGCGTGCGCGCCGAGCCGCAGGACGAACTCGACGGCATCGACGACGCCGAACACGCCGAGACCGCCTACGATCTCGCGGCCTCGCGGGGCGGGCGCCTCGACATCTAGACGGCCGTTCTGGCCTGATCTCCACCAACTGACCCTGCTGTCCGTGACGATGTCCAGCCAACGGCGGGTGAACTCGACCCCTCCGTTATGTGGCCGAAATCATTAGCGACACTTGAGATTACGGTTTGACCGTTTCCGTGACGAGATCTCGTGGGCATTCACGTCCACGGCGCTGTCATGTCATCGAAACCGTGGTGTGTGTTCACCGGATGTTCTCCTGACTCGATCAGGCTTCACCCCGATCGACGCGCCACGTGGGTGTCGTCAATCCAGTCATGTCAGACGCAGATGTCCCGAGCGTGCTCGGGGTCCTGATCGCCCGAAAGAGGAACAGATGAGCAAGAACTCCACCGCATTGCGGCGAGCTGCATCGCTGGGGACGATGGCCGTGGTCGGTGCCACCGCCGTCGGCCTGATGTCGCAGGGCGCCGCGAGCGCCGACACCTTCCAGAAGCTCCCCAACGGTGCGGCCCGTGGCGACAACCTGCTGATCACCCGCAGCGGTGAGTCGGTCCAGGTCTCGCCGTCGCTGGCGGCCAACGGCGCCGGCCGCAACGCCTGGGTCTCCGCCGACATCACCCTGTACGCCCCGAAGCTCAAGGCCAAGAAGGCCGGCCCCAACCGCGGCCCCGCGGGCGAGACCGCGCTGCCCGGCACCAACGGTGTCGAGACCAACGGCGCGTCGGCGACCCTGTCGGCCGGCTACATCGTCGGATGCCAGGTCGGTATCGGTGGCCTCACCCTCGGTGGCGGTGCCAACCTCGGTGGCATCGGCGGCGCCGCGCCGACCCTCGGACTCAACGGCTCGTTCGCCCTGCCGCTGGTTCCCGGCCAGGTGAGCTTCGTCCTCCTCAACTACAAGAACATCGAGAAGGCCGGCACCTACTACCTGTCCTACGACCGCGCGCAGCTGCAGGTCCAGGGCTGCGGCGGCTACGCCCAGGCCCGCTCGTACTCGGTGGTCGAGACCACCGGTGACGACCACCAGAAGGTGACCCTGTACGGCAAGCCCTTCTCCATCGGCTGACCTGACCTCCATGACTCGCACACAGACACAAAGGGATTCGATGAACACCTCCACCAAGTCCTCCCGGCGGGCGGTCGGCGTCGCCGGCACCAGCGCCGTCATCGCGGTCGCGGCCGCTCTGCTCTCCCAGGGCACCGCGAACGCCGACGTCTTCATCAAGCTGCCGTCGCAGACCGACGTGCAGACGCTGCCCGACGGCACCAAGGTGACCATCGTGCGCACCAACGAGAACGCGGTCGTCGCGCCCTCGCTCGGTGGCACACCGCTGCACCGCGCCGCGCAGGTGTCGGCCAAGTACACGGTCACCACCAGCAAGAAGGCGAAGATCCGCATCGCGGCCGGCTACATCGTCGGTTGCCAGGTGTCGATCACCGGCGCCAACAGCGGCACCACGGGCACGTCGTCGCAGAACACCGTCACCAGCGCCGCCACCCAGGGCGCCGGTGCCACCCAGACCCTGACCCTCGGGCCGGGCCAGGCCGCGGTGTACTACGTGAACAACGTCGAGAAGGCCGACGACTTCGGCAGCCAGCAGCAGACGCAGAACGTCGATTACGAGACCAAGAAGGCCTCGAACAGCTACACCAACGAGCAGCTGCAGCTCACCGGGTGCGCGGGATACGCCCAGGCGCGTTCCTACGCCCAGATCCGTATCCGCACGTCGAACGTCGACAAGCAGATCTCCACCTACGGACGGCCGTTCAGCATCGGCTGATCTGCGCCATCGCAGTCTGACAACGACACCCCCGTCACCGGTTCCCGGTGGCGGGGGTGTCGTCGTCGTGTCGGAACGCCGTCGGGGAGACGACGAGAAGCGTCAGCGGGGGAGCAGATCGGCGGGGATCAGCTGCAGCGAACTCGCGGCACCCGGCGCGCTCCCGGTGACCGCCACGATCCCGGTGACCGGGTCCATGGCCACCGAATTGGGTTGCTGCACCGTGGGCACGTCGCCGCGGACACGGGGTCTCGACGGATCCGACATGTCGACGAGGCGCAGGGTGTTCGTGGAACCGAGGGTCACCAGCAGCGTCTTGGTGCGATCGTCGTAGCTGAGCCCGTAGGGCTTGCCCGGGGCGTCGATACGCGAGACGTCGACCACCTGCGGGGTGATCCGTTCGACGAGCACCGCCCCACCGTCGGTGTCGGCGAAGGCGACGAGCCCGCCGCCGAGTGCGTGTGCGTGGGTCAGGCGGGTGCCGATCTTCTTCTGCGCGACCTCGGTCATGGTGGTCCCGTCGTAGACGAAGACGCCGTTGCCCTGGACATCGGCCATCGCGGCGTATCGCCCGACGGCCGCGACGCCGCCGGGCTGCGGGGGGCCGGCGGGAAGCGACTTCACCACCTTGCCGTCACGCAGGAACAGCGCGCCGCCCCCGTGCTCGTTGGTGCCCACGAGTGTTCCGTCGGAGGTACGGACCGCATCGTGGGGGAGATCGCCGACACCGGTGGCGATCGGACCGAAGGTGCCGTCGAACGACATCTCGGTCACCGTGTTGCTCGTCTCCAGTGGCACGATCACCGGACCGTTCGGGCCGGCGACTTCCAGATGTCGTGGTGCGCCCCGCGTCTCGACGGTGCGGATCACGCGCCCCGCCCGCACGTCGACGAGGGTGAGTCCGTCGGGTCGACGCACGCCGACCGCGGCGATCCCCGCCGTGCCGATCACGACGCCCTCGGGCTCGTTGCCGACCTCCAGGGTCGTACCGATCGGCGGTGTCGTCGGGGCGGGCGCCACGGCGGGCTCGGCGGCCACCGGGGTGCTCGACGGAGCGGCCCGATCGGTCGGCGTGTCCGACCCGCACGCGGCGATCAGGACGACGGATACGGCTGCGGTGGCGGTAAGAACGACAGACCTCATCGGTTCAGTGTGCACGCGTAGTGTCGTGCGTGGGGCAGATGCACACATGGCAACGCGGCTATTGGGCCGCAGGAGAAGGGGAATCAGCATGACGATCGCCGCAACCGACTACCACCACGTTCGGCTCACCGTCCGCGACATCGCCGTGTCACGGAAGTTCTATGACGACGTGTTCGGTTTCGACGTCGCCTTCGAGGTGCCCGAGGGCGCCGACGAGCAGACCCGCGAGCAGTTGGCGTTCCTGTACGGCGGAGTGATCTACCAGTTCGGTGGGGGCCTTCTCGGTCTGCGCCCCGTCGCACCCGGTGACGACTCGTTCACCGAGGACCGGTCCGGCCTCGACCACGTGAGCTTCTCGGTCGCGTCCCTGGCCGACCTGAACGACGCGAGTGCCCATCTCGACTCGCTGGGCATCGAGCACGAGCCGATCAAGGATCTCGGCGACGCCGGGATCGCGATCCTCGAGTTCCGCGATCCCGACAACATCGCGCTCGAGGTCTCCGCGCCGAACTCCTGAGCCGGCTGTTCGCTGTGCGGTGTGGTCGTGTCAGCAGGCCACACCGCGCAGCGGCGGATCGTCGAGCGCGGCCACCGGAGAGGGCATCCCGCGGGTGACGTCGACGAGTTCGGTGCCACGCTCGCTCCAGGCCCGCACCAGGTGCTCGTCGGGGTGATCGACACACAGGATCCGGCGTGGCCCGACCCATCCGGGCGACGCCCACCTGCTGCAGGCCGTCATCGCCCGCAGGGTGTCGGCCCGAAGCGCCGTCACCGCGGACCGGCCGTCGATGAGATCGTCGAGCACACCCGCCACCGACGTGGACCCGGTGATCAGCAGGTGCGCCCCGCGCGACAGTGCCGCAGCGCCCAACCAGCCCGACCACGGGTGGGTGTGCGCGTGTGTGGCGACCAGGATCGAGTCTCGTTCGTCGATGTCGAGCATGGTGGCCATCTCGCTCACGTTGTGGGCGACCATGCCGTGGTCGAAGGCCACCGGAGCCGCGCCCGTCGGGTGCGCGGGCATGAGGACACCCGGATCCCCGGGCGAGGGACTGCGTTCGTGACCGTGGACGGTGCCCGTGGCCAGGAACGCTTCGTAGTCGAGCGGCTCGCAGAGTGCGACCGGGATGGGGCCGGAGGTCAACACGATCTGGCGGCGGCTCAACAAGGCGATGTGGTCGTGATGCGCAGGATCGACGACCACCGCGATCATCGACGTGTCCTCGGCGATGGTCGTGATCATGACCGGTGACATGTCCGGATCGAGAGGAACGTGGCTGGCTCCGAGCGCCAGTGACGCGTAGAACGTCTCGATGGCGTGGGTTGTGGTGGGGCCGAGATAGGCGATCCGATCGCCTCTTCGCACCCCCACCTGGGTGAACGCGTTGCGCAGAGCGGTCACGCGTGCGGCCAGGTCGGCGTAGGTGGTGCGCACCCCCGACGCGCTGATGGCCACCGATCCCGGCCGGCCCCGTGGCCCCACGGGTGCCCATGAGCCATCATTCGACGTGATCACGTCTGCCTCCCTCCCCCGGATGGATGACGTCCTCACTGACATCCGAGGGTGGCAGAGGTCGAGGTCGAATGCGAGGGTGTCGTCGGCGGAGCGTCGCGCGTCGGCGCCCCGCCCGCAGCTGCGCCGAGAGCCGTGTCGTCCCTGTTCATCGGACAGGTTCGACGGCTCGTCGAACAGCGCGTTGTCAATGCGTGCGCGTCCGTGATGTGATCGGGTCAACCGAAACGTAGGTGCACTTATGTGTACGGAGGAGGCGCTGTGGCCGTCGATCGTCTGTTGCCGTCGGATGAGGCGCGGGAGCTGATCGGGCTCACGCGAGACATCGCCGGTCGCGTGCTCGACCCCATCGTCGACGAGTACGAGCGCGCCGAGAAGTACCCCGACGGCGTGTTCGCGACGCTGGGAGAGGCGGGCCTGCTGAGCCTGCCGTACCCCGAGGAGTGGGGTGGGGGTGGCCAGCCGTACGAGGTCTACCTCCAGGTCCTCGAGGAGCTCGCGATCTCCTGGGCGTCGGTCGCCGTCGCCACCAGCGTGCACGGCCTCGCCTCGTTCCCGCTCAGTGTGTACGGCACCGACGAGCAGAGACAACGCTGGCTGGCCGAGATGCTCAGTGGACGCACGATCGGCGCCTACAGCCTGTCCGAGGCGCAGGCGGGTTCGGATGCGGCTGCGCTGGCCTGTCGGGCGACCGCGCAGGGCGACGACTATGTGATCAACGGGTCGAAGGCGTGGATCACGCACGGCGGGGTCGCCGACTTCTACAACCTCTTCGCGCGCACCGGCGAGGGATCGAAGGGCGTCACGTGTTTCCTCGTCGCGAAGGACACGCCGGGGCTCTCGTTCGGCAAGCCCGAGGAGAAGCTCGGTCTCCACGCGATCCCGACCACGTCGGCCTTCTACGACAACGCCGTCGTCGAGGGGTCGCGACGGATCGGGGAGGAGGGACAGGGGCTGCCGATCGCGTTCAGCGCGCTCGATTCCGGTCGACTCGGTATCGCGGCGATCGCCGTGGGGATCGCGCAGGCCGCACTCGACGACGCCGTCGACTACGCCCAGGAGCGCCGGGCGTTCGGCCGCAAGATCATCGATCACCAGGGCCTGGGGTTCCTGCTCGCCGACATGGCCGCCGCGGTCGATTCCGCGAGGGCGACCTACCTCGACGCCGCACGGCGACGCGACGCCGGTCTGCCGTATTCGCGCAACGCCTCGGTGGCCAAGCTCGTCGCCACCGACGCGGCCATGAAGGTGACCACCGACGCGGTGCAGGTGTTCGGCGGCTACGGCTACACGCGTGACTATCGGGTGGAGCGGTACATGCGCGACGCGAAGATCACCCAGATCTTCGAGGGCACCAACCAGATCCAACGCCTGGTGATCAGCCGCTCGCTCGCACGCTGAATCCCCCTTCGAACGGTCAGGTCGGGGTGGGGTGCGTGCGGTCGGCGTGGCGGATGATCGCCTGCGCCAGCTCGTCGGGCCTCTCGTCGGGAATCCAGTGACTGACCCTGGTGACGGCGAGGAACTCGAACCCGCCGACCGCGTGACGTGACGTCGCCTCCACCGTGGAGCGGCGAATCGCGATGTCGCCGTCGCTCCAGACCTGCAGCACGGGAACGGTGGTCGTGGCGGGGGCGGCCTCGCGGGACAGGATGAACCCGCGATACCAGTTGATGCCGCCATGGAGCACTCCCGGCGCTGCGGCCGCGCGGGCGTCACGGGCGGCGAGCTCCGGGGTCTGACCGGACCGGATGAGAAAGCGGGCCAACATGTTCCGGCGAGACAGGATCAGCTCGGGGATCACCGGTAGCTGGAACACGAGCATGTACCACGAGCTCAGGATCTGTCGGCTGTGCGACAGGGCCCGCGCGAAGGTCGCGGGGTGCGGCACCGACACCGCCGTGACGGTGGTCAGCAGATCGGGCCGACGGCACGCCACGGTCCAGGCGAGTGCGGCGCCCCAGTCGTGGCCGACGAGATGTACCGGTGCGCCGACGTCGGCGATGATCGCCTCCACGTCGGCACAGAGCAGGTGGGGTCGATAGCACAGGCGTGAGCGGGGTGTCGCGCCGACCGCGGCCCCGCGCAGGGATGGCACGACGGTCGTGAAACCGGCGTCGTGGAGTATCGGCACCACCCTGTCCCAGCCGCGCGCGTTCTGCGGCCATCCGTGCAGCAGTACGACGGGTACGCCGTCGGTGGGACCGCTGTGTTCGACGGGGAGAACCACGCCGCCGGTCGTGACCTCGCGGATGGTGACGTCGGGCGGCGGGGTCACGACGGCTGACCCGACGATCGCGGGGTGTCGCGGACACCGCCGTAGATGCCGCGGCGGACCACGAGCGGTTGCAGCACCTTGTCGGTGGACCAGCGCGGTATCCGGGTCGCTCGTCCGTTCGGGGCGAAGACCTGCAGCCCGTCGGGTTGCACGCCGAGCACCGACCCCCACCGCCGACGCCGCGGGTGATAACTGTGCGGGCGGCGGCCGTCCAGCACGCCCATCACGTTGCGGGCGACGAGTTTGTCGGCCCGGTTGCGCGCGGACCCGCGCAGCGGATCGCTCGCCGCGACGTCGCCGACGGCGAAGACCTCGGGATGGTCGGGCAGTTGCAGGTAGCGGTTGACGCGGACGAAGCCGTCGGCGTCGAGCACGTCCGACGGCAACCACCCGGTGTTCGGCCGGACCCGACCGATGGCCCAGATGATCGCGTCGGCCGTGGAGGTGGCCTGTTCGGTCTGCCAGCGCACCGCGCCGGAGGTGATCCGGTCGCAGTCGAAATCGGGTGGCACGACCGCGCGGTGCCCGGGGTGGAGGGTGACGCCGGCCTCGAGGAGGCGCCGTCGCACGGTCTTCCACGTCCGCGGATGATGCTGGGGGAGCGCGCGTTCGCCGGAAAAGTACAGATCTACGCGCTTGTCCGGCCATCGCAGGGCGATGTTGGCCGCGGTGCTCACGGCCGCCGCACCACCGCCGACGACCATCACCCGCGCCGCGCGGGCGACCCGTTCGTGGTGCGACGTGAGGTCGGCGGCGACCTCCTCGGCGGACTGCAGGTCCGGCGACCGCCAGAACCCGTTGGTCACACCGGTCGAGATCACCAGCGCGTCGAAGGTCTCGGTGACCGGCTCGCCGTTCTCCACCCAGGTGACGGTCTTCGCGTCGAGATCGGTGGCGATGAGCGACGCGTGCACGGTGCGCACGGTGTCGAGCCCCCGGTACTGCCCGAAGTCGAGCGAGTAGTTGCGCGACCACTCCTCGGGTCGGCTCAGCCGCGATCCCAGCTCCTGCCCGCTGACCAGGCCGGGTTTCGAGGAGACACCGATGACGTCGGCATGTTTGGCGAGGTGGATCGCGGTCAGCAGTCCGCTGTCGCCCAGACCGGCGACGATCACCCGGGGGGTGTTCATGTGGCGACCCTCCGTGGGGGACGCGGGACGAACTGCGACACCCGATCGACGACGTCCTGGTAGGACGCGCGGCTCTCGAGACTGCGCGCTTCCATCATCGGGATGCTCGCACCCAGGAACATCGCGAGCATCGCGATCGCGCCGATGACCAACCACCACGCGTCCCCGGGTGACACGGCCACGCCGAACAACGCCAACGCCACCCAGAAACTGAACTCGCCGAAGTAGTTCGGGTGCCTCGACCACGCCCACAGGCCGCGGTCCATCGTCTGGCCGGGCTGCTTGGTCGCCATGAAGCGCCGTAGTTGTTCGTCGGCGACGTACTCGAGCGTCACCGCGCCGAAGCCGACCACGGTGGCCGCGAGCACGAGCCAGGGGAGTGCGTCGTCGGGACGCGTCACCGCCACGTAGACCGGCAGCATCCCGAGGAACACCTGGCCCGTGGGGATGAGGTGGATGGCGACGAGATCGACCACGAACTCCCAGCGGCCGGCGCCGTCACGAAGATTGCCGTACCGCCAGTCCTCGTGGTGCAGCCCGGGGAAGCCGCGCGCCCAGTTCACGGTGAGACGTACCGCCCACACGATCACGACGACGGTCACCAGCCACGCGACCACACTGTCGGCCCCGACGTCTCCGCGTGCCCACCAGAAGATCGTCAGCAGCGGCGGTATGACGCTCCAGAACGCGTCGTAGAAGCTCGAGTTCCCGTAGAACCGACTGAAGGCGAAGACGACCAGGGTCGCGAGGACGTCGGCGACGAGTGCGTCGAGCCACAGGTGCTCGGTCCGCGGCCCGAACACCACCCACGCGAGTGCGACGGCGATGGCGATGGCGTACGCGACGCCGACCCTGAGGAACGAATCTGTTCTGCTCACGGTCTCCGATGGTGCCAGTTCGTCCCGGGCGATCCGACGTGTTCGCTACAGGAGCCCCTTGAGGATCCCGTACCAGTAGACGAGGGGAAGCCCGTACCGGTCGAACGCCCAGGCCGAGCGCCGCGCCGCGAGGGGATCGAGGAACGACGGCAGCGACGACGTGATCTCGCCCGTCCGGTCGAACTCGGCGGCGATGAGTTGGTGCATGTCGACCGGGATGGGCGCGACGGTGTACCCGTCGTATCGGGTGAGTGACCGACCGGAGCGGGCCGCGATCATGTTGTCGACCAGGATCTTCGACTGCTGACGCAGAGCGCCACCGGAGGGATCGGTGTCGATCGCGGCACCGTCGCCGAGGCCCCACACCGTCGGGTGGCTCGTGTGACGGAACGTCGTCGGGTCGATGTCGACGACACCGGTGGTGTGGTCGCCGGCGAGCCCCGACGCCGCCACCAGGGGAACCCCCCGGAACGGAGGGACGAGGTGGAGCATGTCGTAGTGCAGGGTGGTCGGCTCCCCGTCGGGACCGGTGGCGACGAGGGATCGGTGACCGGGGTCGAGAGCGGTCACGGCGGTGCGACGGAGGACGTTCACGCCGAGGTCGGCGAGGTGTCGTTCGAGACGCGCGTCGAGTCGGGGCACCCCGACGAGTCCGTCGCGGTCGACGACGAGGGTGATGTCGACGTCGTTGAGGATTCCGCGACGGCGCCACACGCCGGCGGCGAGGAACAGCGGTTTGATGGTGGTGCCGGTGCAGCTGACCGGAGGCCGCGGGACGGTGAACACCGCGTGGCCACCCGCGTGCATCCCGCGGACAGCATCCCGGGTCTGCTCGGCCGCGTCGACGTAGTTGCTGCCCACCGTCGGGGTGGCCAGCGCATCGGCGACACCGGGGAGCGCCTCGTCGTCGGGGACGAGTCCCGTCGCCACCACGAGGTCGCGGTAGGTGACCAGGCGTCCCGAGGCGCACCGGACGGTGTGGGCGTCGGCATCGATCGATTCCACGGTCTCGTCGATCCAGGTGGCGTCACCGGGGGTGACCGATCGCTGGGTGCGCTCGGCGGAGGCGAGCGACGCCTGACCGGAGCCGACGTAGGACAGTAGGGGACGGTAGGTGTGGACACGTTGCGGTTCGATGACCGCGACGTCGGTGATCCCGCGGCGACACAGCCGGGCCGCGGTGGCGACACCCGCGTTGCCGCCTCCGATCACGATGACGTCGAAGGAACGATCGGGCGTGAGGCCATGTGGATGCATTACGTTCCGTTGTACGCCCGAATGTCCCGGCCCCCCGGGGTCCATCGCCCTCTCGTGATCGGACGATCTCATGACCGATGTGCTCATCTCGGCGCGCGAGCTCGCCGCCCGACTGGCCGACACCGATGCCCCGGTGGTCCTCGACGTGCGCTGGCAACTCGGTGATCCGCATGGCGAGGAGCACTACCGCCGAGCCCATGTCCCCGGTGCGATCTATGTGGACCTCCACACCGAGCTGGCCGCCGAGCCGTCGGCCGGGGCGGGGCGTCATCCGTTGCCGGACGCCGATGCCTTCGGCCGGGCGGCGCGGTCCTGGGGTGTCGGCGCGGAGTCCTCGGTGGTCGTCTACGACGACACCGGGGGCATGGCGGCGGCGCGACTGTGGTGGCTGCTGCGCTGGGCGGGTCACAGTCGGGTCCTCATCCTCGACGGAGGACTGGGCGCGTGGCGCGACGCCGGTGGCGCTCTTGCTGCGGGCTCGGAGACACCCTCCGCGCCGGGGGATCTCGTCGTCTCGCCCGGGAACATGCCGACGGTCGACATCGATGAGATCGCCGACATCGGTGGGACACTCCTCGACGCCCGGGCGCCCGAACGGTTCCGTGGCGAGACCGAGCCCATCGACCCCCGCGCCGGACACATACCCGGTGCGGTCAGCGCGCCCACCGCGGCGAACCTCGACGCGTCGGGACGATTCCTCGAACCGGCGGCACTGCGAGATCGGTTCGCGCGACTGGGCGTCGACCCCGAGGCGGCGGTGACCGTCTACTGCGGCTCGGGCGTCACCGCCGCGCATGAGATCGCCGCGCTCGCCGTCGCGGGTGTCGACGCGGCGCTGTACCCGGGATCGTGGTCGCAGTGGTCCGCCGATCCCGACCGGCCCGCGGCCCGCGGCGAGTGATCCGGCGCCGCTGACGGCTCGTCGGCGCGACGAACACGACGCCGACCTCAACGTCTGTTGTTATGCGTCATACCCATACCGTGCCGCATCGTACGTTCGGCCGAACGGGGCATGGTCGACGCGCGGCGGTGTCCGAAATGGCCCATGATGAGGCGGTCCCACCACGCTCAATTCGGGAGTCTCTCTTGTTCTTCAGCCCACGGCGACGACATCTGTTCGTCGTCCTCACCGTCATGCTCGGCGGCGCCCTCGCATTCGGGACGGTGGGTACCGCGGTCGCGGCTCCACCGCCGGTGCCGGTGCTCCCGGCACTCCCGGGCGTGACGACCCCGCCTCTGCCGACGAACATCGGTCCCTCGGTGTCCGACCCGGGTTCGCTCTACCGGCATCCGGCCGACCTCGCGTCCATGGCGCCCGGTGACGTCATCCGGGCGGTCAAACGACCCAACCCGTTCCGGACGATCCCGTCGGAGGCGTGGCAGATCGCGTTCCGCACCAACAATTCCCACGGCAAGCCGATGGTTGGTGTGACGATGGTCCTGGTGCCCTTCAACCACAGGGCCGACATCCCGGTGCTGTCCTACCAGATGATCATCAACGCGATGGGTATGCGCTGCCAGCCGTCGCAGAGCGTGTACACGACCACCGACTGGATCGCCTCGCCGGTCGACCCATGGGGGTTCAATTTCGCCCTGGCCCGCGGCTGGGGCATCGCGATCCCCGATCACCTCGGTGAGAAGACCGCGTACGCCGCGGTCCGGATGAGCGGGCAGGTCGTGCTCGACGGCATCCGCGCGACCACCCGCTTCTCACCCCTGCGGCTGCGGAAATCGAAGTTCGCGCTGTCGGGGTACTCCGGTGGCGGAATGGCCACCGGTGCCGCGTCGACCCTGCAGGCCACCTACGCGCCGGAGGTGAACATCGTCGGCAGCGTGTGGGGTGGAGTTCCCACCAACCTCACGCAGATGGCGGAGGTCATCGGCACCGACAACTCGCACCCGGCCTTCGGGCTGGCGATGGCGGCGTCGTTGGGACTCGAACGCGAATACCCGAAGGAGCTGCCGATCAGCAGTCACCTCAACTGGCTGGGACTGCAGACCCGCGCCCAGATGGCGAACGCGTGCACCAACGAGATCCTCGCGGTCGGCTTCGGTAAGTCGGCGCAAATGGTGGCCAAGAACTTCGACATGCTCAACGCGCCAGAGACGCGAAAAGTATTGGCGCTCAACAGCATCGCGAGCATGCCCGAGATCGCGAAAGCGCCGGTCTTCGAGTTCCACAGCCCCACCGATCCGCTGATCTCGGTGAAGTCTCTCGACGCGACGATGAAGCGGTACTGCCGCGCCGGGACGAAGGTCTACCAGCTCTCGACGCCGGCGCCGGAGCACCTCAGCGCCGCCGCCGTCGGGTTCTTCCCCGCCTACGAGTGGATGGCCGATCGCTTCGCGGGCAAGCCCGTCCCCTCGAACTGTCGAGGCTGACAGGGCGGACGGGTTTGGGCGGGGCCCTAGGGGGTACGCGTCACGCGGACGCCCGCGACCGGTGGGCGATCGCAGGTGGGAGGAACGTGTCCATGAGTGGGACCGCAGACGCTGTCGCCGAGGTGTGGGACGAGTGGAACGATGCCGTGAACATGACCGCGAAGGAGTTGGACGACTTCCTCGACTCCGATGAGTCGAAGTCGGTGGGGGACAGCAAGTCCGGGCACGAGTCCACGGGCCACGCGTCGGGACGGCGGATCGTCGAGATCCTGCGCACGAAGAAGGCCGATCTGAGCGACGACGATGCAGCTCACATGCGCAAGGTGGTCGGTTATGTCCACAGGCACAGCGCACAGCGCCCGAAAGGCGACGTCGAGGACACCGCGTGGCGCTACTCGTTGATGAACTGGGGCCACGACCCGATCAAGTGACTTCCCCCGGCCGTCAGCCGCGGCGGGTTCGCAGGATCTCCTGCCAATCCGACGGCACCCGCTCACGCGGTCCTGGCGCGGTCTGTTCCCGCGGATGTCCATCGGGCGGCGCGAGCGCGGGGCCGGTGAACATCGCACCGGAGGTGTAGTCGTAGAACCATTCCTCGCCCGGTTCGAAGCTCCGCACGACCGGATGCCCCGAGGTGGTCGCGTGCTCCGTCGCGTGGGCGCCCAGAGAGTCGTCGCAACACCCGATGTGGCCGCACTGCGCGCATCGACGCAGATGGAACCACCATCCGTTCTGCGCCTCGCACTCGACGCAACCCACGCCGCTCGGAGTGCTCGACGAGTCGATGCCGATGATCTCGTTCATGTGACCTCCCTGATCGTGGGAACCACGATCGACTCTCCCACAGCGCAACACGTGGCGTGGGTCGATCGCGAGCGTGGTCGTCACCGGGGAGGTCACCGTCCGGCGACGCGATCCCGTCGCCGACGTGAGAGTCGGGTCACGGCGTACAACGCGAGCCCGATCAGAAGCAGCGCTCCACCGCGCAGCCACGTCGAGGCACTCTGTTGCGTCATCAGGACGACGCAGGTCCCCAGCGCCAGTAGCGGGAACACCGTGGGGGTCCGGAAATGGTCGGCGTCGTGTTCGCGATCGCGTCGCAGCACGAGAACCGCGAAGTTGGTGCTGACGAACACGAAGAGCAGTAGCAACACCACCGTCTCGGCCAGTGCGGCAACCGATCCCGTGGCCGAGAGGACCATCGCCACGGCGGTGGTCGCGACGATGGCGGCCCACGGCGTCTTGCGACCGGGCAACACGCGCGCCAGCGGTGACGGCAACAGACCATCCCTTGCCAGACCGAAGGTCAACCGCGACGCCATGATCATCGTCAACAGCGCGCCGTTGGCGACGGCCACCAGGGCGATGATGGAGAACAGTCGTTCGGGCACACCGACATCGGCGATGGCCACCACGTCGAGCAACGGCCCCGACGAGGCGGCGAGCCGGTCTGAGGGCGCCACGATCGACACCGCGAGTCCCACCAGCACGTATACGAGCCCTGCGGTCAGCAGCGCGCCGAACAGGGCTCGGGGGTAGACGCGGCGCACATCGCGGACCTCCTCCGCAACGTTCGCCGACGTCTCGAAACCGACGAACGAGTAGAAGGCGAGCAACGCTGCCCCGAGGACCGCGAGCGCCGGTGTCGTGTCGGCGTCGAACTCCAGCACACGACCGACGTCGCCGTCACCGCGTCCCAGGACGATGCCCGCCAACACCACCACCAACACCAGGCCGGACACCTCCACCGCGGTCATGACGACGTTGGCGCGCAGTGACTCCTGGATCCCGCGTGCATTCAGGCAGGCGACCACGGCGAGGAAGACGAGTGCGGCGGTGGTGGTGGGTATGTCGACGAGAGCGCGGAGATAGTCGCCGGCGAAGGCCAGCGCGAGACCGGCGGCACTGGTGACGCCGGCGGCGAGCATGCAGAAGCCGACCATGAACGACACCAGTGGCGACCGGTAGGCCTTGCGTGCGAACACTGCCGCGCCGCCGGCACGCGGGTACGTGGTGACCAGTTCGGCGTAGGAGGCCGCGGTCAGCAACGCCATCAAAAGGGCGACGACCAGCGGGACCCAGACCGCCCCACCGACGTCGCCGGCGATCTCGCCGACCAGTGCATAGATCCCGGCGCCGAGGACGTCCCCGAGGATGAAGACGAACAACAATTTCCCGGTGATGGCCCGTCGTAGGGGAGTGGTGTCCTCGATAGGCCTCGTCATCCCGCCCTCATCGGCGGCGTTCTGCACGGTCATCCCGTGCTGGTACCCAGCGGGCGGGCGGAACAACCCCCGGATCGGGTATGGGTTCCGTACGCGGAACCGGACGGCTCAGAAGCGGGTTGCGGTGAACACGTCGACCGGATGGGGGACGCGGGGCTCGCCGTCTGTCCCGGGCACCGAGACCGCATCGAGGTAGGCCCGGACGGGTTCGCGCAGTTCCGAGGTCAGCCGGGCCTGCACCGCGAAGTCGAGGACGTCATCGCTCGAGGAGGCGAGGTCGACGAGGGCATCGAGGGTGACGACGACATCGAGAACGATCCCGGTGTCGGTGAACGCCGCGTCGACATCGGCGCTGAACCATTGCGGGTGGTCCTCGAGCGGCGGAGCGAGCACGTCGACCAAGGCGTTCAGAGCGGCACGGGGGGCGTTGAGGACCCAGAGTTCACCGCCGGGCCGCAACAGTGCCAGTGCGGCACGTAAGGTTTTCCCCACGTCGGCGACGTAATAAATCGAGTGCACGAACACCACGACGTCGAAGGTCTCCTCGACGACGGCGTCGTCGAAGGACGCGACGTGCACCTCGACACTGAGCTCACGGTATTCGAGCGCGGCCATCTCCGCGGTGAACATGGCCGCGCTCCCGGACCAGGGCTCGACGCCCACGTAGCGAACGGGACGGCCGGGCACCGCCCTCACCAGCCCGGCCGCCAGCCGCACATCGAGGGAACCATCGCCACACCCCACCGACAGCACCGAGATCGGGCCGTCGCCCCTGCCGGCCAACCGTGCGGCGAGATGTTCGGCGATCAGGCCGCGCTGGTCGGAGAGCAGTTCGAACGCTGCGTGGTCGCGCGCGTAGGAGTCGGGTTCCAGACCGGGCAGGGCCACGGCTCCATGCCTGCGCCTCCGCAACTGGTCGAGGAGTACGGCGGCGGTATCGGTCGACGGGGTCGGGACTAGGCTCGTCACCAGGTCGAGTCAACCACGACGCCTCGATCCGGGGGTCCGTTATGGCTTCCGATGAGCAGACGAGGAGTGGTGTGAGCAGCAAAGACACGGCGGAACGAAGCCTCGAGCACTGGAGTGAGGCCGGGCGCACCGGTATGGAGGCGTTCTACGCCCTCGCCACCGAGGACTACCGCCAGCTGGCGAAGGCCGCCGACTGGCCCGGCCTTCTCGCCGAGCGGGCGCACGAGGGCTGGTCGCTCCTCGACGTCGCCTGCGGCAGCGGGAAATTCCCGACCGCACTCCGTCGCGACACGGATCTCTCCGGGCTCCCCGAGCTGGCGTACGACCTGCTCGACCCGTCGGAGTTCTCGGTCGCCGAGGCCCGCGGCGTGCTGGGGCCGCCGTTCACGGCTCGCCACGATCTGGTGATGACCCTGCAGGATCTCCCCGACGACTACGCGGGCTACGACATCGTGTGGGCGACCCACGCGCTCTACGCCCTGCCTCCCGCAGAGCTCGACGCGGCGGCCGAACGGTTCGTCGCCGCGCTCGCCCCCGGTGGCCTGGGGCTGATCGCGCAGGCCACTGCGGCATCGCACTACCTTGCCTTCTACGACGCATTCCGTGCAGGGGTGCGCGAGGCGACGCCGTACACGACGGCCGAGCAGGTGCGCGACGCTCTGATCCGCGCCGGCGCCGACGTCCGCGACCAGCGCGTCACCTACACGACGGGAACGTCGGATCGCGCTGTCGCCGAGGGCTTCCTGCAGCGCTGTGCCTTCGACGACTCCGTCTCCCTGGAGGAGATGGAGGCTGCACCCGTGCTGGGGGACTACCTGGCATCGTGTCGCGACGCATCCGGTTCCTACACCTTCTCCCACGAGGCGGCCCTGCTGTGGCTCTGAACAACCCGACCGTCAACGAGCGGCTGCCCGAGCAGAATCGGGACGGCGGTATCGAACAGGACTGGGCAGGCGACGACCAGGACTGGTGGGATTGGTACGTGACTCTCGCGGCCAACGACGCGGTGCCCACCGAGTTGGTGGACGGGCCGGGTCTGCCCGACGTCGAGGCGGCCACCGATGAGCAACTCGAGCGCGAGTTGTCCGAGCCCTACGACCTCGACCCTGCTGCGGTCGAGGCGTTCGCTCGCGAGGCGTTCGTGCGACTACCCGCCGTGCTGTCGCCTGCCGTCGTCCGACGTCTGGCCGAGCGTCTCGACGAGCTGCTGCGTGCCGAGCACGGTGAGGACGTCGCCGGTCGCTTCACCGCGCTGGAGCAGATGTGGCGCCACGACGACCTGATGCGCGCCGTCGCCCTGTCACCCCGGATCGGCGGCCTCGCCGCGGCGCTGCTCGACGAGCCCGGTGTCCGGCTCTACCACGACAACGCCCTGTCGAAGGAGCCCGGTTGCGGCCGCACACCGTGGCACCACGACGCCGAGCACTTCCCGTTGCAGACCGTCCAGGCGGTCACCGCGTGGATGCCGATGTCGGCCATCCCCGGGCGCATGGGTCCGCTGTCGTTCGCGCGCGGACGCGAGGTGCTGGGGGAGGTGTCCGACCTCGAGTTCGACAAGGTCGGTACCTCGTACGACGAGGCCGTCAGTCGGCGATTCTCCGATCGCGGCGTCGCGGTCGAATCGGGCCCGTTCCACGTCGGTGACGTGTCGTTCCATTCGGCGCTGTGCTTCCACACCGCGGGCCCCAACCTCACCACGCAGCCGCGGCGGGCGTTGGCCACCACCTACTTCGCCGACGGGGCGAGGGTGGTCGATTCGCCGACGCTCATCAGCGGTACCTGGCGCGAATTCCTGCCCGGGGTCGAACCCGGTGGCCTCGCCGCGTCCGATCTCAATCCTGTCGTCGGCCGACGCGGCTGAGGTCAATCCGTCGTGGGCTGATGCCTCATCGCGACGGCGCGGACTGTGAACGCGACGTGGTGCGGTCGTACGACAACGGGTAGTTGTGCGTAACAAATGAACGAATGCGCGCGATGGTACTGCCATGGACCAGACACGCAGAACCTCCATCATGGCGGCCCTTGTCGTCGCGGCGACGTCGACCGTTCTCGGTGCCGGGATCTCGCACGCCGACACCGCGACCGATCCGTCCTACCGGCAGGATGACGGGCCGACGTGTGTCGGCACGAACCCGAACATCGTCGACCTCCCGTTCACCATCAAGGTGACCGCGTATCAGAATGAGCTTCGCTCGCAACACAATCGGCTACAGGTGACCACGACGATGCTGGGATCGGTCGCTGCGCCCTACACCGTCGATCTCTCCCTGCGCGCGACGAATACGCGTACGCGCGCGACCGTGAGTGCCACACTCACCACTCGGGTCGACAAGATCGGCTTCCTCACGCCGTTCTACAGCGTCGCCTATCTCGATGACCGGCCGTATGACGGGTACATCCACCCCGGAATCGGACCGGTCGACATCACCGTCGTCGCCCAGCCGCACGGTCGGGTCCCCGTCGGACCTGTGACCTGCCGCGTAAACACCGTCGTGAGCTAATGCTGCCGGGGTGTCATGACGACTTCGGGCGAGTTGCCGAGAAGGCGACGGTCACCTCGTCGACGACCTTCATCGCGCCCAGCATCTGCGAGTAGGGCTTGATACCGAAATCCGATTGCCGCACCTCGGATTCCGCGGACAGACGCCAGAGGTGGTCCTGGTCTTCCACCCGCACATCGACGGAGTGATCACGACTCACGCCGTGGATCTCCAGCGACCCGTCGAGTCGGTACCCGGCATCGGTGGCGACGATGTCGCTCGCTCGAAACGCGATGCGCGGGAAGTGTTTCGACTCGAAAGTCTTCAGCGCGTTCAGGCGCGCGACCACCTTTTCCGGCCCCAGGAGCGGCGTGATCCCGCCCTGCCCGTCGACGACGTCGATCGAGTCGACCTCGGCGCTCAGTTCCAGCGATGTCGGATCATCGCCGGCCCATTCGACGGTCGCCTGCCAGCGCGTCACCGCGATGGTGAGACGGTGCCCCATCTTGGCGGCCTTGCCCGTGACCCCGGTCTGGATTTCGAGAACTGCGTCGTCTGACGGACCGACTGTCCACTGCGCGTCACCCATCACTCCACGGTACGGCGGCGTCAGGATCGTCTCGTCGTTCCGGTGTCGGGGGCGGCGGGGGGCGGCTGCCCGGGACCGGGTGACACGGGGGTGACGCGGATGAGGCCTTGTGCGAGGTCTCCTGGCAGAGCTGCCCGCACGTGGACCGTGGTCGTCATCCAGTCGGTGTCGGCGAACCTGACCCGGACGTCGAAGGTGGCGTCAGGCGCCACACCGGTTGCCACGATCTCGAGTTGTTCGTCGAACAGCCCCTGATCCGCGTCGTGGAACACCGCGTTCTCGCTTGCCCATCGGTCCAGTGGCGCAGGCGGTTCGTGGAACCACTCGGTGATGACCTTGGCGGGAAAATTGAGATGACCGATGCCCGAGTTCTCGGGCGGGTCGGCCACGGTGAACGCCGTACGCACCAATGCGGCATTGAAGCCCGCGGATGCCGATGGGGGCCGGACGTCGCTGATGTCGTGCACCACGCCACGCATCAGCCACGGGTCCGACCCACGGGAAACTGCGCGGAAGGTCATGTATGCGCTTCGTTGCCTGCCGTCGACGCCGGTCATCAGCAGGTCGCTGTCGAAGGTGTCGTCGTCGGTGACGGCGCGGCTGCCCATCTCGGCGATGAACGCCCCCAGCTCGGCCATCTTCGGGAACTCGTCGAAGTGCTTGAAGATCTCCGGGCTGACTCGTTCCACCTGAGGATCGTCGATGACGCCCAGGATCTCGGTCTCGATCGTGGGTCCGTGATAGGTGATCTGGTTGATCGGGTCCCATTCGAACGCGCCGACGGCTCGCTTGCCGAGGACCACCTGCTCCACGTCGTCGTCGGGGCTCACGAGGACCTGCACCGCGAAGACACGGTCGTCGGGCCCGAAGACAGGTAGCCCGAACAGGTACGTCCTCGGAGCGCTCTTCGGGTGAACCGCACGCATTCCCGGCTGCCGGCCAATCCTGACCTCTTCGACCAACTCACGGAGCGCGGCGCCCACCACATCGCCCTGGTGGTGCCGACGACGGTTGATCGACCCGAAATTCTTGGTCCGATCGGTGTCGAACACCAGGGTGGGTGTCCGCGAGCCCATCGTCTCGACGACGATCCAGGACGAGCGGGTGTCGGCTTTGGTCACGTGATGCTGTCCCTATCTCGCGGCACCTCCGAGTACCGGACTCGCGGCGCTGCGCCTCGAACTGGTGGCGATCGCGTGAGCACGACATCCGCTGTGCGCCGAGCCGGCGCCCACCGTGGCGTCCCGCACCGGTGCAGGAGTGTGTGCACGGGCGTCCATGATCCCACCTCGGTGCATCGCGGCGTCGCCGGCCTGGATGCGGTTCGACGTAGGCGGCAAAAGGTACGAAACGCACCGTTAGTTAGCCGTGCGACATATATGCTCCAAAACGAGATGGTCACGCCTGGTGATCACAGGGGTTCCGAGCGGTTCGGGGGAGATGGCATGTCGACGACCGTCTGGACGATCGCTGCGACCGTCCTGTATCTCAATTTCGCGATTCTGCTGTGGGTCGCATTCCGCAACATCCCCACGAGCGTCGGCGGCGACGTCGCGGTGCAGCAGGAAGCGTTCGCGCGAGCGTTGGGTGAATAGTCCCGAGGGCGGCTGACACTGCGCCGGGTCGAGTGAGACGGTCGTCCGAGCAGGCAAGTGGTTCTGACCCAGACAATCCCGGGCGAGTCGGCATCGACACCGAGGTGAATCCGGCCCGCAGCATCGACGCCCTGAAAGGGCAATAACGGTCGACACGACGTCGTCGGGAATTGGCGGCCCGAGTATTGCGGCCATCGCAGGGATGACTACCTCCGGGCGACCCCCTCCCGAGGACATCTCGTGTCTACTTGGAGCCGAATACTGCTGTGCAGCAACGCGAAACGCCCCGGAATGCACATGCGCAACGACAAACTCGGGACATTGCAACAAGCAATGCCACGCGTGTGGTGTCGAGCAGGAAGTCGGCGGCGAACGGATTGATGTTCTCGGCCTGTGGTGCAGAAGTCGGCCTAGTTCCGTTGATCGGGTCGCTGTCAAGGAGATTCGAATCCGCGGCCCGAGGCGCTACCCTCGGCGGCATGTCGCATGTCATCGTCGACGCCGCGTCGGTACCCGCGGGGCACGGACCGCACCCCGCGGCCAGTCCGTTCGACCGGCGTATCAGCGAGGCCCTGAACATCAGTACATTTGAGGTCTACCAGGTCGATCTGCCGCCAACGGCTGAGACGGTGCCGCATGATCATCTCGACGACCGCAACGACGACGTCTACGCAATCATCGCAGGCAGCGGGTGGGTCGTCATCGACGGCCAATCCACACCCGTCAAACCCGGTCAGTTCATATCTGTTGAACTCCATCATCGACGACACCTACGCGCCGGATCCGATGGTCTGACCATCATTGCCATCTGTGCCGAACGGCGCATTTAAACACCCAGACTCGTTGGTGCACACTGCGCAGTTAACACCGAGACTGGGACAACCCGCAGATGTTGCGGTGACCCATGAGGGCTGTGGGAGGTGTTCGGTCCGATCGCGCAGACTGGTGGCCATGACAGTCAGACCGCGGATGTCATTCCTGACCGATCCGGAGTACGCGGCGGCAGGCCGGCGATACTGCGCCGAGGACATCTATCTTGCCGGCCGGCTCGGCGATGACTTCGCGGTCGCGTCGACGCATCCCGACCACGCGACCGACCTCATGGAGCACTTCGACATCGTCGTTGTCCGCAACACCGGGCCGGTGACCCGTCACCAGGAGTCCTACGACCGATACCGGGCGCGCGCGAGCGGGCTGGGTATCCCGGTGTTCACCGAACTGTCGGGTCGCGCCGATCAGGCAGGCAAGCAGTACCTGGTCGATCTCTGGGCGCAGGGCTATCCGGTCATGGCCACGGTCGACTCGGTGAGCGATCTCGAGAAGCTCCCGGAGGTCGAGACCTATGTGGTGAAGCCGAAGTTCGGTGCCGACTCGGTCGGGATGCGGTTCGTGTCACGCGCGGAGGTGGGCGATCTCGGAGGCGGCGAGTGGCTGATCCAGCCGAAGGTGGACTTCGAGTACGAGGTCTCGTTCTACTTCGTGGACCACGACTTCCAGTACGCGCTCTACGCACCGTCGACGGCGCATCGCTGGGAGCTGGAACCTTATGAGCCCAGCGATACGGATCTCGCCTTTTCGCAGCGCATCGTCGACTGGAACACCATCGAACACGGGATTCAGCGGGTCGATGCGTGCCGCGCGGTCGACGGGACACTGCAGCTGGTGGAACTCGAAGACCTCAATCCGTACCTGTCTCTGGACCGCGTCACACTCGAAGCGCGAAATGGTCTGGTGGACGCCGTTATTCGATCCGTTCGAGGGATGCTGGGTCTGTGAAACGAAAGCCTACGGACTACGCCGATCACGGGAGATTTCGGGCGATGCAGAGTGTCCGTGGCGGAGTTACGTGGATCTGTTGATCCGGGTGAGCAGCGACATCTTGGTCGCTTCCCATTCGTGGTCGAGGATCGAGTAGACGATGGTGTCGCGGTACGTGCCGTCTCTGCGTCGGGCGTGTTGGCGTAGGCGGCCTTCCTCAGTCGCGCCGAGTGCGAGGACCGCCGCGCGTGACGGGCCGTTCTGGTTGTCGACGTACAGGCAGAGCCTGTGTGCGCCCCATGTCTCGAAAAGCCACTCGAAGAGCGCCAACTTACAACGCTGATTGATCCCTGACCGGTGTACGGCTCTTGAAAACCAGGTGTAACCGACCGTGACCTGTTTCGCGTCGTCAGCAATGTCGTACAGCGAGGTCGACCCGACCACCGTGCGCTGGTCTGCCGTTCTGACAGTCAATGGCAGTCGCCCCGGATCACTCAATGCTGCTGCGACACTGCCGTCTTTCGGGGGTAGTGACCGGACGCCGCTGGGGAAGTACGTGAAAAGAGAGTCATCGTCGTATGCATCATGGAGTCGTTCAGTGTCGAAGTCTGTTGTGGGGGAGAGGAGCACGCCGTAGCGAGCGATTACGGGTACGTCGAGCATGCATTCTTCCTTTCCGACGTCGGTCGCGGCTCGTCCTAGTGCCGCTGTGTCAGGCGATAGGCGCCACACAGCGCGGCCGTGACCAGGAGTGCGCTGAGAATCCCCACTACGGGAAACCAGAGGCCGATAGGGGTCCACTCGCGGTCCCATTGGCCGTCCGTCAGCGGGGTCTCGCTGGGTCCTACCGCGGATGCCTTCTCGCCTATTCGCACGAGCACAGCTGGACGGCGCTCCTGGGTGAGTAGGAGGGTGGCGATGGCAACGCCAGCGCCGGTCAGCACCGCGGTTGTCGCGAGGGTGAGCCATGTCGCCCAGGCGGCAGACTTTGATCTGAGGGTGAACCAGCAGAGCAGTCCGACTGCCGTCGCAATGACGATTCCTGTTGCCGGCAACAGGAGTAGGCCGGGCCACCAGCGCGGTCCTGCGACGGTGTTGAGCGTGTCGAAGGTGAACATGAAGCCTTTGCTGCCCGGTGTGGTGGGTGGCGGGTTGTCTATCACCACGAGCCGTCGGGTGGCGTATCGCCATCCGAGCGCTCCGAGCAAGCCGACCGTCATTCCGATGACGGCGAAGAAGCCCATGAGCGTTCGGGTCGTGAGCTTCACTGGGACAGGCTATCTGACACTGGCGTATCCCTTCCGTTCAGCTTGGTCGGCGGGGTGTGGACACCTAGCCGGTTGACCGCCGCCAGTGAGGGCTATTGCCCTTCGTTTCGTCACTAGTGACGAAACGAAGGGCAATAGGGTGTGGGTGTAGGGCGAGCGGAAGAGTGAACATGGCTGGCGCGCAGATCTTTACGTTGAATCGGCGATTGTCGGCAGCGTCTGGGCGGTTGGGAAATTGATCGTCATCAATGGGGTGATGACGAGTCGCGCGACTGATGAACACGGTGACCTACAGGTCGAGGGCGAACGCAGGCAGCGATTGCGAATACTCGCAGCGGGTGGCGACAATGTCAGGTTCGGGCAGGCGGCGTCTAGCGGCGGGATCTCGCCCCGTCAGCCACGTCGCCGTGATGCCGATAAGATACATTATGTCAATTTGATCCTGGCTTTTTCGCAATTTCTGCAATAACTCGTTCATCCCACCATGCAGGTGCAACCCCCACTGATCCCCGAAGAGCGGGTCGACGCGGCGATCACCGCGGACATCGCGCCATGCGCCGGCCTTCCGGCGTTGTCCGTCCCGGGAGGACTGTCTCCACAGGGTCTCCCGGTCGGATTCGATCTACTGGGCAGACCGTTCAGCGACAGCCTTCTGATGAACCTCGCGTACTCATTCGAGAGGGACCACCGACCCCGCGTTGTACCGCGCCACACCCCATCACTGAGGTAGCTCCTGTGCAGCTTACGAACAGCACCCAGATCTGGACACGTCGCTGAACGCATGAGGTCAGCCACCATCGCCATCGGTGACGTTCTGGACTCCGCCACGAAGAATGGCCTCGTATGGTCGCGCGAGTCAACCTGTCCGAGAACGCGCGGTCCGACTATGGGCAAGCACGTCGGTCAGAGTTTGTTCGCGAGCACGTCGAGGTAGCTGATCTCGGGCGGCACAGAGAAGAGTTCGTCGGCGCGTTCGCCAAGGGCTTTGCCCACTGGGCCGTTGAGGTGAACATCACGGGCGGCTTCGTCGGGGAACGCGTCGATGATGCCGTAGGACGAGGGGCCGAACTGCACGGCGAACCAGGGCTTCGTGCCTGGCTCTTGTTCGACGAGCGGGAGCGCCGACCGTAGGAAATCCTCGACCGCGCCCTCCTTGCCGGGCTTGGCTTCGAGTCGGACCAATAGCGCTTTCTCGGCCATGTCAGATCTCCTGTTCGGGGTTGTGTACATGGTCAAGCATCACACCAATGACCGGTTGAAGGAAGGCGTTCGAGCCCCGAATTCCAACAGGTTTGCCTCGGATCTGGTAACTGCCGGGCAGAAAGAGGAGACTGCGTGGTACCGGGAAGAGGCGTGCCCTATCGCGCTTGCCGTAACAAGAGTTGCGCCCGAAAATTACGCGTACATCACAGCTTCTCGTTTCACGTGCCGCGGCAGTGCTGGTCGCTGCCATAGGTGGCTTCGACACATTCGGCGCCACGGAATTCGCCGCAGCAGCCCACCCGCCGACGAGACTGCGTGGATTGCCCGCACAGCCCACGGTTCCCGCACGAGTAGTCGCCTCATCTGTACTAACCACTCGCTTTTGCGACACGCTCGCGGACACGTTCTGCGCCGGGACCGCACAGCGCCGCGGTCGCAACCGGACGACCGGTCACAGCCAGCAATATGTCCATCGCCGCCCCGGACAGCGTCAGACCGTGGCCACGGACGAAGTCGGCGTCGGTGGCTTCGAGTCTGACGCCATCGACAAGTGCTTTGCTGCCGCCCATCGACGCCGACGTTCGGCACTGATAATCCAGACCGGCCACGACAGCGGCCGGCGGGTACTCGCCCGTCAAACCCAGAGGTCGTCGGATGTCCTCGCCATGGACAAAGGCCTCCACAAGCCGCGTCGCAAGCGGCGCGGGTGGTGTCCTGGTCAGCGAGACCACTCTGGCCAGCTCGGCGACCGTGGCCTGAGGATCAGCGCGGCGCTCACGTGCGATCCCCGCGGCATTGGCCCGATCGAATCCCCCACGCGCCCGCGCCATCGCGACGATGAATCGCAGGCGCGAGGTCTTCGCAGTGTCGATGAGGTGAGCGAGTACATCGTGGACATCCCACCCTTCACACAGAGATCCGACGGCGAAAGACTCTGCTGGTAGCAGCCGCAGTTCCTCGACCAGCCGCATTCGCTCCTGCTCGACCACATCCCACACCTTCACCGTTGCCAACCCGTTCTCCTTCTCGATGTGCGAATACCGTCTGGACCTTTCCGGTAGACAGACCAGGCGAGAAGTCACAATTCATCGATCAGTCGGCAACCGGCGCGCTTCCGGTTCCGACACAGCAGCCGTTCGAGTGTCGGTGGCTCCTGCTCCCCCGACTATCGGCTCAAAGAGTGCGCGATCGCTGCCAATGCCTTCACAGCGGAGGCGGCGTCGGAGTGTTGAGCGTGCACGATCGCTCCGTCGACCGCGACACCGAGAGCTTGCGCGGTTCGAGTCCGGTGTGGTCCCGGAGGCAACGTCGCCCTGATGCACTCCACCATCTCGGCCTTGTGTCGAGTTGCGATGCTCCGTGTCTCGGGGAGTTCGGCGCCGATCTCGTTGACGCTGTTGATGAAGGCGCAACCACGGAACGTGTCTGCGGTGAGCCATTCCTCCACGGCGGAGACGACGGGAATCCGCCCGCGTCGCGGTGGCGAATGACGCTCGAGCGCATCGCGGAACCAGCGTATCCACCGCTCGTGGCGAACCTCGAGGTAGGTGACGATCAGTAGGTCCTTGCTCGCGAAGTGGCGATAGAAGGTCACCTTCGTGACGTGTGCTTCGGCGATCACCCTGTCGATGCCGGTCGCTCGGATCCCGTCGCGGTAGAACAGTCGGTAGGCGGTACTCAGAATCCGTTCGCGCGCAGGAAGGGTGTCGATATCGACCTCGGCGTCGAGGCTCACGGAGGCGTTCACGACGTCATTGTAGACAGGACTGTCCACCGAATTCGGCAGTGTGGACAAATCTGTCTACCCCGGCTAGATTCCTGATGTGTAGACAGACTTGTCCACATTCATCGAGCCGTCGCCCCGAAAGGTGAAGAAACCCATGGCCGACAACGCACCTGCGCCTGTGAAACCGCCCGTCCCCCCGTTCACCGATGAATCGGCTGCGCTCAAGGCCCGACGCGCAGAAGACGCCTGGAACACCTGCGACCCGCAAGCCGTGTCCATGGCCTACTCCCCCGACAGCCGTTGGCGAAACCGGTCGGAGTTCGTCACCGGCCGTGATGAGATAGTCGACTTTCTCACCGGAAAATGGTCCCGCGAACACGAATACAGACTGATCAAGGAAGTCTGGGCTCATACGGGCAGTCGAATTGCTGTTCGCTTCGCGTACGAGTACCGCAACGACTCCGGTGAGTGGTTCCGTGCCTACGGAAACGAGAACTGGCAGTTCGACGACTCGGGCCTCATGACCGAGCGCCACGCCAGCATCAACGACGTGCCGATTCGCGACGAGGACCGCAAGTTCTTCTGGGACCGGAGCGGACCTCGCCCCGCCGACCATCCCGGGCTGTCGGACCTCGGCCTGTAGATCAGCGTGGTCATTCGCTCATTGCCACAGGGTGGGTGGACACTACAGCGTGGCCCTTTCTGCAACGGTGTTCAAAGTCGAGCTCGGCGTCTCCGACGTCGAGCACAACTACTACGGCGATCACACGTTGACCGTGGCCCGACACCCCAGCGAAACCGACGAGCGCATGGTGGTGCGACTGTTGGCATTCGGTCTGCGTGCGCACCGATTGAACGATGTCGACGGTGAGTTGACGTTCGGCGCCGGCCTGTCGACTCCTGGTGTACCGGACCTGCGGCTCGCCGACTACACGGGGCGAATCCTCGAGTGGATAACTGTCGGCCAGCCGGACGAACGAGCGTTGAGCAAGGCGGCCGGCCAGGCCGACCAGGTGGTCCTGTATCCGTTCGCCGCCGGCGCGGCGACCTGGTGGCGCACCGTGGGCCCCAAAGTCGTCGGTGTGCCCAACCTCTCGGTGGTGCAGATTCCGCACGCGCCCGTCGCGCAACTGGCACAGACCATCGATCGGCGTGTCTCGGCGCAGGTGATGATGATCGAAGGTGAGGTGACCATGACCGTGGGCGGTGTCGACGTCACCTTCACGCCGGAGACTCTGCAGTGATCCCGGAGGTGACCGCGGTCGGCGGCCTCATCATGGTGTCGGGATGGCGTCGAACCAGTGGCCCTCGCGCATCCGTTCACGGTCGGCGTCCACGAAAATCCGCAGCAGGTTCGACAGCGCGCCGTTCGCCGAACCGTGGTCGAGATCGGTGAGGAACGCCTCCACCACCGCCGGTTCGGCGAGCAGGATCGTGTCGAGGTATTCACTGAGACGATCTGCGCTCAAACGGGTCTCGGTCAACTGATACGGGTCGTGCAGCGCGGTGAACAGAAACCAGTACCGCTTGGCGTCGGTGCGCAGGACCTGCGCGTGACGTTCGGAGATGGGAAGACGCTCCACCCGGTCGGCGTGACCGCTGGCGATATAGATCTCGTACACGAGCTCGCCACCCGCGCGGAGGACACTCGGACCATAGGGTCCCAGCGGTTCGACGACCACCTCGACTGAATCTGCCATCGGATGATCGTCTCAGCCTAGGAGGTGGATTCGCTCGCGTCCTCGGACAGCCCGCGACTCGGTCCGGGTCCCAGGGCCCAGCGGATCGCCGAGGTCATCGCGATGCCACTCCCCCGCACCGCTGTCGCCTCGGTGACGGGCAGATACGGCAGGCGCAGCGGGAACCGGCTCCACCACGGCATCATCGACACGGCCACCGAGGACAAGACCCCGTACGCGGGGCGCACGGGCAGCGGGATGGGCGGATTCAGCAGGATGAAGCGCGCGGTCCGCCGGGCGGCCGCGGTGCCGCGGAGCTCTGGCCGGTACGACGCGAGCACCTCGTCGAGTTCGGCGGTCGTCTCGGGAACGTCGACGGCGCCGAGACCTCGCGCCACGAAGGCGGTCTGCCGCACGTACTCGTCGCGCCCCGCGGCATCGAGCGGGCGAGCGCCGTAACGATCGTGCGCGCGCAGGAAGCTGTCGATCTCGGCCACGTGCACCCACCGGATGAGGTGCGGGTTCGAGGCCGCGTACGGGCGCCCGTCCGGCGCGGTCCCGGTGATGCGCTTGTGCACCGCGCGCACGATGCGAATCGCTCGGTCGGCGTCGTCGATCGTGCCGAACGTCGTCTCGGCGAGAAACGTGCTGGTCCGCTGGAGGCGCCCCCACGGATCACCGCGGTACCCGGAATGTTCGTCGACCGCGGCCATGGCGAGCGGATGCAACGACTGCAGCAGCAGGGCTCGCATCCCACCGATGAACATCGACGCGTCGCTGTGGACCCGATAGATCGCCGAGTCCGGGCCGTAGCGGCGCGGCCCTGTCGACAGATGGATTCGATCGCGTCGAGCGGGTCCCTCGTCGCCGGCGACGCGGTCGAAGATCATCTCGCCCACGCGCTGCTGGACAGCATTCAACGGGTTCATTCGTCCAGTCTGCGCCGCGACGACATAACCCCTGTTCAGGGCGATGTGGGTGAACAGTTCTGCGCCCAGCGGTCTGATGTGTGTCACCGGACATATCGGACGCCTCAGACCCCTACACTGATGTGAAGATTGAGGTTACGGTGACAAAGTGTCTCCTCGTCGGGTTCATCGTCACGCCTGTTCCATCGTCGTCGCGATCGCCGCGCTGACCATCGGCCTGGTCACCGCGATCGCGCCGGCCCACGCCGCTCCGGCGTTGTCGGTCAGTACCGTCGCCGCGGGTCTCGACAAACCGTGGGACATGGAAGTCGCTCCCGACGGCACCCTTGTCTCCGGCGAACGAAGTGGTCGTTTCGTCGCCATTCGGCCCGGGGGTTCGGTGCAGCCGATCCGTGCCGATCAATCGCGGTTGTTCGTCACCAACGAAGCCGGCCTCATGGGATTGGCGCTCGACCGAGCCTTCGGCGCGAATCGCACTCTCTACTCCTGTCAGGCAGAGAAGACATCCGGCTCCGGGGTCGGCACGGGGTCAGCGGGCAACCTGCCCCTCCCCTTCCCCAACACCGGACAGGTCATCAACGTGGTCGCGTGGCGCGTCGCGGACGACTGGTCCTCGCTCACCCGCACGCGCACCGTGCTCACCGACATCCCCGTGAACGCGGGTGGTCGCCACGCCGGGTGCGGATTGACCGCAGCGCCCGATGGAACGCTGTGGGTGGGCACCGGCGACAACGCGGTGCCGTCCTACCCGCAGAGCCGAAGCTCGTTGGGCGGCAAAGTTCTCCACATCACTACTGCCGGTGCCCCTGCAGGGGGCACGATATCGGGAACACCGATCTACTCACTCGGCCACCGCAACGTCCAGGGCGTGGCGGTGCAACCCGGGACAGGTCGCGTCTACTCCATCGAGCAGGGGACCTCGCGCGACGACGAACTGAACCTCCTCGCCCCCGGGGGCAACTACGGGTACCGCCCCGACCGCGCGCCTTTCATCTACGACGAATCGGTGCCGATGACGGACCCCCAGCGCGTACCGGGTGCGATCGGGGCGGTCTGGAGTTCCGGCGCACCGACGCTGGCGACGCCGGCTCTCGAATTCCTTCCCGCCGACGGCTGGGGCGAGCTCGATGGCGCAGTGGCGATCTCGACCCAACAGGGCAGACGACTGGTGTTCGTCACGCTGTCGGAGAACGGACGCGACACCCTTCGCACCACCGACGGCCTGCGCGACACGTACGGCCGCCTGCGCGGTCTGAAGGTCGATCGGGACGGGTCGCTGTTGGTCACCACCGACAACGGCGGAGGCAACGACCGGATCCTTCGCGTGCGAGCCGGGTGACGCCGCCTCCGTCACGATCCCTGCGACGATCGCGCGTCGGGCACCCCGTCGTAGTCCGGCACCTCGATGCCGTTGATCGCGCGTCCGACGAGTTCCATGAACCAGTCGCCGGTGAAGTCGGGTAGCGGCTCGGAATCCGGGCCGGGCACCTCGCGGGTGCGCGCGTTCAACCGCCCGATCTCCTGATTGGCCTCGACGAACGGACGCATCCGCTCCTCGTACCGCGCGAAAGCGGCGTCGGGATCCCACTCGGCGCAGGCCAATTCGCCGGCCATCACATACGCGCCGACCAGTGCGAGCCCGGTCCCCTGCCCGGACATCGGTGACGAACTGAACGCCGCGTCGCCCAGGAGCGCAACCCTCCCGTCTGACCACCGGTCCATCACGACCTGCGCGACCTGATCGAGGTAGAAGTCGGGTGCCGCATCGAGGTGCGCGAGGATCTGCGGGGTCAGCCAACCGAGTCCGGCCACGTGTTCCCGGAGCAACGATTTCTGGGCGGCGATGTCGCGAGGATCCACGTCGTAGCCAGGCGCGCCGAAATAGAACATGGCCATCGCTCGGTGCGCATCCTGGATGGGGCGCAGGAGCGCCGATCGCCCGGAGGCCTGATCCTGGTACTCGAGAAGATGTCGGTCGAGCCCGAACTCGTTGGGCACACTGAAGAACGCCAGCGCCTGACCGAGGGGCCGGAGATGGTGCTCGTCCGGCCCGAACACCATGGCGCGCAACGGTGAATGCAGCCCGTCCGCCCCGATCACCAGATCGAAACGCCGACCTCCGCCACCGGCGAACACGACGTCGACACCGTTCGCATCCTGCGCCAGTTCCGCGATCCGGTCGCCGAACACGTACTCCACGTCCTCGCGGGTGTCGTTGTAGAGCACCTGCGCGAGGTCGCCGCGCAGGATCTCGATGCCGGCGATGAACCCGTCGCCACCGTCGTCCTCGGCGTCGAACGTCTGCACGATCTGTCCGTCCGCGTCGACAGAGTGTGCACCCGCGGTGTCGGTGCAGGCCGCACGGATCGTCGAATCCAGCCCCATCCGGCCGATCACATCCCGGGCGACACCCCGTGCGTCGACCGCCTGGCCGCCGGGACGCAGACCCGGTGACCGTTCCACGACCGTGACCACCGCGCCGCGGCGGTGCAGCCAATGCGCCAGTGCGGGACCCGCGATACTCGCCCCCGCCACCAACACCCTTGGCGCGGTGCCGCTCCCCTGTTCGTCGATGCGCATGATCATCTCCCTCTCGGTCCCCGGTGGAACCGATCGCCGTCGAAGTCCTCCACCTCACAGACCACGTCCGCCGACGAAAGTCATCGGTCCCGAGGGCTCAGGTGATCCGGGTGACGACACCGCGATCACCGTCGACACGAACCCTGTCGCCGGTCGAGAGGGATCGCGTGGCGACAAGGGTGTTGACGACACAGGGCAGCCCGTATTCACGGGCGACCACCGCGCCGTGGGAGACCGAGCTGCCGATGTCGGTCACCAGTGCGGCGATGACGGTGAAATACGGGGTCCACCCCACGTCGGTGACCGGGGCGACCAGGATCTCGCCCCGCCTCACCTCCCGCGCCTCGGTGATCGATCGCGCCACGCGGACAAGACCTTCGACACATCCGCGGCCGGCGGGTCGGCCGATGATCTCGGCGTCGCCTGCATGGTCCGGCGGCCGTGCCACCACCGGCGTCGGACGGCCCACCGAGACGTCGTCGAACTCCAACGCCTCCTGGAACGGCAACGCCTCGCGGCGTCGGAGTGCGGCGCCCACCAGATCGGTGATGTCCTCGGTGCCCACGACGCGGTGCAACTCGGCGAGGTCGAGAAAGTACACGAGGTCGGCGTCGGGGAGCCGTCCGGAGCGTGCGAGCACCTTCCCCAGATGGGAGAAGCCGAGTTTGAGCGAATGCGCCATCGCCGCCAGCTTCGACTTCGTCTCCTCCCGTCCCCGCGCTCCCCCGCGTGCGAGGCGGGCGAGGAACCGGACGGGCGCCGGGATGACCGCCTCCTCGGAACGAGACACCGCTCGCCGTTCGGTGGGAGTCGACGCCGACCGCACCATCACCTGCAACATCGTCCCCAGCCCCTGAGGATCCTCCCCCCAGGACGGGTCGCGCATGCACAGCTCGCGGTATCCACGATGCCCGTGTCGGTGGAGGAATCCTCGAAGAGCCACGCCGGCAGGGCTGCTCGACGCACGGAGCCGGCCCACCGCGTCCTCGGGCTCGGCCGTGAGGAAATCCGCGCCCGACGAACCGGCGGCGATGGCGTGGGCCACCTCGTCGAGTTCGGCCAGCATCACCGCACTCTCGACGTCGGATGCCCCTGCCATCAACCGGCTCGCGGCGGCCCGGCCGTCGTCCTCGGAACCGCCGGCCGACACGGCCCTGCGGATCATGACGCTCTCGAGCACGTTCGCCGCGACCGCGGCACGCGACGAGGACCGGACGTGGGTGACCATCACCTCACAGAACAGACCGACCCCGTCGTCGAGCTGCTGCAACACTTCTCGGGGATCGCCCGAACCGGGGACGGCGAAACCCGCGATCTGGTCACCGAGTCGCCGGATGGCCGGTCCGGCCGACAACGCGAATCCGGTCAGCAGCACGGTGTTGACCAGTCGGCGGACGAACGGTTGCGGGGGCTGGGGTACCAGTTCCTCGACCACCCGGCCGCACACCGACATCGAGAACTGCTCCAGTGAGTTGCCCAGGATCCCCGAGCTGAGGGCCGTGCCCTCGGTCAGGTTGAGGAACATGTGACCCTGGAAGTAGCCGACCTGACGCCAGGGCCTCTCGTATCCCGGCTGAGCTCGCGCCACCACCTGGGTCATCTGCATCGCGTAGTCGATCGCGAAACCCGACACCGCCGCGGTCAGAGGGCAGTAGGCGCCCGGCATCATCTCGCCGATGTTGCAGCGCGTGTAGACGTGGTCGTCGCCGGCCAGCGGTGAATCCATCGCGTCGAGCGCGCCGGGCAGGGTGGTGATGGGACGCGCCTGGAGCCACCAGAGCCGACCGGATCGGTCGATGGCCCATTCGAGATCCATCGGTCTCCCCCAGTGCTCGGCGGCCCGCATCGTGCCCTGCCGGATCGCCTCCAGTTCCTCGGCCGAGACCACGGGATCCGCGCCGACCTCCCGGACGACGCAGTCGCCCTGCGCATCCAGGATCAGATGATCCGATGAGGCGGTGCCGTCGACGAGGGTGTCGCCCAGACCGGCGACCGCGTCGATCACCATCAGATCGCGTCGACCGGTCGCCGGATCCGCGGAGAACGCCACCCCGGCGGCGCGGGCGTCCACCATCTGCTGGACCACGAGGTGCATCGTGGCGACGTCACGACCGGCGTAGGCCGTTGCACGGTGCGATCCGGTCGACGCGGTGCACGTCTGCACGGCCCGCCGCAGGTCGCCCGCGGAGCCCACGCCCAGCACGGTGTCGTACTGACCGGCGAACGAGAGGTCGCCGCCGTCCTCCCCGACGGCCGACGACCGTACCGCCAGCGGCGTCGCCCCCGCGTCTCGCATCCTCGTGAACCACTGCTCGGCGACGTCATCGGTGATGCCGCCCGCGGGGTCGGCGACGACGAAACCCGTCGGGACCGGGAATCCGAGCCGCCGGAGTCGCGCCAGTCCGTGCGCCTTCCCGCCGAACCGGTCGTCGACGATGTCGTCGAACTCGACGGTGGTGGTCACGTCGACCCCGCCAGGGAATCGACGACCTCGGCGAGCGCACCGGCGTCGATCGGGGTGGGTTGGTAGAGGCAGATCCGCTCCGCGATGCCGTCGACGCGATCGCGGATGTGTGCGGCGACCTCGGCGGGGGTCCCGCAGGCGGCGATGGTGTGGAGGATCTCGTCGTCGATCAACCCGGCCATCTCGCTCCACCGCCCCTGCTTCGACATCGCGTTGAGTTCCGGCTGCAGGTCGCCCCACCCGTGTGCGTCGAGCACCGGCCGGTAGGCGGGCGTCGATCCGTAGAACGCAAGCAGCATGCGGGTCGAGGCATGGTCTCCCCCGCCGTCCCGGTCGGACTCGATCGAGACGATGACCTCGGGCACGACCTCGAAGTCGTCGCCCGAGCGGCCGGCCGCGGTGAGTCCGGCACGGACGGCGGGCATGGTCCCCTCGTGCAGGAAGCGCTTCGTCCCGAACGGCATCACCAGCAATCCGTCGGCCACCTCGGCGGTGGCGGCGGTGAGGCGCGGGCCGAGCGCGCCGAGGTAGATCGGCGGTGGGCCGAACGGGTTCGGACCCGGGACGAACGTCGGGGTCATGAGCGTGTGCCGGTGGTAGTCGCCACGGAAATCGAGTCGCTCACCGGTGTTCCACGTCGCGAAGATCGCCCGCAGCGCGCCGACCATCTCTTTCATGCGGTCGACGGGATGATCGAACTGCGCCCCGTAGCGCTTCTCGATCTGCGCTCTGATCTGGGTCCCGAGCCCGAGGATGAAGCGCCCCTCGCTGAGCAGCTGGAGGTCGTTCGCCTGATGAGCCAGCTGTATGGGGTTGCGCGGCAACGCGATCGCGACATTGGACATGAGATCGAGTCCCGGGACCGTCGACGCCAACACCAACGGCGTGAAGACGTCGAACGGCCCCTCGAAGGTGAACACTCCCGACGCCCCGGCCTCGCGCAACACCTCGGCGCGCCCGACGGCGTCGGTGGGGCCGAACAGCGCGGTCATGACCTTCATGGCCGCTGTGCCCGGCCCGCCACGTCGGTCCAGTCGGTGAAGCCCGACGGGTGGTGGGGACCGATGACCCCGTGCTCGAACAGTCCCGCACCGTGGTGCACGGTGCCGTCGGCGTCGGTGGCCACCGCGGAGCAGACGTGGTCGATGAGGCTGAACGCAGCGCGCGCCATCACCTCGGGATCGGTGAGGTCGAAGCCGACGCGTTCGGTGAATCCCTCGCCCTTCCATGTGCCGTGCGCCCACGTCGGGTCGCCGCCGTATCCGGCGCCGAATGCGATCGGCGCGAACAGCTTCGACTCCAGATCGAGTGCGGTGCGGTCGCCGGCGCGATTCATGAACTCGATGTGGGCGCCGCGGGGGATCCGCGTCCCGGGGACGTAGTCGATCTCGATACGCACGCCGTCGAGCTGTTCGACACGACCGTCGGCCCACCGGCGGGTGCAGTCGTACAGGCTCCGCTGTCCCTCGGCGTCCTCCTGGACGATCAGGAACAGTTGGTGGTCGTCGAAGGTCAACGGCAGGTACAGCCACCAGATGCCCTGCAGGGCATCGTCGGGGCGGCCCTGGGGTTCGGATTCGCCGACAGGCCGGATCCCCCAGGACCGATCGCGGCTGGCGACGCTGGTGTCGTGACCGACATCGAGTCGTTCACCGTCGACGTCGATCCAGCCCGACCACGTGCCGACCTGCGCGAAACGGCAGGCATCGAGGGTGACGCGGCGCCGGGAGAGCATCGAGTGCGGGCGCTCGAGCGCTGCGGGGAAGGCTCCGCGCCAGGTGAGGTCGGCGGACATTCCCTCGGTCGGTGCGAGCGTCAGGTGGATCTCCCGCAACGGATCGACGACGTCGACGCGGTAGCCGTTCACGTGGGGGTTGAGGCGGTCGTCGTCGATGGCGTCGCTCAGATGGACGGCGGTCTGGGTGTCCCCGCGGCGGACGACGAAGTAGGCGTCCTTGACGCCCAGTCGGGGGTAGTAACCGATCCCGGTGAGCGCCATGAACCGTCCGTCGCGGTCGAGCACGTTGAAGTACGACCGGTCGTAGAACTGTCGGTCCGAGGGTTGGGGCCAGGTGACGGGAGCCGGTGTCTGATGGATCGGATACTCGTCGAGCGGACTGAGAAGCACCGGACTCTCCCTCAAATACGATGTGTGCCGTATCGGAATTACTCTGGCGTCATGGCACCAGAAAGCCGGAGCGAAAACAAGGGGTCGACGTCGTCGGCCGCGGGGCGTCCGCGGGACTCGCGCATCGACGCCGCGATCATCGCGGCCACACGGGAGTTGATCGTCGAGACCGGTTACCCCGCGCTGTCGCTGTCGGCGATCGCCGCGCGTGCGGGTACGACCACGGCCGCGATCTACCGGCGGTGGTCGGGCAAGACCCAGCTGGTGCACGAGGCGGTGCTCTCTGCCGATGCCGTTCCCGCCGCGGTCGACGCCGACGACATCCACGGTGAGATCCGCGCGGTGGTCGAGACCGTACGAGCCATGTTCGACAAACCCTATGTGCGCGTGGCGTTGCCGGGACTCATCGCCGACACGGTCGCCGATCCCGAGCTGCACGCGTCGATGATCGCTCGACTCGCCGGCAACCTGACGGCATTCGAGTCGCGTTTCGGTCGGGGTCGGCGTCCCGACGACCGCCTACCGATGCTCGCCGAGGTGGTGGCCGGAACGGTCATCGTCCGTCTGATCATCCGGCAGGACGCCGTTCTCGACGACACATGGGTCGAGGAGATGACCCGTTTGATCACCGACCCCTGGACGGCCGAGTCTGTCTGACGGCCATCAGGCGTAGTGGCCGACCGCCCATGCCCGGGCGGCGTCGGTGGTGACCTTCTCGACCAGCTCGCCGTCCTGATACAGACCGGTCTCGACGACGAGCGACGTCTCGATCGCCTCACCCCACGCCTGCACCGGCCCTTCGCCGAACGGCTTGTGTGGGAGCAGGTCGTCGATCATGACCACCGAGTTCTGGTGGGCCAACCGCGCCATGTTGGCGATGTCGGCGGCAGCGACCTCGTAGGTGTGTCCGCCGTCGATGAACAGGACGTCGAACGTCTCCCCCGGGTGCTCGTCGGCGAACGCCGGGACGGTCTGCGTCGAGTCGCCGGTGATCAACGTGTGTCGGCCCGGGAACTCGTCGTCGATGCACTGCTTGGCCGTGGCCACGTACTCGTGGTCGCCGAGGTCGAACGACATCACCTCCACCTGCGGATCGGCGCGGAGGAATGCGTGACTGGAGAACCCGGCGTTGAACCCGATCTCGACGATCCGGCGGACATCTTCGCGGCGTGCCAGGGACTCGAGGAACTCCATCTCGGTGTCGCTCACCGATCCCTCGACGAACCATCCGTTGCTCCGCGCATCGTCGACATTCGCGAGAAGGCGCTCAAAACCCATGTGTCACCGCTTCGTTGCCCTGCGAGCCGTGGTCACGGCCCCGATGTGCCCATCCTAGGGGTCGGCAACACCGTGCCCTCATCCGCTCAGCGGACGACGCGGTACCGCAGGTGGGCCACCCCGGGGGCCTCGAGCACCCGGACGAGTTCCAGCTCCGGCCGGCCCGGCTCGAAACCCTCGAACAACCTCTCGCCGGAGCCGAGGATCTCGGGGCTGAGCTGGATGTCGATCTCGTCGACGATCCCGGCCGCGATCGCCTGGCGGGCGCACGATGCGCCACCGGCGATCGAGATCGGCCGTCCCGCCGCGACGTCGGTCGCCTGCGCGTAGGCCGAGTCGATCCCGTCGGTCACGAAGTGGAAGGTGGTGCCACCTTCGAGTTCGATCGGGTCGTGGGCGTGGTGGGTCAGGACGAAGACCGGGCAGTGGTACGGCGGTTCGTCACCCCACCAACCCGTCCAGTCCGAGGAACCCCACTCGCCGCGCACCGGTCCGAACATGTTGCGTCCCATGATGGTCGCACCCATGCCGTCGAGCATCTCCGACATCACCTGGCGGTTCACGGGGTGATCGAGTCCGGGACCCATGTGCCAGGCGTGGACACGGTGGCCGCCGATCCCGAGCGGGTTGTCGGCACTCTGCTCCGGGCCGGCCACGAAACCGTCCGCCGACATCGACATCGAGAGGTTGGTGTGGCTCATGGGGTCCCCGTTCGGTTGTCGGCTGCGTGCGGCCGGGGCTCGCGCCCGGCCAGCGCGAGAATACGGTGCAGCCGGTCGGCGTCGTCACCGATCGGCGTCACCGGACCGAACGGCCCCGCCCCGGTCTCGGGATCCGGGGGGAACATCGCGAAGAACAGCTCGACCTGGTCGAGGATCGCGTCGTCGACCCGGACGGTCTGATCGGTGGCATGCGCCAGATCCCATGCGTGCACGGTCAGTTCCTCGGCGGCCACGACGGCGTTGTGCGAGGCCGACATCTGACGCCACCGGCGCTCACGCGACCCTCCCAGGCGATCGGCTGCCCCCAGGCCTCGGCGAGATCGTCGAGCTGCGCCGGGATCGCCGTGCGCCAGTCCCCCACGAGACCGTCCGGTGGACGGATCGGGGCCTTGCGTGCGTTGTCGGTGAAGACGCTGCTGAACTGGTGGACGTGTGCGAGCAGATCGCGCACGGTCCAGTCGTCGCACGGGGTGCGACGGTCGAGATCGTGGTCGGAGACGGCGCCGACGATCCGGCTCATCTCCCGTGTCGCGGGACCCAGGTCGAACATCGCGTACCTCCATCGGTCGGTGTCGGTGGTGTAGACCTCGGTCGCGACGCGAACTCATCGGTGGCCTCGCGACCGTTTGATTCCCCTCGTCTCGGTTACCCGGGGAGGAGACCATCGACGAAAGGGACAGACATGGCCACCGGGAACACCACCGTCTGGGTACCGGTCCGCGACATGGACCGCGCGCTCGAGTTCTACCGTGACACCCTCGGACTGGCGGTGAAATCCACCGGTTCGGACTGGTCGGAGATCGACGCCGGAACCCTCACCATCGGACTCAACGGCCGCGAGGAGACCTCACCGCGTGGCGACGCGGGCGGCGCGGTCCTCACGTTCCAGCCGGACGGCACCATCGACGACGAGGTGTCCGCGCTGCGCGACAAGGGGGTCGAGTTCCCGGGCGGCATCAGCGACCACGAGTGGGGTCGTATCGCCCCGTTCGCCGACCCCGACGGCAACGACCTGCAGCTCTACGCGCCGCCCAGCTGACGAAACAGGTCCGGTCCGGCGCCGATCACGAGGACCGGCGCCGACGAGTCGCCGTCGATCAGGTCAGCACCGCACCCTCCGACGCCGAACCGACCAACTTGGTGTACTTCGCCAGCACACCGCGGGTGTAGCGCGGGGGCAGCGGCGCCCAATCCTGGCGGCGCGCCTCGAGTTCGAGCTCGTCGACGAGCAGATCGAGTGTGCCCTTGCCGACGTCGAGGCGGATGGTGTCGCCGTCGGCGACGAAAGCGATGGGGCCCGCGTCGACAGCCTCGGGCGCCACATGTCCGACGCAGAGCCCGGTGGTGCCGCCGGAGAACCGACCGTCGGTGAGCAACAGGACGTCCTTGCCGAGGCCGGCGCCCTTGATGGCGCCGGTGATGGCGAGCATCTCGCGCATCCCCGGACCACCCTTCGGGCCCTCGTACCGGATGACGACGACGTCGCCCGCCGCGATCGTCCCGTCCTCGAGTGCGTCCATCGCGGCGCGTTCGCGCTCGAAAACCCGTGCCGTGCCCTCGAACACGTCGGAGTCGAAGCCCGCCGACTTCACCACCGCACCCCCCGGCGCGAGGGATCCCTTGAGGATGGTGATGCCACCCGTGGGGTGGATCGGCTCGCTCATCGCGCGCAGCACCTTGCCGTCGGGGTCGGGCGGGGCGATGTGGGCGAGGTTCTCGGCCATGGTCTTCCCGGTGACGGTGAGACAGTCGCCGTGGACCAGTCCGGCGTCGAGCAGCGCCTTCATGACGACGGGGACGCCGCCGATCTTGTCGACGTCGGTCATGACGTGCTTGCCGAACGGCTTGACGTCGGCGAGGTGCGGCACCCGCGACCCGACACGGGTGAAGTCGTCGAGGGTGAGCTCGACCTCGGCCTCGTTGGCGATCGCGAGCAGGTGCAGCACGGCGTTGGTGGACCCGCCGAACGCCATGACGACGGCGATCGCGTTCTCGAAGGCCTCACGCGTGAGGATGTCGCGCGCGGTGATCCCACGGCGGAGCAGGTCGACGACGGCCTCACCGCTGGCGTGGGCGAACTGGTCGCGACGACGATCCGGCGCGGGCGGGGATGCGCTGCCCGGCAACGACATCCCGAGCGCCTCGGCGGCGCTGGCCATCGTGTTGGCGGTGTACATACCGCCGCAGGCGCCCTCGCCGGGGCAGATCGCGCGTTCGATGGTGTCGACGTCCTCCCGCGACATCAGTCCGCGGGAGCAGGCGCCGACGGCCTCGAACGCGTCGATGATCGTCACCTGGTGCTCACTGCCGTCGGACAGCTTCGCGAATCCCGGCAGGGTCGATCCGGCGTAGAGGAAGACGCTGGCGAGGTCGAGACGTGCTGCGGCCATGAGCATCCCGGGCAGCGACTTGTCGCAGCCGGCGAGCAGCACCGACCCGTCGAGGCGTTCGGCGCTCATCACGGTCTCGACGCTGTCGGCGATCACCTCGCGGGAGACCAGCGAGAAGTGCATGCCCTCGTGACCCATGGAGATGCCGTCGGACACCGAGATGGTGCCGAATTCGAGAGGGAAACCGCCGGCCGCGCTCACGCCGCCCTTCACGGCCTTGGCGAGACGTTCGAGCGACAGGTTGCACGGGGTGATCTCGTTCCACGACGACGCCACACCGATCTGCGACTTGCCCCAGTCCTGGTCGCCCATGCCGACCGCGCGCAGCATGCCGCGGGCGGCGGTCTTCTCCAGGCCGTCGGTGACGTCGCGGCTGCGGGGCTTGATGTCCGGGGATTCGTTCTCGGGCGACATGGCACTCCTGATCTGTGCGTGGGCGCGGTGGACGGGGCTGTCCGGCACCGATACCGCGAACTGAGCGGCTCGTCGAGAAGTATGCCCCCGGGCTACGCCCGATCGCCGTCGACTCGTGTCATGTCGCCGGTCTCGGGGATGTCCTCGACCCGTTCGTACCGCAGGTGCACGATGCCGCCCGGGCTCACCTCCGGTGACGCGACCAGACGGACCCTCCCGGGGGTGAGTGCGTCGGTGAACACCTTCTTGCCCGCGCCCAGCAGCACCGGATGCAGCCACAGGTCGATCCGATCGAACAGCCCCTCGGAGAGGAGTGTCTGCACGAGATCGAGGCTGCCGACCACCGTCACGTGGTCGTGTCGTTCCCCGATCGCGCGCACCTCGGCGGCGAGATCGGGACCCAGCAGGTTCGACCCCTCCCAGGACAGGTCGGGTGTGGCCCGCGAGGCGACATACTTGGGGATGGTGTTGAACAGGCGCGCGAAGTCGCCGGTCTCGTGGGGCCAGTAGGCGGCGAAGATGTCGTAGGTCCGCCGACCGAGCAAGAGGGCGTCGGTGCCTTCGTAGGCAGCGGTGACCTGCGCGCCGCTGACCTCGTCGACGAGCGGTGCCTGCCACCCGCCCCAGGCGAAACCGTCGGGATCCTCGTCGGGACCACCCGGGGCCTGACCGACGAGGTCGAGGGTGGCGAACAGTGCGATGTGGACTTGTCCCATGGTGGCTCTCCTGCTCGGCGTGTCTGCGGACACCGGTACAGACCGGCCTCGCCGCGATTGTTCATCGGCGGACCCGGCGACGGCGCTGGCACTCTCGCCGGTCGAGTGCTAGAAAAGTGTCGACAGTGCCCGATCGCCCCGAGGAGGTTTGTCATGGATCCACTGAGCAATCCCCTGCACAGCGCCGACGACGCCGATCTGATCGAGCAGTCCACCGAACTCGGCGCCGACCCGGCCGGTCTCGAGGAATACCCCCACACCGACCACGACGAACCGGACGTACCGGACGCGGTGTCGTGACCTGTTCGTGACCGGGGCATCGGTCGCGCACCGAAGTCCGTGAGGTCCTTTCGCCGACCGGTGCCCCGCAATAACGTCGACATCGTGAGTGAAAACGTCGTCAACCCCGCCCTGCCGATCGGCACACGCAAGTCGATCGCCGATCTCGTCGCCGAGGGCCGCACGTTGGCCGAAGTCGCTGCCACATTGGACATGTCGGTCATCGACGTCCTGCGGTGGTATTCCGAGATGGCCGCCGTACTCCACGTGCGAGAACTGTCGGCTCTGGCAAAGCGCCTGCGCGACATGGAATACGGCAACGCCACGGTCAGTCCGTGGCGTCGCGACATGTTCACCGCCGACGTCATCACGCCTGCGGCGCCCGAGGCGCCGGCCTCACTGGCGGGCTGACGCGGGACCTGTCGCCGTCGGTGTGCTCGCGGGGTCCGCACGTACGGTGGGCACATGGACCTGATCACGATCGACACGCCCGACGGAACCGCGCAAGCGCATCTCGCGACACCGCCCACGGGCACCGGTCCCGGAGTTCTGCTCTTCATGGACGCCATCGGACTCCGACCCCAGATCTTCTCGATGGCCGAGCGCATCGCATCGTGGGGATATGTCGTGTTGTCGCCCAACATCTTCTACCGCGACGGTGACGTCGAGACGTTGATGCCGGCGGTCGACCTCCGTGAGCCCGGCGCTCGCGAGGAGTTCTTCGCCGGAGTCGGCCCGCGTATGGCCGCCCTCACCACCGACAGGGCCGTGCGCGACATCGCGGCCTATCACTCGGCGCTCCTCGGGCTCGACGCCGTCACCGGCGACCGGGTGGGAACTGTGGGCTACTGCATGGGCGCCCGGCTCGTGACCCGCTACGCCGGACAGTTCCCGGACAACGTCGCGGCGGCGGCCGGATTCCACGGCGGCGGGCTCGTCACCGACGACGCCGACAGCCCACACCTCGCCGTGGCGTCGGCCCGCGCGGAATTCGTCTACGGCCACGCCGACAACGATCAGTCGATGGACGTCGACGCGGTGGCGGCGCTCGGCTCGGCGCTCGAGGCGGCCGGAATCACGGCCTCGAACGAGATCTACCCCGACGCGCCACACGGCTACTCCATGGCCGACACCTCGATGTACCAGGAAGCCGGCGCCGAACGCAGCTTCGACGAACTGCGCGCGCTTCTGTCCCGCACCCTGGACTGACCCCGCTAGGTGTTCCCACCGGTCACACATAGCGCTACTCTGACATCAGACAATGGCACTGTGTGTGATGGGAACGCGATGACGACGATCGACGATCGACCGACAACCCCGATGACGAGCACCCTCGACCAGGGCATGGAGGCGATCGCCCGACGTCTGGCCGACTCGTCGGTGGTGGCGTCTCGCAATGCGATGACCGAGATCGATTGGGACGCTCCGCTCGACCCGACGAAACACGGGTGCTCCCCCGAGTGGTCGACTCTCTACGGCACCGACTACTGGGACGAGCTGACCGAGGAGCAGCGGATCACCCTCACGCGCCACGAGTTCGCCTCGACCATGACGATCGGCATCTGGTTCGAGATGGCGTTGCAGGCGATGGTTCTCCGCGACCAGCGTTCCTCGTCTGTCCGGTCCGAGGAGTTCCGGTTCGCCCTGACCGAGGTCGTCGACGAGTGTCGGCATTCGCTCATGTTCGCCCTCGCGGCGCAGAAGATGGTGGGCACGTCCTATCGGCCCGGACCGCGGGTGGCCACACTCGGGCGCTTCTTCATGAACACGGCCGGGGGCGAGCTCGCCTACGGCGGCATCCTGGTGGCCGAGGAGATCCTCGACGTCATGCAGCGGGGCTCGCTGGGTGACCCGCGGGTGCTGCCGATGATCCAGACCATCAACGAGATCCATGTGCTCGAGGAGTCGCGGCACATGCGCTTCGCGCGGGAACAGGTCCGCGCGTCGATGGCCGGCGCCGGACGGTTACGCCGTGAGACCAGCGCCGTGTTGATCGCGTTGGGCGCCGAACTGATCATCTCCAGTCTCGTGCGCCCGCAGGCGTTCGCCGACGCCGGCCTCGACCGTCGTCGGGCCGTGGGGGCGATGCTCTCCAACGACCACCACCACCGGATGGTGCGCAGCGGCTCGGTGCATCTCATGGCGTTCCTCGACGAGGTCGGCCTGTTGACCCCGCGCGCGGCGAGGATCTACGCGCGCAACCACATGCTCTGACGCGAGGAGACGGGCGCCGATCGCGACAGGAGCGTACTGTCGGGTCATGACTGATTCGAACACAGGTTCGACACCTGACAACGCGTCCACCACCGGTTCCGATGTCATCGGGGCCGACGCCGGAAACACCACCGAGAAGGATCCCGAGGACTGGGTGACCGGCGACGAGCCGATGACCGGGGCACAGCGAAGCTACCTCGACACCCTCGCGCGCGATGCGGGCGAGACCCTGTCTGCCGACCTGACGAAGGCGCAGGCCTCGGAGGAGATCGAGCGGCTGCGCGCCGCGACCGATCGCAGCTGATCGACGGCGTCGGTGAGGCGCGCGGGCCCCGCGGTACGACATCGTCCGTAGCATCGAGGGATGAACGAAGCGATAGAGACCGCGGGGGTCTTCGCCCTCTCCGACGAGATCACCGTCACCCGGATGGGTTACGGCGCCATGCAATTGGCGGGCCCGCACGTGTTCGGGCCACCGGCCGACCGTGATGCCGCGGTCGCGGTGTTGCGCGCGGTGGTCGATGCCGGCATCACCCACATCGACACCAGCGATTTCTACGGTCCGCACGTCACGAACCAGATCATCCGTGAGGCACTGCACCCGTATGCCGACGACCTGCACATCGTCACGAAGGTGGGCGCGCGTCGGGACGACGAGGGCAACTGGCCGTCGGCGCTGTCGCGCGACGACCTGCGATCCGCGGTACGCGACAACCTGACCAACCTGGGTCTCGACGCCCTCGACGTCGTGAACCTGCGGGTCGGTGGGTTCGGCGAGGCCACGCCCGGTTCGTTGGCCGAGCCCTTCACGCATCTCGCCGAGATGCAGCAGGAGGGACTGATCAAGCACCTCGGCGTCAGCAACGTGAACGCCGAACAGGTGGCCGAGGCGCGCGCGATCGCGCCGATCGTCTGCGTGCAGAACAACTACAACGTGGCCCACCGCGTCGACGACACGCTCATCGACGATCTCGCGGCCGCCGGGATCGCGTTCGTGCCCTACTTCCCGCTCGGTGGGTTCTCGCCGTTGCAATCCCAGCGACTCGACGCGGTCGCCGCGCGCGTGCAGGCATCCCCGATGAGCGTGGCTCTGGCATGGTTGCTCGCCCGCTCCCCCAACATCCTGCTGATCCCCGGCACCTCCTCGCGGGAGCACCTGCGCGAGAACATCGCGGCCGCGGCGCTCGCGCTCCCTGCTGACGCGATGGCCGAACTCGACGCCCTCGGCTGATCGGGGTGACGATCGCGCCCGCCTGCTTCTGTGGAGATCTCCTGCCGGTGCGCAGGATGTGCTGCGCGCCACAGCCCGTGACGTAGGGTCTGACCCCAACCGGTTTCCAGCACGGGACCGCAGTCGTAGGGGGAACGATGAGGCTTCGAACGGTCGGATCGGGTGAGACGCGGTCGGTCGCCGCGTGGCACGACACGTCACAGCAGTGGGTCGACCTCGACGCCGCGGCACAGGCGATCGAGCCCGGTGCGCGCGGCGATCTGACCCGCGACATGCTCACGTTCCTCGCCTCCCGCGAGCGCGGCCGTGCCACTGCTGCGTCGCTGATGGATCGTGCGGTGGCCGACGGTGTCGCGGTGATCACGCCGACACCCACCCGTCCACTGCAACCGGCGTCGTTGCGCTGCTTCATGGGATGGGAACAGCACTGGAGCCAGGCCGCCCACCAACTGGTGCGCCGCAATCTCCCCGCCGCCATGCCGTTCATCCGCGGTGTGGAGATGGTGACCCGCAAGGATTTCCCGGCTCTGCGTCCGGGTGCGTCGTTCGCCGATCATCCGATGTACTACACGGGCAACCACCTGACCGTCCTCGCCGACGGCGCCGTGGTCCCCTGGCCCTCGTACTCCGATCTGCTCGATGTCGAGCTCGAGTTCGGGATGATCGTGGATCGACCGCTGCGCGACGCCACACCCGCGCAGGGTGCCGACGCCATCGGCGGGTTCGTCGTGTTCAACGATCTCAGCGCACGCGACACCCAGTGGGACGAACAACGCAACGGGTCGTTCGGACCGGTGGTGAAGACCAAGACGTTCGCCAGCTCGATGGGGTCGGTGATCGTGACCGCCGACGAGGTGCTGGGTCGACTCGACGACCTGTCGGCGTCGGTGGTGGTCGACGGCGAGACGTGGTCGTCCACCGGCACAGCGGGATTGCGGTACGGGCCGGGCGAGACCGTGGCCTACGCGAGCCGCGGCGAGGACGTGTACCCCGGCGAGATGATGACCTCGGGCACGCTCCCGTCGGGCTGCGGACTGGAACTCGACCGCTGGATCGCCCCGGGCAACACGGTGACCCTCTCGATCGACGTCATCGGCTCGGTCACCAACACCATCGGGTCGAAAGGCTGACGGTGGAACCGCCGTCAGGTCGTCCGGGCGGTGCGGATCACCCGGTCGATGATCTGCTCGATCACCGACTGATCGTCGTCGCCACGCGGCGCGTAGAGGAACAGATAGCTCTCGGGGAGACCGAGCCTGCCCGCCAACGGATGTCGCTCGCCCCAACCGCGGTCGATGATCTCGTGGACGTCGCCGGGCGCAGCCACCACATGCATCGATCCCTGCCCGTGCACGTGCGCGATCTCGCCGTGGGCGTGTCGCGCCCAGTCGGTGTCGGGATCCGAGCAGAACAGGGCGTCGCCGCGCTTCTCGAACCGGCTGCGCGCGAGATGGAATCCGTTGTGGTCGGCGGCATCTCGTAGACGTGCTTCCAGTGTCGCCACGCGCGCGGCGTCGGCGTCGGCCCCGGTCTCCCGATGGGGTATCGGATACGGCGCGATCGACGGCCGGCGTCCGGCGCGATCGGTCAGCTGCAGACGTCCCACGTGGTCGGAGGTCGGATCGTCGCCGCTGATGTCGAGCGGATCACGGCCCCACGGCCGCAGTGCGCTCGTGACGACCCAACCGATCGGGTTGGCGGGCAGACCGCCCGGCCCGAGGTCTTTCCATCCCCGATAGTTCTCGGCCAGTCGGTTCATCGGTGTCTCCGATCCGTGCAGGTGGCGGTGTCCCGGCGGCGCATGGGCACGCTCGCCCGCGCTTGTGCACACTTGTGCACAAAGAGCATCATGGCAGTGAGCCGTGTCACGCGTGCAGAAGGTGGGATGAGGATGAGTCGGGGCGACGCAGTACGGATGAGGTTGAGATGGTGTGCGATGCACGGGTTCCTCCGGTTCATCGCCGGCCGTGCCGCTGCCGCAGGTGATCTGCAGGCGCGGCTGATCGCCGATCCGGCGGCACGTGCGGATCCGACCGGGCTCTACCAGGAGATCCGCGACGCCGCCCCCGTGGTGCGGTCCCGCCTGGCGAGCGTGACCGTCGATCACGAGGTCGTCCACGCGACTCTGCGCTCCGACGACTTCCGGACGATCGTCCTCGGGTCCCGTCTCCCGGGTCCTCTGAAGTGGATCGAGCAGCGGACGCGGTCGGGCGCTCTGCACCCGTTGCGTCCGCCGTCGCTGCTCGCCACCGAGCCGCCCGAGCACACCGGGTACCGCAAACTGGTGTCGTCGGTGTTCACCGCGCGGGCCGTCGCGGCGTTGCGTGACAACGTGCAGGAGACGGCCGACCGGTTGCTCGACGGGCTGATGGACCAGAGCGGCCCGATCGACATCGTCGAACGGTATTGCGCGCAGTTGCCGGTCGCGGTCATCAGCGACATCCTCGGCGTCCCTGAGTCCGAGCGTGGACGTGTCCTCGAATTCGGTGAGCTCGCCGCTCCGAGCCTCGACATGGGTCTCACCTGGTCGCAGTTCACCCGCGTGGAGACCGGACTCCTCGGGTTCGATCAGTGGCTGTCGGATCACCTCGCGGCGTTGCGTCGCAATCCCGGCGACGACCTCATGAGTCAGCTGATCCGCGCGACCGAGGACGGGGTGTCACTCACCGACGACGAGCTGCGGGCCACCGCCGGACTGGTGCTGGCCGCGGGCTTCGAGACCACGGTGAACATCCTGGGCAGCGGTATCGATCTGCTCATCAAGCACCCCGAGCAGTTGGCGCTGCTGCAGGAGGACCCGTCGCTGTGGGCCAATGCGGCCGACGAGATGCTCCGTCTGCAGGCCCCGGTCCAGATCACCGCACGTGTCGCCCGTCGCGATGTCGAGGTCGGCGGCGAGCAGCTGACGAGGGGTGACCTGGTGGTGCTGGTGCTCGCCGGCGCCAACCGCGATCCCAAGGTGTTCACCGACCCCGAGCGTTTCGACGTGACACGGGAGAACGCCAACAAGCACCTGTCGTTCTCCGGGGGCCGGCACTTCTGTCTGGGCTCGGCTCTGGCCCGGGCCGAGACCGAGGTCGGGCTCAAGTCGCTGTTCGACCGTTTCCCGCAGATCGCCGCGGCGGGTCAGGGCACGAAGCGAGACACCCGCGTGCTCAACGGGTTCGCGCACCTGCCGGTGCTGCTGGCCCAGCGCAGCCGCGAGAGCGCCCACAGCCAGTAGCCGCGGGCGCCCTCGTGGTCCGGGTCAGCGGGAGGAACCCACCAACCCCAACGACCGCAGGTCGGCGACGTACTTCGCGATGAGTTCGGCACTGAGGTGCGGGATCTCGCCGTGGTCACCGATACCTGCCTCGGCCACCGCGGCGGCGAATCGGCGTGACGGGATCGCCGAACCGGCGATCGCGGTGTCGGGCTCGGCGAACGCGTGCAGCAGGGGCAGCAGCGACGCCCGCCGCTGCGCCTCGGGCAACGCCCGGATCGAGGTCTCGAAACGCGAGATCCACGACGCGTAGTCGTCGACACGGGTCACCGTGACGCCGCTGTCGATCAGCCAGTCGACGACGGTGTCGAGCGAGATGCCGTCGTCGTGCGGGTTCACCACGTTGAAGGTCTCGTACCCCTTCTGCACCGACGAACCGAGGTCGGTGATGGCGGTCGCGGTGAAGTCGGCGGGGAGACCGTCGTAGTGCGCTCGCGGCCGATCGGTCGACTCGTCGTCGCCGCGATAGAACGAGCGGGGAGCGACGCCGGTCGCGATCACGCTCAGGACGAGCCGCGTGAACATGTCCGGGACGTTGAGCTGGCCGCCGAATGTGCTGTGCGCCAGGATCATGTCCGATCGGAACACCGCCACCGGCACCTCGCAGAGATCGTGGGCCTCGCGGAGCAGGACCTCACCGGCCCACTTGCTGTTCCCGTAGCCGTTCGCGTAGGTCTCGTCGACCGAGCGACGAGCGCTCGCCGAACGGATGTCGAGGTCCTCCTCGAGGATCGACGGCCCGCCGTCGGCCGCGACACCGACCGTCGACAGGTAGGTGATCGGCTTCAACCGGCTGGTCAGTGCGAGCGCGATCAGCTCGGCCGTCCCGACCACGTTCGGTCCGAAGAGCTGGTCGTAGGGCAACACGTGGTTGACCAGGGCGGCCGGGTGGACGATGAGATCCACCTCGTCGGCCAGACGCTGCCACGTCGCGGTGTCCAGACCGAGATCGGTGTCGGCGATGTCGCCGGCGAGAACCTCCAGTCGTCGTCCCGCGAGTTCCCGGAATCGTGCCAACAGGTCGGGATCGCCGCTGTCGAAGGCGGATTCGAGTCGGGCGCGGGCATCCTCGGCGTAACGCCCGCGGATGATGCACACCAACCGACCGTCGGAGGCGTCGAGGCGCTCGAGCCATTCGAGGCACAGGAAACGGCCGAGGTAGCCGTTGGCCCCGGTCAACAGCACGGTCCCAGGCTTCTCCGGTGCCCGGGGCAGGGACGTTGCCGCCGAGAGGGTGTCGGCGTCGATGAACTTGTCGAGCGTGAGCTGCTCGGCGAACACCTCGGTGGCGCCCTTGCCGTGCACCGACGTGAAGGTGGGTCGGACGGCGCCCGCCCGTGCACGTTCGATGTGCTCGGCGATCGCGCTCAGGTCGGTCGCCGCACTCATCAGCACACCCACCGGGATCTCGACATCGAAGATGTCGGTCAGCAGGTTCGAGAACGTCAACGCCGACAGCGAATCGCCGCCCAGATCGGAGAACCGAACACTCCCCTCGACCTGACCCGAGCCACCCACCGTGGCCATCGCGGCGCGGGTCACCGTCTCGAGCACGGGACGGTCCCCGCCGTGACGGCGCAGGTCGCGCAGTTCGTCGTTCTGCCCGTCGGCAATCTGGGTGTACAACGCCTCGAGGCGGTCGCGGTAGTGCTCGGTGAGCGCCGGCCGCAGCAACTTCCCGACACCGGAGAGCAGACCCGACTCCCGGGTGAACGGCGACCGCTCGACGATGATGTCGCGCGGGATCTCGTAGGAGTTGAGTCCCGCGGTGCGAGCGGTGTCGCCGATCGCGTCGAGCAGGCGGGCACGCAACGCGTCGTCGTCGTTCACGTCGGCCGCCGCCTCGTCGGTGGGCACGACAACACCCAGCAGGAATGCGCGAGAGCTGTTGCCGTAGACGAAGATCTGCGCCACACCCTCGGCGGCGACGAAGATCGCCTCCAGCCGCGACACGGCCACGAACTCGCCCTGGGAGAGTTTGAGGACGTTCTTGCGGCGATCGAGGTACACGAGGTGGCCCGGCTCGGTCTCGGCCATGATGTCGCCGGTGAGGTAGAAGCCGTCGTCGTCGAAGACCTCGGCGGTGACCGCATCGCGCTTGTAGTAGCCGGGGAACATCGAATCCGACTTCAGGACGAGTTCGCCGCGCGGGTGCGGGGTGTCGCTGGTGTGGTAACCCAGCTCGGGGACGTCGATCAGCTTGTACTCGGTCACCGGCGGCTGGTTGATCACGCCGTTGATGAGCACCGGACCGGCCTCGGTGGAGCCGTAACCGTCGACCAGCGGAACGTCGGCGCAGGTGGTGATGAACTCGGCCATCTCCGGCGCCAGGGGCGCGGTGCCGCACATCGCCGACAGCACCCGACCGCCGAGCAACTCCTCGCGGAGCTCCACCTTCACCGCCTCCTCGACAGCCTCGGCGTCGGTCGCGTCGGCGCCGAGTCGGTGGTCGACCTCGCTGCGGAAGCGCTGGAAGATCATGTCGCACACGCGAGGGACGAGCATGAGCGCGGTCGGACGGACGAGGGCGAGGTCCTCGAGCAGCGTCGACAGGTCGCTCGCCGCGACGAAGTACGCGGTGCCGCCACTGCCGAGGGTCTTGGCGAGGACGGCGCGACCGGCGACGTGGCTCATCGGCATGTAGTTGACCGAGATCTCGGGGATCTCGCCGGTGTCGAACCAGAACGTGGTCCACAGGCGTGCGACGTTGCGTGTCGGGTACATCGCGCCCTTGGGCGTGCCGGTGCTCCCCGAGGTGTAGATCAGGGTCGCCAGCGCGTCGGCCCACGAATCCTGGGCGCCGGAGTCGGGCGTCCCGAACGCGGGCACGGCGGGCGCGGTGCGACCGCGTTCGATGACGTCGGCCAGGGTCTCGAACGCGGTGTCGGTGCCCGACAGGCGCTCTCGTGCCTGCGCGATGAGGTCGCGGTGGTCATCGTCGTCGGTGAAGTTGTCGAACACGACCAGTCGTGACGGTGCGAAACCGCTGGTGATGAGCTCGACGGCGTCGGTGAGGTGATCGATCGACACCGCGAACACGGTCGGCTCGGTCTCGGTGATGATCGGGGCGAGCGCCGCGGGGGTGGCACTGGTCTGCAGGGGGACGCTGACCGCGCCGAGATGTGCACAGGCGAGGTCGATGACGGCGTAGTCGACGCTCGTGAAGCCGAGGGTGGTCACGAACTGCCCGGGGCGCACGAACTCCGACCAGCCGGCGGCGACGGCGGAGATGCGGTCGGCGAGCTCGCGGTAGGTGACGGTGTCGAAGCGCGGGAGGAGCGTGCGGGTGGTGCGACCCGTGGACGCGTCGGTCGTGGTCTCGGTGGCTCGGGTGCCGAGAGCCGGCCGGTCGGCGTAGGCCTGCAGGACGGTGGAGATGATGACGGCGAGCGGTGTGTCGGGGTCGTGCGAGCCGGACAGGTCCGGGTTGGGAAGGGCTGCGGCGACCTGGGGGTCGTTCTCGGAGAGTCGGTGCAGACGCTCGGCGACATGGGCGTCGAGTCCGTCGCGCCGCGCGGTGTCGGCTGTGTCGTCCTGGGTGGGTGTGCTCATGTGATGCCCTCCTGTCGCACTCCCGCATCAGCGGGTGGCTCGGCCGTACGTCGAGCCTTAGTACCGCTAACGAAGGGCGGAGGTCGCGATATTTCCTCGTCGAGTGTGTCGAATGTCTCTCAGGAGGATTCGTCGTCGGAATAGGGCGATTCGCCCGTATCCAGCGGCAACGAGGGATCGGCGAGGTAGGCGATCGTCTCGTCGATGCGGGCCGCGATCACCGCGGGTGCCTGATAGACGAGGCGGCCCGGCAGTCGTTCCAGGGCCGAGATCGCGTCGGCGATCGGTGTCAGGGCGCCGTCGGGCGCGGTGCCGGTACCGAGTGCGACGAGACGGTCATCGAGGGCGAGCACCGCATCGTCGAGCCGGCCGAGGGAGGCCGCCGAGACGAGGTCGGAGCGCAGGGTGTGGTTCTCGTGGACCAGGGCGATCGCGTAGCGGAGACGGCGGTGCAGCAGGGGTGCGGGGTCGTCGGATGTCGCCCATTCGCGTGGTGCGTTGCCGGGTCGGCCGGGGAGCACGTCGACCGACCGCGCGAAACGGCGCACACGCAGCATCGAGTCGATCACGAACCATGCGACGCCGATGAGCACGGCCACCGCGAACACGATGGTGACGACGACGATGAGGAGCGACACGTCGTTCATTGTCGCCGCCGGGTCCGTCGGCGGACAACGCGCCCCGACCCGCGCGACCGATCGCGGCTCAGGATGCGGGCGCGACGGTGCCGCGGCGGTGCGACTTCTCCAGGTACATCGCGGCGTCGGCGCGTCGCCATGCGCCGTCGAGACCGTCGGCGGGTTCGTAGCGTCCGACGCCGATGGAGGCGGACACTTCGTTGCGCGACAACGTCTCCCGGATCGTCGCCACCACCTCGTCGACGACGCTCATCGGCGAGTTGCTGATCAGGATGCCGTATTCGTCGCCGCCGGTGCGCGCGACGACCGCGGGGACGTCCACCACCGACGTCACCAGCGCCGCCACCCGACGCAGGTGGTCGTCCCCGGCGTGGTGACCGTGGGTGTCGTTGGTGAGTTTGAGGTCGTCGAGGTCGATCACCACGACCGCGCCGGGGTCGCCGAAGCGGCGGAACCGTGCCTCCTCGACCGACAGCAGGTTCTCCCACCCGCGACGGTTGAGCAGTCCCGTCAGGGCGTCGGTGTCGGCATGACGGTGTGCCGCCTCGAGTGCGCGTGCCACCGACGTCGCCTGGAGGTCCGCCTCGAGAATCCGCGACAGCAACGACGCCAACAGGCGGATGAGGTCGGTGTGTGTGTCGGTGTCGAACGGCAACCGGTCACGACCGAAGCCGCAGATCGAGCCGAAGAGGGTGCCGTCGGAGTTCGCGAGAGGGAACCCGACATAGCTCGCGGCCGGCGATCCCGTCGTGTCGACGACGGCGGCGTACTCGGGCACCGCGCGCAGGTCACGGGCGATCAACGGTCCACCGTCGGGGGTCAGGTACTGGCACATCGCGTTCGACCAGGCCACCACCGAACCCGGTCGCACGCCCAGGTCGGTGTCGTCGACCGTGAGGTAGATCTGTCGCTCCCCGTCGAAGCGCGTGACCGTCCAGGTGCCGATCGGGAACACCTGTCGCAGATGGTCGAGAACGTCCTGGGAGGCCTCGTCGAAGCGCGGTTGCGACCGTTGCATCGGGGGTGCCGGATGCATCTGCGCTCCTTGATCCGGTGAACTCTCCCGCGTGGAGCGCTCGTTGCCAACGCACTGTTCTCGTTCGCCGTCACGATATCGTTACCGATCGACCGCGGGATGTCGGCAGATGTGTTGCGACTCCGCCCCGGCCGTTCGTCAGCGGCCGAGAAGACGTGGCAGGCGGTGCTGGATCCGCTTGGCTGTCACGAGCCGACTGGTGAACGCCACCGCGAGGGAGGCGAGGAGCATCGCGGCGCTGATGATCCAGGCGTCGGCGAACGACGTGCTGCGACCCACGGCGTTGCCGCTGAAGCCCAAGGTCACCCCGCTGAGCACCGCGGAGCCGAACGCGGGATACGACGCCTTCGTCTCCAGCTTGATCTTCCAGTCGACGGCATCGCGTCGTAGGTCGGCCACCGAACGCTCCGAGGGCCCGCCGCGCCGCGACTCCCGCCGTGCGGCCTCGATCGCGAGCTCGAGATCGGGGTCGTGCGGGGCGTTCCAGGCGCGGGTCAGCGACCAGATCCAGCCCAGAACGATCACGACATCGCAGATGGCGAAGGCCACCGTGCTGATGTTCGTCACACCGCCGATGGTAGGTCAGTACACGTCGCGCACGTATCGCTTGTCGGCGGCGAGGGCTTTCACATAGGCCTCGGCGCTGTGCGGGGCCAGGCGTCCGTACTGGGCCACCACGCCCTTCAGGGCCGCGTCGACGTCGCGGGCCATCCGTGTCGCGTCACCGCACACGAAGATCGACGCGCCCCGGTGCAGCCAGTCCCACATCTCGGCGCCGTGCTCGCGCATCCGGTCCTGCACGTAGACCTTGTCGGCCTGATCGCGTGAGAACGCGACGTCGAGTCGCGTCAGCACACCGTCGTCGAGCATCGTCGCCAGGTCGTCGCGGTAGTAGAAATCCGTGGCCTCGTGTTGCTCGCCGAAGAACAGCCAGTTGGGGCCGGTGTGGCCCCGTGCGCGCCGCTCCTGCAGGAACGCGCGGAAGGGCGCCACCCCGGTCCCCGGGCCGATCATGATCATCGGGGTGTCCGGGTCGGCGGGTGGACGGAAGTGGGTCGACTTCTGGACGAAGATCCCGATCTCGTCGTCGTCGGCGTGATCGGCGAGATAGGTAGAACACACGCCTCGGCGGGGTGTCCCGTGCAGGTTGTGGCGTACCGCCGACACCGTCAGCTGTACCTCGTCGGGATGGTCGAGGGGGCTCGACGAGATCGAGTAGAGCCGGGGCTGCATCGGTTTCAGCACGGCCAGCCACTCGTGGACATGCGCCCGCACCGGGTACGCGGCCAGCAGGTCGAGTGACTGCCTGCCCCACGTCCAGTCGTTCAGTCGATCGCGGTTCTCGGGCAGCATCATGGCCTCGAGGTCCACGTCGCCTGAGCGGCGCACCACGAAGCGCAGCAGGTCGGGGGTGATGCGGGCGATCTCGAGATCGTCGCGCAGCGCGTTGCGCAGGGGCCGCGGTGCATCGCCGGCGAGATCGACCGGGGTGTCGCCGTCGAGCCCCGTGAGCGTCAACCATTCGTCGACCAGGTGCGCGCTGTTGCGGGGCCACACGCCCAGGGCGTCGCCGGTCTCGTAGCTCAGGGTGTCGGGTGGGAGGTGAAAACCGAACTGCCGGACGTCTTTCGCCGATCCGGCACCCGAGAGCGGGGTGTTGCGGACGAGGCGTGTGCGCAGCGGTGACCGCCTGCTGTATCCGACGGACTCGGGTGCCGCGGGCGTCGGGGCGATCGGAGCGGACGGGGCCGGTGCGGCGGGCGCGAGGCGCGCGCTGACCGTGCGCAGCCAGCCTGTGGCGGTGTTCTCGAACTCGGGCTCACAATCGGCGCGGTCGGCGATGCGGTCGGCGCCGAGTTCGGCGAGCCGTGCGTCGAGTTTGCGGCCGTGGCCGCAGAAGTCGTCGTAGTTGGAGTCGCCGAACGCGAGTACCGAATACCGCACGCCGCGGAGGTCGGGCGCGTCCGGCGCGGTCACCTGATCCCAGAACGCGGCGCCGTTGTCGGGGGCGTCACCGTCTCCGGTGGTGCTGGTGATCATCAGAGCAGCGTCGTGGTGGGCGAGGTCGGCGACGGAGAAGTCGTCCATGGTGCGCAGGGTCACCCCGACGCCGGTGTCGGCGAGGTGGGCCGCGGCGGTGGCCGCGAACTCCTCCGCGGTTCCCGTCTGCGAGGCGCACAACACCACCGCCGTCGTCGTCGGCGTCGACCCGGCGTCGGGGTCGTCAACAGAGGTGTCGGACGGACCTGTGCGCGAGTAGATCCCGGCGAGGACACCGGCGACATATGCGCGTGCCGGGGGCGAGAGCGGCGCGTCGGCCGGAACGGCCGGTACTCCCCCGGTCGGGGCGTCACCGACCGGCGCGGCCTGCAGACCCGCGACGAGGCCGGCGACCCAGTTCCGTTCGGCGGCGGTCAATTCGACGATGTCCGACGTCGAGACCCCGAGGGCCCGACCGATCGGGCCCATCGCATCGGTGGTCTGTGGAGCCGGGGCCCCGCCGGGAGCAGGCACGACCGCCGCCGCTCCCACCCGGACGAGCCGTACCGCGCACGCCTTGAACTCGGGTTGCTGCGACACCGGATCGACGGCGTCGTTGGTGACGGCGTTGATGGCGAGGTCCTCACCGAACACGTCGTTCCAGTGGAACGGCGCGAAGCACCCACCCGGTCGGACGCGGTCGCTGAGCGTCGCGGGAAGGACGGCGGAGCCGCGACGCGAGGAGATCTCGACCCGATCGCCCGACGAGATGCCCAGGGACGCGGCGTCGTCGGGGTGGATCTCGACGAACGGCCCCGGGTTCAGTTTTGTCAACTTCGCCACCCGGCCGGTCTTGGTCATCGTGTGCCACTGGTGCGGAAGCCGCCCGGTGTTGAGGACGAACGGATGGTCGTCGTCGGGCATCTCCGCGGGATCCATGGCCGGGCGGGCGAAGAACTGGGCCCGACCGTTCGGGGTGGCGAAGGCCAGGCGGGGCGTGGACCCGTCGGGTCGGGTCAGCAGGGTCTGGCTGACGCCGTCGTTGACGTAGCGGATCGGGTGGCGTGGCTGTGTGGACCCCGGAGGGCAGGGCCATTGGGTCGGGGTCTCGCGCAGGCGTTCGTAGGTGACACCCCGCAGGTCGTATCCCGTCTTGGGGTTCGCGAAACCGACGATCTCGTCGAACACCTCCTCCGCGGAGGCGAAGTCGAACGCGTCGCCGTAACCCATTTCTCGCGCCATGAGCGCGATGAGCTGCCAGTCGGGCAGACAGTCGCCGGGTGCGGGCACGCCGGGCCGGAACAGGGTGAGTGTCCGCTCGGAATTGACCATCACTCCCTCGGACTCGGTCCACGACGTCGCGGGCAACACGACATCGGCGTAGGCATTGGTCTCGGTGTCGACGAACGTGTCCTGGGTGACGACCAACTCGGCGCGCTCGAGACCGGCGATCACCGTCGACCGGTTCGCCACGCTGGCAACGGGATTGGTGCAGATGATCCAGCAGGCCTTGATCTCGCCGTCGGCCATCCGGGAGAACATGTCGATCGTGCCCGCGCCCGCCTCGGTGCGCAGCGATCCCGCAGGCAGATCCCATGCGTTCTCGACGAACTCGCGATCGGCGTCGACGAGGACACTGCGCTGACCGGGCAGCCCCGGTCCCATGTAACCCATCTCGCGACCGCCCATTGCATTGGGCTGGCCGGTGAGCGAGAACGGTCCACTGCCGGTGCGGCAGATCGCACCGGTCGCGAGATGCAGGTTGCACAGCGCGTTGGTGTTCCACGTCCCATGGGTCGACTGGTTGAGGCCCATGGTCCAGCAGCTCATCCAGTCGTCGGCCTCGGCGATCCACTGCGCGGCGGTGCGCAGATCGGACTCGGCGATGTCGCACTTCCTGCTCACCACGGCCGGGGTGTAGTCGGCGAGGAAGTCGACCATCTGATCCCAGCCGTCGGTGAACTCGGCGATGAAGTCGTGATCGACCGCGTCGGCCTCGACGAGCAGGTGCAGCAGCCCGTTCATCAGCCACAGATCGGTGCCGGGGGTGATCTGCAGGTGCAGGTCGGCCTTGTCGGCGGTCGCGGTGCGGCGCGGGTCGACCACGATGAGCCGGGCACCGGACTTGATGCGGTCGAGCATCCGCAGATGCAGGATCGGGTGGCAGTCGGCCATGTTGGCGCCGCTCACGAAGAACAGGTCGGCGTGGTCGAAGTCGTCGTAGGAGCCGGGCGGTCCGTCGGCGCCGAGCGACTGCTTGTACCCGGTGCCGGCGCTGGCCATGCACAGTCGGGAGTTCGACTCGATGTACGCGGTCCGCAGGTAGCCCTTCGCGAGCTTGGTCGCGAGGTACTGCGCCTCGAGCGACATCTGCCCCGAGACGTAGATCGCGACCGCGTCGGGGCCGTGTTCGTCGACGATGGACCGCATCCGACCCGCGGCGAGTGCGATGGCGTCGGTCGTGGCGGTCGGAACCGGCGCGCTGCCGCGTTCGGCGCGGACCAGTGCGGTGTGCAGGCGTCCGGGTGCGGCGAGCATGTCGGCGGTGGTGGCGCCCTTCGTGCACAGGCGCCCGGCGTTGCTGGGATGTGCGGTGTCCCCCGAGGTCTTGGTGACGACGTCGACGCCGTCGGGACCGCTGCCGATCTGCAGGACCATGCCGCACCCCACACCGCAGTACGCGCACAGGGATCTGACCATGACCCCATGGTGTCGGCGCGGTCTCTCGCACCGATTACCCCGCTGTGTGTCGGAGGTGACGATCTCCTCACCGTCGCGCCCGCGCGGGGGTGAGCGCGTCCGCGGCCCCGATGGAGTTCGGCTAGTCTCCGGGGAGTGACCGATCACGAATTCGGGTTGCGTACCCGAGCGATTCACGCGGGGGCTCGCGTCGACCCGCACACCGGTGCCCGAGCCATCCCGATCTATCAGACCGCGAGCTACGTCTTCGCCGACTCCGACGATGCGGGTGACCTGTTCGCCCTGCAGAAGTACGGCAACATCTACAGCCGCATCGGCAATCCGACGGTCGCCGCGTTCGAGGAGCGGATGGCCAGCCTGGAGGGTGGGATCGGTGCGGTCGCGACCGCCAGCGGTCTGTCGGCCGAGTTCGCCGTCTTCGCGACGCTGGCCGGCGCGGGCGACCACATCGTCGCCGCGGCCGGTCTGTACGGCGGCACCGTGACCCAACTCGACGTGACCCTGCGTCGCTTCGGGATCGAGACGACGTTCGTCGGCGGCACCGACCCCGCCGACTACGCCGCGGCGATCACCGATCGCACCAAGCTCGTCTACGCCGAGGTGATCGGCAACCCGTCGGGCGAGATCGCCGACCTCGAGGGACTCGCGGCGGTGGCCCATGAGCACGGGCTCCCCCTCGTCGTCGACTCCACCATGGCCACGCCGTGGCTGTGCCGCCCGATCGAACACGGGGCCGACATCGTCGTGCATTCCGCGACAAAGTTCCTGGGCGGGCACGGCACCACCCTCGGCGGTGTGATCGTCGAATCCGGCCGGTTCGACTGGGGTTCGGGCCGATTCCCGGCCATGACCGAGCCGGTCGCCTCCTACGGCGGGCTCACCTGGTGGGGGAACTTCGGTGAGTACGGATTCCTCACCAAGGTCCGCAGTGAGCAGGTCCGTGACCTCGGGGCGAGCCTCGCCCCGACCTCGGCGTTCCAGCTGATCCAGGGCATCGAGACGCTGCCGCAGCGCATGGACGCGCACATGTCCAATGCGCGCGCCGTCGCCGAATGGCTCGACGCCGATCCCCGCGTCACCTACGTGCGCTGGGCGGGGCTCCCCGATCACCCGCACGCGCAACGCGCTGCGAAGTACCTCCCGGCCGGTCCGGGTGCGGTGTTCGCGTTCGGCATCACCGGCGGTCGCGACGCCGGTCGCGCCTTCGTCGAGAACGTGCGCCTCGCCAGCCACGTGGCGAACATCGGCGACGTGCGGACCCTCGTGATCCACCCCGGCAGCACCACACACCGGCAGCTCACCGCCGAACAACTCGAGGCCGCCGGCGTCCCCGACGACCTCATCCGCATCAGTGTCGGCATCGAGGACATCGAGGACATCCTCTGGGATCTCGATCAGGCGCTGGCTGCGGCGACCGCGACCGCCGAGGAGGCGACCACCGATGCCTGACACCGACAGCGGGACCAGGACCTGGGTGGGCCCCACGGCGGCACAGCGACGGGCCATCCTGACCGGGACACGGACCATCGCGATCGTCGGTGCCTCGAAGAATCCCGCGCGCGCCAGCTACTTCGTGAACAAGTACCTGTCGTCGACCTCGGACTACACCGTCTGGCTGGTCAACCCCACGATCGACGACATTGAGGGCACCACGGTGTACCCGACGCTCGCCGATCTGCCCGGCACCCCCGACCTCGTCGACGTGTTCCGCAGACACGACGACCTGCCGCAGGTGGCCGATGAGGCGATCGCCGTCGGCGCCAAGACGCTGTGGTTGCAGCTGGGTCTGTGGCACGAAGACGTCGCGCACCGGGCGGAGGAGGCCGGACTGCAGGTGGTGATGGACCGCTGCATCAAGATCGAACACGCCCGTTTCCACGGCGGTCTGCACCTCGCCGGGTTCGACACCGGCGTCATCGACTCGCGTCGTCGGTCAGGTCTCTGACCGGGTGATCCACCCCGTACTGCCAGTATGGGGAGTGTGACCCGCAACGACGCCACCACGCCCACGACCGACGACTCGGTCGACGGTTATCTCCCCATCGCCGATCACGGTGTGATCGGTGATCTGCGCACCGCGGCCCTGGTCGGCATCGACGGTCGTATCGACTGGTTCTGCTGTCCCCGATTCGACTCACCGAGCGTCTTCGGTTCGCTCCTCGACTCGTCGAAGGGTGGATCGTGGGATGTGTCGATGGTCGACGGCCTGGTCTCGACGAAGCAGTTCTACCTGCCCGACTCGAACGTCCTCGTCACCCGCTTCATGAGCGAGGACGGCGTCGCCGAGGTACAGGACCTCATGCCGCTGGCGAAGCCGCGCGATCCCGATCACCGCACCCGGATCGTGCGCCGCGTCGAATGCGTCCGCGGGCGCGTCACCATGACCATGCGACTCGACCCCGCCTTCGACTACGGGCGCGCCGAGCACACGGCGTCGGCTGTCGACGACACCCACGTCACGCTGTCCGGTGGTGACCTGACGCTGTACCTCGCGTCGGATGCACCCATGGAGGTCGACGACGGTGTCGTGACCTCCCGCGTCCGACTCGGTGTCGGTGAGGCGGCGACCTACACCCTCGGCGCCGACGAGATCCCCGACGACGAAAGCGATTCCGAGGCGTCGGAACTCATCATCCACGGCACGGTGCGATTCTGGCAGTCGTGGCTCGCGCAGTCGAACTACACCGGCCGCTGGCGCGAGATGGTGCACCGCTCGGCCCTGGCGCTGAAGCTGATGACGCACGAGCCGACCGGTGCCATCGTCGCCTCGGTCACCACCGCGCTGCCCGAGGAGATCGGCGGTGAACGCAACTGGGACTACCGCTACGTCTGGATCCGCGATGCGGCGTTCTCGCTCTACGGACTCCTGCGTCTCGGTTTCAACGACGAGGCGGCCGCGTTCATGGGCTGGCTCACAAGACGTTTCAGCGACGGCGGCGACTCCGACGGCCGCCCGCTACGCCTGATGTACACCATCGACGGTGACTCGCCACCCGACGAGAAGCCGCTCGAGCACTGGGAGGGCTACCGCGGATCGACCCCGGTCAACGTCGGCAATGGTGCGACCAATCAGATGCAACTCGACATCTACGGCGAGCTGATCGACTCGGTGTACCTGTTCAACAAGTACGGACCCGGTATCTCGTGGAACTCGTGGAATCAGTTGTGCGGGGTGATGTCCTGGCTGGTCGACAACTGGGACCAGTCCGACGAGAGTATCTGGGAGGTCCGCTCGGAGTCGCAGAACTTCGTGTACTCGCGCCTCATGTGTTGGGTCGCGTTCGAGCGCATGATCCGGATGAGTCGCCAGCGCGGTCTGCCGGGCGATGTGGCGACCTGGATGAAGACCCGTGACGAGATCTTCGACCAGATCATGACCAAGGGCTGGAACGAATCCCGGCAGTCGTTCACGCAGACCTTCGAATCCGACCGACTCGACGCGTCGCTGCTGCTCATCCCCGCGGTCAAGCTGCTCTCCCCCACCGATCCGCGATTCCTCGCGACGCTGGAGGCCATCGAGGGACAGTTGGTGAGCGATTCGCTGGTGTTCCGTTATGACGCAAGCGATCACGACGACGGTCTGAGCGGCACCGAGGGCACCTTCTCCCTCTGTTCGTTCTGGTACGTCGAGGCATTGACGCGCGTCGGTCGCCGCGCCGACGCCCGCCTGGCCATGGAGAAGATGTTCACCCACGCCAACCATCTCGGCCTCTACGCCGAGCAGGTCGGGCTGACCGGTGAGCAACTCGGCAACTTCCCCCAGGCCTTCACCCACCTCGCCCTGATCAGCGCTGCCTACAACCTCGATCGCGAACTCGGGGTGTGAGGGGCGGTCGGGCGAGGTGGTCGCCAAGACGTCGGTGGCGGTGAACGGTGTGACGGCCGGTGGTGTGCCGGTCGTCGAGCGCGACTTCTTCATCGAGGAGTTCCGGGGCGTCACGATCGTGGTCGCCCTACCCGTGATGACCGCGGATGCCCTGACGGCGATGACGCGCACGATCAGCGAGTTCGCTCCGGGCGACACCCGTTTCGTGTTCGTGGTCCCGGTTGACCGTGTTGCGAGAGCAGCGGAGGCGATCGGCGGTCTGGTCGTGGAAGGGTCGACGGAGTGGGACGAAGAGACCATCGCCCGCCTGTGGCTCGCAATTGCGGACTCACATCGCGTCGTGGTCGGCGCAGAGCGCGCTGCTGTCGCACGTACCGCGGGTTCGGTGACGGCGAGTGTCCGGGCGTCGAAGATGGTGCTCACCGATTCCGGCGGCGGGTGGGGTGACCCGCCACGGAGTTTCGCGGACATCGACTCGCACCGAGATCGTCTCGTCGCATATCTCGCCCGGCGTGGGCTCGATGATTTCGTCCCCGCCGCGCAGGAGGCGCTGGCCGGTGGCGCGTACAGCGTGAACCTCTGCCGAGCCGAGGATCTCGAATTCGAGCTGTTGACCTTCGACGGCCGTGGAACCGTGTTGACGCAGGGGCGGTACCTACACCTGGCCTCGTTACAGGTCGATGACTTCCCCGCGATCGAGCATCTTGTGGCCCAGGGTGTGCGTGAAGGAGTTCTCAAGCGGCGCAGCAGGATCGAGATCGCCAGGATGGCTGTTGGCGGGCTCGGGGCCCGGGTGCTGCGCACTGGACACCTCGCCGGCATCGTTGGGCTCGAGGTGGACCGCTACGCCGGGACCGGGTTCGGCGAGGTGTCCGGTCTGATCACCGTCGCAGAGTTCTCCGGCCTCGGCGCCGGTGGTCTGCTCGTCGATGGACTGTCGGCGATGTGCCGAGACCGTGGCCTCACCACACTCTTCGCGGTGACCGTCAGTACCGATGCCGCCCAGTTCTTCCTCCGGCGGGGTTTCGGCGAGGTCGGGCGTGACGTGGTGCCCGCGGCGAAGTGGGACGGCTATGACGCCGACCGCCTGCAGATCGCCCGGTGTTTCGCGAAGTCGGTGTCGATCTGAGCGAGCCATGCCGTCGCGATAGGCCGCCGCGAACCGTTCGAACCGGGCGCGGTCGGGGAAGTGGCCGACCCCGGTTTACTTCCCGACGTTCGGTCCGGCGAACTCGATGCTCGTCACGCCGAGACGGTGGCGGGGTCCGATGAACGCCGGGTGACCGCGTGGTCATGGCAGCGATCCGATTCGACGTCGACCGCTGCGGTATCGGTCGACTCCGGCCATGCTGGGGTGATGAACAGGAACGAACTGACCGACATCATCGCCGCGCGCCGCATCGAAGAGGGGGTGAGTTGGCAGGACCTCGCCGATGCCGTGGAGCGACCGGTCGTGTGGACCACGGCGGCGTTGTTGGGCCAGCACCCCATTCCTCGCCCCGAGGCGGAGGTCCTCGTGGAGAAGCTCGGGCTGCCCGCCGAGGCGGTCGCGGTGTTGGGCACGGTTCCGACCCGGGGTACCGATCGTGATGTGGCGGTGAACGATCCGACCATCTATCGCCTGTACGAGGCGCTGGCCGTCTACGGGCCCGCGCTCAAGGAGCTGATCCACGAGAAGTTCGGCGACGGCATCATGAGCGCCATCAACTTCAGCCTCGACATCGACAAGGTGCCGCACGAACTCGGCGATCGGGTGGTGATCACCTTCGACGGCAAGTTCCTGCCGTACGACTGGGTCAGCGGGCGCTGACGAACCAGCCCACCGGGTCGGCCAACTCGTCGGCGGCGTGCGGTCCCATCGACCCGGGCGCGTAGGACTGCACCGCGGGCGGGTTGTCGAGCAACGGTGCCGCGACCTCCCACACGTGGGCGAGACCGTCGGGGCGGGTGAACAGCGAGCGATCGCCGTCGAGCACGTCGTAGAGCAACCGCGAATACGGCGACAGGCCACCGCCGTTGGTCTCGATGGTGCTCAACGGCAGCTCCATGTGTGCCACCGACAGCTTTTCACCGGGGCCGGGGGTCTTGACGGTGAGCGTGATGTCGATCTCGCCGTCACCGGAGAGGTCGAAGGTCAGCGCCGCGCCGTCGGCGGGCAGGTGCGTGACCGGACCGTCCTCGGGACGACGGAACACCAGCGTCACCCGCTGCGCGGAGACGCCGAGCATCTTCCCGGTACGCAGCACGAACGGGACGTCGCGCCAGCGGTCGGTGTCGACCCACATCCGTGCGGCCACATAGGTGTCGGTGCTGGAATCGTCGGCGATCCCCTCGGTGTCGCGGTAACCGTCGTACTGACCGAGCACCACCTCGTCGGCGTCGATGGGGCGGAACGCCGCGATCACCGATTCCCGGGCGGTCTGCAGGTCGTCGGCGCGCAGGCTCAGCGGCGGCTCCATGGCCACCTCGGCGGCCACCTGGAACAGGTGGGTGACGAGCATGTCCAACACCGCGCCGGTGGCGTCGTAGAACTCCGCGCGATCGTCGATGTCGAGGGTCTCGGGGATGTCGATCTGGACCTGCTCGACGTGTTCGCGGTTCCACAGACCGGCGAACATGCCGTTGGCGAAACGGATGATGTGCAGGTTCTGGGTGCTCTCCTTGCCGAGGAAGTGGTCGATCCGATAGACCTGCTTCTCGTCGAACACCTCGTGCACCGCGACGTCGAGTTCCTCGAACGACTTCTGCGAGGTGCCGAACGGCTTCTCGTAGACCACGCGCGCGCCCTCGTCGAGTCCGTGCTCGCCGAGCGCCTTCGTGTAATCGGTGAACGTCGCCGGCGGCAGCGCGATGTAGTGCACGAGCTGGACGTCGTCGCCGCTGAAATCGTCCTCGTTGCGGATCTCGTCGATCACATCGGGGAGCTGCCCGGGATCGTCGACCGTGAATCCCCCACCGGCGAAACGGAGATTCTTCGCGAACGCGTCCCAGTGATCGTCGGTGCCATCGGCGAATTCGGTCAGCGCGTCGGCGACGTGCTGCCGGAACTCGTCGTCGGTGCGCTTGCCGCGACCGTTGCCGACGAGCTTCCACCGCGTCGGCAGGAGCTCCCGCTGGGCGAGTTCGTAGAAGGCGGGCAGCACCATGCGTTTCGCGAGATCGCCGGTGGCGCCGAACAAGACGAAGACCGTGGGAGTGTCGCTCCCTGAGGTGGTGTCGGGCATGGCTCCACTATGCCCCACGCGCGACGGTGGGTGCCGGGCAGCGCCGGGCCGGGTGGACCCGCTCAGCGCCGCGTGAGGACGAACACCGGGATGGTCCGGTCGGTGCGTTGTTCGTAGAGACGGAAATTCGGCCACACGTCGAGGAGTTCGGCCCACAGGGCGGGTCGGTCGTCGCCCGCCTCCCGCCACGACACCGCGATCGGGGTGCCGTCGACGACGATCTCGGCGGAGTCGGTGGCGCGGAGGTTGTACACCCACGTCGGCGTCTTCGGATTGCCGAAATACGAGCCGGCGATCAGCCATTCGTCGGCGCTGCGCGGCGCGCACAGCAGGGGTGTCGATCGCAGGACACCGCTCTTGCGGCCCGGCACCCGCAGCAGGAGATTCGGGAGCCCCGCGATGTCGAGGAGGCTGACCCGCCCGTGGGTCACCCGTTGGAGGCGACTGTCGGTCTTCTCGATCAGCGGCAGCGCCTTCGGCATCCAACCGATCGCGCCGATGCGGACGGCGAGTGGAGTGAGCAGACCCATGGACTCGACGGTAGTCGGCCCGCCCCCGCGGAACCGACGGCCCCGGCTAACCCGATCGGTGGGTGTCCGCGACCGGACGCGGTACGCGCGCGGGCTGCTGCTGGAACTCCATGAGCAGCCGCGCGACGGCGTCGGGGACCTCGACCTGTGGGAAGTGGCCGACGCCCGGCAGGATCTCGAGTCGGCTCGCCGGCATCGCCTCGTGTGCGGCGTGGGCGTGCTCGACCGGGATGATCACGTCGTCGTCACCCCAGACGAGAAGGGTCGGCATGCCCTCGTTGAGGTGCAGCTTGCCCATCGCGCTGACCGCCTGACCGCGGTGGTCGACGACTGCGCGCAGGGTGCGCAGGAACGCCGCACGTGTCTCGCGATCGCCCAGGGAGCGGTGTGCGCGCCACATCTCGTTGGCACGCGGCGCGCGCAGCCCACGCTCCCCCAGCCACGAGGCCACCTTGTTGCCCGCGGTGATCACCGGCGCCGCGGCGATGACGGGCATCAGCAGCTCGGCACCGGGGGCGGCGAGCAGACGCAGCGTCCAGCTGACGTCGGGGCCGAGGCCGCCGCTACTGATCAACGCCAGACGTTGGCAGTACTCGGGGTGCTGGTAGCTGAACTGCATGGCGACGCCACCGCCGAGCGACTGGCCGACGACCGTCACGCGGTCGATTGCGAGTTCGTCGAGGAGATCACGCAGCCAGGCCGCGAACGAGCCCAGCGAGTAGTCCCCACGGGGCTTGCCGGATGCGCCGTGACCGGGCAGGTCGGGGGCCAGCACGCGATAGCGCTTCGCCAGCACCGGGATCACGTCGCGCCACGTGGCCGAACTGCCGGCCATACCGTGGATCAGGAGGATGACCTCGCCGTGGCCGACGTCGCGATAGGCGGCGGGCTCACCGTTGATGGTGACCGTCGACAGGGCGGTCATGAGCGCAGGGCGGCGAGGTTGTCGACCGACCGTCGCACGTCGGATTCGATCACGCGGGCGACCAACGAGCCGACCGGGCCGCTGAGCAGGCCGCCGCTGAGTGTCGCGGTGAGGTCGAACCGCGAGCCGGAGTCGACCGAGGCGACCGTCATCGACAGATCGATCTTCACCCCGCCCCGACCGGTGCCCCGCAGACCGATACGTTCGGGTTCGTCGTAGGTCGTGACCGTCCAGCTGATCACGTTGCGGAAGCCCTTCACCTTGATGAGCGACTTCACCGCGGTGCCCTTCTCGATCCGGCTGGGCACCTCCGACCGCCACCCTCCGAAGATCGTCAGCCATTCGTCGAAACGGCCCAGGTCCGATGCGAGCGCCCAGGCGTCGGCCGGGGACAGGTCGGAATCGACCGTCACGGTCACACTTGCCACAGTGGGTGTCCTTCGCGTCCGGTGCGGCAGCGCGTACCGCCGCCTCTGCCGCCGACGCTACCGGTGAACTCCGGCCGCGGTCTCCCCACCACCTCGCCTGCCACGGCATCGGTGTGATCTGGCGCACCGGTAAGGTGACCGGCGACGATGCTCTGTGGACTCCGATCGGCCCAGCCCACACGGCCGAACGCCACAGAGCCACGATCCTCCGCATCGGTGGATCAGGGGGAACACCACGGAAGGAAGATGGCACCCATGACCGAGCTGGACCCGTTCTACGAGGATGTGCAGGCGCACTACGACCTCTCCAACGACTTCTTCGATCTGTTCCTCGACCCCTCGCGGATGTACAGCTGCGCGTACTTCAAAGAGGACGACTACACCCTCGAGCAGGCGCAGTACGCGAAGATCGACCTCTCGCTGGGCAAGCTCGGCCTCGAGCCGGGGATGACGTTGCTCGACGTCGGCTGCGGCTGGGGCACCACGATCAAGCGGGCGATGGAGAAATACGACGTCAACGTCATCGGTCTCACACTGAGCAAGAACCAGTACGAGCTGGTGAACGCGTCGTTGGCCGAGGCCACCCCCGAGGGACGGACCGCCGAGGTGCGCCTGCAGGGTTGGGAGGAGTTCGAGCAGCCCGTCGACCGCATCGTGAGCATCGGCGCGTTCGAGCATTTCCGCGCCGAGCGGTACCCGCAGTTCTTCGAGAAGACCTACAAGCTGCTGCCGTCCGACGGTCGGATGCTGCTGCACACCATCGTGGCGTTCAACCGCCACGTGATCCGGGAGAAAGGACTGCCCATCACCCGCGAGGTGCTGCAGTTCGCCCGCTTCATCGCCAACGAGATCTTCCCGGGCGGACAGCTCCCCGAACCGCACGACGTCGAGCGCGAGTCGACCGCCGCCGGTTTCACCGTGGAGAAGATCCAGCCCCTGCAGCAGCACTACGCACGGACCCTCGACATCTGGGCCGACGCCCTGCAGAAGCGTCGCGACGACGCGATCCGCATCGCGTCGGAGGACGTGTACAACACCTACATCCACTACCTCACCGGATGCGCCGACTACTTCCGCAACGGATACATCGACGTCATGCAGTTCACGCTGGCGAAGTAACCCGCCGCCACCGATCCACCCCTCGACCCCCGGTCACGACCGGGGGTCGAGCACGTCGAGCATGCCCTGCACCGCCGAGGGCCAGCCGTAGGCCTCGGCCCGCAGACGTGCGCTGACCCGCCCGTCCGACGACAGCGCGAACACCGACCGCACACCGTCGGTGAACTCATCGGTGGTGTTCCCCGCGATCGCGCCGCACCGGTCGGTGACCATCTCCGCGACCGCCGAGGTACGCGAGGCGACGACCGGCGTCCCCGCGGCGAGCGACTCCAGGGCCGACAGACAGAAGGTCTCGTGCGGTCCCGGCGCCAGGGCGACATCGGCCGCGGCGAGCAGCTCGGCGACACGCGTCCGGTTGTCGAGGAACCCGGTGAACTCGACCGGCAGCCCGGCGGCGCGACGTGTCAACGAGGCCCGGCGAGGACCGTCGCCCGCGATCACCAACCGGGCGTCGACGCCCGCGGCGAGCAACCCCGCGCAGGTGTCGATGCTGCGTTCGACGTGCTTCTCCACCGAGAGCCGTCCACAGTGCACGAGCAGGCGCGCGGACCCGGCCCGCCACTCGTCGACGGTGGCGGTGCTGCGACGCCGCGGATGGAACAGGTCGAGGTCGACCCCGAGCGGGACCCGGTGGACGTTCGTCGCGCCGATCCGGTCGAACTCGGCGCGGGCGAACTCGGTCGTGCACACCACCGCGTCGTATCCCGACGCGGTGCGGGCGTTGGCGACGTCGGCCGCGGCGCGGGCCCACCGCGCGGGCATCACCTGTCCGAGGAGTCGGTCGAGGCGCTCGTGACTGATCATCACCGACGCGATGTCGCGGCGGCGTGCCCACGGTCCGAGGCCACGCAACGTCAGCCGATCGGAGACCTCGAGGGCGTTTGGTGCCAACCCGACGAGGAGGTCGGTCACCCGTCGCGGGTCGGCCACCCGGTATCCGCCGGTGCCCGGGATCTTGAGGGCGGGCACCGTGATGCGCGCCACGCCGGAGGCGAGGACCTCCTCCGACGCCGCGCGGCCCGGGACGATCACCGTGACGGAGTGCCCGTGATCGGTGTAGCCGCGTCCGAGTTGGTCGACCGCGGTACGGAGTCCACCGGATCGCGGACCGTAGAAGTTCGCGACCTGCACGATGCGCATGACCGGAGTGTCGCACCCCGCCCGACCTCGTCGTGTTACGCCGAGATGACCGGCGGCACAACATGTGCACAATTCACGCCGCCACTTTCGTGACGTCACACAGGCTGACCGAAGGTCACAGGAAGGTCTCAGAAAACGCCGCTAATCTCGCAACATGGACACCATCGCCGACAAGGAATCACGACTCTCGTGGGTGCTCGCCGGTCTCGCCGGATTGGTGGGCGCAGCCGCATTCACCCAGACCGGAGGGTATTTCGTCACCTTCATGACCGGAAACGCCGAACGCGGTGCGCTCGGGTTTCTCCAGGGCCGGCCCTGGATGGCCACTGCGGCGTTGCTGATCACCGTGTCGTTCGTCTCAGGCGTCGTCGTTGCGTCGTTGTGCCGCAGGCATTTCTGGGTCAACCACCCACATGGGGCCACGGTGCTCACCACCGGCGCGCTCGCCATCGCGACCGTGGTCGACCTGTTCATGGCGGGATGGGATGCGCCGCAACTGAACTTCGTGCCGATCATCTTCGTCGCCTTCGGCATCGGCGCTCTCAACACCTCGTTCTGCAAGAACGGTGAGGTGTCGATCCCGCTGAGCTACGTGACCGGGACCCTGGTGAAGATGGGCCAGGGAATCGAGCGCCACATCAGCGGCGGCCCGATCAACGCGTGGCTCGGGTACTTTCTCCTCTACGCCTCGTTCTTCTTCGGAGCTGTCGCGGGTGGGATCATCAGTCTCGTCATCACCAACCCCCAGATGCTCCTCGTCGCCACCGTGATCAGCGCGGCGACGACGCTCTACACGTATTCGAGCGCCGACCGCAGCGGTGTCCTCGGCTGATCTGGGCGCCCGAACCCGGTGTGATCACTCGTATTTCGGCACCACCGCGTAGACGATGAGATCGCGGGGCGCGCCCTTGGCCCGAAACCGCCTGCGGCGCGTGATGTATTTGTCCGCGCGGGTCGCGTCGAGGGTGGAACTGGTCGCCAGCACCTCTCCCCCGGCCGCGGCGTCGGCCACCCGGGCGGCGATGTTCACATCCACACCGAGGTAGTCGTCGCCCTCCCGGCGTGGCTTACCCGTGTGCAGCCCGGCGCGCAGGGCGGGTCGATGGCCGTCGACGGTGATGGCGCTGACCGCGACGCAGGCCTCGTGCGCCGCCTCGATGGCGTCGGCGCCTTCGGTGAACACGGCCATGGTGCCGTCGCCGAGTGACTTGACCACACGTCCGTTGCGGCGGGTGACGACCTCGTCGGTCGCCGCGTTGACCTGACGCAACAACAGCAGAACCTTGTCGTCGCCGGCCGCCAGCGCCCAGGTGGAGAAACCGACGAGGTCGGTGAACAGAATGGTGACGAACTCGCTGGGGGTCTCGGTCGGGGCGCGCCGTGCGCCGATCGCCTGCCAGAGCTGCACCGCGGTGAGACCGAGCTCCCGCAGCGCGCTGGGTTCGTCGGCCGCGGCCTCGCCGATGAGGCGCGCTATCCGGTCACTGCGGCGCGTCGGGTTGCTCGACACCTCGAGGATCGGGAGATCACCCGGCGCCACCTGCCGGGCGGTGCGCGCGGCGCGCACCACCGAATCGGTGCGGTTGACCCGCGCTGCCCACCGCCGCGCGGACTGCAGACCGTCGACGATCGCGCGCCCGGGGCTGCGCTTGTCCCCCGATTCAGCCATGGTCGGGTGATCCAAGCGCGCGGCGTGCGGCGGTCGGATCGGCGCCCGCCGGCCGGGGTGTCGGGGTCACAGGTCGATCGTGCATCGACCGGAGACAGTGCTGATGCAGGTCTGGATGCGATCGCCCTCGCGACTCTCGGTCCCGTTGCGCAGGTCTCGGGTGTAACCCCCGGTCAGCTGCACCACGCAGCTCTGACAGATACCCATCCGGCACCCGAACGGCATCTGCACGCCCTGACCCTCGCCGGCCTCGAGCAGGGTGGTCGCACCGTCGATCTCGAGGGACTTGCCCGACCGCGTGAACGTGACCGTGCCGCCCTCACCACCCTTGTCGGTGCGGGCGATCGCGAAACGTTCGACGTGCAGGTTCTCGGCCAGGCCGGCCGCACCCCATGTGTGTTCGACGTCGTCGAGCATCGCGATCGGGCCGCACGCCCACGTCGACCGTGTCCGCCAGTCGGCGACGCGATCACCGAGTCGGTCGAGGTCCACCTTGCCCATGGTGCGCGTCAGTTGCAGGTCGAGCGTGTAGCCCACACCCGCCGCCGCGAGGTCCTCGAGTTCGTCGAGGAAGATGACGTCGTCGCGGGTCGGTGCCGAGTGCACGTGCACGATGTCGGGTGTCTCGCCCCGCGACCGCAGCCCCCGCAGCATGGAGATGACCGGGGTGATCCCGCTGCCCGCGGTGATGAAGAGGATCGCCGGCGGGGCCGGATGCGGCAGCGTGAAATCCCCCTTGGGGGCGGCGAGCCGGATGACGGTGCCGGGCTGGACGCCGTCCACGAGGTGCGTCGAGAGGAAGCCGTCGGGGTTGGCCTTGACGGTGATGGTGATCCGCTTCTTGCGGGTGGTGCCGATGGAGGTCAGCGAGTACGACCGCCAGTGCCAACGGCCCTCGATCTGTAGACCGATGCCGACGTATTGGCCGGGTTGGTAGTTGTGCGAGAACCCCCACCCGGTCTCGATCTCGACGGTCGCGGTGTCGGTGGTCTCGCGCGTCACCGCCACGATCCGGCCGCGCAACTCCCGCGCCGACCACAGCGGGTTGAGCAGGTGCAGGTAATCGTCGGGCAGCAGCGGTGTCGTCGCGCGCGCCACCAGTCCACGCAGCACGTTCACCTGCGGCATCGTCGCCGAGACGTCCGCGGCGGGCCGTCGGCTCCACTTCAACAGATCCATGTCCATCCCTGCCCGTCTTCTCGGCCGATCACGAACCGGTCCTCGACGCCCAAGGACCGCCGAGCACTTTACCCGCCGGTCGCCGAGGGTCGGTCGACGATGCGTCGGGTGGTGAATCACTCGGTGGCGGTGGCCATCTCGCCGGCCGGGGAACCGGCGGCCGGTGGCGTCGTGTCGTCGCCCGCCTCGCGTCGATTGGCGATGACACTGCTGATGAAGGCCGCGCCGATGAACGCGACCCCGACGAGACCGGTGATGATCTCGTTGATGTGGTACTCGATCGAGATGAAGAGGATCACCGACAGGGCGCCGATGGCCCAGTGCGCGCCGTGTTCGAGGTACCGGTACTCGGCGAGGGTTCCCTGGCGGACCAGGAACACGGTGATCGACCGGACGAACATCGCGCCGATGAAGCCGAGGCCCAGGGCGATGATGATCGGGTCGGCGGTGATGGCGAACGCGCCGATGACGCCGTCGAAGGAGAACGACGCGTCGAGCACCTCGAGATAGAGGAAGAGGAAGAACGCGGCCTTGCCGGTCGCCTTGACCAATGTCGACGGCCCACCCGCGGCCCGCGACGCGACGTCGCGCTCGTGGTCCTCCTCGAGCTGCTCGGTGTGGAACAGCGAGCCGAGACCGTCGACGGCGATGTAGGTGATCATGCCCAGCACACCGGCGATCATGATCGTCGCGCGATGCTGATCGTCAGCGAGGAACTCCGCGACGAGGGTGAGGCTGCCGCCGGCGATGATCACCGAGAGCGCATCGAGCTTGCCGATGGCCGCCAACGGCTTCTCGAACCACGACAGCCACTTGGTGTCGCGTTCGGCGAGGATGAAGTTCAGGAACAGCATGAACAGGAACATCCCGCCGAACGCGGCGATCTGCGGATGGGCGTCGGTGAGGATCTTCTCGTAGCTCGGGCTGCCGTCTGCGAAGTTGTCGGCACCGTTGGCGGGCGGGTTCATCGCCAGATCGAACGCACGGACCGGATCCAGTCCCGCCGTGACCCAGACGATCACGAGCGGGAACAGGAGCCGCATCCCGAAGACGGCGATGATGATGCCGACGGTGAGGAACATCTTCTGCCAGAACTCGCTCATCTTCTCCAACACGGTCGCATTGATGACCGCGTTGTCGAAGGAGAGCGAGACCTCGAGCACACCGAGGATGGCGCACAGCGCCACCGCTTCCCAGCTGCCGTAGATGAACGCCACCACCAGAGCGGCGATGGTCACCAGGATCGAGATCCCGAAGGTGCGAACAACCACGAGGGGAAGCCTTTCGGAGGGGGCTAGCGAATCAGACGTTCACACCGTAGTCGCGTGCGATTCCGGCGAGTCCCGAGGCATACCCCTGGCCGACCGCGCGGAACTTCCACTCCGAGCCCGCACGGTAGAGCTCACCGAAGACCATGGCCGTCTCGGTGGAGGCGTCCTCGGAGAGGTCGTAGCGGGCGAGCTCCTTGCTGTTGGCCTGATCGACCACGCGGATGAACGCGTTGCGGACCTGGCCGAACGACTGCGAACGCGCATCCGCGTCGTAGATGGAGACAGGGAAGACGATGGAGTCGACCTCCGGCGGGACCGCCGACAGGTTGACCTTGATGACCTCGTCGTCGCCCTCGCCCTCACCGGTGGTGTTGTCGCCGGTGTGCTCGATGGAGCCGTCGGGAGAGGTCAGGTTGTTGAAGAAGACGAAGTGCTTGTCCGACAACGCCTTCTTGTCGGTGCCGGCGGCGATGGCGCTGGCATCGAGGTCGAAATCGGTTCCGGTGGTGGTGCGGATGTCCCAGCCCAGACCCACCGACACCGCGGTGAGGTTCGGTGCCTCCTTGGTGAGAGAAACGTTGCCGCCCTTGCTCAAGCTGACGCCCATGTCAGTCCCTTTCTTCAGTGGTCATTCCGTGGGTAACCGTACGTGAGATCCGACAAACCGCGCGAGGGATCCACGGGGGCAACGGACGGGGCACGCGTCGCGTTCCCGAGCGGGGCAGCCGCCCGGCGAGACCGTGGCGACGACCTCCGCCCAGTACGATCGCGCTCGTGGTCAGTGGCTGGTTTCGACGCGCTCCGCGTGCGGGCGGCACCCCCACGCCGCGATCGGCGCCGTCGGGACCGCTCGACGGCCCGCGCGAGGCGATGGTCCGCGACTTCCTGGCACTCGACCAGCGGCTGTCGATCATCGCCGAGGGTGTCGACGCCGCCGCCGAGCTCGCGACCGACCGGTCGCTGACCCGCCAGTTCGAGCCCGTGCGGGCATCGGTCTACGCCTCGATCGACTGGTACCTGCGGCTGAGCGGCCAATCGACCGAACTCTCCGCCACCGGGTCGGGACTGGTGTCGGAGACCGAATACCGGCAGTGTTCCGAGGCTCTGCAGAAGTCGATCACCGACCTCGACCGCTTCTACAGCGCGCACTCGACCGCGATCGAGAACGCCCGGGCCGTGCGTGCCGCGGTGCCCGACGAGGCGGGGGCGACCGCGCGGGAGTCCGACGCCGCGGTCGCCGCGGCCCAGGCTGTCGATCCGCACCTGCAGGCGTATTCGTCGGTGCGCGCCGCCCTGGCCGAGCACGCGCGTGCCCGCGACGCCTTCGACCGGGCGCGCACAGCAGGCGAGTCCTCGCAGATCCACACGGCGACGGCCGAACTCACCACGGCGGTCGAGGCGCTGCGCGAGGCGGTGGCGGGTGCGCCGGGCCGCGCCGAGGAGGTACGCAGGGCGCTGGCCTCGGTGCGGACCCGCCGGTCGGCGGTCGCCACCCGCGCACAACGACTCCCCCAGGCGTATTCGGCTCTGCTGCGGGAGTTCTCGGCCGCGTGCTCGCAGGATCTGGTCGGTGACGACCGGCGCGGCGACGAGGCCCTGCGATCGGCCGACCACTTCATCGACGCCGCGGGCGAGCTCCTCGCCACCGACGCCGACGCGGCCGCCGACCGTGTCGCCTCGGCGCGCGGTCGCCTCGCCGACGCAGAACGATTTGTCGACGGCGTCACCGATCGCCTCGCACTGTTGCGTGAGGTACGAGCCGATCCACGGGTGATCGAGGGCGAGGTCCGCTTCGCGATCCGCGACGCGCAGCTGCTCGCGGTCGACCGTCGTCTGGTCCCGCGGTGGGGGTCGGTGCTCGATGCCGCGGCGGCGCGTGTCGACCGTGCGACGGCGGCGTTGGTCGGCACGCACCCCGACTACTGGGGGTACGTGCAGGAACTGACCTCGGTGGCCGGTTTCGTCGCCGAGACGGTCACGAAGATGAAGGGTGAGGGGCGCCGGTGAGCGCAGACGGGCCCCGCAGCGTCACCCACTTCCCGATGCTGTCGGCGTCGGAGTCCGAGCGGTTGTTCCACCGACGCCCGCATGCGGTCCCGATCGACGGTGACGTCGACCTCGTGTCCACCGCGCTGGGGGCGACGCTGTACATCCCGGCCGTGCGCGACAACCTCGCCGAGCTGATCGTCCGTGCCGGCGTGGCGGGTTCGGTGTCGGTGGTCATCGACCTCGAGGACGCGGTCCCCGACGAGCAGGTGCAGTCGGGCGTCGCAGCGATCGTGACGACACTGCACTCGTTGTCGGCGCAGCCGTCGGTGCCGATGGTCTTCGTCCGGGTGCGTCATCCCGGTCAGATCGACGAGGTGCTCGGTGCGATCGCCGACGACACCGACACCCTCGCCGGGTTCGTGCTGCCCAAGTTCTCCGCCGACACCGGCCGGTCGTTCCTCGACCCGATCGTGGCGGCGAACGCCAACCGCCCCCACCGGCTGCGAGCGATGCCGATCATCGAGACCGCGCGGGTGCTGCACCTCGAGACCCGCTCCGACGAGCTGCACGCCATCGCCGAACTGCTCGCCGGCTACCGGTCGGTGATCCTCGCGGTCCGGATCGGGGCCACCGATCTCAGCGGCGCCTTCGGCATCCGACGCGACCCCGACCTCACGATCTACGACGTCCACCCGGTGGCCTCGGTCATCGCGTCGATCGTCAACGTCCTCGGCCGCCGCGACGGCACGGGGTTCACCATCACCGGCCCGGTCTGGGAGTACTACAACGCCCACGAACGGATGTTCCGACCGTTGTTGCGCAACACGCCTTTCCGTGAGATCGACGCGGTGCGGTTCCGCAATCGTCTCGTCAGTCGGGATCTCGACGGCCTGCTGCGCGAACTGGTGCTCGACCGGGCCAACGGCCTGCAGGGCAAGACCGTCATCCACCCCACCCACGTCAACGTCGTGCACTCGGTGTGCGCGGTGTCGCACGAGGAGTTCGTCGACGCGCTGGCGGTACTGGCCCTCACCGAGTCCGACCTCGACGACGTCGGTGAAGGTGGCTCCACGCGGTCGGTCACCGAGGCGGTCGACGCCGTGGTCACCGATGCGGCCGATGTCGGTGGCGTGCTGCCGTCGGAATACCGCAACAAGATGAACGAGCGCCGCCCGCATCGCAACTGGGCGATCCGGACGCTGACCCGTGCAACGGTCTTCGGGGTCACCCGGCCCGAGGTCGGCGTCATCGAACTGCTCACGGCCGTGGTGGACCGATGACCGATCGATGGGCCGAGACCCATCTCGGACTCCGCGCACATCATGTCGACTCCTCGGCCGGACACACCGTCGACGAACTCATCGTCCCGGGTCTGCGGCGAAACCCGCGGCGCGCACACCTCTGGGTGTCGACGGTGCTGGGCAAACACCTACCGGTGGCCCCCTCGACGATCCTGCGTGCAGCGGAGGACCTCGCCGATCTCGCCACGGCCGAACTGTCGCGTCGTGGGCTCCATGACGACGTCACCGTGTTCGGGTTCGCCGAGACCGCAACCGGTCTGGGGCACTGTGTGGCGCACCGGATGGCCGCGGCGGTCTACCTGCACTCCACCCGCCGAACACACCCGGAGACGCCGGTGTTCGCGACGTTCACCGAGGGTCACTCCCACGCGACCGACCACCGGATCTCCCCCACCGGCGCCGAGCTTCTCGCGGGTCCCGGCCCGCTGGTCCTCGTCGACGACGAGATGTCCACCGGGGCCACCGCTCTCGACGCCATCGCATCCCTGCACGCCGTCGTCCCCCGTGGGGTCTACGTTGTCGCGGCGCTGGTCGACATGCGCTCCGACGACGACCGGACCCGATGTGCCGACATCGCGCGCGATCTCGATGTCGACGTCGTGTTCGTGAGCCTCGCCCGGGGACGCGCGGAGATCCCGACCGACCTCGTCGACCGGGTCCTGGCGATGCCCGCGCCGGTCGCGTCACCGCCCCCGACCACTGCGCCGGGCGCCGTCGACACCGTCCGGGTCCCCTTGCCGCCGGCGGTACCCGACGGTGGCAGACACGGATTCCTCGTGGGCGACGAGCCCGCGTTCGCCGAGCAGGTCCGCACGGCCGCCGATGCCGTCGCCGAACGCCTCGACGCGGACACGCCGGTGGTCGTCATCGGCCACGAGGAGCTGATGTACCTGCCCCTGCGCATCGCGTCGGAACTCGAGCAGGGCGGCTGGGATGTGCGCTCGCAGACGACCACACGATCGCCCGCCCACGTCGTCGACGACGACGGCTACCCGCTGCGCCACGGGATGGAGTTCCTCGCCCCGGAGGCGCGATGGTCGGCCGACGCGCCGCGCCGACACCTCTACAACGCCGCCGCCGACGAGCCCGGGACCCAACGGGTGCTGGTGATCGACACCCCCGCCGACACCGCGGAACTGCTGTCCCCCGACGGGTTGGTCGCGGCCCTCACCGCGGGGGGACGGCGGTTGGTCGTCGCCGTCGTCGGGGACACCGACTTCGCCGCGCTCGCCGCGAGCCGGGGCGCGTCGTGACCGCGTCGACCCCGGACCCGCTGTACGGGCCGTCCTTCGGCAGTTATGCCGCCGACGACGTCGCCTGGTTGCTCACCGACCTCTCCGACCGGGATCTCGAGGCCGACATCACCGCGCGCGAGAAGGCGATACAGGCCGGGACCGCGCATTACGCCGAGTCCCTGCCCGTCGAGTTCCAGCCTGACGCCGCGTACCGGGAACTGTTCGCGACGGTGCTGGCCGACACCGCCGACACCCTCGCCTCCGCCGTCGCGGTCGTCACCGAACTCGTCCTCGCCGAGCGCGGCCACGACATCGTGTTCGCGTCGCTGGCGCGGGCGGGAACGCCGATCGGGATCCTGATGCGCCGCTGGGCGCGGCACCGACACGGTCTCGACCTGCCGCACTACGCAGTGTCGATCGTCCGCGACCGCGGCATCGATCCCGTCGCACTCGACCACATCGCGGCCCACCACGACCCGGCGTCGGTCGTCTTCGTCGACGGATGGACCGGCAAGGGGGCGATCGCGAAGGAGCTCGCGCAGGCGCTCGAGGTCGTCGCCGCGAGCGGCGGACCACGTTTCGACCCCGACCTCGCCGTGCTCGCCGATCCGGGGCACTGCGTGCGGACCTTCGGCACGCGTGCGGACTTCCTGATCGCCTCGGCGTGCCTGAACTCCACGGTGTCGGGACTGGTGTCGCGCACCGTCCTCAACGCCGACCTGATCGGTCCGCGGGACTACCACGGCGCGAAGTTCTACGCCGACCTCGCCGACGACGACGTGTCGAACCTGTTGCTGGACCGCGTATCCGGTCGTTTCGACGCCGTCGCCGACGGGGTGCATGCGGCTGTCGCCTCGGTGGTGCACTCGGACCGGACGCCGACGTGGACCGGGTGGCGATCGGTCGCCGAGGTCGCCGAACGCTACGGCATCAGCTCGGTCAACTTCGTCAAACCCGGTGTCGGGGAGACGACCCGGGTGCTGCTGAGGCGGGTGCCCTGGCGGGTTCTCGTCCGCGATCCCGAGGCCCCCGAACTCCGCCACATCCTCGCTCTGGCCCGCAGCCGGGACGTCCCCGTGGAGGTCGTCGACGACCTCGCCTACGCCTGCATGGGCCTGATCAAGGAGATGCGATGACCACCGTCGGCGCGACGGATCTGATCGCGACCGACCTCGATCGCACCCTGATCTACTCCGCCGCCGCGGCGGGGGTGGCGGCACCCGACGACCCGCTCGCGATGGCCGAGTTCCGCTGCGTCGAGCTCTATCGCGGTGCGCCGCAGTCGTTCATGTCCCCCGCGGCGGTCGAACTGCTCACCGAACTCGACACCCTCGCCGTCGTCGTCCCGACGACGACCCGGAGCGTCGAGCAGTTCCGGCGTGTCGAACTCCCCCTCGACGGCGGTCGACGGCCCCGCTACGCCGTGGCGGCCAACGGTGGCGAGATCCTGCTCGACGGGGTCGCCGATCCGGGGTGGCGCACCGAGGTCGAACGACGCCTGCGCGCGGTGTCCGCACCGGTCGAGGAGGTGTACGACCACCTCGCCGCCGACGCCGATCCGACGTGGTTGACGAACCTGCGCGTCGCCGACGGACTGTTCTGCTACGCCGTGGTGGACCTCCCCGCGATGCCGACGGACGTGGTGTCGGGGTGGCGGGCGTGGGCCGAGCAGCGGGGCTGGAACGTGTCACGCCAGGGACGCAAGATCTACGTCGTCCCCGACCCCCTCACCAAGGCGTCGGCCATCGAGGCCATCGGTGAGCGGTACCTGCCCGAACGCCCGCGCCGGATGTTCGCCGCCGGTGACGGCGTGCTCGACAGGTCGATGCTCGTCGCCGCCGACCGGTCGATCCGGCCGCGCCATGGCGAGTTGCAGGAACTCTCGTGGCACCACCCGTCGTTGTCCGTTACGAGCAGTTCCGGGATCGTCGCCTCGGCGGAGATCCTCGAGACACTGCTCGTCTGGACCCGTACCGACCCGCCGGCACCGGAGACGGTGACACCGGCCGCGCCGCACACCGACCTCGACGAACAGGACCGCAACTGATGGCAACGACGCTGAGCAAGGGACAGAACGGACCGCTCGGGTCCACCGAGGTGGAGATCTCGGTCGATCTGGCCACCGCGGGCGATCTGTCCGCGCTGCTCGTCACCGATGCGGGCAAGGTGCGTACCGACGCCGACTTCGTCTTCTTCAACCAGCCGTCCGGGCCCGGGGTCACCCTCGTGAGCGGAGCGGGGATCGGGACGTTGCGGCTCGACCTGGCCGCGGTACCCGCCGACATCAGTCAGATCCGCGCGGTCATCACCCTCGAGAACGGCACGTTCGGCGCTGTCGCCGCGCCGGTCGCCCACGTGCGCGCCGGAGGTGCCGAGGCGTTCGAGTACCGCATCGAGGGCCTGTCGTCGGAGTCGATCGTCATCGCCCTCGAGGTCTACCGCCGCGGCGCCGACTGGAAGGTCCGCGCGGTCGGTCAGGGTTATGCCGGCGGCTTCGCGGCGCTGGTCACCGACCACGGGGTGTCGGTCGACGACGCCCCGGCCCCGCCTGCATCGACGCCCGCCGCGGCGCCGACCCCGCCACCGGCGACGCCGGCCCCGTCGGTGTCCTACAGCCGCCCGGCCCCCTCGACTCCCCCTCCCGCGCCGGCCGCTCCGCCCGCGACTGCGCCGTCGGGTTCGCAGCCGTGGCCGACCGCCTCCACCGGCGAGGTCAGCCTCAGCAAGGACCGACCGGTCAGCCTCACCAAGGGCCAGCGGGTGTCATTGCAAAAGGACGGCGGGGTCGCACTGACCCGCATCACCATGGGTCTGGGGTGGGACCCGATCCTCACCAAGAAGGGGCTGTTCGGCGGCGGACGCTCTTCGAACATCGACCTCGACGCCTCGGCCATGATGTTCGCCGGCACACAGCTCGCCGACCTCGCCTACTACGGGCAGCTGGTGAGCAAGGACGGGTCGGTGAAACACCACGGCGACAATCTCACCGGCGAAGGTGACGGCGACGACGAGGTGATCGACGTCGACCTCACCCGCATCCCGCAGCAGATCACCCAGATCCTGTTCATCGTCACCTCGTACCAGGGGCAGACGTTCGAGCAGGTCGACAACGCGTTCTGCCGACTCGTGGACCAGTCCAACCGTGCCGAACTCGCGCGTTACACCCTCGCGGGCGGGATGCCGTTCACCGGCATCGTGATGGCGAAGGTCTTCCGTGCTGAGGGTGGATGGAAGCTGCAGGCCGTCGGCGAGGGCATGGCGGCGCGACACCCCGGCGAGGCAGCCAAGCAGATCCAGCGTTTTCTCTGACGGGTCGCGGTCACCGCAGGCGTTCGGCGTCGCCGGCCTGCTCGACCAACCGTCGGCACAGGTCGTCGAGTTCGGCGTGCGACGCCCGCTCGGCGACCGCGGTGGCGACGTCCTCGGCCGCGCAGCGCAGCTCGAAGAGCCGGTCGACCAGGTCGGTCGCCTCGGTGCTCGACAGGATCACCGCGTCGGTGGGAACCGCACTGCCGCCGACCGCGGCGCGTTGCTCGTAGGCCCGTTGGCGGCACGCACGTTTGCAGTACTTCCGTCGGCGGCCCGTCTCGGAGTCGATCACCGGTCGGCCGCACCATGCGCACGCATAGGGGCGCCGCCGACGCTCGGAGTCCATCAGCGCAGGATACCGGTGGTGATCGGGCGGGCCGTGCATCAAGATGACGCGGTGCGGCGGCGTCGCGTCATGTGACCGGTATGGGAATGGCGGGTAGCATGGCGGTGTTCTGGCTCGTATCGACCGGTGCCGATCCGCGGCAGCCCGGTCGGCCCGAAGTCCCGGCGGCTGCGCGGATCGATCGCCGCATCGCCGGTCGACGAGTCCACAGCAGAGAGGACGACACCCATGGCAGATCGAGTACTCCGAGGTAGCCGACTGGGCGCGGTCAGCTACGAGACCGACCGTGACCACGACCTGGCACCTCGCCGCATCGTGCAGTACCGCACCGACAACGGCGAACTGTTCGACGTCCCGTTCGCCGACGACGCCGAGATCCCCTCCAAGTGGCCGTGCAAGAACGGTATGGAAGGCACCATTCTCGAGGGCGCCGAGCCCGACGAGAAGAAGGTCAAGCCGCCGCGTACCCACTGGGACATGCTGCTCGAGCGTCGTAGTGAGGCCGAGCTCGAAGAGCTGCTGACCGAGCGGATGGACCTGCTCAAGCAGCGTCGCCGCGGCGTCACCACCTAGACCCCGGGAGGTCGCATCCGTCGGTCGGTCACGACCGGCGGATGCCCACCTTCTCGAGTCGGTGCTTCATGCCCCACTCGAACACCTTGAAGAACGCCTCGCCGATCACGTCACCACTCATCTTCGATTCGCCGATCTGGCGTTCGGTGAACGTGATCGGCACTTCGCTGACGGTGAAACCGGCCTGGATCGTCCGCCAGGCCAGGTCGATCTGGAAGCAGTAGCCGTGCGAGTCGACCGAGGCGATGTCGATCTTCTCCAGCACCGCGCGACGGTAGGCGCGGTATCCCGCGGTGATGTCGCGTACCCGGACGCCCAGCGCCAGCCGTGAGTAGGTGTTGGCGCCCTGCGACAGGAACTTGCGTCGCTTCGGCCAGTTCACCAGCGCGCCGCCGGCGACGTAGCGCGACCCGATGACGAGGTCGGAGCCGGCGTTGATGCCGTCGAGCAGGCGATGCAGCTGCTCCGGGGCGTGGCTGCCGTCGGCGTCCATCTCGACCAACACGGCGTAGTCGCGCTCGAGACCCCACCCGAACCCGGCGATGTAGGCCCCGCCGAGGCCGCTCTTCTCCGCGCGGTGCATGACGTGGATCCGGCCGTCGGAGTCCACCGACGCCAGCTCGTCGGCCAGCGCGCCGGTGCCGTCGGGGCTGCCGTCGTCGACGACGAGGACGTGCGCCGCCGACAGCGACGAGTGCAGGCGACCGATGATGAGCGGAAGGTTCTCGCGCTCGTTGTAGGTCGGGATGATCACGAGTGTGCCAGCGCCGTCGGGGCCGACCGGGCGGGACGGATCAGGGGCGCCCGACGGATCAGGGGCGCCGGACGGGCCGTGGCCCTGCGGGGTCCGCGAATCCATGGGTCTCCTTCGACTCAGGTCTGCTCGCCGTTCGACCCCGTCGATGCCGCGGTCGTCAGCGGTTCGTCGCCCGGGGTCTCGGCGCGCACATGTTCGCCCAACTTAATACGCCGGACCAGCGCGACCAAAAACCCGATCAGGGTCAGTGCGACCAGCACGGCCTGCGGGATCGCCCCGGCGCGCGTCGCGAGGGTGCGGTTCACGTGCAGCGGGATCGTCGAGACCAGCGTGCCGGGGGCGAAGAACTCGGTGCGGGACGTCACATGGCCGTCGGGGGCGACGATGGCGCTGATGCCGCTCGTCGCCGCGACGGCCACGGCGCGGCCGTGCTCGACCGCCCGGATCTGCGACATCGCGAGCTGCTGATACGTCATCTGGGTACGCCCGAACGTGGCGTTGTTGGTCGGCACGTAGAGGAACTGGGCCCCGGCGTCGACCGCCGATCGCGCCGACCGGTCGAAGGCGACCTCCCAACACGTCGACACGCCCACCCGCACCGACCCGTCGGTCCCTGTGACCGGGACGGTCAGCGCCGTGCTGCCGGTCCCGGCCCGGAAGTTGCCGGCCTTGTCGGCGTAGGAGGAGAAGTGTCGGAAGAACGAGCGCCACGGCAGGTATTCGCCGAACGGTTGCACGATGTGCTTGTCGTAGCGACCGATCGGGCCGTTCGCGCCGTCCCACACCAGGACGGTGTTGGTGGGCCGACCGTCGGCGTTGTCGATGAGCGTGCCCACGAGGATCGGCGCCCCGACCGCACGGGAGGCGGCCGTGATCTCCTCGGCGGCGTCGGAGTTGTCCAGCGGGTCGATGTCGGAGGCGTTCTCCGGCCACAGCACGACATCGGGTCGGGGTTGGGTCCCGGCGCGGATCGCCTCGGCCAGTCGCAGCGTCTCGGCAACGTGGTTGTCGAGCACCGCCCGGCGTTGGGAGTTGAAGTCGAGCCCCAATCGCGGCACGTTGCCCTGGATCGCGGCGATGGTGAGTGTCGATCCGGGGCGGTCGGCGGGGGTGTTCGCGGCGTGCACCGACGGCCACATCGCAGCGGCGGCGATCGGTCCCACCGCGAGGGCGGCGACCGCACCGATCGCCCGCACCCGCAGACGGGGCGGACGGGTGACGGCAAGGATGATCACCGCGGCGACACCGGCGCCGGTGAGTGCCACGACGAACGACAGGCCGGGCACCCCACCCAGGGCCGCGACCGACGTCAGCGGACTGTCGACCTGCCCGAAGGCGGTTGCGCCCCAGGGGAAACCGCCGAACGGGAACGACGATCGTGCCCACTCGACGGTCACCCAGCACAGGGCGAACCACAGGGGCGCGACCCCCAGTCGCATCGTGAGCGTGGCGATCGCGCCGAACAGGGCGAGGTAGAGCGCGAGGACGATCGACAGCGCCACCCACGGCAACGGTCCCACGTACACGCCGATCCACGGGAGCAGCGGCAACCAGAAGGCGGCTCCCCAGACGAATCCGCACCAGGTGCCCGTGCGTACGCCGGGTCGACCCACCGCGAGCGATGCGTACAGCAGGCCGAGCGAGATCACGCCGAAGAACCAGAGGTTGCGCGGTGGGAACGACGCCCACATCGCGACACCGCCCGCGGCGGCGGTCCCGGTCCGGATCAGCCACGTCCGGATCAGCAGGGCGCGGGTCATCAGTTCGGCCTGCGGTAGATGACCTCGCCCGCACGCACCGTGCGCAGGCACACCGGGAGGTCGACGCCGGGGGTGACATCGGGCAGTGCGGGCACACGGGACCGCGGGTCGGTCGACCACCGCGCGACGCTGTCCGACGACCCGGCGGTGACCATCTCCCCCACCTCCCACACGGCGTAGTCGGCGGGCGCGCCAGGCACGAGGGTGCCGCGGTCACGGTCGGTCTCCCCGGCCGCTCGCCACCCGCCACGTGTGCAGGCCGCGAACGCGGCGCGCGGCGAGACGGCGTTGCGGGGGTTGTGGTGATGGACGGCGGCGCGGATCTGCTCCCAGGGGTGGATCGCGGTGACCGGCGCATCGGAGCTGAACGCGAGCGTGACGCCGGCCCGTGCGAGGGCGGCGAAGTCGTTGAGGGTGGTGCCGCGCGGCAACCCGAGTCGCTGTTCGTACAGATCGCCGGGGCCACCCCACAGGGCGTCGAAGATCGGTTGCATGCTCGCGGTGACGCCCGCTCGCGCCAGCACCTCGGCCGCGGCGGCGTCGACCATCTCGGCGTGTTCGATGCGGTGACCGCACCGGGCGACCGCCGCCGACCCCATCTCGTCGATGAGGGTGGTGAACGCGCTGACGACGCACGCGGTGGCCCCGTCACCGATGAGGTGGAAGCCCGCCTGCACACCGGCCTCGGTGCAGGCCCGCAGGTGCGCCAGGACGGTGTCGTGGTCGAGGTAGTCGACGCCGTGGTTGTCGGCGTCGTCGGAGTAGGCGTGGCACAGCCACGCGGTGTGGGACCCGATGGCGCCGTCGATGAACAGGTCGCCGGCCAGGCCGTCGGCGCCCGTGGCGTGCATCAGCGAGCGCGCGTCGTCGGCGGTCGCGACGGCCTGTCCCCAGAGCCGTCGCACCCCGACGGGGTGGTCGAGGTCGGCGATGGCGGCGAAGTCGTTGAGCCCGCTGATGTCGGGACCACCGTTCTCGTGGACCATCACCACGCCGTGCGCGACGGCCTCGTCGAGCGCGCGCAGCTGTGCGTGGCGACGCTGGGTCGGCGTCAGCAGCTCGCGTGCGGCGCCGCGGACCAGGTGGTGTGCCTCGGCGGTGAGCGGTTCCTGGGGGTCGTATCCGTGGGCCGCGTCCACGCCGGCGGCGATCAGACGCAGCGCCGAGGAGGCCACGGCGGAGTGCTCGTCGATGCGGGCGAGGTAGACGGGTCGGTCACCGACGATGGCATCGACCTCGTCGGTGGAGGGACTGGCGTGATCGGTCCACTGCGAGTCGTCCCACCCCAGACCCCAGATCAGGTCACCGTCGGGGGTGTCGGCGGCGTGCGCGCGCAACAGTTCCAGGCAGTGTGACCGGCTCGTGGCGTCGGAGAGGTCCAGCCCGGCCAGCGACAGACCGGTCGAGGTGAGGTGGACGTGGGAGTCCACGAACGCCGGGGCGACGAAAGCTCCCGCGAGATCGTCGATCTCGGCGTCGGGGTGCAGGGCGCGCCCCACACGGTCGGAGCCGATCCAGGAGATGACCCCGTCGGTGACGGCCATCGCGGTCGCGTCCGGGGAGACCGGCGAATAGATGTGCCCGCCGACGAACAGTTGAGTTCCCACGAGGGACCAGTCTGCCCTGTGTGTGCTCGGGTCCCGGCGTCAGGCCGCTCAGCCGATCGAACGCCATCCCGGGGTGGCGCCGGGGGATGCGGGATGCGTCGGGTCGACGACCTCGCCCTCGACGACGATCCCGCGTCCACCGGCGGCGCCGTAGCGGTTCATCGCCGTGACCACGCGGCGTGCGCCGAGCGCGGCGACGAGCGGCCGCGCCAGTGCGCGCACCGGTCCGAGGAGCAGTGCGATGCCGAGCACCGTGCTCACGATGCCGGGGAGGAACAGCAGGAAGACCGAACCGGCCAGCAGTGCGGTGTCGGTGAGCGGTCGCACCGAATCGGTCGAACCGTCTGCCGCGGCGCGCAATTCGGCGAACACCCGGGCACCCTGACGGCGCAGCATCGCGAACCCGACGACCACCGCGGCGAAGGTCGCGAGCAGCGTCCACCAGAACCCGATCGCGTAGACCAGACCGACGAAGGCGCCGATCTCGACGATCAGGTAAGTGGCGAACACGGCGAGCTTCATGGCGATCAGTCCTCGGTTGTGGTGATGGAGTACCCGGTCAACGAACGAGGAGGCGTTTTTTCTCCCGGATTGCCGGTCACCGTCGGTGAACCGTCTACTCGTCGCCCTCGATGTTGCCCTCGGTCTCGAGGAACACCTGCTGCAGTTGTGCGAGCAGTTCCGGCGGTGGCTGCGACCACAGCTCCCGTCCGGCTGCCTCGAGGAGTCGTTCGGCGATCCCGTGCAGCGCCCACGGGTTCGACTCGGCCATGAACTTCCGATTCGTCTCGTCGAGCACGTAGGTCTCGGTGAGCTTCTCGTACATCCAGTCCTGCACCACACCGGTGGTGGCGTCGTACCCGAAGAGGTAGTCGACGGTGGCGGCCATCTCGAACGCGCCCTTGTACCCATGCCGTCGCATGGCGTCGAGCCACCGCGGGTTGATGACCCGAGCCCGGAACACGCGGGCGGTCTCCTCGGCCAGCGTCCGGGTACGCACCGACTCGGGTCGGGTGCTGTCGCCGATGTAGGCCTCGGGCGATCTCCCGGTCAGCGACCGCACGGTGGCGACCATGCCGCCGTGGTACTGGAAGTAGTCGTCGGAATCGGCGATGTCGTGTTCGCGGGTGTCGGTGTTCTTCGCCGCGACCGCGATCCGCCGGTACGCCGTCCGCATGTCGTCGGCCGCCGGGACGCCGTCGAGGCCACGGCCGTAGGCGAAGCCGCCCCACGTCGTGTACACCTCGGCGAGGTCGGTGTCGCTGCGCCAGTTCTTGCTGTCGACGAGCTGCAACAGGCCTGCGCCGTACGACCCGGGCTTGGAGCCGAAGATGCGGGTGGTCGCGCGGCGTTCGTCGCCGTGGTCGGCGAGATCGGCCTGCGCGTGGGCCCGCACGAAGTTCTTCTCGTGCGGCTCGTCGAGATCGGCGACGAGGCGCACGGCGTCGTCGAGCATCGCCAGCACATGGGGGAACGCGTCGCGGAAGAAGCCGCTGATGCGCACGGTGACGTCGATGCGGGGCCGGCCGAGCTCGTCGAGTCCTATCGGTTCGAGCCGGACCACCCGACGCGACCCCTCGTCCCACACCGGCAGCACGCCCAGCAGGGCGAAGACCTCGGCGATGTCGTCGCCGGAGGTCCGCATGGCGCTGGTGCCCCAGATCGACAGACCCACCGACTGCGGGTACTCGCCGTGATCGGTGAGGTAGCGGTCGACGAGGGACTCGGCCATCAGCTGGCCGGTCTCCCATGCCAGACGCGACGGGATCGCCTTGGGGTCGACGGAGTAGAAGTTCCGACCGGTCGGCAACACGTTGACGAGTCCGCGCAGGGGCGACCCGCTGGGACCGGACGGGATGAACCCGCCGTTCAGCGCGTGCAGGATGCGGTCGACCTCGCCGTCGGTCTGTCGCAGCCGCGGCACGACCTCGGTCGCCGCGAACTCGAGGATGCGTGCCACGGTCTCCCGCTGCGTCGCGTCCTCGATGGTCGTGACGACGGCCTCGACGGCCTCGACCGCCCAGTCGGCGTCGGCCATCGCGACGATGAGGTCGCGTGCGCGGACCTCGATCTCGTCGACACGTCCGCGGACCTCGTCGCCGTCCTCGCTCAGGCCGAGTGCCTCGCGCAGGCCCGGCACGCTGCGCTCCCCGCCCCACATCTGTCGGGCCCGCAGCATCGCGAGCACCATGTCGATCTCGGACTCACCGCGCGGCGCCTCGCCCAGGATGTGCAGGCCGTCGCGGATCTGGACGTCCTTGATCTCGCACAGCCAGCCGTCGACGTGCAACAGCATGTCGTCGAACACCTCTTCGGCCGGACGTTCCTCCAGTCCGAGGTCGGTGTGCATCTGGGCCGCGGTCATCAACGTCCAGATCTGCTGACGGATCGCGGGCAGCTTCACCGGGTCGAGGGTGGTGATGTTGGAGTGCTCGTCGAGGAGTTGCTCGAGGCGGGTGATGTCGCCGTAGCTCTCGGCGCGCGCCATCGGCGGGATCAGGTGATCGACGAGTGTCGCGTGTGCCCGACGCTTGGCCTGGGTGCCCTCGCCGGGGTCGTTGACCAGGAACGGGTAGATCAGCGGCAGGTCGCCGAGCGCGGCGTCGGTGCCGCACGACGCCGACATGGCCAGCGTCTTGCCGGGCAGCCACTCGAGGTTGCCGTGCTTGCCGATGTGGACGATCGCGTCGGCGCCGAAGCCGCCGCGGTCGGCGGGTGCGGCCACCCACCGATAGGCGGCGAGGTAGTGGTGGGACGGCGGCAGATCGGGGTCGTGATAGATCGCGATGGGGTTCTCGCCGAATCCGCGCGGCGGCTGCACCATCAGCAGGACGTTCGCGAACTGCAGTGCGGCGATGACGATCTCGCCGTCGGGGTCCGACGAGCGGTCGACGTAGAGCTCGCCGGGTGGCGGTCCCCAGTGGTCGACGACGCGGGCACGGAAGTCCTCGGGCAGCGTCGCGAACCACTCGCGGTACAGCGACGCCGAGATGCGGACGGGATTGCGTTCGAGCTGCTCCGCGGAGAGCCAGTCCGGATCCTGTCCCCCGGCCTCGATGAGCGCGTGGATGAGCGCGTCGCCGTCACCGGCGGCCAGGCCGGGCACCGCGTCTGCACCGTCCTCGGGACCCATGTCGTATCCGGCGGCGCGCATCGCACGCAGCACCCCGATCGTGCTGGCGGGGGTGTCGAGTCCGACGGCGTTGCCGATGCGTGCGTGCTTGGTCGGATACGCCGACAACATCAGGGCGACGCGCTTGTCGGCGGGCGCGATGTGGCGCAGACGTGCGTAGCGGGTCGCGATACCGGCCACGCGGGCACACCGCTCGGGGTCGGGCACGTACGTGCTCAGTCCCTCGGCGTCGATCTCCTTGAACGAGAACGGGACGGTGATGATCCGGCCGTCGAACTCGGGTACCGCGACCTGCGTGGCGACGTCGAGCGGGGTCATGCCGTCGTCGCCGTCGGCCCACTGCGCCCGACTGCTGGTCAGGCACAGACCCTGCAGGATCGGCACGTCGAGGGCGGCGAGTTCGGCGACGTCCCAGGCCTCGTCGTCGCCTCCGGCGGTCACGCCCGCCGGCCGGGTCCCACCCGCGGCGAGCACCGTGACGACCATCGCGTCGGCCGCACGCAGCGTGTCGAGCAGTTCCGGTGGTGCGGCACGCAACGACGCGCAGAAGATCGGGAGCGGACGGGCACCGTGGGCGACGATCGCATCGCAGAGCGCGTGGATGTAGCCGGTGTTCCCGGACAGGTGCTGCGCCCGATAGAAGAGCACCGCGACGGTCGGCCCGTCCACGTCGGTGTGGTCGCGGTCGAGGAGTCCCCAGGTGGGGGTGGACTGCGGCGGCGCGAATCCGTGACCGGTCAGCAGCACGGTGTCGGACAGGAACCAGCTCAGCTGCAGCAGGTTCTCGGGTCCGCCCTCGGCGAAGTACTGGTGGGCCTGCGAGGCGACGTTGGCGGGCACGGTGGACAGCTCCATCAGCGCCGCGTCGGGCGCCATCTCCCCGCCGAGCATCACCAGGGGTACGCCGGAGGACAGGACCGTGGCCACGCCCGACTCCCACATCTGCCGCCCACCGAGGATGCGCACGACGACGAGGTCGGCGGCCTCGAGCATCGCCGGGAGGTCGTCGGTGACGCTGATGCGGTTGCAGTTCGCCCAGGTGTAGTCGCCACCGGAGGATCGCGCACTGGACAGGTCGGTGTCCGAGGTGGACAGCAGCAGGATCACAGGTGGTGCCTCCCTGGGGGTCTCGCGCCCCGGTGGTGTGGGTCTTCTGGAGAGCGGATCGGGTCTGACTTCCTGCGTCGCCGCAGGTCACAGTGGCGCGACCGCACCGGGTTCACACCGGTTTCCGCACCGCTCTCCTGGGAGACGATACGGGCCCGTTCGCCCACGGTCGTACCGTGGACGCCGTGACCACGCCGCCCGACCCCACCGCGCGGATCCGCGCCGACGACGCCTGCCCCGGCGCCCTGTCGCTGCACCAGGCCGCCGACGGGCCGCTGGCGCGGGTCCGGCTGCCCGGCGGTGTGCTGACCCCGGCCCAGCTCGCCGTGCTCGCCACCGCGGCCGACGAGCTGTCGACCGGCGAGCTCGAACTCACCAGCCGTGGGAACGTGCAGCTCCGGGCGGTACGGGACCCCGAGGAGCTGGCGCAGCGGCTCGCCGATGCCGGACTGCTCCCGTCGGAGACCCACGAACGGGTGCGCAACATCCTCGCCTCGCCGCTCGCCGGCCGGGTGGGTCCGGGACCCGACGTCGCGGGCATCGTCACCGATCTCGACGCCGGGCTGCGCGCCGACCCCGACCTCGCGGACCTGCCCGGACGGGTGCTGTTCGCCGTCGACGACGGGTCCGGCGACGTCACCGGGCTCGGTCCCGACATCGGTGTCCACGCGCTCGGCGGTGATCGGTTCGCGCTGGTCCTCGCGGGCGCCGACACCGGGGTCCGTGTCGCCGCCGACATGGCGGTCGCGACGATGCTGGGCGCGGCCCGCGCTTTCGGCCGTCTCCGCGATCGACACTGGCGGCTCGCGGAGCTGCCCGACGGGGTCGTGGCCGTGCTCTCCGACGTCGGTCTGCCCGCCGCCACCGATCCGGTCGAGCTCGGGAGCGTGGGCTCGGCGCCCGTGGGCTGGTTCGCCCAGTCCGACGGCCGCGTCGCGCTGGGCGCGGTCCTGGCCCACGGGATCCTCCCCGCGCGGGTGGCGGCCGTTCTCGCGGCCGTCGAGAAGCCGGTCATCGTGACCCCCTGGCGGTCGATCGTGTTGGTCGACCTCACCGAGGACGAGGCCGAGGCGGTGGTGCGCGTGCTGGCGCCGATGGGGCTGATCTTCGACGCGAACTCGCCGTGGGCGCAGGTCAGTTCCTGCGTGGGATCTCCCGGGTGCGCGAAGTCGAACGCCGACGTCCGCACCGATCTGGAGTTCGCCGTCGACGCCGGTACGGCGGGCCGCGAGGGGCGTGAGCACTGGGTCGGCTGCGGCCGTGCCTGCGGCAGCCCGCACTCCGAGCACCTGCGGGTCACGGCGACGGGCGAGGGATACGACGGTCAGAGGGTCGACGGCCCGCGGCTATCGTGAGTGCCGACATGTACTCCTACATCCACGACGGCGCCGAGATCTACCGGCAGTCGTTCGCGACCATCCGTGCCGAATCCGACCTGTCGGCGTTCGACGACGACACCGAGACCGTCGTCGTCCGGATGATCCATGCGTGCGGGCAGACCGACCTCACCACCGACGTCGTCGCCACCGGAGGTGTCGTGACCGCGGCGCGGACGGCGCTGCGCAACGGCGCGCCCATCCTGTGCGACGCGACGATGGTCGCCTCCGGCGTCACCCGCCGGCGCCTCCCGGTCGACAACGACGTCGTGTGCCTGCTCGGTGACCCGCGGACCCCGCCGCTCGCCGAACAACTGCACACCACCCGCACCGCGGCCGCGGTCCACCTGTGGGAACCGATGCTCGAGGGTGCGGTCGTCGGGATCGGCAACGCCCCCACCGCCCTGTTCGCGCTGCTCGAGCAGATCGATGCGGGCGGTCCGCGGCCGGCCGCGATCGTCGGCGCCCCGGTCGGGTTCATCGGTGCCGTGGAATCGTGTGCGGCGCTGGCCGAGCGGACCGATCTGGAGTTCATCACCGTCCTCGGTCGCCGTGGCGGGTCGGCGATCACGGCCGCGGCCCTCAACGCGTTGGCGAGTCCGGTCGAGTGAGCGCCGATCACACCGGTCCGGGGTCGGGTGCCGGAAAGCTGTGGGGTGTCGGCCTCGGACCCGGCGACAGCGAGCTGGTCACGGTGAAAGCCGCGCGCATCATCGGCGACGCCGATGTCGTCGCGTATCACTCTGCGCGCCACGGCCGTTCGATCGCACTGGGTGTCGCGACCCCGTACCTGCGCGAGGGGCAGGTCCACGAGAAGCTGGTGTACCCGGTCACCACGGGTACCACCGACCATCCGGGCGGCTACCGCGGGGCGCTCGAGGAGTTCTACACCGAGTCGGCGGCGAGATTGGCCGTCCACCTGCGTGCGGGCCGGACGGTTGCCCTTCTCGCCGAGGGTGATCCGCTGTTCTACAGCAGCTACATGCACATGCACAAGCGCCTTGTCGCCGAGTTCGACACCGAGATCGTCCCCGGCGTCACCTCGGTGAGCGCGAGCACCGCCGCCGTCGGTATCCCGTGGGTCGAGGCCGACGAGACCACCACCGTGTTGCCCGGGACCATGGGGCGCGACGAACTGGTGCGCCGACTGCGCGACAGCGACGCGGTGGCCATCATGAAGCTCGGTCGCACCTTCCCCACCGTCCTCGAGGCGCTGGAGACGGCGGGCCTCGCCGACCGCGCGTGGTACGTCGAGCGGGCGTCGACGACCACGCAGCGGGTGGTTCCGGTCCGCGAGGTGGACCCGACCTCGGTGCCGTACTTCTCGATGATCGTGGTGCCCGGCGTGATCAACGGTGTCGTCAACCACGCCGGCTCCTCCCCCGCGGCGGCAACCGATCCCGTCGGTGGCGAGGTGGTGGTGGTCGGCCTGGGTCCGGGAGCGCAACGGTGGACCACGCCGGAGGTGCTCGACGAGCTCGCGCGCGCCACCGACATCGTCGGCTACAAGACCTACCTCGCCCGAGTGTCCCCGCGCCCCGGACAGCGCATGCACGCCAGCGACAACCGTGTGGAGTCCGAACGGGCCTGTATGGCACTCGATCTCGCTGCCGCCGGCGCCCGTGTGGTCGTGGTGTCCTCCGGTGATCCGGGTGTGTTCGCGATGGCCTCGGCCGTGGTCGAGATGTCAGCGGAGTCGCCGTGGACCGGGGTCACCGTGCGCGTGGTGCCGGGCGTGACCGCGGCGAACGCGGTCGCCGCTGCCGTCGGTGCACCTCTGGGGCACGACTACGCCGTCATCTCTCTGTCCGATCGCCTCAAGCCCTGGGACACGATCGAGCACCGCATCCGCGCCGCGCTGGCCGCCGATCTCGTGATCGCGATCTACAACCCCGGTTCGGCCAGCCGTACCTGGCAGGTCGAGGCGCTGCGCTCGATCCTGCTGACCGAGGTCGGCCCCGATCGTCCCGTGATCGCCGGTCGCGATGTCGGTGGACCGGAACAGTCGGTGTCGATGACCACCGTCGGTGACCTGGACCCCGCGAGCGTCGACATGCGGACGCTGCTGATCATCGGCTCGTCGACGACGCGGGTCGTCGACCGGCCCGCCGGCGCCGCCGTGTTCACCTCACGCCGCTACGGCGACGACTGACGGGTCGACACCTGTCCGGCAATCGCCGCGCGGACCGCGAGCACCGCGTCGTCGACCGACGTGACCGCGTGTCCTCGGTCGGGCGGTGCGGGCCGTTGCACCATCACCACCTCGACACCGAGATCGGCCGCCGCGCGCAGCTTCGCACTCGTCAGCGCACCGCCGCTGTTCTTGGTGACCAGTGTGTCGATCTGGTTGGTGCGCATGATCTCTCGCTCGTCGTCGAGACGGTAGGGCCCGCGGCTGCGCAGAACCCGATGTCGGTGCGGAAGGGGGCCGGTCGGCGGGTCGACCACGCGGATGAGGAACCACGAGTCGTCGATACCGGCGAACTCGTCCACGTCCTGACGGCCGGTCGTGAGGAAGACGCGACGGACACGCGTGCCCACGTGCGCGGCGGCCTCACCGATGTCGGCGACGACGGTCCAGTGGTCGTCGGGGCCCGGCGTCCACGGCGGACGTCGTAGCGAGATCAGCTGCGCACTGGTGGCGGTCGTGGCCTCGGCGGCGTTGCGCGAGATCTGCTGGGCGAAGGGGTGGGTCGCGTCGACCACGGTGGTGCACCGGTGTCGGGTCAGCCAGGTCGCGAGCCCGTCCGCACCGCCGAACCCACCGATGCGGACCTCACCGACCGGGAGTGCCGGATCGCTGACCCGGCCGGCCAGCGACGACACGCACGCGATCTTCTCGGCGACCAGAGCTGCCGCGAGTTCTCGCGCCTCGCCGGTGCCGCCGAGGATGAGCACCGGGGGCTCAGTGGCCGTCACCGGCCACCTTCGTCATCCGCGCCTGCGAGTACAGATAGCTGTCGGGGAAGCCCGATGCGGCGAGGACCCGTCCGACGAACACGACTGCGGTGCGCACGATCCCGGCCTCGGTGGTGCGGGCGGCGAGATCGGCGAGTGTGCACCGGACGATCTGTTCGTCGCCACGGCTCGCGAATGCCACCACGGCACAGGGACAGTCGGCGCCGTAGTGGTCGAGGAGGTCGGCCCGGACCTGCTCGATGCGGTGCGCGGCGAGGTGCAGGGCCAGCGTGACCCGCGACGCAGCCAGCTCGGCGAGTGTCTCGCCGTCGGGCATGTCGGTCGACAGCGTGGAGACGCGGGTGATCAGCAGCGACTGTCCGACGCCGGGAACGGTGAGCTCCCGTCCGAGTGAGGCGGCCGCGGCGGCGAAGGCCGGGACGCCGGGCACGATCACGTGATCGATCCCGATCGCGTCGAGGGCTCGGATCTGTTCGGCCACCGCCGAGTACAGCGACGGGTCGCCGGAGTGCAGACGGGCGACGTCGTGGCCGGCCCGATGTGCGGTGGCGATGTGGTCGACGATGTCGGCCAGCGGCATCCGTGCGGAGTCGATGAGCACGGCGTCGGACGGGCAGTGTTCGAGCATCTCGGCGGGCACGAGCGAGCCCGCGTAGAGACACGTCCCGCACCGGGAGAGGATCTCCGCTCCGCGCAGGGTGATGAGATCGGCGGCGCCGGGGCCGGCTCCGATGAAGTACACGGTCACGACGTCTCCTCCGGTTTGACCGCCGACCACTGGGTGACCGGCAGGATGGGACGCCACGTCGTCATGGTCCCGAGAGCGGCCGCGTGGTCGAGGTGGATGCGGCGCAGGTCGCCGCCGAGGCTCCGCTGCCGGTCGAGCACCAACATCTCGGACTCGAGGGTGACGGCGTTGACGACCAGACGCGAGCCGGGCGCCAGCGCGTCCCAACAGGTCTCGATCATGCCCGGGACGGTCACGCCGCCACCGACGAACACCGCGTCGGGTCGCGGGGCGTCGTGCAGGGCCGCCGGTGCCTCGCCCACGATCTGGAGTCGTGCGGTGACGCCGAGCCGAGCGGCGTTGCGCGCGATGCGTTCCCGTCGCCCGGGATCGGTCTCGAACACCACGGCACGAGCGGTGGGCTCGGCGACCAGCCATTCGCAGGACACCGATCCGGCGCCGCCACCCACGTCCCACAGCATCTCGTGGGGTGCGGGCCGCAGCAGGGCGAGCGTGAGTGAGCGGACCCCGGACTTCGTCAGCTGTCCGTCGGAGTCGAAGTCGGCGTCGGGACGACCGGGTGCGGTGCTGACCTTCGGGCCGCGACACGAGACGGCGACCACGTTGAGGTCCTGCCCCGGCGGCCGTCCCCAGTCGGTGGCATCGGCGGACGCGGACGCCTCGTCGTCACCGCCGAGGCATTCGAGCACCGTGACGGTCGAGGCGCCGAACCCGTTGTCGCGCAGAATCGTGGCGACTGCCGCAGGGGTGTTCGCGTCGCGGCTCAACAGCAGCAGGCGTACGCCGTCGCTGACGTGGGCGAGGATGGTCTCGACCGGATCGGTGACGAGGCTGACGACCTCGGTGCGGGCGAGGTCCCACCCCAGGCGCGCCGCGGCGAGCGATGCGCTCGACACCGCAGGGATCACGCGGACCCGTTCGGCGCCGAGGAGTCCGACGATCGTGGCGCCCACGCCGTGGAACATCGGGTCACCGCTGGCGAGGACGTGCAGCGGTCGCGACGGCGGGTCGGCCAGCAGCGCGCGAAGATCGGCGAGCATGGGGGTCGACCACGCACGGGTGCGCGCCGACAGGTCGGGCAGCAGGTCGAGTTGTCGCCGGGAACCGGCGATCGTCGTGGCGCCGGTCAGTTCGTCGTGCGCGATCGGTGACAACCCGCGCCAGCCGTCGGCGCCGATCCCCACCACCACGACGTCGGGTACGGTCATCGCGGCATGCGACGCCAGATCGGCTGCGGCAGCAGCTTCATCACGAAGAACGCCGGGCGGATGGCCCACGGGATCCACACCGTGGACCGCCCGCGCCGCAGCGCGCGCACGACGGCGTCGGCGACCTGGTCGGGGGTGCTCGACATCGGTGCGGGTTGCACGCCCGAGGCCATCAGGTCCTTCGTCATCGCCCCGACGACGAAGCCGGGTCGGGCGAGCAGCAGGTGTACGCCGGTGTCGTGGAGGGCGTCGGACAGGCCCGAGGCGAACCCGTCGAGGCCGGCCTTGGTGGAGCCGTAGACGTAGTTCGCGCGACGCACTCGCACGCCGGCCACCGAGGAGAAGACGATGATCGCGCCGGCGTCGCGTGCGCGCATCGTCGCGGCGAGCGGGGTGAGCACGCTGATCTGTGCGAGGTAGTCGGTGTGGGCGATCTGCAGGGCGTGCGCGACGTCGGTCTCGGCGCGGGCCTGATCGCCCAGGATCCCGAACGCGACGACGGCCACGCCGATCGGGCCGTGGCGTGCGATCACCGACTCGATGAGCGCGGGGTGCGACGCGGTGTCGTCGGCGTCGAAGGCAACGGTGTGGACCTCGCGGGCACCGGCCGCCAGGACCGCGGCGGTCTCGGCCTCCAGGTCGTCGGGTCGCCGAGCCGCGAGCACCACCACGGCGCCGGCGGCGATGCGTGTCGCGACGGCCAGGCCGATCTCGCTGCGCCCGCCGAACAGCAGCACGACACCATCGGTGTCGGGTCTTTGACGTCGCTGAGCCACGTCGGTCATTGTCCCATCCCTCCGATCGCGCCTGCGACCGCCGCCGACCGTGCCGACATCAACCGGCGACTGCGCCACAGTTCTCCCCCATCGAGAATCATCGACGGCATCCGATGGCGTGAACGGTGTCGGCACGTGTCAACGCGCGGTTCGAGATCGACTCTCGGCACGGTGGGCGGGGACTTTCGGCACGGTGGGCGGGGAGTTTCGGCACGCTCGGCGGAGAACGGTCGCTCACTCGTTCCGAGGCCGCGGATAGGCTCGACGGGTGCCCCGTACCGCAGCTGATCTGTCCCCCGCCGCCCTGGAGTTCCTCACCGATCGCCACCTGGCCAGTCTCACCACGCTGCGTGCCGACAACACCCCGCACTCGGTGGCCGTGGGGGTCACGTTCGAACCGGAGCGCTCGTTGGCACGGGTCATCACGTTCGAGGGCAGCCAGAAGGTCCGCAACGTCGACCGGGGCGGGTACGCCGCGGTGACCCACGTCGACGGGCCGCGGTGGCTCACCCTGGAGGGTCCCGCGCGGATCAGCCGCGACGCAGACGACATCGCCGAGGCGGTCCGCCGCTACGCCCTGCGGTACCGGCAGCCGAAGGTCAACCCCCGCCGCGTCGTCATCGAGATCGAGGTGACCCGCGTGCTCGGATCGCAGTCGCTGTTCGCCGAGGACGCCACGGCGTGACCCGACGGCGCGAACTGCTCCACACGAGCGCGGGCGTCGTCTTCGGTGTCGCGGTCGTCTACCTCGCCGCCTGCTACGTGTTCGACGCGGTCGACAGACCCTCGGTCTACCGGGTGGTGCTCGCCGTCGTGGCGGTGGCCCTCGCGGTCGGGACGTGTGTGAACGGCTATCGACGGATGACCGGTCGGAGCCGACCAGCGCTCGCCTACCCGCGCGTCAACCCCGCGACCGTGCCGTTCGACGACGTCGTCGCGGTGACCACGGCGACCGACGACCGGATCGAAGCGATCCGTCACCTGCGCGAGGCGCATCCCGGGCTGGGACTCAAGGACGCCAAAGATCTCGTCGACGAGGTGCTGGCCCGCCCGGATCTGTGACCAACCGAGCCCTGTAGACCCCTCAGACGCGGGTCAACCCGTGCGGCCGGGTGTTCATGGGCTCGCACCCGTCGGCGGTCACGACCACGATGTCCTCGATGCGTGCACCCCACTCGCCGGTGAAGTAGATCCCCGGCTCGACGCTGAACGCCATTCCCTGCAGCAGTGGTTCGTCGCTGCCGGCGACGATGTAGGGCTCCTCGTGCACCGACAACCCGATGCCGTGGCCGGTGCGATGGATGAAGTTGTCGCCGTACCCGGCGGCGGCGAGGACGTCGCGGGCGGCGGCGTCGATCTGGTGCGCGGTGACGCCGGGCGCGACAGCGTCGACCGCGGCCTGTTGCGCCCGTTCGAGGACCGCGATGCGTTCGGCGATCGACGGGTCGGGCTCACCGACGCAGTAGGTCCGGGTGGAATCGGAGTTGTACCCCGGCGCCACCGGTCCGCCGATGTCGACCACGACCACGTCGCCGTCGGCGATCACCCGGTCGGACACCTCGTGGTGGGGGTCGGCGCCGTTGGGTCCCGATCCGACGATGACGAACGCCGCCTCGGTGTGTCCCTCCTCGAGGATCGCGGCGGTGATGTCCGCGGCGACGTCGCGCTCGGTGCGCCCGGCGAGCAGCCAATGCGGGACCCGCGCGTGCACCCGGTCGATCGCGGCGCCCGCGCGTCGCAGCGCCTCGATCTCGGCGTCGTCCTTGACCATCCGCAGCGTGCGCAGGATCGGCGTCGCCAACCGCGGGAACGACTGCAGGCGGTCGGCGAGGGGGATCAGGTGCAGCGCGGGCACCGAGTCGGAGACCGCGACCGTCGCGTCGTCGGCCAGTCCCCGCAGGGCGAGTGCGTAGGCGTCCTCCCCGTCGACCCAGTCGCGGGTCTCGATCCCCAACTCCCCCACCGCCGAGGCGCGGAGCGCGGCGAGTTCGAGGCGCGGCACCACCACCCAGGCGGCCCCGACAGCGGGGACGATCAGCGCGGTGAGGCGTTCGAACGTGCTCGCCCGCGACCCCGTCAGGTACTCGAGATCCGGTCCGGGGCCCACGATCACGGCGTCGACACCGGCTCGTCCGGCGTGGGCCGCGACACCGGCCAACCGCTCGGCGTAGACGTCTGCGGGGAAACGGTGATCGGTCATGACCTCACCGTAGGTCACCGCCCGACGGCTCGTGGATCGCTGCCCCGCGAGCGCACCGTGATCTGGCACAGTGTCGTCCATGGCTGCCCCGGTGATGCTGCTCGACGGTGCGAGTCTGTGGTTCCGCGCGTTCCACGGACTCCCCGAGAAACTGACCGCGCCCGACGGGCGACCGGTCAACGCCGTCCGCGGATTCGTCGACATGATCGCCGTACTGGCCACGCGCGAGTCACCACGCCGGCTCATCGTGTGCCTCGACTACGACTGGCGTCCGCAGTTCCGGGTCGACCTCATCCCCTCCTACAAGGCGCACCGCGTCGCCGAGACCGTGCCTGCCGCCGACGGCGAGGAGTTCGTCGAAGAGGTTCCCGACACCCTCACCCCCCAGGTCGAGATGATCATGTCCGTCCTCGCCGCCGCCGGGATCGCGTCGTCGGGGGCGCCGGGATGTGAGGCCGACGACGTGATCGGGACCCTGGCCGACACCGAGACCGACGACCCCGTCGTGGTCGTCAGCGGCGACCGCGATCTGTTGCAGGTCGTCGTCGACGACCCGGTCGAGGTGCGCGTCCTCTACGTGGGTCGTGGCGTGAACCGCGCGGAGAAGTTCGGTCCCACCGAGGTGGCCGAGGTCTACTCGGTACCCCCGCAGCGCCCCGGAACCGCGTACGCCGAGCTCGCGATCCTGCGTGGTGACCCCTCCGACGGGCTACCCGGGGTGGCGGGCGTCGGTGAGAAGACAGCCGCGAAGTTGTTGGCGCAGTTCGAGACCCTCGACGGTGTCGAGGCGGCGGCACAAGCGGGCGACAAGGCGATCTCGCCGCGCATCCGGGCATCCATCGTCGATGCGGCGGACTATCTCGCCGCGGCGCGCACGGTGGTCTTCGTCCGGACCGACGCGCCCGTCGACGGTGACACCGTGGGCCCGGTGCCGTCGGCGCCTGCCGATCCGGATGCACTCGCGGCCCTCGTCGCCGAGCTGGGCATCGGGTCGTCGATCAACCGCATGGCCGAGGCCTTCGGGTGGGACGAACGCTTCTGAGCAGTCTCGGGGGAGCCGGCCTGCGCATCAGTTCGCGCTGGGGCGTCCGACCTCGTAGGTGCCGTCGTCGTCGAGGAAGGTCGCGGTCACCTTCTGCTGCGCTCCGGCGACGGTCGCCGTGCAGGTGAAGGTGGCACCCTTCTTCACGTCGGTGCCCGACGGGCAGTTGACCGACGACACGTCGGTCGCGCTGTAGTCCTTCTCGAGGATCGATTTCACGCCCGACTCGGCGGCCGACTGCGACAGCTGCTTGGTGAGCGCGAAACCCGGTGCGACGAAGGCGGTGATGGCGACGACCACGACGATCACGGCCACGAGACCGCCGATGACGGCCAGCTGGATGGGCCGACGGTTGCGCGGTGCGCGGTTCATCGACGCGAACTGGTCGCCGTCCTGACCGGTGGGCGCGGTCTGCTGCGGGGCGCCGTAGGGCTGCTGACCGTACTGGGGTGTCCACGGGGCGGACGGGTTCTGCGGTCCCCCCTGGTATGGATCGGTGTACCCCGGCGCCCCGAACCCCTGCTGGGCGTAGCCCTGCTGTTCGTACCCCGGTGCGCCGTAACCCTGACCGCCGGACGGAGGTGCACCGTAGCCGGCGCCTTGTGGCGGACCGTAGGGTCCCGAGCCGTAGCCCTGCGCGGGCCCGGAGTACGGGTTCTGACCGTAGGGGTTCGCCTCAGGGGCGTTCTGGCCGTAAGGATTCGGGTTCGAGGGGTAGGGCTGACCGGAGGCGGGTGGTCCCCACGGTTGTGCGCCGGGCGCGTCGTCACCGGGTCGCTGTCCCCCGGCATTCTGCCCGCCGGGGTTCTGGGGGTCGCTCATCGGTGCCCTCCGCAAGTCGATACGTGTGCGCGACGATGCTCCACCGCCGGTGCTCCGGTCCGAAGATACCGCACACCCCGGTCGTCACCGGGGACCCCGCACGCACGCCCCGCGGGGTCTGATCAGCCGAGTTCGACCGCGACGACGCCGCGTTTTATGCACCCGACGGCCGATTTCGCCGACCGGGCCAGACGTCCCTCGGCGCCGGCGCTCATCCGGATCTGTTCGAGCAGATCGATGACCTGTCGGGACCACCGGACGAAGTCGCCGGCCGGTAGCGGCCGCCCACGTTCCCCGGCGACGGCCAACGCCTCGCCGAGCGACCGTCCCGACGCCCAGGTGTACATCGCGGTCGCGAACCCGGCGTCGGGCTCGCGGGTGACGCCGACACCGTGGCGGTTCTCCAAGGCCGACAACGTCCGCCACTGCTTGTGGGTCGCCGAGAGGGTCTCGCGCAGGGTCGGGTTGCCGGTGACGAGATCGGGTCCGGAGTAGGTGTCGCGCCGCGACTCGTAGACCACCGACGACACCACCGCGGCCAGCTCCGGTGGTGTCAACGCGTCCCACACACCGGCACGGATGCACTCGCAGATCAGGAGGTCGCTCTCGCTGTAGACGCGGCTCAGAGTCGACCCGGACTCGGTCACCACCATCCGCGCGGCGCCCTCGGGGTCGGTGTCGGCCAGCAGGTAGCCGAGTTCGGTCAGCACGGCAACGATGCGATCGAAGGTGACACTCAGCGTCGAGGTCCGCGTGTCGACCGACGACGTGAGGTTCGTGATCTCGCGCAGCGACCGGTTACGCCGCTCGGCCAGCCGGAACAGCTCGTCATGGCTCGACAGCTCATGAGCCGGGTGTGCCCGCAGTCGCGCTCGCAGATCGGCCAGTTCGCCGTCGTCGGCGGCCGGGGACCGCTTGGTGTTGCGGCCCTTGGGCACCGTCAGGCCGGTGTTGCGCAGCGACGACGCCAGATCACGTCGTCCCCGACCCGTGCGGTGGTCGACCTGCCGCGGCAGTCGCATGTTGCCGACGACCTCGGGTGGGTTGAGGAAGTCCGACACCCCGACCCGGCCGGCCCACCCGTCCTCGCACAGGACGAGGGGTTTGGGGTCGCGGCGGTCATTGGCCGGCTCGATCACCACGGCCAGTCCACGGTGCCTGCCGCCGTAGAGGCCGATCACGTGGCCGCGTTTGAGGCCGAACAGCTCGTCGACGGTGTTGGCCTGCAGGGTCATCCGTTTATGGAACTTCAGATCCCGTTCGCGGGTGCGGATGTCCTCACGCAGGGTCATGTACCCGAGGAACCCCTCGTACGCCGACGCGTCGCCGACCGGTTCGTCGGGTGCGAGGCGGCCGGGGTCGATACCGAGACCGCTTGCGCGGCCCACGAGTTCGGTGTCGATCTTGCGCAGGATGGTGCGCGCCTTGTCGATCTGGCGGTGCTGGCCGACCACCGATCGGTCGGTCTGGAACTGCGCGAAGGACCGTTCGAGGAGATTCTTGGCACCGGCCAACCCGAGGCGACCGATGAGGTTGATGGCCATGTTGTATTCGGGGGCGAAGGAACTGCGCAGCGGGAACGTGCGCGCACCGGCCAGGCCCGCGACCCGCGTGGGGTCGAGCCCGGGCATCCACACGACCACCGCGTGGCCCTCGACGTCGATGCCGCGGCGACCGGCGCGGCCGGTCAGCTGCGTGAACTCGCCGGGGGTCAGGTCGACGTGCGACTCGCCGTTGAACTTGACCAGTCGCTCGAGCACCACCGACCGGGCCGGCATGTTGATCCCCAGCGCGAGGGTCTCGGTCGCGAACACCGCGCGGACCAGCCCGCGGACGAACAATTCCTCCACCGCGTGCCGGAACGCCGGCAGCATCCCTGCGTGGTGGGCGGCCAGACCGCGACGCAGGCCGCTCTCCCAGCTGTCGACCTTGAGGATCTCGCGGTCCGACGGCGAGAACTCGCCGGTGTAGCGGGCGACGACCTCGGCGACCTGCTCGGCCTGGTCGGGCTCGAGGAGGTTCAGCCCGGACCGCACGCACTGTTCGAGCGCGGCCTCACATCCCGCGCGGGAGAAGATGAACCCGATCGCCGGGAGCAGGCCGTCGCGGTCGAGGCGGGCGATGAGATCGGGCCGGGAGATGGTGCCGGTCGGGCGCCCACGCTGCGGCCGACCACCCGCACCGCGGCCGCTGTGCGCGCGCTGATGGTCCTCCACCATCTCGCGCTGCTTGATGTGGCGTGTCAGTTCGCCGTTGACCTGCGGGCGCTCGCCGGGGCGGATGCGCTGATCGAACAGGTCGAAGATGCGGTTGCCGACCATCATGTGCTGCCACAGCGGGATCGGCCGGTGGTCGTCGACGACGACGGTGGTGTCACCGCGCACGGTCTTGATCCAGTCCCCGAACTCCTCGGCGTTGCTCACCGTCGCCGACAGGCTGACCAGCTTCACGTCGGGATCGAGGTGCAGGATCACCTCCTCCCACACCGCGCCGCGGAAGCGGTCGGCGAGGAAGTGCACCTCGTCCATCACGACGTGGGACAGACCGTCGAGCGCGGGCGAGTTCGCGTAGATCATGTTGCGGACGACCTCGGTGGTCATCACCACGATCGGTGCGTAGGGGTTGATCGAGCTGTCACCGGTCAGCAGACCGATGGAGTCGGCGCCGTGCACCGCGACGAGGTCGGCGTACTTCTGATTGCTCAGCGCCTTGATCGGGGTCGTGTAGAAGCATTTGGTCCCGGCCTGCAGCGCGAGGTGGACGGCGAACTCGCCGACGATGGTCTTGCCCGCACCGGTCGGCGCGCACACCAGCACGCCGTGTCCGTCCTCGAGCGCCGCGCACGACTCCCGCTGGAACGGGTCGAGGGAGAACGACAGGCGGTCGGTGAACTCACGCAACCGTGGCCGCTCGGCCATCTCGACGGCCGCGGCACCGGTGTCGGGGCCCCAGGGGGTGTCGTCGTCCCAGGGTCCGGCGGCCTCAGAGGATGTCATCGAACTCACCCGCGCGCACCGGCGCCGGGGTGTGGGTGACCGTCGAGGCCCCGACCTTCTCCGGTCGATGGTCCAGCGGTGAGGCCTCGTCATCGTCGAGGTTCCCCCAGTCCTCGCCGAGGCGGCGGGCCTTGCGGCGGTCGTGGATGCGGGCGAACTGCACCGCGAACTCGAAGAGCACGGTGAGCGCGAGAGCGAGCGCCAGCATGGTGAACGGATCCGAACCGGGGGTCACCACGGCGGCGAAGACGAACAGGCCGAAGGTGAGACCGCGCCGCCATGCCTTGAGGCGCTCGTAGGTCAGGATCCCGATGAGGTTGAGCGCGACCACCAGCAGCGGGAGTTCGAAACTCACGCCGAAGATGACGAGCAGGTGGAGGATGAAGTTGAAGTACTGGTCGCCGGCGAGCGCGGTCACCTGCACGTTGTCACCGACGGTGAGCAGGAAGTGGAAGGCCTTGGCGACCACCAGGTAGGCCAGGATGGACCCGGTGACGAACAGGGTCGCGGCCACGGCGACGAACCCCATGCCGTAGCGGCGCTCGTTCTGGTGAAGACCCGGGGTGATGAACTGCCAGATCTGGAAGAACCAGATGGGACAGGCCAACACGACCCCGGCGGTGAGACCGACCTTGAGTCGCAGCATGAACTGGTCGAACGGGCCGGTCGCGAGGAGTCGGCACTCGTCGCCCGGCGTCAGCGTCGCACGGGCGCTGTCGGGCAGAGCGCAGTACGGTCCGCGCAGCAGTTCACCGAGGGATTCGATGTGCAGGAACCCATAGGAGTACCAGACGAATCCGATGATGGTGGTCAGGGCGATCGCGAGCACCGAGATGAGCAGTCGGCGACGCAGTTCGTAGAGGTGCTCGACGAGCGACATGGTGCCGTCGGGATTGACCTTCACACGTCGACGGCGTGGATCAAGGGGAATGCGCACGGTGCGGGTCTCGGTTCCTCACGTGACGATCGGTGGCGGCTGCGACGGTGGCGTCGCAGACGGCGGTACACCGGTTCGCCGGGTGTCCCCGGCGCGGTCGGACGACGAGGACGTCAGCCGACCGTCGTCACGATCAGGCGCTACGACGCTGGGAGTCGGTCTCGTGCGTCGTGTCGGTGGGCGACGGCGGCGTGATCTGACGCGGGGTCACGTCGGCGTCGGACTCGTCGGACTTCGTCTCGGCGGAGGAGTCCTTGCCGTCGTTCTGCATCTCCTTCACCTCGCTCTTGAAGATGCGCATCGACCGACCCAGACCGCGGGCGGCGTCCGGGAGCTTCTTCGATCCGAACAGGATCAGGAACACGATCACCACGATGATGATGTGCCACGGCTGGATTGCACCCATGTCAAGACCTCCGGAGTTGGTTGCTGCCGATGCTACCGGACATCCCACGGGCGACAGTGGGACGACGGCCGAGCCGCCGCGTCACGGGGTGGTCGACTCGTAGGCGGCCAGCGCGTCAACGGCGCGGCGGGTGACCTCGCCGGCGGCCGCGGGTGCGTTCACCAGGCGGATACGGCCACCGAAGCCCAGTACGAATCGGGTGAGCCAGTCCTCCGAGCCATACGTCATCCGTGCCTGCACGGGGGTGTCGGGTGCGCTCTCCCCCACCTCGTCGAGCGGCTCGATCAGGTAATAGTCCATCACCCACACCACCGACGGATCGATGGTGATCAGGGCCGTGGGGAGCTGCGGGTCGGCGTTGAACAGTGCGAGGGTGGTCTCGGGATCGGTCTCGTCGGGGACGGTCGCCGGTTCGTCGAGCACCTTCGCCTCGTCCACGCGGTCGAGACGGAACAGGCGGATGCCCGCACTCTGCCGGCACCACGCCTCGAGATAGCTGTTCCCGTCGACGGCGACTATCCGGATCGGGTCGACGATGCGCTCGGACACCGCGTCCCGCGACGCCGAGTAGTACCGGATCCACACCGCGCGCGACGCGAGGACGGCGTCGCGGATCGCGGCCACCGGCGCGGACACGTCGGCGTGTGCTGTCGTGTCCTCTGCTCCCGCCGACTCCCCCGTTCCGGTCGACCCGGCCGCGTCGGTGGCACCGGGATCGCGGGAACTGCCGACGGCCCGTTCGACCTTCGCGATCGCCCGGCGCGCGGCGTCGGGGTCGAGCACGCCGCGCATGTCGATGAGGGCACGCAGCGCCACCAGCAGGACCGAGGCCTCGGTCGGGGTGAGTCGCAGGGGACGGTCGATGCCGGCGGAGAACGTGACCTGGATGCTCTCCTCGCTGAAGTCGAGGTCGATGAGGTCACCCGGGGTGTAGCCGGGCAGACCGCACATCCACAGCTGGTTCAGGTCGGCCATGACCTCCTTCGGCGTCACGCCGAGATCGGCCGCGGCCTCGTCGGCGCTCGTCCCCGGATGGGCGAGGAAGTACGGGACCATCGCCAGCAGGCGGCTCAGACGCGACGGCGCGGCGGCGGTCATGCCGTCACCTCGGCTGCGAGCACGCGGAGATCCGCGACCACCCGGTCGCGCAGCTCGGCGGGTTCGAGCACGACCGCGTCGGCGCCGACCCCGAGGACCTGACGCGCCAACGACTCGACTGACCACCCCTCGATCCGCAGGGCCGAGCCGCTGCGTCCGCCGAGATCGCGCGGCTCCGACGACACCGCCGACCGGCGCAGGCCCTCCGCCCGACCGTCGGCCACCCAGACCGTGGCCGATCCGGTGTGGGCGCCGTCGCCGAAACCGACGGCCGCGGCCACCACCTCACGGAGGTCGAGGCCCTCGGGACGGTGCACGACCTGATCGGTCTCGACCACCGGCTCGGAGATGCGGGACAGCCGGAAGGTACGGGTCTCCCCGCGTTCGAGGTCATGGCCCACCACGTACCAGCGGCCCCGGTGGGTCACGACACCCCACGGCTCGAGTCGACGGGTCGTCGCCGGGCGGGTTCGGGTCGGCCGGTGTTCGAAGGTGACGCCGCGGCCGTGGTCGATCGCGGCGAGCAGTGCGGCGAGTACGGCCTCGGATCCCATCGACCGGGGTGCGGCGCTGTGCACGCCGACGTCGAGCGCGGAGTCGGCGCCCAGTTCGACACCGCCGGCGCGGAGTTTGAGCAGGGCGCCACGCGCGGCGGCGGCCATCGTCGGGGTGTCCCAGAGGGCGGCGGCCATGGTCACCGCCGCGGCCTCGTCGCGGTCGAGGGAGATCGCGGGTAGCTCGTAGGCATCGCGGTTGATGCGATACCCGTCGGTGTCGCTGAACGCCGAGTCACGACCGGTCTCCAGCGGGATGCCGAGGTCGCGCAGCTCGGTCTTGTCGCGCTCGAACATCCGGTTGAACGCCTCGACGGTCTTCGGCTCGCCGTAGCCGGTGACGCTGCTGCGGATCTGCTCGGCCGTCACGAACCGGGGGCTCGCCAGCAGGCAGATCACCAGGTTCATCAGACGTTCGACTTTGGTGGTGGCCATCATCGAAAGCCTAGGACACCGGGGACCTACATCGACGCAATCAGGCGGTCGACTCGCTCGTCGACGTTGCGGAACGGGTCCTTGCACAGCACGGTGCGCTGGGCCTGGTCGTTGAGCTTGAGGTGCACCCAGTCGACGGTGAAGTCGCGGCCCGCCTTCTGGGCCGCCGAGATGAAGTCGCCACGCAGTTTCGCGCGGGTGGTCTGCGGGGGCTCGTCGACGGCGGCGGCGATCGCCTCGTCGGTGGTGACCCGCTTGACCAGACCCTTCCGGGAGAGGAGGTCGAAGACGCCGCGCCCGCGTTTGATGTCGTGGAACGCGAGATCGAGCTGGGCGATCTTCGGATCCGACATGTCCATGTCGTAGCGGTCGATGTAGCGCTGGAAGAGCTTGCGCTTGATGACCCAGTCGATCTCGGTGTCGACCGAGGAGAAGTCCTGGCTCTCGACGGCGTCGAGCGTACGACCCCACAGGTCGACGACGAGGTCCATCTCGGGGTCGGGGCGTCGGTTGCGCAGATGCTCGACGGCCCGCGCGTGGTACTCGCGCTGGATGTCCAGCGCGCTGGCCTGACGACCCCCGGCCAGACGCACCGGGCGCCGACCGGTGGTGTCGTGGCTGACCTCACGGATCGCGCGGATCGGGTTGTCGAGGGCGAAGTCCCGGAACGCGACACCGGCCTCGATCATCTCCAACACCAGGGCGGCGGTGCCGACCTTGAGCATGGTGGTGGTCTCGGCCATGTTCGAGTCGCCGACGATGACGTGCAGGCGCCGGTACTTCTCGGCGTCGGCATGCGGCTCGTCGCGGGTGTTGATGATCGGGCGTGACCGGGTGGTCGCCGAGGAGACGCCCTCCCAGATGTGCTCGGCCCGCTGCGACAGGCAGTAGGTGGCGGCTTTCGGGGTCTGCAGCACCTTGCCGGCGCCGCAGATGAGCTGCCGGGTCACGAGGAACGGCAACAGCACGTCGGAGATCCGCGAGAACTCCCCGGCGCGCACCACGAGGTAGTTCTCGTGGCATCCGTAGGAGTTGCCCGCCGAGTCGGTGTTGTTCTTGAACAGGTAGATGTCGCCGCCGATGCCCTCGTCGGCCAGACGCCGCTCGGCGTCGACCAGCAACTCCTCGAGAACCAACTCGCCGGCGCGATCGTGGTTGATGAGCTGCACCAGGCTGTCGCACTCGGCCGTCGCGTACTCCGGGTGCGATCCGACATCGAGGTAGAGACGCGCACCGTTCTGCAGGAACACGTTCGACGAACGGCCCCACGACACCACCCGCCGGAACAGATACCGCGCGACCTCGTCCGGGCTCAGGCGTCGATGACCATGAAAAGTGCAGGTCACACCGAACTCGGTCTCGATGCCCATGATTCGTCGTTCCACTCGCTCAACCCTACCGGTGCAGGGGTGAGCGGGTCGGTTGCCGCCGACCGGGCCCGTCGCGTGGCAACCGACCCGGGACTCCGCGGTCCGCTACTCCGGTGCCGCTTCGCCGTCTCCGGGACCGGTCGTGGCCTCCGGTGTCGGCAGCATCGCCGCCACCGCGTCGGCCGACATGCGCCGGAACGCCCGGCGCGGCCGGTTGCGGTCCAGGGTCGCCACCTCGAGATCACCCGCGGTGAGCACGCGCGGCTCGGGTGTCGCGGCCGCGGATCCGTTGGTCGGCGCGGCGGGAGAACCCAGGGCCGCCACGGCCGTCGTCAGAGCGGTGGCGAGGTCGGCGTCGGCGACGTAGCCGTCCTTCATGGCCGTCGAGATGGCCTCGTTGGCGCCACCCATGACCAGGAAACGGGTCTCGTCGTTGATCGACCCGTCGTAGGTGATGCGGTACAGCTGAGCGGGTTTCGTGCTCCCGAACGGTCCGATCTCGGCGACGCAGAGCTCGACCTCGAACGGCTTGGCCTGCTCGGTGAACACCGAACCCAGGGAGTTGGCGTACGCGTTGGCGAGCGAGAGTCCGCTCACGTCGGCGCGGTCGTAGCTGTAACCGCGCATGTCGGCGAGCTGGATTCCCGCCTTGCGGAGGCTCTCGAACTCGTTGTACTTGCCGACCGCGGCGAACCCGATGCGGTCGTAGATCTCGGAGACCTTCCGCAACGCGTTGGACGGGTTCTCGGCCACGAACAGCACGCCGTCGGCGTAGGTCAGCACGATGACGCTGCGGCCGCGGGCGATGCCCTTGCGGGCGAGCTCCGAGCGATCGCGCATGATCTGCTCGGCACTGGCGTAATACGGGAACGTCATGCCGTCCCTCCCCACGGAGCGGCGTCGTTCGCCGCGGTTCGTTGCGCGACGACCGCTCGCGCGGCTTCCTCGATACGAGCGGCGGCGATCTCCTCGGCGCCGTCGCGGCCGACCACGACAGCGGTCGGGACGATGCGACGCACGAGATCCGGTCCGCCGGTGGCGGAGTCGTCGTCGGCCGCGTCGAACAGCGACTCGACGGCGATCGACAGCGCCGAGTCGGCGTCGAGATCGGACCGGTAGAGCTTCTTCAGGGCCGACTTCGCGAACACCGAACCCGAGCCGATGGCCTGGAACCCACCGAACTCCTCGTGCCGGTCACCGGCGACGTCGAAGGAGAAGATGCGCCCCCGACGGTTCGGGTCGGCCCCGGTGCTGTCGTCACCGTCGACGTCGTAGCCCACGAGCATCGGGATGGCGGCGAGACCCTGCATGGCCGCACCGAGATTCGAGCGGACCATCGCGGCGAGGCGGTTGACCTTGCCGTCGAGCGTGAGCGGGATGCCCTCGATCTTCTCGTAGTGCTCGAGTTCGACGGCGAACAGTCGCACCATCTCCACCGCGATTCCCGCGGTGCCGGCGATACCGGCCGCGGAGTACTCGTCGGTGACGAACACCTTGCGGATGTCGCGGCTGGCGATCATGTTGCCCGCGGTCGCGCGGCGGTCACCGGCGATCAGGACCCCGCCGGGGAAGCTGACCGCGACGATGGTGGTGCCGTGCGGGATCATGTCGGCCCCGGACGACACGGCGAACCGGTTGTCGGGCAACAGTTCCGGCGCGTTGCGTCGGAGGTGATCGGTGAACGACGAGAGGTCGCGGAACGAGGAGAGATCTCGACCGAGCGGGGTGACCGGATCGCTCACTGGCCGCCTTTCTGGACATAGGCGCGCACGAAGTCCTCGGCGTTCTCCTCGAGCACGTCGTCGATCTCGTCGAGCAGGTCGTCGGTGTCGTCGGCGAGTTTCTCGCGACGTTCCTGGCCGGCGCTCGTGTCGGGCCCGGAGCCGGAGTCGTCGTCCCCGCCACCGCTACGCCTCGTCTGTTCCTGCGCCATTGCTGCCTCCTTGAGCCTGCGATCTCACCCGGCGACACGTCGGGAAGGTCCGTAGGAACACCCTACCGGGGCGCATGTCGGAAAGGGTCGCCCACGTGGCCGACCCACCGCTACCGCGTGAGGCCGACCCCGGGCGGGCTCAGGTGGTCAGCTGGTCGACGAGTTCGGCCGCCGAGTCCACCGAGTCGAGCAGCGCCCCCACGTGGGCCTTGCTGCCCCGTAGCGGCTCGAGGGTCGGGATCCGCACCAGCGAGTCGCCGCCGAGGTCGAAGATCACCGAATCCCAGCTCGCGGCCGCGATGTCGGCGCCGAAACGCCGCAGGCACTCGCCGCGGAAGTAGGCGCGGGTGTTCTCCGGCGGCGACGACACGGCGTCCATCACCTGGGCCTCGGTGACCAGTCGCTTCATCGATCCGCGCGCGACGAGACGGTTGTAGAGACCCTTGTCGAGGCGGACGTCGGAGTACTGCAGGTCGACGAGCTGCAGTCGCGGCGCCGACCAGGCGAGACCCTCGCGGTTGCGGAAGCCCTCCAGCAGACGCAACTTGGCCGGCCAGTCGAGGATGTCCGAACACTCCATCGGGTCGCGCTCGAGGCGGTCGAGGACGTCGATCCAGGTGTCGAGGACATGCTGTGCGCGGGGGTCGTCGCCACCGCGGGTGCGGAAGAACTCGGCGCAACGCTCGTGGTAGATCCGCTGCACCGCAAGGGCGGTCATCTCCCGGCCGTCGGCGAGCGCGACGGTCTGCGTGAGGGTGGGATCGTGGCTGATCTTGTGCACCGCGGTGACGGGTCGGGCGAGTTCGAGGTCGCGCAGGTCGACCCCGCCCTCGATGATGTCGAGCACCAGCGAGGCGGTGCCCACCTTGAGATAGGTGGCGGTCTCGGCGAGGTTCGCGTCGCCGATGATCACATGCAGACGCCGGTACCGGTCGGGATCGGCGTGCGGCTCGTCGCGGGTGTTGATGATGCCGCGCTTGAGGGTGGTCTCGAGCCCGACCTCGACCTCGATGTAGTCGGCGCGCTGCGACAGCTGGAAGCCGGGGTCGTCGCCGGACTGGCCGATGCCGACCCGGCCCGAGCCGGTGAACACCTGCCGGGTGGCGAAGAACGGTGTGAGACCGGTGATCACCGAGGTGAACGGGGTGTCGCGGGCCATGAGGTAGTTCTCATGGGTGCCGTACGAGGCGCCCTTGCCGTCGATGTTGTTCTTGTACAACTGCAGTTTCGGCGCACCGGGCACGCTCGCGACATGGCGTGCCGCGGCCTCCATGACGCGCTCGCCGGCCTTGTCCCAGATGACCGCGTCCATCGGATCGGTCACCTCGGGCGCGGAGTACTCGGGGTGCGCGTGGTCGACGTAGAGCCGGGCGCCGTTGGTGAGGATCATGTTCGCCGCACCGACCTCGTCGGCGTCGATGATCGGTGCGGGACCCGACCCCCGACCGAGATCGAACCCGCGGGCGTCCCGCAGCGGCGACTCCACCTCATAGTCCCATCGCGTCCGCTTGGCCCGGGGCACCCCCGCCGCCGCGGCGTACGCGAGAACCGCCTGCGTCGAGGTCATGATCGGATTGGCGCCCGCCTCGTTGGGTGCGGAGATGCCGTATTCGACCTCGGTGCCGATGATTCGTTGCATGCCCCGAGCCTAGAGGCTGCGACGAGACCTACAGGTACTGGCCGGTGTTCGTCTCGGTGTCGATGGCACGGCTGGCGCCGGCGCTCTTGCCGGTGACCAACGTGCGGATGTAGACGATCCGCTCACCCTTCTTGCCCGAGATGCGCGCCCAGTCATCGGGATTGGTGGTGTTCGGCAGATCCTCGTTCTCGGCGAACTCGTCGAGGATCGAGTCGAACAGGTGCTGCACCCGCAGTCCCGGTGTGCCCGTCTCGAGCTGCGACTTGATCGCGTACTTCTTCGACCGGTCGACGACGTTCTGGATCATCGCGCCGGAGTTGAAGTCCTTGAAGTACATGACCTCCTTGTCGCCGTTGGCGTAGGTCACCTCCAGGAAGCGGTTGTCGTCGTTCTCGGCGTACATCTTCTCCACGACGCGTTCGATCATCGCGGCGATGCATGCGGCGCGATCGCCACCGAACTCCTCGACGTCGTCGGTGTGGATCGGCAGGGTGTCGACGAGGTACTTGGAGAAGATGTCGATCGCCGACTCGGCGTCGGGTCGCTCGATCTTGATCTTCACGTCGAGTCGGCCGGGACGCAGGATCGCGGGGTCGATCATGTCCTCGCGGTTCGACGCACCGATGACGATGACGTTCTCGAGTCCCTCGACACCGTCGATCTCGGCGAGCAGCTGCGGGACGACGGTGGTCTCGACGTCGGAGGAGACGCCCGATCCGCGGGTACGGAAGATCGAGTCCATCTCGTCGAAGAACACGATCACCGGGGTGCCCTCGGAGGCCTTCTCCCGCGCCCGCTGGAAGATCAACCGGATGTGCCGCTCGGTCTCGCCGACGAACTTGTTGAGCAGCTCGGGGCCCTTGATGTTGAGGAAGTACGACTTCGCCTCGCGGGCGTCGTCGCCGCGGGCCTCGGCGATCTTCTTGGCCAGCGAGTTGGCGACGGCCTTGGCGATGAGGGTCTTGCCGCAGCCGGGAGGACCGTAGAGCAGGACACCCTTCGGCGGGCGCAGCGAGTAGTCGCGGAACAGGTCCTTGTGCAGGAACGGCAGTTCGACCGCGTCGCGGATCTGCTCGATCTGGCGACCGAGGCCACCGATGTCCTCGTAGCCGACGTCGGGCACCTCCTCGAGCACGAGGTCCTCGACCTCGGCCTTGGGAACCCGCTCGAACGCGAAGCCGGCCTTGGTGTCGACGAGCAGCGAGTCACCGGGACGCAGCTTGCGACGTTTCCCGTCCTCGCCGTCGACGTCACCCATGAGCGGCTCGGCGAGCCAGACGACGCGTTCCTCGTCGGCGTGGCCGACCACGAGCGCACGGTCACCGCTCCCGAGGACCTCGCGCAGGGTGCTGATCTCGCCGACGGAGTCGAACGCGAGCGCCTCGACGATGGTCAGTGCCTCGTTCAGGCGCAGGGTCTGACCGCGCTTGAGCGACTCGACCTCGATGTTCGGCGAGATCGTGAGACGCATCTTGCGACCCGAGGTGAACACGTCGACCGTGGAGTCCTCATAGGTGTCGAGCAGCACGCCGTAACCGCTCGGCGGCTGGCCGAGTCGGTCGACCTCCTCGCGCAATGCGAGCAGTTGCTGGCGCGCGTCCTTGAGGGTGTCGAGCAGCTTCGCGTTGCGCGCGGTGAGCGTCTCGATGCGCGTCTGCGGGTCGGTGTCGGTGGAGTCCGGAGGGATGTTGAGACCTCGGTTCCCGGTATCGGGCATGGGGGCGTTGCCTGAGCCTGCCGAGCGCGCGGTGGATTTCTGCGCGCCTGTGGGGTCGTGGCGATCGGATTCGGTCATTGCTGACTCCTCTCCCCGGCGGAACACCATCGGTTTCACCGTTCCCCCACGCTACCGGCGTGCGGGGCGACATGCCCCGCATGGCACGACGTTCGGCGTTGACGTCTCGTTAACTGGGACGACGCCCACCGCTCGCCCGGTCGATCAGCGGTCGTTGGAGCCCTTGTTGGAGCGTCGCTGCGGTCGCAGGGTGACCGTGCCGGGAGCGAGGCGCCGGGCGGTCACCAGAAAGGCGGTGTGACCTTGCATCTTGTGCGACGGGCGGACGGCCAGACCGACCACGTTCCACTCGCGCAGCATGGTCTCCCAGGACCGAGGTTCGGTCCAACACTGCTGCTCACGCAGGGCTTCGACGACCCGTGACAGCTGTGTGACGGTCGCCACATAAACCACGAGGACGCCGCCGGGTCGCAACACCGACGCCACGGCGTCGAGCGTCTCCCACGGCGCCAGCATGTCGAGGATCACGCGGTCGACCGATGCCGCGGCATCGGCCGTGGCGGCGAAGTCGACGATGTCGGCGACGGTCAGTTCCCAGTTCGCCGGACGTTCACCGAAGAAGGTCTCCACGTTGCGCACCGCGTGTTCGGCGTGGTCCTCGCGGACCTCGTAGGACAGCACCCGCCCCTGGGGCCCGACGGCGCGCAGCAACGAACACGTCAGCGCGCCCGATCCGGCGCCGGCCTCGAGCACCACGCTGCCCGGGTAGATGTCGCCCTCGGTGACGATCTGTGCGGCGTCCTTGGGGTAGATCACCTGCGCGCCGCGCGGCATCGACAGGACGTAGTCGGTGAGCAGCGGCCGCAGTGCGAGGTACTGGGCGCCACGGGTCGAGGAGACGATCGTGCCCTCGTCGGTGCCGATGAGGTCGTCGTGGGCGATCGCGCCGTGGTGGGTGTGGAAACTGCCCCCCACCTCGAGGTGGACGGTGAACTTTCGGCCCTTGGTGTCGGTCAGTTGCACCCGGTCACCGACGGTGAACGCCGAGGCGGCCGCGATCGGGTCACCGGTCGCGTCCTGCGCGGGTGTGTCGTACATCAGGCATACCCTGCCAGGTGTGAGCACGGCGCCAGACCTCAACCCTGCAGACCTCGACCTCGCGGGCCTCGAGCCCGCAGTGGACAACCCGACGCGGAACACCCCGGCACCGCTGGTCGATCCCGTTCCCGAGGGGCCGCGTCGGCCGGCCCTGTCGCCCTCGCGCGCGGCGGATTTCAAGCAGTGCCCCCTGCTGTACCGCTACCGCGCCATCGACCGGTTCCCCGAGGCGTCGACGACCGCACAGGTCCGCGGCACGGTGGTGCACTCGGCGCTGGAGAACCTGTTCGACCTCCCCGCGCCGCTGCGCACCGCCGACACCGCCGACGTCCTGGTCGACGCCGCGTGGGATGTGCTGTGCGAGAAGGATCCCGACTTACGGTCCCTGGTCGCCGAGGCCGAGGTCCCGGCGTTCCTCGCCGAGGCCCACCGACTCATCGCGACCTATTACACGATGGAGGACCCGACGGCGTTCGACGCCGATTCGTGCGAGATGCGCATCGAGATCGACCTCGCCGACGACGTCGCCCTGCGCGGGTTCGTCGACCGGATCGACGTCGCCCCCACCGGGGAGGTCCGCGTCGTCGACTACAAGACCGGCCGCTCCCCCGGCGAGATGTTCGAGGCCCGCGCGCTGTTCCAGATGAAGTTCTATGCGCTGGCCATCCTGCGGTTGCGAGGCGTCGTCCCCGCGCGCCTGCAACTGATGTACCTCTCCGACGGGCAGGAACTGCGCTACACCCCCGACGCCGAGGAGCTCGAGCGCTTCGCGGGCACCCTCACCGCGATCTGGCGGGCGATCCTCGCCGCCGGGGTCACCGGCGACTTCCGGCCGAAGAGGTCGCGGATGTGCACATGGTGTGACCACAAGGCCCGCTGTCCCGAGTTCGGCGGCGAGATACCGCCCTACCCCGGCTGGCCCGGCACGCCCGCCGAGGACACCGTCGCCGATCACCTCGCCTCGTGACCGCCCCCACCGCCCCCACCGACGCCGCCGGGTCCGACGAGCGTGCGTACTACGTCCCGCTCGGCGTCGACGACGGCTGGGAACACCTCATGCCGACCGCCGACTCGGTCAGTGTGTGGACCGACACCATCCAGCACGGCGGCCCGCCCTCGGCTCTGATGGTCCGCGCCATCGAGAATCTCGACCTCCCGACGCACCTCGCGATGTCGCGCGTCACCGTCGACATCCTCGGCGCGATCGGACTGTCCGAGAACCGGGTTCGGGCTCGCATCCTCCGCCCGGGTCGGCAGATTGCGCAGGTGCAGGCCGAACTCGACGTGCAGACCCCCTCCGGTGACTTCCGGACCGCGGCGCGCGCCACGGCCTGGTTCCTCGCCACCTCCGACACCGCCGCGGTGACCGGCACCGCCGAGAACCCTCCGGTGCCCGCCGTCGACGACACGTCCGCCGGTCTGCCTTCGTGGCTCGACGCCGGTTGGGGTGCAACGGGTTTCATCTCCACCGTCGAGTTCCGCGGGTCGACCGACCCGGCTCGGCCGCGACTGGCGTGGCTGCGGCCGACCGTCGACATCGTCGCCGGGGAGACCGCGACACCGCTGACGCGCACCTGCTGCATGGTCGACGTCGCCAACGGCCTGGGCTCGATGCTCTCGCCCTCGGAGTGGACGTGGATGAACACCGACACCACCATCCACCTGCGCCGCACACCGACCGGTGACTGGACCGGCATCGACGCCGCGATGGTCGGCGGCGCACACGGATTCGGGTACACCGCCGCCGATCTGTTCGACGACGAGGGGTCGACGGGTCGGTCGAGTCAGACGATCCTCATCACCCGCGCGGGCTGAGGACCGCCGACGCCTCTCAGAAGCGGCAGGAGCGGATGTCGCTGGCGAGGATGGCCTTCGCACCCATCGCCGAGAGGTCGTCCATCACCGACTGGTGCCCGGCCCGCGGGACCATGGCACGCACGGCGACCCAGTTCTCGTCGGCCATCGGTGCGACGGTGGGTGACTCGAGGCCCGGCGTGATGGCCACCGCGGCGTCGAGCAGGTCCTTGCGGCAGTCGTAGTCCATCATCACGTACTGCTGGCCGACCACCACGCCCTCGATGCGCTTGATGAGCTGTTCGGCGGCGCGGGACGGCGCGACGTCGGCACCGTGGATGAGTACGGCCTCCGACTGGCACATCACGTCACCGAACGCCTGCAGATTGTGTTGCCGCAGTGTGCGTCCCGATCCGACGACATCGGCGATGGCGTCGGCCAGGCCGAGCTGGATCGAGATCTCGACGGCACCGTCGAGTCGGATGATCTCCGCGGTGATGCCGCGGCGCTCGAGATCGGCGCGCACGATGTTCGCGAACGACGTCGCGATCCGACGGCCGGACAGGTCGGCCTCGGTCATCGCGGTGTCGACGGGACCGGCGTAGCGGAACGTCGACGCACCGAAGCCCAACGACAGACTCTCGGTGACCGGGGCCTGCGAATCCCACGCGAGGTCGCGGCCGGTGATGCCCAGGTCGAGCTCGCCCGAACCGACGTAGATGGCGATGTCCTTGGGACGCAGGAAGAAGAACTCGACGTCGTTGGCGGAGTCGAGGACGGTGAGGTCCTTGGCGTCGGTGCGTCGGCGATAGCCCGCCTCGGCGAGCATCGCCGCGGCCGACTCCGACAGCGCACCCTTGTTCGGCACGGCAACGCGCAGCATGTGATCGGTTTCCTTCGTGAGGGACGTGAGGGTGAGGCGTCTACAGGTACCGGTACACGTCTGCCGGTGTGAGACCACGTTTGATCATCATCACCTGCAGCCAGTAGAGCAACTGAGATATCTCCTCGCCGAGCGACTCGTCCGACTCGTGCTCGGCGGCCAGCCACACCTCACCGGCCTCCTCGATGATCTTCTTGCCGAGGGTGTGGACGCCGGCGTCGAGCGCGGCGACCGTCCCGCTGCCCTCCGGGCGGGTCGCAGCACGCTCGGTCAGCTCGGCAAAGAGGTCGTCGAAGGTCTTCACGGGAGATCAGTCTCCCACGGCCGCGTGACCGGCCCGACCGCGACGCCAGGCGTCGGACACCGCGGCCTCGTCGAGGCCGACCAGGCTCTCGCGGAACGTGCGTCCCGGCGCCTGCGGGACGTCGGCGTCGGACGGCACGACGAGGGTCGGGCACCCCGCCGCCCCGGCGGCCGCGGCACCGGTCGGTGAATCCTCGATCGCCAGACAGTCCGCCGGCGGCACCCCGGCCGCCCGCGCCGCGGCGAGGTACAGGTCGGGCGCGGGTTTGCCCTCGGCGACCTCGTCGCCGCACAGGGTGTGGGCGAAGCGGTGCTTGCCGATCGTCGGCAGAGCCCGTTCGGTGAGGTCGCGTTCGGTGTTGGTCACCAACACCATCGGGATCCCCGCCGCCGCGATCGTCCGCAGGGCGGCGTCGGCACCCGGCCGCCACGGGATGCCGTCGGCGAACAGCTCCGCGACCCGTCCCCGCAACCAGTGGGCCTGACCGTCGAGGTCACGCTGCGCCTCGGGCACACCCGCGGCATCGAACAGTTTCGTCATCGCGCCGACCATCGAGTTGCCCAGCGTCGACTGACGCAACTCCACGGTCATCACCGCACCGAGCCGCACCGCGAGCTCGGCCATCGCCACATCCCACAGCTTCTCGGAATCGAGCAGCGTCCCGTCCATATCCCAGAGAACCGCGCGCGGCAGCGCACCGTTCCCGGGATCGGCGGGGGCCACGCCCGTCGACTCCACGTCAGACGTTGAAATACTTGGCCTCGGGGTGGTGCAGGACGAACGCGTCGGTGGACTGCTCGGGATGCAGCTGCAGCTCCTCGCTCAGCTCCACCCCGATGCGACCCGGCTCCAGCAGCTCGATCATCTTCGCGCGGTCCTCGAGATCGGGGCACGCGCCGTAGCCGAACGAGTAGCGCGCACCGCGGTACTCGAGATCGAAGAATCCCTGCGGCGACGTCGGGTCGTCGCCGGCCACCGAACCGCCGTCGAACGTCAGCTCCGACCGCACCCGCTGATGCCAGTACTCGGCCAGCGCCTCGGTGAGCTGCACGCCGATGCCGTGCACCTCGAGGTAGTCGCGGTAGGAGTCCTTCGCGAACAGGTCGTTCGCGAAGTCGGCGATGGGCTGGCCCATCGTGACGAGCTGGAACGGCAACACGTCGACCTGACCGAGCTCGGTGGCCCGCTCCTTCGACGCGATGAAGTCGGCGATGCACAGGAACCGACTGCGCTGCTGACGCGGGAACTCGAAGCTGAACCGGACGTCGGCGTCGGGCCGCGGCTCGGTCAGCACGTGGACGGTGTCGCCCTCGCTGACCGCCGGGAAGTAGCCGTAGACCACCGCGGCGTGCTGCAGGATGTTGCCCGTCGACAGACGGTCGATCCATTCGCGGAAACGCGGACGCCCCTCGGTCTCGACGAGCTCCTCGTAGCTGGGACCGTCACCGCTGCGCGTGCCGCGCAACCCCCACTGCCCCAGGAACAGCGCACGCTCGTCGAGCAGACCGCGGTAGTCGGCGATCGGGATGCCCTTGACGATCCGCGAGCCCCAGAACGGCGGTGTCGGGATCTCGTTGTCGGCGGCCACGTCCGAGCGTGCCGGCACCTCGACGGGCGCCTGCTCGGCCTTGCGCTTGGCCGCGATGCGGGCCGACTTCTCGTGGCGCGCCTTGCGTTCGGCGGTCTTCGCCTCGGCCGCGGCCTTCGCCTCGGGATCCTGCGTCGAGCCGCCGCCCCGCTTGGCGGACATGATGTCGTCCATCAGCCGCAGCCCCTCGAAGGCGTCGCGTGCGTAGTGCACGTCGCCCTCGTAGGTCTCCGAGAGGTCGTTCTCGACGTAGCCGCGCGTGAGCGCGGCGCCGCCGAGGAGCACCGGATAGTTCTCGGCGAGCCCGCGGGAGTTGATCTCCTCGAGGTTCTCCTTCATGACGACCGTCGACTTCACCAGCAGACCGGACATGCCGATCACGTCGGCGCGCTTGTCCTCGGCGACCTCGATGATCGTCGCGATCGGCTGCTTGATGCCGATGTTGACGACCTCGTAGCCGTTGTTGGACAGGATGATGTCGACGAGGTTCTTGCCGATGTCGTGGACGTCGCCCTTCACCGTGGCCAGCACGATGCGGCCCTTGCCGTCCTCGCCGGTCGCCTCCATGTGCGGCTCGAGGTGGGCCACCGACATCTTCATGACCTCGGCCGACTGCAGCACGAAGGGGAGCTGCATCTGACCGGAGCCGAACAGCTCACCGACGGTCTTCATGCCCGAGAGCAGGGTCTCGTTGATGATCTTGAGCGGCGGGACCTCTTTCATCGCGTCGTCGAGATCGGATTCGAGACCGTTGCGCTCACCGTCGACGATGCGCCGCTCGAGACGCTCGAACAGCGGCAGCTTGGCCATCTCCTCGGCGCGGCTCTCGCGTGCCGACGCCGCCGACACGCCCTCGAACAGACCCATCAGGGTCTGCAGCGGGTCGTAGTCGGCGTTGCCGTCGCTGCGCACGCCATCGGTTCCGCGGCGGTCGTAGACGAGGTCGAGCGCGACCTCGCGCTGCTCGTCGGGGATACGCGCCATCGGCAGGATCTTCGAGGCGTGCACGATCGCGGTGTCGAGTCCGACCTGCGCACACTCGTGCAGGAACACCGAGTTGAGCACCTGACGTGCAGCGGGGTTCAGGCCGAACGAGATGTTGGAGATACCCAGGGTGAAGTGCACCGACGGGTGCGCCTCGTGGATCCGGCGGATGGCCTCGATGGTCTCGATGCCGTCCTTGCGGGTCTCCTCCTGACCGGTGGAGACCGGGAAGGTGAGGGCATCGATGATGATGTCCTCCTCGCCGAGCCCCCAGTTCTCGGTGATGTCGGTGATGAGCCGTTCGGCGACGCTGACCTTCCAGTCGGCGGTACGCGCCTGACCCTCCTCGTCGATGGTCAGTGCGACCACGGCGGCGCCGTGCTCCACCGCGAGCTGCATGATCTTGGTGAAACGGGAGTCGGGTCCGTCGCCGTCCTCGTAGTTCACCGAGTTCACCGCGCAGCGACCGCCGAGGGCCTCAAGTCCCGCCTGCAGGACCGCGGGCTCGGTCGAGTCGAGCATGATCGGCAGCGTCGACGAGGTCGCCAGACGCGTGGCCAACGCGGTCATGTCCTCGGCACCGTTGCGGCCGACGTAGTCGACGTTGAGGTCGAGCATGTGGGCGCCGTCGCGGGTCTGGTCCTTCGCGATGTCGAGGCACTTCTGGTAGTCGCCGGAGAGCATCGCCTCGCGGAAGGCCTTCGAACCGTTCGAGTTGGTCCGCTCGCCGACCATCATGAAGCTGTTCTCCTGCTCGAACGGCACGGACGCGTAGAGCGAGGACACCTCCGACTCGTGTTCGACGGCCCGGGTGCCCTTGGTGGTGCCACGGACCGCCTGGGCCAGCTGCGAGATGTGTTCGGGGGTGGTGCCGCAGCAGCCGCCGACGAAGGACAGGCCGTAGTCGGAGACGAAGCCGCTGACCGCCTCGGCCAGCTCGTCGGGCAGCAGCGGGTACTCGGCACCCTTCGGGCCGAGCTGCGGTAGACCGGCGTTGGGCATGACCGACACCGGGATGCGCGCGTGCTTGGACAGGTACCGCAGGTGCTCGCTCATCTCGGCCGGGCCGGTCGCACAGTTGAGGCCGATCAGGTCGACGCCGAGCGGCTCGATGGCCGCCAGCGCGGCGCCGATCTCCGACCCGAGCAGCATCGTGCCGGTGGTCTCCACGGTGACGTGGGAGATGATCGGGATCCGTCGACCGAGCTGCTCCATGGCGCGCTTGGCGGCCAGCACCGCGGCCTTCACCTGCAGCAGGTCCTGCGAGGTCTCGATGAGGATCGCGTCGGCGCCGCCCTCGAGCATGCCCAGGGCGCACTCCTGGTAGGCGTCGCGGATCACCGCGAAGGTCGTGTGGCCCAGCGATGGGAGCTTGGTGCCGGGGCCCACCGAGCCGAGGACGAAGCGCGGCGTCCCGTCGTCGGACGGGCCCATCTCGTCGGCCACGCCCTTGGCGATGGCGACGCCCTTGCGGGCCAGTTCCCGGATGCGGTCGGCGATGTCGTAGTCGCCGAGGTTGGAGAGGTTGCAGCCGAATGTGTTGGTCTCGACCGCGTCGGCACCGGCCTCGAAGTAGGCGCGGTGGATACCGGCCAGCACCTCGGGGCGGGTGTCGTTGAGGATCTCGTTGCAGCCCTCGAGATTGTTGAAATCGTCGAGGGTGAGATCGGCGGCCTGGAGCATCGTGCCCATGGCCCCGTCGCCCACGAGCACTCGTTTGGCCATCGCGTCGAGGAAGGCCGAGTCGTACGAATCGGTTCCGGTGGTGGCAGACATGGTACTCAGCGTAGTTCGCTCCCTATCGGTGTTCGGTCGTAGGCTGGTTCGGTGCACGCTGAGAAGACCGGCCATCTCCCCACATTGCGGTCACCGATCCTCGTGGCAGCGTTCGAGGGCTGGAACGATGCAGGTGACGCCGCGAGCGGCGCGGTCGAACATCTGGCCCTCATCTGGGATGCGCAACCCCTCGCCGAGATCGATTCCGACGATTACTACGACTTCCAGGTCAACCGTCCCATCGTAAAGCAGATCGACGGCGTCACGCGACGGATCGAGTGGCCGGCCACGTCGGTGTCGTGGTGCAGCCCGCCGGGAGCCGACCGCGACGTCGTCTTGCTCCGCGGCATCGAACCGAACATGCGCTGGCGTGGATTCTGCGCGGAGATCCTCGACATCGCGCGGTCGCTCGACGTGCAGACGATGGTCATCCTCGGCGCACTGCTCGCCGACGCGCCGCACACCCGGCCGGTCCCCGTGACCGGCACGGCCTACAGCACCGATTCCGCGCTGGCCTACAACCTGCAGGAGAGCCGCTACGAGGGTCCGACGGGCATCACCGGGGTGCTGCAGGACGCGTGCGTGAACGCCGGTATCCCCGCGGTGTCGTTCTGGGCGGCGGTCCCCCACTACGTGTCGACCCCGCCCAATCCCAAGGCGACGGTGGCGTTGCTCGGGCAGGTCGAGGAGGTCCTCGACCTCGAGGTGCCGCTCGGTGACCTGCCCGCCCAGGCCGAGGAGTGGGAACAGGCCGTCACCGAGATGACCGAGGACGACGAGGAGATCGCCGAGTACGTCCGCGGTCTCGAGGAGCGCGGCGATGCCGAGGCCGGCACCGACGACGCCCTGTCGAAGATCGACGGCGACGCACTCGCCGCGGAGTTCGAGAAGTACCTCCGACGCCGCGGACCGGGCTCGTTCGGCGCCTGAGCGCTCACCGCCGTCCCGTCGGATGCGTGAACACCTGAGCATCGAGATGTAACATTGCGGCAAAGGTGCATTGATCCCGGCGAAGAACACTGACGCCCATGTCGTCGACTCCCATGTTCCTGCAGGGGGTGTTCGGGTTCGTCGGTGCCGGACTCGCCGCCCCCGCCCCCCTCGACCCGTCGCTCACCTTCACCGTCCCGCCCGGGATGACCGCGCAGCCGTTGTATTTTCGTGGCGGCAACAGCTCCGACGAACTCGTGTACGTGACGTTGACGCGGGACGGGACGTCGATGCGGGTCTTCCCGATGGGTGCCAGAGCGTCGGTCAACGTGCCGCTGCGCGTGGTGGAGGATGTCGACCCGGATTCGGTGTTGGCGTTGACCTTCGCCGCGCCGGAGGGCTGCAGCGGATCGATCGTCGTGGACTTCGGGTGGGTGGTCTTCTGATGACCGCGACGCCGCGGCGTCGTCTGGTCGTGGTCGGCAACGGGATGGCCGGTGCCCGGACGGTGGAGGAGATCCTGGCCCGAGGCGGTGGAGATCTGTTCGCGATCACCATGATCGGCGACGAGCCCTACGGGAACTACAACCGCATCATGCTCTCGCACGTGCTCGCCGGTGAGAGCTCCATCGACGACGACGATCTGATGCTCAACCCGATGGCCTGGTACCGGGACAACGGCGTCGAGCTGTTCGCCGGCGACCGCGCGGTCTCCGTCGACCGCTTCGGCAAGGTGGTGACCTGCGAGAGCGGGCGCGAGATCGCCTTCGACCTGCTCGTCATCGCCACCGGGAGCACCACCTTCTTCCCGAACATGGACGGGCTGCGCGAACCCGACGGGCGGCTCGCCCGGGGGGTGTTCGGCTTCCGCACCATCGCCGACACCAACGGAATGCTGCAGATGGCCGAGACCGGTGCGGCCGACGACACCGGCGAACGGGTGCGCGCGGTCGTGATCGGCGGCGGGCTCCTCGGCCTGGAGGCCGCCTACGGCCTGCAGACACAGGGTGTGGCGGTCGACGTGGTGCACTCCCCCGGTCACCTGATGAACCAGCAGCTCGACGAACGCGGCGGTCGGGTGCTGCGGGCCAAGATCGAGGCGCTCGGGGTCGGGGTCCACACCTCACGCCGGACCACGTCGGTCGTCCGCGACGACGCCGGGACGGTGACCGGTGTGGCCTTCGCCGACGGGTCGAGCCTGCCCGCCGACATGGTCGTCGTCACCGCCGGGATCCGGCCGAACGTCGAACTGGCGCGCCGTGCCGGCCTGGTGATCGAACGCGGCATCGTCGTCGACGACCAGATGCGCTGCGAGGACGAGGGTTTCGTCTATGCGGTCGGCGAATGCGCGCAGCACCGCGGTGAGGTCTACGGTTTGGTCGCCCCGCTGTGGGAGCAGGCGGTGGTACTCGCCGACGTGGTCACCGGTGCCGATCCGTCGGCGGCTTATCACGGCACGCGCCCGACCACGAAGCTCAAGGTCGCCGGTGTCGACGTCGCCGCCATGGGGGTGAAGGGCCCCGAACGCGACGACGACGAGTTCGTCCAGTTCTATGAACCCCGCAGCGGCACCTACAAATCGGTGGTCGTGCGCGACAACAAGCTCATCGGCGCCATGTTGCTCGGCGACATCAGCAAGGCGGCCTTCCTCACGCAGGCGTTCGACGACAAGGTCGCCCTACCGACCGAACGCATCAGCATGCTCTTCGACATGGGCACCCCGTCGGCCGCCGTCGGTGCGGCCGAACTGTCCGACGACACCGCGGTGTGCAACTGCAACGGGGTCACCAAGGGCGCCATCGTGTCGTGTGTGCAGGGCGGTGCGCGCAGTGTCGGCGAGGTGGTCGCGGCGACGCGGGCGGGCAAGGGCTGCGGATCGTGCAAGGGAATGGTGGCCGACATCGTCGCGTACGCCGCGGACGGCGATCTCGCCGAGGACGTGTCGGCGAAGTGGTACGTGCCGTGCATCCCGATGACCAAACCCGAACTGCTGGGCGCGATCCGGGCGAGCAACATCCGGTCGGTGTCGGAGATGTTCGCCGAGCTCGCCCCCCACGGCGAGGACGCGGCCGCCAAGATGCCGCTGGCGTCGCTCCTGCGGATGGTGTGGGGTCGCGACTGGACCGATGAGCGCGGCGCGCTCTACATCAACGACCGGGTGCACGCCAACATCCAGCGCGACGGCACCTTCTCGGTGGTGCCGCAGATCAAGGGCGGGGTCACCACGCCGGATCAGTTGCGGCGGATCGCCGACGTCGCCGACAAGTACGCGATCCCGATGGTGAAGATCACCGGCGGCCAACGCATCGACCTGCTCGGGGTGCGCAAGGAGGACCTGCCGAAGGTGTGGGGTGACCTCGACATGCCGTCGGGTTTCGCCTACGGCAAGAGCTTCCGGACCGTCAAGACGTGTGTGGGCACCGACTACTGCCGCTTCGGGTTGGGCGATTCCACCGCACTGGGCATCGCCATCGAGCAGCGGTTCCAGGGACTCGAGACACCCGCGAAGCTCAAGCTCGCGGTCACCGGATGCCCGCGCAACTGTGCCGAGGCGCTGTGCAAGGACGTCGGTGCGGTGGCCGTCGGCGCGTCGGGCGCGGCGTCGGACCGGTGGGAGATCTACGTGGGCGGCGCGGCGGGCGCACACATCCGCAAGGGTGACCTGCTGGCGACCGTCGACTCGTCCGACGAGGTGGTGCGGTTGTGCGGCATCTTCATCCAGCACTACCGCGAGCAGGCGAAGTGGCTCGAACGCACCTACGCGTGGGTGCCGCGCGTCGGCATCGAGGAACTGCGGGCCGTGCTCGTCGACGACCGTGACGGCATCGTCGACGGTCTGCAGTCCCGCATCGAGGAGAGCGTCGCCGACTACCGAGACCCGTGGCAGGACCGGGAGGAGCCGCGCTCGCCCGCGCAGTTCACCTCCGCGCTGCCGCTGCTCCCGCTCCCCCGGGTCCCGGTCCGATGACCGCCGACACCGCAGACGGCGTCGGGACCACGGGCGCGGCAACGTATGTGCCCGTGGGGTCGATCTCGGATCTCACCCACGGGGAGGGCCGGGCCTACGCGGTCGACGGCGTGCAGATAGCGGTGTTCCGTGTCGGCGGCGACGAGGTGCGGGCCACGGCCGCGGTGTGTCCGCATCGCGGCGGGCCCATCGCCGACGGTCAGGTCGACGGGGCGAAGGTGATGTGCCCGCTGCACCAGTTCACCTACGCGTTCGCCGACGGCGCGTGCTCGGATCCGTCGATCGGATCGTTGCCGGTGTACCCGGCGCGGGTGGTCGACGGTGTCGTGGAGGTGGCGCTCTGAACAGGGCGTTGGCGAAGCGACGGTTTCAGCTGATGCGTTCGATCGACACGACCGGAGTGGTGATGCGCCAGGTGCGCACGTCGGGATCGTCGGCCGCGCGCACCCAGAACTGGGCCGATTCGCCTATGCGGCAGGACTTCACACCCAGCAGCGGGATGTCCTCGGAATCGCGACGGAGCTGACTGACGGCCCACGATTCGTCGCCCGAGCCACCGACACCGGGTGCGCGCAGCAGCGTCATCTCGGTGAAGTCGAGCAGATAGGTCGAGGTCCGGGTGACGACGGTCCACACGCCGGTCGTGGTGTCGGGGTCGATCTCTTCCAGATGGGCCACCTGCAGGACTCTACCCAGCCCGCTTCGCGGCTGACGGGGTACGGCGTCAGCGGCGCAGTTCGACGCCCAGCAACGTGTCGAGTGCGTGCTCGACATCGGCGCCGGCGGTGGTCGACGAACCGAGGCCGCGCACCGCGTCGGCCGCCCACGCATCGAGCGCCGCAAGTGCTTTCGGGGTGTCGAGGTCGTCGGCGAGGTGCTGACGCACCCGGGCGACGGTGTCGGACGCGTCGGGTCCGGTGGGGCGCGAGACCGCGTCGCGCCACGACGCCAGTCGGGTGTGTGCGGTGGCGAGCGCGTCGTCGGACCACATGCGGTCGGTGCGGTAGTGATCGGCCAACAGACCGACGCGGATCGCGTTCGGGTCGACGTCGGCGGCCCGGAGTTTCGAGACGAACACCAGGTTGCCGCGGCTCTTCGACATCTTCTCGCCGTCGAGACCCACCATGCCGGTGTGCACGTAGTGGCGCGCGAAGCGACGCTCGCCGGTGAGTGCCTCGGCGTGGGCGGCGGAGAACTCGTGGTGCGGGAAGATAAGGTCGCTGCCGCCGCCCTGCACGTCGATCGGCGACCCGAGTCGGTTCAGCGCGATGGCGGCGCACTCGATGTGCCACCCCGGTCGGCCGGGGCCGTGCGGTGAGGGCCACGACGGTTCGCCCTCGCGGGCCGCACGCCAGATGAGGGCGTCGAGTGGATCACGCTTGCCCGGTCGCTGCGGGTCCCCGCCACGTTCGGCGAAGAACTGCGCCATCGTCGCGTGGTCGTAGTTCGACTCGTAGCCGAATTGCGGTGTCGCGTCGGTGCGGAAGTAGATGTCGGGGTACTGCTCGTCGTCGACGATGTACGCCGCACCCGACGCCAGCAGCGTGTCGACGACCTCGACGACCTCGTCGATCGACTCCACCGCACCGATGTAGTGCCGCGGCGGCAACACCCGCAGCGCGGTCATGTCGTCGCGGAAGAGCTGTGTCTCGCGGGCACCGAGGTCGCGCCAGTCCTCCCCGTCGCGGTCGGCGCGCTCGAAGAGGGGGTCGTCGACGTCGGTCACGTTCTGCACGTAGTGCACCGCGTGGCCGAGGTCGCGCCATATCCGGTTGACCAGATCGAAGGTCAGGTAGGTCGCAGCGTGACCGAGGTGCGTCGCGTCGTACGGGGTGATGCCGCAGACGTACATCGTCGCCTCGGCGCCGGGGGTGACGGGACGGACCTGCCGATCGGAGGTGTCGTAGAGCCGGAGCTGCGGGCCCTGCCCGGGGAGCGGACGTACCTCGATGTCTGACCACGACTGCATCGCTCCACCCTATTGCCGCGCGGCGGACGACCGTCGGGGCACCCACCGTCCGATGCGGGGGCGGCCGGTCAGAACGCGGGCCAGGGAATCGGTCGGGACCGGTCGGCGCTGGGCATGACCGGTCGGGCGACGAGCTCGCGGGCGCGCAGGGTCAGGGCCGCCACCTCGGTCGGTGTGATGAGCCCCGGCAGGTCGCGGGCCAGATCCGAACCGGCGGTGGTGAGGTCCACCAGGAACGTCTCGATGTCGGCCACGAGGTGTGCGGGCACCGGCTCGTCGGCCCATCCCCACAGCACGGTGCGCAGCTTGTCCTCGGAGTGCAGGCAGATGCCGTGGTCGACGCCGTAGACCTGCCCGTCGAGCCCCTCGAGGACGTGCCCGCCCTTGCGGTCGGCGTTGTTGATGACGACGTCGAGGACCGCCATCCGCTGCAGCCGGGGGTCGTCGGCGTGGACGAGCGTGACTTCCTCGCCCCGGGCGTCGTAGGCGTCGATGACCCGCCGGAAGTTCTCGGGCACCATCGCCGTCGGGCACAGGTCGACGAGATCGAGGTGCTCGGGGACGGTGTCGGTGGGTTCAGGGGTGTCGATCCAGCGCTGGACCATGCCGGGGCCGAACTGACCGTCGCGGAACACCGTCGTGGGGATCACCGACCAGCCCAGCGCATCGGAGACGCGGAACGACGCGATCTCGCGGCCCGCGAGCGTGCCGTCGGGGAAATCCCACAGCGGCTGCTCGCCGCGCACCGGTTTGTAGACGCAGCGCACGCTCTCGTCGCCGAGGCTCGCCTCACACACCAGGGTCGCGTTGCTCGCGCCGCGGATCTGCCCGATCAACTCCATCTCACCCGTGCGCAGGATCTCTGCGATGTCGGGCGAGGACTCCGATGCGGCCGCCGACGGCGGCATCAGCGTGACGGCCCGTCGGTGGGGTCGTCCCCGCCCTCGTCGTCGTCCTCGTCCTCGAGCGCCGCGCGCAGATCCGGGTCGTCGAAGACGTCGGGGTCGACGAAGTCGAGCGACTTGTCGAAGGTGATGTCGCGCTTGTAGCCGTTGGTGCGCACACACATGTGCCCCGACGGGTCGAGCGGGAGACCACACAACGGGCACGGCTCACGTCCGGCCGAGATGACGCGGGTCGAGCGGGCCGCGAACTCGCGCGCGGCCGCGGTGCTGAGGAACACACGCACGGCGTCGGGCCCCTCGTCGGTGTCGTCCAGCACGACGCTCTCGTCGAACTCGCCCTCGGTGATGGCGAGGAGTTCGACGACGACTGCCTCGGATTCGGCGTCCCATCCCAGGCCCATCGTGCCCACGCGGAACTCGGCATCGACCGGCATGATCAGCGGGCTCAGGTCCTCGATGTGGTCGGACTCCGGCGGCAGCGGGGTGCCGAATCGACGGTTGATCTCCTCGAGAAGCGCGCCGATGCGATCGGCCAGGATCTGCACCTGCTGCTTCTCCAGCATGACGCTGACCACGCGCGCCTCGTGGGTGGCCTGCAGATAGAACGTCCGGTCGCCGGGTGCGCCGACGGTCCCGGCGACGAAACGGTCCGGGCTACGGAAGACGTGGATCGCTCTGGGCATGGCACCTCCTGTCGGTGTCGTGGGGCATGGGATGGGCTGGGACGGTCGTGTCAGCCCGTGTGGCTCGTGTGCGGTGTCGGCGGCGCCGCGTGGGACGGGCTCGCAGGGGACGGGGTGTCGTGGGATCCGGTCGACCCGCCGATCACGGCGTCGTCGGAGGCAGGTGCAGCGCCCGACGCGGCGTCGGCGGGGGGCGGGGGTGCCGGCACCGTCGGGCGCGCACCGGTGGAGTTGACGGTGTGCACGTACGGTCGCGACGAGCTGTACCGGATCACGCTGATCGACGCCGGCTCGACGACGATCCGCTGGAACGAGTCGAGATGCATGCCCATCGCGTCGGCGATGATCGATTTGATGACGTCGCCGTGCGAGCAGGCCACCCAGACCCCCGAGCCGTCCGGACCGCCGTAGACCGCGTCGAGTTCACGGATCGCGGCGACCGCGCGACTCTGGACGTGCGCGAGACCCTCGCCCTCGGGAAAGATCGCCGCCGACGGTTGCTGCTGGACGGTCTTCCACATGTCCTCGCCGAGCAGGTCCTTGATGGGCTTCCCCGTCCATCGGCCGTAGTCGACCTCGACGAGCCGGTCGTCGACCACCTCGGTGAGGCCGCGGGCCTCGACGAGCGGTGCGACCGTCTGCGCGCAGCGCTGCAGCGGCGAGCGGACGACGGCGACGAGCTTCTCCACGTGTCCGAGGCGATCGACGACCTCGCCGGCCTGCCTGCGACCGGTGTCGTCGAGATCGACGCCGACGCTGCGGCCGGCCAGCACACCCGAGGTGTTGGCGGTCGAACGGCCGTGGCGCAGCAGGATGACGGTCACCCGACCCACCCTATGCGGCGTGTCGGCGCGCCCGCCGTCGTCGCGGTGCGCGTTCGCGGCCAGCGCAACCGGGCATCGAGACGGTCACCGGTGCACCGCGTGCGATCAGGTGGCGCTGACGACCCCACCGGCGAGCAGACCGAGCACGATGAGGCCCACGATGACGCGATAGCCGACGAACCAGTTCAGGGAGTGCTTCGCGACGAATCGCAGCAGCCAGGCGATCGAGGCGAACCCGATGACGAACGCGATGACCGTGGCGACGAGCAGCTGCGGTCCGCTGGCCTCGAGGCCGTCGCCGCTGGGTGAGAAGGCGTCGGGGAGGCTGAACAGACCCGATGCGGTGACAGCGGGGATGGCCAACAGGAACGAGAATCGCACGGCCGCCTCCCGTTGGAGACCGAGGAACAGGCCCGCGCTGGCGGTCGCGCCCGAGCGGGACACCCCCGGGATGAGCGCGAGGCACTGGGCGAGACCCATGGTGACCCCGTCGCGCAGGGTCAGCTCCTCGATCGGGCGGCGGCGCTTGCCGTACCGCTCGGCGAGGACGATGACGGCGGAGAAGACGATGAGCATGGTCGCGATGAGCCAGAGGTTGCGTGCGCCGGTGCGGATCTGGTCCTTGAAGACGAACCCCAGCAGCCCGATCGGGATCGTGGCGAAGATCACGTACCACCCGATGCGGTAGTCGAGGCCCCGCTGCTCCGACGAGAACAGGCCTCGGAACCACGCGGCGACGATGCGCACGATGTCGCGGGCGAAGTAGAGCAGTACCGCCGCCTCGGTCCCCAACTGCGTGACCGCGGTGAACGAGGCGCCGGCGTCGTCGCCGAAGAACACCCCGGACACGATGCGCAGATGCCCCGACGACGACACGGGGAGGAACTCGGTGAGGCCCTGTACGGCCCCCAACACCACGGCCTGGGTCCACGTCATCGCATCGGTCACCGCGCGAATGCTACGTCACGGGCACATCGCGTCCGACCTGAGCGCACGACCACCTCCGACGGTGCGCCACTATGGTTCTCATGTCCCCAACCCGCACCGCCGCCCGCCACACCGTCGGCGTCGTGCTCGCCGCCGTCCTCCTTCTCGTGGTGACGGCGTGCGGCAGCGGATCGTCGGACTCCCCCGGTGTCGCCACGACCGCCCCGCAGACGCCGCTGCCCGCACCCACCGGTTCCGCCCGCCCGGCCGGATCGGTGGTGGCCGCCCCCGCCTCGAGCGCACTGGTCCTCGACTCGGCGGGCAAGCGGATCGCCGTGCTCGGTGCCGATCGCCGCTCGGTCGTCGTCTACTCCACGGCCACACCCACCGCGCCCGTGGCGACCCGGACGATCGCGCTGCCCGAGGCGGTGTCGTCGATCGGCGCGGTGTCGGGCGACGACCTCGTCGCGGTCGCGCCCTCCACCGTGATCGACGTCGACCTCGCGCGCGGTGTCGCGCAGACCCACGACGTCACCGTCGGCGAGCCGCTGAGCGTGGCTCGACTGTCCGACGGGTCGGTGATCATCGGCACCGCCGACGGGAAGATCGTCCAGGTCGGAGCCGATCGCCGCATCACGAAGACCGTCGACGGGCTCGTGCGCGTCGACGAACTGGCCGTCGCGGCGCGCGACGGGAAGTCCGATCAGGTGGTGGCCCTCGATCGGGCGCAGTCGTCGGTGACCTCGGTCGACATGTCCGACGGATCACTGGGCGAGGCCCTGCGGTCCGGCGACGGCGCGACCAACCTCGTCGTCGACCACTACGGGCGATTCCTCACCACCGACACCCGCGGCGGCGAGTTCCTCGGTTTCGACGGCGACCCGCTGCTCACCAAGTTCCGCTATCCGGTGGCCGAGGGACCGTACGCCGTAGGATATGACGACGTCCGCAACCTGGCGTGGGTCGCGACCACCGGCACCAACGAGGCGATCGCGTTCGACCTCGCGTCGGGGATCCCGACCGAGAAGCGCCGTGTGGCCACGGTGGGACAGGCCGATGCGATGGTCGTCGACAGCGCGACCGGCACCGTCTACCTGCTGTCGGCTCGCGGCGACGGGTTGCAGGCCGTCAGCGGATGACGGTGGTCACGAGGGCGAATCCGGGAGGCACAGTGCGACGTGGATCGGAGGGGCGGGTGACCCGCGCAGGCGCGTTCCCCGCCGAGTGGAACGAGATCCGTAGCGCCGAGGACTACGAGTACGTCCCGCTGCGACTGCCGCCCGACGTCACCCGCGTGACGGCATCGATGCGCCTGGCCATCGAGGCCGAGTTCGGCGGATGGGAGATCTCCCGGGTCCGTCTGTACACCGACGGCAGCCGCAAGGTGTTGCTGCGGCGCAAGCGGACCCGCACCACTCCCGACGCCACGCCGGCGCAGGTGCACCGGTGATCGATCGCCTCTACCGACTGCTCTATCCCCTGGCGCTGCGGGTCATGTTCCTGCTGCCCGCCGAGCGCATCCACACGCTGATCTCGCGAGCGCTGTCCACCGTGGGGCCCCGCAGACCCGTACTCGCCGCGACGACGAGACTGTTCGCCCCGACCGACCCGATCCTGCGGACGACGGTGTTCGGCGTCGACTTCCCGGCCCCCATGGGTCTCGCCGCCGGCTTCGACAAGAACGCCGAGGCGATCGACGCCTGGCCCGGGATGGGTTTCGGGTTCATCGAGATCGGCACCGTCACGGGCTCGGCGCAGCCGGGGAACCCGCAGCCGAGGTTGTTCCGGCTCCCCGCCGACCGCGCGCTCGTCAACCGCATGGGCTTCAACAACCACGGCGCCGCGGCCGCCGCGCATCGCCTCGGCGCGCGTCGACGCGGACCGGGATCGATACCGGTGGGGGCGAACATCGGTAAGACCAAACTGGCCGCACCCGACGAGGCCATCGACGACTACCGCACGAGCACACGGCTGTTGGCCCCGCTGGCCGACTTCCTGGTCGTCAACGTCAGCTCCCCCAACACCCCGGGCCTGCGCGATCTGCAGGCCGTCGCGTCCCTGCGACCCCTGCTGTCGGCGGTTCTGGAGATCGCCGACATCCCGGTGCTGGTCAAGATCGCCCCCGACCTGTCCGACGCCGACATCGACGACGTCGCCGATCTCGCCGTGGAACTCGGGCTGGCGGGGATCGTGTGCACCAACACGACGATCGGCCGCGACGGACTCGCGACCGACGCCGACGAGGTCGCGCGGATCGGTGCCGGCGGGCTGTCGGGCGCCCCCCTGGCCGACCGCTCGCTGGCCGTCCTGCGTCAGCTCTACCGCCGCGTCGGTGACCGCATCGCGCTGGTGTCGGTGGGCGGCATCGAGACCCCCGATCAGGCGTGGGAACGCATCTGCGCCGGCGCGTCGCTCGTGCAGGGGTACACCGGATTCATCTACGGAGGGCCGATGTGGGTGCGCGACATCCACGACGGCATCGCCCAGCGCCTCCGCGCCCATGGCTTCTCGTCGTTGCGCGAGGCGGTGGGAAGCGAGAACACCCCCCACGCGGCTGCGTGAGGGGCGTTCGTCGCGAGTTCTTGCTCAGTCCTCCGCGGCCTGCTCGTAGGTCGCGTGGATGATCGCGCGTCCGATGGCGTGGCTGAAGAGGTTGAACCCGAGGAAAGCGGGTGTCGCGTCGTCGGGCAGTCCCAGCGACTCGACGTCGACCGCGTGGACGACGAGGAAGTAGCGGTGCGGGCCGTGCCCGGGCGGCGGGGCGGCGCCGATGAAGCGCTTCGCCGACGCGTCGCCGGCGAGGGTGATCGCTCCGGAGGGGAGGCCGCTGCCGTTCTCGTCGCCTGCGCCCTCGGGCAGCGAGGTGGTCGACACGGGGATGTCGGCGACGGCCCAGTGCCAGAAGCCCGACGCGGTCGGGGCGTCGGGGTCGTAGACGGTGACCGCGAAGCTCTTGGTGCCCTCGGGGAAGCCGGACCAGCTCACCTGCGGCGAGGCGTCGTCGCCCCCGGCGCCCATGATGCCGCTGACCTGCGGCTGCTTGAAGGCCTCGCCGTCGGCGAAGCTCTCCGAGGTGACGGTGAACGCCGGGAGGTCGGGCAGGGCGTCGTACGGGTTGTAGCTCGACATGGGTGTTGTGCACATCCTTTCGAGATCACGTGCGCCCGGGCGGGCGCATCGTGACCGTCCAACGCCCGGGAACCGCGTACGTGTTCCCGGGCGCTGGATCGGCGGCGCTCAGTAGAGCGAGAACGTGGCCCTGCCGGGGAGGTTCGGGAGCTTGATGTCCCCCGACTCGTCGTACTTGCTGTACGTGGTGATGGTGGACTCGACCCGGCCGGCTCCGGGCGCGAACCCGAACCCGTCGAGGATGTTGTCGGGGAATCCCTCGATCGACCCGTCGGGTCGCACCGTCTGGATCTGGCCGTCGTGGCCGCCCGTGGTCAGGTTCCGCCAGTTGACCGCGAGCTTGAAGGCGCCGCAGTTCGCGCCGAACCGGCTGATCTGCACCTTCACCCGATAATCCATCGCCCTCGTCTGCGGCAGTTTGGTCGCGTTGATCACCGCGAAGCAGGCGAAGCCCGGTGTGACGGTGAGTGTCGGCGAGTAGGGCACGGCACCGGTGTAGACGGTCGGCGCGGCAGGTGCAGCGGTGGCGGCGCCCGCGGCGCCGGTGACCGCACCCGCGGCGACGACGGTCGCCGCGATCAGTGTGTGCAGTCGATGCGAACCAGAACGTGTCGAGATCATGTGCGTACTCCTCGTGATCACGGGTCGAAGGGCTCCGACCTCACGGGGTACGTCGCTGTACCGAACGTTCGCGTTACTAGTTAGCCAGAAGCACGGATAACGATCTGATCTCGGATCAGCTGTGCAGCAGGAAGTGCTCGAGGACGCGGGTGCCGAACAGCAGCCCGTCGACCGGGACCCGCTCGTCCACGCCGTGGAACAGCGCCGCGAAATCGAGATCGGGCGGCAGCTGCAACGGCGCGAAGCCGAAGCATCGGATACCGAGTTTCGCGAACGCCTTGGCGTCGGTGCCACCGGAGAGCATGTACGGCACGGTCCGCCCGTCCGGGTCGAACGCCAGGATCGCGTTGTTCATCGCGTCCACGAGGTCGCCGTCGAAGGTCGTCTCGTAGGAGTCGAGCTTCGTCACCCACTCCCGCGTCACGTCGGGACCGATCAGTTCGTCGACCTCGGCCTCGAACTGCGCCTGCCGGCCCGGCAGCACGCGGCAGTCGACGACGGCGGTGGCGGTCTGGGGGATCACGTTGGCCTTGTAGCCCGCGTCGAGCATCGTGGGGTTCGCGGTGTCACGCAGCGTCGCACCGACGATCCGCGCGATGGACCCGAGTTTGAACAGCGTCGTCTCGAGATCCGGCGACGTCGCGTCGAGCTGCAGGGTCGATTCCTCGCTGACCGCCGCGAGGAATTCCCCCACCGAATCCGTCATCACCAGGGGGAACGTGTGTCGGCCGAGCTTCGCGAGCGCCTCGGCGAGGTTGGTGACGGCGTTGTTCTCGTGCAGGAACGACCCATGACCGGCGGTGGCGGTCGCGGTGAGCTTCATCCACGCGATGCCCTTCTCGGCCGTCTCCACGAGGTAGAGCCGCTTGGTCGAGCCGTCCGGGGTGTCCACGGTGAGCGAGTAGCCCCCGACCTCGCCGACGGCCTCGGTGATCCCCTCGAACAGGTCGGGCCGGTTCTCGACGAGCCAGTGCGAGCCCCACTTGCCGCCGGCCTCCTCGTCGGCGAGGAACGCGAAGACGATGTCCCGTGGCGGTGCGGTGCCGTCGCGTCGGAACTGCCGCGCCAACGCCAGGGCCATCCCGACCATGTCCTTCATGTCGATGGCGCCGCGGCCCCACACGTATCCGTCCTTCACCGAGCCGGAGAACGGGTGCACGCTCCAGTCCTCCGGCCGGGCCGGCACCACGTCGAGATGGGTGTGCAGCAGCAGCGTCCCGCGATCCGGATCGGAACCGCGCAGACGCGCGAACACGTTGCCGCGCCCCGGCTGTCCGGACTCGACGTACTCCGTCTCGAATCCGACGTCGGCGAGCTGCCCGGCGACCCAGCGGGCGCACTCCTCCTCGCCGACCGTGGTCGCGAGATCGCCGGTGTTGCTGGTGTCGAACTGGATGAGTCGGCTCACGAGGTCGACGACCTCGTCGGTCGCGCGCGGGCCGGCGGGGGTGTCGGAAGCGGGGTTCTCGGTCACGCGAACCATCCTGTCACCTGCACGCGGACCCACCCTCGACGCGGTGATTTGGGTTCCGACGAGCGGGTCGGTTAGTGTCGTCAGGCACTCGCACGGGCGTCATCGCCCGTACATGTCCGGGTGGCGGAATGGCAGACGCGCTAGCTTGAGGTGCTAGTGTCCTATTAACGGACGTGGGGGTTCAAGTCCCCCTCCGGACACACTCTTTCGGTTCTCGCCGGTTCACGGCACCATCTCCCGCACGGCCTTCTCCACGGCATCGATCGTGTCCTCGACCGATCCCGCCGTCGCGACCCGTACTCCCCGCTCGTCGGCGTCGAGCTCCTCCAGTGTCGCCAGCTGCGACTCGAGCATGCTCACCTTCATGTAGTGCCCGCTGCGACCCTCGAGGCGACGGCGGAGTTCGTGGGTGGGCGCGGTGAGGTGCACGAAGACGACCCCGGCACGGGCCCGGGCGATGCGGTCCCGGTAGGCCCGCCGCAGCGCCGAACACGCGAACACGGTGGGGTCCTCGGCACCGTGGCCGTCGAGCCACGAGACCACGGCGTCGAGCCACGGCGACCGGTCGGCGTCGGTCAGGGGATGCCCGCTCGCCATCTTCGCGATGTTCGCCCGGGGATGGAGATCGTCGGCGTCACCGAAAGGCCGCCGCAGGCGCTCGGCGAGGCCCTGGGCGATGGTCGTCTTCCCCACCCCACTGACGCCCATCACGCACAGATGAGGGCCGGCGATCGGGTCCGCGGAACGCGTGTCGGTCACGCCACCCTTCTAGCACAACCCGAGGGGGTCGAGACGGTTCGTGCCGGACGCCGCGCCTCTCTACACTGGCCTCCCGTGACCTCACCGATCGATCCGCCGCACCAGATCGATCCGGCAGACATGGCCACGGTCCGGCGCGTCCTCGATCAGGTGGCGACCATGGACACCGCCCACCCCGACTCGATCGAGGTGCAGCGCGCGGTGGCCCATATGTTCAAACTCGCCAAACGGTCGAAGAAGAAGGCCCGCCACGCCGAGCGCCTCGCCGCCGATCGCGCCGTCCTCGGTGCCACCGCCACCGGATCGGCCGACCGCATCGACGACGAGACCGCGGGCGTCGGGCTGTCGGGTGACGGGAGCGGCGTCGCCGGGCACCTCCTCCGGCCGCAGGCCTGCTACATCTGCAAGACCGAGTACACCGAGGTCAACGCCTTCCATCACCAACTGTGTCCGGACTGCGCCGCCGACAACCGGGCGCGCCGCAACCAGCGGACCGACCTCACCGGACGTCGCGCCCTGCTCACCGGCGGCCGCGCGAAGATCGGCATGTACATCGCGCTGATGCTCCTGCGCGACGGCGCCGAGCTGACCATCACCACCCGTTTTCCCCGCGACGCCGCCCGGCGCTTCGCCCGACAGGACGACGCCGACGAGTGGCTGCACCGCCTCACCATCGTCGGTATCGACCTCCGTGACCCGGCGCAGGTGGTCGCCCTCGCCGACTCGGTCGCCGACCGCGGCCACCTCGACATCCTGGTGAACAACGCCGCGCAGACCGTGCGGCGTTCGCCGGGTTCCTACCGTTCCCTCGTCGACGCCGAGGCCACTCCCCTGCGCGGCGCCGCGGCGGCGATCCCGGCGCTGACGATGGGCGACAGCTCGGAGCTGCACCCGAACGCGCTCGCCGGAGGGTCGAGTTCCGACGCGGCCGCGGAATCGCTGGCGGCCCTGGCGATGACCGCCGGATCGGCGTCACCCGCGCGCATCGCCGACGGCACCGCCGTCGACGCAGGCGGGCTGCTCCCCGACCTCGTGAGTTCCAACAGCTGGGTCGCGTCGGTCGACCACGTCGACCCTCTCGAACTCCTCGAGGTGCAGCTGTGCAACAGCGTGGCGCCGTTCATCCTGCTGTCGCGGCTCACCCCGGCGTTGCGGGCCTCGCCCGCCCGACGCAAGTACGTCGTCAACGTCTCGGCAATGGAGGGCATCTTCTCGCGCGGTTACAAAGGCCCCGGGCATCCGCACACCAACATGGCCAAGGCGGCTCTGAACATGTTGACCCGCACCAGCGCCGGGGAGCTGTTCGACGACGGCATCCTGGTCACCGCGGTCGACACCGGGTGGATCACCGACGAACGCCCGCACGAGTCCAAGATGCGCCTGGCCGACGAGGGTTTCCGAGCGCCACTCGATCTCGTCGACGGCGCGGCGCGGGTGTACCACCCGATCGTCGACGGCGAGAACGGGATCGACCTCTACGGCTGCTTCCTCAAGGACTTCGAGCGGTACCCGTGGTGACCGATCCGTTGCAGGCGGCCGCGGGCACCGTCATCGACGAGACCCTCGCGGCGATGCGGACGATCGTCGCCGACCTCGGTGACGATCTGGCGAACGTCACCCCGCCTCTGCCGCAGACCAATTCGCCGTACGCGATTGTCTTCCACTGCGTCGAGCTGACGAAGTTCTGGGCGGGCAGCGTCATCGGCGGCGAGCAGATCCCCCGCGACCGCGACGCCGAGTTCCACGCCACGGGCACCGTGGCGGACCTGTGCGATGCTCTCGACGACCTGAGGGCCCGCGTCGGGGACTGGCTGCACATCGCCGTCACCGAGGGTGTGCGCGACCGTGAGGTGCGCGGGTCGACCCGTACCGCCGACATCGCCGAGGCCACCCCGCAGTGGATCGTGCTGCACGTCGTCCGTGAACTCGCCCAACACCTCGGCCAGCTCGAACTGACCCGCGACGTTCTGTGCGCCGAGCCGCCGACCCGGGAGATCCGCGAATGAGCGCACACCCCCTCGTGTTCGACTGCGACACCGGCATCGACGACTCCCTCGCGCTGCTGTACCTGCTCGCCCGTCCCGACGCCGATCTGCTCGCCGTGCTCTCCACGGCCGGCAACGTGCCCGCGGACGTGGTGTGCGCCAACAACCTCGCCTGGCTGGAGCTGTGTGGACGCGACGACGTCGAGGTGTGCCTCGGCGCGTCGTCGCCGTTGGTCGCCGACCTGATGACGACCGAGGACACCCACGGACCGATGGGCATCGGGTACGCCGACCTGCCACCGGCGCCCCGCGCACCGTCGTCGCGGTCGGCCGCCGACGCGTGGATCGAGATCACCGCCGAGCGACCGGGCGAGGTGGTCGGACTGGTCACGGGGCCGCTGACGAACCTCGCGCTGGCCATCGAGCGTGATCCGGAACTGCCGTCGCGTCTGCGGCGTCTGGTGGTGATGGGCGGTGCGTTCCACCATCCGGGGAACACGACCCCGACCTCGGAATGGAACATCGCGGTCGATCCCGAGGCCGCACAGAGGGTGTTCGCCGCCTTCGGTCGCGACGGCGCGCCCGCTCCCGTCATCTGCCCCCTCGACCTCACCGAGACGATCGTGATGACTCCCGACCACCTCGGGCGTCTGGCCGCGCAGGCCGGCAGCGCCCCCGTGGAACAACCGTCGGTGACCGACGAGCGTGGCCTGCGGTCGGTGGCCGACAACCCGGTGGTGCGCCACCTCGTCGACGCCGTCCGGTTCTACTTCGAGTTCCACGCCGATCACGACGAGGGTTACATCGCGCACATGCACGACCCGTTCGCCGCAGCGGTCGCGCTCGATCCGTCGATGGTCAGCACGCGTCCCGCCGTCGTCGACGTCGAACTGGTCGGTGCGCTGACCCGCGGCACCACCGTCGCCGACGAACGCGGCATGTGGGGGCGAGATCCCAACGCCGCCATCGCGACTGCGACCGACCCCGATGCGTTCTTCGACGACCTCGTCGACCGGATCGCCGCGCTCGCCGCTCAGCTGCGCTGACCCGGACCGGACCGTGTGGGCCCGGGGTGCGCGGCGTAGAACTCGAGATGCCGCGCCGCGGCGGCCTCCCAGGTCATCGATCGCGCCAGAGCGCGGCCGGCGTGGGCACGGTCGGGGTCGGGGGTGATCGCCTCGGCCAGGCGTGCGGCCAGGTCGTCCACCGTGGCGGCGTAGGAGACGGTGTCGCCGAACACCTCTCGCAGCACCGGCAGATCGCGTGCGACGACCGGCCGGCCGGCGGCCAGCGCCTCCATCGCCGCGAGTCCGAATCCCTCCTTCACCGACGGGAACGCGAACACCTCGGCCGATGCGACGAGGGCGGGCAGCTCGTCGTCGTCGACGGTGCCCAGCACCACCGGTGCGACGGCGAGCTCCGCGCGCCGACGGTCGAACGCCTCGCGATAGTCCCGGTAGTCGAACAGCGTCTCCCCGCCGGCGAAGACCAGCGCGACGTCGGGGTGCGAGACCTGCAGCCGCGCATACGCTTCGAGCAGATCGAGGCTGCCCTTGCGGGGTTCGATGCCGCCGACGGCGAGGATGTGGCGACCGAGACGATCGCGCCACCGGTCGCGTCGCGCGGTCGCCTCGGGGGTGTCGGCGGCGGCAGCGATGAACCGGTCGGCGTCGACGCCGTTTCCGATCACGGTCGGGTGATGTCCCCAGCCCGCGGTCACCTCCGCGGCCACCGCGTCCGACACGCAGATGTGGGCGTAGGGCTCAACGATGGCCTTCTCGTGGCAGTCCGCGAGCACGGGCGTGGTGAACGTGTCGAGGTGGTGCACGGTGCGGATACAGGCGCCGACGGCGTTGGCGCTGATGCAGTCCTGTGCGTGGACGATGTCGTGGTCGTCGGGGGTGAAGGCGCGCCGCATCGTGTCGATGGACCGGACGATGCGCTCGGTGACCGACTCGTCGTCGACGGTCGGGAAGTCGATGAGCCGCAGGCGGACCCGTGGATCGACGGCACGGAAGAAACCGCGGTCGCCCGCACGGGCCAGCGACCACACCGTCACCTGTGCACCGGCGTCGACGAGCGCCTCGGCGAGGTTCAGCGTGTGCACGACCCCGCCGCGCGGCTTGGTGGAGTAGGTGATCAGAGCGATGTGCACGGGTCCTCCTCCCTAGACCGAGGGCAACGTCTGCGGCGCCGGGACCGGGTCGGTGCCGGCCGGTGTCGACGAGGTATAGGTGTCGGGTCGCCGTTCCGCGAGATGGTGCAACACCTTTCGCGCGCGGCTGATCTCGGCCTCGACGTCCATCGTCACCGTGGCCATACCGCCCTTCGACCGGGTCGTGGCGAGGATCTCGCCACCGGGACCGACGATCTTGGCCTGACCGAGGAATCGCAACGACCCCATCACGCCGGTCTGGTTCGACGACACCACCACCACCTGGTTCTCCGCCGCGCGGGCGGCGTCGTAGAGGTCGAACAGTCGTGACTGGCGGTCGGCGGGCAGCCGCGATGCGCGATCGGTGACGCTCGCCGGCCACGCCGACAACGCGGCGATGACATGCGCACCGTCGAGGGCGACGGCACGGGCTGCCTCCGGGAAGGTCTTGTCGTAGTCGATGAGCATCCCCATCCGGCCGACGGGGGTGTCGAAGGCGGCGAACCGATCGCCCGCGGTGTACGCGATGGACTCCCCCGCGGGTTGATGCACCTTGCGGTGGGTGCCGAGGACGCCGTCTCCGCTCACGCACACCGCCGAGTTGTATCCGCTGCGCGGGGCGTCGAGTCCCCCGTCGGCGACCTCGGCGTACCCGACGCACACCGTCATGGCACCGGCCGCGGCGATGATCGCCGCGATCTCGGGGCCGTCGGTCGCGAGGACCGGCGGCAGTTCGGTCAGGTCGGGACTGCGCAGATCGCCGATGTACCCGCCGAGGCTGGCGTCGGGGAACACGAGGAGATCGACGCCGTCGCGACGGGCGGATTCCACGATCCCGATGACCTTGGCGACGCTGCGTTCGAGATCGCGGCCGAAGTGTGCGGCCACCGCGCCGAGGGTGATCGGCGCCATCAGCGTGCACCCGGGCGTTGCGCCCTCACGCGTGACCCAGGCCGGTGACCCCCGCCCGCACAGCGGTCGTCGTCACCCCGTCCGGCCAGCGCAGGCGCACACCGGGAGTCGTGGTCAACCGGCCACACACCGTGCTCACCACATCGCGCGGCAGGCCCGCGGGCGCCGCGGAACCCGCGGGGTCGGCGGTGAGCATCGCGAATCCGGGGAAGCACGTCAGCCAGCTTCCCATGTCGACACCGCCGGGACGGGGAACGGCGGCGACGTCGATCTCGGCGCCGGTCCCGCACGCCTCGGCCAACATCCCGGTGGTGCCCGCGATCCCGGCCATGCTGACGTCCTTCGCCGCGTGCGGGGCGAGGTCACGCACCATCGCGTTCATCGTGCGCAGGTCGACGGTCGAGCGCGTACTCGTCGAATCCCACTGTCCGCCGTGGTATCCGGGGCGCCACCCGCCGCTGACGTCGACGGTGAGCCGGATCTGTTCCCCGACACCCGCGCCGCCGGCCGGGACCGGACGCGATGTGGTGCCCAGAGCGGTCACGGCCAGCGAGGCGGGCACGCCGAGCTGGGTGTGGCCACCGAGCACCGGCACATCCCAGGCGCGGGCGGCGCCGGCCATGCCCCGCACGATCCGGGTCAGTTGGGAGCGTGTGGTCGCGCCGACGGCGTCGAGCAGACCCGTCGGCGTGGCGCCCATCGCGGCGAGGTCGTTGAGGTTGACCAGCACCGAACACCACCCGGCCCATTCGGGGTCGCGGTCGACCATGGAGGGCAGGATGGCGTCGCAGGCGGCGACGATGTCGCTGCCGGGTACGGGGACGCCGTCGTCGCCGGTGAAGCCCGCCGGCCCCAATCCGCCCGATTGTCGTCGGAACGGTTCGAGGGCGTCGGCGAGGAACGATTTGGTCCGCTCGGCGACGTGGGCGATGCGCCGCGGATCCCAGCGCATGCGGACGTGGGGTCGGCCGCCGATCTCGCACACACCGACGTCCTGCCAGCCGAGGTGGGCGAACATCCGTCGGTGCGGTCGCGCGACGGTTGCGTCGAAACGCAGCACGCCGCGCTCGGAGGCGTGCGCGCATGCCGCGCGCACCAGCGCCGGGCCGATCCCGGTGTCGTGACGTGACCGGTCGACGACGAGTCGGCTCCCGGTCCACCACCCGATGTCGTCGTCTCCGAGACCCCAGCCGTGCCGGGGCGCGATGCGCACCCCTCCCACCACGCCCCCCTCGGGGGTGACCGCGACGAGCACGAGGGTGCGTGGGTCGTCGTCGATGTCGTCGATGTCGCTGCCGGGGAACACCTTCTGATCGTCGACGAACGTCGCCCGCCGCAACCGGCGGTAGGCGTCGTGGTGTGCGGGGGTCGTCGCGGGGGTGATGAGATACCCGACCCGGGTGGTGTCGAGGCCACGCGGCTGCCCCGACAGGATCGACATCTCGGCGATCGGCGGGCGCATCTCAGCCGCCGACGTTCGGCAGGATGCTGCACGCACCACAGGCGGCGCACCCCGCGTTCTGGTCGGCACCGCTCATCCCGGACAAACGCAGATGTTCGGCCACACCGCGCGAGACCTTCTCCAGGACAGCCGCGTCCGGTGCGTGCGCTCCGTCGGTGTCGACGGCGAGGGTGCCCGGGTGCGGACGGAACGGGACGACGAACGGGTAGACGCCGGCGTCGATCAGGTCACGCGCACCGGCGACCATCTCGTCGGGGTCCTCGCCGAGACCGACGATCAGGTAGGTCGACACCTGGTTGCGCCCGAAGACGCGGACCGCCTCGGCCCAGGCCGCCCGGTACTCCGCGAGTGCGACGGTGGCCTTGCCCGGCATCCATCGTCGACGGACGTCGTCGTCGAGGGACTCGACGTGGATGCCGATCGACCGGGCGCCGGCCTCGTACAGCTCGGTGATGGTGCCCAGATCGGCGGGCGGTTCGCACTGCACCTGGATGGGGAGGTCGGGTACCGCCGCACGTACCGCACGCACACACCGTGCGAGATGCCGGGCGCCACGGTCACTCCCGGCCGAGGTGCCGGTGGTCATCACCATCTGCCGTACACCGTCGAGGCGGACCGCTGCCTCGGCGACCTCGGCCAACTCGTGCGGCTTCTTCACCGCGACGGTGGCCCCCGACCGCAGCGACTCCTCGATCGAACAGAAACGACACCGCTGGTCCTCGTCGTAGCGGATACATGTCTGCACCACCGTGGTCGCCAGCACGTCCCGTCCGTGCAGCCTCGCCAGCTTCTCGTAGGCGATGCCGTCGGCGGTCTGCAGATCGTAGAACCGTGGGCGGTCGACCGCGGCGACGTCCAGGCCGGTGTCCACGCCGTCGAGCAGCACCCTGTCCCCGTCGAAGACGAACGGGCTCAACGGGTTGCGCGGGATCGCGGCGGGCAGCCCGTCGATGACGAGATGTCCGTCGTCGCTGGGACCGGCGCCGGGCGACCGGGTGACCGGGGCACTGCCCCGGAAGCCGAGCAGCGCGAGATCGACGCGCGTGGATACCGACATGTCCGTCTCCTAGACCATGTACGTCGAGTTGATGATGGCGCCCTTGCGGGCGTAGTGGATGAGCGCGTCCTGCACGTCGAGCGGGTGGGCAGGGATGACGCCCTCGATGAGGTCCTCCTCACGCCCGCCGTGCAGCGCGAGTCCGAAGCGACAGCAGTAGACGGTGCCGCCCTCGGCGATGAACGTCTCCAGCGAGCCGTTGATGTTCTGCTCACCCGGGAAGCCGGAGTCCCCCGTGGTCGGGAATCCGCGTGTCGCCGAACAGTTCATGGCGCCGGGACCGTAGAAGTAGATCGCCGACTCGAAGCCCTTGCGCAACGCGCGGGTGGCCTGCAGAACCGCGACGAAACTGACCGACGATTCGTGGGCGATGCCGTGTACCAGGGTGAAGTACGTCTCGCCGTCCTCGGCCTGGTAGTCGGGGAACAGCTTCGTCGAGCCGTAGATGTTCGATCCCTTGGGGAGTGAGGGGTGCGGGATCTCGGCGAGAGACTTGGCGATGTTCTCGGCGATCTGGTCGTCGATCTCGGACATGGGTCCTCCTGGAGGTGGGGAGATGACACGGCGTCATCTCTTCGGTTGTCCCGACTGGTTCGATGTCGAGTACACATGGGAGCCGTTTCCGGCTGGTTGTGGATGGAACAACGCGTTGTTACACAAACGATCCCGCGTTGCGATCAGGTTTCGGCAACCGCTGCGACCGTCGCGGGCAGCGACGACCGGCGCACCTTGCCCGCGGCGTTGCGGACCGGCGCGCGCCTCACGGTGATGGTCCCGGTGGCGCAGTGTGCGGCGAGGTGAGCGCGGGTGAAGGCCGCAACCGTGTGTCGGCCGACCTGCGCGTCACCGATGTCGACGACCGCACACAACCGCGGGTCGCCGTTGCGGGCCCGGGCCCCGTAGACCACGGCGTCGCGGACGGCGGGATGTCCGACGATGCCCTGTTCGAGTCGGGTGGGATAGATGTCGGTGGTCCCGCACGTGACCACCCGTGTGCGCCGGTCGACGATGTGGAGCCACCCGTCGTCGTCGACGACGCCGATGTCGCCGAGGGTGTCCCACCCCGCGGCGTCACGGTGGGAGTCGGCGCCGAGGTAGCGATACCGCGTCCCGCCCGATCGGCGCATCCAGATCTCGCCGATCTCGCCCGGTTCGGCGCGGCTTCCGTCGGCACGCCGGATGCACAGCTCGGTGTCGCCGAGTGGCCTCCCGACGCTTCCGGGGTGACGCAACCAGTCGACGCCGTCGATCATGGTGAGGCCGTTGGACTCGCTGCCGGCGTAGATCTCCACCACCCGTCGCGCGCCCACCAGGTCGATGAGGGCGCGTTTGTCGGCCTCGGGACACGGTGCGCCCAGATGCAGGACGGTCTCGAGGGAATCGAGGTCGGCTCTCGACCGCCGCGCGGTGTCGGACCGCACGAGTCGGTGGATCTGGTGCGGGGTGAGCATCATCCACGTCACGCGGTGCTCGGCGACGACGGCGGGCAGAGCCGCGACGTCGAGGGGGTCGGCGAGGACGAGGCTGTGGTCGGTCATCAGCCCGCGGAAGGCGTAGGTGAACGTCGCCGAGTGCCACATCGGTCCCGTCACCAGCGCGACTGCGGACCGCGGGAGGAACGCGGGCGCGGCGGCATCGGGATCGAAACGCGCGGGGGCCGTCGCCGCCACCACCTTCGGGGTCCCCGTGCTCCCCGAGGAGGTCGGTGCCTTCCAGCTCGAGGCCCATCGATCCTCGACCGGTCCGGTCGGCACCGAGGTCGGTGCGACGGCCCCGGTCGGCCAGCAGGGAAGGCTCTCGTCGACCGGTGGCGCGCCGACGACCAGCGCCGGCCGCGCGACGCGTTCCACGACCGCCCTCTCGTCGGTGCCCAGGTCGGGTGCCAGCGGCTGCGGCGTCGCGCCGCACTTCCAGACGGCCGCGCACGCCACGACGAACTCGATCGAGGTGGGCAGGGCGACGGTCACGAGGTCGTCGGTGCCGACGCCGAGCCGGCCGAACACCCGCGACAGGCGATTGCTGCGGCGGTCGAGTTCGGATGCCGTGAGCTGCTCGCCCGTGCGGTGGTCGGTGACCAGCACCCGGCCGGGGTGATCGGCGGCACGCCCCGAGATCAGGCCACCGATGGACTTCTCGGTCACCTGGCGTGGCGCCGGGTCACGGACCGACCGCCAGGCGCAGTGACCCTCCACGGTTGCCCGCGCGGTCGGCGATGACGTCGGCGACGTGGCCGGCGTCGCGGTCGATGCCGAGGAACCGACCCGATCCCCACGTGTGCATCCATGGCAGACCGATGAAGCTGAGGCCGTCGACGGCGGTGATCCCCCGGGTCTGCATGGGTCGACCGCCCCCGTCGAAGGCGCTGGCCTCGATCCACCGGTAATCGGGTCGGTACCCGATGGCCCAGATGATCGTGGTGACGCCGGCGGCGGCGAGGTCGAGTTCGGTGGGATCGGTGTCGGGCTCCCACACCGGCGTGTACCGCGACGGTGGTGGTGCGTCGATCCCGGCTCGGTCGATGTGGGCGTCGATGTCGCGGCAGATGGAGTTGTAGACGGCGTCGGCGGCGTCGAGCGACGCGGTGAGGGTGGGTGCGAATCGCAGCGTGGTGCCCTGACCGTCGACGAGGGTCCCGTAGAGGCCCATCCCCTCGAGCGCGAACGCGCGCAGGTCGACGTCGCGCCCGCCGTCGCGCCCGGTGACGTAGTGGTTGGTCTTCTCCCGTGCCGCGGCGCCACCGGGGTACTGCCGGGCCGGGACGTCGTAGAGACCCATGTCGGCCAACCAGGTCATGGCGTCACGGCCGCGATAGAACCGCGCGACCCGGGGCGCGTTCCCGATCGCGAGGTGGACCGCGCGGCCCTCGAGATGGAGGTCCTCGGCGATCTGCGCACCCGACTGCCCCGACCCGACGACGAGGACCGCGCCGGGCGGCAGGTCGTCGGCGTTGCGGTACTCCTCGGAATGCATCTGGTGCACAGCGGGATCCAGCGAACCCGCGAACGGCGGCACCACAGGGATGGGGTACCCGCCGGTCGCGATGACCACCTCGTCACACGACATCGTGGTGGTCTCGCCGTCGGACTCCAGCGTCAGCTCGAATCCCCCGTCGGATCCGTGGGCCAGGCGCGTCACGCGGGTGTGGGTGATCACCGGCGGTGAGAAGGTCTCGAGCCAGCCGGCGAGCCAGTCGACGACTTCGTCGCGGGTCATGAAGCCGTCCGGGTCGACGCCGTCGTAGGCGTATCCAGGCAACCGGCAGTGCCAGTTCGGGGTGACCAGGGTGAAGTTGTCCCATCGGGTGTCGGCCCACTGGTGCATCGGCGTCTGCGCCTCGATGACGACGTGGTCGATGCCGCGGTCGGCGAGATGCCAACTGACCGACAGCCCTGCCTGCCCACCGCCGATGATCGCGACCGGTGTCCGTTCGGGTGGCTGCTGCGGATCGCGCTCGAGGCGTGCGGCGGTCGTCACGACGCCCCCTGGGTGTCGAGGGCGGGGTGCATCTGTGCGACCGTCACCACGGCGTCGCCGGCGAAATGTGCAGAGCGGGAGACGATCTGTTCGCTGGTCGCCATCGCCGAGGTGCAGGCGAAACCGTACTTGGCCCGCACCCGTTGCGCCGCCTCGTCGAGCGCCGACACCGAGCGGGTCACGAAGTCGTCGACGGTGTAGCTCGCACCGTCGGTCAGATGGTCGTGCATCACCAGGCTCGGTGAGTAACAGCGGTCGACGCTGCCGTCGGGCCACCGGACGTCGAAGGTCATCTCAGGCATGGGTCAGTCCCTTCCAGGCCGCGGTGTGATCGGTGTCGGTGAGCGCGCCGTAGACGTCGGGGCGACGGTCGCGCAGGTGGAACATCCCACCGCGCATCGCGCGGAAGGTCTCCTCGATGTCGACCTCGGCGACGGCCATGCCACTGCCGAGCAGCGTGGTGGCGAGGATGTTGCCGCCCGGGTCGACGACCTTCGCGTTGCCGACGTAGCGCAGGGAACCGAAGGTCCCGGACTGGTTCGAGGCGATCCAGAACACCTGGTTGTCGAGTGCGCGGGCCTGGTCGAAGAGGTTGAACCGGTGGGTCCAGCGGTCGTCCTGCAGGTTCTCGGCGGTCGCGGTGCGGGCGGCCGGCCAGGCCGACAGGCTCGCGATGATCTCCGCGCCGTCGAGCGCCATGGTCCGTGCGGCCTCGGGAAAGGCCTTGTCGTAACAGATCTGGAGTCCCACCCGCCCGACCGGGGTGTCGAAGACGCCGTACCCGTCGCCGGCGGAGTACGACATGTTCTCCCCCAGCGGCTGGTGCACCTTGCGGTAGCTGCCGTAGACCTGTGTGCCGTCGAGCACGGCGGCCGCGTTGTAGCGGATCTCGCTGCCGTCGGGTGCGGTCCCGAGCTCACAGAACCCGATGGCGACGACCATGTCGCCGACGATCTGCCGGACCCGACGGATCTCCGGGCCGTCGAGGGTGATGGCCGGCGGCAGCGACCGCGCGGTGGTCTTCACCGTGTCGCCGTGGTTGCCCAGCGACGACAGGTAGCCGCCGATCGCGGCCTCGGGGAACACGAGGAAGTCGACACCCCGCTCCCGCGCCTGGGCGACCATCGTCTCGATGAGCGCGTAGTTCTGGTCCAGGTCGCGCGTGAAGTTCGCGGACACCCCTGCGATGGTCGTCATGATGGTCCCTCGTCGTGGTTTCGAGCCGGTCTCGTGCTCGAATCCAGTACACGGGTGGGCAATTGCGGGGTGGTTGCGCCCAGAACAACGCCGTGGAGCGCGATGCTCACAGCTGTAATCTCGCCGAAACGTGCTGCGGGTGCCCGGAGGTCAGCCGCGGTCGTCGAACGCGGTCACGATCTCGAGTGCGGCCAACGCCGGGGTCAACGACCCGTCGCGCACCTGCGCCTCGACACGAGCACGGGTGGCCCGCACCGTGGGATCGGTACCGAGGCGGTGCATCAAGGCGTCGGTGACCATCGCCCACATCCAGTCGACCTGCTGCTGGGCCCGTCGGGACTCGAAACGGCCCGCCGCCGCCAACACCTCGCGGTGACGGCAGACGGTGTCCCAGAACTCCCGTACACCGGTGTTCTCCAGGGCGCTCATGGTCAGCACCGGGGGGAGCCACAGAGCGTCGTGGGGATAGAGCAGTCGCAGTGCGCCGCCGAGTTCCTTCGCCGCCGAACGCGCCTCGCGCTCGTGTTTGCCGTCGGCCTTGTTGACCACCACGACGTCGGCGAGCTCGAGGACGCCCTTCTTGATGCCCTGCAACGAGTCCCCGGTACGAGCGAGGGTCAGGAAGCAGAAGCTGTCGACCATGTTCGCGACCGTCACCTCCGACTGGCCGACCCCGACGGTCTCGACGAGGACGACGTCGAATCCCGCCGCCTCGAGCAGCACGATCGTCTCCCGGGTGGCCTTGGCGACGCCGCCGAGCGTGCCCGAGGTCGGCGACGGCCGGATGTAGGCCTGTGGGTGCACCGACAGGCGCCCCATCCGCGTCTTGTCGCCCAGGATGGAGCCACCGGTACGGGTCGACGACGGGTCGACGGCGAGCACGGCGACCTTGTGACCCTGCTCGATGAGGTACATGCCGAGCGCCTCGATCGTGGTCGACTTGCCCACGCCGGGGACGCCGGTGATCCCGACGCGATAGGAGCGCCCCGCATCGGGCGTCAGCTCCAGGAGCAGTTCCTGGGCGAGCGCGCGGTGGTCGGCGCGCGTCGACTCCACCAGCGTGATCGCCCGGGCGAGCTGGGGTCGGCGATCGGCCCGGATGTCGTCGGCGAGCGTCGCGGGATCGATGGGTGCGGGAGGCATCAGCGCGGCGGGGGGCCGTTCCGGTCGGTCATCCGGCGGCCGCCGAACTCGGCAGGGCGTGACCGAGCTGTGCGGCGAGCTTGGTGACCAGTTCCACGGCGCTGTCGGCGATCACGGTGCCGGGCGGGAAGATCGCCGTGGCTCCGGCCGCGTACAGCTCGTCGAAGTCGCCGGGTGGGATGACGCCGCCGACGACGATCATGATGTCCTCGCGGCCGACCGCGGCGAGCGCCGACCGCAGCGCGGGCACCAACGTGAGGTGTCCCGCGGCCAGCGAGCTGACCCCGACGACGTGCACGTCGTTGTCGGCGGCCTGACGGGCCACCTCGTCGGGCGTCTGGAACAGCGGACCCACGTCGACGTCGAATCCGAGGTCGGCGAACGCGGTGGCGATCACCTTCTGGCCGCGGTCGTGTCCGTCCTGGCCCATCTTCGCGATGAGCACGCGGGGTCGTCGGCCCTCGGCCTCGGCGAATTCCTCCACGATGGCGATCGCGGCATCGATGTTGCTCACCTGCCCGGCCTCATGTCGGTACACCCCGCTGATGGTCTTGATCTCCGCCTGGTGCCGACCGTAGACCTTCTCCAGCGCCTCGGAGATCTCGCCCACCGTCGCCATGTGCCGCGCCGCCTCGATGGCCAGCGCCATCAGGTTGTTCTCGACACCCGTGTCGGCGCCGGTACCACCCTCGGTCGACGTGCCGGTGGCCTCGGCGGCCCGGGTGAGGTCCGCCAGGGCCGCGGCGACCGCGTCGGAATCGCGTGTGGCGCGCAGCGACGCCAGCTTCTCGAGCTGCTCGGCACGCACGCGGCTGTTCTCGACCTTGAGGACCTCGACCTCCTGATCGGAGTCGACGGCGTACTTGTTGATGCCGATCACGGGTTGACGCCCCGAGTCGATCCGCGCCTGCGTGCGGGCGGCGGCCTCCTCGATCCGAAGCTTCGGGATGCCCTCGTCGATGGCCTGGGCCATGCCGCCGGCCTCTTCGACCTCGGCGATGTGCGCGCGTGCCCGTTCGGCGAGTCGGTGGGTGAGCCACTCGAGGTAGTACGACCCACCCCACGGGTCGATGGGACGGGTGGTGCCCGATTCCTGCTGTAGCAGCAGCTGGGTGTTGCGGGCGATGCGGGCGGAGAAGTCGGTGGGCAGTGCCAGCGCCTCGTCGAGGGCGTTGGTGTGCAGCGACTGGGTGTGGCCCTGCGTCGCCGCCATCGCCTCGATGCACGTACGCGCGACGTTGTTGAACGGGTCCTGCGCGGTGAGAGACCATCCCGAGGTCTGCGAATGTGTCCGCAGCGACCGCGATTTCGGGTTCTTCGGCTCGAACTGGGCCACCAGCTCACTCCAGATGAGCCGTGCGGCACGGAGTTTGGCGACCTCCATGAAGAAGTTCATGCCGATGCCCCAGAAGAACGACAGACGGGGGGCGAAGGTGTCGATGTCCATGCCCGCGGCGAGTCCGGCCCGGATGTACTCCACACCGTCGGCGAGGGTGTAGGCCAGCTCGAGATCTGCTGTGGCCCCGGCTTCCTGGATGTGATAGCCCGAGATGGAGATCGAGTTGTACTTCGGCATCCGTTCGCTGGTGTAGGCGAAGATGTCGGAGATGATCCGCATCGACGGCTTCGGCGGATAGATGTAGGTGTTGCGGACCATGAACTCTTTGAGGATGTCGTTCTGGATGGTCCCGGCGAGTTTCTCCGGTGCCACCCCCTGCTCCTGCGCCGCGGCGACGTACAGCGCCAGGATCGGCAGCACGGCCCCGTTCATCGTCATGGAGACCGACACCGACCCCAGGTCGATCCCGTCGAACAGCTCACGCATGTCGAGTATCGAGTCGATCGCGACCCCGGCCATGCCGACGTCGCCCTCGACGCGGGGATGGTCCGAGTCGTATCCGCGGTGGGTGGCGAGGTCGAAGGCCACCGACAGGCCCTTCTGGCCCGCCGCTAGGTTGCGTCGGTAGAAGGCGTTGGACTCCGCGGCGGTGGAGAACCCGGCGTACTGACGGATCGTCCACGGCTGGTTGACGTACATCGTCGGGTACGGCCCGCGGAGGAACGGCGCGGTGCCGGGGTAGGTGTCGATCGGGAAACCCTCGGCGACGGCCTCGTCGCGATCGGTGCGTCCGTAGACAGGTCGCACGTCGATGCCCTCGGGGGTCGACCACGTCACCTGCTCGGCGGTGTATCCGTTGGCCGCGGCGCCGGACTCGGCGAGGGCGTCGAGGTCGTCGCGACGGACCTCGGTGGCGTCGGCACCGGCTGCGTCGGGGTCGACGAGAGGGATCTCGGCGAAGCTGCCGATACCGGGTCGGGTCTGCTGTGTCGTCATGCGGGGGCTCCCTGCGATGTGAGCATGTCGAGCAGGTCGGTGAGGACGGCCACCGCATCGACCCCGAGGGTCAGGTACCCGTCCGGGCCGAGCGACTCGTCGTCGGCGGCCGCGGTGTCGGCCAGGGCCTTCCGGGGCCCGGCCAGCAGGACGCGGGTCACCCCGGCCGACCGCAGCGAGGCGATCGCGTCGAGTGCCTCGGTGGCGTAGCGCTTGTCGGTGCCGCAGACGACGGCGACCGTTGACCCGGCGGCCCGTGCCGCCCCGGTGAGATCGTCGGTGGGTCCCGGGTCGATCGCGGCGATACCGCCCGCGGCCATCAGGTTGGCGGCGAACGTGGTGCGCGCGTTGTACTCCGCCACGGTGCCCAGCGGGGCGAGGAACACCGACGGCCGGTCGCCGGTGGCGGCGAGGTGGGCGTCGGACCGGTCGCGCAGCCGCTCGAACGCCTCGCCGTAGCGGGCCGCGGTGGGCGCGACACGGTCGGCCGGAAGGGGTTTCTCGGCGAGGTTCGGGAACTCGGTCACGCCGGTGACGGCGACGCGTCGGTGGGCGATGTCGTCGTCGCGACGCGCGCGGGTCGCGGCCACGTCGTCTGCGAGCGATCCGGAGTCGAGTGCCGCGGAGTACCCGCCGGCCGCGTCGATGCGCTGCAACACCTCCCAGGCCGCCTGCGCCATGCGGTCGGTGAGGTCCTCGACGAACCACGAGCCCGCCGCCGGGTCGAGCACCCGACCCAGGTGCGATTCCTCGAGCAGCAGCAGTTGGGTGTTGCGGGCCATGCGTTCGGCGAAGGTACGCGAGACCCCCAACGCGTCGGGCGGCAGGGCGGCGTCGAACGGCAACACCGTCACCTGATCGGCACCTCCGACGCCGGCGCCGAACGCTCCGAGTGTCGTGCGCAGGAGGTTCACCCACGGGTCGCGCTGGGTCATCATCGCCGACGACGTGACGCCGTGCTGGGGGGCGCCGCCGTGGTCGGGGGCCCCGGCGACCTGCGCGACGCGTGCCCACACGCGGCGTGCCGCACGGAACTTGGCGATCGTCTCGAACTGGGCATCGGTGGCGGCGAGGCGGAACGAGATCTGGTCGAGGGCGTCGGCGACCGTCATGCCGCTCTCGGTGGCCAGCCGCAGGTACTCGACCCCGGCCGCCACCGCCGCACCGATCTCCTGTGCCTCCGAGGCGCCGGCGTCGTGGAACACCGTGCCGTCGACGCAGATGGCCCGGATCGGCTCGGTACGTGCGGCCGCGGCGGCCGCCAGCGACAGGGTGTCGGGGAGGGATGCGGCGTCGCTCCCGGCGAATCGCGCGGTCAGCGGGTCGGCCCCGAGGCAGATGTGGGTGGTCGCCGGATCGGCGCCGGCGGGGCGCGCGTCGAGCAGGGAGAACAGCGCCGAACCGACCGCCGCGGTGTCGGGACCGGCACGCACGGTGAGGGGCGCGAGGTCGAGGAGGACCCCGTCGAGCGCGCGGGTCAGATCGGCGGCGGGGTCGTCGGTGCTCGGGCTCCACCACAGCGCGCTGACCCCGGTGGTCAGGCCGTCGAGGATGGCCGTGTTGACCTCGGCGGGATCGGTTCCCGCGCCCCCGTAGACCGCGGTGACATGCCAGCCGCGCGTGACGTCACGGTCGGCGTCGCGGCCGCGGACGAACGGGAACCGGCCGGGCAGTGCCGGCTCGGAGGTCTCCGTGCCGGGGTCGTAGAGCGGGTCGACGAGGATGTCGTCGTAGGTGGTGGTGGCCAGCAGCGCCGACGCGGGCGCGGTGATCTCCGACGGATCGACGCGACGTGCCTTGGCGAGCACCCCGGCGACGGCCTGCTCCCAGGCGGCGCGGGCGGCGTCGGGGGCGTCGGCGGGCGACGACGCCTGATCTCCTGAGCTCTGAACCACGTGTGGAACTCCTCGTCCCCGGTCGATCCCCGGTGGGTGTGATCGTAGCGGCGGTCGGTCACCGTGCGGTGGCGTCGGCCGCGGTCGACGGTCGCGCGTGGTGAGGCGGGCCTCCTGTGTATCTACCGCATCCGTCGATGAGACGGCGGTCACACCCGTGTGAACGCTCGGTCGGGTGGTCGTGACGAGTCGACGGGTACGGTGAAACACCGTGGTCGGAGCTTTTCGTCGCTGGTGGCGACTCGGTGCGGTGGGTGTCGTCTTCGTGGCCGCCGCGATCACCGCGACCGTCGTCGGTCTGCCCGACGTGGACCAGTTCCGGGAGTGGTCGCAGTCGATCGGCCCCGGATTCGTGATCCTCTTCCTCATCGTCCACGCGGTGGTCTGCGTGGCACCTATCCCGAGGACGATCTTCACCCTGGCCTCGGGTGTCCTGTTCGGACCGGTGCTCGGACTGGCCGTGGCCGTCGTCGCGAGCACCGCCAGCGCGACCGGGGCGTTCCTGCTGGTCCGCGCGCTCGGACGGGATACGGTCGCCGCGCGGCTCACCCACCCGGCCGTGACCGCGGTCAACACACGCCTGGAGCGCCGCGGGTGGTTGGCCGTCGGGTCGCTGCGGATGATCGCGCCCGTGCCGTTCTCGATCATCAACTACTGCGCCGGGTTGTCGGCGGTGCGGCTGCTCCCCTACGTGGCCGCGACGGTGGTCGGCATCCTGCCCGGGACGGTGTCGATCGTGATCCTGGGCAGCGTGATCGGGGGTGGCGCGAATCCCTGGGGTCTGGTGGTGTCGGTGGCCGGTGTCTGCCTGGGGCTGCTGGGCATGGCCCTCGACGCGCGGCTGCCGGTGGCCGCGTCCGTCAAGTCGAAAAGCTTGTCCGACGATAATCAAGCCTCGAGCATTGATTCAAGTCCGGCGACGCCCCGCTCGTAAAGGTTTGACGCTTGACATGCGCAGGTCAACTACGCAGACTTGACGCATGTTCGTGATGACCGTCGACCAGCGACGTAGCCGCCGCGAACGCGACCGGGTCCCGGACCTGCTGGCACGGTTCGCCGACACCCCTGTTGTCCGAGCCTTCGACCGCACCGCCGGCGACGAGGTGCAGGCCGTCGTCGCCGAGGCGTCCACCGTCGTCGACATCACCCTCGTCCTCGCCGAACTCGGCACCTGGAGCATCGGGATCGGTGCCGGCGCGGTCGAGGAGCCGCTGCCCGCCGTCACCCGCGCCGGCCGTGGGCCCGCCTTCGAGGCGGCGCGCGACGCGGTGACCCTCGCCAAGCACGCGCCGGGGTCGGTGTGTGTCCGCGGACCCGACACCGACGCCGCCGCCGACGCCGCGGCCGTCCTCAGCCTTCTCGCGGTCCTGGTCGCACGTCGGTCGCCGGAGGGCCGCGCGGCGGTCGAACAGATGCGGGCCGGTCGATCGCAGAGCGAGGCCGCCGACGCACTCGCCGTCAGCAAACAGGCGGTGTCGCAACGCCTCGCGGTCGCCGGATGGCAGGCCGAGACGGCCGGGCGGCGCACCGCGATCCGTCTGGTCGAGCGCGTCGATCCCGATCGGGGTGGTGCGTCGTGATCGCCCTCGTCATCGTTGCCCTCGTGGTCTCGGCCCTCGCCCCGATCCCTCCACTCCTCGGCCTCCGATCCCCCACCGCGCGCCGTGTCGCCGCGGGCCTCGGGGTCCTCGGCGTGGCCGTGGCGGCGATCGCGGCCGCGGAGACCGACCCGGTCACCGGCGTCGCGCGCGGCCTGGTCCTCGTCCTGGGCGTGACCGCGGCGGCGACCGGCGCCGTCGCCCTCGTGCCCCTGCTGTTCGACATCGTGCGGGCCGAGGACGACCGTGGACCCGCCCCCGGCGACAGCGACCCCGACACCACGGATCCCGACAGCACCGACCCCGCATCGGCGACCGTGACGACACCGCTGCGCGGCGGGCGTCTCATCGGGGTCCTGGAACGCACGGCGGTCGCCGCCGCCGTCCTCGCGGGGTGGCCCGAGGGCATCGCCGTCGTACTGGCGGTGAAGGGTCTCGCGCGTTACCCGGAGATCCGTGCCGCGCATGCCGGGGAACAGTTCATCATCGGCACGTTCGGATCGGTCCTGTGGGCGCTGGCCGTCGCGGGCACCGCGCACCTCGCGCTGTACTGACACCCGCCACGACGGATCGAGGCCTCTGCCGTATTACCCTGTCCGCCATGAGCTCTCGGACACGATCGATCCTGACACCGACGCTCGCCGCGGCCATCCTCGCGGTGGCGGTCCCCACGGGCGTCGCGTCGGCGGCCCCGACGACATCCGCATCCGGCGCCGGTGCGATCGTGGCGCCGGTGGTCGATCGTCTGCTGCTCGCCGACGCGGTGGCGCGGTCGAAATGGGTGACCCGCAGCCCGATCGACGACCCGGTGCGCGAACGCGCCGTCATCGACGGCGCGGTGGCGGGCGCATCGCCGGCATCGGCCGATCGGGTGCGCGCGGGGGTGCGCGATCAGATCGAGGCGAGCAAGACGGTGCAACGGGGACTGTTCGCCGGGTGGCGAGCGGCGCCGTCGACCGCGCCGCGCGCCGCGTCGGACCTGACGGCCACCCGCGGCAGGATCAGCGCCCTGACCAGTGACATCGCCGCGCGCATCGCCGATCGGGATCCCCACGACCCGTCGTGTCGTGCCGATGTCGCGTCGGCGACACTGCATGTCGTCGTCGATCGCGGGCTGACGCCGCTGCAGACCGTGGCGCTGGTCCAGGCCGAACGCTCGGTGTGCGGACTATGAACCGGTCCCGGGGCCGATCTCGTCCTGACCGGCATCGGGGTACCCACGATCGCGGCCCCCGAGCACGGTGTCCGGTGCACTCGACTGCGAGCGCGACGTGAGCGGTTCGGCCACCGGCTTGCGGGCCACCGCCTCGGCCTCGGCGACCGCCTGCGCGACCTTCGGGTCCGACGCGAGATCGAACCAGTCCTCCACGTCGGAGTCGTCGACCACCGGCGGCTCGTCGGAATCCGACGACTCGTAGCGGAACACGCCGTCGTCGCCCTGCGCACCGAACGACTTCGCGAATCCCTGCAGCGCGGAACCGAAGTCCGACGGCACGACCCACACCGAGTTGCCCTCGCCCGCCGCCATCTCCGGCAGCTTCTGCAGGTACTGGTAGGCGAGCAGCTCCGGGGTCGGCTTGCCCGCCTTGATCGCGGCGAACACCTTCTCGATCGACTTCGCCTCACCCTGGGCGTACAGATACTGGGCGGCGCGCTCACCCTGGGCGCTGAGGATCCGTGACTGGCGGTCGGCCTCGGCGGCGAGGATGGCGGCCTGCTTGGCGCCCTCGGCCGAGAGGATCTGACTCTGCTTGTTGCCCTCGGCGGTCTTGATCGACGACTCGCGCTGACCCTCGGCGGTGAGGATCATGGCGCGCTTCTCGCGATCGGCCTTCATCTGCTTCTCCATCGACTCCTGGATCGACGGCGGCGGCATGATGCTCTTGAGTTCCACGCGGGCCACACGCAGACCCCAGCGTCCGGTCGCCTCGTCGAGCACCCCACGCAGCTGCGCGTTGATCGAGTCGCGTGAGGTCAGCGTCTCCTCGAGTGTCATGCCGCCGACGACGTTGCGCAGTGTCGTGGTCGCGAGCTGCTCGACGCCGATGATGTAGTTGTTGATCTCGTAGACCGCCGACTGGGGAACGGTCACCTGGAAGTAGACGACCGTGTCGATCGACAGGGTGAGGTTGTCCTCGGTGATCACCGGCTGCGGCGGGAACGACACCACCTGTTCACGCAGATCCACCCGGGCGCGGATCCGGTCCACGAACGGCACCAGCAGCGTGAGCTGACCCGACACCGTCTTGGTGTACCGACCGAGTCGTTCGATCACCGCCGCCTCGGCCTGCGGGATGAGGGCGACCGAGCGGAAGAGGATGACGAATGCCAGGAGAACCAGCACCACCACGACCACGAGTCCGACAACCATTGCGCACCTAGCCTTTCCAGACGACCGCGGTCGCCCCGTCGATCTGCATGACCATGACGTCCTGGCCGGATTCGAAGACGTCGGAGGAGTGGAGGGCACGCGCCGACCACACCGCGCCGTCGAGTCTCACCTGACCACCCTGCCCGTCGACGGTGGTGACCACCGTCGCCGTCTTCCCCTGCAGCGCCTCGGCGTTGGTGGCCAACATCGGCCGACGCATCAGATGCCGTCTCGCCACCGGACGCACCGCGCCGAGCAGCAGCACCGACACTCCCGCGAATACGATGCCGTCGACCACCAGCGGCAGGTCGAACAGGGCGACACCCGATGCGGCGAGTGCACCGCCGGCGAGCATCAGCAGCACCAACTCGCCGCTGAGCGCCTCGGCACCGACCAGGATCAGTGCCGCGGCCAACCACAGGAGCGCGGACATGACCCCATACTGCCAGAACGCGCGTACGAGCCGCTGAGACGTCGATGGCGACCGGGCCCGTCGGATCCGCCCGGCGGCCGGGAGATCCGGGGCTACTCCGGTACGGCGGTGACGAAGTCGATCAGTTCCTCGACGCTGCGCAGCAACTCCACGCGGACGTCGCGGAAGTCGCGGACCGCGGCGTACACGCGACGCCATCCGTCCTGCGGTGTCCCCCACCCCAATCGGGCGCAGACACCGGCCTTCCACTCCTCCGACCGGGGCACCGATGGCCACGCGTCGATGCGCAGCCGTTCGGGTTTGACCGCCTCCCACACGTCGATGAACGGGTGACCGCACACCAGGACGTGGGGTCCGACACTCTCGGTGAGTCGACTCTCCTTGGAGTGTGCGACGAGGTGGTCGACGAGGACACCGGCCCGGCGATGCGGTGCGGGACCGAATTCGGCGAGCACGTCGTCGAGGTTGTCGAGTCCGTCGAGGCTGACCACCACGATCCCCTCGGCGCGCAGGTCGTCGCCCCAGATCCGTTCGACGAGAGCAGCGTCGTGGACGCCCTCCACGAACAGGCGGCTCGCCCGTGCGGTGCGGGCCCGCTGTGTGGGGGCGGCGACCGATCCCGACGCCGTGCGCGCCCGGGTGGTCGGTGCCGCCACGGTCGGTCGGGTGAGGGTGACCGGCGCGCCGTCGATGAGGAAGGCCGCGGGCCACATGCCGAACAGTCTGGTCCGTCCGCCTCGGTCCTCGAGTCGGACGTGGTCGACGTCCTTGCCCCGTTCGATCCCGACGACCGCACCGCAGAAGCCGGTCGCCGCATCCTCCACGACGAGATCCCTCTCGGCGGCCACGGTGGGTGTGGGTGGGCGGCGACTGCGTCGCCCTGCGAGGACATCGGATCCGTACCGGTCCGCGGACCTGTTGCTGTGCACGCGTCGACGCTAGATTTCGCCACCCGGGAGCGGGTGGTGCCACGCCGGGTGCGGGTCGTATCGGGCCGGGCTTCGGCGCGCCCGGTGTCGTGGGCGAGCGCTATCGTGGCGGGGATGACCGACACCACCCACGATCCCCGGGTCGGCAGCCTGCGGGCACTGACCGGGCTCGCCACGTCCGGCGCCCTGTGGCGCCGCGGCCGACGCTCCCCCGACGACATCGTCGACACGTTGGCCGACATCGCGCCCGGTCACCGGGTCGCGGCCGCCGACCCCGACGCGGCGGCGATCATCGGTGTGGGTGCGGCGGAATCCGGCACCGGGGCGCTGCTGCGCGCGGTCCGCACCGCCGATCGGATCCGGCTGCTGATGCCCGCGGCCGGCGACACGTGCGGGATCACCGACCCCGCCGCCCTCGCGGTGGCGCTCGAGGCGCGAGCGGTCCTGGTGCTGTGGACCGGTGTGGGCGACGACGCCGTCGGCATCGTCGTGCGGGCGGTGGCGCCCGGGTCGCTCTCGTGGACCGCGCACCACCTCGGCGAGGTGCGCGGCGGCCCGGTGGAGAGCCTCGGAGACGTGGAATACGAACTGCGGCAGGCGGTGCGCGACGCCGCCGAACTGTTCGCGACGCTGGACACGATCGATCCGGGGTCGCGGTCGGCCAGCGATCTGCGGACGCGGCTGACGGCGCTCATCGACATCGACCGTGTCGAGTTGCCGCCCGAGGCGGGTGACCGGATCATCCGGGTGATGGATCAGGCGACCCAGGTCGCGGCCATCGTCACCCTCGTCGGCGAGCGGACCCCCGCGGTGGGCATGACCGCCGGCAGTCAGGACAGCGTCGACGCCGCTCTCGAACGTCTGCGGTCGCTGACCCGCACGGCCCGCATGACCGCGGTCAACACGATCATCTCCGAGCTGGAGCGATCACCGCACTGACCGGCTCAGCTGGGTCGTGACGGACGTTGCGAGGCGCAGCATCCGACGGCACAGCGGGCCCCGTTGTCGGTGCACCCGAGCCCGGCGGCGTCGGTGGTCTGCCCCTCGAGCTGATCGGTGATCAGCGCGACGATCATGTCGATGTAGCGGTCGTCGGCCCCGACGGTTGCCGCACGGGCCAGTGCGATCCCGACCTCGCCGGCCGTCTCGACCGCCTCGGTGTCGAGATCCCACACCACCTCGAGGTGGTCGGAGACGAAGCCGATCGGGCAGACGATGGCCGCCGCGGCGCCGTCGGCCGCGATCGACTCGAGGTGGTCGCAGATGTCGGGTTCGAGCCACGGGATCTGCGGCGGACCCGACCGGGACTGCCACACCACGTCGTGCCCGCCGAAACCGGCTGCGGCCGCGGCCTTTTCCGATGCCGCGGCGACCTGACGACTGTAGAGGTGACCCCCGAGTTCCGGCGGCCCGGCGGCGACATCGGCGGCCACCGGGATGGAGTGGGCGGTGAACACGAGGCGTGCGTCGTCGCGGACCGCGGCGGGTAGTCGGGTGCGGGCATCGGCGATCGCGTCGGCGCACGCGCTGATCATCTCGGGGCGGTCCCAGTAGTGCGGGAGTTTGCGCAGCGTGATCGGGTCGTCGGCGAGGCCGGGCGTGGTCGCGGCCAGCGATTCCAGCGCCCGCGCGATGTCCTCGTGGTACTGCGCGCAGCCCGAGTAGCCGCCCCACGCCGACGTCGGGAACACCAGCACGTGGCGGTGGCCCGCGGCGTACATCGCCGCCACGGTGTCCTCGACCATCGGGTGCCAGTTGCGGTTGCCGAAGAACACCGGCAGATCGATCCGCGCGGTCTGCAGGGCAGCGCGCAGGCGCTCGATGATGTCGAGGTTGAGGGCGTTGATCGGCGACACCCCACCGAAGTGGAAGTAGTGCTCGGCCACCGCGTCGAGTCGTTCGGGTGGCACCCCGCGGCCCCGCGTGACGTTCTCGAGGAACGGTCGCACGTCGTCGGGACCGTCGGGCCCGCCGAACGACAGCAGCAGGATCGCGTCGAACGGGGTGTCGCCGGATGCGGCGGTCATGAACCGGTGAAACCCTCGGGGAACCAGGTGTTGTGGCTCGCGCCACCGTCGACGTAGACGATCGACCCGGTGGTACCCGGCAGCCAGTCCGACAGCAGCGCACAGATCGACTTCGCGACGACCGTCGGGTCGTCGACGTTCCAGCCGATCGGCGATGCGCCGTCCCAGTACTCGTTGAGCATGTTCAGCTGCTTGGCGTCGTCGGTCGCGGTGCCCGCGATGGCCTTGGCGGCCAGCGTCTTGATGGGGCCGGCGGCGACGAGGTTCGAGCGGATGCGCTTGGCTTCGCCCACCTCTCGCGCGACGTAGCGGTTGACCGCCTCGAGTGCAGCCTTGGCCACACCCATCCAGTTGTAGTACGGCATGGCCGTACGGGGATCGAAGTCCATCCCGACGATCGACCCGCCCTCGTTCATCACCGGCAGTACCGCACGCGCCAGCGAGGCGTAGCTCCACGCCGAGATCTCGAACGACTTCGCGGCGTCGGGGCCGGGTGCGTCGAGGAACGGCACGGCGTCGGGACCCATGAGGTTCTTGGGGGCCATCGCGATGGAGTGCAGAACACCGTCGACACCCTCGGGTGCGAGTTCGCGCACCTTGTCGGCCAACTCGCCGAGGTTCTCCTCGTCGGTGATGTCGAGGCCGATGGCCGGGGGCACCTCCTGCGGCAGCCGCTTGGCGATGCGGTCGATGAGGCGCAGGCGCTGCGGGATGCCGGTGATGATCACCTTCGCGCCCTGCCCCTGTGCCATCGCCGCGGCGTGGAACGCGATCGACGAGTCGGTGATGATGCCGGTGATCAGGATGGTCTTGCCCTCGAGCAGTCCGCTCACGTGTGACTCCTAAGACGTCGGATGCAGATGGAAGTGGTGGGAGGTTCGGCGAGAGTTCAGTGACCCATGCCGAGGCCGCCGTCGACCGGGATGACGGCGCCGGAGACATACGAGGAGTCGTCGGATGCGAGCCAGCTGACCACGGCCGCGACCTCGTCGGTGCGACCCATCCGCTGCGCCGGGATCAGCTTGAGCGCCTGATCCTGGTACTCCTGCGGCAGCTCGGCGGTCATGTCGGTGTCGATGAATCCCGGCGCGACGACGTTGGCGGTGATCGACCGCGAACCGAGCTCACGGGTCAGCGACCGCGCCATGCCGATGAGGCCGGCCTTCGACGACGCGTAGTTGATCTGACCCGGGGTACCCATGGTGGCGACCACCGAGCCGATGAAGATGAAACGGCCGAATCGCTTGCGCAACATCGATCGACACGCCGCCTTCGCCACCCGGAACGAACCGGTGAGGTTGGCGTCGATGACCTTCGAGAACTGCTCCTCGCTCATCCGCATCAGCAGTGTGTCGTCGGTGACGCCGGCGTTGGACACCAGCACCTCGACGGGTCCCTGGTGCTTCTCGATCTCGGCGAACGCCGCGGTGATGGAGTCGGCGTCGGTCACGTCGCACACCACGCCGAACAGACCGTCGGGGGCACCGGAGCCGCGGTGGGTCACGGCCACCTTGTGGCCGTCGGCGGCGAGTCGCTGGGCGATCGCCAGTCCGATGCCACGGTTGCCGCCGGTGACGAGGACGGATCGTAAGACCTTCTCGGATCCGCCGGGTGAGGTGGAGGTGTCTGCCATGACGGTCAACCTATCGGTCGGGCGCGAACGCCGGACAACCGGCGCGCGGTCTCCGCCGTCACGGCAGGCGTCGATTCATCGCGATGGCACCGACGGCGGCGATCAACACCAGGATCGTGCCCGCGATGACCCATGGCCGGGAATTGTCGCCGCGTCGGGTCTCGAAGCCGATCTGCTGCTGCAGGGTGTCGTAGACCCTGGTCAGTTCGTCGAGGCTCGACGCCGTGAAGAACTCGCCGCCGGAGAGGTTCGCGATGCGGTTGAGCGAATCGTCGTCGACCGGCACCGGGATGCGGTCACCCTCGAGATCGACGGTGCCCGTTCGGGTTCCGAAGGAGATGGTGTTGACCGGGATCTTCTCCTCCTTCGCCTTGCGGGCGGCGGTGAAGGCGCCACGGGGGTCGTCGGGGTCGTCGGGCACGGTCTCCTTGCCGTCGGACTCCAGCACGATCCGGGCCGGCGGTGCGCCGGTGTCGCCGCCCAGGACGGCGTTGAGCGTCTTGATCTGCTGGATCGCCGCGAAGATGCCCTCGCCGGTCGCGGTCTTGTCGGCGAGCTGCAGCTTGTCGACCGCCTCCTTGGTGGCGTTGTGGTCCGGGGTCGGTGAGACCAGCGTGGCAGCGGTGCCCGCGTACGAGATCAGCCCGAGGTTGATGCCGTCGGTGAGGTCGTCGGCGAACTTCTTGGCCGCCTGCTGTGCGGCCTCGATGCGGGTCGGAGCGACATCGGTCGCGTTCATCGACCGCGACACGTCGATCACGAGGATGACCGTCGCCTTGTTGCGCGGGATCTTGCGGTCGGCCTGGGGGCCGGCGAGCGCGATGGTGAGCAGCAGCAACCCGACGAGCAGCACCGCGATCGGGGCGTGCCGGAGCCGGTTGCGCTGCGGCGGGACGACCGAGTCGAGGAGTTCGAGGTTGGCGAACCGGATGGCGCGGCTGTGCCTGCGCCGCTGCATGTAGACGTAGCCGACGGCGAGTGCCACCACGACCAGTGCGAGCAGCAACCACCAGGGGGTGGCGAGATCGACCATGTCAGCGTCCCGTCCCGGCACCGAGGCCACGGCGGCGACGCACCACGAACCGGACCACGTCGGCGATCCAGTCGCGATCGGTGCGCAGCGCGAGAGTGGGTGCGCCGCAGGTGCGCAGCGTACGGTGCACCTCGTCGGAGTGGGCGCGGGCCGCGCGCGCGAAATCGTCGCGGATCCGGTCGGTGACCGTCAGTTCGCGGACCTGACCGCTCTCGGCGTCCCGCAGGATGATCTCCCCGACGTCGGGGAGTTCCATGTCGCGTGGGTCGAGGACCTCGACACCGAGCACTTCGTGGTGTCCGCCGACCGCGCGCAGCGGCCGGGCCCAGTCGATCGGGCCGAGGAAATCACTGACGACGACCGCGAGTCCACGGCGGCGCTCCGGGCGCCGCAGAGCCTCGATCGCGGCGTCGAGATCGCCCCGCACGCCGTCGGATGCGCGGTGCGTGGTCGCGATGGTCTTGAGGAGGTTCAGCGCGTGGGCCCGGCCACCGCGGGCGGGGATACGCACGATCTGGTCCCCGGTGGCGACGATCGCGCCGATGCGGTTGCCCCCGCCCAGGGTGAGGTGGGTGATGGCCGAGCACGCGGCGACGGCGAGATCACGCTTGGTGCCGTTGACCGTGCCGAAGTCGAGGCTGGCCGACATGTCGACGACGAGCCAGGTCTCGAGTTCACGGTCGGCCACCATCTGTCGGACGTGGGCGTGGGTGGTGCGCGCGGTGACCGACCAGTCCATCCGACGGACGTCGTCGCCCGGTTGATACATGCGCGCCTCGCCGGGCTCCGACCCGGGACCGGGGATCAACCCGAGGTGATCGCCCTGCAGGACACCGTCGAGCTTGCGCCGGACGGTGATCTCGAGGGTCTTCAGAGCCGCGGTCAGGGTCGGGTCGTCGAGAGTGCCCGCGCCGAACGACGGCAGACGGTCAGCGTCGGCCATCGGCGGCGTCGGTGCGACCGTAGGTCGGCGCCGGGTACCCACCGGTGGCCCGCGGGTCCTGCTGACCGTAGGGGGCCTGCTGCGGCGCGGACCCCGGTGCCTGAGCGGGCACCTGCTGGTTCGGTACCGGCCGGCCCTGCTGACGCGGATCCGGCTGTCCCGCAACCGGTCCGGGGCCGGCGGGCTGAGCCGACACCTGCGGCAGACCGACGGTCTGCAGGACGCGGGCGATGACCTGATCGGCGTCGACCTCGTCGGCCAACGCGTCGTAGCTCAGCACCAATCGGTGACGCAGGACGTCGGGGATGATCTCCACGACATCCTGCGGGATGACGTAGTCGCGGCCCCGCACCAGCGCCAGGGCGCGTGCGGCGGCGACGATGCCCAGTGTGGCGCGCGGTGAGGCGCCGTACGACAGCCAGTTCGCGACGTCGGTGAGCCCGACCGTCTCCGGACGGCGGGTCGCGGTGATGACACGGACCACGTAGTCGACGAGCGCGTGGTGGACGAACACGTTGGCCGCGACGCGTTGCAGGCGCACGGTCGCCTCGGGATCGAGGACGGCGTTCGCGCTCGGCGGCACGTTGCCCATCCGGTAGACGATCTCCCGCTCCTCCTCGACCGAGGGGTAGTCGACGAGGACCTTGAACAGGAACCGGTCGCGCTGCGCCTCGGGGAGCGGGTAGACGCCCTCGTTCTCGATCGGGTTCTGGGTCGCCATCACCAGGAACGGATCGGGCATGGGGTAGGTGACGCCGCCGATGGACAGGTGCCGCTCGGCCATCACCTCGAGCAGTGCCGACTGCACCTTCGCCGGGGCGCGGTTGATCTCGTCGGCGAGCAGGAAGTTCGCGACCACCGGGCCGAGCTCGGTGTCGAACTCCTCCTTGCCCTGGCGGTAGATGCGGGTACCGATGAGGTCCGTCGGAACGAGGTCGGGGGTGAACTGGACGCGGGAGAAACTGCCGCCGATGACGCGGGCGAAGGTCTCCACGGCGAGGGTCTTGGCGACGCCGGGGACACCCTCGAGGAGGATGTGCCCGCGGGCGAGCAGGCCGACGAGGATCCGCTCGATGAGCTGGTCCTGACCGACGATGACGCGCTTGACCTCGAACATCGTGCGCTCGAGCAGCTTCACGTCGGATTCGGTGAGGGCCGAGCCGCTCCCGCTCCCGTTCTGCCGATCACTGCCGTCGTGCGTTTGCGCCACGCGAGATCCTCCGATTGCCGCCGGTGCGTCGAGTTTGACCTCACCGAGAGTAGCCGTACCCGCGAGCGGGACCCGGCCACCTCGCGTGCGAGCAGGCGCTATCCGGTGAGTCGGACCACCGACGGCATCGCCCCGCTGGTGCGCAGCGGCGAGATCTTGACGACGCTGCCCGACTGCGGCGCCTCGACCATCTGGTTGTTGCCGAGGTAGAGCGCGACGTGCTGGCTGGCGTTGGGGCCGTAGAAGATCATGTCCCCACGCTGCATCTGCGAGAGCGGGAACTTCGGACCCGACGTGTACTGGTAGCCGGTGTAGTGCGGCAGCGAGATGCCGATGCCCGCGAAGGCGTAGATCATCAGGCCCGAGCAGTCGAAGCCGCTCTTGTTGTAGTCGCCGTAGCTGTCGGCGACACCGCCGTCACGGATGCCCTTGGTGGGGCCGTTGGCGTTGCCACCACCCCAGGCGTAGGTGACACCGAGCTGCGACAGCGCGCGGTTGACCACGATCTCGACGGCAGCCGAACCGGTGACACCCGGGGTGATCGACGTCGCGCCTCCGGTACCGGGCGAGGTGGTGGTGCCCTGGTTCGTCCCGTCGAGGTCGGTGTGGGGTCGCTGGATCGATGCGACGACCGAGGCGAGGACCTGCTGCGCGGCGTCGACGGCGAGCTTCGCCGCCGCCTGCGCGGCGACCTGGAACGCCGACTGTGCGGCGGTCGCGATGGCGGACTGCAGCGGATCGGCCGCGGCCGGGACCCGGCCGGGCAGCGGTGCGGCGGCGTCCTGGCGGCCCGGGACGACGGCGGCGACACCCTCGGGCGTCGGCGCCGCGGGGGCTCCGGCCTGCGCCGGTGCCGTCCCGTTCTGGGCCGGTGCGGCGGCGGCACGCCCACGCAGGGCGTCGAGTTGCCGCTGCGCCTCGTCGCGGGCGGCGGCCAGCGACGCCTTCTTCGCCGACTCGGACTTCACCGCGGCCATCGCCTGGGCGATCGCGCCGAGCGCGTCGTCCTTGCGCTGCGCGGACGTCGATGTCGCGAACGCCGCCTGGCGACGTGTCGCGGTGGCGGTGGCGACCCGGTTGGCCTTCTCGTTGCGGGCGACCTTCAACTTCTCGATGGTGGCCTGCTGGTCGCGGGTGAGCTGATCGATCACGCCGGCACGGTCGAGCACGGCGCCGGGGTCGGCGGCCGAGAGCACGTTGGCGATCGACGCCTGGTTGCTGCCCTGGCGGTAGAGGTCGCGGACGAAGTCGTCGAAGCCCTTCTGCGCCTGCGCGATCGCACCGTCGGCGCGGCTCAGCGCGTCCTTCGATCCCGTGACCGCCAGCGAGGCGAGACGCTCCTGATCGCGGGCGTTCTGCAGGTCGACGAGGGTGCGGTTGACCGACTCACGCTTCAATGCCACCGAGTTGTCGAGGTCGGCGAGGTGTTGATCGGTGTCGGCGATCTGGTTGATGAGCGCCGCGATGCCGGTGGGGCCGCGTGGCGCGTCCACCCCCGGCGCGGCGGTGGCCGCCCCGGATCCCAGCAGACCTATCGCCACCAGGGTCGACAGGACGAGGGCCGACAACAGTCGGACCCCCGATTCGGACAGACCGAACACGTGAGCGGCGGGACCCCGACGATCCCGAGCAGCGTGTGACGGGCGGCGCGGGCTCGACCACACAGAACGTGATCGGCAGCCCGATGCGGAACGTCGCCTCACAGATGACTCCCTCGCAGAACTGACGTGCGGTCGCCGGCCGACGCCCCGAGAGGGCGCCGGACTCCAGTCGGAAACACCGAACACGACCGCGAACTTGCGTCACGAAAGATGTCAACTTCCCCATCAACACCATCAATGACAGCTCGAACCGTACGCCACAATCGTCCCGAGTGAAACATGAGTCACAAATTACAATGGGGTGATTACCTGCGGATATGCCGTGAACTGGCGCTCATCACGAAAGCATTTCGGGAATCACACACGTGTGATTTCTGAAAGGGCGGCGATGATCCCACCGATTGCGCGGTGCGATACGTGCGAACGGACGCATCGCCGCGGCGTCGCGTGGCCGGATCAGGCCTCGGGCGTCGAGGCCTTCGGGTCCGCGGGATCGCCGGGCGCCGAGGCGGTGACCGGTGCGGGTCTCGGTGCCGACCCCGCCGACCGACGGCGTCCGATGACGCGTGCGGCGACGGCACCGATCGCGACGGCCACGACGAGCAGAACGGTGACCACCGTCCACGGCACCTGGGTCTGGTCGGTCATCCGATCGAGCAGGGTGTCGGCGGCCGCGGTGGGGTTCGCGACGGAGAGATTGTCCTGGGCCTGTTCGAGTTGCACCCGGCTGAAGTCGTCGGACGCGGTGCCCAGCGTGTTGGGTCCGAACACCACGACCGTGCCCCCGGTCTTCTCCTGCAGTGCGGTCGCGATGTCGCGGTAGTAGGTGAACTTCGGCTGGGTCTCGGTCAGCACGACGAAATACATGTCGTGCCCCTCCCCCTTGGCCTTCGCCACGACGTCCGCCAGTCCCGGGGTGACCTCGGCCGGCGCGTCGACGTGATCGTCGGCAAGGCCGCGCTCGATGGCGCCGAGGTCGACGTCGTCGGGGACGATCGTGTGCAGCCCGGTCACCGTGTGCGCCGGACTCGTCTGATGCCACGGGAGCGAGGTCGGGGCCATGGCGTGTCGTTCCCTTCGGGGCAGTCCGGTCGAGCCCCGTGCAACAGGCTCACATCAAGAGGCACAGTACGACACAATCGCAGATGTGCCGGTTCACCCACTCGGTGACACCCACACCCGCTGTTCACCCGGACGCGCCGAGTTTTCACCGGGATCGATTCAACCAGTACGCGCGTACTGCTAGACTGACGGCACGCATCGGAGTTCGTGAGACCGGTGCCCCGCATACAGCGTCGGCCAGCCCGCCGGCGGCAAGTCGTCGGCCACGCCCAGCCGACCGAAGCGAGAGTGGAGTGTTCTGTGAGCTCGTCAATTGATTCATTCGGTGCCAAGGGAACGCTGGAGGTCGGTGAGAACTCCTACGAGATCTTCCGGCTGAGCGCGGTCGACGGCGTCGACAAACTCCCCTACGCCCTCAAGGTCCTCGCCGAGAACCTGTTGCGCACCGAGGACGGCGCCAACATCACCAAGGACCACATCCAGGCGATCGCCGGATGGGACCCCTCGGCCGATCCGAGCATCGAGATCCAGTTCACCCCGGCGCGCGTGATCATGCAGGACTTCACGGGCGTGCCCTGCATCGTCGACCTCGCCACCATGCGTGAGGCCGTCAAGGAGCTCGGTGGCGACCCGGACAAGGTCAACCCCCTCGCGCCGGCGGAGATGGTCATCGACCACTCGGTCATCATCGAGGCGTTCGGCAACGCGCAGGCCTTCGAGCGCAATGTCGACATTGAGTACCAGCGCAACGAGGAGCGCTACCAGTTCCTCCGCTGGGGCCAGGGCGCGTTCGACGACTTCAAGGTCGTCCCCCCGGGCACCGGCATCGTCCACCAGGTCAACATCGAGCACCTCGCCCGCTCGATCATGGTCCGCAACGGACAGGCCTACCCCGACACCTGCGTCGGCACCGACTCGCACACCACCATGGAGAACGGTCTGGGCGTCCTGGGCTGGGGCGTCGGCGGTATCGAGGCCGAGGCGGCCATGCTGGGCCAGCCGATCTCGATGCTCATCCCCCGCGTCGTCGGCTTCAAGCTCTCGGGCGAGACCAAGCCCGGCGTCACCGCCACCGACGTGGTCCTGACCATCACCGAGATGCTGCGCAAGCACGGTGTCGTCGGCAAGTTCGTCGAGTTCTACGGCAAGGGCGTCGCCGCGGTGCCGCTGGCCAACCGCGCCACCATCGGCAACATGAGCCCCGAGTTCGGCTCCACCTGCGCGATGTTCCCCATCGACGAGGAGACGGTGAAGTACCTGCGTCTCACCGGCCGCAGCGAGGAGCAGCTCGCGCTGGTCGAGGCCTACGCCAAGGAACAGGGCATGTGGCACGACGGCGAGAAGGAGCCGGTGTACTCGGAGTACCTCGAGCTCGACCTCGCAGACGTGGTCCCGTCGATCGCCGGACCGAAGCGTCCGCAGGACCGCATCGAGCTGTGGGACGCGAAGAACGCGTTCCGCAAGGACATCCACAACTACGTCGAGAACGGCAACTCGGCCGAGCACACCAAGCTCGACGAGGCCGTCGAGGACACGTTCCCGGCATCGGATCCGGCTGCGCTGTCGTTCGCCGACGACGATGCCGCCCCGCTGCACTCGGCCGCCCGCAACGCGCAGGGTCGTCCGTCGAAGCCCGTTACGGTCGAGTCCGCCGAGCGCGGCAAGATGATCCTCGACCACGGCATCGTGACCATCGCGTCGATCACGAGCTGCACCAACACCTCGAACCCGTCGGTGATGATCGGTGCCGGCCTCCTCGCCCGCAACGCGGTCGACAAGGGCCTCACCAGCAAGCCGTGGGTCAAGACCTCGATGGCGCCGGGTTCGCAGGTCGTCACCGGTTACTACGAGAAGGCCGGTCTGTGGCCGTACCTGGAGAAGCTCGGCTTCTTCCTCGTCGGTTACGGCTGCACCACGTGCATCGGCAACTCGGGCCCGCTGCCCGAGGAGATCTCGAAGGCGATCAACGAGAACGATCTGACCGCGACCGCGGTGCTCTCGGGCAACCGCAACTTCGAGGGTCGTATCAACCCCGACGTGAAGATGAACTACCTTGCGTCGCCGCCCCTGGTCATCGCCTACGCACTCGCCGGGACGATGGACTTCGACTTCGAGTCCGATCCCCTGGGCCAGGACACCGATGGCAACGACGTCTTCCTGAAGGACATCTGGCCCTCGGGTGAGGAGATCGAGAAGACGATCTCCGAGTCGATCTCACCGGAGCAGTACGCGGCCGACTACGCCGACGTGTTCAAGGGCGACGAGCGCTGGCGCGGGCTGCCCACCCCGGACGGCAAGACGTTCGAGTGGGACGAGAAGTCCACCTACGTGCGCAAGCCCCCGTATTTCGACGGCATGGAGCGCGAGCCGGCCCCGGTCACCGACATCAAGGGCGCCCGTGTGCTCGCGAAGCTCGGCGATTCGGTCACCACCGACCACATCTCCCCCGCCTCGACGATCAAGCCGGGCACGCCCGCGGCGCAGTATCTCGACGCCAACGGGGTCGAGCGCAAGGACTACAACTCGCTGGGCGCCCGTCGCGGCAACCACGAGGTGATGATCCGCTCGACGTTCGGCAACATCCGGCTGCAGAACCAGCTGCTCGATGGTGTCTCGGGTGGATACACCCGCGACTTCACCCAGGACGACGCCCCGCAGTCGTTCATCTACGACGCCGCACAGAACTACGCCGAGCAGGGCACCCCGCTCGTCGTGCTCGGCGGCAAGGAGTACGGCACCGGGTCGTCGCGTGACTGGGCCGCCAAGGGCACCAGCCTGCTGGGTGTGAAGGCGGTCATCACCGAGAGCTTCGAGCGCATCCACCGCTCGAACCTCATCGGCATGGGCGTCATCCCGCTGCAGTTCCCCGAGGGCGAGTCGCACGGGTCGCTGAAGCTCGACGGCACCGAGACCTTCGACATCACCGGTATCGAGGAGCTCAACAACGGCGGTGTCCCGTCGACGGTCAAGGTCGTCGCGACCAAGACCGACGGCTCCACCGTCGAGTTCGACGCGGTCGTCCGCATCGACACCCCCGGCGAGGCGGACTACTACCGCAACGGCGGCATCCTGCAGTACGTGCTGCGCAACATGATCAAGAACTGACACACCGGTTCTCGATGTACGTCCACACCCGGTGGTCTCGGCACACGCCGGAACCACCGGGTGTGTCGTATCTCCCCACGCCCGTCCATCGCCCGTCCGTTCACCACCGTCGACACAGGGGGTCGTCTCGTGCCGAAGGTCAGTGAGGACCATCTGGCCGCCCGTCGTCGCGAGATCCTCGCCGGCGCGCGCCGGTGCTTCGCCGAGTACGGCTACGACGGCGCGACGGTGCGGAGGTTGGAGGAGGCGACCGAGCTCTCGCGCGGCGCGATCTTCCACCACTTCCGCGACAAGGAGGCGCTGTTCCTGGCGCTCGCCCACGAGGACGCCGAACGCATGGCCGACGTCGCCGCCGATCAGGGGCTCGTGCAGGTCATGCGCGACATGCTCGACCATCCCGAGGAGTTCGACTGGCTCGGGACCCGACTCGAGATCGCCCGGAAGCTGCGTACCGATCCGGCGTTCCGGTCGGAGTGGCTCGACCGGTCGGCCGATCTCGAGACCGCCACCCTCGCCCGCCTCGAACGCCAGCGCAGCGCGGGCCGCCTGCGTGACGACGTGCCCACCGCGACCATCGTCGCCTACCTCGACCTCGTGCTCGACGGGATGATCACCCGTCTCGCGTCGGGGCGTGACACCGGTGACCTGCACGCCGTCCTCGACCTCGTCGAGGAGTCGGTCCGGCGGGGCACCGCGGGCTGAACCCTCCGATCGCGAGCAATGGTTCCTGACCTCGGCTAACGTCACGTCCATGATGGCGCAGAACCGGCGATTCGGCCCCGGCGTGGCGATCGGCTACGGGGCCACCGCGCTCGCCGCGGTCCTCCTCTTCCTCGGGCTCATCACCTCGACGACCTGGCTGTGGGTGCTCGCACTCGTCCTGTTCGTGCTCACCGGTCTGTGGTGGGGCGGGATCCGTCGACAGTTGTTCCCCCACGAGGGTCGGTCGCGCAACCGCTGAACGCACCACTGCCCGAAACGTAAGTTCACTTACTTCGCCCCCGCGGGGCGGATCGGTCGTTACCATCGGGGTCACCGAGTGATCGCTCGGTCGTTTCCGATCGGAAGGCCATCGATGTTCCCTGGAGTGTTCGCAGCGACCACCCCTGACGCACTGGCGGCGATCATGCCGTCGACCGGACAGCAGCTGACCTACGCCGAACTCGACGAGCGGTCGACCCGGCTCGCCAATCACCTCCACGAACTCGGGCTGCGACGCGGCGACTGCATCGCCCTGGTCTCCGACAACGATCTACGGGTGTTCGAGGTGTACTGGGCCGCACTGCGTTCCGGGCTGTACATCACCCCGGTGAACAACCACCTGACCGCGGTGGAGACCAACTTCATCCTCGGCGACTGCGGTGCGCAGGTACTCTTCGCGTCCGCGGCATGCGCCGACGCCGTCGCGCACAGCGGCAAGGTGGGATCGATCGGTCATCGCATCGCATGGGGCGGCCTCGACGGTTTCGAGAGCTACGACGACATCCTCGCCGCGGCATCGCCGACCACGCCGGGCGATCAGCCCCGCGGTCACGACATGCTCTACTCCTCGGGGACCACCGGCCGCCCCAAGGGCATCCGGCCGCCGTTGCCCGAGGGGCAGGTCGACGAGGTCCCCGACATCTACACCGCGATCTTCGCCCCCATGTACGGCTTCGACGCCTCGACCGTGTACCTCTCCCCGGCGCCGCTGTATCACGCTGCACCGCTGCGCTATTGCGGGATGACCCAGTCCGTCGGCGGCACCGTGGTGGTGATGGACCGGTTCGACGCCGAGACGGCGCTGTCACTGATCGACGAGTACCGCGTCACCCACAGCCAGTGGGTGCCCACCATGTTCGTGCGCATGCTCAAGCTGCCCGCGGAGGTGCGCGAGAAGTACGACGTCTCGTCGATGAAGGTCGCGATCCACGCCGCCGCTCCGTGCCCGATCCACATCAAGCAGGCCATGATCGCCTGGTGGGGACCGGTGATCGAGGAGTACTACTCCTCGACCGAGGCCGTCGGCGCCACGTTCATCAACAGCGAACAAGCACTCGCACACCCGGGTTCGGTCGGCAAGCCCCTGCTCGGCGTGATCCACGTGTGCGGTGACGACGGTGCCGACCTTCCCGTCGGCGAGACCGGGACGGTGTACTTCGAGCGCGAGGCGCAGGCCTTCGAGTACCACAACGATCCCGAGAAGACCCGTGCCGCACAGCATCCCGAGCATCCGCTGTGGGCCACGACCGGCGACATCGGTCACATCGACGACGACGGGTTCCTCTACCTGACCGACCGCAAGGCGTTCATGATCATCTCCGGCGGGGTGAACATCTACCCGCAGGAGGCCGAGAACATCCTCATCGGTCACCCGGCGGTTTTCGACGTCGCCGTGATCGGTGTGCCGAACGACGAGTTCGGCGAGGAGGTGAAGGCGTGCGTCCAACTCGAGGAGGGCGTCGAACCGTCCCCCGCCCTCGCCGAGGAGATGATCGAGTACACCCGCGAGTCGCTGGCGGCCTACAAGGCACCGCGCACCATCGACTTCGTCGACGAACTCCCCCGCACGCCCACCGGGAAACTGGTCAAACGGGAGCTGACGAAGCTGTACGAGTGATGCTCACGCGAGCTCGATGAGCTCTGTGACATTCCGGAGGAGCTCCTCTCCGCACAGAGTCGTCAGGCGAGCTCGATGAGCTCTGCGACTTTCCGGAGGAGCTCCTCTCCGCACAGGGTCGTCAGGCGAGCTCGATGAGCTCCTGGTACTCGTCGGACCAGTGGTCCTCGGTGCCGTCGGGCAGCAGGATCACCCGCTCGGGCTCCAGGGCCGCGGCGGCACCGGGGTCGTGCGTCACCAGCACCACGGCCCCGGCGTAGGTCCGCAGGGCGTCGAGCACCTGTTCACGCGAGATCGGGTCGAGGTTGTTGGTCGGCTCGTCGAGCAGCAGCACGTTGGCCGCCGACGACACGAGGCCGGCCAGTGCAAGACGGGTCTTCTCACCGCCGGACAGGGTGCCCGCGGGCTGCTCGAGCTGCGGACCGGTGAACATGAACGCACCCAGGAGTCCACGCAGGTCCTGTTCGCCGGCGTCCGGGGCGGCGTGGCGGATGTTCTCCCAGACCGACGCCCTGTCGTCGAGGGTGTCGTGCTCCTGGGCGAAGTAGCCGATCTTCAGGCCGAACCCGGGTTCGAGCGTCCCGGTGTCGGGCTTCTCGACACCGGCCAGCAGTCGCAGCAGCGTGGTCTTGCCCGCGCCGTTGAGACCGAGGATGACCACACGCGATCCCTTGTCGATCGCGAGGTCGACTCCGGTGAAGATCTCCAGCGAGCCGTAGATCTTGGTCAACCCCGACGCCATCAGCGGCGTCTTGCCGCACGCCGCGGGCTCGGGGAAGCGGATCTTCGCGGTCTTGTCCGACACCCGCTCGGCGTCGAGTTCGTTCATCATCTTGTCGGCGCGCTTGAGCATGTTCTGCGCGGCGACGGCCTTGGTGGCCTTCGCGCCCATCTTCGCGGCCTGCACGCGCAGCGCCCCGGCCTTCTTCTCGGCGTTCGCGCGTTCACGCTTGCGGCGCTGCTCGTCGGTCGCGCGGGCGTCGAGGTACTTCTTCCACGTCATGTTGTAGACGTCGACCTCGCTGCGCACGGCGTCGAGGAACCATACCCGGTTGACGACATCGGCCAGCAGGTCGACGTCGTGGCTGATCACCACCAGTCCACCCTCGTGGTTGTGCAGGAACTGCCGCAGCCATGCGATGGAGTCGGCGTCGAGGTGGTTGGTGGGCTCGTCGAGCAGCAGTGTGGTGTTCGACTTGCCGCCGCTGCCGTCGGACGCCGCGAACAGGATGCGTGCCAGTTCGATCCGTCGGCGCTGGCCGCCCGACAGGGTCCGCAGGGGTTGCTCGAGCACGCGGTCGGGCAGGCTCAGACTGTTGCAGATCCGGGCCGCCTCCGACTCGGCGACATACCCGCCTAGCGAGGAGAACCGGTCCTCGAGCTCGCCGTACTTGCGGACCGCGCGATCGAGCGCGGCCGGATCGGCGACCTCGGCCATCAGCGCCTGCTGCTTCTCCAGGTCACGCAGCAGGGTGTCGAGACCTCGGGCGGAGAGCACGCGGTCCTTGGCCAGCATCGACAGGTCACCCTCTTTGGGGTCCTGCGGGAGGTAGCCGATCTCGCCGATGACGCTGACCGAACCCGCGTAGGGCTCGCCCTCGCCGGCCAGGACACGCAGCGTCGTGGTCTTGCCGGCGCCGTTGCGGCCGACGAGGCCGATGCGGTCGCCGGGCTGGATGCGGATCCCCGGTCCCGGGACACTGAGGAGCGTGCGCACTCCTGCGCGTACCTCGAGGTCGGTTGCCGTGATCACGTCGACTGACTTTACGCGGGTTTGCGCAGGTCTTTTCCCACCGTCGCCACGGGTGGGTGCTCACGGGCTCGACTACGGTTGCCGATGTGACCGGATCAACACCTCCCAGCCCCCCGACCGATGCCGTGGCCCCCTCCGACGGGCTCGCGCTCACCGGCAAGTCCGCGCTGGTGACAGGGGCGAGCCGGGGCATCGGCCTGTCGATCGCCGCCGAACTCGCCCGACGCGGGGCCGCCGTCACCATCACCGCCCGCAAGGCCGACGCGCTCGAGGCCGCGGCGGAGTCGATACGCGGCGAGGTGCCCGGCGCCGCGGTGACCGTCTCGGTCGGCAACTCCGGATCCGCCGACGACCGCGCCTCGGCGGTGGCCGCGGCCGCCGCGCACACCGGGACCGTCGACATCCTCGTCAACAACACCGGCATCAACCCGGTCTACGGCGCACTGATGGATGCCGACCTCGATGCGGTCCGCAAGATCTTCGACGTGAACGTCGTCGCGATGCTCGGCTACATCCAGGAATGCCATCGGGCCGGCATGGGCGCCCACGGCGGTGCGATCGTCAACATCGCCAGCACCGCGGGCCTGCGTTCGACGGGGGTCATCGCCGCCTACGGTGCGTCGAAGGCGGCGGTCATCCGTCTCACCGAGGAACTCGCCGCCGAGCTCGGTCCGGGCATCCGTGTCAACGCGATCGCCCCCAGCGTCGTGAAGACCAAGTTCGCCGAAGCGCTCTACGCGGCGGACGAAGAGGCGGTGGCTTCGCGGTATCCCCTCCGACGACTCGGTGTCCCGCAGGATGTGGCGTCGCTCGCGGCCTTCCTCGTCGGAGACGAGTCGAGCTGGATCACCGGCGAGACCATCCGCATCGACGGAGGCATGTTGGCCGCAGGTGGCTGACGCCGCGCGTCGCCGACACGATGTCGCCGTCGTCGGCGCCGGCCCGGCCGGACGGGCCCTCGCGCACCGTGCCGTGCGCGCCGGTCTCGACGTCGCGTTGATCGATCGCGCGCCGCACAGGCCGTGGCGGGCGACCTACTCGGCGTGGACCGACGAACTGCCCTCGTGGCTCGAGCCGGCCGCGATCGAGCACGCCGTGCCGTCGATCGCGGTGTACTCCCCTGACCGACACCGCATCGACCGCGGGTACTCGGTGCTCTCCGAGACGTTCGTCGACACCCTCGTCCTCGACGGCGTCACCGTGGTGACCGGCACCGCCGGTCGTCTCGCCACCGATCGCGTCGAGCTCACCGACGGACCCCCGGTGACGGCCGGCACGGTCGTCGACGCCCGCGGCGCGATGTCGACAGCGGGGCCCGCGCAGACCGCCTACGGCGTGTTCCTGCCCGCCGCCGCGGCGGCGCCCCTGCTCGGCGACGACCACGCGGTGCTCATGGACTGGCGCTCGGAGAACGGTTGGGCGGGTGCGCAACCCAGCTTCCTCTACGTGGTCCCGGTCTCGAGTGGTCGCGTCCTGGTGGAGGAGACGTGTCTGGCCGGCGACCCGGCGGTCGGGGTCGGTGAACTGCGCACGCGGTTGCACCGGAGACTGGCCGCTTCCGGCGTCGAGGTCGGCGGGTACGAGACCGACGACGCGATAGAGCGCGTGCACTTCGCCCTCACCGCGGGCGGGGCACGACCGTGGGAGCAGCGGCCCACCACCCACGGCGCCGCGGGCGGGCTGATGCACCCCGCGACGGGCTACAGCGTCGCGACATCCCTGCAGTGGACCGACACGGTCGTCGAGGCACTGGTGGGCGGCCACGACATCAGCCGGGCGTTGTGGCCCACCGGTGCGCGGGGCGTCCATGCGCTGCGCCGACGTGGGCTCAACTCGCTCCTGCAACTCGACGGACCCTCGACGGTCGCGTTCTTCGACGCGTTCTTCGCGATGCCACCCGAGCGTCAGCACGCCTATCTCAGCAGCCGCGACGACCTGTCCGGGGTGATGGCCGCGATGATGACCATGGCATGGTTCGCCAGGCCGCGACTGGGTCTACGGGTCGCGCGGGGAGCCACCGCCCTGCCGCGGTGGTGACCAGTCGTCTTCTGCGGTCGGATCGTCGGCGGTCGGATGGTCGGTGGTGGCCTGGTGCGTGGTCGCGTGAGGGCTGTCAGCGGCCAGGAGCCGGCTGAGGAGCTCCGCGAGGTGGTCGAGCTCGTCGCCGGACAGTGCCGCCACCGACGCCGGTGGCCGTGCCATCACCGCGTCGGCCGTCTCCACGGCCGCCCGACCCGCATCGGTGAGCGTGACGAGCTTGCGTCGTCTGTCGTCGGGGTGCGGACGTCGTTCGACCAGGCCATGGCGTTCCAGCTTGTCGACGATCAGCGTCGTGTACGGGGCGTCGACGTTGTTCGCCTCGGCGAGTTCGCGCAGCGTCATGGGGTGCTCACGCAGCCCGAACAGCACCTTGCCGCGGCCGCCTCCGAGTCGGAAACCGAGGGTGTCGGCGAACTCGGCTCGTCGGTTCTGGGCCTCGACGTAGCGGTACATGAGCGACCACACTCGTTCGCCGTCGGTGACGTCATCGTTCACCACGGCACCGTCCGTCCCAGGTAGTCGACGTAGCGCAGACCGGGTGTCCCGGCGAGCGCGTCCATCGTCCGCACGACGTGGGGGATGGACTCGTCGACCGTCAGCCGGGCGTCGGCGCCTCCGAGATCGGTCTGGACCCATCCCGGGGCCATGAGCACGAGCGATCGTTTCTCGTCCCCGTGGCGCGCCGCGTAGCTGCGCATGTAGGTGTTCAGCGCCGCCTTGCTCCCGCGGTAGACCTCGTGGCCACCGTGCACATTGTTGGTGACGCTCCCCTGCCCGGACGACATGACGCCGATCGTGCCATCCGGCTCCACCAGGTCGGCCAGGGTCTCGATGACTCGCAGAGGACTCAGGGCGTTGGTGATCATCACGCGCGCGAACTCCTCGTCGGTCGTCTCGGCGACGGTGCCCTCGGGGGAGTTCGTGACGCCTGCGTTGACGAAGACCAGGTCGAAGGTGCGTTCCGACAGACGCTCGTGCAGCGCGGCGATCTGCTCGGGCGCGGTGATGTCCACGGTCTCGATCTCGATGGACCGGTCGTCGCGATCGGCCAGGTCGTGGAGCGGTGTGCGTTCGGTCCCGCGCACGGTGGCCACCACCTCCCGTCCGAGACGCGACCATTCGTCAGCCAGGGCGAGACCCAAGCCGCGGGAGGCGCCGACCAGCAGGATGCGGTCGAGGGGCCGATGAGAGCTCTGCGGTGAAACAGTTGTAGTCATAACAATCATTGTTACCACTACAACTATTTGGCCGCCACCGAGGGTGCGTCACTGGTGTCTATGGCGCAGCAGTGCTCGCCATCGCTCCACCATGTCCTCGACGTCGATGGTGGACACGACGATGCGTGACGCCGGACCGAGCGACGGCGCCAGCCGCTCGCGCTTCACCCTGCGGTTGAAATCGACGAGGATGCGGCGCACGGCCTCCTCGTCGCGGATGTCGCGCAACGACTCCGGGTACTCCTCGCGTTCGCGCCGCAACTGCAGTGTGGCCGGCAGCAGAACCGACGAGTCGAGCCCCTCGTCCCGGATCTTCTTCTTGGCCCACCAGTCGGGGTCGTCGAGACCACGTAGATCCAAAGGCTTGCCCAGTCCGGGCAGGTCGTCGAAATCGCCGCGCTCGGAGGCCTCGCGAATCAGGCGATCGACACGGGATTCCGGTGCCGGCGGCTGGTGCCACCGTCGCAGCCTGCGCGCACGTCTCTCGTCGCGACCTGTCGGCGCGTCACCATCCGACTCCTCGCGAGGGTCGACCGGCCGTCCGGGGCCGGTGTGAGCATCCACCGCCGATCGTGCGGGTCAGACGGTGAAGCCCAGAGCCCGGAGCTGTTCGCGGCCGTCGTCGGTGATCTTGTCCGGTCCCCACGGCGGCAGCCACACCCAGTTGATCTCCAACTCGGTGCACAGGCCGCTGCTGACGACCGCGGCGCGCGACTGGTCCTCGATCACGTCGGTGAGCGGGCACGCGGCCGAGGTGAGGGTCATGTCGATCTTGGCCTTGGCGTCGGAGTCGACGTCGATGCCGTAGACCAGGCCGAGGTCGACGACGTTGATGCCGAGCTCGGGGTCGACCACATCGCGCATGGCCTCCTCGACGTCGTCGATGCTGGGCAACGAGGTGCTCACCTCGGCGGGGGTCTGGGTGTCGCTCATGTCAGTTCCTTTCTGCGGACTGTCGTGCAAGTGTCTGTGCCGCAAGTGTTTGGGCGAGAGCGTCTTTGAAGGCCATCCAGCCCAGGAGGGCACACTTCACGCGTGCCGGGTACTTGCTCACGCCGGCGAAGGCGATGCCGTCGCCGATCACGTCCTCGTCGCCCTCGGACTTGCCACGCGAGGTCATCATGTCGTTGAACGCCGCGACGGTGTCGAGCGCGTCGTCGACCGTCATGCCGACCACCTGGTCGTAGAGCACCGACGTCGCCGCCTGCGAGATGGAGCATCCCTGTCCGTCGTAGGAGATGTCGGTGACGGTGGCGCCGTCGTCGGACAGGGCGACCCGCAGCGAGATCTCGTCCCCGCACGTGGGGTTCACGTGATGCACCTCGGTGCCGAACGGTTCCCGCAGTCCGCGGCCGTGCGGGTGTTTGTAGTGGTCCAGGATCACCTCCTGGTACATCTGTTCCATCCTCATGCGTTCACCTCCACCCCGAAGAAACGCTGCGCGGTCACGATCGCTTCCGCGAGCGCGTCGACCTCCGCGAGGGTGTTGTAGGCCGCGAACGACGCGCGCGCCGTCGCCGCGACACCGAAGCGCTTGTGCAGCGGCCAGGCGCAGTGATGACCGACGCGGATGGCGACACCCTCGTCGTCGAGGACCTGCCCGAGATCGTGGGCGTGGATGCCGTCGACGACGAACGCCACTGCTCCCCCACGTCGGTCGGTCGACGTCGGACCGATGACCCGGACGCCGTCGAGCGATGCGAACCGGTCGAGTGTGTGCTCGACGAGGAGGTGTTCGTGCGCGGCGACTGCACCCATGCCGATCGTCTGCAGGTAGCGCACGGCGGCGCCGAGCCCGACGACCTGGGACGTCATCGGCACCCCGGCCTCGAAGCGTTGAGGCGGTGCGGCGTAGGTGGACACCTCCATCGACACCGTCTCGATCATCGATCCACCGGTGATGAAGGGCGGGAGCTGTTCCAGCAGAGACGATTTGCCGTACAGCACACCGACGCCCGACGGGCCGAACATCTTGTGCCCCGAGAAGGCGGCGAAGTCCACGTCGGAGGCGGCGAGGTCGACCTCCATGTGCGGCACCGACTGGCAGGCGTCGAGCACGACGAGCGCACCGACGGCGCGGGCCCGCCGCACCATCTCCTCGACGTCGGCGACCGCGCCGGTCACGTTGGACTGGTGGGTGAACGCGACCACCTTCACCGTGTCGTCGAGTTCGAGGGAGTCCAGATCGATGCGACCGTCCCCGGTGACGCCGTACCACCGCAACGCCGCACCGGTGCGGCGGCAGAGTTCCTGCCACGGGACCAGATTGGCATGGTGTTCGAGTTCGGTGACGACGATCGTGTCGCCCGGTCCGAGGGGCTTGCCACCGAAGACCGCGCCGGAGCGGTCGTCGCCGAGGGTGTGAGCGACCAGATTGATCGACTCGGTCGCGTTCTTCGTGAACACGATCTCGTCGACCTGCGCCCCCACGAACTCGGCGATGATCGCGCGGGCGTCCTCGTAGGCGTCGGTGGCCTCCTCGGCGAGCTGGTGTGCACCGCGATGCACCGCGGCGTTGCAGGTCACCAGGAAGTCACGTTCGGCGTCGAGCACCTGCACCGGACGCTGCGACGTCGCACCGGAGTCGAGGTAGACCAGCGGCTTGGAGTCGCGGACGGTCCGCCGCAGGATCGGGAAGTCGGCCCGCAACGCCTCCACGTCGAGCGGAAGGGAGCGAATGTCGGTCGATACCGTGCTCGTCACGTCGGTCACCTCCGTGGAGTTCGCAGTGGATCAGGCCTCGGCGGGTGCGGAGGTGAACTTCACGTAGCCGTTCTCCTCGAGCTCGTCGGCCAGCTCGGGTCCGCCGGACTCGACGACCTTGCCGGCGACGAACACATGGACGAACTCAGGCTTGATGTAGCGCAGGATGCGTGTGTAGTGCGTGATCAACAGCACGCCACCGTTCTCGCGCTCGCGGTAGTTGTTCACGCCCGCCGACACCACGCGCAGGGCGTCGACGTCGAGGCCGGAGTCGGTCTCGTCCAGGATGGCGATCTTCGGCTTCAGCATGCCCAGCTGCAGGATCTCGTGGCGCTTCTTCTCGCCACCGGAGAATCCCTCGTTCACCGACCGCTCGATGAACGACGGGTCGATCTCGAGTTCGCCGAGCGACTCCTTGACCTCTTTGACCCAGTGGCGCAGCTTCGGCGCCTCGCCGCGGACCGCGGTCGCCGCGGTGCGCAGGAAGTTCGACATCGACACCCCGGGCACCTCGACGGGGTACTGCATCGCGAGGAACAGTCCGGCGCGCGCACGCTCGTCGACCGTCATGGCCAGGACGTCCTCACCGTCGAGGGTGATCGAACCTTGGGTCACGGTGTATTTGGGGTGGCCGGCGATGGCGTAGGACAGCGTCGACTTGCCCGACCCGTTGGGGCCCATGATCGCGTGGGTCTCGCCCGACGAGATCGTGAGATCGACACCCTTGAGGATGTGGATGGGTTCGGCGTCGGAGTCGCTGGATGCGACATCGACGTGCAGGTCGCGGATTTCGAGTGTTGCCACGGTGTTCTCAGTTCCTCTACGTGATGTGGTGATGAGTCGGGTGCGGGTCGCGGCCGGGGCCGGTTACGCGCCGGCGATCTGCAGCTCGGCCTCGACGGCGTTCTCGAGCCGTTCGCGAATCTCGGGCACGCCGATCTTCGCGATGACCTCGCCGAAGAAGCCACGGACCACGAGACGGCGGGCCTGGTCCTCGGGGATGCCGCGGGCCTGTAGGTAGAACAGCTGCTCGTCGTCGAAGCGGCCGGTGGCGCTCGCGTGTCCCGCACCGACGATCTCGCCGGTCTCGATCTCGAGGTTGGGCACCGAGTCGGCGCGGGCGCCGTCGGTGAGCAGCAGGTTGCGGTTGACCTCGAACGTCTCGGTGCCCTCGGCGGCGGCACGGATCAGCACGTCGCCAATCCACACCGTGCGCGCCTCCCGGGCTCTGTCTGTGGCGTCGCCCTGCAGCGCGCCCTTGTAGACCACGTGGGACTTGCAGTGGGGCTGCGAGTGGTCGACGAGCAGACGCTGCTCGAGGTGCTGCCCGGCGTCGGCGAAGTACAGGCCCCACAGTTCGGCGTCGCCGCCGGGACCGTCGTAGTGCACCAGCGGCGACAGGCGTACCAGATCGCCGCCGAGGCTGATGGCGAAGTGCCGGATCGTCGCGTCGCGGCCGAGCCGGACGTGATGCGCGGCCACGTGGACGGTGTCGTCGGCCCAGTCGTGGAGGTTGACCACGGTCAGGTGCGCACCGTCGGCGACCACGAACTCGACGTTCTCGGCATACGTGCCGCTGCCCGACTGGTCGAGGACGACCACGGCGCGCGCGAAGCGTTCCACCCGCACCTGCAGGTGTCCGAAGGCGACCTCGTCCACACCGGGACCGGTGATGGTCACCGTGATCGGGTCGTCGAGCTCGGTGTCCTTCGCCACGGTGAGGACGGTGGCGGTGTCGAACGACGTGTACGCCTGCGCGGCGATGCGGTCGAACGGGACACCACCCTGACCGAGCCGGTCGTCGGTGCGGTCGACGGTGTCGACGCTCACGCCGTCGGCGACGCCGTCGACGGTGATCGTGGCCGAACCCGTCGCGACCGCGGCACCGGTGTGCAGGCCGCGCAGGCGGCGGAACGGGGTGAACCGCCACGCCTCGTCGCGCGAACCGGGCACCTCGAAGGCGTCGACGTCGAACGACGTGAACAGCTCACCCTTGTTGGTGACCGGGTGTGCGGCGCCCGACGGGTTCTCGCCGCGGACGGCGTCGACGACGCCGCCGGGGGTCTGTGCCTGACTCAACCGACAGATCCTTCCATCTGGAGTTCGATGAGCCGGTTGAGCTCGAGCGCGTACTCCATGGGGAGTTCCTTCGCGATCGGCTCGACGAATCCGCGGACCACCATCGCCATGGCCTCGTCCTCGGTCATGCCGCGGCTCATCAGGTAGAACAGCTGGTCGTCGCTGACCTTCGAGACGGTCGCCTCGTGGCCCATCGTCACGTCGTCCTCACGGATGTCGACGTAGGGGTAGGTGTCGCTGCGGCTGATCGTGTCGACGAGCAGCGCGTCGCACTTCACCGTCGACCGGCTCCCGTGCGCACCCTTGTTGATCTGGACCAGGCCGCGGTAGGACGCACGACCGCCGCCCCGGGCGACCGACTTGGACACGATGTTGCTCGACGTGTTGGGCGCGAGGTGCACCATCTTCGACCCGGTGTCCTGGTGCTGTCCGGGACCCGCGAACGCCACCGAGAGCACCTCGCCCTTGGCGTGCTCACCGGTCATCCACACCGCCGGGTACTTCATGGTGACCTTGGAGCCGATGTTGCCGTCGACCCACTCCATCGTGGCGCCGGCCTCGGCCTTGGCACGCTTGGTCACCAGGTTGTAGACGTTGTTCGACCAGTTCTGGATGGTGGTGTAGCGGCAGCGACCACCCTTCTTGACGATGATCTCGACGACCGCGGAGTGCAGCGAGTCGGTCTTGTAGATCGGCGCGGTGCAGCCCTCGACGTAGTGCACGTAGGCGTCCTCGTCGACGATGATCAGCGTCCGCTCGAACTGACCCATGTTCTCGGTGTTGATGCGGAAGTACGCCTGCAACGGGATGTCGACGTGGACACCCTTGGGCACGTAGATGAACGAGCCACCCGACCACACCGCGGTGTTCAGCGCGGAGAACTTGTTGTCGCCCGCGGGGATCACCGAGCCGAAGTACTCCCGGAAGATCTCGGGGTGCTCCTTGAGTGCGGTGTCGGTGTCGAGGAAGATCACGCCCTGCTGCTCGAGGTCCTCGCGGATCGAGTGGTAGACGACCTCGGATTCGTACTGCGCGGCGACACCGGAGACCAGGCGCTGCTTCTCCGCCTCGGGGATGCCGAGCTTGTCGTAGGTGTTCTTGATGTCGGCGGGCAGGTCGTCCCAGGTGGCGGCCTGCTTCTCGCTCGAGCGCACGAAGTACTTGATGTTGTCGAAGTCGATGCCGTCGAGGTCGCTGCCCCAGTTCGGCATCGGCTTGCGCTCGAAGGTCTGCAACGCCTTGAGGCGGGCCGCGAGCATCCACTCGGGCTCGCTCTTCTTCGCCGAGATGTCGGTGACCACGGCGGGGTTGATGCCGCGCTGCGCGCTGGCACCGGCGACATCGGAGTCCGACCAGCCGTACCCGTAGGTACCGAGCGAGTCGATCGTCTCTTCCTGCGTCAGAGCCGGGGCGACCGGCGTGCGGGGATCGGTGACTGTCATCGAGAGTCCTCTCGGTTGGTGCCGGTGGCCGACGCGAGCTGTGCGTCGGATCCCGACTGGCTGTCGATCCGGTGGGCGGTGGTGGCCGCCAGCGGTACATGGGTGGTGCACGCGCAGTCACCGTTGGCGATGGTCGCCAGGCGCTGGACGTGCGTACCGAGCAGCTGCGTGAAGCGGGCGGTCTCCGCCTCGCAGAGCTCGGGGAACTCGGCGGCGACATGCGCCACCGGGCAGTGGTGCTGACAGATCTGCACTCCCGCACCGACACGACGCGTGTTGGCCGAGAAGCCCGCCTCGGTCAGCGCCGAGGCTATCCGCTCGGCGGTCTCGACCACGGCGTCGGGATCGGGGGTGTCGGAGTCGACGTCGTGAGCGGTGTCGACACCGGTGAGGATGGCGTCGATGCGGTCGTCGGCGAAGTCGCGGACCGCGGCGTCGCCGCCCAGGTCACGCAGACGCCGCATGGCCGCCCCGGCCAGGTCGTCGTAGGAGTGATGCAGTTTCCCGCGACCGTGCGCGGTCAGCTGGAACTGCTTGGCCGGGCGACCCCGGCCGCGGGTGACGTGCCGCCCCGAGCCCGTGCTGGCCCGGACCTCGCCGGCGGCGATCAGGGCGTCGAGATGGCGTCGGACGCCGGCCGCACTCATGCCGAGTTCGTCGCCGATCTCCCCTGCCGTCGCCGGACCGCGTTCCACCAGCAGCGACACCACCGCGGTGCGGGTCTGCCCCTCCGAGCCGACCGACACCGGACCACCGTCGCGCACGCCGGTCGACGGCGAGGAGGCAGTCGTGTGCCCCTCGTCGTCGCGTGCGGGGACAGCGGTCCCGGTGGTTTTCACAACACAAGTGTCACCTAATTGCCGACAGCACGCCAGCAAGGGTGACCTTGCCTGCCGCGCGGTCGACGACCCGCCGCCCCCACCTGCGCCGATCGTTGCAGCATTCGCGCTTTCGGAGCCGTTCGGCAAAGCCGGATAGAGTCTGCAGCTGTGCCCGATCCCACACCGCAGTCGACGCCCGGGGGCACTGCTGCGCCCCGTCGGGAGCGGGCCGCGGCCACCGTCACCGGGCGCTTCCGCGCGGTGACCGGGTACCTGGGTCTGCGCCGCGCGGCCACGACGACGACACCCGATCGCGACACCACCGGCGACTACGGCGTCACGATGGCCCGGCTACACGGTGCCGAGCCCGAGGTCGGGGCACTCGACCCCGTCGAGAGTCGCTCGCTGCTGCGGATCCGGTTGTTCGGTGCCGTCGGGTCGATCCTGATCCTCGTCGGTTCGCTGGGCACCGGCGCCGTGCCCGTCCTGCAGAACCCCATCGCCGGCATGCGTCTGCTGTCGCTGCCGTCGCGGATGTGGACCACCGCACTGACCCTGTCCATCGGCGGCACCATCGTCCTGGTCCTGGCCTGGCTGATGCTGGGTCGTTTCGCGGTCGGCCGGCTCACCGTCGAGGTCGTCGGGAACACCGCTCCCCGACGCCGCATGACCCGCCGACAGGCCGATCGCACCCTGCTGGTGTGGATCGCCCCGATCGTGCTGGCGCCGCCGATGCTCAGCAAGGACATCTACTCCTACCTCGCCCAGAGCGCGATCGCCTATCGCGGCATGGACCCCTACGTGGTGAGTCCTGTGCGTGGACTGGGTGTCGGCGACGTGCTGACACGGTCGGTGCCCAACCTCTGGCGCGACACCCCGGCGCCCTACGGACCGCTGTTCCTCTGGTTGGGCAAGGGGATCACCGGCATCGTCGGCGACAACCTGTCCGCCGCCATCCTCGGGCATCGCATCATCGCCCTGGCCGGAGTCGCGCTGATCGTGTGGGCCCTGCCCCGCCTCGCGCGACGCTGCGGGGTCTCGCCGGTCGCCGCACTGTGGCTCGGTGCCATGAACCCGCTGCTCATCCTGCATCTCGTCGGGGGTATCCACAACGAGGCCCTCATGCTCGGGCTGATGCTGGCCGGCATCGAGCTGTGCTTCCGCGCCATCGACAGCCCGCACCGGCTTCGACGCGCCGGGACGCTGCTGCCGTCAGCCACCGGGTGGCTGCTCATCGCCGGTTCGGCGACCATGGCCGCGTCGTCGATGGTCAAGATCTCCTCGATGCTCGCCTTCGGGTTCGTGGGCATCGCGCTCGCGCGCCGGTGGGGTGCGACCCTGCCCGCGCTCCGCCACGCGCCGCGCTCGGAGTGGTGGGAGCGCTCGCGGCGGTCCTTCTGGGCGCTTGCCGCCTCCGCCGGCGTCCTCGCGTCCATCCTCGTCGCGGTCGTCGTGTCGATCTGTCTGGGCACCGGGCTCGGGTTCGGCTGGACCTCCACGTTGAGCACCGGCGACGTGGTGCGGTCGTGGATGTCGATGCCCACCCTGCTGTCGGTGACCGGTGGTCGCGTCGGGGTGCTCGTCGGTCTCGGCGACCACACCCAGGCGATGCTCGACGTCGCCCGACCGGTCGGCCAGCTCATCGCCGGACTGTTCATCGTGCGATGGCTCCTCGCCGCGCTCGCCGGGCGGCTGCACCCCCTCGGCGCCCTCGGCATCGCCATGGCCACGTTCGTGCTGTTCTTCCCGTTCGTGCAGGCCTGGTACCTGCTGTGGGCGATCATCCCGCTCGCGGCGTGGGCGACGGGCCGCTGGTTCCGCATCGCGGCCATCGCCGTGTCGGCCATCATCGCGGTCGTGGTGCTGCCGACGGGCGCGGGGACACGGGGCTTCCAGCTCGCCGAGGCGATCATCGCCTCGGTCCTGCTGACCGCGGTCCTCACGGCGCTGTTCTTCGAGAAGATGCCGTGGCAGCGACGACGACGCGACGAACGCCCGACGCGGACGCCGGTGGACTCGAGCACACCGGACGACAGCTCCGACGACGACGCGCCCGCGTCGGCGACGACCGCCGAACGCGTCTCCTGAGCCCGACCGCGCAACCGGCGTCGAGAGTCCGTTTGGCGGCTGCGGGTGGCCGACCAATAGTGTTGGCCCTGTGAAGAGTCCGTCGCACCCCCCGGTCGCCCCGTCTTCGGGGGTGTCCGGGATCGCAGGCGGCGACGCACCGGCTCTGCAGGTCCGGGGGCTGGTCAAGCGTTACGGCGACGTCACCGCGGTCGACGGGCTCGACCTCGAACTCCACCACGGGCAGGTCCTGGCGCTCCTGGGCCCCAACGGCGCCGGCAAGACCACCACGGTCGAGATCTGCGAGGGCTTCGGCGTCGCCGATTCCGGCGAGGTGCGGGTCCTGGGCCTCGACCCCGTCGTCGACAACGACCGCCTCCGCGCCCGGATCGGCGTGATGTTGCAGGGCGGCGGCGCCTACCCCGGTGCCCGCGCGGGCGAGATGCTGAAGCTGTGCGCGGCGTACTCGGCCAACCCGATCGACCCGGAGTGGTTGATGCGCACGCTCGGGCTCCTCGACGCGCAGCGCACCCCCTACCGGCGGCTCTCGGGCGGCCAGCAGCAACGACTCGCCCTGGCGTGCGCGCTGGTCGGTCGTCCCGAACTCGTGTTCCTCGACGAACCGACCGCCGGGCTCGACGCCGCGGCGCGGATCCTGGTGTGGGAGTTGATCGATCGGCTCCGCAAGGACGGCGTCTCGGTCCTGCTCACCACGCACCTCATGGACGAGGCCGAGCAACTCGCCGACGACCTCGTGATCATCGACCGGGGTGCGATCGTCGCACAGGGGACCCCCGCCGAGGTCACCAGCCGCGGGGCGGAGAACGAACTGCGTTTCCGGGCACCGCGCGGACTCGACCTGACCCTTCTCGAATCGATCCTGGCCGAGGGCTACCGCGTGTCGGAGGTCAATCCCGGCACCTACCTCGTCGCGGGCGAGGTCACCCCGCAGGTGATGGTGGCCGTGACGAGTTGGTGCGCGAAGATCAACGTGCTCGCCACCGACCTGCGGGTCGAGACGCGCAGCCTCGAGGACGTGTTCCTCGACCTCACCGGACGGGAATTGCGCGGATGACCCGCACAGACGGCACCACAGGCCGCACCACGACGTCGGGTCGGTTCGAACCCGGCCAGTTCAGCCCCGACCCCCGGCCCGCGCCGATCGCGCGGATGGTCGCCGCGCAGTCCCGGATCGAGCTCATCCTGCTGCTGCGCAACGGCGAACAACTTCTTCTCACGTTGTTCATCCCGGTCACCCTGCTGATCGGACTCTGTCTGCTGCCCATCGGCACCTTCGCCGAGAGCCGCGCCGACCGCTTCGTCCCCGCGATCATGACCGTCGCGGTGATGTCGACCGCTTTCACCGGTCAGGCCATCGCCGTCGGGTTCGACCGCCGCTACGGCGCTCTGAAACGCCTCGGCGCCACCCCGCTGCCGCGGTGGGGTGTCATCGTCGGCAAGTCGATCGCCGTCGCGATCGTGGTGGTCCTGCAGGCCGTCGTGCTCGGAGTCATCGGATTCGCGTTCGGCTGGGACCCCAGCGTCACCGGACTCCTCCTCGGCGCCGTCGCCATCGCGATCGGCACCATGACCTTCTCCGCGCTGGGTCTGCTGCTCGGCGGCACCCTGCGCGCGGAGATCGTGCTGGCCCTGGCCAACATCGTCTGGTTCGTGTTCATCGGTGTCGGCAGTCTCGTGGTCGTCGGTGACGGTGTGCCCGAGGCCGTGCGGTGGGTCGCCCGCGCCATCCCGTCGGGCGCGCTGAGCGAGGCCCTGCACCAGGCCACCCGGCACTCGGTCGACTATGTCGGACTCGGCGTGCTCATCGCGTGGGGTGTGGTCGCCGGCGTGGCCGCCGTGCGCTGGTTCCGCTTCACCTGACACCTCGGCCCGCCGGGTCCGCCGTCGCGGCTCGGCCGGGGTGGCCGAGACGACACCGCAGGATTGCCGTTCCCACCGGCCCGTTCTATACGATCGAGTCGTGCTCTATCGCGGTTTCGTCCGGCTGGTCGACCTCCTCCCCATGCCTTCTCGGCGTGCGCAGATCGGGGTCGCCATCGCGGTCCTCATCACCCAGGCGGGTATCGCCGTCACCGGGTCGGTGGTGCGTGTCACCGCCTCCGGCCTCGGCTGCCCGACGTGGCCGCAGTGCTTTCCCGGGAGCTTCACCCCGGCACCGCACACCAACGTCGCCGGGTTCCACCAGGCCGTCGAGTTCGGCAACCGGCTGCTCACCTTCGCGGTGGTGGCGACCGCCGCGCTGATCGTCATCGCCGTGACCCGCGCGCGGCGTCGCCGCGAGGTGAAGCTCTACGCCTGGCTCATGCCGCTGTCCACCGTCGCCCAGGCCGTCATCGGTGGCCTCACGGTCCTCACCGGGCTGCTCTGGTGGACGGTCGCGATCCACCTGCTGGTGTCGATGGCGATGGTGTGGCTCTCGGTGCTGCTACTCGAGAAGGTGCGCGAACCCGACGACACCGAGGCGATCGCCGTCGTGCCCCAGCCGCTGCGGGCACTGACCGTGCTCAGCGCCGCCGTCCTCGGCGTGCTGCTCGTCGCCGGGACGATGGTCACCGGCGCCGGTCCCCACGCCGGGGACGCGAGCATCGAGAAACCGGTACCGCGCCTGGAGATCGCCATCACCTCACTCGTGCACTTCCACGCCGAGGTGATGGTCGCCTATCTGGCACTGATCGTCGCCCTGGGATTCGGGCTGGCCGCGGTCGGCGCACCGGCTCGGGTCCGCAACCGCCTCTACGTCGTGGTCGCGTTGATCGTCGTGCAGGCGGGCATCGGGTTCACCCAGTACGTGACCGGCATCCCCGAGGCACTCGTGGTCGCCCATGTGGCCGGGGCCGGTGCGTGTGCCGCGGCCACCGCCGCGCTGTGGGTGTCGATGCGCCCGCGGACGCGGGTCGAGGAGGTCGCCACCGCCGGCGGCCCATCTCACGTCGGGGAGGACCGGACCGGACGTGAACGGACCGGGATGGGCGAGGTCGTCGAGCGCTGAGCCGAGCTCAGGTCCGCGCGACCCAGCCCGCCATCTTCGCGTGGTGACCGTCGCGGGGGGTGGCCACCGAACTGAGTTCCCGGTCCCATTCCGACACCTCGAGGCCGGCGACGCGTTCGACGAGGGCGTTCGCCGTGGCGACGTCGTCGACCACCTGATCGCCCATCACACCGTTCTCGCCCACCAGCAGCACGCGCACGCCGTCGGCGCCGACGGGCTCGACGACCGCCTTGGCGCTGCCGCCATTGCGTCGGACGAAGCGTGTGACCGCGGCCAGCGTGCCGCGCGCGATACGCACCTCGCCGCCGGTCTGCTCCGTGGTGGTCTCATCGGTGGTGTTGTCGTCCGCCATGTCGATGAGCATATCCGCCGCACGGATCGCGGCGTCGCGGTGACGCGGCCCCCGCCGCGACACATCCCGGCGGCCGGGTAGAACTACAGACATGCGAGCGATACACGTCACACGCCACGGCGGTCCCGAGGTCCTCGAACTCGTCGAGATCGACGGTCCCGTCGTCGGCCCGGGTGAGCTGCTCGTCGACGTCGCGGCCGTCGGCGTCAACTTCATCGACACCTACTTCCGCTCGGGGCTGTACCCGTCGGATCCGCCGTACGTCCCCGGCAGTGAGGGGTCGGGAACGGTCACCGCCGTCGGCGAGGGTGTGTCGGCCGACCGTGTCGGTACCCGGGTCGCGTGGTGTGATGCGTCGGGTTCCTACGCCGAGCAGGTCACGGTGCGCGCCGATCGGGCGGTGACGGTGCCCGACGGCGTCGACGACGCCACCGCGGCGTGCGTCTTGCTGCAGGGCCTCACCGCGCACTATCTGCTCGACGGCAGCGCCCACCCGGCCGCGGGCGACACTGTGCTCGTGCACGCCGGGGCCGGTGGTGTCGGACTGATGCTGACCCAGCTGGCCACCTCGGCGGGTATCCGGGTGATCACCACGGTCTCGACCGACGCCAAGGAGGAGCTCTCCCGCGGCGCCGGGGCCACCGACGTCCTGCGCTACGGCGACGACGTGGCCGAGAAGGTGCGCGAGCTGACCGACGGTGCCGGGGTCGCGGTGGTCTACGACGGTGTCGGTGCCGACACGTTCGAGCAGTCGCTGCGCGCGGCGCGCATCCGCGGGACGGTCGTGGTCTTCGGCGCCGCGAGCGGACCCGTGCCACCGCTCGACGTGCAACGACTCAACTCGCTGGGATCCCTGCACGTCACGCGGCCGACTCTGGCGCACTTCATCTCCGACGCCGACGAGTTCGCGTGGCGCACCGGGGAGGTCATGGGCGCGGTGGCCGACGGGCGGCTGTCGGTGCGGGTCGGGGCGAGTTACCCGCTCACCGAGGCCGGGCAGGCGCACACCGATCTGGCCGGACGTGCGACGACGGGCTCGATCGTCCTCATCCCCTGAGCGACCGGTGTATCCGGCCGACCGGGGGTCAGAACCAGCTTGCGACGGTCGGCAGGTGGACGACGGAGTCCACCGCCAGACCGCAGAACACGATGGCCAGGTACTCGTTGGACTGCAGGAAGACCTTGAGCGGCGTGATCGGCTCACCACGACGGGTCGCGGCGAGGAGCTTGTGCACCGCCCGCAGGAACCACGCGCCCGCGGCGATCGCGACGACGGCGTAGATCGGGCCGGTGGCCCATACCAGGACGAGCGTCGAGACGACCGTGGCCCAGGTGTAATAGACCATCTGGCGGGCGACGTGCAGCTCGGTGGCGACCACCGGGAGCATCGGCACACCGGCCGCCTTGTAGTCCTCCTTGTAGCGCATCGCGAGCGCCCAGGTGTGCGGCGGCGTCCAGAAGAAGATGACCAGGAACAGGACCACCGGCTGCCAGCTCAGCGAACCGGTGACCGCCGCCCAACCGACGAGCGTCGGCATGCAGCCGGCCGCGCCGCCCCAGACCACGTTCTGCCAGGTCCGGCGCTTGAGGATCATCGTGTAGACGAACACGTAAAACGCGATGGTCGCGGTGACCAGCAGCGCGGAGAGCAGATTGGCGCAGGTCCACAGGACGGCGAACGACGCCACCCCGAGGACGAGACCGAAGATGAGTGCGTGCATGCGCGACACGGCGTGACGGGCGAGCGGACGTCGCTCGGTGCGCTTCATCTTCTGGTCGATGTCGTGGTCGATGACCATGTTCAGCGTGTTGGCGCTCGCCGCACCCAGCCAGCCGCCGACGAGGGTGACCGCGATCAGACCGATGTCGATCGATCCGCGGTCGGCGAGGAGCATCACCGGGACCGTGGCCACGAGCAGCAGCTCGATCACCCGAGGCTTGGTCAGGGCGATGTACGCGAACACGATCTGTCGGAGGCGGCCGGCCCCCGACGCGGGTTCGGGAACGCCGGGTGACAGTCCGGGCCGGGTGGCCGCGGAACCGTGTCCGCCCACGCTGTGCCCCATCTCCACTGACGCTCCTGGCTGTCGAACTCGATACGAACCTGAACACTCACTCGTCTACTACACGGAATGGTAGACGCCGACCGTTGCGGATCGACAATTGGACGCTCCGACAACGGTCATCGATCCGACACCCCGGCGACCGCCCGGGCGCCGGACCTGCGGACTACGCTTGGGCTCGGAGTCATGCGTCGCACACTGCGACCGACGGCACCCGTGTGATCACACGGTGCCGCGGCGTGCAGGTCACCGACCGCGACGACTCCGTTCCGCACTCGACGCGACCGACACAGGAGACTTGCACATCGTGGCAGTGACAGATGAGATCCGCGCCCTGACCCAGCCGTCACATCCGGAGGGTTGGACCGATCTCGACACCAAAGCCGTCGACACCGTACGGGTGCTCGCGGCCGATGCGGTGCAGAAGTGCGGATCCGGACACCCCGGCACCGCCATGAGCCTCGCACCGCTGGCCTACACCCTCTTCCAGCGGATCATGCGCCACGACCCCGACGACACCGCGTGGCTCGGCCGCGACCGGTTCGTGTTGTCGTGTGGGCACTCCAGCCTCACCCTCTACATCCAGCTCTACCTCGGAGGGTTCGGCCTCGAGCTCGCCGATCTCGAGGCGCTGCGCACCTTCAAGTCCAAGACCCCCGGGCACCCGGAGTTCCGCCACACCCGTGGTGTCGAGATCACCACCGGCCCGCTCGGTCAGGGCCTGGCCTCGGCGGTCGGCATGGCGATGGCGTCACGGCGCGAGCGCGGCCTGTTCGATCCCGAGCCCGCGATCGGCGAGAGCATCTTCGACCACTACATCTACGTGGTCGCCTCCGACGGCGACATCGAGGAGGGCGTCACCTCCGAGGCCTCGTCGCTCGCCGGCACCCAGCAGCTGGGCAACCTCATCCTGTTCTACGACGAGAACAAGATCTCGATCGAGCACAACACCGACATCGCGCTGTCCGAGGACACCGCAAAGCGCTACGAGGCCTACGGCTGGCACGTGCAGACGGTGCAGGGCGGCGAGAACGTCACCGGTATCGAGGAGGCGGTCGCCAACGCCAAGGCCGTCACCGACAAGCCGTCGATCATCCTGCTGCGCACCATCATCGGCTACCCCGCACCGACCAAGATGAACACCGGCGGTGTCCACGGTTCGGCGCTCGGCGACGACGAGGTGGCCGCCACCAAGGAGATCCTCGGGTTCGACCCGAACAAGACCTTCGACGTCTCCGACGAGGTGCTCGCCCACACCCGTGAACTCGTCACGCGGGGTCGCGAGGACCACGCGCAGTGGAGCAAGGATTTCGACACCTGGGCGCAGGCCAACCCGGAGCGCAAGAAGTTGCTCGATCGCCTGACCGCCGACGAACTGCCCGACGGCTGGGCCGATGTCCTGCCGACCTGGGAGGTCGGCGACAAAGGACCGGCGACCCGCGCCGCGTCGGGCAAGGTGCTCACCGCCCTCGCGCCGGTGCTCCCCGAGCTGTGGGGCGGTTCGGCCGACCTCGCCGGATCGAACAACACCACGATGGACGGCGCGAAGTCGTTCGGCCCGACGTCGATCTCGACCGACGACTGGGACGCCGAACCCTACGGCCGCACACTGCACTTCGGTATCCGTGAGCACGCGATGGGGTCGATCCTCAACGGCATCGTGCTGCACGGCCCCACCCGGGTGTACGGCGGCACGTTCATGCAGTTCTCCGACTACATGCGTCCCGCGGTGCGTATCGCGTCGCTGATGGACATCGACCCGATCTACGTGTGGACCCACGACTCCATCGGCCTCGGCGAGGACGGTCCGACCCACCAACCGGTCGAGCACCTCGCCGCACTGCGCGCCATCCCCAACCTCTCGGTGGTGCGCCCCGGCGACGCCAACGAGACGGCGTACGCCTGGAAGTCGGTGATCGCGCGCTCGTCGAGCAGCGGTCCCGTCGGTCTCGCACTCACCCGTCAGGGTGTCCCGATCCTCGAGGGCACCAGCGCCGAGGGCGTCGCGAAGGGCGGGTACGTCCTGGCCGACGCCGCGAACGGGGCACCGGAGGTGGTCATCATCGCCACCGGGTCCGAGGTCCAGTACGCCGTTGAGGGACGAAAGAAGTTGGAGGAGCAGGGAATCGCGGCACGCGTCGTGTCGATGCCCTGCGTCGAGTGGTTCGAAGACCAGGACCAGAACTACCGCGACCAGGTGATCCCGCCGACGGTCAGGGCCCGCGTGTCCATCGAGGCCGGCATCGCGATGCCCTGGTACAAGATCGTCGGCGACGCCGGCGAGATCATCTCGCTGGAGCATTTCGGCGAGTCCGCAGACGCCGAGACCCTGTTCCGCGAGTACGGCTTCACCGCCGACGCCGTCGTCGCGGCTGCTCAGCGCTCCATCACGAACGCGAAGGGATGACCAGCATGACCCAGAACACGAATCTGAAGAACCTGTCCGAGGCGGGGGTGTCGGTGTGGCTCGACGACCTGTCGCGCGAGCGCATCTCCTCGGGCAACCTCGCCGAACTGATCGAGACGAAGTCGGTCGTCGGTGTCACCACGAACCCGTCGATCTTCCAGGCGGCGTTGTCGGCCGGTGACAGCTACGACCCGCAGGTGCGGGAACTCGCCGCGCAGGGCGCCGATGTCGACGCCACCATCCGCACCGTCACCACCGACGACGTCCGCAACGCCTGCGACATCTTCGCGCCGGTGTACGAGTCGACCCACGGTGTCGACGGTCGGGTGTCGATCGAGGTCGATCCTCGGCTGGCCCACGACTCCGACAAGACCGCCGCCCAGGCGATCGAGCTGTGGAAGATCGTCGACCGACCGAACCTGCTGATCAAGATCCCCGCCACCGAGGCCGGGATCCCCGCGATCAGCAAGACCCTCGCCGAGGGCATCAGCGTGAACGTCACCCTGATCTTCTCCGTCGAGCGCTACCGCGCGGTGATGGACGCCTACCTCGAGGGCATCGAGGCCGCGAAGGCGGCCGGGCACGACGTCTCCACGATCCACTCGGTCGCGTCGTTCTTCGTCTCGCGTGTCGACACCGAGATCGACAAGCGGCTCGACGCCATCGGCACCCCCGAGGCGACCGAGCTCAAGGGCAAGGCCGCGCTGGCCAACGCCCGTCTCGCCTATGTCGCCTACCAGCAGGTGTTCGAGGTCGAGTCGCGGTTCCAGGGTCTGCTGTCCGACGGCGCGCGCCCCCAGCGCCCGCTGTGGGCCTCGACCGGTGTGAAGAACCCCGACTACGCCGACACGCTGTACGTGAGCGATCTCGTCGCCCCGAACACCGTGAACACGATGCCCGAGAAGACGATGGACGCCTTCGCCGATCACGGCACCGTCGACACCGAGTCGCTCGTCGGCCGGGGCCCGGAGTCGGAGGAGATCTTCGCGAAGATCTCCGAACTCGGCGTCGATCTCGACGACGTGTTCATCACCCTCGAGAACGAGGGTGTCGACAAGTTCGAGGTGGCGTGGAACGAGCTGATCGACGCCACGGCGAAGCAGCTCGATTCCGCCAAGGGCTGACCGGCGGTGACGGCAGCCACCGACACCGGCTGGGCCAACCCGCTCCGGGACTCGCGCGACAAGCGCCTGCCCCGGATCGCGGGGCCCTGCAGCCTGGTCATCTTCGGCGTCACCGGCGACCTCGCCAAGCGCAAGCTCATGCCCGCGGTGTACGACCTCGCCAACCGGGGTCTGTTGCCGCCGAGCTTCGCCCTGGTGGGTTTCGCCCGACGCGACTGGGACAACCAGGATTTCGGGCAGGTCGTGCACGACGCCGTGCGCGATCACTCCCGCACGCCGTTCCGTGAGGACGTGTGGGAGCGGTTGTCGGAGGGCTTCCGCTTCGTGCAGGGCGCGTTCGACGACGACGCGGCCTTCGATCAGCTCGCCACCACCCTCGCCGATCTCGACGAGCAGCGCGGTACCGACGGCAACCACGCGTTCTACCTGTCGGTGCCGCCGAAGGCGTTCCCGACGGTGTGCGAGCAGTTGCAGCGGTCGGGCCTGGCCCAGCACACCGGCGACAACTGGCGACGTGTCGTCATCGAGAAGCCGTTCGGTCACGACCTCGCGAGCGCCAAGGAGCTCAACGCGGTCGTCAACGGCGTCTTCCCCGAGGACTCGGTCTTCCGCATCGACCACTACCTGGGCAAGGAGACGGTCCAGAACATCCTGGCGTTGCGGTTCGCGAACCAGTTGTTCGACCCGCTGTGGAGTTCGCACTACGTCGACCACGTGCAGATCACCATGGCCGAGGACATCGGTCTCGGTGGTCGGGCCGGCTACTACGACGGCATCGGTGCCGCGCGTGACGTGATCCAGAACCACCTGCTGCAGTTGTTGGCACTCGTGGCGATGGAGGAGCCGGTCTCCTTCGAGCCGCGGGAGCTGCAGGCGGAGAAGATCAAGGTGCTCTCCGCGACCCGCAACATCCTGCCGTTGGACCTCAACACCGCCCGCGGTCAGTACGGCCCGGGATGGCAGGGCAGCCAGTCGGTGCCCGGTCTCGTCGACGAGGAGGGCTTCGCGGCCGACTCGATCACCGAGACGTTCGCCGCGATCGCCGTCGAGGTCGACAGCCGCCGCTGGGCCGGGGTGCCGTTCTATCTGCGTACCGGCAAACGCCTGGGTCGTCGGGTCACCGAGATCGCGCTGGTGTTCAAGAAGGCCCCGCACCTGCCGTTCGACAAGACGATGACCGAGGAACTGGGCGAGAACGCGCTGGTGATCCGGGTGCAGCCCGACGAGGGCATCACGTTGCGTTTCGGGTCGAAGGTGCCCGGGTCGAGCATGCAGGTCCGCGACGTCAACATGGACTTCAGCTACGGCCAGGCCTTCACCGAGTCCTCGCCGGAGGCCTACGAGCGGCTCATCCTCGACGTGCTGCTCGGGGAGCCGTCGCTGTTCCCGGTCAACGCCGAGGTGGAGTTGTCGTGGAAGATCCTCGACCCGGTGCTGCAGGCGTGGGCCGCCCAGGGCACCCCCGACACCTACGAGTCGGGCATGTGGGGGCCGCGGTCGGCCGAGGACATGATGACCCGCGTCGGGCGCGTGTGGCGTCGGCCTTAGAACTGTCGAACTCAGAGCTCTCGCGATCTTCTCCCGTGAAGGAACACAGCCGATGATTCTCGACCTGCCCGCGACGACGACCGAGAAGGTCAGCAAGAAACTCGTGAAGATGCGCGAGTCCGGAGGCGCGGTCACCCTCGGCCGGGTGCTCACCCTGGTGGTGTGCGCCGACGAGGGTGAACCGACCGAGGGCGCGATCGAGGCCGCCAACGACGCGAGCCGGGAACACCCCTGCCGCGTGATCGTGGTGTCGCTCGGGAACCGCGCCGCCGCAGCACGTCTCGACGCCCAGATCCGGGTCGGCGGCGACGCCGGCGCCTCGGAGGTGGTGGTGTTGCGTCTCTACGGCGACCTCGCCGAGCACGCCGAGAGTGTGGTGGTCCCGTTCCTGCTGCCAGACACCCCTGTGGTCACGTGGTGGCCCGGGGAGGCGCCGAGCGAACCCGCCGCCGACCCGGTGGGTCGTCTGGGCACCCGCCGCATCACCGACGCGGCCAAGGCGAGCGACCCGAACACCATCCTCGCCGAGCGGCTCGCCGGATACGCCCCGGGCGACTCCGATCTCGTCTGGGCGCAGATCACCTACTGGCGTGCCATCCTCACCGCCGCCCTCGACCGACCTCCGCACGAGCCGGTCGAGCGTGTCGTGGTGAGCGGACCCGACCGCTCACCGTCGATCGACCTGCTGGCCGGCTGGCTGCGCGCCCAGCTCGGGGTGCACACCCAGCGGCACATCGGCAGCTTCGAGGTACGCCTCGAGCGGGCGACCGGTCCCCTGGTCCTCGCCGTCGACGGCAACAACAACGCGGTGCTGTCGAACCCCGGCAAGCCCGACGGCCGCGTCGCGATGAGCACCCGCGGCGTCCGCGACTGCATCGCCGAGGAACTGCGCCGACTCGATCCCGACGAGATCTACCATCTGGCGCTGCAGGGCGCCGCGCAGATCAGCCGCGAGCCCGTAGGGGCCCCGGCAGAAGGGGTGTCGGCATGACATCGTTCGAGATCCCGGTTCCCGAGGTCGTCGTGTCCGACGACAAGGTCGCGCTCATCGAGGCCGCGGGTACCCGGCTCGTGCAGACCCTGGTCACCGCACAGCGCGAGCGTGGCTCGGCGTCGCTGGTCCTCACCGGTGGCAGCAACGGCGTCGCGATCGCGGAGTGGTTGCGCGACAACGCCGCCTCGGCAGCCGACGAGCCACTGGACTGGGCGCGCACCGACCTGTGGTTCGGCGACGAACGGTTCGTCACCGCCGACGACGACGAGCGCAACCACAAGCAGCTGGCCGACGCCCTGCTCGACCACGTCGACGTCGACCGCTCCCGGGTGTTCGTGATGGCACCATCGGACGGCGAGTTCGGCGACGACATCGAGGCCGCGGCAGGTCAGTACCGGCAGTGGTTGACCGACGCCGGTCACGGTGCGGCCAGCCCCACCTTCGACGTCCACCTGCTCGGCATGGGCGGCGAGGGCCACATCAACTCGCTGTTCCCGCACACCCCCGCGCTCGCCGAGCGCGACGACACCGTGGTGTCGGTGAACGACTCCCCCAAGCCGCCGCCGCGACGGATCACGCTGACCGTCCCGGTGGTGTGCCGCTCCCGTGAGGTCTGGTTCCTCGTCGCCGGCGAGGACAAGGCGCAGGCCGCCGCCGCCGGCATCACCGGCGGCGACCCGCAGCAGTGGCCGTGCGCGTCGGTGCACGGCAGCGAGGCGACCGTGTGGTTCCTCGACTCCCCCGCCGCGGCGTCGCTCGATCCCGACGCCGCCCACCCTCTGTGAGGGCGTAGGTGGCGCGCGCACCACGTCTCTCGGTCGAGGACTGGGTCAACGCGGCGTTCGATCTGCTCGTCGCCGAGGGCGTCGCCGGGGTGAAGATCTCGCGGCTGTGCGAGCAACTGGGTGTCACCAAGGGCAGTTTCTACTGGCACTTCACCGACATCGACGGACTCATGGTCGCTGTCGCACGTCGGTGGCAGGAGCTGCAGGCGGCGAACATGGCGCGGGTCACCGAGTTGGGGTCATTGCCGCCGGCGAAGCGCATCGAGGCCATGGCCGGGACGCTGTTCGACGAACGTGTCCGCGCGGTCGAGGTCGCGATGCGTGAGTGGGCTCGTACCGACGCCACCGTCGCCGAGGCCGTCCGTGCGATGGACCGTCTCGTCGTGACCATGGTCCGCGACGCCCTCGTCGAGTCCGGCTTCGATCAACGCACGGCCGAGATCCGCGCCGCCGCACTGCTGTTCGCCGGGATCGGTTTCCTGCACCACCGCGACGCACTGGGTCCGTTCGACGCCGACGGCCTGCACGAGGTGTTCGCCGTCTTCACCGCACGCTGAGCCCGGCCGCCACCCGCTGTCGCCCTATCCGCTGTTACGCAGTGCGGTCGCGAGACCGTTCATGGTGAGCTGGATCCCGCGCCGGACCTGCGGCGAGTCGTCACCCGCGCGGAAGCGCCGCAGCAGTTCGAGCTGCAGCAGGTTCAACGGCTCGAGGTAGGGGAACCGGTTGAACACCGACCGTGCCAGCGACGGGTTGTCGGCCAGGAGGTCGTCGGATTCAGTGATGGCGAAGTACATCGCGGTGGTGCGGCGGTGCTCGTCGACGATCATCCCGAACACCCTGGAACGCAACTCCTCGTCGGCCACCAGGCGCGAATACCGTTCGGCGAGACCGAGATCCGATTTCGCGAGGACCTGCGCCATGTTGGACATCACCGTCCGGAAGAACGGCCACTGCCGGTAGTAGCCACGCAGTGTCTCGAGGCGGTCGTCGTCGCCGCCGATCCATTCCTCGAACGCCGTACCCGTGCCGTACCAGCCCGGCAACATCACCCGACACTGCGTCCACGACAACACCCACGGGATCGCCCGGAGGTCGGAGATCTTCTCGGTCTGCTTGCGCGACGCCGGTCGGCTGCCGATGTTCAGTGCGCCGATCTCCGACAGCGGCGTCGAGGAGGTGAAGTACTCGACGAACCCGGGGGTGTCGTGCACCAGCGCGCCGTACGCCGACCGTGCGCGCGCGGCGAGGTCGTCGAGGATCTCGTAGGCGCCGTCGGCGGCGTCACCGAGACCTTCGGTGTCGAGCAGGGTCGACTCGATGGTCGCGGCGAGCAGGGTCTCGAGGTTGCGACGCGCGAGCACCGGCTCGGCGTACTTGGCCGCGATCACCTCGCCCTGCTCGGTGATCCGCAACGATCCCTGCACGGCGCCCGGAGGCTGGGCGAGGATCGCGTCGTAACTGGGGCCGCCGCCGCGCCCGACCGTGCCGCCGCGCCCGTGGAACAGCCGCAGTCGGATACCGGACTTCTCGGCGGCCTCCACCAGGTCGAGTTCGGCGCGGTAGAGCGCCCAGTTGGCGGCGAGATATCCGCCGTCCTTGTTGGAGTCGGAGTACCCCAGCATGATCTCCTGGATGTCGCCCTGGGCGGCGACGAGATCGCGGTAGAGCGGCACGTCGAGTACGGCGAGCAGTGTCGATGCGCCCTGCTGCAGATCCTCGATGGTCTCGAACAGCGGCACCACACGCACCGAACAGCGGGGGCCCTGGTCGGATGACCCGGGATCGAACAGCCCGGCCTCCTTGAGCATGATCATCGCCTCGAGCATGTCGCTGACCGACGTGCACATGCTGATGATGTAGTTCGGCACGGCTTCGGGTCCGTAGTCGGCGACGGCCTTCGCGCCGGCGGTGACGATGGCGAGTTCCTTCGCCGCGAGCTCACCGAGTTCGGCGCCGGGACGCACGAGCGGTCGACGGTCCGACAGCTCGCGGGTCAGCAACTCGACCCGTGCGGGTTCATCGAGGCCGGCGTAGTCGTCGTGGACCCCGGCCCACGCCAGCAGTTCGCCGACGACCTCCTCGTGGATGTCGGAGTTCTGCCGCATGTCGAGGCCCGAGAGGTGGAAACCGAAGGTGCGTACCGCTTCTCGCAACGTTAGCAGGCGGTCGTCGGCGAGGGCCGAATCGCGGTTGTCCCGCAGCGAGGCGTCGATGACGTCGAGATCGGCCAGCAGGTCCGCCGCCACCGCGTAGGGCTCGGCGGCGGTGTCGACGAACGCATCGGCGAGCGGGGCGACGTCGTGGCCGAAGCGGTGCCGGGCGGTCGCCATGAGGCGGGAACGGATGTGGCGCAGCGCGAGGCGGTACGGCTCGTCGGTCGCGACGTCGCCCTCCTCGCCGCCGCCGAGTGCGATCACCGCATCGCTGACCGTGACCAGCCGCGACGACATGCTCAGTTCCTGGGCCAGGGTCGTCAACTGCTCGAGGTGATGGGTCAGGGCCGTCTGTGCGGCGCGCCCGGTCGCCATGGCCACGATGCGGTCGGTGACGAACGGGTTCCCGTCGCGGTCGCCGCCGATCCAGGAGCCCATCCGCAGGATGGGGTCGTCGCCGAGACCGGCGTCGGGATAGCGGGCACGCAGATCGGCCCGCAACGAGGCGTTGATCGCGGGGATCACCTCGAAGAACGCTGCGTCGTAGTAGCGCAGACCGACCTCGATCTCGTCCTCGATGCGCAGGCGTTCGAGGCGGATGAGGGCCGTCTGCCACAGCGTGAGGATCTGCCGCCGCAGCCCGGCCACCACCTCGTCGTCCTCGGCCGGCGTCAGCTCGGTGCGACCACGGAAGCGCATGAGGTCGGTGATGCGGCGCTGGGTCTCGAACACCGTCCGGCGTCGGGTCTCGGTCGGGTGGGCGGTGATGACGGGGACGACCACCGCGTCGGCCAGGGCGGCGCCGACCGTGGCGTCGTCGAGCCCCGCGGCCTCGAGTTTGGCGTGGGTGGCCGCGAGGCTGCTGGCCACCGGTGCGTCGCCGGCGCGGACGTGGATGGCACGACGCCGCTCGCGGTGGATGTCCTCGGCGAGGTTGGCCAGCAGGGCGAAGTGGCTGAACGCCCGGATCACCGGGATCGCCTCGGAGACGTCGACGCCGGAGAGTGTGTCGGCGAGTTCACCGCGGTCGATCTCGGACCGGCGGACACGGAACGATTCGACGCGCGCACGTTCGACCAGGTCGAAGATGTCGGTGCCGGCGTGTTCGCGGACGATGTCGCCGAGCAGCCCGCCCAGGAGGCGGATGTCCTCACGGAGAGGTTCGGTGGCCGCCCGCCCGGTGGCGGTGGAGGTGACCGGTGCGTCCGACGGCGCGGCGAAGGTCTCGGAGGGGGTGGTCGACTCGGGACCGCTTGGTGCCCTGCCCTGTTCCGCCTTCGCGGACTGTTCCGTCATCCCACCAGTATCGCGCCTGGAGCCTGCAACGGCAGTCCGAGCGGCGCGTGGCGGCTCAGGAGAGCTTGATGTCCAGCCCGATGCCGAGGATGAAGATGAACCAGATGATGCCGACGAAGATGGTCAGTCGGTCGAGGTTGCGCTCGACGACGCTCGATCCGGACAGGCTCGACTGGACGCCGCCACCGAACAGGGACGACAGGCCGCCACCCTTGCCGCGGTGCAGCAGCACGAGGACCACCATGAGAACACTGGTGATCACCAATCCGATGTCCAAGACGAGCTTCACTGCCGAGGGTCCTTTGGTCGTCACGCGAGCACGGCGGATGCCGCGAACGCAATGGGAGTCTACGTGGTGATCGGCCCCGATCAGGGCAGGGGCCCACCGGCGGCGATCGCCGAGAGGGTCGCGAACTCGTCGGACTTGAGCGACGCCCCGCCCACGAGCGCGCCGTCGACGTCGGTCTGACCGACGATCTCACCGACGTTCTTCGAGCTCACCGAGCCGCCGTAGAGGACACGCACCGAGGCGGCGACCTCGGCGTCGGCGAGCTCGGCCAGCGTCGACCGGATCGCGGCGCAGACCTCCTGGGCGTCGGCCGCACTGGCCACCCGACCGGTACCGATGGCCCACACCGGCTCGTAGGCGATGACCACCTTCGCGATCTGCTCGGGGGTCAACCCGGCCAGCGACCCCTTCAGCTGCTCCACGTTGTAGGCGACATGGTCACCCGCCTCGCGGATCTCGAGGCCCTCGCCGATGCACACGATCGGCGTGAGTCCGTGGCGCAGCGCGGCGGTGGCCTTGCCGAGCACGACCTCGTCGGTCTCGGCGTGCAGGGTGCGTCGCTCGGAGTGCCCGACGACGACGTAGGTGCACCCGAGCTTGGCCAGGAACGCACCGCTGATCTCACCGGTGTAGGCGCCCGAGTCGTGCTCGGAGAGGTCCTGGGCGCCGTAGGTCAGCAGCAGCTTGTCGCCGTCGATGACGGTCTGCACGCTGCGGATGTCGGTGAACGGCGGGATGACCGTGACGTCGACCTTGTCGAAATACTTCGCGGGCAGCGCGAACGCGATCTTCTGCACCAGGGCGATGGCCTCGAGGTGGTTGAGATTGCACTTCCAGTTGCCGGCGATGAGCGGCTTGCGGGTGGCCACGATCGGGTCAGTCCTCCAGAACTTTCAGCCCCGGCAGCGCTTTGCCTTCGAGGTACTCCAGCGATGCGCCACCGCCGGTCGAGATGTGCGAGAACGCGTCGTCGGACAGTCCGAGGTGACGCACCGCGGCGGCCGAGTCGCCACCGCCGACCACGCTGAACGCACCGTCGGCGGTGGCCGCGGCGATGGCCTCGGCCACCCCGCGGGTCCCGGCGGCGAACTTGTCGAACTCGAACACGCCCGACGGTCCGTTCCAGAAGATCGTCTGCGCACCGGAGAGCACGGCGGCGAACCGCTTGACCGACTCCGGCCCGATGTCGAGACCCATCCAGCCGTCCGGGATGTCTTGCACCGCAACGGTTTTCGCTTCGGCGTCGGCCGAGAAGGAGTCGCCGATGACCACGTCGACAGGAAGGTGGATCACGTCGCCGAACCGCTCGAGCAGGTCCTTGCAGACCCCCACCTGATCGTCCTGCAGCAGCGAGTTGCCGACCGACAGTCCCTGGGCCACCAGGAACGTGAACGCCATACCGCCGCCGATGACCAGTGTGTCGACCTTGGGCGCGAGGGCCTCGATGACACCGAGCTTGTCCGACACCTTCGAACCGCCGAGGACGACGGCGTAGGGGCGGGCCACCTCCGCGGTGAGCTTCTCGAGGACCTTCACCTCGGACTCGACGAGCCCGCCGGCGTAGTGCGGCAACAGCTTCGCCACGTCGTACACCGACGCCTGCTCGCGATGGACGACACCGAAACCGTCGGAGACGAACGCGCCGTCGTCGCCGACGAGTTCGACGAGGGCCTTCGCGAGCTTGCCCCGCTCGGCGGCGTCCTTCGACGTCTCGCGCGGGTCGAAGCGGATGTTCTCCAGCAGGAGCACGTCACCGTCGGTGAGGCCCTCGGCACGCGCCAACGCGTCGGTGCCGACGACGTCGGAGGCGAGCTGGACGTTGCGGCCCAGCTCCTCCCCCAGTCGCTGCGCGACCGGTGCGAGGGAGAACTTCGGGTCCGGCTCGCCCTTCGGGCGGCCGAGGTGCGCGGTGACGATCACCGACGCACCGGCGTCGGCGAGCTTCGCGATGGTCGGCGCCGAGGCGACGATGCGCCCCGGGTCGGTGATCGTGGAGCCGTCGAGCGGGACGTTGAGATCGGACCGCACCAGCACGATGCGACCCGAGACCCCGGCGTCGAGGAGATCCTGCAGCGTCTGCAGCGCCATGGACGCGGGCCTCAGAGGGACTTGCCGACGAGACCGATGAGGTCCACGAGGCGGTTGGAGTAACCCCACTCGTTGTCGTACCAGGAGACGACCTTCGCCTGGTCGTCGATGACCTTGGTCAGACCGGCGTCGAAGAGCGAGCTGTGCGGGTCGGTGACGATGTCCGACGACACGATCGGCGCGTCGTAGTACTTGAGGATGCCCTTGAGCGGCCCGTCGGCGGCGGCCTTCATGGCGGCGTTGATCTCGTCGACCGTGGCGGCCTTGCGCAGGTGCGCGGTGAGGTCGGTGACCGAGCCGGTCGGGATCGGCACGCGCAGCGCGTAGCCGTCGAGCTTGCCCTTCAGCTCGGGCAGCACCAGGCCGATGGCCTTCGCGGCACCGGTGGAGGTGGGGACCACGTTGATGGCGGCGGCGCGGGCGCGGCGCAGATCGGCGTGCGGGCCGTCCTGCAGGTTCTGATCCTGGGTGTAGGCGTGGATCGTCGTCATGAGGCCCTTGACGATGCCGAACTCGTCGTTGAGGACCTTCGCCAGCGGGCCGAGGCAGTTCGTGGTGCACGAGGCGTTGGAGATGATGTTCTGGCTGCCGTCGTACTTGTCGTCGTTCACGCCCATCACGATGGTGATGTCCTCGTCGGAGGCGGGCGCGGAGATGATGACCTTCTTGGCGCCGGCGTCGAGGTGGCCCTGGGCCTTGTCGCGCTTGGTGAAGATGCCGGTCGACTCGACGACGACGTCGACTCCCAGGTCACCCCACGGGAGGGCGGCGGGGCCCTCCTTCACCGACAGGCTCTTCAGCTTGTGGTCACCGATGACGATGGTGTCCTCGCCCTCGAGCGACACCTCGGCGTCGAGGCGGCCGAGGATCGAGTCGAACTTGAGCAGGTGCGCCAGGGTGGCGTTGTCGGTCAGGTCGTTGACGGCGACGATCTCGATGTCGGTGGTGCCCAGCGCTTTCTGCGCCTCGACGGCACGGAAGAAGTTGCGGCCGATACGGCCGAATCCGTTGACGCCTACCCGAACGGTCACAATGTGCTCCTTGCTTGTGGAGATGGAGTCGATCACTACGGTGACCCAAGCCTAAACGGAGCCCGCTGAGGTGGCGTCGCCAGGCCGGATCGTCAGGCCTCGTCGAGCAGTTCCGACGTCACGGCCGACTCGGTGTCGGGGATGCCGTCGGTGCGGGCCTTCTTGTCGGCCATGGACAGAAGGCGGCGGATGCGGCCGGCCACGGCGTCCTTCGTCATGGGTGGATCGGCGAGCTGGCCGAGTTCCTCGAGGGAGGCCTGCCGGTGCTGCACCCGCAGTCGCCCGGCGTTGAGCAGATGATCGGGCACGGTGTCGCCGAGGATGTCGAGGGCACGCTCCACGCGGGCGGCCGCGGCCACCGCGGCCCGTGCCGACCGACGCAGGTTCGCGTCGTCGAAGTTCGCGAGACGGTTCGCCGTGGCGCGGACCTCGCGCCGCATCCGACGTTCCTCCCACGTGAGCCGGGTGTCCTGCGCACCCATCCGGGTGAGCAACGCGCCGATGGCCTCGCCGTCGCGGATGACGACCCGATCGGCCCCGCGGACCTCACGGGCCTTCGCGGCCACACCGAGCCGACGGGCCGCGCCGACGAGGGCCAGGGCGGCCTCGGGTCCGGGGCAGCTGACCTCCAGTGCCGACGAGCGACCGGGTTCGGTCAGTGAACCGTGGGCGAGGAACGCGCCGCGCCACGCCGCCTCGGCGTCGGCGACACCGCCGCCGACGACCTGCGCCGGGAGACCACGCACCGGACGGCCGCGCATGTCGAGCAGACCGGTCTGTCGGGCGAGCGCCTCACCGTCCTTGGTGACGCGGACGATGTAGCGCGCGCTCTTGCGGAGGCCACCGCTGCGCAGGACGTGGACCTCGGAGTTGTAGCCGTAGAGATCGAAGATCTCTTTGCGGAGCCGACGCGCGACGTTGCCGAGGTCGACCTCGGCCTCCACCACCACGCGTCCGGCCACGATGTGGAGTCCGCCGGCGAAGCGCAGCAGGGCCGACACCTCGGCCCTGCGACAGCTGGTCTGTGTGACCACGAGTCGACTCAGCTCGTCCTTGACGGCTGCTGTCATCGCCACCGGTTGTCGTCCTCCTGCCGGGGTGATCCCCAGATGTGTCGCGTCGGCCTGCGGTGCGCGCCGCGACGGCGTCGTGCGGTGCCGTCGCCCGAACGATCATGCCCGGGTCGCCGACTCATCGTGCCCCCGCGTGTCCGGACGGGCCCTCGGTCCCGTCGACCGCCCCGACAGCGTAGCCACCTGCCGAACCTGCGCACAGCGTATGCACCATGGCCGCCAATTTCTCCGGATCGTGCACATGGGTGCCCGCGCGCGCGAGATCCCCCACACGCAACTGCGCGCCGAAACGTGCGGCCGCCCGTTCGACGTGGTCGCGTTCGCGCCCCGCCGGAGCGGAGCCGACGTCGACGATCACGTCGTCGATGCGCAGATCCGAGGCGTGGGCGTGCAGTACGTGCAGGTGACGTTCCACCGAGAAACCACTCGTCTCACCGAGTTCGGGCGCCAGGTTCACGAACAGCATCCGCCGCGCGGAGGTGGTCTTCAAGGCCTGCAACTGATCAGGGACGAGGACGTGCGGGATCACGCTGGAGAACCACGAACCGGGGCCGAGGACGACGAGATCGGCTGCGGTGATGGCGTCGACGGCCTGCGGGCAGGCGGGTGGATCGGTCGGGAGCAGTCGAACGCGGCGCACCTTGCCCGGCGTCGTCGCGACCGCGACCTGACCGGTGATGCTGCGACTGATCCGGGGATCGACCTCGAGGCCCGACACGTCGGCCTCGATGCTCAGCGGCACCGTCGACATCGGCAGGACCCGACCGGTCACCCCGAACAGCTCCCCCATCGCATCGAGCGCGGCGACCGGATCGCCCAGCACCTCGGTGAGTCCGGCGAGGACGAGGTTGCCGACGGGATGTCCGGCCAACGCGCCGCGACCGCCGAAACGGTGCTGTAGCACCGTGACCCACATGTCCGGATCGGTCGTGACGGCCCCCTCGCCCGGGTGTGCGCCGTCCGCGGCGAGCAGCGCGGCGAACGCCATCCGGAGATCACCCGGCGGTATCACCGACAACTCCGACCGCAACCGACCCGAGGACCCACCGTCGTCGGCGACGGTGACGACAGCGGTCACATCGGTGCTGATGTGACGCATGGCGGTCAGAGTGGCGTACAGCCCGTGCCCGCCACCGAGGGCGACCACGCGCCCGACGTCGACGGTCCCCGGATCACCCGACCCGGGCCCGTGCGAGCCGGTCATTCGCGCCCCAGGTCGCGATGGACCACACGCGCATCGAACGCCCGGTTCTCGGCCGCCGCCGAGCCCTGACCTCCCCGATCCGACGCGATCGACAGGCGACCGCACATCTCCCGTGACATCGCCACGCTGCGGTGCTTGCCGCCGGTACACCCGATCGCGACGGTCATGTACCGCTTGCCTTCTCGCTGATATCCGCGGGCGGTCAGCCGGATGACCTGTTCGAGTGCGGCGAGGTAGTCGTCGGCACCCTCCTGCCGCAGGACGTACTGCGACACGGGCTGGTCGAGCCCGTTGAGTTCGCGCAACTCCGGGATCCAGTAGGGGTTCGGGAGGAAACGCACGTCGGCGACGAGGTCGGCGTCGATCGGCAGGCCGTACTTGAAGCCGAAGGACTGCAGCGTGATCCGGACCTCGGTCGCGCTGGGCTGGGCGAAGGCGTTGTCGACGATCTCGCGCAGGGCGGTGACCGACAGCGTCGACGTGTCGACCACCAGATCGGCCGATTCGGCGACCGCACGCAGCACCGACCGTTCGCGGCCGATGGCCTCGATCAACGTCCCGTTGTCCTGCAGGGGATGTCGGCGACGCACCTGCTCGAACCGGCGTACGAGCGCGCCGTCGTCGGCGTCGAGGAACAGCAGCCGCGGACGGTGTCCCGCCGCGGCGAGCTCGCCACGCAACTCGGCGACCTCGCCGGCGAATCGTGCTGCGCCGGCGCGCATCACCATCGCCAACCGTGTGAGTGCCGGGTCGTCGGACCGGGCGACCGACACCATGTCGGCGATGAGCGAGGCGGGCACGTTGTCGGCGACGTACCAACCGAGGTCCTCGAGGAGCTTCGCGACCGTGCCGCGACCGGCGCCGGACATACCGGTGACCAACAACACGTCCATCTCGCCACCGTGCCCCACGACGGCGGTCACGACGGCGCTCCCTCGGTGAGGGCTCGCTGGACCGCGAGCGCGGTGGACCGTCCGATGCCCGGGACCCCGGAGATCTCCTCCACCGTCGCGCTGCGCAGGTTGGCCACCGACCCGAAGTGCGACACCAGTGCCGCCCGGCGGCTCTGACCGAGGCCGGGCACACCGTCGAGCACCGACGCGGTCATCCGCTTGCTGCGCTTGCTGCGGTGGAACGTGATCGCGAACCGGTGGGCCTCGTCACGCACCCGCTGCAGCAGGAACAGCGCCTCGCTGGTGCGCGGGAAGATCACCGGATCGTCGTCGTCGGGTGTCCACACCTCCTCGAGGCGCTTCGCGAGGCCCACCACGGCGACGTCGGTGACACCGAGATCGTCGAGCACCGCAGCGGCCGCGCGCACCTGCGGGCCGCCACCGTCGACGACGAACAGGTTGGGCGGGTACGCGAATCGGCGCGGACGGCCCGTCGCGGGATCGATCGCCGCCTCGGGTGCCATGTCGCCACCGTTTCCGGGGTCCGCCTCGACCTCACCCTCGACCGGGGGCGCGGCGACGGTGTCGGGGAGCTGATCTGTGCGGTGGCGCAGGAACCGTCGACGCGTGACCTCCGCGATGGAGGCGACGTCGTCGGACCGGCCGTCGCCGGCGGCCTCCTTGATCGAGTAGTGCCGGTAGTCGGACTTGCGCGGCAGACCGTCCTCGAACACCACCAGCGACGCCACCACGTCGGTGCCCTGGACGTGGGAGATGTCGATGCACTCGATGCGCAGCGGGGCGATGTCGAGCCCCAGCGTCTCCTGGATCTCGGTGAGCGCGGCCGACCGTGTGGTGAGGTCGCCGGCGCGACGCAGCTTGTGTCGGGTGAGGGCCTCCCCCGCGTTGCGCTCCACGGTCTCCATCAGCGCCTTCTTGTCGCCACGCTGGGGCACACGCAGATCGACCGCGGCACCGCGCAGGTCGGAGAGCCACCGGGTGAACTCGGCGGCGTCGGGTGGCAGGACGGGGACGAGCACCTCGCGGGGCACCGTGTCGTTGCGGTCCTCGCCGCCGGAGCCCTTCACGGTCGCGTTCTGATCGATCTGCTCGCCGTAGAACTGGGTGAGGAACTGTCCCACCTGCTCACCGAGATCAGCGTCATCGGAGTCGCTCTCGGCGCCGCCGGTCATCACGTCGGTCCGCTCGACGACCCAGCCGCGTTCGCCGCGCACACGCCCGTCGCGCACGTGGAACATCTGCACCGACACCTCGAGCTGATCGGCGACCATGGCGATGACGTCGGCGTCGGTCCCGTCGCCGAGCACCACCGCCTGCTTCTCGAGGGCCCGTCGGAGGGCACCGACATCATCACGCAACCGCGCCGCACGTTCGAAGTCGAGATCGGCTGCGGCGACGGCCATCTGATTGTCGAGCTGACGGATCATCTTGTCGGTCTTGCCGGCGAGGAAGTCGCAGAAGTCGTCGACGATCTCGCGGTGCTCGGCGGCGCTGACCCGCCCGACGCACGGCGCGGCGCACTTGTCGATGTATCCCAGCAGGCACGGGCGGTCGATCTGCTTGTGCCGCTTGAACACACCGGCCGAACAGGTGCGCGCCGGGAAGACGCGCGTCAGCAGGTCCAGGGTCTCGCGGATCGCCCACGCGTGGGCGTAGGGACCGAAGTACCGCACCCCCTTGCGGCGGGGGCCGCGATAGACGAACAACCGCGGGTACTCCTCGTTGAGGGTGACCGCGAGCATCGGGTAGGTCTTGTCGTCGCGATAACGGACGTTGAACCGCGGATCGAACTCCTTGATCCAGTTGTACTCGAGCTGCAGCGCCTCGACCTCGGTGCCCACCACCGTCCATTCGACGGACGCGGCGGTGGTCACCATCTGGCGGGTGCGCGGGTGCAACCCGGACAGGTCGGCGAAGTAGGACGTCAGCCGCTGACGCAGACTCTTGGCCTTGCCCACGTAGATCACGCGGCCGTAGGTGTCCCGGAACTTGTAGACCCCCGGCGCCACCGGGATGCTCCCGGGTGCCGGGCGGTAGGTGGTCGGATCGGGCACGGGTACCAGGCTAGTACGGCGGACCGACGGCAGCTGGCCCGTGCCGTCTCCGACTGCGCCCCCTGGCCGTCTCCGACTGTCACCCCGGCCGTCTCCGACGGGGTTACCATCACCGGCACGCCAGGACCGACGACAGGTGAGGTGGGCCGATGGCTCCGTTCGTTCGCATCTCGAGCACCCCGGGCGGTCGCCGGCGGGTGGCTGCACGCCTCGTCGCGGTGGGTGCCGTCGCCGCGCTGACGTTCACCGCCGCCTGCTCCGACGACTCCGGATCGGGCTCCGACAGTGCGGCAGGCACCTGCGCGACCGTCCCGAACGGCACCCCTGTGGCCGCGGCGTCGTCCGCCGCGGGCGGTACCGGCCCGAGTCGCGACATCGCCACCAACCCTGAGGTGGCCACCGGCTACCGCACCCAGATGACCCCGGTCCGGACCGGTACGTTCGCCGTCGCCACGGCCAACCCCCTGTCGACCGAGGCCGCGTGTGCGGTGGTCCGCGACGGCGGTTCCGCCGCCGACGCCCTCGTCGCCGCCCAGGCGGTGCTGGGGCTGGTCGAACCGCAGGCGACCGGGATCGCCGGTGGCGCGTTCCTGATGTACTACGACGCGTCGACGAAGTCGGTGCAGGCCTACGACGGCCGCGAGACCGCGCCCGCGGCCGCCACCGGCGACTACCTCCGCTACATCAGCGCGACCGATCGCCGTGCCCCCATCCCGTCGGCGCGAGCCAGCGGTCGTTCGATCGGGACACCCGGCGTGCTGCGGATGCTCGAGATGGCCCACGCCGATCACGGTGCGAAGAAGTGGGGCGATCTGTTCGGATCCGCCATCTCACTGTCGGACAACGGTTTCCGCATCAGTCCACGCATGGCGGCCGCGATCGCCGACAGCCGGACCGACCTCACCGCCGATCCCGATGCCCGCGCCTACTTCCTCAACCCCGACGGCAGCGCCAAGACGGCGGGAACGGTTCTCACCAACCCGGCCTACGCGAAGACCCTGGGGGCGATCGCCACCGACGGACCCGACGCGTTCTACACCGGCGCCATCGCCCGCGACGTGGTCGACAAGATCGGATCGACGACCGACGGGATGACGCCCGGGCTCACCACCACCGCCGATCTGGCCGCGTACAAGGCGAAGAAGCGCGAGGCGCTCTGCACCCCGTACCGGGGTCGGGTGTTGTGCGGGATGCCACCGCCGTCGTCGGGCGGCATCGCCGTCGCCTCGACGATGGGCATCCTGTCGAACGTCGACCTGGCCGCTCTGGGGCCACGCGCAGTGGACCGCAACGGCGGTGTCCCGCAGGCGCAGGCGGTACACCTCATCTCCGAGGCCGAGCGCCTGGCCTACGCCGATCGTGACAAGTACGTCGCCGACACCGATTTCGTGCCCCTGCCCGGCAACTCGCCTGCCGCCCTGACCGATCCGGCCTACCTGCGCACGCGTGCCGCCCTCATCGACCCGAACCGTTCGATGGGCACCGCGCGGGCCGGCGACTTCGGGCCGGTACCCGCCGGCGTCGTGCCCACACCCGAACACGGGACCAGTCAGATCGTCGTGATCGACAAGAAGGGCGACGCGGCGTCGATGACCACCACCGTCGAGTCGGCGTTCGGCTCGTTCCATTTCGTCGACGGTTTCGTGCTCAACAATCAGCTGACCGACTTCTCCGCCCAACCGACCGACGACTCGGGCGCACCGGTCGCGAACCGGGTGGCGGCGGGTAAGCGGCCCCGGAGCTCGATGTCGCCGACCCTGGTGTTCGACGGCGCCGGGAACGGATCGCGCGGAGATCTCATGGCCGCGCTGGGGTCCCCGGGCGGTTCGGTGATCATCCAGTTCGTCGTCAAGACGCTGGTGTCGCTGCTCGACTGGGGTCTCGACCCGCAGCAGGCGGTGTCCGGCGTCGACTTCGGCGCCGCCAACACCTCGGTGACGAACGTCGGTGGCGAACACCCCGCCATCGACGCCGCCGACGACGGGAACCGCGATCAACTGGTCACCGAGCTACGTCGGAAGGGACATCAGGTGTCCGTGGACGACCAGTCCTCCGGACTCGCCGCCGTGGTCCGCGACGGCACGGGATGGATCGGTGGTGCCGACCCGCGCCGCGAGGGCGAGGTCATGGGCGACCCCCGCTGACCCGACCGGTTGCCGACTCCGCCATTGGGCGGTGTCGGCAGGTCAGGTGCGGTAGCGGTCGTGGAGTTCGCGGAAGGTGTCCATGGCCTCGACGGCGCGGATGCCGTCGTTGGCCTGGATGGCCATGACCGGGACGTGTTCGTAGGCGGGCAGCTCGAGCCGGGCCCAGTGGCCCTTGTCGGGGTACCAGATGCCCTCGACGTCAGGCCACTCGAACAGCCTCTCGCCGAGGATGTTCCGCACCTCGACGCCGGCGGCACCGACGCGCAGTCGAGGCCGGGCCAGCGTCATGATGGCGCCACCGAGCACGACGCCGATCATCGCGAGGCCGATCTGATCGGTGACGCGGAAGCGGACCCCGGTGTCGGACACCCGCAGCAGGATGCCGACGACGACATGGGCGATGACGAACAAGGCCGCGACGAGCGTGGCCCACCGCGGTGTCCGCACGGCGCGATAGGTCAGATCCCACTTGTCGGTTCCGGTGGTCGGCTGCACGGAGCGGGTCACCGGGCGTCGAGGCTCGAGAGTTCGCGCAGCGTGATCGCCGAGGCGAGTGCCGCCGTCGTCGCCTGGGCGCCCTTGTCCTCCCCGGACTCGGGCAGACCGGCGCGCGCCAGCGCCTGTTCCTCGGTGAGGACCGTCAGGACGCCGTTGCCGACGGGCGTGCTCTCGTCGAGCGACACCCGCGTCAGCCCGGCGGTGACGGCATCGCAGACGTACTCGAAATGCGGTGTCTCGCCGCGGATCACGACGCCAAGGGCGACGACGGCGTCGTGGGTGCGGGCCAGGGCCTGCACCACCACGGGCAGTTCGATGGCGCCCGCGACACGCACGACGGTGGGCTCGGGGATGTCGGCGTCGGCGGCGACCCGCAGTGCGCCGTCGAGCAGCGCGGTGCAGATCTGCTCGTGCCACTGGGAGGCGGCGATCGCCAGGGTCAGCCCCGTCGCGGCGCCGAGCTCGACGACGGGTTCACCCGCGCCACTCATGCGCCCGCCCCGCCGCCGACACCGGTGTGGTCGTCTAGACCGATGAGGTCGTGACCCATGCGGTCACGCTTGGTGCGCAGATACCGCAGGTTCTCGGGGTTGGGCCGGACCGGCATCGGGACACGCTCGGTGATCTGCAGGCCGTATCCGTCGAGCCCCACCCGCTTGGCGGGGTTGTTGGTCAGCAACCGCATCGACGTGACCCCGAGATCGGTGAGGATCTGTGCACCGAGACCGTAGTCGCGGGCGTCGGCGGGGAGTCCGAGTTCGAGGTTGGCGTCGACGGTGTCGGCACCGCTGTCCTGGAGTTGATAGGCCTGCAGCTTGTGCAGCAGACCGATCCCCCGGCCCTCGTGTCCGCGCATGTAGAGCACGACGCCGCGACCTTCGGTGGCGACCATCTCCATGGCGGCGTCGAGCTGCGGGCCGCAGTCGCACCGGAGCGATCCGAACACGTCGCCGGTGAGGCATTCCGAGTGCACCCGCACCAGCACGTCCTCGCCGGCGCCGTCGGAACCGGGGATGTCGCCGAGGACGAGGGCCACGTGCTCGACCTCGTCGTAGATGCTGGTGTAGCCGACGGCGCGGAACGTGCCGTGGTCGGTGGGGATGCGGGCGTCGGCGACGCGGACGACGTGCTTCTCGTGCCGTCGGCGCCACGAGATCATGTCGGCGATGGAGATCAGCGCCAGGCCGTGTTCGTCGGCGAAGGTGCGCAGCTCGTCGGTCTGGGCCATGTGGCCCTCGTCCTTCTGGCTGACGATCTCGCAGATCACGCCGGCGGGGGTGAGCCCGGCCATGCGGGCGAGATCGACCGCGGCCTCGGTGTGACCGGGCCGGCGCAGCACGCCGCCCTCCTTGGCGCGCAACGGCACGACGTGTCCGGGACGGGTGAAGTCGTTGGCGGTGCTCTCCGGACGGGCGAGCAGACGCATCGTCGCCGCGCGATCCGACGCGCTGATGCCGGTGCCGATGCCCTCACGCGCGTCGACGGTGACGGTGTAGGCCGTCCCGTGCTTGTCCTGGTTCATCGTGTACATCGGCGGCAACCCGAGACGGTCGCAGTCGGCGCCGTCGAGCGGGACGCACAGGTAGCCCGAGGTGTAGCGCACCATGAACGCGACGAGTTCCGGTGTCGCCATCTCGGCGGCGAAGATGAGGTCGCCCTCGTTCTCGCGGTCCTCGTCGTCGACGACGACCACGGCCTTGCCCGCGGCGATGTCGGCGATGGCCCGTTCGACGGTGTCGAAACGGTTCTTCCGGACGGGATCGAGCTGTGTCATGACGAGACCTCGTTGTTCTCCGGAAGATTCTCCGGGTGGCGGGTGCCGGGTGCGGACGGGATGGCCAGGCGTTCCACATATTTGGCGATGACGTCCACCTCGAGGTTGACCGTGGCGCCCACGTCGAGGGCACCGAGTGTCGTGACCTCGAGGGTCGTGGGGATCAGGGAGATCTCGAACCAGGCGTCGGGAGCGCCGGCGGAGGCGATCGACGAGACCGTCAGGGAGACGCCGTCGACGGTGATCGATCCCTTCTCGACGATGTAGCGCGACACCGACGGGTCGATGGCGATGCGGATGACCGTCCAGTGCTCCGCGGGCGAGATGGACGCGACGGTCCCGGTGCCGTCGACGTGGCCCTGGACGATGTGTCCGCCGAACCGGCCACCGGCGGCCATGGCGCGCTCGAGGTTGACCGGCGCGCCGGCGCCGAGGGAGGCCAGGGAGGAACGGTGGAGCGTCTCGGCCATGACGTCGACGGTGAACTCCCCCGCGTCGGGGGCGCCGACGACGGTCAGGCAGACGCCGTTGACACAGATGGAGTCGCCGGGTCCGGCGTCGCTGGTCACGAGCGGGCCGCGGACGGTGAATCGGGCAGCGTCGGCGAGGTCATCACGAGACACAACCGTGCCGCGCTCCTCGACTATTCCGGTGAACACGTGCGCTCCTGTCGGTGAAACGACCCAGGGCGGCACGACCGCGGTCGACGACGACCACGGGGGTTCTCTCTCATCCGGACTGTGACCGTCGGCTCCGGGTTCACACCGGAATCTGCTGACCCCGACCGCACCGACGGATGTCGGTGCGACCAGGCGCTCGCGGGCTCGACGATCGCTCGTCATCACCGCCGGTGGGGAATTGCACCCCGCCCTGAGAACTCTTGATCCGACGCTAGCACAGCGCGGGGGTGCCACCGTGTCCGCGATGGGCGAAAAGCGCCGGTCAGACGGTTGGCGCCAACGTGATCAGAAGGTCGTCGCCCAGGATCTCCACCGATTCGCGGGTGAACCGGTGGGCGTGGTCGAGGGTGTGCACCGAGGTGTCGAGAACCGCTGCCGCACCGGACCCGAGCACGGTGGGCGCGAGGTAGGCCTGCACGCGATCGACGAGTCCGGCGGCGAAGAACGCACCGAGGACGGTGGGGCCGCCCTCCACCAGCACCGACAGGGCGTCACCGGCGGCGGCTACCGCATCGGCGGGGTCGTGGCCGGGGATGTGCACCGTCGTCGCCTCGGGGCCGAGGATGCGTGCGCCGACCGGGATGGGGCGTCGGCCGAGGACGATCCGCGTCGGCTGGTGTCCGCGCAGGGATCCGTCGGGGTGTCGGGCGGTCAGTGCCGGGTCATCGGTGGCGACCGTGCCGGAACCGACGACGATCGCGTCGAGGCGGGCACGGTCGCGATGCACGCGTTCGCGGGCGAGGGCGCCGGTGATCCAGCGGCTCGTGCCGTCGGGGGCAGCGATCCGGCCGTCGAGAGTGGCCGCGAACTTGGCGGTGACCAGCGGACGCCCCGTGCGCAGCCGGAACAGCCACGCGCGCAACGGATCGGCGGCGACCTCGTCGGCGAGGATGCCGCCGATGACCTCGATCCCGGCCGCGCGCAGGGTGGCCGCTCCCCCGGCGGCGACCGGGTGGGGATCGGCCACGGCGTACACCACCCGGGCGATCCCGGCGGCGATCAGTGCCGCGGTGCACGGCCCGGTCCGCCCGGTGTGGTCACACGGCTCCAGCGTGACGACGGCGGTCGCCCCGCGCGCGCGGATCCCGGCGTCGGCGAGTGCGACCACCTCGGCGTGCGGCCCGCCCGCGGGCGCGGTGTGTCCGACGCCCACGACGACTCCGGTGGGGTCGACGACGACCGCTCCCACCGGAGGGTTCGGGGTGCTGATCCCGCGGGACGCCTGCGATGCGTCGATCGCCGCGCGCATCGCGGCCTCGTGGCCGGCGACGGTCGGAGAGGTCATGAACGCGGGTCAGCCGCGGGCTGCGGCAGCCTGCGCGCGCAGCTTCTCCACGGCGACGGCGGGGTCGTCGGCGCCGTAGACGGCGGAGCCCGCCACGAAGCAGTCGACACCGGCCTCCGCGGCCTCGGTGATGGTGTCGGCGTTGATGCCGCCGTCGATCTCCACCAGCAGTCGCAGGTCACCGGAGTCGATCCTCGACCGGATCGTCCGCACCTTCTCGAGGACCTCGGGCATGAACGACTGCCCGCCGAAACCCGGCTCGACGCTCATCACGAGCAGGGTGTCGAAATCGCGCAGGATCTCCAGGTACGGCTCGAGATCGGTGCCGGGCTTGATGCTCAATCCGGCCAGCGCGCCCGCGGCGCGGATGTCCTTGGCCACCGACACCGGGTCGTCGGTCGCCTCGGCGTGGAACGTGACGTTGCGGGCACCGGCCTCGGCGTAGGGAGGCGCCCAACGCTTCGGGTCCTCAATCATCAGGTGGCAGTCCAGCGGGATGTCGGTGGCCTTGAGCAGGCTCTCCACGATCGGCAGGCCGAGGGTGAGGTTGGGGACGAAGTGGGCGTCCATCACGTCGACGTGCAACCAGTCGCTGCCGCGGACGGCGTCGGCCTCGGCCGCGAGATTGGCGAAGTCGGCGGACAGGATCGACGGGGCGATCATGGGCTGATCGGGGCGCTGCGGGGACGACATGGTCTGCAGAGTCTATGCATGACCCGTCATGGGTCAGGGACGGGTGAGAGCCGCCAGGAACATCGCGTCGGTGCCCTGGCGATGCGGCCACAGCTGGACGTGGGGGCCGTCGCCGACGCCGTCCACCGGCACGAGCGGTCGGGCGTCGAGCACCCGCGCGCCGGTCTCGGCGACCACCGCGTCGACCACGCCCACCGTCTCGGCGGGGTGCGGCGAGCACGTCGAGTACACGACGACACCACCGGGACGCACCAGTTCCAGTGCCGCGGTGAGCAACTGACGCTGCAGGGCCACGAGCTCGGGTACGTCCGACGGCTGTCGACGCCACCGCGCCTCGGGGCGGCGCCGCAGAGAACCGAGACCGGTGCACGGCGCGTCGACCAGCACGCGGTCGTAGCCCGGTGTGAGTCCGCTGCTGCGACCGTCGGCTACGTGCACGGTGACGGGCAGACCGTCGACCGATTGGCGCACCAGCGTCGCGCGGTGGTCGGAGGGTTCCACGGCGTCGAGGCGGGCGCCGACGATGTCGGCGACCGCGCCGACGAGTGCGGCCTTGCCCCCCGGCCCGGCGCACAGGTCGAGCCAACGTCCGGTGTCGGGGCCGTCGACCTCGGCGACGGTGAGCGCACGGGCGACGAGCTGGCTGCCCTCGTCCTGCACGCCGGCGAGATGTTCGCGGACCGCGTCGAGCGCGCCGGGATCTCCGCCGGGGAGGTACACGCAATACGGCGAGTACGCGCCGATGTCGCCTCCGGTCGCCGAGGCGAGTTCCTCGGCCGTGATCAGCCCCGGTCGCGCGACGAGGTGCACCAGGGGTCGCTCGTCGTCGGCGGCCAGCGCCGCCTGCAGCTCCCCCGCCCGGACCGGGGCGTCGGGACCGCCCAGCGCCTCGGCGAACACCTCCGCTATCCACCGGGGATGGGCGTATCGGAACGCGAGGTGTCCGACGAGGTCGTCGGTCATCGACGGCGCGAGTTCGTCGGTCCAGAGGTCCTCGTCGCGCTGGGAGATCTTGCGCAGCACCGCGTTGCAGAACCCGGCCGGGCCCTGACCGGCCTCGGACCGGATGAGGTCGACCGACGTCGACACCGCGGCGTGGGCGCCGATGCGGGTGCGCAGAAGTTGGTAGGCGCCCAGGCGGAGGACGTCGAGGACGGTGCCGTCGATCTCGGCGACCGGCCGACCGGCGGCCGAGGCGATGATCTCGTCGAGCATGCCGGCGCTGCGGCAGGTGCCGTAGGCCAGCTCGGTGGCCAGGGCGGCGTCGCGGCCGGTGATCTTGCGTTCGCGCAAGAGGGCGGGCAGCACGAGGTTGGCGTAGGAGTCGCGTTCCCGCACCGCGCGCAGCACGTCGCGGGCGACTGCGCGGACCGGGTCGACCGCCTTGTCCCGGATGTGGGCCGGGCGGGTCATGCGAGGACCATCCCGTCGGTGAGGTGGGCACCGCGTGCCCAGTCGGCGGCGGGCATCGGCTTCTTCCCCGGGGGTTGCACGGTGCCGAGCCGGACCGGCGTGCTGCCGGTGCCGACGAAGACGGCCTTCTTGGTGACCAGCAGATGCCCCGCCGGAAGGGGCGCCGCGAACGCGTCCGGGTCGGCGACGACCACCGGTCCGATCTTGAGGCGGGTGCCGTCGAGTTCGGTCCAGGCTCCGGGAGCGGGTGTCGCGGCGCGGATGTGGCGATCGACGATGTGCGCGGGGCGATCCCACCGCACACGGGTGTCGGCGACCTCGATCTTCGGCGCCAGGCTCACGCCGTCGGCGGGCTGGGGCACGGCAACCAGCTCGCCGGTCTCGATCCCGTCGAGGGTGGAGGCGAGCAGTTGCGCACCGCCGTCGGCCAGACGTCCGAGGAGATCGCCGCTGGTGTCGGTGGGGCGGATCGTCTCGGTCATGGTCCCGAACACGGGGCCGGTGTCGAGCCCGGCCTCGATGCGGAACGTGCTGGCGCCGGTCATGACGTCACCGGCGGCGATCGCCGCCTGCACCGGGGCGGCACCCCGCCACGCCGGGAGAAGGGAGAAGTGCAGGTTGATCCAGCCGTGGGTGGGCACGTCGAGGAGGTCGGGCGGGACGAGCGCCCCGTAGGCGACGACGGCGCAGCAGTCGGGTGCCCAGCGTCGCAGGGTCTCGTGCGCGTCGTCGTCGCGCAGTCGACGCGGTGTGGCGACCTCGACGCCGGCCGCATCGGCGAGCTCGGCCACCGGCGACCGGGTCACCGTGCGACCGCGCCCGGCGACGGTGTCGGGCCGCGTGAGCACTCCCACGACCTCGTGGTCGGGTGAGGCGAGCAGACGCCGCAGCGACGGCACCGCCGGTTCCGGTGTGCCCGCGAACACGACCCTCACAGGGTCGCGTCGGAGGTCGCAGGGGCGTCTGCCGTGGTGTCGGCGTCGCCCTGGACCCACGTGGTGGGGTACGCGCCGGGATCGTCGGTCGAGGTGAGCCCCTCGGTGAACCACGCGCTCGCCCGGACCACCCGCATCGCGGCCTTGCGCACGTCCGGGGCGAGGCGCGCCAGGAACAGCACCCCGTCGAGGTGGTCGGTCTCGTGCTGCACACAGCGCGCCATGATCTCGTCGACCTGCAGGGTCACCGGGTCGCCGTTGCGGTCGACCCCGGTCACGGTGACCTCGGCCGCGCGGGTGGTGTCGGCCTGCACGCCGGGGATCGACAGGCAGCCCTCCGGGCCGGTCTGGGTCGCGGTGCCGACCGCCGTCCACACCGGGTTGACGATGTGGCCGCGCTGCCCACCGCAGTCGTAGGTGAACACCCGTGCCCCGACACCGATCTGCGGTGCGGCCAGTCCGGCCCCGTGGTGTCGGTCCATCGTCTCGAGCATGTCGTCGACGAGGCGGTGCAGCTCCGGCCCGAAGTCGGTGACCTCGGCGGCCCGGGTCCGCAGAACGGGATCGCCGAACAACCGGATGTCCGCCACCGTCACGTCGTACTCCTTCTCGCCTCGCCGATCGCACCCGTACGGGTCAGGCGATCGCCCACATGTCCAGGTCACGAGTTTAGGTCGCGGCCTGCCCGACGAGTCGGGCAGGCCGCACGGGGTCATCCGACGGTGGGGGGATCCACCTGGACCCGCAGCACACCGGACTCATGCGTCGAGGTGCGGTGGACCTGGGCCACCCGGATGGCCTCGACCAGCTCTCGCCCGCCCGTGCGCGGTACGCGCAGCAGCACCCGTTCGACACGTCCGCCGGTGGTGTCGGACGAGCCGGGCCGGTCGGCCCCCGCGGGCGGCCGGGCGTCGCCGGGCAGGTCGACCGGACCGAGGACCTCGGCGGTGTCGGGCAGGGCGACCGAGCGGACGAACTCCTCCACCGTCGACGCCGAACCGTCCACCGACACCATCGTCACCGCGGGCGGCAACCGCAGCTCGGCCCGCTGGCGCACCTCCTGCGCGGCGAACCCGACCGGGTCCCACCGGATCGCGGCCTGCGCCACCGACAGGCCCGCGTCGGCCACGACGACCGCGGACCCGGTGCGCGCCACCAGGGTGAGGACGGCGAGCCAGCGGCGCAGGGTCTGCTCGCCGGCCCGCAGGTCGGCGCGGTCGAGCTGGGCCCAGGTGTCGAGCAGGATCGCCGCGCCGTAGCCGCCGGGGACCACCGGTTCGGCGCCCGGGGTCGCCACCACCACGCGGGCACCGGTCTCGACGGTGTCGACGACGGTGGATCCCCCCGAGGTCACCACCGGGACTCCGGGGAACGCCTTCCCGAGTTCCTCCGCCGTGCGGCGGGCACCGGCGGTGAGTGCCCGCAGGTGGGTGTCGCCGCACTCGGCGCAGCGGAACGACGACTCGCCGCGGCCACACCAGCGGCACGTGATGGCGACCGGCGCGCCGTCGCGGGGCGAGGTGGGGCCGTCGGCGAACATGGGTCCGCGACACCGTCGGCACCGGACGCGGGTGCGGCACCGTTCGCAGGCCAACGACGGGTGGTAGCCGCGCCGCGGGACGCTGATGAGCACCCCGGTGTCGTCGGCGAGCGCCCGGCGGGCGGCGTCGAAACCGATGGCGGGGATCCGGGCCACGCGGGCCATGGGGTCGCGGGCGATCTGTCGGTCGTCGTCGCTGATGGCCGCGATCCTCGGTGCGTGGTCGCGTACGACGGACCGGTCGGCGACGAGATCGTGCATCCATCCGGACTCGACGAGGATCTGGGTCTCGGCGGTGCGTGCGGTGCCACCGACCACCAGGGCGCATCCGGTCTCGACCGTGCGCAACACCGCGACCTCGCGGGGGTGGGGGTAGGGCGCGCGGGGTTCGGTGAGGCTGTCGTCGCCGTCGTCGAAGACGACGATCAGCCCCAGTCGGTGCACCGGGGCGAATCCCGCGCTGCGGGTGCCGACGACGACGTCGGCCGTCCCCCGCAGCACCCTGAGCCAGCGCCGATACCGGGTCGAGGGGCCCAGACCGGCCGACAGGGCGACGACCCGATCGCCGAGTGCGGCGCGACAGGCGGTCTCCACCCGGTCGAGATCGCGCTGATCGGGGACGACCACGATCACCCCGTGCCCGCCCCGCACGGCGTGTGTGGCCAGGTCGGCGATCCGCGCGGCCCAGTCCTCCCCCGGCAGTGCCTGCCAGGCGGCCCGTCCGGGGCCGCCGGCCGTGACGATCTCGGTGAACGCGTCCGACCCGCGGTAGGCCGACCATCCCGACGGGTCGGGGAGGTCGGGAACGGGGAGTTCGGTGGCCGGCGGTTCGGCGAGGAGGGTGGGTGCCTGTTCGGTGCGGCCGTGCCGCGGCGGGATCGCCAGGCGCACCACATCGGTGGTGGTGCCGGCGTAGCGCGCGGCGACGGCACGGCAGAGCGCGAGGAGTTCGGGGGTCAGCACCGGCTCGTCGGAGACGACCCGTTCCAGCCACCCCAGCCGGCCCGGGTGGTCGCTCACGTCGAGCCGTTCGAGGACGAATCCGTCGACGAGTCGACCCGAGAACCGCACGCGCACGCGCGTGCCGGGACGCGCGGCGGCGTCCTGCTCGGTGTCGACCTGGTAGTCGAACGGCCGATCCAGGTGGGCCAGCCCCAGAAGTGGCAACACCGACGCCACCGGTCGATGAGCCGCAGGCGTGCGGGTGGCAGCGCGTGGGCTCATCGCCGGGGTGGCGTCGGTGTCGTGGTCGCGGTCGTCACGACGGTGCAGACCGCAGGGGTGTCAGAGACCGGCGGCAGCCTTCAGCTTGTCGGCGCGGTCGGTGTTCTCCCAGGGCAGCGGCACGTCGGTACGGCCGAAGTGGCCGTAGGCGGCGGTCGGTGCGTAGATCGGGCGCAGCAGGTCGAGATCGCGGATGATCGCGCCGGGGCGCAGGTCGAACGTCTCGGTGATGGCCGAACGGATCTTCACGGGGTCGATGGTCTCGGTGCCGAAGGTCTCGACGAAGAGACCGACGGGCGCGGCCTTGCCGATGGCGTAGGCGACCTGGACCTCGATACGCGTGGCCAGACCGGCGGCGACGGCGTTCTTCGCGACCCAGCGCATGGCGTACGCGGCGCTGCGGTCGACCTTCGAGGGGTCCTTGCCCGAGAACGCGCCGCCACCGTGACGGGCCATGCCGCCGTAGGTGTCGACGATGATCTTGCGGCCGGTCAGGCCGGCGTCGCCCATCGGGCCACCGAGCACGAACTTGCCGGTCGGGTTGACCAGCAGGCGGATGTCGGAGGTGTCGAGGTCCGGCAGGTCGAGGTCGGCGAGGACCGCGTCGACGACGTTGGTCTTGATGTCCGGGGTCAGCATGTTGACCAGGTCGATGTCGGCCGCGTGCTGCGTCGACAGGACGACGGTGTCGAGACGGACCGGCTTGTCGCCGTTGTACTCGATGGTGACCTGGGTCTTGCCGTCGGGACGCAGGTACGGCAGCGTGCCGTCCTTGCGGACCTCGGTGAGACGACGCGACAGGCGGTGCGCGAGCGCGATCGGGACCGGCATGAACTCGGGGGTCTCGGAGGTGGCATAACCGAACATGAGGCCCTGGTCGCCGGCGCCCTGCTTGTCGATCTCGTCGGTCTGGCCGTCGACACGTGCCTCGTAGGCGTTGTCGACACCCTGGGCGATGTCCGGTGACTGCGCACCGATCGCGACGTTCACGCCGCACGAGGCGCCGTCGAAGCCCTTCGACGACGAGTCGTAGCCGATCTCGAGGACCTTGTCGCGCACGATCTTCGGGATGTCGGCGTAGGCGGAGGTGGTCACCTCGCCGGCGACGTGGACCTGACCGGTGGTGACCATGGTCTCGACGGCGACGCGCGAGTGCTTGTCCTGTTCGAGGAGGGCGTCGAGGATCGAGTCGCTGATGGCGTCACAGATCTTGTCTGGGTGACCCTCGGTGACCGATTCGCTGGTGAAGAGCCTGGATGCTCCGGCAGAACTCATCTTTTCCTCTCGAACCTCGCGACGAGGTGCAGTCGTGGTGTGGTTGCTACAGATTTGTGCAGGCACGCCCGGGCGTGATCTGTCCCCCGTGACAATCGTTCAAGGTACACACCCCCTCCGACGGTCCGTGACCTGGCCGGGGATGGTGCGTGCCGACGTTCAGCGAGACCGACTCCCGCCCAGCAGGTCACCGACGGCGTCCAGTATTCGGCTCGCCATGAGTGTTTTCGAACCGAGCGGCAGGGCGGTCTCACTGCCGGTGTTGGCGAGCAGCCAGCCGGTGTTGTCGTCGGTGCCGAAGGCCTTGCCGTCGCCGACGGCGTTGACCACCAGGAGGTCACACCCCTTGCGGGCCAGTTTCGCCCGACCGTGGTCGAGTACCCCGCCCGAGGCGTCACCGGTCTCGGCGGCGAAGCCCACGACCACGGTTGTGCCGCCGAGTTCACCGCGTTCGCGGGCATCGACGATGCCGCGCAGGATGTCGGGGTTGGTGTCGAGTTCGATCGGAGCGGGCCCCGATGCCCCCTTCTTGATCTTCGACTCCGCCACGCTCACCGGTCGGAAGTCGGCGACGGCGGCGGCCATGATGACGACGTCGGCGTCGCCTGCGCGCTTGCCGACCTCCTCGGCGAGTTCGGTGGCCGTCACGATGGGCACCACCTCGACACCGGCGGGGGCGGTGAGTTCGGTTGTGGCGCCGGCGATCAGCGTGACCGACGCACCGCGGTGGGTGGCCGCGCGCGCCAGGGCGTATCCCTGCTTGCCCGAACTCCGGTTGCCGAGATACCGCACCGGATCGAGTGGTTCGCGGGTGCCGCCCGCGCTGATCAGCATGCGCACACCGGCCAGGTCGTGGGGCAGTGCGTCGGGCCGTTCGAGCAGGACGTCACCGAGGAGACCGATCTCGGTCGGCTCGGGCAGGCGACCGGGCCCGGAGTCGCGGCCGGTGAGCCGACCCGACGCGGGTCGCAGCACGATCGCACCGTGGCTGCGCAGTGCCGCCACGTTGGCGACGGTCGCGGGGTGCTCCCACATCTCGGTGTGCATCGCCGGGGCGTAGACCACCGGGCACCGCGCGGTGAGCAGTGTCGCGGTCAGCAGGTCGTCGGCCCGACCGGACGCGGCACGGGCCATGAGGTCGGCGGTCGCCGGTGCGACGACGACGAGGTCGGCGCCCTGGCCGATGCGCACGTGCGGCACCTGCTCGACGTCGGCGAAGACGTCGGCGGTGACCGGGTTGCCGCTCAGTGCCTCGAAGGTGGCGGCGCCGACGAACTCGAGCGCGGCACGGGTCGGGATGACGCGCACGTCATGTCCGGCCTCGGTGAAGTGTCGGATGATCGAGCAGGCCTTGTAGGCCGCGATCCCGCCTCCGACGCCTACGACGATCCGCCGCGACGTGCCGTTCGGGGTCACCCGCGTCGTCGGAGCGTCGCTGATCGCGATCGACCTACTCGCCTTCGGTGTGCTCGAGCAGGTCGCTGTGGATCTCGCGCATGGCGATCGACAGCGGCTTCTCCTGCAGGCCCGGCTCCACGAGGGGGCCGACGTACTCGAGGATGCCGTCGCCGAGCTGGTTGTAGTAGTCGTTGATCTGGCGCGCGCGCTTGGCGGCGTAGATGACGAGTGCGTACTTCGACGACGCGCGATCGAGCAGCTCATCGATCGGCGGATTGGTGATGCCCAGCGGCGTGTCGTAGGCCGGGGCGTCGACGACGCCTGTCGCTGTGGCGTCGGAGCCGAAGGCTGCACTGCTGGTCGGGTTGCTCACGCAAAGTCCTCACTTCGTTGTCGATCGGGCGCATCAGCGGGCAATCGGATGCAAACGCGCTGTTCAGGGGATTCGGTCACACACCGCGCCGTGCGGGTCACACTGCGGACGACCGGGAATCCTCACGCCCGACCAGCAAGGATACCAACTCGTGGGCCACGCGGTCGACTTCGTCGTTGACGATGACGTGGTCGAACTCCTCGGCGATGGCCAGTTCGGCGCGTGCGGTCTGCAATCGGCGCTCGATGACCTCGGGGCTCTCGGTCCCGCGACCGGTGAGGCGTTCGACGAGCACCTCCCAGCTCGGCGGGGTGAGGAAGACGGTGATGGCGTCGGGGAGGCGGTCACGGACGGCACGTGCGCCCGCGATGTCGACCTCCACCAGGACCGGCCGACCGGCGTCGAGGGCGTCGAGCACGGGGCGGGCGGGGGTGCCGGATCGCTGCAGCCCGCCGTGGATCTCGGCCCACTCGAGCAGGTCCCCGGCGGCGATCATGGTGTCGAAACCGTCGGTGCCGACGAAGTGGTAGTCGCGGCCGTCGATCTCGCCGGCGCGCGGGGCGCGGGTGGTGGCCGAGACGCTGAACACCAGGTCGGGCATCAGTTCCCGCAGACGCCGCACGACACTGGACTTGCCGACGGCGGAGGGGCCGACCAGTACCACCAGTCGGCCCCTCCGGTCGTGCGATGTCATCTAGTTCTGATCAGTCCTGATCGAACTTCGCGAGCAGCGCCTTGCGCTGCCGATCGCCCAGGCCGCGCAGACGGCGGGTGGGGGCGATCTCGAGTTCGGTCATGATCTCCTGCGCCTTGACCTTGCCCACCTTGGGCAGGGCCTCCAGCAGTGCGGAGACCTTCATCTTGCCGAGGATCTCGTCGGTCTCGGCATCCTTCAGCACCTGCGTGAGGTTGGTGCCTCCACGCTTGAGCCGCTCTTTGAGCTCGGCGCGCGCCTTGCGAGCGGCAGCTGCCTTCTCCAGAGCAGCGGCGCGCTGCTCAGCGGTCAACTGGGGAAGGGCCACGGGTTCCTCCGTATTCGTAGAACTGGGTCGAGTCGCCACCGGGTGGGCAGCGGGTGCTGTGGTTTGCCACAGCGACTGCGACCGTACCGACGTGAGCTGGGATTTGCGACCCCCACCCCGCCATTTCCGCACTAGAGACCGTGTTGTAGAGGATTTCGCCCCGATTCGACGACACCGGCCCCCTCCGATACCGAATCGACGGATTCTTCCTCGAAAACGACTGTGGGACAACACATGACGGTGAACAGGTCACCGGATGCCGGTCGATACCCGCGACGGTGCGCGTGGGACGGGTGTGACGGATGGTTCCCGCCCGGATCGGCGGTAATCGCCCGACCCCGTCGAGCGTGTCGCTTTGCGGTCCTGAGCTGCGGCGAGAGCCCAGGGCGGCTCAGCTGTGCAGGGCCGACTCCACCGCGTCTCGCATCGCCTCGGTCGCCGACACCAGCGACGTGCGGTCGGGACCGGCGCCGAGGATCTCCCGGGAGACCGCGGGTAGGACCCAGCGATGTGCTCCGTCGAATATCCGGGCCACGTCGGCGGGTGTGCCGCCCTGGGCGCCGACGCCGGGCGCGAGGATCGGTCCCCCGATGGCCTCGAGCGTCAGACCGTGCGGACGTGTCGCACCGACCACGACGCCCAGCGAGGCGGGGCCCGCGGCATTGCGGGCCGCGACGGCGTCGATCACGGACTGCGCGACGGTGGTGCCGTCGAGGTCGGCGAGCTGCACCGACGCCCCCTCGGGATTGGACGTCCGGGCGAGGACGAACACCCCACGACCGGACCCGGCGGCGTCGCCGAACGCAGGATCCAGTGATCCGACACCGAGGTAGGGCGAGACCGTGACGGCGTCGGAACACAGCGGAGACCCCGAGGACAACCAGGCGCTCGCGTAGGCGGCCATGGTGGAGCCGATGTCGCCGCGTTTGGCGTCGGCGATCACCAGCGCCCCGGCTGCGGCGATCGCGCCGATGGCCTCCTCCAGGACGGCGAAGCCGGCCGATCCGAACCGCTCGAACAGCGCCACCTGCGGTTTGATCGCCGCGGCGACGGGCGCCACGGCGCGCACCACCGTCTCGGTGAATGCCCGCAGTCCGTCGACGTCGTCACCGAGGCCCCACGCGGTGAGCAGCGCCGGATGGGGGTCGACACCCACGCACAGCCGACCGCGACGGGCGACGGCATCGAGGTGTCGAGCGGCGTAGTCGAGTCCCCCACCGTCGACTCCCCCGCCGTCGGCGGTGCGACCGCCTGCGTCGGTCACGAGCTGCGCATCACGCGGTGGCGCTCCTGCAGGGACATGACCCCGATGTCACCGCCGAGTGCGGCCTCGATGCCCTGTACGGCGGCTCCGGCACCCTGCACGGTGGTGATGCACGGGATGTTCACCGACACCGCCGCACTGCGGATCTCGTAGCCGTCCACGCGCGGACCGGAGTTGCCGAACGGGGTGTTGATGACCATCGAGACCTCGCCGGCGCGGATGGTGTCGACGATGGTCACCGCGCCCTCGGGGAGGTCGGTGTCGGAGTGCTTGAAGACCTGTGTGCAGTCGATTCCGTTGCGGCGCAACACCTCTGCGGTCCCCTCGGTGGCGAGGATGTGGAACCCGAGATCGGCGAGGCGCTTCACCGGGAACAGCAGGGCGCGCTTGTCCTTGTTCGCCACCGAGACGAAGATGTTGCCCGACAGCGGGAGCGAACCGTAGGCGGCGGTCTGCGACTTCGCGAACGACCGACCGAAGTCGGCGTCGATGCCCATCACCTCGCCGGTCGATTTCATCTCCGGGCTGAGCAGCGAGTCGACACCCGTGCCGTCGGCGCGCCGGAACCGGTTGAACGGCAGCACGGCCTCCTTCACCGCGATGGGAGCGCCCACCGGCAGGTCGCCGCCGTCGCCGGTCGCCGGCAGCACACCGGAGGTGCGCAGTTCGGCGATGGACTCCCCCAGCATGATCCGGGCGCAGGCCTTCGCCAGTTGCACCGCGGTCGCCTTCGACACGAACGGAACGGTGCGGCTGGCCCGCGGATTGGCCTCGAGGACGTAGAGGATGTCGTCCTTGAGGGCGAACTGCACGTTGAGCAGTCCCTTCACGCCGATGCCGTGCGCGAGCGCCTCGGTGGAGCGCCGCACCGCGGCGACGTCGGTCTTGCCGAGCGCGACCGGGGGCAGGGCACACGCCGAGTCGCCGGAGTGGATGCCGGCCTCCTCGATGTGTTCCATGATCCCGCCGATGTAGACCTCGGTGCCGTCGCACAGTGCATCGACGTCGATCTCGACGGCGTCCTCGAGGAACCGGTCGACCAGCACCGGGTGTTCGGGGGTCAGTTCGGTCGCACGGGAGATGTAGCCCTCCAGCGACGGCTCGTCGTACACGATCTCCATGCCGCGACCACCGAGGACGTAGGACGGGCGGACCAGCACCGGGTACCCGATGTCGGCGGCGATGGTGCGGGCCTCGGGGAAGGTGGTGGCCATGCCGTACTTCGCCGCGGGCAGACCGGCGGCGTCGAGGACCTTGCCGAACTCGCCGCGGTCCTCGGCGAGATCGATGGCGGCGGGGCTCGTCCCGACGATCGGCAGGCCCGCCTCCTCGAGCCGTCGCGCGAGGCCGAGCGGGGTCTGGCCACCGAGCTGCACGATCACCCCGACGACGGTGCCCGAGGCGGACTCCGCGTGGTACACCTCGACGACGTCCTCGAAGGTGAGGGGTTCGAAGTAGAGCCGGTCGGCGGTGTCGTAGTCGGTGGAGACGGTCTCGGGGTTGCAGTTGACCATCACCGTCTCGAACCCGGCCTCGGTCAGGGTCGTCGCCGCGTGCACGCACGAGTAGTCGAACTCGATGCCCTGACCGATGCGGTTGGGCCCCGACCCGAGGATCAGCACCTTGCCGCGCCCGGTCTGCGGGGCGATCTCGCTGGTCGCTGCGGGATCGGTCTCGTAGGTCGAGTAGTGGTACGGCGTCTTCGCCTCGAACTCGGCGGCACAGGTGTCGACGGTCTTGTAGACCGGGTGGACGCCGAGGGCGTCGCGGTGCGCGGCAACCGCGGCGTCGTCGACGAAATCGCTGCGCAGAGCGGCGATCTGACGATCGGAGAACCCGTGGGACTTGGCCTCGCGCAGCAGGTCGGCGTCGAGGGTGTCGGCCGCGCGGACCCGCGCGCCCAGGGCGCCGACGGCCTCGATCTCGGCGAGGAACCAGGGGTCGATCTTCGTCGCCTCGAAGAGCTGTTCCACGGTCGCGCCCAGGTCGAAGGCGGCCATGATCCGGTAGAGCCGACCGTCACGCGGGGTGGCGATGTCGGCGAGGATCGTCTCCAGGGAGTCGTCGGTGGGCGGATCGGTCCAGAAGCCGCCGGCCTTGGTCTCCATCGACCGCATCACCTTGCCCAGTGCCTCGGCGAAGCTGCGTCCCAGGCTCATCCCCTCGCCCACCGACTTCATGGTGGTGGTCAGGGTGTCGTCGGCGCCGGGGAATTTCTCGAACGCGAACCGGGGTGCCTTGACGACCACGTAGTCGAGGGTGGGTTCGAAGCAGGCCGGGGTCTCCCCGGTGATGTCGTTGACGATCTCGTCGAGGGAGTACCCGACGGCGAGCTTCGCGGCGATCTTCGCGATCGGGAACCCGGTGGCCTTCGACGCCAGCGCCGAGGACCGCGACACGCGCGGATTCATCTCGATGACGACCAGGCGGCCGTCGGCGGGGTCCATCGCGAACTGGATGTTGCAGCCGCCGGTGTCGACACCCACCTCCCGCAGGATGTCGATGGAGAGGTCGCGCATCTTCTGGTACTCGCGGTCGGTGAGCGTCATCGCGGGGGCGACGGTGACCGAGTCGCCGGTGTGCACACCGACCGGGTCGACGTTCTCGATCGAGCAGACGACCACCACGTTGTCGCGGCCGTCGCGCATCAGCTCGAGCTCGTACTCCTTCCACCCGAGGATGGATTCCTCGATGAGGACGTTGGCCGTCGGCGACGCCGCCAGTCCCCCGCCGGCGATGCGGTTCAGGTCGTTCTCGTCGTAGGCCATGCCCGACCCGAGCCCACCCATGGTGAACGACGGACGCACCACCACCGGATACCCGAGTTCGGCGACGGTGTCGTGACATTCGGCCATCGTGAAACACACCCGCGAGCGGGCGCTCTCGCCGCCGACCTTGGCGACGATGTCCTTGAACTTCTGCCGGTCCTCGCCCCGCTGGATCGCGTCGAAATCGGCGCCGATCAGCTCGATGTCGTACTTGGTGAGGATTCCCTGCTCGTGCAAGGCGACGGCGGTGTTCAGCGCGGTCTGCCCACCGAGGGTGGCGAGCACGGCGTCGATCGGGTGGCCGGCATCGCGTTCGGCGATGATGACCTTCTCGACGTACTCCGCGGTGATCGGCTCGACGTAGGTGGCGTCGGCGAACTCCGGGTCGGTCATGATCGTCGCCGGGTTCGAGTTCACGAGGCTCACCCGCAGGCCCTCGGCGCGCAACACGCGACAGGCCTGGGTGCCCGAGTAGTCGAACTCACACGCCTGCCCGATGACGATGGGACCCGAACCGATCACCAGGACATGGTCGATATCGCTGCGGCGGGGCATCAGGTACGCACTCCTTGCATCACGGTGACGAAACGGTCGAACAGGTAGGCGGCGTCGTGCGGACCGGCCGCCGCCTCGGGGTGGTACTGCACGGAGAAGGCGCGGCCGTCGACGAGTTCGACACCCTCGACGGTGCCGTCGTTGGCGCAGGTGTGGCTCACCCGACCCCGCCCGAAGTCGGTGTCGAACTCCTCACCCGCCTCGCCCTCGAGGGCGAAGCCGTGGTTCTGCGCGGTGATCGAGACCAGGCCGGTGGTGTGGTCGATCACCGGGATGTTGATGCCGCGGTGACCGAACTTCATCTTGTAGGTGTCGCGGCCCAGTGCGCGGCCGAGGATCTGGTTGCCGAAACAGATGCCCAGCAACGGGATCCGGCGGTCGAGCACGCTGCGGGTGAGCGCGACAGCATCGTCGGCGGTGGCCGGGTCGCCGGGGCCGTTGGACAGGAACACCCCGTCGGGCGCGAGGTCGGTGAGGACCTGCGGGTCGACCGAAGAGGAGAACACATGCACCCGGACACCGCGCTGGGCGAGCATCCGCGGGGTGTTGGTCTTGATGCCGAGATCGATGGCCGCGACGGTGAACCGGTGGTCGCCGACAGCGTCGACGACGTACTCGGCGTCGGTGCTGACCTCACCGGCCAGGTCGGCCCCGGCCATCGACGGCGCCGAACGCACCCGATCGAGCAGCACGTCGGTGTCGGCCAGCCCGTCACCGGAGAAGATGCCCGCACGCATCGACCCGTGGTCGCGCAGGACGCGGGTCACGGCGCGGGTGTCGATGCCGGCGATCCCGACGACACCCTGGTCGACGAGGGCGTCGTCGAGGCTGCCCGTCGACCGCCAGCTCGACACCCGGCGGGTGGGGTTGCGCACGGCGTACCCCGCGACCCAGATGCGTCCTCCGCGGCTCTCGTCGTCCTCGGTGTTCCAGCCGGTGTTGCCGATCTGCGGGGCCGTGGCCACGACGATCTGTCGGTGATAGCTGGGGTCGGTGAGGGTCTCCTGGTAGCCGGTCATCGCGGTGCAGAACACCGCCTCGCCGAGGGTCTGGCCGGTGGCGCCGAACGCCGTCCCGGTGAACACCTGCCCGTTCTCGAGCACCAACACCGCTGTGGTCATGATCGTTGCTCCTTCGCTGTGTCGGTGGGGTCGTCGGGCTCGGCGTCGCGCCCGTCGGTCACCGAGGGGTCGTCGTCGGTGGGCGGTGGCGCCGCTGCCGGGTCGAGGTCCACCCAGGCCGGGTAGACGCTCTTGTCGTCGGCACGGACACCGGAGTCGATCTCGGTGCCCGAGGGCAGCCGCCAGCGGATCACCAGCACGCCGTCGGCGGTCATCACCTTGCCGGCGAGTCCGCGTTCGGTCCGGACCGCGACGAGCGACTCCCGCGGGATCCAGATCGGGTTCGCGCCGTGGCGGCTGAGCAGGATGCCGCTGTCGAACGCGGAGAACTCCGTCGACGCGCGGTCGCCGTAGTCGCCGACGGCCACCCGGTCCTGCCAGCTCGGCGCCACCGTCGACCCGACGTAGAGTCCGGTGTGCGGACCGAACAGCAGCGCTCCCGGATCGAGCGGGACCTCAGGGAACGCGCCGAGCAGATCCTGTTGTCGCCGTGCACGATTACGCCATCCGCGCAGCATCAGGGCGATGACGCCCAGCCACGCCAGGACGACGATCGCCACCACCAGCACACCGCTCATCGGTATCGCACCTGTCCGTCCAGCGCGGTCACCCGACCGCGTAGGACTGTCGCGACCACCCGTGCGGGCAGTGTCATCGTGTCGAACGGGGTGTTGGCGCTGAGGCTCGCGAGCTCGCTGCGCGACACCGTCCACTCCGCGTCGGGATCGACGACGGTGAGGTTCGCCGGTTCGCCGACCGCGATCGGTCGTCCCTGATCGGGCAGGCCGACGATCTCCGCGGGTCGTTCGCTGAGCACCCGGGCGACGCCACGCCAGTCGAGGCCGTCGGGTCCCACCACGGTCGCCGCGATCACCGACAGCGCCGTCTGCAGACCGAGCATGCCCGGCCGGGCCACCGCGAACTCGCAACACTTGTCCTGCTCGGCATGCGGGGCGTGGTCGGTGGCGACACAGTCGATCACCCCGTCGACCAGGGCCTTGCGCAGCGCCACGCAGTCGTCGGATTCCCGCAGCGGCGGGTTGACCTTGTTGACCGCGTCGTAGGTCTGCAGTCGGGAGTCGTCGAGGAGCAGGTGGTGCGGTGTCACCTCGGCGGTGATGGCGATGCCCTGCGCCTTGGCCCAGCGAAGCAACTCGACGGTGCCCGCGGTCGACGCGTGGCAGATGTGTACGCGAGCACCGGCGTCGCGGGCGAGGATCGCGTCGCGGGCGACGATCGACTCCTCCGCCGAGCGCGGCCACCCCGCCAGACCCAGGCGGGCGGCGGTGGGTCCCTCGTGGGCGATGGCGCCGACGGTGAGTCGGGGTTCCTCGGCGTGCTGGGCGATGAGGACGCCGAGACCGCTCGCGTACTCCAGTGCACGACGCATCAGCAGCGGGTCGTGGACGCACTTGCCGTCGTCGGAGAACATCTTGACCTGTGCGACACCGTCGGCCATCGCGCCGAGTTCGGCGAGGTGCGTTCCCTGCAGGCCCACCGTGACAGCACCGACGGGATGGACGTCGACGAGGCCGACCTGCTGACCGCGGGCCCACACGTGGTCGGTGAGGACGGCGGAGTCAGCGACCGGATCGGTGTTGGCCATGGCGAACACCGCGGTGTAGCCGCCGAGAGCCGCTGCCGCCGAACCGGTCTCGATGGTCTCAGTGTCCTCGCGTCCGGGTTCGCGCAGATGGGTGTGCAGGTCGACGAAACCGGGCAGCAATACGCCGCCGCGCCCGTCGATCCTCTGCGCGCCGTCGGCGGCGAGGTCGGTGCCGATCTCGGTGATCACGCCGTCGACGACGAGCACGTCGACCGCGTCGCCCTCGCCGTACGGGACCACGTCGACGATCAGCAGTTGGTCACTCACGACACACCCTCCTCGTCGGTCCCGACCAGGAGTCGGAACAGCACGGCCATCCGCATGTGCACGCCGTTGCTCACCTGCTGCAGGACGGTGGCGCGGGGTGAGTCGGCCACCGAGAACCCGATCTCCATGCCGCGCAGCATCGGACCGGGGTGCAACACCACGGCGTCGTCGTCGAGCAGAGCCAGGCGTCGCTCGCTGAGGCCGTAGCGGATCGAGTACTCCCGGGCCGACGGGAAGAAACCGCCGTTCATGCGTTCGGCCTGCACGCGCAGCACCATCACCGCGTCGACACCGGGCAGCGTCGCGTCGAGGTGATGCGACACCTCGACGGGCCATCCCGACACGCCGACCGGCAGCAGCGTCGGAGGAGCGACGAGCACCACCTGCGCCCCGAGGGTCGCGAGGAGGTGGGCGTTGGACCGGGCGACCCGCGAGTGCAGGATGTCGCCGACGATCGCGATACGCCTGCCCTCGAGCGACCCGAGGCGCTGCCGGAGCGTCAGCGCGTCGAGCAGTGCCTGCGTGGGGTGTTCGTGGGTGCCGTCGCCGGCGTTGATCACCGCGGGCCCGTCGCCGTCCTCGGCGGTCCACCGCGCGATCTGGTGGGCCGCGCCCGAGGCGGGATGTCGCACGATCAGCGCGTCCGCACCGGCCGCGCGCAGGGTCTTGGCGGTGTCGCGCAACGACTCCCCCTTGCCCGCCGAGGAACTCGAGGCGCTGACGTTGATGACGTCGGCGCTCATCCACTTGCCCGCGACCTCGAACGAGACCCGGGTACGCGTCGAGTTCTCGTAGAACAGGGTCATCACGGTGCGACCACGCAGGGTCGGGAGCTTGCGGACCTCACGACCGAGGAGCGCCTGCTCGAACCGTTCGGCCTCGTCGAGGAGGCCGTGCGCAGCGGCGGCGTCGAGGTCGTCGACCGACAACAGGTGTCGCATCAGCGGGTCCGCCTCTCGGCGGCGGCCGACCGTGTCTCGGTGGACCGGGCCGCAGGGGCGAGGACCACCTGATCGATCCCGTCGTGTTCGACGAGCTGCACCGAGACGTCCTCGGTACGCGAGGTGGGGATGTTCTTGCCGACGTAGTCCGCGCGGAGCGGCAGCTCGCGGTGTCCGCGATCGACGAGGACGGCGAGTTGCACCGCTGACGGGCGTCCGAGGTCGCGCAGGGCATCGAGCGCCGCCCGGACCGTACGGCCGGAATAGAGGACGTCGTCGACGAGGATCACCAGCGCGGAGTCCACGCCGCCGGCGGGAACCGAGGTGCGTTCGAGGGGCCGGTGTGGTTGTGCGCGCAGGTCGTCGCGGTACAGGGTGATGTCGAGGTATCCGACGCCGGCGTCGACTCCGGAGAACTCACGGATGCGGTCGACGAGGCGCCGGGCCAGAGTGGTTCCCCGCGTGGGGATCCCGAGGACGACGACCCGCGGCGCCTCGGGGTCGTCGAGTGCGGTCTTCTCGATGATCTGATGGGCCATCCGCGCGATCGTCCGGGTCACGTCACCGGAATCGAGGAGAATCCGCCGATCATCGGCCGCGCCGTCTGCCGGTGTCACCTACCCGACCTCCTTCTCCGCCTCACGGGACGGATCGTTAAAGGATGTCTGCTTCCGCGGGAAACCTTAACAGTCGCCGCGCACCTGTCCCGCCTCGAGCGAGGCGGATCACTCGCCTGCGGTGTCGGGCTCCGATCCGGTCGCTATCGATGCCGCCCGGACCTGCGGCGCCAGGGTGACGATGCGACCGAGGACGCCGTTGACGAAGGCGGGCGACTCGTCGGTCGACAGCTCCTTCGCCAGTTCGACGGCCTCGTCGACGACCACGACGGGCGGGACGTCATGGGTGTTGAACAGTTCCCATGCCGCGAGGCGCAGGATCGCGCGATCGACGGCGGGCAGCCGGGGCAGGGTCCATTCGCGCAGGTGCGAGGTGAGGACGGCGTCGATCTGCGCGCGGTCGGCGGTGAGCCCCTCGATGACCCGCGCGGTGTACGGATGGATCATCCCGATGCTCTCGTCGTCGACGACGAGTTCACGCCGCTGCGCGATGAGGTCGACCGGCGAGACGTCCTTGGCCTCGGCCTCGAACAGCAGGTCGACCGCGCGCTGACGCGCCTTGTGGCGGGTACCGGGTTGTTTCACGCGGCCCTCACACGTAGAGCGGACGAACCGAGGTCACGAGTTCACGCGACCGAGGTAGTTGCCGTCGCGCGAGTCGACCTTGAGCTTGTCGCCGGTGTTGATGAACAGCGGGACGTTGATCTCGGCGCCGGTCTCCAGCGTCGCGGGCTTGGTGCCGCCGGTCGAGCGGTCGCCCTGCACGCCGGGGTCGGTCTGGGCCACGAGAACCTCGACGGTGACGGGCAGCTCGACGTAGAGGGGGTTGCCGTCGTGCATGGCGACCTGGACCTTCATGTTCTCGAGCAGGAACTTGTGACCGTCGCCGAGGGTCTGCGGGCTCACCGAGATCTGCTCGTAGTTCTCCGAGTCCATGAAGACGAAGTCGGTGCCGTCCTTGTAGAGGAACGTCATGTCACGGCGATCGACGGTCGCGGTCTCGACCTTGACGCCGGCGTTGAAGGTCTTGTCGACGATCTTGCCCGAGAGCACGTTGCGGATCTTGGTGCGCACGAACGCCGGTCCCTTACCGGGCTTGACGTGCTGGAACTCCTGGATCTGCCACAACTGGTCGTCCATCCGGAGAACGAGCCCGTTCTTGAAATCTGCGGTACTGGCCACGTGTGTGTCGCTTCCTTCCACCCGGCGAGCGGGCGCATGGTCACCGTCGTCTCAGGCGCGGAGCGCCCCTAGATGACGGAGAATGATTTGTCGGTGGTGGTCAGCAGCTCGGGAACACCCTCGCGGACCACCAGCGTGTCCTCGATGCGGACACCGCCTCTGCCGGGCAGGTACACACCGGGTTCCACGGTGACTGCCGCACCGCATGGCAGTGTACCCGTCGCGCTCGCACCGATCGCCGGCGCTTCGTGGATCTGCAGACCGACGCCGTGTCCGAGGCCGTGCACGTAGTTCTCCCCGTAGCCGGCGGCGTCGATCACCGCGCGTGCAGCCGCGTCGACCCCGCGTGCGTCGGCGTCGGGGGCGAGTGCCTCGCGACCGACCTTCTGGGCCGCGGCGACGAGGTCGTAGATCTCCCGTTGCCAGTCCGCGGCGTGGTCGAGCACGTAGGTGCGCGTCATGTCGGAGTGGTAGCCGCCGACGACCGCTCCGAAGTCGATCTTCACGAAGTCGCCCGCGGCGAGCACCGCATCGGTGGGGCGGTGATGAGGGACGGCGGAGTTGGCCCCGGCGGCGACGATCGTCTCGAAGGAGATGTCGTCGGCCCCGCACGCGTACATCTCCCACTCCAGGGCGCGCGCCACCTGACGCTCGGTCTGTCCTGCAACGATGACACCGCGTTCGATGATGGTCGCGAGCGCCACGTCGGCGGCCTGACAGGCCTGCCGCAGGAGCTCGATCTCGCTCTCGTCCTTCACCATCCGCAACTGCTCGACCTGCGGTCCGAGCGCCACCAGGCGGATCGCAGGGCTCGCGCTGTCGGCGTCGGCACCCAGCGCGCGCCAGGCCGCGACCGTCATCGCGTGTTCCTCCACCGCGACCGCCGACCCGCCGGCGACACCACCGAGAAGGGTCGCCGGGCAGTTGCGCCCGATGACCGCGGGCAGGTCGGGGACCTGTTCGGCCACCTGTGTCACGTAGCGGCCGTCGGTGGCGATCCGGTCGTCCTCGGGGCCGCTCGCGGCGACGGCGACCGCGGCGTTGGAGCCGGTGAAGCCGGTCAGGTAGCGGACGTTGACGAGATCGCCGATGAGGGCGTGGTCGGCACCGAGATCGGCCAGGGCCGCCCGCAGACGGTCGCGACGCGCCCGATGGACGTCGTGCGGATCAGTCACCGACGGTGCCAGGGAGGTCATCGCAGTCACGCTACCGCGCGCGAACTCCTGTGTTGCGGCACACGTCGGCGCAGGCGTTGGGTACGCTTCCGCCCATGGTTGCCTGGTTGTTGCGTGGTGTGTCGATGTCGGTGGTCCACGTGGTGGCCCGGGTGCTGCTCGGTCTGGCCATAGTGCACGCGCCGCTGCAGGGCACCTACTGGAAGACGATCGCCGTCGCGGTCGTCGTCCTCATCGCGATCATCTGGGGCGGCATCGACGGCATCGCCGACGGTCGCGCTCACGACGACCCCGAGGACTACGACGACCTCACCATCCGCTGGCTCAAGGCCGGACTGTTCACCGGTGTCGTCTCGGCGATCATCTGCTGGGCGTTGAGCAACTACGCCATCGCCGGCATGGGACAGAACTCGATCTTCGTCGAGCTGTTCGCGGGCGGATCGTTCACCACCCTGCTCGTGTTCATCCCAGCGCTCGTCGGCGCCGCTCTCGGACGCTTCCTGGCACGTCGGCAGCGGAACAAGAACGCGAAGCGGGACGACAACGGCGCCGAGACCGCACAGCGACAGACCGCCGACAGTCACTGAGCCGGCGCCTCGGACACGAGGCGCAGCCGTCTACAGCAGGATCCCGCCCGGCGACGCCGACCGCGCGATCGCGGAGTACGCGGCGACCAGCAGGCCCGGGTCGGGCCCCTCGAGTCGCCCCGGGCGCGCCAATCCGTCGAGGACCACGAACCGCAACATCCCGGAGCGGTTCTTCTTGTCGCCGGCCATCGTCTCGAGCAACGCCGGGAAGGCGTCGGAGTCATAGCCCGTGGGCAGACCGACCGACTCGAGGATGCTGCGGTGGCGATCGGCGGTCGCGTCGTCGAGACGCCCGGCGAGTCGCCCCAGTTCCGCGGCGTACATCAGGCCGACCGACACCGCCGCGCCGTGGCGCCACCGGTACTGCTCGCGACGCTCGATCGCGTGGGCGAGGGTGTGCCCGTAGTTGAGGATCTCCCGCAGGGACGACTCCCGGAGATCAGCGGCCACCACGTCGGCCTTGACCTGCACCGACCGTCGGATCAGTTCGGGGAGAACCGATCCCGACGGGTCGCGCGCAGCCACCGGGTCGGCCTCGATGAGGCTCAATATCTCCGGATCGGCGATGAACCCGGTCTTGATGACCTCGGCGAGCCCGGCGATGATCTCGTTGGGCGGCACCGTCTCGAGGGTCGCGGTGTCGATGAGGACGGCGCGCGGTTCGTGGAACGAGCCGACCAGGTTCTTGCCCGCGTCGGTGTTGATGCCGGTCTTGCCGCCGACGGCCGCGTCGACCATGCCGAGCAGCGTCGTCGGCAGGTGCACCACCCCGATGCCGCGCATCCAGGTGGCGGCGACGAATCCGGCGAGGTCGGTGGCCGCGCCGCCGCCGAGGCCGATGACCACGTCGTTGCGCTTCATGCCGATCCGGCCGAACACCTCCCAGCAGAACGCCGCCACCGACAGGTCCTTGCCGGCCTCGGCGTCGGGGATCTCGATGCGGTGGGCGTCGAAGCCCGCCTCGGCGAGCACCTCGCGCACGGCCTCGGCGGTCTTGATCAGCGGGGGCTGGTACAGGATCGCGATGTGATCGGCGCCGCCGGCCGCGGCGACGAGATCGGCGAGCAGGTCCCGCCCGATCACCACGTCGTACGGGTCGGCGGTGGCGACCCTGATGCGGGTGGGCTCGGTGGGTGTGGACGCAGAGGAAGTGGACGCAGTGGGTGTGGACTCGGTCACAGGGAGACCTCTCGGGGGTCGGAGCGGTGGGGCTGGGACGGGTCCGGCGACGCCGTCCGGGGGTCGAGGAGCGCACGGACACGTCCGGCGACGGTCGCGGGGTCGGCGTCGTCGGTGTCCACCCGCACCGTCGCGACCTCGGCGTAGACCGCTGCCCGGGCGGCGTGCAGTGCGGTGTACCGCTCGCGGGGTGAGTGGCCGTCGGCGTCGACCCGCAGGAGTGGACGGGGTGAACCCTCGACCCGTGCGAAGCCCACGTCGGGCGCGACGTCGAGGTGGACGACCCGGTGCCCGGTGAGTATCTGTCGCACCCCCGGACTCAGGACCGCGCCGCCTCCGAGGGCGACGACACCGCGGTGGGTGGTGAGCACATCGGCGATGACGGCGGTCTCCACCTCGCGGAAACGTTCCTCGCCGTCGGTGGCGAAGATGTCGGCGATCGATCGTCCCGTGCGTCGGACGATCTCGTGGTCGGTGTCGAGGTAGTCGACGCCGAGGTTCCTCGCGAGCACCGCACCGACCGTGGACTTCCCCGCACCCATGAACCCGATCAGAACGACGGGTCCGGCGGGGTCGGTCGCGGGGAGTTCGGGGGTCATCCGGCGGCGGGCCGCACCGCCGACGTCGCGGCGTCACCGTGGGCGAGTCGTGCCGCGACACGCTCGCGGTACCGCGCCACGTTGTCGGCGGTCTCGGTCACCGAGTCGCCGCCGAACTTGTCGAGCGCGGCCTGGGCGACGACGAGCGCGACCATCGCCTCGGCGACCACGCCGGCGGCGGGGACGGCACACACGTCCGACCGCTGGTGGATGGCGCTCGCCTGTTCACCGGTGGACATGTCCACGGTCGACAGCGCGCGCGGCACCGTCGAGATCGGCTTCATCGCGACGCGGACGCGCAGGTCCTCGCCGTTGGTCATCCCACCTTCGAGACCACCGGCACGGTTTGTCGAGCGCAGCACCCCGTCGGGCCCGGGCACCATCTCGTCGTGCGCCTGGCTGCCGCGGCGGCGGGCGGTCTCGAAGCCGTCGCCCACCTCGACACCCTTCATCGCCTGGATGCCCATCAGCGCCGACGCGAGGCGGGCGTCGAGGCGGGTCTCGCCGCTGACGTGGGAGCCGAGGCCGACGGGCAGGCCCGTCACGATGACCTCGACGACGCCACCGAGGGTGTCGCCCTCCTTCTTCGCCGCCTCGATCTCGGCGATCATCGACGCCTCGGCGGTCTCGGATGCCGCGCGCACCGGGCTGGCGTCGATCCGGTCGAGATCGGCCGGGGTCGGGCTCGGGCCGTCGAACGGATCCGACGCCCCGATGGACACCACGTGCGAGAGCACCTCGGCGCCGAGCACCTGCCGCAGGAAGTTGCGCGCCACGGTCGCGGCGGCGACCCGTGCGGCGGTCTCGCGGGCGCTCGCGCGCTCGAGCACCGGACGGGCGTCGTCGAAGTCGTACTTGAGCATTCCGGAGTAGTCGGCATGGCCGGGGCGCGGGCGGGTCAGCGGCGCGTTGCGTGCGACGTCGGCGAGGTCGGCGGCGTCGACGGGGTCGGCCGCCATGACCGTCTCCCACTTGGGCCATTCGGTGTTGGCGATCTCGATGGCGACCGGGCCACCCTGGGTCAGACCGTGCCGGACCCCGCCGACGACGGTGACCTTGTCGGCCTCGAACTTCATGCGGGCACCGCGGCCGTACCCGAGACGCCTGCGGGCGAGTTGGGTGGCGATGTCGTCGGACGTGACCGAGACACCGGCGATCATCCCTTCGACGAGGGCGACCAGGGCGGGGCCGTGGGATTCTCCGGCAGTTATCCAGCGCAACACGAGTCGTCATTCTTCCACGTCCGGGTGAGGCGTCCCGCCGCACGTGGGTCACCCGCCGGGAAGCAGCCCACCGAACATCACCGCGGCCACCACCAGGGCGGGCCCGTGCGCCTGCGGCACGCCGTTCCCGCTCCCCCGACACCGCAGCGCGATCACGCCGGCCGCACCCAGGCTGAGCGTCGATGCGACGACCACCACCACGAGAGATCGGGCCGGATCGGTGACGAGTCCACCGAGGGCCGCGGCGAGCTTCACGTCCCCACCACCGCATCCGCCGGCCAGGCAGGTGACCACGTAGGGCACCGACAACGCCACGACCGACAGCGCGACACCTCCGTCGCAGGCAGCCGCGGCCAGCGCCGCGATCACCGCGGGCACGGTCAGCCGGTTGGGCAGCGTGCGCGAGCGCAGGTCGTGGCCGGTGAGCACCAGTAACCACGCCGGGATCACCAGCAGGGTCACCGCGCAGGCCGTCGAGGTCGAGATCACCCCGCCAGCGTGGGCGCACGTGGCGACCCCCGGCGGGCGGGATACGCCCTCCTGGGGACAACCGTCGACGCGCGGACCGTGTCGGCGGAACTGTGGACAGAAGGGGTCAGCGCGCGAGCGCGTCTGCCATCGCCTCGAGCGGGGCCGGTCGACCGGTGAACAGTTCGACCTGGGTGACGGCCTGATGGAGCAGCATCACCAGACCGCCGGCGACCGCTCCCCCACGGTCGGCGACCGCGGCGGCCAGGGGCGTCGGCCACGGGGCGTAGATCGCGTCGACGAGGCGCGGTGACTCCGCCACCGACGGGGCGAGGGGGGCCGCGGCCTGCGCGGGCACCGTGCTCACCGTGACCGCGGACGCGGCACAGCGTGCGGCGAGGTCGTCCGACGGCGCGAAGTCGACCACCGTGGTGGACAGTCCGAGTGTCTCGGCGACCTCGAGAAGTGTTGTCGCACGGGCGGTTTCGCGGACAACCACGGTCACCGATCCGGCCCCGGCGGAAGCGAGGGCGGCCAGCGCCGGGCGTGCGGTGCCGCCCGCGCCGAGCACCACCGCCGAGGCGCCGCCCAGGGTGTCGGCGCCGAGTTCACGTAGGGCGCCGGTCACCCCGTCGATGTCGGTGCAGTCCGCCGACCAGCCCTGTCGCGTGCGCACCAGGGTGTTCGCCGAACCGACCATCGCCGCGCGCTCGGTGACGACGTCGGCGTGGTCGAGCGCGGCCACCTTCGCGGGCATGGTCACCGACAGTCCCACCCAGCTCTCGTCGAGGCCGTCGACGAGGTCGGCGAGCCGGTCGGCGGTGCAGTCGATGCGTTCGTAGGTCCAGCCGTCGAGCCCGAGCGCGCGGTAGGCGGCGAGGTGCAGGTCCGGTGATCGCGAATGGTCGATCGGTGACCCCAGGACGGCGGCCCGCCGTGTCGATGTCGCAGCGGTCACCGGCATCCGACGGCGAGCACCTTGTTGTCGCAGGCCTTCTGCCGGTTGCGGAGGTGCTCGGCGTAGTCCTCGGTGAACAGCGTCGTGCCCTGAGGGTCGACGGCCACGAAGTAGATCCAGTTGCCGGCCGGCGGGTTGTCGGTCGCCTGCAACGGCGCCTTGCCGACCGACCCGATCGGGGTCGCCGGCAGGCCGTTGACCTGGTAGGTGTTCCACTTCGTGTCGGCGGTGTAGGCGTCGCCGGAGACGTCGATGTTGACCACGGCCGCGGTGTAGTTCGCGGTCGAGTCCATCTCCAGCTTCTGGTTCTTGCCCAGGCGGTTGAGGATGACGCGCGCGACCTTGCCGTAGTCGTAGGGGTTCGCGACCTCTTTCTCCACCACCGACGCCGACACGAGGTTCTGGTACGGGCTCAGTCCGGTGTCGTTGCGGGCGAGCAGTCCCCACTGGTCGAACAGCGTCGCGCTGGTGGTGATGAGGTACTTGAGCATGGCCGTCGGCGACAGGGTGGGGTCGATGGCCTCGAAGGCCACGGGCGCGATGAGCCCCTCGATGCGTCGATGGTCACCGTCGAGGCGTTCGACGTCGGAGGTCGCCCACGACGGCACCCCGAGGTCGTCGGGTGAGGCCGTGGCGGCGGCCTGCGCCAACTGCTCCTGGGTGACACCGGATCTGCGGCCGTCGATCGTCACCGTGGTGGCCTGGGCGATCATCGCGAAGATGCCGGTGCTCGGTGAACCGTCGGCGGTCTGCTTCGTGTCGAGCTGGCGGCCCGGCGGGATCACCACGCGGCCCACACGATTCGCGTCGCCGTCGAGCATCGACACCGCGGTGGCCGCGGGGATACCCGTACGCAACTTGTAGAACCCGGCGGAGATCGACCCCGAACCGGCGGCGTCGGTGAACGCACGCACGCTGGCCACGACGCCACGATCGCGGAGGATCTCGCCGAACTGCGTGAGTGTCGAGTCCTGGGGGATGGACACGAGCACGTCGCCGGTGCCCGAGGCGTTGGAGTAGTCGTCGTCGTCGACGAAGAAGCCCGTCATCCGCAGGCCCACGTATCCCAGCGACCCGATCACCGCGACCATGAAGACCATGGCCAGTGCCAGCACGACGCGTCGCCGTCGACGACGGGCCTGCACCTGGGCGGTCGCACGGCGGCCCTGCCCCTCCCGACCCGGGCCTCCTCGGTCCTGTCCACCGCCGCGACGGCGAGAGGGCCGGAGCCCGGGGTCGTCGCCGGAGGTGTCGGGGCGACCGATGGGCACGGTGGTCGGCTCGTCGGCCACCGGAGCCCACATGGCCGGCTCGGCGTCGGGCGTCGGCTCGACGCGCGGCGCGCCGTCACGCGCGACGGGCTGGTCGAATCGGCGGTCGTCGTAGGGGAATCGGCCGTCCGGCGCCGGACGATCGGGCGCGCGATCGACCGGGGGGATGGCCCGGGGCCGGGCCCGCCGTGGTTCCTGCCAGAGTTGATCACCCGAGGTGTCGACACGCCGGTCGTCGGTCGAGGTGCGCCGCGGATCCAGCGGTGGGAGTTCGCTGCGCCGGGGTGGCGCACCACGGGCACGGCGATGGGGGTGGGCGCTGCCACTGTCGGCGATGAGGCGACGGAGTCGGGCGGTCTCGGCCGGGTCCTGACCGTCGTCGGCGGCGCGCCGACGGTGCGGACGCGGGGGTTGGTCGGTCACCGTTCATCGCCCCCGACCGACTGCAGGTCGAGCCACGACTGCAGGATCGCGACGGCGGCGGCCTGATCGATCACCGATCGCTGCTTCTTGGCCGAACGACCACTCGCCCGCAGCATCTGCGTCGCCGCGGCCGTGGTGAGCCGCTCGTCGTGGAAGGTGATGGGGACCGGCGCGATGCGGGTGGCCAGCCGATCGGCGAAGGCGGTCGCGGCCTGCGCGGCCGCCCCGTGTTCGCCCCGCAACGTCGTCGGCATCCCGACGACGACCTCGACGGCCTCGTACTCGGTGACGATGTCGGTGATCCGATCGATGTCGGAGGCGTCCTTTGTCCGGGCGACCGTCTCGATCGGCGTGGCCAGCATCCCGTCAGGATCACACGACGCGACCCCGATACGCACGCTTCCCACGTCGACGGCGATTCGCCGTCCGCGCGGCCGCAGCGGACTCACCCCTGCGCCCCGACCGTCTCCCGCACCCGCTGGAGGGCGGCATCGATCCCCGAGGCATCCGATCCCGAGCCCTGCGCGAGATCGGGTTTGCCGCCACCGCGGCCGCCGAGCAGCGGGGCGATGTCGGACACGATCGATCCGGCCGAGAGCCCGGCGTCGCGCGCGGCGCCGGTGACCGCGACCGCGAACGGCACCTTGCCGTCGGTGACGGACAGGAGGGCGACGACACCCCGTTCGCCGCCCAGCTTCCCGCGCAGGTCGGTTGCGAGCGATCGCAGATCTCCGCCGGTCAGTCCGTCCGCGAGGCGGGCCACCACCACGAGGGTGTCCCCGACACGCACGGCATCGTCGAGTACCGACGACGCCGACGCGCGCGATGCCTCCGCCTTGAGCTTCTCGAGACTCTTCTCGGCGTCGCGCAGGCGCTCGACCAGCGTCGCGACACGATCGGGCACGTCCTCGCCGGGGACCTTCAGCGTCGTGGACACCGCGGCCAGCAGCGCACGCTCGCGTGCGAGGTGTCGGTAGGAGTCCAGACCGACGTAGGCCTCGACGCGGCGGACACCCGACGCCACCGACGACTCGCCGAGGAGCGTGACCGGGCCGACCTGCGCCGACGAGCCGACGTGGGTGCCGCCGCAGAGTTCCATCGAGAACGGTCCGCCGATCTCGACGACGCGCACGCGATCGCCGTAGTTCTCGCCGAACAGCGCCATCGCCCCCATCGCCTTGGCCTCGTCGAGTCCGGTCTCGAAGGTGTGCACCTCGTGGTCGGACTCGACTGCGGCGTTCGCGATGTCCTCGACCTCGGCGCGCTGGGACTCGGTCAGCGGTCCGGTCGACCGGAAGTCGAACCGCAGATATCCCGGCCGGTTCAGCGAACCCGCCTGCGTCGCACCGGAACCGAGCACCTGCCGCAGGGCGGCGCCGACAAGGTGCGTGCCCGAGTGGCCCTGCGTGGCGCCACGGCGGTGGTTCGGGTCGACCGAGGCGAGCACGACGTCGCCGACGGCGAACTCCCCCGCCTCGACGGTGGCGGCGTGACGGTAGACGGACTTGGCGACCTTCTGGACGTCGGTGACGCGCGCACGGGCACCCGCTGAGGTCGAGATCGTGCCGATGTCGGCGGTCTGACCACCGGACTCCGCGTAGAGCGGTGTGCGGTCGAGGATGATGTGGACCGTGGTGCCCGCGGTTGCCACCGGAACCGTGGCGGTACCGGCGACAAGGCCGAGAACGGTTGCGTCGCTGACGAGTTCATCGAAACCGGTGAACTCCGTCGGACCCCGGTCGAGGAACTCACGGTAGACCGAGAGATCCCCGTGTCCTTCTTTTTTCTCCTGCGCGTCGGCCTTCGCCCGGCGACGCTGCTCGGCCATGAGGTCGGCGAACCCCTGCTCGTCGACCGACAGCCCGGCCTCGGCCGCCATCTCGAGGGTGAGATCGATGGGGAAGCCGAAGGTGTCATGCAGGGTGAAGGCATCGGCGCCGGCGATGACCGTGCGTCCGGCCTCACGGGTGGCGGTGGCCTTGTCGTCGAACAGTCTCGATCCGGCGGCCAGTGTCCCGAGGAACGTCTGCTCCTCGGCGACCGCGGCGGCACGGATCTCCGAGGCCTTCTCGGCCAGAACGGGATAGGACGGGGTCATCGTGGTGAGGACGGTGTCGACGAAGTCGCCCATCGTGGGCTGGTCGGCACCGAGGAGGCGCGCGGAACGGACGATGCGGCGCAGCAGTCGCCGCAGGACGTATCCGCGGCCGTCGTTGGCGGGCCGGACGCCGTCGGAGAGGAGCATGACCGCGGTGCGGGCATGGTCGGCGATGACGCGGAAGCGGACGTCGGCGGCATGGCCGTCCGTACCGCCTGCACCGTAGGTGCGCCCGGAGAGTCGCTCGGCGACGTCGATGACCGGTTTCAGCAGGTCGGTCTCGTACACGTTGTCGACGCCCTGCAGGATCGTCGCCACGCGCTCGACGCCCATGCCGGTGTCGATGTTGGGCCGCGGCAGCGGGCCGAGGATCGGGTAGTCGTCCTTGGTGGTGCCCTCACCCCGCTCGTTCTGCATGAACACGAGATTCCAGATCTCGATGTAGCGGTCCTCGTCGGCCTCGGGCCCGCCCTCGACGCCGTACGCGGGGCCGCGGTCGTAGAAGATCTCCGAACACGGGCCGCAGGGGCCGGGCACACCCATCGACCAGTAGTTGTCGGCCATCCCGCGGCGTTGGATCCGTTCGGCCGGGACGCCGATCTCCTCGCGCCAGATCGTCTCGGCCTCGTCGTCGTCGAGGTAGACCGTCGGCCACAACCGGGTCGGGTCGATACCGAAGCCGCCGTCGGCGACCGGGTTGGTCAGCAGCGACCACGCGAAGGCGATGGCCTCGCGCTTGAAGTAGTCGCCGAAGGAGAAGTTGCCCGCCATCTGGAAGAAGGTGTTGTGGCGGGTGGTGATGCCCACCTCCTCGATGTCGAGGGTGCGGACGCATTTCTGGATGCTGGTCGCCCGGGGCGACGGTGGGGTCTGCTCCCCGAGGAAGTACGGCTTGAACGGCACCATGCCCGCGTTGACGAACAGCAGGTTGGGGTCGTCGAGGATCAGCGAGGCGCTGGGGATCTCGGTGTGACCGGCGGCGACGAAGTGATCGAGGAATCGCTTCCTGATCTCATGGGTCTGCACCTGATGTCCTCACGCGGTCGTGGTCCGGGTCGTCACCGACACCGGGGCGGGTCGGATGTGTACGACACCCCGCGCAACCGCAGAGCGAGTCCACCCTACCGTTTGCCCGTCCACCCTCCGACGATCGATCGCAGGCGGCCCAGCCGGGCGGAGATCTCGCGTTCGTGACCGTGGTCGGTCGGGGCGTAGTACTCGGTGCCGACGAGCTCGTCGGGCGGGTACTGCTGCGCGACGACGCCGCCCGGTGCGTCGTGGGGATAGCGGTAGCCCTGTGCATTGCCGAGTTTTGCCGCACCCGCGTAGTGGCCGTCGCGCAGGTGCGCGGGCACCGCACCGGCCTTGCCCGCCGAGATGTCACCCATCGCGGCGCCGATGGCCGAGACCACGGCTCCGGATTTCGGCGCGGTCGCGAGGTGGATGGTGGCCTGGGTGAGCGCCAGTTTCGCCTCGGGCATCCCGACGAGCGCGACGACCTGGGCGGCGGCGACCGCCGTCTGCAGGGCCGTCGGGTCGGCCATACCGATGTCCTCGCTGGCGTGGACCATCAGTCGCCGTGCGATGAAGCGGGGGTCCTCCCCCGCGGTGATCATGCGCGCCAGGTAGTGCACGGCGGCGTCGACGTCGGACCCGCGGATCGACTTGATGAACGCGCTGATGACGTCGTAGTGCTGGTCGCCGTCGCGGTCGTAGCGCACCGCGGCGCGGTCCATCGCCGACTCGACGTCGGCGAGGTCGATGCGCGGGATCCCTTCTCCCCCGGTCTCGTCCGCGCCGCCGCGTGCTGCTCCCGCGGCGACCTCGAGGGCGGTCAGTCCGCGTCGGGCGTCGCCGCCGGCGAGGGCGACGATGTGGTCGAGGGCGTCGTCGGCGATGTCGACCGTCCCGGCGAGCCCACGTTCGTCGGTGATCGCCCGGTGCAGGACCTCGCGGAGGTCGTCGTCGGTGAGCGGGTGCAGCTGCAGCACCAGAGACCGCGACAGCAGCGGCGAGACCACCGAGAACGACGGGTTCTCGGTGGTGGCCGCCACCAACAGCACGATGCGGTTCTCGACGGCGTCGAGGAGCGCGTCCTGCTGGGTCTTGGAGAAGCGGTGCACCTCGTCGATGAACAGGACGGTCTGACGGCCGTCGATGAGGGCGCGGCGGGCGACCTCGATCACCGCCCGGACCTCCTTGACCCCCGACGACAGCGCCGAGAGTGCCTCGAAGCGGCCACCGGTGGCCGTCGAGATCAGCGACGCCATCGTGGTCTTGCCGGTCCCGGGCGGACCGTAGAGGAGCACCGAGGCGGCACCGGAGCCCTCGATGAGGCGTCGCAGGGGCGATCCGGCGGCCAGGAGGTGCTGTTGGCCGACGATCTCGTCGAGGCTGCGCGGGCGCATCCGGACCGCCAGCGGGCCCGTGTCGGGCCCGAGGGCCCGGGCCCCGGCGGTGACGGGGGCGAGATCGTGCCGCGACGCCGGCGTGGGGGCGTCGAACAGGGCGTCCTGGGGCTCCCCGGTCCCGTCGCGGCCTGCCGTCGAGGTCACCGTCGAGCCGTCGACATCAGCGCAGCCAGGCTGCGTCCAGCGCCGCACCGATGGCGTCGGCGTCGGCCGCGATGTCCTGCTCGCCGGTGCGGCGGGCGGCCGCGGCGAGATCGGTCCACCGTGCGACGACGACGGCCGGATCGGAGGTGCGCAGAGCCAGCCCGCGGGCGTGGCGGTCGTCGCCGAGTTCGACCGGGAGCATCCACACCGTCGCCAGCCACACCCACAACACCCGGGCGGTCAGGACCTTGCGGTTGAGCTCGCCGTCGTGGCTCAGTGCGGGCCAGATCGCCTGGATCTCCGAGCGCCAGGCGTCGACCATGGCGGTCTCGAGGTCGGCGCGACGGTCCGCCCAGCGCGGCGCCAGTTCGGCGGAGAAGGTGACCACGGCATACCCGATGTCGAGGGTGGCGTCGCGGAAACCGCCCCACTCGTAGTCCATGAACTGCACGCCGTCGTCGTTGATGAGGATGTTGGGCGGTCCGACGTCCGACGGGCTGAACGCGCGGTGCTCACCCTCGGCGAAGAGCATCTGTGCGCGCGTCAGCAGGTCGACGAACCCGTCCGAGACGTCCACTCCGAGATGCTCGCCGAGCACCTCCGGCGCCCGCGAGACCGCGATCTGGACCTGCGCGGTGAGCGCCTCGACATCACCGCGCGCGGGTCCGTGGCGCAGCAGTGCCGCGAAGTCGTCCTCGCCGCCGACGGTGGCCGCGTGCATCCGGCCCAGCGCCTGACCCCACGCGCTGATGGCGTGGCTCGGGTCGGCCCAGTCGGTGCTGGCCAGCAGTGCGCTCATCGACCGGCCGTGGCCGAGGTCACTCAGCACGATCAGCCGTTCGGCGGAGTCGGAGGCGATGAGCTGCGGCCCCGGTCGCGAGCGCATGGGCAACGCGGTCGCGTACTTGTACGAGGCGAGTTCCCGGGCGAAGGCATCGGCCGGTTCGTCGCCGGGGAGCACCTTGATCACCAGGCTCCGGTCGGGCGACAACGGGTTCTGGGCGACCCGGACGCGGACAACGTCGGTGCGTCCGCTCCCGGCCAGATCGACGGGGTCGGCCAGCGCGACCGGACTCCCGGCGCGCGCCGACAACACTCGTTCGGCCGTACGGACCGCACCCGCGGTGCGCCCCTCGGCGATGACAGTCATTGCTCCCCAACCTACCCAACGCGCCACGTGAGACCGTCCTCGAGGCGAGGTCGGTCCACCACCTGCGTGTACAGATGTCCTACGGCGAGATCGTCACGTCCTGCGGCCCAGGCGACTCTTCTTGCGACACGGTCGGCAGTTCTTGCGGCGCCACGTCCACCGACACCGAGATGGTGCTCGAGGTCGAATCGGTGTAGATCACTCCACGGAGCGGCGGTACATCATCATAGTCACGTCCCCACGCCACTGTGACGTGCCTCTCATCCACGAGCTTGTCGTTGGTCGGATCGAAGGCGATCCACTCCCCTCCCGGCACCCACACCGCCGCCCAGGCATGGCTGGCGTCGGCCCCGACGACCCGTTCGCGGCCGGGCGGCGGATCGGTCGCGAGATATCCCGAGACGTACCGGGCGGCAAGCCCGTTGGCGCGCAGGCAGGCTATGGCGACGCGGGCGAAGTCCTGACAGACACCTTCGCGCCGCTCCATCACCGTCGCGACCCGGGTGCTCACCGCCGTCGACCCCGACTTGTAGGTGAAGTCCCGGTGGATGCGGGTGGTGAGGTCGCCGACCACCTCGATGAGCGGGCGACCCGGCGTGAAGACCGACGCCGCGTACTCGCGCACGGCGTCGGTGATCTCGGGTGGGAAGAGGTCGAGTACGAACTCGCGTGCGTCGGCGTCACCGCTCGCAGTGGGCCGGGCGTGTTCCCACGGCGCCACGGCCGGTCCGGTGGCGACGAGATCGGGGTCGATGGGATCGACGTCGACCAGCGACGACCCGGTGACCTCGAGCCGATGGTGCGGGGTCCGGACGTGGAAGTAGATGTCGGCGTTGCCGAAGATGTCGGTGCCCGTCGACCGGTCGGCCGGTTCGGGGTCGATGGTCACCTCGGCGGAGAGCACCCGTTGACCCGGCATCGCGCGCGGCAGCAGGAAGCATCGCCCGAACGATGCGCTGACGACGTCGGCGTAGTCGTAGGTGGTGCGGTGGGTGACCCGGTATCGGCGCGTCGACACCGATTCGACAGTCGGCGTCCTCATGTCGCGTCCACGGTGCCGCCCCACAGGGGCTGGATGTCGCGCGGGGGTGCGAAGCGGGTCCGGCCGAGGACGTCGGACACCTCGCGGACCCCGCGGGCCAGTGTCGTCATCAGATCGGCCAGGTCGGTGCGCCGGTCGGCGTCGTCGACGGCCACGAGATCGGCGGGGTCGACGCGCCGCAACTCGGCGACCAGGTCCTCCACAGTGCGCTCCACCGCGGCCGAACGGATCTCGTCGGGCAGCGACGCGAAGTCGTCGCGCAGGCGGTCGAGCTGGTAGATCATCGAGCGCGGGTTGGTCTCGTCGAACATCGACAACACCAGCACCGAGCGCAGCCGCACCACTCCGCGGTTGCGGCGGCGGTAGATGACGGCCGATTCGTTGGCGATGAGGAACGCCTCGAGCAGCGCCTGCTCGATCTCCGGGTCGTGGGCGTCCACCAGGGTCGAGCGGGTGAGGTCGGCGAGCACCAGTGCCCGTTCGATGCGTCGACCGGCGTCCATGAACAGCCATCCCGGGTCGTGCACCATCGACTCGGCCTGCAGACCGGCGAGCGCCAGCAGTCCGTGGAGCGTCGCCTCGTGGGCGTGCGCAAGGTCGTCGACGTCGACGCTGCTGTCGTCGGGGGCGTCAGCGGCGACGGTGTGGGCGAGATCGGCGAGTGCCCGTTCGATCGTGCCCAGCACCATCCACGTGCTCGTCGACATCTGGTCGCGGACGGCGCGGGCCGCGGCGACCAGACGATCGACGGAGTGGGCGATCGACCCGGGCATCGACCGCGACATCGTGAGCCGACCGAGTGCGGCGAGCGCCAGCGTCGCGTCGCCGACGGTGGTGTGCCCGGTGTCGACCGGGGGCAGCGTCCCGAGCTCGTTCACGGTGGCCGTCGTCGCCGCCACCCCGGCCAGGAACAGCGGCAGCGCGCCGGTGCCCGGCATCCAGGGACGGTGGTCGCGGGCCTGATAGCGCTCGCGCGCCACCGCGGTCAGGCGCACGGTCAGCTCGGCGCGCTCACCGTAGCGGCCGAGCCAGAACAGGTCGGCCAGTACGCGCGGCGACGTCGCAGACCGGTCGACACCGACACCGGCGGTCGGAAGCGACAGCGGCTGCACCGATTCCGCGATCCGCGTGGTGTCGCCGGCCCCCTCGGCACTGGTCACCCAGACGTCCTTGGCGGCCACGGCCCGCATCGTCGACCCCGCGGGCCCCGGTTCGAGCACCTGTCCCAGCCCGCCGGGCATCACGCTGTAGCCCGAACTCGACGACACCGCGAAGGTGCGGATCGCGACAGGTGCCGCCCGCAGGCGCATCGATGCGCCCGGTGCGGGCGGTGCCATCGACGGGGCCACCGAGAACCGCTCGGTGCGACGGGCCACCCACTGCCAGGGATCGGCGTCGATGCGGGCGCGGACCGTCTCACGTTGCGCCGCCGACAGGTCGGGCCCGAGGAACTGTTCACCGGTGCGGACGTTGTCGATGACCAGCTCCGCGAGGTCGGCGCGGATCTTCGATCGATCGAGATCGTCACCCGCCCAATGGGTCTCGACCGGTTGCAGCAGGAGGTCCTCGTCGAGCAGCGCCGAGGCCAGGCGCTCGGCGACGGTGTGCAACGCAGGGTTCTCGAGCACGCCGCTGCCGAGGGTGTTGACGACGGTGACGCTGCCGCGCGCGATCGCCTCGACGAGTCCCGCGACCCCCAGCCGCGAGTCGGTGCGCAGGTCGAGCGGGTCGCAGAACGCGGCGTCGACACGACGCAGGATCACGTCGACCCGCTTCAGACTGCCCAGTGACCGCATGAAGACCACGCCGTTGACGACGAGCAGGTCGGCCGACTCCACCAGGGGAAAGCCCAGCTGCGACGCGACGTAGGCCTGGTCGAAGGCGGTCTCCGACAACGATCCCGGGCTGAAGACCACCACCGTCGGGTCGTCGACCCCGGGCGGCGCGTGATCGAACAGCGCCAACCGCAGGGTACCGGCGAAGGTGGTCATGGCGCGGGGGCCCACGCGTCCGAACGCCCCCGACAGTGCACGGGAGGTGAGGCGACGGTCGGCGATGGCGTAGCCGATGCCCGAGGGTGCCTGGGTGTGGTCGGCCCACACCACCGGCGAGCCGTCGGCGGTGCGCCCGATGTCGCAGGCGTGCAGGAACAAGGCGTGCGGACCGGGGTTGCCCAGGCCCGCGGCCTTGCGGATGTAGCCCGGGTGGCCGAACACCATCTCCGGCGGGACCAGGCCCGACGTGAGGGTCCGCCGCTCGCCGTAGAGGTCGACGAGAAGACGGTCGAGCAGCAGTGCGCGTTGCGCGACAGCGGTTTCCAGGGCGGCCCACTCGTCACCGTCGACGACGAGCGGCACACTGTCGAGCTCCCAGAGCTGCGCCGGTCGCGGCGGCGCGGTCGGGGACGTCACACGATCACCGGTCGGCGTGTAGGTGATGCCCTCGTCGGCGACCATGGTCCGCAGGCGGGTCGCGGTGCGGGTCAGACCCGCCTCACCGGTGCGGCTGACACCGGCGACGAGCCCGTCCCACTGCGGACGCACCGCGCCGTCGGTGTCGATGAGTTCGTCGTACGGGATCGCCGCGTCGGCGCCGTCACCCCGCACCCGATCGGGGTCGAAGAGCCCGAAGCGTTCGGATCGGTATCGATCGACGACGGCCGAGACCTGGGCGGGTCGCCCGGGAGGCGGCGAGGGTGGATGCACCGAGGTCACCGCAGGACCGTACGCGCCCGTCGCAGGTCGAGGATCGTCGGCACCCCGAGGTCGGTGGCCAGGCGGGCGGACATCTCACGCAGGGCGGCGGTGTCGACCGGCCCCGGGGTGTGACCGATCGCCTCGAACCGGCCGTTGCGCCGCGACTCGGCCTCGACGGCGTTCACCGGCGGTCGTTCGTAGGCCCGACCACCCGGATGGATGACGTGATAGGTCGCACCGCCCACCGACCGGCCCGAGAACGTGTCGACCATGTCGAACACCAGCGGAGAGTCGATCCCCACGGTCGGGTGCAGGGCGCTCGGGGGCTGCCAGGCCCGGAACCGGATGCCCGCGACGCGTTCGCCCGGGCGGCCGGTCGGCGTCAACGGCAGCGGAAAACCGTTGCAGGTGAGGATGAACCGGTCGTCGTCACTGCCCTGCACCCGCACCTGCACGCGTTCGATGGACGAGTCGACATAGCGGGCGGTGCCGCCGGCGGTCGACTCCTCGGCGAGCACGTTCCACGGTTCGATCGCGCCGCGCAGTTCGATCTCCTGATCGCGGATCTGCACGGTGCCCAGCCGCGGGAACCGGAACTCGGTGAACGGGTCGAGCCATGCGGTGTCGAACTCGTGGCCCGCCTCACGCAGATCCTCGGCCACCTGCGCGATGTCGGCGATGACGTAGTGCGGCAGGAGGTGTTTGCCGTGGAGATCGGCGCCGTGACGGACCAGTCGCCCGCGGAACGGGTGGTCCCAGAACCAGGCCACCAGACTCCGTACCAGCAGCGACTGCACCATGGCCATCTGATGGTGCGGCGGCATCTCGAACGCCCGCAGTTCGAGCAGTCCGAGGCGTCCGCGCGCCGAGTCGGGGCTGTAGAGCTTGTCGATACAGAACTCGGCCCGGTGGGTGTTGCCGGTGATGTCGGTGAGCAGGTGCCGCAGCGCACGGTCGACCGTCCACGGGTTCGCATCTCCGTCGTCACCGGTCAGCCGGTCGATCTCGGCGAACGCGATCTCCATCTCGTAGAGGGCACTCTCGCGACCCTCGTCGGCGCGCGGTGCCTGCGAGGTGGTGCCGATGAACCGCCCGGAGAACAGGTACGACAGCGACGGGTGGCGCTGCCAGTAGCTGAGCATCGACACCAGCAGGTCGGGGCGGCGCAACAACGGCGATTCCGTAGCGGTCCGCCCGCCCAGCGTGATGTGGTTGCCACCGCCGGTGCCGCCGTGGCTGCCGTCGAGGTCGAAGGACTCGGTGCCGAGACGGGCGTGCCGCGCCTCGCGGTAGATCGTCTCGAGGAGTGTCGACTGCTCGGCGAACGACGCCGTCGGCTGGATGTTGACCTCGATGACGCCGGGGTCGGGGGTGACGGTGAGCGACTGCAGGCGGCCGTCGGCGGGTGGGCCGTAGCCCTCGACCACCACCGGTCGGTCGATCGTGGTCGCGGCGGTCTCGACCACACTGACGAGGTCCACGAACTCCTCGAGGCGCTGCGTGGGCGGGAGGAAGACGTAGAGCACGTCGTCGCGGACCTCGGCGACGAGAGCGGTCCGCGGCACCGGACGGTCCGCGTCGTCCTCGGTGGTCTCGTCGCCCTCGACCGTCTCGTCCTCTGCGGTGGTCTCCTCGGTGTCCGGTTCCGGATCGGTCTCGTCGGTCTCGTCCTCGTCCTCGTCGTCGGCGACGCCCGCAGCGGGGGCGAGCGGCGACGCGGTGATGCGCAGCGGTGCCGCCGGTGCCGTCGGATCGGCCTCGAAGGTGACCGGTGCGGGACCCCACGACAGCGAGTCCAACGGCAGTCGCAGTCCCGCCGGGCTGGTGCCGGCGGTGAGGACGAGGCGACCACGGCGGGTCGTCCAGGCCGCGCTCTCCCACGCGGTCTCGTCGTCGGTGCGACTCACCGGCAGGACGTGCGCGGTGGGCACGGTGACCGGTTCGTCGAGACGGGCCAGGAGTTCGCGACGCGCGGCGGTGCCGTCGTCGGTCGGGGTGAGGTCGCGCCCCCGACCTCGGAATCCTGCCGTCGGGTCGTCGTCGGCATCGGGCTCGACGGCGGCCGCGGTGGGATCGCCCCCGGGACTGCGGAGGAGGTCGGCCAGGCGCAACAGCGGGTCCTCGAACGCCGGTCGGACGGCCTCGCGGGTGACACCGAGGGCGTCGGCGGCCGCGTTCATGAACGCGGCGGTGACCTGCGCCGAGGCCGCGTCGGGGCGGGTCACCGACGTCGTCATCGAGGCGCCTGCCCTCTCGGCGTCGGCCCACGGATCGGCGAGCAGCTCCGGACGATGCCACAGCGCCTCACCGTCGCTGCGCCACATCAGGCCGATCTGCCAGCGCGGCAACGGTTCACCCGGGTACCACTTGCCCTGGCTGCGCTGTACCAGTCCGGTCGGTGCGTAGATCGGGCGCAGCCGACCGGCCAGGACCGACGCGAGGCGACGCTTGTCGGGCCCGTCGGCGGCGGTCGTCCACTCCGGCGCGGTCTGGTCGTCGATGGACACGAACGTGGGCTCGCCGCCCATCGTGAGGCCGACACCGCGTTCGCGCATGCGGGTGTCGACCACGGCCCCGAGGTCGACGACCCGACGCCACTGATCGTCGGTGTAGGGCAACGTGACCCGCGGGTCCTCGTGGAAACGGGTCACGACGTTCGAGAAGTCCATCGTCGCGTGGCACGGACCCGTCGCGCCGGTGATGGGTGCCGCGCCGCCGGGTGACGGTGTCGCGGCCAGCGGGATGTGGCCCTCACCGGCGAACAGCCCCGACGTCGGATCCATGCCGACCCATCCGGCGCCGGGCAGGTAGACCTCGGTCCACGCGTGCAGGTCGGTGAAATCCGCGGAGGGACCCGACGGGCCGTCGATCGACGTCACGTCGGAGGTCAGCTGGACGAGATACCCGGACACGAAACGTGCCGCGAGTCCGAGTCGGCGCAGGATCGCCACCATCAGCCACGCCGAGTCGCGACACGATCCGATGGCGCTGGTGAGCGTGTATTCGGGGCTCTGCACCCCGGCCTCGAGGCGGACGGTGTAGTTCACGTCGTCGCGCACGGCGCGGTTGATCGCGACGAGGAAGTCGATGATCCGGATCGGTCCGGTCGGGCGGTGATCGGCCACCCACTGCGCGAGGGTGGGGCTGTCGTCGTCCGGGTCGTCCCCGGCGCTGTGGCGACCGGGGGTGGAGTCGGTGACCGGCCGCAGGTAGGCCTCGAGGTCGGTGCGCATCGCGTCGGGGTAGGTGAACCCGAAGTCCTCGGCCCAGTCCTCGATGAAGAAGTCGAAGGGGTTGATGGAGGTGAGGTCGGCGACGAGTCCGACGGTGATGCTCAGCGACGTCGTCGGCTCCGGGAACACCAGGCGCGCCTGATAGTTGGCGAACGCGTCCTGCTGCCAGTTCACGAAGTGCTCGGCGGGTTCGATCGCCAGCGTGTAGGCCTCGATCGGGGTGCGCGAATGTGGCGCCGGGCGGAGGCGGACCACGTGCGGGTACACCTTCACCGGCCGGTCGAAGGAGTAGCTCGTCCGGTGTTCCAGTGCCACCTTGATGGTCAACGCCGTGTACCCCTGTCCGTCACCTCGGGTGCGTCGCGAACCGACGACCTCGGGGTCGATCCCATCACAGATCGGGGGTCGTCGCCGTCCGCCGACGGGCCATCAGACGGTGCACTGCGAGCACGCACACCCCGGCCACCACGATGCCGACCATGTTGACGGCGAGCTGTGCCGTCGACTCCGCCGCGACGCGCCACTGGCCCAACGTGGCGGCCACCACCGCGTAGCCCGCGGCGGGGACGGTCGTCACCGAGATGAACACGCCGACGAGTGCCGCCGACTTCGCCGAGACCAACGACAGCATCCCCGCGGCCCCGGCCAGGATCGCCACCACGAGCGAGAACGGGCCGACCTGATAGATGAAGTCGACCTGGTCGGCGGTGGTCACGTCGGTGATGTCGACGGTTCCGGTCGCCTCGCCGAGGACGGCGGCCAGCCCGGTGACGACCATGGCGATCGGGAACCCGATGAGGAGTGCGTAGGCCGAGCGGCGGGCGAGATCGAAGCGGCGACGGACGAATCCGACCGCGATGCCGGCGAGCGGGCCGAACTCGGGCCCGACGACCATGGCCCCCACCACCGTCACCGGCGAGTCGGTGATGACACCGACCGCGGCGAGCAGGCACGCCAGGGTCAGGAACGTGATGAACGTGACGCTCAGGGTGGCGTCCTCACGGGTCCGGCGGGTCAGTTCCTCCCAGATGATGGCGTCGTCCGGGTCACCCGGTGCATCCTTCTCCGCGCGCACCGCGGCGTCGGAGATCACCGTGTCGAGCGGCTCCATGGTGATCGCGCCGTCGTGCGTGAGGCCGAGGGCGAGCAGGTCGTCGAGGACGTCGTTGACCGCCTCGCGGGTGATGTCGGCCTCGACGAGGTCGCCGGCCGGTTCGACCGCCGCTCCCGGATGGACGATGAGGTGGGTGACACCGACCGCCTCACGCAGCAGGGACACCACGTCGGCACCACAGTGGTCCGGCGCGATGATCCGCAGGTGCAGCACGGTCGGTGCGCGGCGATCAGGAGTCCGCGGGAGGCGGTGTCTGCGCCGACGACGGACTCGCCGCGGCCGCGGGCTTCGGCGGCGGTGCGTCGATCCCCGACTCCTTGCGCTGTGCCGGGGTGATCGCCGCCGGCGCATCGGTCAGCGGGTCGACGCCGCCACCGGACTTCGGGAACGCGATGACCTCACGAATCGACCCCTCACCGGCCAGCAGCGCGGTGATGCGATCCCACCCGAAGGCGATGCCGCCGTGCGGCGGGGCGCCGAAGGCGAAGGCGTCCAACAGGAATCCGAACTTCTCCTGCGCCTGCTCGTGGTCGATGCCCATGAGCGCGAAGACACGCTCCTGCACGTCGCGGCGATGGATACGGATGCTGCCGCCACCGATCTCGTTGCCGTTGCAGACGATGTCGTAGGCGTAGGCCAGTGCCGACCCCGGATCGGCCTCGAGGTTCTCCAGCGACTCGGGCTTGGGTGAGGTGAAGGCGTGGTGCACGGCGGTCCAGGCACCCGAACCCACCGCGACGTCGCCGGTGGCGGTCGCGTCGGCCGTCGGTTCGAACAGGGGGGCGTCGACGATCCAGGTGAAGGCCCAGGCAGTGGGGTCGATGAGGTCGAGCTTGCGGGCGATCTCGCCGCGCGCCGCGCCGAGCAATGCGCGCTGGGCCTTCGTCGGGCCGGCGGCGAAGAAGACACAGTCGCCGGGCTTCGCGCCCACGTGGGCGACGAGACCGTCGCGTTCGGCGTCGGACAGGTTCTTCGCCACGGGCCCACCGAGGGTGCCGTCCTCGCCGACGAGCACGTACGCGAGACCCTTGGCGCCACGCTGCTTGGCCCAGTCCTGCCAGGCGTCGAGCTGGCGGCGGGGCTGGCTCGCCCCACCGGGCATCACGACGGCGCCGACGTACTCGGCCTGGAAGACGCGGAACGGGGTGTCGGAGAAGAACTCTGCGCACTCGACGAGTTCGAGCTCGAAGCGCAGATCCGGCTTGTCACTCCCGTAGCGGCGCATCGCCTCGGCGTAGGTCATCCGCGGGATCGGGGTCGGCACCGTGTAGCCGATGAGCTCCCACAGCGACACCAGGATCTCCTCGGCGAGGGCGATCACGTCGTCCTGGTCGACGAAGCTCATCTCCACGTCGAGCTGGGTGAACTCCGGCTGACGATCGGCGCGGAAGTCCTCGTCGCGGTAGCAGCGCGCGATCTGGTAGTACCGCTCGAGGCCACCGACCATCAGCAGCTGCTTGAACAGCTGCGGGCTCTGCGGCAGTGCGTAGAACGACCCCGGGCGCAGTCGCGCGGGCACGAGGAAGTCGCGGGCGCCCTCGGGTGTCGAACGGGTCAGGGTCGGGGTCTCGACCTCGACGAAGTCGCGGGCGCCGAGCACGGCGCGGGCGGCGGCGTTGACCTTCGAGCGGAGTCGGATGGCGGCAGCGGGGCCCTCGCGACGCAGGTCGAGGTAGCGGTACTTGAGGCGCGCCTCTTCGCCCGGGGACTCGTCGAGCTGGAACGGCAGGGCCGCCGACTCGTTGAGCACGGTCAGGTCCGAGGCGTTGATCTCGATGCCACCCGAGGCGAGGTTGGCGTTCTCGCTGCCCTCCGGGCGGTTCTCCACGACGCCGGTGACCTGCACGCAGTACTCGGCGCGCAGGCGGTGGGCGGTGTCGGCCACCTGCTCGTCACGGAACACGACCTGCACCAGACCGGAGCTGTCGCGCAGATCGATGAAGATCACCCCGCCGTGATCACGACGGCGCGCCACCCATCCGACGACGGTGACGGTCTCGCCATCGTTGTCGGCTCGCAGAGATCCGGCGAAATGGGTGCGCAGCACGGGCTTCCTCTCATGGAAAAGGTGGCGTCGAGGTGGGCTCGACGGAGGTGATCCTACGTAGGATCATCCTCCGAACACGAATGCGTTTCGCGGTCGTGCGCAGGCGACAGGAGAGCGATGACGTTCCAGGGCGACGGTCCACTCGACACCAGCGGGGTCTCGGGCGGCGGTGGCGGCGGACGCGGCCGCATCGCGCTCGGTGGCGGGGCCGGCCTGATCGTCGCGATCGTGGCGGTGCTGTTCGGCGTGAATCCCGGCGACATCCTCGGCGGTGACGGCGGTTCGACGTCGAGTGTCGCCTCCGGGTCCTCGGGGACGAACACGGCCATCCAGAGCCAGATCGACAGCTGCACCATCGCCAAGGCCAACACCGACACCATCTGCCGGATCGTCGCGACCACCAACAGCCTCGACAAAGTGTGGCCGACCCTCGTCGACGGGTACACGAAACCGAAGACGGTGATCTTCGCCGACGCGATCACCACCGGCGGCTGCGGTTCGGCCACCTCGGCGGTGGGGCCGTTCTACTGCCCCGGGGACAAGACCGCGTACTTCGACCCGACCTTCTTCACGACGCTGTCCGATCAACTCGGCGGCAGCAACGCCCCGCTCGCCCAGGAGTACGTGGTCGCCCACGAGTTCGGGCACCACGTGCAGAACCTGCTCGGCACCATGGACCAGGCCCAGCGCCTCGGATCCCGCGGCGCGAAATCGGGTTCGGTGCGCCTCGAGCTGCAGGCCGACTGCTACGCGGGCGTGTGGGCCGAACACGCCGACAAGGGCCCCGACGCGATGCTCGAACCGCTGACGAGTGAGCAGATCGGCGACGTCATCACCACGGCGAAGGCGATCGGCGACGACACCCTCTCGGGCAAGAACGACACCGAGGGGTGGACACACGGTTCCGCCGAACAGCGGGTGCGGTGGTTCACCACCGGGTACCGCTCCGGCGATCCCGCCGGCTGCGACACCTTCTCCACCAACCGCCTCTAGCCGCCACCCGGCGCCTGACCACGCCACTCGGGCACGTGACCACGCCATCAGGTGCCCAAGTGCCGGGGGTCTGATTGCATGGGGTCATGACCGGTCCCGAGACAGTCCGCACCCCCACCGCGATCGACGCCATCGCCGACGACTTCCTCGCCCGATCGTGTGCGGCCGACCCGGTGTTCTCCACACTGACCGGCGTGCGCGGCAACGACCATGCGCTGACCGACTACTCCCCCGAAGCGATCGCCGGCCGGTCGGATCTGGCGCGCGAGGCCCTGCGTGCACTCGCCGCGGCGACCCCGGTCGATGACGTCGACCGGGTGACCGTGGCGACGATGACCGATCAACTCGGCCGCGGCCTGGCCGTCGACGACGCCGGGCTCCGCGTGGGCGAGGTCAACGTCATCGAGTCACCGTTGCAGGCCGTCCGCGACGTGTTCGACCTCATGGGCACCGACACCGACGACGACCGGTCGGTGCTGCTGGCACGCGTGCGCGCCATCCCGGACTGCGTCGACTCGATCGTCGCCGGTCTACGCCATCGCGTCGACCGGGGTGAGCCGCCCGCGCGGCGTCAGGTCGAACTGGTGGCCACGCAGTCCGGCGAGGCGGTCGACGCGATCTGGACCAACGTGTCGACCGCGCTCGACGGCGCACCGGGTTTCGCCGACGACTTCGACCGGGCGCGCACGGCGGTGGCCGACGCCTTCGACCGACTGCGCGAGGTGCTGACCACCGAGGTGCTCCCCCACGCCGCGGAACGCGACGGCGTGGGCCGCGACCGGTATCGGCTGCACTCGGCGGAGTTCGTGGGTACCGACATCGACCCCGACGAGGCCTACGCCTGGGGTCTCGATCACCTGCAGTCGATCGTCGCCGAACAGGAGACGCTGGCCGAGCAGATCGCGCCGGGGGCCGGCGTCGCTGGCGCCCTGGCCGCCCTCGACGACGACCCGCGCTACCAGATGACCGACCGCGACGCCTTCGTCGCGTGGATGCAGGAGCTGTCCGATCGCGCCACCCGCGATCTCGCGGGAACCCACTTCGACATCCCCGACGGTCTCACCGCGCTCGAGTGCCGCCTCGCCCCGTCGGCGGTCGGGATCATCTACTACACGATGCCGAGCGAGGACCTGACCCGTCCGGGTCGCATGTGGTGGTCGGTGCCGCCGGAGCAGACGGTGTTCCACACCTGGCAGGAGACGACGACGGTCTTCCACGAGGGCGTCCCCGGACACCACCTGCAGCTCGGCCAGGCCATGATCAGCCCGGAACTGAACCGATGGCGCAAGCTCGCCTCGTTCACCTCGGGCCACGGCGAGGGGTGGGCGCTCTACGCCGAACGGCTCATGGACGAACTGGGATGGTTGACCGACGTCGGCGACCGCATGGGCATGCTCGACTCGCAGCGTCTGCGCGCCGCCCGTGTGGTGGTCGACATCGGCGTGCACTGCGGCCTTCGGGCCCCCGAGGAGGTCGGCGGAGGGATCTGGGACGCCGACAAGGCGTGGCGGTTCCTGTGCGACGCCGTCGCGATGGACCGCAACGTGTTGCGTTTCGAACTCAACCGCTATCTCGGCTGGCCGGGTCAGGCCCCGTCGTACGCCCTCGGACAGCGGGTGTGGGAACGCACCCGCGACGACTACCTCCGGGCCGACCCCGACCGGACTCTGCGCGAGTTCCACTCGCGCGCATTGCGACTGGGCGGTGTCAGCCTCGACGTGCTGCCGGGTGGTGTCGCGGGGACGACCGCCTGACCGACGGTCAGAGCACGGTCGCGACGACGTCGTCGACGACGCTGTCGAGACCCACGGTGCGCTGCGAGCCGTCGGCCAGATCCTTGATCTCGATCTGACCGGACTCCAACTCACGGTCGCCGAGCACCAGCGCGAGCCGGGCGCCCGAACGGTCGGCGCCCTTCATGGCGCCCTTGAGTGCCCGTCCGCCGTAGGCGATGTCGATGCTGACGCCTCGGGCCCGCAGTTCGCCGGCGATCACGACGAGCCGGTCGAGCGCGGCCTCCCCCATCGGGACGCCGTAGACGCGACACCGTGCCGAGGTCGTGTCCGGGACGGCCTCGGCGTCGAGGGCGAGGACCGTGCGGTCGACCCCCAGCCCGAACCCGATACCGGAGAGTTCCTGCCTGCCACCGAGCTGACTCATCAACCCGTCGTAGCGTCCACCGCCACCGATACCCGACTGTGCGCCGAGCCCGTCGTGGACGAACTCGAACGTCGTCTTCGTGTAGTAGTCGAGTCCGCGCACCAGCCGCGGGTTGACCTCGTAGGCGACGCCGAGCCGGTCGAGGTGGCCTCGCACGGCGGTGAAGTTGTCGCGGACCGAGTCGGAGAGGAAGTCGATCATCAGCGGCGCATCGGCGGTGGCCGCCTTGATCTCGGGGCGCTTGTCGTCGAGCACGCGCAGCGGGTTGATCTCCGCGCGCCGACGCGTCTCCTCGTCGAGGTCGAGCCCGAAGAGGAACTGCTGCAACGCCTCCCGATAGGCCGGCCGGCAGGTGTCGTCGCCGAGGGTGGTGATCTCGAGTCGGTAGCCGCGCAGTCCGCAGCGGCGGAAACCCTCGTCGGCGATGGCGATCACCTCGGCGTCGAGGGCGGGGTCGTCGACGCCGATGGCCTCGACACCGACCTGCTGCAGCTGCCGGTAGCGCCCGGTCTGCGGCTTCTCGTACCGGAAGAAGGGGCCGTGATAACTGAGCTTGATCGGCAGTTGCCCGCGGTCGAGCCCGTGCTGCAGCACCGCCCGCATCACCCCGGCGGTGCCCTCGGGACGCAGCGTCACCGAGCGGTCCCCGCGGTCGGCGAAGGTGTACATCTCCTTCGACACCACGTCGGTGGACTCCCCGACACCGCGGGCGAACAGCGCGGTGTCCTCGAACACCGGCAGCTCGATGTGGGAGTACCCGGCCAGCCGCGCCGCCCGGGTCAGCTCGTCGCGGACGGCGAGGAACCGGCTCGAGTTCGGGGGCAGATAGTCGGGGATGCCACGCGGCGCCTGGAACACAGAGCTCACAGTCCGTGTCGTCCTTTCCTCGGTCCGTTCTCGGCGCTGTCGTCGACGCCGGGCAGGCCGGCGAGGAACGGGTTGACCGCCCGCTCGCGACCGACACTGGTCTGCGGCCCGTGTCCGGGCAGCACCTGGGTCTCGTCGCTGCGGGTCAACAGCGTGGTGGCGATGCTGCGGAGCAGCTGCTCGTGATCGCCCCCGGGCAGATCGGTACGCCCGATCGACCCCGCAAACAGTACGTCGCCGGAGAAGCAGACCGGTAACGTGCCGTCGCCGGTGTCGGCGAGCGTCGACAGCAGCACCGATCCCCGGGTGTGGCCGGGCGCGAGGTCGACGTCGAAACCGATCCCCGCCAGGTCGACCGGCTCCCCGTCGACGAACTCGATCACCTTCTCCGGTTCGCGGAACACGATGCCGCCGATGACCGACGCCAACGCCGGACCGATGCCCGACGCCGGATCAGCCAGCATGTGCCGGTCGGCGGGGTGGATGTAGGCCGGGATCGAGTACTCGTCGCACAGCACCGCGGCGTCCCACGTGTGGTCGAGGTGACCGTGTGTGAGCAGCACCGCGACCGGTGTCAGCGAGTGCTCGGTGAGCAGTGCGCGCACGCCCGCGGCCGAGTCCTGCCCCGGGTCGATGATGACGGCCTCGGAACCGGGACGGTCCGCGACCACGTAACAGTTGGTCGCGAACATCCCCGCGGCGAAACCGGTGATCAACAACGTCTGCTCCTTCGGTCGATGGGTACATCATCGCAAAGGCGGCTGTGAACGGTCGTTTCCCGCCGCAGCCGTGGGACACGCCCGCCGTCGGTGGCCACCCCTGAGAGGTCTTCACAGGGTCGGCTGGCAGACTCGCAGCGGCAGGGGTGGCTGGCGTCACCCCCTCACGAGCCGGGCGTCGACGACGCCCGCGGCGTCCCAGTGGTCATCGATGGAGGTATCGCGGCTGTGCCCAGCGACCCAACCGGCAAAGACAACTCTTCGGACAACACGTCGGACGAACCCGAGGTCGGCGGTGAGCAGATGACCAACGAGCAGCGTCGGGCCGAGGCCAAGCGCAAGCTCGAGCACCGGCTCGGGACCCAACAGGCCGCTGCACGTCGTCGCAAGATCATCGTCGTCACCACGTCCGTGGTCGTCGCGGTGGCCGTCATCGCCACCGTCGGCACGCTGGTGACCAACAAGGTGCTCGACGACCGCGAGAAGGCCCGCTACACCGCGTGCGCCTACACCCCGACCCCCGCGGACGCGAACCCGTTCTCCCAGCCGCCGCAGATCCCGCCGAACCTCAGTGGTGAGCAGTTGGCACGGGCCAAGCAGTTCGTCGCCGACTTCACCGCCGGCAAGTCCAAGCAGCGCACCGCGACGATCCCGGCCGACCGTCAGTTGAAGAAGGGTGAACTCACCGCCACGCTGACCACCAGCCAGGGGACGATCCCGATCGAGCTCGACCGGTCGTCGGCGCCGTGCAACGTGGCCGCGGTGGCGTCGCTGATCGACCAGAAGTACTACGACAACACCGAATGCCACCGGATGACCGAGGGCGGGACGGGCAAGATCGCGGTCCTGCAGTGCGGCGACCCGACCGCGACCGGTGCCGGCGCTCCCGGCTGGACCAGCCCCGACGAGTTCCCGACCGATCTGAAGACGATCCCGCAGGACCCGCAGATGGCGTCGCTGGGTGTGCCGGCGTCGGTGGTCTACCCCCGCGGCACGGTCGCGATCGCCAACAGCTACTCCCCCGGTCAGGGCGGTCAGGCGTCGGGCGCGAACACCGGTTCGGCGCAGATGTTCCTGGTCATCAACGACAGTGAGCTGCCGGCGAACTACAGCGTCATCGGCAAGGTCGAGGAGCCCGGCCTGGCGGTGCTCGACAAGGTCTACAAGGGCGGCCTGACACCGGGCATCCGGCCGACGCAGGATCCCAACACCATGGCGGTCACCTACGCACCGACACCGGGCGACGGCAAGCCGAAGCTGGCCGTCGAGATCGAGAAGGCCACCGTCAGCTGACCGAGGTCGGCGTCCACCGTTCCGGCGGCTGCCATTTCGGCGTCTAGGACGCCGACGTCACGCGGTAGACGTCGTAAACACCCTCCACGTTGCGCACCACGTTGAGCACGTGGCCCAGGTGTTTCGGGTCGCCCATCTCGAAGGTGAACTTGGAGATGGCGACCCGGTCGCGGCTCGTCGTCACCGACGCCGAGAGGATGTTGACCCGCTCGTCGGCGAGCACCCGCGTCACGTCCGACAGCAGGCGGGAACGGTCGAGCGCCTCGACCTGGATGGCGACGAGGAACACCGACGACGGCGACGGCGCCCAGGTGACGTCGATGATCCGCTCGGACTGTTGTTGCAGCGCATCGGCATTGGTGCAGTCGGTGCGGTGCACGCTGATGCCGCCGCCGCGGGTCACGAACCCGAGGATCTCGTCGCCGGGCACCGGCGTACAGCACTTGGCCAGCTTCGCGACGACACCCTCGGCACCGGGGACGAGGACCCCGGCGTCACCGGTCTGGCGCGTCCGCGTCGGCATCGTCGACGGCGTCGACCGTTCGGCCAACTCCTCCTCGGCGTCGTCGAGACCGCCGAGTGCGGCGACGAGTCGACCGACGACGTGGCGGGCGGACACGTGGCCCTCGCCGATGGCGGTGTAGAGCGCGGAGACGTCGGCGTAGCGCAGCTCGGTCGCGATGGAGCCGACCGACTCCGCACTCATCAGGCGTTGCAACGGGAGTCCGCCGCGACGGACCTCCTTGGTGATGGCGTCCTTGCCCGCCTCGAGCGCTTCCTCACGGCGCTCCTTGGCGAACCACTGCCGGATCTTGGTCTTCGCACGCGGCGAGACCACGAACCCCTGCCAGTCGCGCGAGGGACCGGCGTTCGGCGCCTTCGAGGTGAACACCTCGACCACCTCGCCGTTCTCCAGCGTACGTTCGAGTGCCACCAGACGACCGTTCACCCGGGCGCCGATACAGCGGTGCCCGACCTCGGTGTGCACCGCGTAGGCGAAGTCGACCGGTGTCGACCCCGCGGGCAGCGTGATGACGTCGCCCTTGGGCGTGAAGGCGAAGATCTCCTTGACCGCGAGGTCGTAGCGCAACGACTCCAGGAACTCGCCGGGATCGGCCGCCTCCCGCTGCCAGTCGAGAAGCTGTCGCATCCAGGCCATCTCGTCGATCTCGTTGGCGTCGTCGACGTGTTTGGCGCCGTTGCGACCGCGGGTCTCCTTGTAACGCCAGTGCGCGGCGATGCCGAACTCGGCGGTGCGGTGCATGTCGCGGGTGCGGATCTGCACCTCCAGCGGCTTGCCCTCGGGGCCGATCACGGTGGTGTGCAGCGACTGGTAGACGCCGTAGCGCGGTTGGGCGATGTAGTCCTTGAACCGGCCCGCCATCGGCTGCCACAGCGAGTGCACGACACCCACCGCGGCGTAACAGTCGCGGATCTGCTCGCACAGGATCCGCATGCCGACCAGGTCGTGGATGTCGTCGAACTCCTTGCCCTTGACGATCATCTTCTGATAAATCGACCAGTAGTGCTTCGGGCGTCCCTCGACGGTGGCGTCGATGCGGGATCCGGTGAGCGCCTTGGTGATCTCGGTGCGTACCTTCGCGAGGTAGGTGTCGCGCGAGGGGGCACGGTCGGCGACCAGGCGGACGATCTCCTCGTAGCGCTTGGGGTGCAGGATCGCGAACGAGAGGTCCTCGAGCTCCCACTTGACCGTCGCCATGCCGAGCCGGTGCGCCAGCGGCGCGATGACCTCGAGGGTCTCGCGGGCCTTGCGGGCCTGCTTCTCCGGCGGGAGGAAGCGCATGGTGCGCATGTTGTGCAGGCGGTCGGCGACCTTGATGACCAACACGCGCGGGTCGCGCGCCATGGCGATGATCATCTTGCGGATGGTCTCCGCCTCCGCGGCGTTGCCGAGGGCCACCTTGTCGAGCTTGGTGACGCCGTCGACGAGGTGGGCGACCTCGTCGCCGAACTCCGCACCCAGTGCCTCGAGGCTGTAGCCGGTGTCCTCGACGGTGTCGTGGAGCAGGGCCGCGACCAGTGTGGTGGTGTCCATGCCGAGGTCGGCGAGGATGGTCGCCACCGCCAGCGGGTGGGTGATGTACGGGTCACCGGATTTGCGGAACTGCCCGTCGTGGTACTGATCGGCGATGTCGTAAGCCCGCTGCAGCACGGCGACGTCGGCCTTGGGGTACAGGTCCCGGTGCAGGGCGACGAGCGGCTCGAGGACCGGGCGAATCGGGTTGCGGGTGGCGGTCATCCGGCGCGCGAGACGGGCACGCACCCGGCGTGAGGTCGACGACCCGACCGGGGCGGAGGTGCTCACCGCATGGGTGTCGGTGTCGGGGGCGACGTCGAGCGACGCCCCGTCGGTCTCGCGCACGTCGGGCTGATCGGTCACACGCACCTCCTCGACTCGCCGACGGGACACCGACGTCCGGTGGTCGCGGCGCTGGTGGCGATGGTAGTCCTCAGCCGGTGGTCAGCGCGGTCAGCGTCAGATCCGGGTGCGCTGCGGCCACCGCGGCGCGGCCGGGCAGCCCGTCGATCTCCATGACCACCGCCGCCGACGCGACGACCGCGCCGGCGTCGAGCAGCAATCCGATGGCCGCGTTCAGGGTGCCGCCGGTGGCGAGCACGTCGTCGACGACGAAGACCCGTCGACCCCGCAGATCGAGGCCGTCGGCCGGGATCTCAAGGGAGGCCGAGCCGTACTCGAGGTCGTAGGTGGCCGAGTGGACCGGCGGCGGAAGCTTGCCCGCCTTGCGGACGGCCACGACACCGAGACCGCTGTGCAACGCGATCGCACCGCCGAGCAGGAAGCCGCGGGCGTCGATTCCGGCGACGAGGTCGACGTCACCGGACACCGACGCCAGCGCGGCGGTCACCGACGCGAGGCCGGCGGGGTCGGCGAGCACGGGCGTCAGATCCTTGAACTGGATTCCCGGCGAGGGGAAGTCGGGTACCAGCCGCGTGTGGTCGGCGATCGCCGTCCGGGCCCGTTCGATCGTCTCTGTCATCGTGTGCCGGTCATCGGGTTCGGCGACGTTTGCCCGACGGGCGCTCGTCGGAGCCCGCGGCCGACGACCGGGTCGACGCCGACGCGGTGGCCAGCTCCGGCTCGGTCAGACCGGCGTCGATGCGGACGCGCCGTGCCAGCACCTTCTCGGTGTGCTTCTTGATCTCACCGCGACGCTCCTTGAGGGTCACCAGAAGCGGTGTGGCGAAGAAGATCGACGAGTAGGCACCGACCACGACACCGACGAGCTGGATGAGGCCGAGGTCCTTGAGGGTGCCCACGCCCAACAGCCACACCGCGACGATCATCAGCGAGATGATCGGCAGCACGGAGATGACGGTGGTGTTGATCGACCGCATCAGTGTCTGGTTGACGGCGAGGTTCGCCTGTTCGGCGTAGGTCCGGCGGGTGGTCTTGAGCACCGCCCGGACGTTCTCCTCGACCTTGTCGAACACCACCACCGTGTCGTAGAGCGAGAAGCCCAGGATGGTGAGCAGACCGATGACCGTCGCGGGGGTGACCTCGAAGCCCACCAGCGAGTAGACGCCGGCGGTGCAGACGATGTCGAAGATCAGCGAGGCCATCGCCGCGGCCGACATCTCCCGGTCGAAGCGGACCGCGATGTAGATCAGGACGATGACGAGGAACACCGCGAGCGCGATCAGCGCCTTCTCCGTGATCTCCCCGCCCCAGGTGGAGCTGACGTCGGAGGAGTTGATGTCGTCCGCGGTCAGCTGGGGCCCGAACCGTTCGACGAGCGCGGCGGTGATCTTCTCGGTGTCGGCCTGCGACAGCGTGGAGGTGCGGATCTGCACCGTCGCACTCGATCCCGAGCCCGCGGTCTGCACCGTCTGCGGCTCGGTGCCCATGGCGTCGGAGAACGCCGTCTCGACCGCCGAGGTGGAGGTCTGCGGGGTCGAGGCGAACGAGATCTGGGTGCCGCCCTCGAAGTCGATGCCGAGGGTGAATCCGCGGAAGACGATGCTCAGCACGCAGATCAGCATGATCACGGCGCTGACGATGTACCACGTCTTGCGCTTGCCGACGATCTCGAACGCCCCGGTGCCGGTGTAGAGGCGACTCAGCAGCGAGTGGCGCTTGGCGATCTCGTTGTTGCGGGCCTCGCTGGCACGGTCGTCGGCCGGGCTGTCGAACGTGGTGGTGTCGTCGCTCATCAGACGCTCTCCTTCTGCGACGCGACGGCACCGGCACCCGAGCGCGCGGCGGCCAGGCGGCGTTCCTTCGCGACCTCGGAGACACCCCCGAGACCGTTGACCGACGGTTTGGACAGGAACGACGACCGGCTGGCCAGCGCGACCAGCGGGTGCGTCACGAGGAAGACCACGACGAGGTCGAGGATGGTCGTCAGGCCGAGGGTGAACGCGAACCCGCGCACCTCACCGATGGCCAGGAAGTAGATGGCGGCCGCGGCGATGAAGCTGACGGCGTTGCCCGACCAGACGGTGCGGCGGGCACGGGCCCAGCCGCGGGGAACCGCGGACCGGAAACTCCGGCCCTCGCGCATCTCGTCCTTTATTCGTTCGAAGTAGACGACGAACGAGTCGGCGGTCATGCCGATACCGATGATGAGGCCTGCGATACCCGACAGGTCGAGCGTGAAGCCGATGTAGCGGCCGAGCAGGACCATGATGCCGTAGACCATGATCCCGGCGACGATCAGCGACAGCATCGTCAGGAATCCGAGCATGCGGTAGTAGAGCAGGGCGTAGAGCAGCACCGCGACGAGACCGATCGCGCCGGCGATCAACCCCGCGCGCAGCGACGACAGACCGAGTGTGGCCGAGACCGTCTGCGCATCAGACGATTTGAACGACAACGGCAGCGAGCCGTACTTGAGGACGTTGGCCAGGTCCTTAGCGCCGGACTGCGAGAAGCTACCGCTGATCTCGGTGGTCGGGGTGGTGATGGCGCCCTGGATCTGCGGTGCACTCACCACGCGCGAGTCGAGGGTGAACGCCGTCTGCTTGCCGATGTTGGCCCCGGTGTACTTGGGCCAGAAATCACGCGCGGCGTTGCGGAACTCGACCTGCACGATCCACGCACCGCCCTGCGAGCTGGTGGTCGCGGTGGCGTCGGCGATGTCGCGGCCGTCGATGATCTGCGGGCCGAGCAGATAGACCTGGGTCCCGTCCTGCGAGCAGGCGACGAGGTACTCACTGGGGTCGTCGTTGCCCTGCAGCGGATCGGTGTTCCGTGTGTTGCAGTCGGTCTTGGGGAGCTGAGCGGCCAGCTTCGCCTCGGACGCCTGATTCACCGCGGCGTCGCCGGCGGGGGCTTGGCGCAGGGCCTTGGCGGCTGCGATCGCCTGCGCCGCGGTCTGGCCCGGGGGTGTCGCGGCCGGCTGCTGCGGTGTGGCCGGCTGGGGCTGGCCGACGACGGGTCGGACGTAGAGGCGCGCGGTCTGTCCCAGCGTGCGGGCCTGACGGCCGTCGGTGCCCGGAACGGTGATGACCAGGTTGTTGCCGTCGGTGATCACCTCGGATCCGCCGACGCCGAGGCCGTTCACGCGCTGCTCGATGATCTGCTTGGCCTTGTCGAGCTGATCCTTCTGCGGCGCGCTGCCGTCGGGGGTGCGCGCGGTGAGCGTGACCCGGGTACCGCCCTGCAGGTCGATGCCCAGTTTCGGTTCGGGCTTGCCTCCGCCGGTGAAGAACACCAGTGCGTAGACGATGACCATCAACAACAGGAAGACGCTCAACAACCGCACAGGCGGGATCTCACGTTTGGACGGTGCCACGGGTGCTACGACTCCTCGGATGGACTGTTCGCCACCGGTCGATCCCCGGTGGCTCGCTCAGACAGGCTACGTGGCCGGCCGGGGTGGTTTCGATCAGCTGTCGCTGTCGGCCTTCTTGTCGAGCGTGATCGGACGATCGACGTCGGCGTCGAAGCCGTCCTCGTCGTCGTCGAGCGCGTCGGTCGGCGTGGTGTCGGCGCCGGGGAACGAGCCGGCGAGATCGTCGGCGTGCACGACCTCACGGACCGCGAGGCGGTTCCAGCGGACCACGACGCCCGGGGCCAGTTCGAGGTCGACGACACCGTCGGCGAGGCCGACCACGGTGCCGTACATGCCCGAGGTGGTCTGCACCCGCGAGCCGGGCTGCAAGGCGTCCTGCATCTCCTGGACCTGGGCGGCGGCCTTCTTCTGCCGACGCACGGACAGGAACATGAAGCCGACGAGGACGACGAGGACGATCGGGAAGAGCAGTTCCATGGTGGTGGGTCAATCCTTGGTGTTGTCCGGCGGTGCGAGTGGCAGCGGCCGGGTCGGGAGGGTCACCGCCGCAACTCCCACGTGTGCGTGGGGCAGTCGGTGCGCAGGGCGTGGCGGCCGCCACGCTCGATCATCCAGTGTGCCATCTCGACGGTGACCGTCGACAATCTTCGGTCGCTCCGGCGATCCGCGGTCGCTCCTCGACCACGGCGCGTGGTCAGAACTCCGGTCCGAACAGCGAGTCGCCGTCGTCGCGCACGCGCACACCGAACGAGGCGTTGAGCGCGCCCGCGGGCGGGGTGAGATCGAGGTGGTGCCACGCCGCGGCCGTCGCGACCCGGCCCCGTGGGGTGCGCGCGATCATCCCGGCCCGCACCAGGAAGGGTTCGCACACCTCCTCGACCGTCGCCGGTTCCTCTCCCACCGCCACCGCGAGGGTCGACACACCGACGGGTCCGCCTCCGAACCCCTTGACCAGGGCGCCGAGGACGGCGCGGTCGAGTCGGTCGAAACCCAACTCGTCGACGTCGTAGACCCGCAGTGCCGCGCGGGCGACTTCGAGGGTGACCCGTCCGTCGCCCCGGACCTCGGCGTAGTCGCGTACCCGACGCAGCAGGCGGTTGGCGATACGGGGCGTGCCGCGGGAGCGCCCGGCGATCTCCGCGCCCGCCTCGTGGTCGAGGCGTACCCCGAGGATCCCGGCCGAACGGGTGATGACCCGCAGCAGCTCGGACGGCTCGTAGAACTCCATGTGCGCGGTGAATCCGAACCGGTCGCGCAGCGGTCCGGTCAGCGAACCCGAGCGGGTCGTGGCGCCGACCAGGGTGAACGGGGCGACGTCGAGGGGGATGGACGTCGCACCCGGCCCCTTGCCGACCACGACGTCGACCCGGTAGTCCTCCATCGCGAGGTAGAGCATCTCCTCGGCGGGGCGGGCGATGCGGTGGATCTCGTCGATGAACAACACGTCGCCCTCGACGAGGTTGGACAGCATCGCGGCGAGGTCGCCGGCACGTTCGAGGGCGGGCCCCGAGGTGACCCGGATGGCCGCGCCCATCTCGCCGGCGATGATCATCGCCAGCGAGGTCTTGCCCAGGCCGGGAGGGCCCGACAGCAGGATGTGGTCAGGCGTCCCGCCGCGGCCGCGTGCCCCGGCGAGCACCAGTTCGAGCTGCTCACAGACCCGCGGCTGACCGATGAAGTCGGTGAGGCTGCGTGGCCGGAGGTTGGTGTCGAGGTCGCCGTCGGAGGTGACCGTGAACGGGCTGACGTCACGGTCGTCGGCGGTCGCGGGATCCGGTGCGCCGTAGGTGTCGTCGCTCATCGCGCCCCCCGGCCCAGGGAGGCCAGTGCGGTGCGCAGCGTGCGGGCGGAGTCGGCGTCGGGTTCGTCGGCGAGGACCGCGGCCACCGCGCGTTCGGCGGCCGGTGCGGCGAAGCCGAGACCGACGAGCGCCTCGACCACCTGATCGCCGACGCTCATCGACGCGGCGACACCGCCACCGGCGTCGGGCGCGGCGCCCGGCCGGTCGACCTTGTCGCGCAGCTCGACCACCAGCCGCTCCCCGACCCGCTTGCCGATACCCGGGACGGTGCACAGTGCCTTCACGTCGGAATCGGCCAGCGCGCGGCGCAACGCGGCGGGTTCGAGCACCGCAAGGGTGGCCATTGCCAGCCGCGGGCCGACACCGGTCACGGTCTGCAGGAGGGCGAACAGATCCCGCGCATCGGGTTCGGTGAACCCGTAGAGCGTCATCGAGTCCTCCCGCACGATCATCGCCGTCAGGAGGGTCGCCTCGCTCCCCCGCTGCAACGACGACAGCGTCGACGGGGTGGCCAGAACGCGGTACCCCACTCCGCCGCAGTCGATCACGACGTGGTCGAGCGCGATGTGCAAAACAGGTCCGCGCACGGAGGCGATCATCGGGGTGTCCTGGTCGCGGCGACCTTCGCGCGTCGGTCGGCATCCGCCGCGGCGGCACGGGCGACGGCGGCCTTGGCCGCGGCCACCTGCACCGCGGCGCGGGCCTCGGCGGCGGCGAGCCGTTCGGCGATCGGGCCACGCCAGCAGTGACAGATGGCCAGCGCCAGCGCGTCGGCGGCGTCGGCGGGTTGCGGTTTCGTCTGCATCCCGAGGATGCGGGTCACCATCGTGGTGACCTGGGCCTTGTCGGCGCGACCGCTGCCGGTGACGGCGGCCTTCACCTCACTCGGGGTGTGGAAACGCACCGGGATGCCGTGTTGGGCGGCGGCGAGCGCGACCACGCCACCGGCCTGTGCGGTCCCCATGGCCGTGCTCACCTGGTTCTGCGCGAAGACCCGCTCCACCGCGACGACGTCGGGGCGGTGGGTCTCGATCCAGTGGACCGCCGCGGCGTGGATCGCGAGGAGGCGTTCGGCGAGATCCATGTCCGACGGCGTGCGGACGACGTCGACGTCGAGGGCGGTGACCGCCCGCCCACCGCCGGATTCGACGAGTGCGATGCCGCACCGGGTCAGGCCGGGATCGACTCCCATGACACGCACGCATTCTCCCGCCGCAGACGAACAACTGTTCGAGATACTAGCGGTCCGGGCCGACGGGATCGCCGATCGACACGACACAATGAACGCCGATGCCCGCGTACCGTCCGACCTCCCCCGACGCCCTCGTCGACCTGTGTGTCGAGGCCGTCACCCGGCGCCCCGGGGTGGTCGTGGCCGGGATCGACGGCGCCGACGCGGCGCATCCGACCGACCTCGCCGCGCGGGTCGCGCAGGTGCTGCGCACGACGGGTCGGGCGGCCGCGGTGGTCGCGGTCGGCGACTACGTGCGCCCGGCCTCGGTGCGCAAGGAGTACGGCCACACCGACACCGAGAGCTACCGGACCATGTGGTTCGACTGGGCGGCCCTCGACCGCGAGGTCGTCACGGCGCTGCGCGCCGAACGACGGTGGCTGCCCCGGTTGTGGGACCCGGTGACCGACCGGTCCCCGCGTGATCGACCGCGCCCGGCCGCACCCGATCAGGTGGTGCTGCTGGCCGGACCGATGCTGCTCGGACGGGGTCTCGACCTCGCGCCGACGGTGCGGTTGGAGATGAGTGCGGCCGCGCTGCGCCGCCGCACCCCCGAGTCGGACCACTGGACGGTCGACGCCGTGCTCGAGCACGCCGCACAGGTCGGCGACATCGCCGACCTCACCGTCCGCTACGACCATCCCGATCGCCCCGCCGTGATCGACGGCCGGACCGGGTGATCAGTCCTCGTCGAGCTCGGCGAGGACCTCGTCGCTGATGTCGGCGTTGCTGTAGACGTTCTGCACGTCGTCGGAGTCCTCGAGCGCGTCGATGAGCTTGAACACCTTGCGCGCGCCCTCGGCGTCGACCGGGACCTCCACCGAGGCACGGAAACTGGCCTCGGCCGAGTCGTAGTCGATGCCCGACTCCTGCAGCGCGGTGCGCACGGCCACGAGATCGGTGGGCTCGCTGACGATCTCGAAGGAGTCCCCGAGATCGGTGATCTCCTCGGCGCCGGCCTCGAGGACCGCGTCGAGCACCTGATCCTCGGTCTGATCGGCCTTCTCCAGGGTGACCACGCCGCGTCGGGTGAACAGGTAGGAGACCGAACCGGGGTCGGCCATGTTCCCGCCGTTGCGCGTCATCGCGGTGCGCACCTCGCCGGCGGCACGGTTGCGGTTGTCGGTGAGGCACTCGATGAGCACGGCGACACCGTTGGGGCCGTACCCCTCGTACATGATGGTCTGCCAGTCGGCGCCGCCGGCTTCCTCGCCGCCGCCACGCTTGCGGGCGCGCTCGATGTTGTCGTTGGGCACCGAGGACTTCTTCGCCTTCTGGATGGCGTCGTAGAGCGTCGGGTTGCCCGACGGGTCGCCGCCACCGGTGCGCGCCGCCACCTCGATGTTCTTCACCAGCTTCGCGAACATCTTGCCGCGCTTGGCGTCGACCACCGCCTTCTTGTGCTTGGTGGTGGCCCACTTGGAATGGCCGCTCATCGCCGGTGCCTCTCTCTCCTGGCCGCGCCGTGGAATCCGCGCGCGCCGATCGTCATGCTGCGAGAAGCGATGTTACCCGCCGGGCCAGGACGTTCCGCCGACGTCAGGCGCCTGCGGCGACGATGTCGGTGAAATAGCGGTGGATGCGCAGATCGCCGGTGACCTCGGGATGGAACGACGTCGCGACCACCGACCCCTGGCGCACCGCGACGACGCGTCCGGCGGCCGGACCGTTCGGGACGCGCCCGAGGACGGTCACCCCGGGACCGGTCGCCTCCACCCACGGCGCACGGATGAACACCGCCCGCATCGGACCGCCGGGCACGTCGGTGATGTCGATGTCGGTCTCGAACGACTGCACCTGACGCCCGAAGGCGTTGCGCCGCACCGTGATGTCGAGCGCATCGAGATGGTGGGCGTCGGGGCGGGTGTCGAGGACGTCGGAGGCGAGCAGGATCATGCCCGCGCACGAACCGTAGGCGGGCAGCCCCTGCGCGAGGCGGGTCCGCAGCGGCACCAACAGGTCCAGCAGGTCGAGGAGGCGGCTCATGGTGGTCGACTCACCGCCCGGGATCACGATGCCGTCGATCGTGTCGAGTTCGGCCGGTCGACGGACCGTGACGGCGGTGGCGCCGGCGGCCTCGAGTGCGGCGACGTGCTCGCGGACATCGCCCTGCAGGGCGAGTACGCCGATCGTGGGCCTCCGGTGGGTGCCGCTCACCCCTGTCGGGCGTGCTGATCGGCCGGCATCGTGCGGCCCACCCGAGCCAACCCCTCCTGGGTGACCGCGGCGACCATGCGACCACTCGTGTCGAAGATGCGGCCCTGGGTCAGCGCGCGGCCGTCCTCCGCCGACGGCGACGTCTGGTCGTAGAGCAGCCATTCGTCGGCGCGGAAGGGGCGCAGGAACCACATGGCGTGGTCGAGCGACGCCGACTGGGGGTTCGAGTCGGGGTGGGCGACCTTCGCCGACCCGAGCAACGTCATGTCGCTCATGTAGGCCAGCGTGCAGACATGGAACACCTGGTCGTCGGGCAGGCGATGACGGTATTTGAACCACACCCGCTGCTGGGCGGCGAAGCGCTCGGCGCGGACCACCTGATCGGCCGGGACGATCCGGATGTCGAAGTTCTCCCACTCCCGGAACACCGACCGCTGTGCCTCGGTGCGGGTGTGGAAAGGATCCTCGAGGGTCTCGGGGTCGGGCGCGGGCGGCATCTCGTCCTGGTGGACCAGCCCCTCCGACGGCACCCCGAACGATGCCGACATCGTGAAGATGGCCTCTCCGGCCTGCACACCGGTGACCCGACGCGTGCAGAACGAGCGGCCGTCGCGGATCCGGTCGACGAGGAAGATCGTCGGCTCGTCGGGATTGCCCGGGCGCAGGAAATAGCCGTGCAGGGAGTGGACGCGGTACTCCGGGGCGACGGTGTGGGTGGCCGAGACCAGCGCCTGACCGGCTACCTGACCGCCGAAGGTGCGCAGCAGCTGGCTGGTGTAGGCCTTGCCGCGGTAGATGTCGGCGTCGATCGCCTCGAGTTCCAGGATCTCCTCGATCGTGGCCATCAGTCCTCTTCTCCCAGTCGGCGCACCGTCGCGACGACGACGGTGACGTTGTCGCGCGCCCCGAGGGCGAGGGTCGCCGACACCAGTTCGGCGGCCAGCGATTCCGGTGTCGCGGCGCGCTCGGCGATGATCTCCTCCAACTCCGAATCGGGCAACTCGCCGGTGAGTCCGTCGGAACAGATCAGCACGACATCGCCCGCGACGACCGGGAACACGAAGAAGTCGGCCTCGGCGTCCATCCCGGCACCCAGCGCGCGCGTGATGACGTTGCGGCGCGGGTCGACCCGGGCCTGCTCGGGCGTGAGATGCCCCGCGTCGATGAGCTCCTGGACCTGCGAGTGATCGGTGGTCACCTGCTCGATGACGGCGTCCGACCAGCGATAGGTCCGCGAGTCGCCGATGTTGACCACCAGCCAGTGCGGGGCACCCTCGTAGTCGACGATGAGCGCGCCGGTGACCGTCGTCCCCGCCCGCCTGCCGTTGGCCGAGTCGATGTCGCCGATGTCGTGGGCCGCGGTCCGCAGCGCGTCGAGGACGGCGTCGCGGGTGGTCGTGAGATCGCTGGGCTCGACCGCACCGAGAGCGGCGAGCGCTGCCTCGCTGGCGATCTCGCCGCAGTCGTGCCCGCCCATGCCGTCGGCGAGAAGGTAGCGCCGGTCGGTGACCAGCGCTGCGTCCTCGTTCGCCTCACGGACCAGGCCGACGTCGCTGACGGCGGCCCAGTCGATCCCGAACCCGCCGACCTCATGCGACCCCGAGGCCGCGGAATCGCGCACTGTCGCCACCGCTGCCATCGTCACCGCCCGCCCGTCGTCATCGTCGCCATCTCGCTCGTGTACCGCCGAGCGTGCACCGCAGCTACCGGCTACCAGCCCCGCTCGGCCAGTCGGTGTCCGACGGGGAGCTGTTCGACGTTGATGCCGACCATCGCCTCCCCGAGACCACGCGACACCTTCGCGAGGACGTCGGCGTCGTCGTGGAAGGTGGTGGCCTGCACGATCGCCGACGCGCGCTCGGCCGGGTTCCCGGACTTGAAGATGCCCGATCCGACGAACACGCCGTCGGCGCCGAGCTGCATCATCATGGCCGCGTCGGCGGGCGTCGCGATGCCGCCGGCGGTGAACAGGGTGACCGGGAGGCGTCCGAGCCGTGCCACCTCGACCACGAGGTCGTACGGGGCCTGCAGCTCCTTCGCGGCGACGTAGAGCTCGTCGGCCGACAGGGAGGTGAGGCGACGGATCTCGCCGCCGATGGTGCGCATGTGGGTGGTGGCGTTGGAGACGTCGCCGGTGCCGGCCTCGCCCTTCGAGCGGATCATCGCCGCCCCCTCGGAGATACGACGAAGCGCCTCACCGAGGTTGGTCGCGCCGCACACGAACGGGACGGTGAAACGCCACTTGTCGATGTGGTGGGTGTAGTCGGCGGGGGTGAGCACCTCCGACTCGTCGATGTAGTCGACACCGAGACTCTGCAGGATCTGCGCCTCGACGAAGTGACCGATCCGGGCCTTGGCCATCACCGGGATCGACACCGCGGCGATGATGCCGTCGATCATGTCGGGGTCGCTCATCCGGGAGACGCCGCCCTCGGCGCGGATGTCGGCGGGGACACGCTCGAGAGCCATGACCGCGACCGCACCGGCGTCCTCGGCGATCTTCGCCTGCTCGGCGTCGACGACGTCCATGATGACGCCGCCCTTGAGCATCTCGGCCATGCCGCGCTTGACGCGCGCGGTGCCCGCACCGGTCGGCTGATCGTGCTCGGTGGTTGCCTCGCTGGTCACTGTCATCTCTCCTGACGTACGTACTGCGCGGTCGTGGCGGCCACGGCCGGTGATGCCCGCACTGGGGTGTCGGGTAATTCTAGGCCCACCACACCTCACGGTCCGCCGTGGCCTCCGGCGCGATCACCAGCACCGATGCCGACCATGACGGTGGTCACATCGGGTCGATGCCGACGGTCAGCCGAGGACGCGTTCGACGATCTCCAGGTAATGCGGCTCGGGGGCCGTGCCGCCCAGACGCAGCAGGCGCACCGGACCGCGTCCACGCAGCGCGAGGGTGTCGCGGACCGCGTCGTTGTAGAAGCGGCGCGAGATCATGACGCGGGTGTCGGCGTCGGCGAGTTCGGCGACGAGCTGGGCCCGCAGGGTCGACGAGTCGACCTTCGCGAGCTGGGCCGACACCTCGTTCTCGGCCAGATCGCGGTCGGCGCGATCGGCCCGCTCGGCCCGATCGGCGCTCGAGATCAGTTCGCGCCCGTCGGCGCCGAGACCCGCGCCGATGGTGCGGGCGACGACCGCACGACGCGCGAGAGCGGCGTCGAGCGCCTGCCACGCGAGGTCCACTCGGACGTGGAGTCGGTCGAGACGGTTCGCGGTCTTGTAGATCCATCCGATGCCGACGGACACGATCGCCACCACGATGGCGACGATCAGGATCGTCACAGCCGAAATTGTCATCATCTGCCCCTTCGATGAGTGTTCGGTCGGTTCTCCCGGTACGAGCCGGGCAGGCGTCAGTCGCTGACCGACACCTTCCCGGAGCCGACGGTGACCGATTCGTAGACCTGGAGGATCTGATCGGCGATGCGCGACCAGTCGTAGCGCCGGGCGCGCTGCTGTGCCCGGGCGACGAGCTGATCGCGGGTCTCGTCGTCGGTGAGCACCTCGATCACGCCCGAGGCCAGCGCGGAGGGATCTCCCGCACGGACGAGTCGTCCCGCGCGTCCGTCGTCGAGCACCCGTCGGAACGCATCGAGGTCACTGGCGATGACCGCGGCGCCGGCCGCCATTGCCTCGACGAGCACGATCCCGAAGCTCTCGCCACCGAGGTTGGGGGCGCAGTAGACGTCGACCGACGCCAGTGCCCGCGCCTTCGTCGCGTCGTCGACCTGCCCGAGGAACACCAGGTGGTCGGCCAGCGCGCCCGCACGGCGACGCATCGCCCGCTCGTGGCCGCTGCCGACGACGAGGACGGTGATGTCGGGGAAGGATCGGACGATGCGTGGCAGGGCCCGCATCAGCACGTCGATGCCCTTGCGCGGTTCGTCGTAGCGGCCCAGGAACAGGATCGACCGACCCTCGCGGGGGAAACCCTCGAGCGGTGTCGCCTCGGCGAACGAGTCGACGTGGATGCCGTTGGGGATCTCGACGGCATCGGACCCCAGCGACTCCATCTGCCACCGGCGTGCGAGCTCGGAGACGGCGATCTTGCCCATGATCCGCTCGTGGTACGGCCGCAGGATCCCCTGGAAGGTGCTCAGCCACAACGACTTCGTGGTCGAGGTGTGGAAGGTCGTGATGATCGGACCCTGGGCGACGAACAGCGACAGCATCGAGATGCTCGGTGCGTTCGGCTCGTGGACGTGCAACACGTCGAAGTCGCCGTCGCGGATCCAGGTGCGCAGACGGCGGTAGGCCGCGGGTCCGAAGTTCACCTTCGACACCGACCCGTTGTATGGGATGGCCAGCGCCGGTCCGACCGACACGACGTAGTCGGGAAGGGTCGAGGTGTCGGCGGCCGGGGCGAGGACGCTCACGGTGTGTCCACGCTCGATGAAGACCTGCGCGAGCTCCACCACGTGGGCCTGGACGCCGCCGGGGGTGTCGAACGAGTACGGGCAGATCATCCCGATCCTCATCGCTGCACGTCCCTCGTCACGGTCGCGTCTCCCCGTGGATCCGGTCCCGGCGCTCCTGCGACCAGTCGGCCTCCCAGAGCGGTTGCAGCATGTGCCAGTCCTGCGGATGGGCGGCGATGTTGCGTTCGAAGACCTCCGCCACCCGCTGCGTCGCGTCGGCGACTCCCCCGCTGACGTCGACCGGCGGGTCACACAGGATCTGCGACGACGCACCGTCGGTGAAGAAGTGGTGGACCGGCATGAGGGCGGCCCCGGTCTCGATCGCCAACTTGGCGGGACCGGCCGGCATCCGGGTGGGTTCCCCGAAGAAGGTGACCGGAACACCGTGTCGGGCCAGGTCGCGCTCACCGAGAAGGCACACGACACCACCGGCCCGCAGCCGGTCGGCCAGCAACGTGAACGGGGGCTGTTCCCCGCCGCTGAGCGGGAAGATCTCGAAACCCAGGCTCTCGCGGTAGGCCACGAACTTCTCGAACAGCGACTCGGGCTTGAGTCTCTCGGCCACGGTGGCGAACTGCCCCGTCTGCTGGACCAGCCACACGCCCGCCATGTCCCAGTTGCCGCTGTGCGGCAACGCGAACACGACACCCTTGCCCTTGTCGTAGGCGGTGGTGAAGTGCGCGAGGTCATCAGGCGCCACGTACACCCGCGAGGCCGCCGTCGCGAAGTCCATGGCGGGTAGGCGGAACGCCTCGAACCAGTACCGGGCGTAGGACCGCATGGCCTCGGCCATCAACGATTCCGGGACGGCGTCGGGCGTCACGCCCAGCACGCGGGAGAGGTTCCGTCGCAACTGTTCCGGGCCGCCACGCGACCCGATGCGGGCACCGGCCGCCTCGAAGGCACGTCGGGTCCGGGCCTCGGGCAGTCGGCGCACCACCGACCACCCCGCGCCGTACCCGAGGTCGGCGACGCGTTCGCCGAAGGTCACGCGGGCGACTCCGGGGTCGACTGCTCGGAACCCGTCCCGGTGTCGGCGGGACGACCGATGGGCAGCAGGTCACGGGCCCCGGGAGAGTTCGAGATGGAGAGCATCCGCTGTCCGACGGTGATGACGCTGCCGACGGCGAGCAGCCACACCGCGACGTGGATCAGCCACGGCATGCCGAGCTCGCTGAACCCGGCGCCGACGAGGATGATGATGAGTCGCTCGGGGCGCTCGATCAGTCCGCCGTTGCCGTCGAGGCCACTGGCCTCGGCACGCGCCTTGGCGTACGAGATGACCTGCGAGGTCACCAGACAGATCATCATCCCGACGAACAGCGTCGGGTGATCCTCGGTCTGCAGGCACCACCAGCCCAACGCCGCGAAGATCGCGCCGTCGGCGATGCGGTCGCAGGTCGCGTCGAGAACGGCCCCGAAGCGCGTACCGCCGCCACGTTCGCGGGCCATCGCGCCGTCGATCATGTCGAACATGACGAACAGCCAGATCACCAGCGCGCCCGCGAGCAGGTGGCCCATCGGGAACAGGGTCACCGCCGCCGCGACCGATGCGACCGTGCCGATGACCGTCATCGAGTCGGGGGTGAGGCCGGCCTTCAGCAGCACCCGCGCGATCGGCACGGTGATCTTGCTCATCCCGGCGCGACCGGTGATCGAGAGGAATCTGGCCATGTCAGTCCCCGAGTGCCGTCCACGCGTCGGCGAGCAGGACCCGGGTGTCGCGCAGCAGCTGCGGCATCACCTTCGTCTCGCTGATCACGGTGATGAAGTTGGCGTCGCCGCCCCATCGCGGCACGACGTGCTGGTGGAGGTGTTCGGCGAGTGAACCACCCGCTGCGGCACCGAGATTGAGTCCGACGTTGAACGCGTGCGGCCGCGACACCGACTTGATCGCACGGATCAGCCGCTGCGTGAACGCCATCAGCTCCGCGCTCTCCTGCGGGGTGAGGTCCTCGAGGTCGGCGACCTGCCGGTACGGCACGATCATCGAGTGCCCGGGGTTGTAGGGGTACAGGTTCAGCACGGCGTAGACGCTCTCACCGCGCGCCACCACCAGCCCGTCCTCGTCGGACATCGTGGGGATGTCGATGAACGGGTGCGTCGAGTTCGCCGACCCCGAGGCGGGTTCCTTGATCGACGAGGTGATGTAGGACATCCGGTGCGGACTCCACAACCGCGACAACCGGTCCGGCTCACCGGCGCCGCTGTCGTGGATCTGCTCGCCGGTCACGAGTCGCCGGCGCCGGTGGGTGCAGGGACGGGTGCGAGGTCGGCGAAGAACTCCGCGGTGGGCGATTCGTTGCGCCGCGTCGCGACCCATTCGGCGACGGCGTCGACGGCGGCGTCGACCGGGACCGAGTTGACCTGGGTGCCGTCGCGGAAGCGGAAGCTGACAGCACCGGACTGCTGGTCGCGGTCGCCGGCGAGCATCATGAACGGGACCTTACCGGTGGTGTGGTTGCGGATCTTCTTCTGCATCCGGTCCTCGGAACGGTCGACCTCGGCGCGGATACCGTGCGCGCGCAGTTTCGCGATGACCCCGTCGAGGTGATCGGCGTAGTCCTCGGCGACGGGGATGCCGACGACCTGCACCGGTGACAGCCACGCCGGGAACGCGCCCGCGTAGTGCTCGGTGAGCACCCCGAAGAAGCGTTCGATCGAGCCGAAGAGCGCGCGGTGGATCATCACCGGTCGGTGCTTGGCGCCGTCGTTGCCGGTGTACTCGAGCTCGAATCGCTCGGGCAGGTTGAAGTCGAGCTGGATGGTCGACATCTGCCAGTGCCGCCCGAGGGCGTCTTTCACCTGCACCGAGATCTTCGGCCCGTAGAACGCCGCGCCACCGGGATCGGGGACGAGGTCGAGACCGGAGTCGGCGGCGACCTGTGCCAACGTCGCGGTCGCCTCCTCCCAGGCGTCGTCGGACCCCACGGATTTCTCCGGGTTCCGGGTCGAGAGTTCCAGGTAGAAGTCGTCGAGGCCGTAGTCGGAGAGCAGATCGAGGACGAACGTCAGCAGCGACGTCAGCTCGCCGGCCATCTGCTCGCGGGTGCAGTAGATGTGGGCGTCGTCCTGGGTCATGCCGCGCACGCGGGTCAGACCGTGGATGACGCCGGACTTCTCGTAGCGGTACACCGACCCGAACTCGAACATCCGCAGCGGCAGTTCGCGATACGACCGACCGCGGGACCGGAAGATCAGGTTGTGCATCGGGCAGTTCATGGGCTTGAGGTAGTAGTCCTGCCCCGGTTTGCGCACGGTGCCGTCGGGGTTGAGCTCCTCGTCGACGTGCATCGCGGGGAACATGCCGTCGCGGTACCAGTCCAGGTGACCCGACACCTCGAACAGATGGCCCTTGGTGATGTGCGGGGTGTTGACGAACTCGTAGCCCGCCGCCGAGTGCCGCACCCGCGAGTAGTCCTCGAGTTCCTTGCGGATGATGCCGCCCTTGGGGTGGAACACGGGCAGGCCCGAACCGAGTTCGTCGGGGAAGCTGAACAGGTCGAGCTCGACACCGAGACGGCGGTGATCGCGCTTCTCCGCCTCGGCCAGCAGCTCGAGGTAGGCGTCCTGGGCCTCGGTCGACTCCCACGCCGTGCCGTAGATGCGCTGCAGACCGGCGTTGGCCTGGTCGCCGCGCCAGTACGCGGCCGAGCTGCGGGTGATCTTGAAGGCGGCGATGTACTTCGTCGTCGGCACGTGCGGACCGCGGCACAGATCGCACCAGATCAGTTCACCGGTACGGGGATTGAGGTTGTCGTAGGCGGTGAGCTCTCCCCCGCCGACCTCCATCACCTCGGGGTCGTCGGCCGAACCCTTGTCGTCGACCAGCTCGAGTTTGTAGGGTTCGGAGGCGAGTTCGGCCTTCGCGGCGTCGAGGGAGTCGTAAACGCGACGCGAGAAGCGTTGTCCCGACTTGATGATCTGCTTCATCTTCTTCTCGAGCGCGACCAGATCGTCGGGAGTGAACGGATCGGCGACGTCGAAGTCGTAGTAGAAGCCGTCGGTGATCGGCGGACCGATACCGAGCTTCGCGTTCGGGAAGAGCTCCTGGACGGCCTGCGCCAGCACATGCGCCGCCGAATGCCGGATCACGCTGCGACCGGCCTCGCTGGCCGCGATCACCGGCTCGACGTCGGTGTCGGTGTCGGGTGCCCACGACAGATCGCGCAGGGCACCGCCGGGGTCGCGCACCACGACGACGGCCTCGGGACCCTTGTTCGGGGCGTCCGCCTCACGCAGCGCAGTGCCCGCCGTGGTCCCGGCCGGCACACGGATCGTGGCGGGGCTGGCGACCACAGAATTCTCAGGCACGGACTTGCACTCCTCGACATGGGTGGAGACAGGGGCGAACCCCGTGGGCCGGACGGCCACGGGGGGAACGCCTGTAGATGGTATCGGCGATGGCCGAGCGGTCAGAAGATCGGGCTGTCCAGCCACGACGGGTCGTAGCCGACCCACCCCCCGACCAGCGCGAGAGCGCCGAGCAGCCAGAGCGTGGCCACCACGATCGCGAACGTGAAGATCCCGAACAGTGCCTGCACCGACCAGTGCTGCACCTTGATCCAGTCGGCGAAGGCGTCGTATTTGCCGCGGGCGAAGATCAGGAGGCGATGCGCCCAGGAGAACTCGGTCGCGAGGATGCCGAGGCCGGCGAACACGATCAACCACCCCGGACCGGGGTACGGGATCGCGATGATGCCGACCACCAGGACCGCGGTCCCGATGACACCGACCGCGATGCGGTAGGCGAGGTTGAGGGTCGGCTTCTCGGCGATCTTGTCGCGGCGGCGCTGCAACGCGTCGGGCAGCAGGCCACCGGGGTCGGTCGAGTCGGTGCGCGACGGGTCCGCCGACTGGTCGGGCATCGCAGCAGGCTGGTCGGTCATCGCAGCGTCGTCCTCACTGACTCTTCCGGTGTGCACCACGACGGAACGGTGGCGTCGGGGACAACCCTACGGAATCGGACACTCGCGGTGTCCCGTCCGAAAGGACGAGATGAGACGGGCGTGGTCCCGGCTGGGATCGAACCAGCGACCTTCCCGGTGTGAACGGGACGCTCTTCCACTGAGCCACGGGACCGTGGTCGGCACTGTGTTCCTCGCCGACGACCGCAGAACGTTATCACGACGGCATGGTCGTTCCGCCAATCGACGTCGGACGCACCACGGGTGTCCGCGCGCTGTTTCCGACACCGGCTCGGTGGTGACACGGCGTCGGGGCGTTCCTCCGGACTCGCCGATGACCAGCGGATTTGTTGGGTCGACCGCGATTCGGATAGTGTTTCGCTTCGCACCGCGAGCCCACAAGGTTTGCGGCGCACGCGGACGTGGCGCAGCTGGTAGCGCACAACCTTGCCAAGGTTGGGGTCGCGGGTTCGAATCCCGTCGTCCGCTCGGAAGAGCGATTGAGTCCACCGTGGCGGTGTGGCCGAGTGGTGAGGCAACGGCCTGCAAAGCCGTGCACACGGGTTCGATTCCCGTCGCCGCCTCCACGAGCGTTTCCCAACTAAATACCCGCGCGATTAGCTCAGTGGGAGAGCGCTTCCCTGACACGGAAGAGGTCACTGGTTCAATCCCAGTATCGCGCACCAGAGTTCATCGAGTGAGGCATCCGATTCGGGTGCCTCACTTTTCGTTCGCCCGCTCCTCATGCAGGCGGCCGTCGAACCACCCTGCCTTGCCCCGCGATCGCCGAGCTGGAGACCTCATGACCGCCCTCCCGACCTGGCCGCACGACGCTCGATTACACGCCTGGTGGGTGACGCCTGCGCTGCTCGCGGGCGAGTATCCCGGTGACCCCGACCGTGACGCCGCTCGCGAGAAGGTCGGCCTTCTCGCCGAGGCCGGCGTGTCCACGATCGTCGACCTCACGACGCCCCGGGATCACCTGCGGCCGTACGAGGGTCTGCTTCCGGACACCATCACGCGGTCGGAGTTCCCGATTCCTGACCGCGGCGTCATCGACGATGCGGGCTACGACGACATCGTCGCGCACATCCGTGCCGAGATCGGGTCCGGTGGGCGGGTGTACGTGCACTGCTGGGGTGGTGTGGGGCGCACGAGCACGGTCATCGCCTGCGTTCTCGGGGCCGACGGACTCTCGCACGACCAGGCTCTCGAACGGATAGCCGAGGCGCGGGCGGGCACGCGCAAGGGTCATCGACGGTTCCTGGAGTCCGGACCACAGCGAGAACTGGTCGCGCGTCGACTCGCCACGACCGCCTGAGCCGCCGATCAGGCGACCGCGCGATGCGATACGGGTTGCGCAGGCACGAGGACCACATCGGTGGCGTTCGCGCGGAACACGGGCTCGATATCGACCCCGACGCGCACGGCGGCCGCGGCGAGCAGTCGGGACCACTCGCGATCGGCCGGCGTGGTCGCATCGGTCCCCGGTCGGGTGATGAGGAACGCCACACGCACCGACGACTGCGCGTCGATGATGTCCGCGAGCCGCTCCATCACCTGATCGACGAGTGCCCCGTTCGGCGCGCTCGGCAGAGGTAATTGGTTGAGCGCGGGAATGATCCGACCGTGGAGGTCGACGAACGCGAACCAGAGGACCTGATCGTCGAACCCCAACGGCCCGAGAAGCGCACGCCAGCGATCGCGGAGTTGGTCGGCCGACCCGAACGGGTCCAGTGCGGTGGTGATGTCGGGGATCGGATCGTGGGTGTCGTGCGCAGTCGATGTCATGACCGAAACTCTGCGATATCGCGGCCGGTCCGTCGAATGTGTTGTCCACAGGGCGATCTCCTGTGGACAGTGTGGTTGACGAATCATCGATCGAGGGTGTCCGATCGCGTGTTGCCCATCGATCCACCGTGCCGGTCGGCAGGTCCTTAACGACAATGATTATCATCAAGCGATGACCACTGACCCCCGCCTGCCCGTCACCGTGCTGTCCGGCTTCCTCGGTGCCGGCAAGACCACGTTGCTCAACCACGTCCTCGGCAACCGGGAGGGCCGACGGGTCGCGGTGATCGTCAACGACATGAGCGAGGTGAACATCGATGCCGCCCTGGTCGACGGTCCGCTGGGCGCAGTCGCACTCGATCGGACGGAGGAGAAGCTCGTCGAACTGACCAACGGATGCATCTGCTGCACCTTGCGCGAGGATCTCGTGGAGGCCGTCGGCGACCTGGCTGCGCAGGGCCGCTTCGATCAGATGATCATCGAGTCGACCGGAATCTCCGAACCCATGCCGGTGGCCGCGACCTTCGAATGGGAATTCGCCGGCGGCCGCAGCCTTTCCGACGTGGCGCGGCTCGACACCATGGTGACGGTGGTCGACGCATCGACCCTGCTGGGCGAGATCATGGATGGCGACACCCTCGCCGAACGCTCGCTGCGGGCCGCACCCGAGGACCACCGCACGATCGCCGATCTGCTCGTCGATCAGATCGAGTTCGCCGACGTGATCGTGGTGAACAAGACCGACCTCGTCTCCGAGACGGCCAGCGGCGCGGTGCAGGCCACCATTCGCCGGCTCAATCCCCACGCGAGCATCGTGACGACGTCGAACGGGGTCATCGGTCTGGACCAGGTTCTCGACACCGGGCGTTACGACGCCGATGCTGCGGCGGGACATCCGGACTGGGCGACCGAACTGGCCGTCGGGCACAACCCGGAGACCGAGGATTACGGCATCCGATCGGTGACCTATCGCGCCGACCGCCCCTTTCACCCACGGCGATTGTCCGAGGCGTTGGCGGGTCTCCGCGGAATCCTGCGCAGCAAGGGGTTCCTGTGGGTCGCGACGCGACCGGAGACCGTCGCCATCTGGTCGCAGGCCGGTCCGAACCTGGTGATGGAGCCTGCCGCGCTGTGGGCGTCGCTGCCCGACGAGACACCCGGGCAGGAGATCGTCTTCATCGGCGTCGCACTCGATCTCGACGCGCCCGCGAGAATTCTCGATCCGGCACTGCTCACCGACGACGAGATGGAGGCCGGGCCCCAGGCCTGGCGCCTCTTCGACGACCCGCTGCCCGAGTGGGCAGGGGTGCCCCACACCCACTGACGTGGCGCCGTCAGCATCTGCGTGTGACCGACGGAGGCACCTCGACGACATCGGCGGCATTGGCGCGGAACATCGGCTCCATCGTGAGTCCGAACCGCTCGGACGCGCCGTGGAGCAGGCGCGACCACCCGCGATCCCATGGGGCGATGCCGTCGACACCAGGGCGCGTGAGCAACATCGCCGACCCGGTGACGTCGTGCCTGCCGCAGATCTCGCTGAGTAGATGCACGAGGCCTTCTGCGAGATCAGGATCAGGTGGGCCGGGGACCTCGAGTTGCACCAGCGGACGGAGAAGTGCTCGGGCCCGGTCGACGAAGCCCACCCACACCAAACGTTCAGAAAACCCCAGCGGGCCCATCAGGGCCCGCCACCGGTCCCCCAATTCGGCGGCGGTGTGGAACGGGAGGCCGGCGGTCTCGATGGGTGGAAACGACGCGGGTCGCGCTGAGTTGTCAGTGGTCATCGCGCCACCATCCGGCGACCTGGGCGTTCGATCAAAGGCGTTGTCCACAGACCGATTCGCCTGTGGACGCCGTGTGTGCGGATCGCCGGCCGATCCTGTCCGATGAGGGGTTCGGACTTGCCTGCGACGGATGTGTTGTGATCTACAACCGTGCCTACTGCCGCCATCGTCACGATCGACACCTGCCTCGACGACGCCACCGAAGTCGCCGAGGTGGCGGCGGCGACGTTCCCCCTCGCCTGTCCCCCGGGCACCACCGAGGCCGACACCGCCGATTTCATCGGCAAGAACCTGACCGCAGCGCATTTCCGCGACCACCTCACCGCCGCCGATCGCGACGTCGTCGTCGCGCGGGTCGACGGTGCGATCGTCGGATACTGCCTCGTCGTGCACGGCGAACCCACCGATCCCGAGGTGCAGGCGGTCGTCACGCAGCGGCCCGTGTCGGAGCTGTCGAAGATGTACGTGCTGCCGCAGGCGCACGGGGCCGGGGCGGCGCACCAGCTCATGTCGACCGCGATCGCGGCCTGCGCGGACCGCGGCAGCATTGCGGTGTGGCTGGGCGTCAGCAACGTCAACCTGCGGGCGCAGCGGTTCTACGACAAGGCAGGCTTCACCGAGGTGGGCCGGAAGTCGTTCTGGCTCAACGGCGACGAGCAACGCGATTTCGTGATGGTCCGTTCGCTGCGCTGACCGTGCACCCCGGCCGCGAGGTCAGTTGGTGGTCTCGGCGAACCGCGACAGCGCGAGCAGCCGCGACGTCGCGCGCAGGTACTTCTTCTTGTACCCACCGGCGAGCATCTCCTCGGTGAAGATCTCGTCGAGTTTGGAGCCCGAGACCATCAACGGGATGTTCGCGTCGTAGAGACGGTCGGCGAGCACCACCATCCGCAGGGCCACCGTCTGGTCGGGCGCCGGGTGGACTCCCGACACGCAGACCAGGGTGACGCCGTCGACGAGAGCCTTGTACTTCGAGGGGTGCAACGTCGAGAGGTGCTTGCACAGCTCGTCGAAATCGTCGAGGGTCGCGCCCTCGGTCTTCGCCGCCAACTCGGCCAGCTCGGCGTCGGTGTGCGGCTCCGGCGCGGGCGGCAGGTCGCGGTGGCGGTAGTCGGGGCCGTCGACGCGGACGGTTTCGAAGACCGACGCGAGCTTGCGGATCTCCCGGAGGAAGTCCTGCGCGGCGAACCGGCCCTCGCCGAGCTGGCCGGGCAGGGTGTTCGACGTGGCGACGATGGACACGCCGCGTGCGGTGAGCTCGGTCAGCAGCCGCGACACCAACATGGTGTCGCCCGGGTCGTCGAGTTCGAACTCGTCGATGCAGATCACGCTGTGGTCGGCGAGGCGGTCGACGGCCGCGGTGAAGCCGAGCGCACCGACCACGTGGGTCACCTCGACGAAGGTGGCGAAGGCCTTCGGGCCGGGCATCTCGTGGTAGATCGACGCGAGCAGGTGGGTCTTGCCCACACCGAAGCCACCGTCGAGGTACAGACCGACGCCCTGACCGGGTGTCTTCTTGCCGAAAAGCTTCCGCTTCCCCGCCCGTGCCCCGCGCGCTCGCTCGACGAACTCCCGGCAGCTCGCCACCGCGGCGGACTGCGACGGCTCGTCGGGATCGGGGATGTAGCTGTCGAAGCTGACCTCGTCGAACATCGTCGGCGGGACCATCTCGTCCACCAGTTCCTCCGGGGGAACCTGGGGCGAGCGGTCGCTCAGACGTGCGGTCATGCGCCGACACTAGCGACGACGTAGAAATGACCTGGTGTACCTCTTGCAGAAAGCGACTCAGCTCACAGTCGACCGCGATGCCCTGAGCGACCTCTACGCCTATCCCGACGGTGACCCGTCGACCTCTCCCTGCCATGTGCGGGCGAACATGGTGACCTCGCTCGACGGTGCCGCGGCCGCCGACGGCGTGTCGGCGGGGTTGGGTGGCGACGGTGACAAGCAGGTGTTCGGGCTGCTGCGTGACCTCGCCGAGGTGGTCCTCGTCGGTTCGGCCACGGTCACCCAGGAGGGATACGGCCCGATCGATCCCGGGGGCGACGACCCGTCCACGACGACCCTGGCGATCGTGTCGGGATCGCTGCACCTCGACGCCGAGCAGGACGCGGTCACCGCGGCGAGCACCGTCGTCCTCACCCACGAGGGCGCACCGGCCGACCGGCGGACCCGGCTCGTCGACGCCGGCGCGACACTCCTCGACTGCGGGGAGGACGACGTCGACCTGCGTCGCGCGTTGGCGCATCTCGCCGATCGCGGCCGGACACGCGTCCTGTGTGAGGGCGGGCCCGGGCTGCTCGCCGCGTTGTTCGCCGAGGACCTCGTCGACGAGCTGTGCCTCACCACGGGCCCGACGCTGATCGGTGGCGACGCCGGGCGCATCACCCACGGTGACACCGGTGGCACCCGCCGCCTGCGCCGCGCACACGTGCTCGCCGACGACGAGGGCTTCCTCTTCACCCGGTGGGTCCGTGGCGTGGTCGCCGACGACCCCACCACGTCCGACGGCAACTGAGTGCCGCGCGGCGATGACTAGGCTCGCCCGTATGCGTCGCGTCCCCTTGCCCCGGTCCCCGCGTGCGGTGACCGTGGCCGTGGTCCTCGCGATCGTCGGGGCGCTGATGGCGGGATGTGCGGTGGGCCCCGACACCGGGCCGGGTCTGGTCATCGACAACGGCGGTGGCGGCGCCGGCCCCGCCGCGAGCACCGAGGCGCCCACGGCACCCGACCTGAGCGCACCCCGCACCGACCTCGCCTGGCGCGCCTGTCCCGACGACGTCGCGGGGCGCTATGGGTTGTCGGCGACGGCGGCCGACGTACGCGTCGAGTGTGCGGGCTTCCAGGCCAGCATCACCCCGGGGGTCGCGACCATCGACGCCGTCGACGTAGCGGCGGTCCGCGTGCGACTCACGAGCACCCCGGCGTCGGCCGCTCCGTTGGTGCTGACCTCGGGCAGCGACATCCCGTCGGCGATGACCGCCCTGCTCGTCGCGAACAGCCCGGGCCGCACCCTGCTCACCGCCCATCCCCTCGTCGCGATCGACCGACGCGGTACCGGCGCCAGTTCGCCGCTGGACTGCCTGACCGTTCGCGAACGCAACACCCTGTTGGACAACGGGTTCGACAGCAGCGACGCCGCCGGCGGTGTCGGGCCGCGACAGACCCGACTCGCGACCACCGCGGCCGAGGCCTCCGACGGGTGTTCGGAGACGATCAGTCCGTACCAGCTGGCCTACACCGCCGCCAACGCCGCCGGTGACCTCGAGCGTCTGCGGACGATCTGGGGCGTCGACCGGATCGGCATCGTCGGGGTCGGCGCCGGATCCGACGTCGCCCTGGCCTACGCCGGGCTGTACCGGAACCGGGTCGCGCGCCTGGTGCTCGACACTCCCCCCGCCTATCTGGCGTCGGCACGTGACCGCGCGCAACAGGTCGCCGCGGGCACCGACTCCGCGCTGACGACCTTCGCGACCGACTGTGCGGCGGCGAACTGTTCGCTCGGGACCGGTGCGCGTGCCGCGGTGCTGTCCCTGATCGACCGCGCCGCGGCCGGACGACTGGCCACACTCTCCGACGCCGATGTCCTGAGCGCGATCACCACCGAACTCGCGGTGACGACCACCGACCGGGCGAGCACCGTGACGCGGGTGTCGCGGTTGCTGTCGGCGGCCGCCGCCGGTGACGTCGGCGGGCTCACCCAGGCCGCCACCCGGGCCCGGGCACTGCGTGGGACCGACGGACAACTGCTGTCGCGGTGCAACGACACCTCGCAGCCGGTGGGCCAGAACGAGATCGGCGGCCTCGTCGCGTCGTGGAGCGGGCAGTACCGGTTCACCGGCACCGACACCGCGCTGTCGTTGCTGCGCTGCTCAGGATGGCCGGCCGGTCCCGCCGCGCCGCGACCGGAGGGATTCGACGTCCCCGTCCTGCTGCTCACCAGTGGATACGACACGATCAACGGCGGCACCGGTGCCGGTGCCCTCGAGCCGTTGTTCGTGTCGGCGGGTGCGAAGACCAGCACCGTCACGTGGGACGGTCTTGGCTTCTCGGTGGCCGCCCACTCCGACTGTGCCGCCGACATCGTCACGCGGTACGCCGAGTCCGGCGCCGTCCCCGACACCGGCGCCTGCCCCTCCTGAGCGCACGTCCGGCGACGGGTGCCGCGACGCGGTGGACCGCCCTCGTCCCCCTGCACCCCCGGCCGCCGACGTCGTAGTACGGTTCGTCGGTGCCGGTTGCCCACGAACCTGACCCGACCTCGCGGCGCCTGTTCCCGACGATGGACACCGCCCGGATCGTCTCACTGGTGCTGTGGCCGATCACCGTGTTGCTGGTCATCCACCGCTCACTGATCCTCGGCGTCAACGGCGACCGGACCGACGACTTCACCCCGGTGTACAACGCGGCCCTCGCCTTCCTCCGGGGCCAGGCGGTCTACGGCGAGAACTACAACACCGTCGACCCGCACTATCTCTACCCGCCGTCGGGCACGCTGCTGATGGCACCGCTCGCCTACATCGACCCCGAACGCGCCCGCTGGCTGTTCATCTTCGTGTCGGTGATCGTCCTGATCGCGGCGGCGTACTTCCTCGTGAAGCTGTTCGGCTTCTCCGCGTCGTCGGTGGCCTTCCCCGCGGTGCTCTTCTTCTTCTTCTGCACCGAGACCGTCTCGCACACGCTGATCTTCACGAACTTCAACTCGTTCGTCCTGCTCGGCGAGGTCCTCTTCATGACCCTCGCACTCCGACGCAAGGACCTGTGGGCCGGCGTGCCCATCGGCATCACCCTCGCCGTCAAACCCGTTCTGGCCGTGCTCCTCCTGCTGCCGCTGCTCTCGCGACAGTGGAAGGTCTTCGTCGGCGCCGTCGGGGTGCCGCTGGTGCTGACCGCGCTCGCGTGGCCGCTCACCGCCGATCCGATGGACTTCGTGAAGCGGACCGTGCCCTACCTCGGTGAGGCCCGCGACTACTACAACAGCTCGATCGCCGGCAACGGCGCGTATTTCGGTGTGCAGCCGTGGCTGCTGTACGTGCTGCGCATCGCGTTCGTGCTGATGGCGGCGTTCAGCCTGTGGTTCCTCTACACGCAGTACCGACGCACCGACGAGCTGCTGTGGATGGCGACCTCGTCGGGTGTCCTGCTGACGACGTCGTTCCTGGTGCTGTCGCTGGGCCAGGGCTACTACTCGATGCTGCTGTTCCCGCTGCTCATGACGGTCGTCCGGCCCGGGTCGGTGATGCGCAACTGGCCCGCGTGGCTCGGTGTCGCCGGGTGCATGACGTTCGACTCGTTCCTGTCGAGTCGCTGGGCCGCGTTCGGGCGTGCGATCGAGTACAACAAGGTCACGTGGGGCTGGTCGCTGCTGATGATCGCGGTGTTCTGCGTGCTGCTGTTCCGCTGGCTCGACCTGCGGGAGCAGCGCGCTACCGTGGAGGTATGACCACAGATTCCCACTCCGCCGGTTCGACCCCCGCCGTCTCCGATGCCGCGACGATGACCGACGAGCAGTGGCGCGCCAAGCTCACGCCCGAGGAGTACCGCGTGCTCCGTCAGGCCGGTACCGAAGCCCCGTTCGTGGGCGAGTACACCGACACGAAGACCACCGGGGTGTACCGCTGCCGGGCCTGCGACGCCGAGCTGTTCCGCAGCGACCAGAAGTTCGAATCCCACTGCGGATGGCCGTCGTTCTTCAGTCCCCTCGCCGGTGAGGCGATCATCGAGAAGGTCGACCGCTCGATGGGGATGAAGCGCACCGAGGTGCTCTGCGCCAACTGCCACAGCCACCTCGGCCACGTCTTCGAGGGCGAGGGATACGACACCCCCACCGATCTGCGCTACTGCATCAACAGCATCTCGATGCGGCTCGAGGAGGCCTGACGCCCGGTTCTCGACCCCGCCGGGTCAGGGCAGCGAGCTCACGAGCTGCTCGACCGGCACCCGGGGTCCGGTGAAGAACGGGGTCTCCTCGCGGACGTGCATGCGTGCCTCGGTGGCACGCAGGTCGCGCATGAGATCGACGATCCGGTGCAGCTCGGGCGCCTCGAAGGCCAGCAGCCACTCGTAGTCACCGAGGGCGAACGACGACACCGTGTTGGCGCGGACGTCCTTGTAGGCGCGCGCGGCCATCCCGTGGTCGGCGAGCATCTTGCGGCGCTCGTCGTCAGGCAGCAGGTACCACTCGTACGACCGCACGAACGGGTACACGCAGATGTACGCGCCGGCCTCCTCGCCGGTGATGAACGCGGGCAGGTGGCTCTTGTTGAACTCCGCCGGCCGGTGCAGCGCGACGTTGCTCCAGACCGCGTTGCTGGCGCGTCCCAGAGCCGTGGTGCGCCGGAAGTCGGCGTAGGCGCGCTGCAGGTCCTCGATGTTCTCCGCGTGCCACCAGATCATGAAGTCGGCGTCGGCGCGCATCCCGGCGATGTCGTACAGCCCTCGCACCACCACGCCGGTCGTCTCGAGCTTCTCCACGAACGTCCGCGTCTCGGCGATCACGTCGGCCCGGTCGTCGGGCAGCTCACCCGGGCGCACGGCGAAGACCGAGAACATGAGGTAGCGGACCGTGGAGTTGAGTTCGGCGTAATCGAGTCGCGTCATGACCCCATCGTGCCACCGCCGTGTGGCCCCCGGTCCGCGAGATGGGTCACCACCTGCGCGGCCGCGACACCGGCGCGCGCGATGCACGCCGGCACGCCCACACCGTCGTAGGCGGCGCCGCAGAACACCAGGCCCGGCGGCACGTCGGCGAGCGCCGAGGTCACCAGTTCCCGGTGGCCCGGGGCGTAGCGCGGCAATCCGACCGGCCACCGCTGCACCGTGGCGTCGACGAGGTCGGCGGCGGTGATCGAGCGCGACGCACCGGCCAGCTCGACGACCGTGGACAGATCGGTGACCGCGGCGGCGACGAGGTCGTCGTCGGAGAGGTGATCGACCGGATCGCCGTAGCGCCCGAACGACGCCCGCACCAGACCGGGTCCGCCGGCGGTGGCGAGATGGGCCCACTTCTGCGACGACAGCGTGATCGCCTTCGCCGTCGTCGCCTCGCCGGTGGCCATGAGCACCCCGGAATGGTCGGGCAGCGCGACATCGGGGGCGAGCGCGAGCATGACCAGCGCCGTGCTGGCCGTGGCGACGGTCGCGACACCACGGGCCACGTGCGGGGCCGCGGTCGCGACGACCGCGGCGGCGGCCGGCGCCGGCAGCGCGACGACGACGGCGTCGTGGGAGGTCTGGCGTCCGGAGTCGGTGGTCACCGTCCACCCGGCCCCCTCGGCGTCGACCGACGCGACCGGTGAACCGAGATGCATCGTCGCACCACCGGCTGATACGAGGCGGTCGACCAGCAGGCGGTACCCGCCGTCGAGTGCACCGAACACCGGAGCCGTCGACGGCGGCGGCAGCAGACCGTTCACCGCCGAGGTCAGATCCGGTGCGCCGGAATCGAGACGAGCGGCCAACGCGGGGAGCGATGCTCGCAGCCCGATGTCGTCGGAGCGGCACGAGTACACCCCCGACAGCATCGGGTCGACGCTGCGATCGACGACGGACCGCCCGAAGCGGTCGGCGACGAGCTCGCCCACCGAACGGTCCGACCCTGGCGTCCAGTCCATCGGGCGACCGACATCGCCCCGCATCCGTTCGACGTCGGCGGGCTCGGCGAGGTCGACGACCTGCCCGGCGTTCGCGGGTATGCCCATCAGCGTCGGCCGCGGGAGATCGCGGAGACGGCCGCCGGCCAGGATCGCGGGGCGTCGCGACGTGGGTCTCACCACCCGGTCGGCCAGACCGAGTTCCTCGATGAGCCCGACCGCCTCGGGACGGCGCACGATGAACGACTCGGCACCGGAGTCGAGGAGCTGCCCGTCGAGCCGCCGTGAGGAGAGCAGGCCCCCCGGGGTGTCGGAGGCGTCGAAGACGTCGACCACCGCGGTCGCACCGAGAGCCTGCCGCAGCCGATACGCGGCCACGAGACCGGAGACACCGGCACCGACGACCGCGATCCGCACCGCCCGGCCGGTCGACGCCGACGCGGTCACAGCGTGTGGACGAGCTCGACGATCCGCGTCAGCACATCCGGGTCGGTCGACGGCAGCACGCCGTGACCGAGGTTGACGATGTGGCCCGCCGCACCGGCGGCGACAGCGGCGTCACCCTCAGCGACGATGCGCCGCACGTGGCCCTCGACCACCTCCCACGGCGCGAAGAGCACCGCGGGATCGATGTTGCCCTGCACCGCTTTACCGGCGCCGATACGGCGCGCGGCGACGTCGAGGGGGATACGCCAGTCGACACCGACCACGTCGGCCCCCACCTCACCCATGGCGTGGAGCAACTCCCCCGTACCGACCCCGAAGTGGATGCGCGGACGACCGAAATCGGCCACCTCGGCGAGCACCCGCCTGCTGTGCGGGGCGACGAAACGCTCGTAGTCGGCCAGCGAGAGCATCCCGGCCCACGAATCGAACAGCTGCACCGCGTGCACGCCGGCCTCGAGCTGCACCCGTAGGAACGCGATGGTGATGTCGGCCAGCGCACCGACCAGCTCGTTCCACACCTCCGGCTCGCCGTGCATGAGGGCCTTGGTGCGCTCGTAGTTGCGGCTGGGCCCACCCTCGACGAGATAGGACGCGAGGGTGAACGGTGCGCCGGCGAACCCGATCAGCGCGGTGTGCTCGGGCAGTTCACCCAGGATGTTGCCGATGGCGTGCGCCACCGACCCCACCGATTTCGGGTCCAGCCGGGGCAGGGCGCGCACGGCGGCGCGGTCGCGCACCGGGTGGGCGATCACCGGACCGGTACCGGCCACGATGTCGAGGTCGACGCCCGCGGCCCGCAGCGGCACGACGATGTCGGAGAAGAGGATCGCCGCGTCGACACCGTGGCGGCGGACCGGCTGCAGGGTGATCTCGGTGACGAGATCGGCGTCGAAGCAGGATTCGAGCATCCCGCGGCCCACCCGCAGCTCCCGGTATTCGGGCAGCGAACGCCCGGCCTGACGCATGAACCAGACCGGTCGCCGCGACGGCCGTTCGCCGGTGGCGGCGGCGATCAACGGCATCCGTCGGACGTGGTCGGGGATCAGGGGGCTCATCACGATGTCATGCTGCCATGTGCGACCACCGGTCTCGACGGCGCGCCTCCGGCTCAGAACACGGCGCGCCTCCGGCGTGGGGGAGTCCGTTCGGCCTACCGTCGTACGCGTGACCTCACCCGGGGCTTGCGCGGAGCCTGTCGATTTCCGCAGCGCGGTCGACTCGATGCATGCGGCACGGATCCGTCCCGACATCGAGGTCGGCAGCATCCGTCCGCCGCAGCGCCTCGCGCCCTACAGCCACGCCATCGGCGCCGAGGTCATCCAGCCCGAGCCCGACGGCGAGATCCCCACCGACTCCGACGGCAGCGCCTTCGGTCGGCTCATCCTCCTCTACGACCCCGACGGCCAGGACGCGTGGAACGGGACGATGCGTCTCGTGGCGTTTGTGCAGGCCGAGGTCGAGGCCGCACTGGCCACCGACCCCCTGCTTCCCGAGGTCGCGTGGAGCTGGCTGGCCGACGCCCTGTCGGTCACCGAGATCACCGCCCTCGGCGGCACCGTCACCTCCACGACATCGGTCCGCTACGGCGACATCTCCGGCCCACCCCGCGCCCATCAGCTCGAACTGCGCGCGTCGTGGACCGCGACCGGAACCGACCTCTCCGCCCACGTCGAGGCCTTCTGCGAGGTGCTGTCCTCGGCAGCGGGGCTGCCGCCGACGGGCGTCACCAACCTCGGTGTCGGCGGCGCGGCCACCTGAGTGGTCGACGATGACTGATCCCACCCCGCCCGAGTCGACCCCGGCGGCCGACTCACCCGAGGTCACCGCCGAGCCGGAGATCACACCGCTCACGCAACCCGCCGACGGCGTGCCACCCGTGCTGCGCACCCCGGCCGAGTTCGACGGGGCCGCGGCATTGCTCGCCGCGGGCGAGGGACCCGTCGCGCTCGACACCGAACGCGCGTCGGGCTTCCGCTACTCCGGTCGCGCCTACCTCGTGCAGATCCGCCGGCGAGGGTCGGGATCGTTCCTCATCGACCCGATCGACCACCCCGACGCGCTCGGCGGTGTCATCGCCGCCCTCGACGGGCCACAGTGGGTTCTGCACGCCGCCGATCAGGATCTCCCCTGCCTGCGCGAACTGGGGTTCGTGTGCGCCGATCTGTTCGACACCGAACTCGGCGGGCGCCTGCTCGGTCTGCCCCGGGTCAACCTCGCGGCCATGGTGGCCCACCATCTCGGCCTGGGACTCGTGAAGGGCCACGGTGCCGCCGACTGGTCCCGGCGACCGTTGCCCGACGAGTGGTTGAACTACGCCGCCCTCGACGTCGAGGTGCTGGTGGAGCTCCGCGACGCCGTGGCCGCCGACCTCGTCGCCGCGGGCAAGGACGAATGGGCCGCCGAGGAGTTCGAGTACGTCCGCACCAAGCCCGAACCGCCACCCCGGGTCGACCGGTGGCGCCGTACGTCGTCGCTGCACACCGTGAAGTCGACGCGCGCGCTGGCCATCGTGCGCGAACTGTGGTCGTCGCGGGAGGAACTGGCGATCGAACGCGACATCGCGCCGGGGCGGGTGCTCCCCGATTCGGCGATCGTCGCCGCCGCGCAGGCCTCCCCCGCCACCGCCGATGACCTCACCCGACTCCCCGTCTTCGGTGGCCACCGTCAGCGCCGCCTCGCGCGCCGTTGGTTCGGCGCCATCGACCGCGCCCGCGGGCTCGCCGACGCAGACCTCCCCCCGCGCAACGCAGGCGGGGTGGGGCTACCGGCGGTCAACCGCTGGGCCAACCGCAATCCCGAGGCGGCACAACGGTTGTCGGCGACCCGAACGGCACTCGCGGAGCTCTCCGAGCGCGTGGGCACCCCCGTGGAGAACCTGCTGCAACCGGATCTGATGCGCCAGATCTGCTGGGACGGTGTCGGTGAACCGGTGACTCTCGACGCGATCACCGAACGGCTCACCCGCGGTGGCGCACGACGCTGGCAGCGCGAACTGTGCACACCGCTGCTGTTCACGGCGTTCACGGCGCCGCCGGAACCCGAGCCAGCTGCAGTCGACGCCGAACCGGCGGGCTGAGCCCTACTTCTCGACCGAGATGTCCTTGCCGACCGGGACATTCTTGCCGGCGGTGACGTCGTCGCCCATCGGTGTCATCGACTGCATCGTCGACACCGTGGCGGTGATCGTGCGCGCGAGATCCTGTGCGGTGAGCCCGAGGTCACCGAGGATCTCGTTGCGGCTGCTGTGCGCCAGGAACTCCTGCGTGATGCCCCGCTGTTGCACGGGTACGTCGACGCCCGCGGTGCGGAGCCGGTCGCTGATCGCCGACCCGACTCCGCCGTGTACGCCGTTGTCCTCCAGGGTCACCACGAGGCGGTGGTCGCGCGCGAGGTCGACGATCGAGTCGCTGACCGGCAACACCCACCGGGGGTCGACGACGGTGACGTCGATGCCCTGCTGCGCGAGACGGCCTGCGGTGTCGACGGCGAGCGCGCAGAACGCGCCCACGCCGACGACGAGGACGTCCGCGGGGCCGGTCGTCGACGAGCGGTAGAGGACGTCGGTGCCGTCGGCGAGCCGCTCGATCGACCGGATGTCCTCGGGCACCGCGCCTTTGGAGTAGCGCAGCGCGGTCGGGCCGTCGGCGGTGTCGAGTGCCTCGCCGAGCTCCTCGCGGAGACGGACGGCGTCACGGGGCGCGGCGACCCGCAGCCCGGGCACCAGTGCCATCAGCGACAGATCCCACATCCCGTGGTGGCTCGGGCCGTCGGGACCGGTGACGCCGGACCGGTCCAGGACGAGCGTGACCGGCTGCTTCAGCAACCCCACGTCCATCAGCAGCTGGTCGAACGCACGGTTGAGGAACGTGGAGTAGATGGCGACCACGGGGTGCTTGCCGCCCAACGCGAGTCCGGCCGCCGAGGTCAGCGCGTGCTGCTCGGCGATGCCCACATCGAAGAGCCGGTCGGGGAACCGCGCCCCGAACGGGGCGAGACCGGTGGGCCCGGCCATCGCCGCGGTGATCGCGACGATGTCGTCGCGTCGCGAACCCGCCTCCACGAGCGCCGCGGAGAACACCGAGGTCCAGTCCTGCGGGGGCACGCTCGTCGCGCGACCGGTGAGCGGATCGATGATGCCGATGCCGTGCATCTGGTCGGCCTCGTCGTTCTCGGCGTAGGCGTAACCCATACCTTTACGGGTCACCGCGTGCACGATGACCGGTCCCCCGAACGCCTTCGCGTGGGCCAGTGCACTCTCCATGGCCACACGGTCGTGTCCGTCGACAGGGCCGACGTACTTGATGCCGAGGTCGGTGAACATGGCCTGCGGCGCGAGGAAGTCCTTCACGCCGCTCTTCATGCTGTGCAGGATCGCGTAGGCCAGCGACCCGACCATCGGCATGCCGGTGAGCATCTTGCGGGCCTCGCCGAGCACCTTCTCGTAGCCGGGCTGCAGGCGCAGGGCGGCCAGGTTCTTCGCGAACCCGCCGATGGTCGGTGCGTAGGAACGCCCGTTGTCGTTGACGACCACGACGACCGGTCGGTCACCGGCGGTGATGTTGTTCAGCGCCTCCCAGCACATTCCGCCGGTGAGGGCACCGTCGCCGACGACCGCGACGACGTGGCGGTCGAGGTCGTCGAGTTCGAAGGCCTTGCTCAGACCATCGGCGTAGGACAGTGCCGCCGAGGCGTGCGACGACTCGACCCAGTCGTGTTCGCTCTCCGCACGCTCCTGATAGCCGGTGAGGCCGCCACGCTGGCGGAGAGTGTCGAAGGCGTCGCGGCGACCGGTGACGATCTTGTGGACGTACGACTGGTGACCGGTGTCGAAGATGACCGCGTCCGACGGCGAGTCGAAGACGCGGTGGATGGCCAGGGTGAGTTCGACCACGCCGAGGTTGGGACCGAGGTGTCCACCGGTGGCCGACACCTTGTCGATCAGGAAGGTACGGATCTCGGCGGCGAGCTCCTCGAGCTCCACCGCCGTCAGTCCGGCGAGATCCCGCGGCGAACCGATCCTCTCGAGCACACCCATCGACGCTCCTTCCAGCATTGTCCCGTCGAGTCTACGGAAGGGGGGCGTCCGATCGGCCACTGTCGAGTGTGGGGTCGGGCACCAGGGCCGCGATCGCCTCGACGTGGTGGGTCAGCGGGAAGGCGTCGAGTCCGACGATCTCGGCGGGTCGGTAGCCGTGCTCGCGGTAGGTGCCCAGATCGCGTGCGAACGTCGCGGCGTCGCAGCCGACGTGGACGACCAGGGCGGGTGCAGCGGCACAGATCCCCTCCACGACCGCTCGGCCGGCGCCGCTGCGGGGCGGGTCGGCGACGACGACGTCGGGTGCGGGGAGGTTCACCAACGCGGCGTCGACGGGTCCGCGGTAGACCGCCACCCGTTCGTCATCGGCATAGGTGACTCGCGCCGCAGCGGCCGCTGCCGCGTCGGCCTCGACGACGACCACCGACGTCAGCGTGTCGACGGCGTCGCACAGGGCGCCGGCGAACACCCCGACACCGCCGTAGAGATCCCAGGCCGTCGTCGCGGTCGGCGCATGGCGCGCGGCCATCGCCGCCACCAGCTCGCCGTAGCGGGTCGGCGCGGCGCGGTGGGCCTGCCAGAAACCGGTCACCGGCAACAGCCACGTGCGCGCACCCACGCGGTGCACTGCGACGTCGGATCCGGCCACCACGGTCGCCCGGGACACCGGTCGCCCGGCGCGAGCGCGCTGCGCCCGCCCCCGACGGTCGTCACGGCCGCGTCCGGACCGACCGCGCGTCGGTGTCGTGGGGCTCATCACGAGTTCGGTCAGATGCACGACACCATCGTCGGCGGCCACGGCGACCACCTCGGCACCCGGCGTCCACGTGTGGGTGTCGAGTCCGTCGAGGAGTCCGGCCACCGGCTGCGCGCATCGTGCGCCGGTCACGACCGCATCGGATGCCGGGGCGTGGACACCGACGACACCGTCACTGTCGACGGGCATCCGCACCCGGGTGCGCCACTGCGTCGGGGCCCCCAGGGACACGACCTCGACCCGGTCGACGCCGACGGCCGACAGAGCGTCCGGTGACCAACCGCCGAGACGCTCGAGCTGCTCACCGACGACCGTCGCCTTGATGTCGCGGGCGTGATCGTCGGTGACGAACGACAGGTCGCAGCACCCGGCGCCGGCGGCCGCCGCCGCGCATACGGGATCGATCCGGTGTGCGGAGGGTTCGACGATCTCGACGACGGTCGCGTGGCAGTAGGAGCGGTGACGGTCCTCGGTCACCTCGACCAGGACGCGTTCACCGGGCAGGGCACCGCGCACGAACACCGCGCGGCCCTCGTCGCGACCGACCATCGCTCCGCCGTGCGCCGGACGCAGGTCGCCGAGTTCGCGCCGCGACCCCGCCCAGCCCCCGGACTCGGCGGGCCGTGCGCTCACGGGGTGTCGCCGCCGGAACCGCCGGCACCGGGTGGGGTGCTGCGGGGTTCGACCGCACCGACCATGCCGCGTCGGAGGTCGCCCGGGGCGTTGTAGACGCGGTCCTTGTTCTTGCGACGATCCGACGAACTGAGCTGCCACGGCACCGATGTCACCATCACACCCGGCTCGAACAACAGCCGTCCCTTGAGTCGCAACGCCGACTGGTTGTGCAGGATCTGCTCCCACCAGTGACCGACGACGTATTCGGGGATGAACACGGTGATGACGTCGCGGGGTGATTCGCGACGGAGTCGACGGACGTAATCGATGACCGGACGGGTGATCTCGCGGTAGGGCGATGCGATGACCTTGAGCGGGATGGTGATGTCGCTGCTCTCCCACTCGGCCACGAGGCGCCGGGTGTCGCGGTCGTCGACGTTGACCGTGATCGCCTCGAGTGCATCGGGTCGGGTGGCCCGGGCGAACGCCAGTGCCCGCTTGGTGGGCAGGTGCAGCTTGGAGACCAGCACCACCGAGTGGGTGCGGCTGGGGAGGATGGTCTCGTACTCGCTGTTGTCGAGCTCGGTCTGCACCGACGCGTAGTGCCGGTGGATGAGCTGCATCAACCCGAAGATCGCGACCATCGCCACGATCGCGATCCAGGCGCCGGCGAGGAACTTGGTGATGAGCACGATGACGAGCACGGTGCCGGTCATCGCCAGGCCGATGGAGTTGATGATCCGTGACCGCTGCATCCGCCCCCGCGCACCCGGATCGGTCTCGGTCCGCAGGTGCCGGGTCCAGTGCCGCACCATGCCGATCTGGCTCAGCGTGAACGAGACGAACACACCCACGATGTAGAGCTGGATGAGCGCGGTGACCTGTGCGCCGAACGCGACGACGAACACGATCGCCGACAGCGCGAGGAAGAGGATGCCGTTGCTGAAGGCGAGGCGGTCACCGCGGGTGTGCAGCTGGCGCGGCAGGTAGCGGTCCTGGGCGAGCACCGAACCCAGCACGGGGAAACCGTTGAACGCGGTGTTGGCGGCGAGCACGAGGATCAACGCGGTCACGATGGTGACGAAGTAGAAGCCGGGGGTGAAGTTCGCGAAGACCGCGTGGGCGAGCTGGGCCACCAGAGATTTCTGCTGGTAGCCCTCGGGGGCACCGGTGAGGTCGGCGGCGGGGTTCTCCACGTACTTCGCGCCGATCTTCTGCGCGAGCAGGATGATCCCGAGCAGCAGCACGACCGCGATCGCACCGAGGAGGAACAGCGTGGTGGCGGCGTTGCGCGACTTCGGCTTCTGGAACGCGGGGACACCGTTGCTGATGGCCTCGACACCGGTCAGCGCGGCACACCCCGAGGAGAAGGCGCGGGCGATGAGGAACACGAACGCGATACCGACGAGGTGGTCGTTCTCGGCCTTCACCCCGAAGTCGGCGGTCTCGGAGCTGATGTCGTCGCCGAGGACGAAGATCTGCACGAAACCCCAGATGAGCATGATGACCATGCCGGCGATGAACGCGTAGGTGGGGATCGCGAAGGCGGTGCCGCTCTCGCGGATGCCGCGCAGGTTGACGCTGGTGAGCAACACGATGGCCACCACGCAGAACAGCACCCGGTGCTGCTCGACGAACGGGATGGCCGAGCCGATGTTCTCCGCCGCCGAGGAGATCGAGACCGCGACGGTGAGGATGTAGTCGACGAGCAAAGCGCTGCCGACGGTGAGACCGGCCTTGGGGCCGAGGTTGACCGTCGCCACCTCGTAGTCGCCACCACCGGAGGGATAGGCGTGCACGTTCTGCCGATAGCTCGCCACCACGACGGCCATCACCACCGCGACGGCGACACCGATCCACGGGGTGTAGGTGTAGGCCGACAGTCCCGCCACCGACAGCACCAGGAAGATCTCCTGCGGCGCGTACGCCACCGAGGACATCGCGTCGGAGGCGAAGACCGGCAACGCGATCCGCTTCGGCAGCAACGTCGCGCCGAGGGTGTCGCTCCGGAACGGACGTCCGAGGACGAGCCGTTTCGCCGCTACGGACAGCTTGGACACCGTGGACACTGGGCAACCATAGGACGTGGTGGTCACCGCGGCGACGTGGGGCGGTAGCGTTTTGACGTCGCGGGTCCGGTTGTACCGAGGAGGACGCTGGTGCGGGTAGTGATCATGGGGTGCGGCCGGGTCGGTTCGTCCCTCGCCCTCGCCCTCGAGGGCAAGGGGCACGAGGTGGCGGTCGTCGACCGCGACTCCTCGGCGTTCCGCCGTCTGGGCAGCGGTTTCGGTGGCACCACCGTCAAGGGTGTGGGCTTCGACCGGGACGTGTTGCGGACCGCGGGCATCGCCGACGCCGACGCGTTCGCCGCGGTGTCCTCCGGCGACAACTCGAACATCATCGCCGCGCGTGTCGCGCGCGAGACGTTCGGTGTCGAGAAGGTCGTCGCGCGGATCTATGACGCCAAGCGCGCTGCGGTCTACGAGCGCCTGGGCATCCCCACCGTCGCCACGGTGCCGTGGACCACGCAGCGGTTCGTCGCCGCCCTCGGTGAGGGCAGTGCATCGACCGCGTGGCGGGATCCCTCGGGGTCGGTGCTGGTGACGCTGATCCCGTTCCACGAGAGCTGGATCGGGCAGACCGCGGCGGTGTTCCAGGAGGAGACCGGGGCACGGATCGCGTTCATCAACCGCCTCGGCAACGCACTGCTGCCCGAGCCGCGCACGGTGTTGCAGCAGGACGACAACGTGTTCGTCTCCGTGCTGCGCGACAACCGCGACAACGCCTTCGAGGTCGCTGCCGGCGAACGGGACGCAGGATGACCGGGGCCGCGATCCGGGGCGTGTTCGCAGTCGGTTCCCACGACGGAGGTGGTCAGCGGTGAAGGTCGCCATTGCCGGGGCGGGTGCGGTCGGCCGGTCGATCGCCCGCGAGCTGCTCCACAACAAGCACGAGGTGATGCTGCTCGAGCGGCGTCTCGACAACATCGACGAGGCGTCGGTGCCCGGGGCGACGTGGATCAATGGCGACGCCTGCGAACTCGACAACCTCGAGCAGGCGCAGCTGCACACCTACGACGTGATGGTCGCCGCCACCGGCGACGACAAGGCCAACCTCGTGGTGAGCCTGCTCGCCAAGACCGAGTTCGCCGTGGCCCGTGTGGTGGCCCGCGTGAACGATCCGCGCAACGAGTGGCTCTTCGACGAGGGCTGGGGTGTCGACGTGGCGGTGTCCACGCCGCGCATCCTCGCGTCGCTGGTCGAGGAGGCCGTCTCGGTCGGTGATCTGGTGCGACTCATGACCTTCCGACAGGGTCAGGCGAACCTGGTGGAGATCACGCTGCCGCAGGACACCTCGTTCGCGGGCAAGCCCGTCCGCAAACTGGTGTTGCCGCGCGACGCGGCCCTGGTGGCGATCCTGCGTGGCGGTCGGGTCATCGTGCCCCAGGCCGACGACCCGGTCGAGGGTGGCGACGAACTGGTCTTCATCGCACCGACCGAGGTGGAAGAGGCTCTGCGCGAGGCGATCCTCAGTCTGTAGGCGCGGTGTCGACGACCTCGTCGGGCTCGGTCGATTCCTCGCGCTCGGCCCAGCGGACCAGCAGGACCGTCGCCAGGCCTGCCGCGATCGTGAGCGGCCAGCCCATCCCGATACGCGCCGCGGCGAGCAGACCGGTCTGGTCGGAGTCGTAGAGGAACGACTGGACGAGGTAGCGCACACCGAACAGCACGGCCCACACCGCGGTGGCGAGGTCGTAGGCGAGCAGGGTCCGCCGGTGCTTGCGCCAGGCGGTCCCGTTGCCGTTGACCACGTTCCAGATGACGCCGACCAACGGCCAGCGGACCAGGATCGACAGCAGGAACGCGCCCCCGTAGACCAGCGTCGTCCAGATGCCGACGAGGAAGAAGCCCTTGGCGTCGCCGGTGCGGTGGGCGATGAACACACAGATGGCGACGCCGAACAGTCCGGAGACGGCGGGCTGGATCGGGTCGCGACGGATGAGCCGGTAGGCGAAGATCGCGACCGACACCGCGACCGCGGCGATGATGCCGGGCGTGAGACCGCCGATGGCGTTGGCCGTCACGAACACGACGATCGGCACTGTCGAGAAGATCAGGCCGGGTATGCCGCCCATCTGCTCGAGCAGGGTGGGTGCCGCGGCCTCGACTGTCGTGCCGGTATCCGGGGAGTCGGGTGCGTGATCGGGGTCGGACAGGCCACGCGAGGGATCAGTCGTCACCGAGGAGCTCGTAGTACGGGTTGTAGATCACCTTGGCGCCGTCCTTCTCGCCGAGGCGGCCGCGCACGGTGATCTTGCGTCCCGGCTCGATCCCGGGGATCCGGTTGCGGCCGATCCACTTGAGGACGACCACGTCGGTGCCGTCGAAGAACTCCGCGACCACGCCGGTCTTGGTCGCCTTGGAACAGGTCTGCACCGACCGCAGCTCACCGAGCATGCTGACTTCTTCACCACGCGAGCAGTCGCATGCGCGCTGGGCACCGGTCGCCTGCGACTGCTCCGAGATCTTCTCGGCGTCAGCCTGCTCGAGATCCTCCGTGAGACGCCTGGTGAGGCGCTTGAGGTATCCGGCTCCTGCGGTCATCGCACCCTTTCCGTACTGCTCGTGTGGGGCGAGGAGACCGCCCCTGGATCGCCAGGGTAGACCTCGCCCGATCACCACACCACCCACGGGGCAGGATCATGGGATGGCCGCCGTCACACCCTCCGAGACCAGTGGTCTCACAACACCATCGGTGCTGGTCGCGCTACCGGGGACGGGTTCCGACGCCGACTACGCGAGGCGCGCGTTCGGGCCCCTCGCCGACGAGTTGGGCCTGCATCTGATCGCCGTCGACCCGGGTCCCGACGGTGTCGGCGCCGCCTACCTCCGCGCACTCGAGGACACCGCCGCCGCGAACGGTCCGGTCCTGGTCGCCGGGATCTCCATCGGGGCCTGCGTGGGCGTCGGGTGGGCGCTCGGGTCCGACGCGTGTGCAGGGGTCGTCGCCGCCATGCCGCCCTGGTTGTACGACGAGGAGTCCGCGCCGTCGCCGGCGGCGCGCAGTGCGCTGGCGACCGTCGACCTCATCGACCGCCTCGGGACCGACGGCGCGATCACGGAGATGCGGGCGAACACACCCGCCTGGTTGGGCGCGGAGCTCGGGCGGTCGTGGACGTCGATCGGGGCACCACTGCGCTCCCAGCTCGCCGAGGCGGCGGCCATGCGCACGCCGACCGCACCGATGCTGTCGGCGCTGCGGGTGCCGCTGGCGGTGGTGGGCGTACGCGAGGACCCCATCCATCCGCACGACGTCGCGCGACGGTGGGCCGATCTCGCCCCGCGGTCGGCGATGAGCGCGATCACCTTCGACGACTGGGGCGAGGACGCGGGCACGATCGGGCGGGCGGCCGCCGCGGCCTGGACGGATCTGGCCTGAGCCCCGGGCCGTCTGTTCGCCCGTCTGTTCGCTCGGACTACTTCTTGCCCTGCCGTCGACGCAGACGCTGCAGCGCCGACCCCGACGACCGGCGAGACCGATCGGCCTCCGCCTCCGACGGCTCCTCGGCGGTGGTGTCGGTGGCCTCGATGTCGGGGTGGACGTCGGTCCCCACGGGATCGTCCTCACCGACGACGTGGGCGCGCGCGCTCTGGGCGATCGCACCCTCGGGTGCGACCCCGGTCTCCTCGTCGGACGACACGGACTCGACCGGCGCGGGCGCGGTCTGATCGGCGAGTTCCTCGGGCGGGGCGGCGAACTGGTCCATCACGCCGTCGGCCTGCATCTGCTGCTGGGCGGCGAAGACCTGCTCGGCGAGCACGGGCGGCAGCGACACCGGCAGCGGATCACGAGGAGGATGCGGGTCGGAGCCGCGCCGCACCACCGACTCGCTGAGAACGGCCCGTGCCACCGGCGCGAGGTCGTCGGCCGATTCCGGCGGCCCGCTCGCGACGCAGCGGACCATCCATCGGGGTCCCTCGGCGCCGATGAAGCGGTGCACACCGCCGGGGACGACGGCCACGACCTCACGGCCCCAGTGTCCGTCCTCGGTGGACGCCTCGGCCCCGTCGGTCCGCAGGGTGTCGACCAACTCCCCCACCACCTCTCGCCACAGACCGGGTGAGCGGGGGGCGGCGAACGCCGCGACGCTGATGCGGCCGTGCGGGGTCACCAGATGCACTGCCTGGGGCTGATGGTCGGCGGTCATCTCGACGGTGACCTGTCCGCCCTCGACGACCGGTACGAGCACCGATCCCAGATCCAGATGTGAGTTGGTCAGGTCGACGTCGTCGGCCAGATCCTCGATGTCGTACGGTCCCCGCCCGGTACCGATCTCCTCCGTCATGTCCGTCATCCTTCCCGACGCGGATCGACGAGCGACGCGTGACCACCACTCGAGCCGTGACCGCCGGTCCCGCGACTGGTCTCGTCGAGGCTCTCGACCTCCACGAACTCGGGCAGCTCGACCCGTTGCACCAGCAGCTGGGCGATGCGGTCGCCGCGGCTGATGGTGATGGGCTCGACCGGGTCGAGGTTGATGAGACAGACCTTGATCTCGCCGCGGTAGCCGGCGTCGACGGTGCCGGGGGTGTTGACGATGGAGAGTCCGACACGCAGGGCGAGACCCGAGCGGGGGTGGATCAGTCCGACCGTGCCGACGGGCAGCGCCACGGCGATCCCGGTCGGCACGAGTTCCCGCGCCCCGGGGGCCAGGACCGTGTCGACGGTGCTGCACAGATCGACCCCGGCGTCGGAGTCGTGCGCGCGGCGCGGAGGGGGTACCGAGGGGTCCAGTCGTCGGAATGCAACCGTCTCGACCTGCGCATCGACTGCCACAGGCGAAGACTACGCTGGCCTGGTGGCATCGTTTTCATCGACCGACGAGCGCGGGTTGTCCCCTGTCGCCGACCGTTTCACCGAGCGTCTGAGGGTCCCGTGGTGGTGGTGGCCGGCGGCCGCGGTCGTGGTCGGGGTGTTCGGGTACGAGATCCAGCTCGCCGCCCGGCAGGCGTCGTGGAGCTTCGTCGCCTACCTCGTGGTCGCGGTGCTCGCGGTGTGGATGCTGTGGTCGATGGGTCGCGTCACGGTGCGGGTGACCGCCGACGGCGAGTTGTGGGCCCACAAGGCGCATCTGCCCGTATCGCTGATCGCCCGCGGCGCGACCATCCCGGCGACGGCGAAGAGCGCCGCGCTCGGTCGGCAGCTCGATCCGGCCGCGTTCATGATGCATCGGGCCTGGGTCAAGACGATGGTGCTGCTCGTCCTCGACGACCCCGACGACCCGACCCCCTACTGGCTCGTCAGCACCCGGCACCCGGCCGAGCTGCTCGCCGCCATCGGCCTGTCCGACGCGTCGACCACCGACAAGCCCTGACCGTCGGCGCCGCCCGAGCATCGCCTCCGCCCGACGAACGACGAGCGCCGGTCCACCTCGTCGGCGGATCGGCGCTCGTGGTTCTCGTCGCCGTCATCGGCGACCTCGTTCACTCCCCTGTCGAGAAGACCTTCGTGATCAGGCGCAGTCCACGCAGATCAACGAGTTTCCGTTCTCACGGGCCAGTCGGCTGCGGTGGTACACGAGAAAGCAACTCGTACAGGTGAACTCGTCTGCCTGCTTCGGGACGACCCGCACGGAGAGTTCTTCTCCGGACAGATCGGCACCGGGCAGTTCGAAGGACTCGGCCGTGTCGCTCTCGTCGACGTCGACCGAGGCGGCCTGCGCCTCGCTGCGCCGAGCCTTGAGCTCCTCGAGCGAGTCCTCGCTGAGGTCTTCGGTTTCGGTTCGACGTGGGGCGTCGTAATCAGTAGCCATGTTTCCGCCTTCACTCAATACCTTTGGCCGGCGCTGCTGCGGTCCGCTGGTTTCGCGAGATCGTCGGGCGCCGTGTGTGGACGACCCGTTTGCCTCGAGTCGTCCCGTCCCTCACGGGTGTGCCATGTAGTAACGACACATCCGTCGGTTTTGTTGCCCTCGCCGGAGTGCTGTGCAGTGAGCTTGACCACAGGGGCCGAGTTTCTGAACCACAAGACCAGTTACGCTAAGGCGGCCGAAGCGTAGCTCACCCACCGGACCGGGTCAACTGCGTATGTCGCACCGGCGCGGCACGGTGCCCTCCGCCTATGGTGAGGGTCGCCGCCGGGGACCATCCACCGGACCCGGCCACCTGCGAAGGGAAGTCAGTCGAGCGTGGTTTCGCAGATCACCATCGGATACCCCACCGACGATCACGGTCGTCCTTTCCGACGCCGCCGGTTCATCCCGTTCGTCATCGCCGTCGTCGTGCTGTTGGTCCTGGCGCTCGTCGTGTGGATCAGCGCACTCTCCGACGGTGATTCGTCGTCGGCGACGACGAGCTGCAACCCGCCGCCGGTCCCGTCGTCGGCCGCACCCGCGGGCGGACCGTCGGCCGCTCCGACGACCACGGTCGCCAACAGCGACCTGCTCGAGGTCGCCCCCGGCGCGTTGTCGACGTTCCAGGTCCGCGTGCTCAACGCCTCCGCCGAACGCGGTCAGGCGCGCAGTGTGCTCGACGACCTGACGTCGCAGGGGTTCACACCGGCCACCGACACCCCGTACGCCGACGACACCGTCTACCCCGACCAGAACCTCGACTGCGTCGGGCAGATCCGGTTCGGTCAGGCCAGTCGTGCCGCCGCGGCGGCGCTGTGGGTGGCCGAGCCGTGCGCCCAACTCGTCGACGACGGTCGCGCGGGTTCGGTCGTCGACCTCGTGCTGGGGACGCAGTTCACCAGCCGCGAACAGTCACAGGACGCCCAGGCCGTGCTCGAGGCCCTCCGGCAGGCCGATCCGTCGAACCCGCGCACCGGCGCCGATCCGGCGTTGGTCTCCGCGGTGCACAACGCCTCCTGCTGATCACGCACCACGCATCGGTCAGGTGATCGGGCCCGACGCACCGATCTCGTCGAGCAGCGCCAGGAACTCGGCGGCGATACCCGGTGCGACGGCGATCGTCACCGGCCCCTCGTCGCCCCGTGAGCGCGGCCCGGGTGTGCGGACGACCGCTCCGGCCTCCTCGGCGATGAGTGCACCGGCGGCCCAGTCCCACGGGTTGAGCCCGTGCTCGAAGTGGGCGTCGACCGCGCCCGAGGCGACCATGCAGAGGTCCAACGCCGCCGAACCGACACGACGGATGTCGCGGATGCGCGGGAGCAACTCGGCGATGACGCGGCCCTGTGCGCGCCGTCGATCCTCGCCGTAGCCGAAGCCGGTGGCGACGAGGGCGAGTGACACCGACGAGACCTCGTTCGCCCGCAGGGGTTGCGGTCCGTTGCCGTCGTCGCGCACCGCCCCCTCCCCCCGCGCCGCGGAGTAGACGACCGATCGGGCGACGTCGACGACGGCGCCGGCGACCGACACCCCGTCGATCTGTGCGGCGATCGACACCGAGTAGGCCGGGATCCCGTAGAGGAAGTTGACGGTGCCGTCGATGGGGTCGACCACCCAGCGCACACCCGTGGGCACCTCCACCGACCCACCGTCCTCCTCCCCGAGGAACGCGTCGTCGGGGCGGAGCCGCAGCAGATGGGCACGGATGGCCGCCTCGGCCTCGGTGTCGACGACGGTCACCGGATCGGTGGGAGTGCTCTTCGTCGAGACCGCCGAGGAGTGCATCGGCGCCGCCGCGTGGTCGATGAGGTCCCCGCGGCGGGTGCGGATCAGTTCGGCCGCGTCGCGGGCGACGTCGACGGCGATGGCGGTCAGTTCCACGGCAGAGGTCACACCCCAACCTCAGCACACCCGTCGCGGTGGTGCTGCGGTCGCACCCACCGGTCGATCGGTCACCGACACCCGGATCACCCGACGGATCCGCGAGCCCGCAGCGCGCGGTCGCGGTGATGACTAGCCTTGAGCGCGAGTCGGAGTCGGCCTCCATCGGCGACCCCCGACGGCCACATCCACGAGCCACGCCGGGCGCGAGAGCCGTTCGGACGCCGTCTGCCGAGAGGACCTCGCCATGAGCGACGCGACACCCGCCACCGACCCCGCCGGCCCGTCGACATCGGTGGGCGCCGACGTCCCTCGGGACGGATCCGGTGGTCTGGCCTTCGGCGTCGACGTCGGCGGTTCGGGCATCAAGGGCGGCATCGTCGACCTCTCCACCGGCGAGCTCGTCGGCGAGCGGTTCAAGGTGCTGACCCCCCAGCCGTCGACACCCGCCGCGGTCGTCGGCGGTATCGCCGAGGTCACCGAACACTTCGCCTGGACCGGACCGGTCGGGGTCACGCTGCCCAGCGTGGTGTCGGGCGGGGTGGTGCGCAGCGCGGCCAACATCGACAAGTCGTGGATCGGGACCGACCCCTACCCGCTGCTGGCAGGCGCGCTGGGCGGCCGCGACTTCTCGGTCCTCAACGACGCCGACGCCGCGGGTATGGCCGAGGACGCCTTCGGCGCGGGCAAGGACGCCGCGGGGATGGTCATGCTGCTGACCTTCGGAACAGGTATCGGCTCGGCGATCCTGTTCCACGGGAAGCTGGTCCCCAACACCGAGCTCGGCCACATGGAGGTCGGCGGGGTGGAGGCCGAGCACCAGGCGTCGTCGAAGGTCAAAGAGGACAAGGACATGTCCTACGAGAAGTGGGCCGGCCACGTGTCGAAGGTGCTCACCGCCTACGAGAACCTCTTCTGGCCCGACCTGTTCATCGCGGGCGGTGGGATCAGTCGCAAGGCCCACAAATGGGTCCCGCACCTCACCAACCGCACGCCCGTGGTGCCTGCGACGCTGCTCAACACGGCCGGTATCGTCGGCGCGGCGATGGCCGTCGCCGCCCGTCTGCGCCCCTGATCGGCGGTTATGGCGCCGTCAGGCGTGGTGTGGCGAACGGCGGGGCCGTCGAATCGTTACAATGGGTCGGTCGGCCATCGTGCCGGCCCATCACGCCCCCGCTCCGCCGAGGTGATCTCTCGGTGTGACGCCACATGATTCCAGTCCCGAAAGGTCGTACGTGGCAGCCACCAAAACTCGCCAGGAAACGGACAGCGACGAGTCCTCCGACGTGACCGCCCCGCGAGCAGCAGCAAAGAAGACGACTGCCCGGAAGACGGCCGCCAAGAAGGCACCCGCGAAGAAGGCCCCGGCCAAGAAGGCGGCCCGCAAGGCCACCGCCAAGGCCCCGGCCGCCGCCGATCCCGCCACCGACGGCGACGAGAACCCCGAGTCCATCGACGATCTCGACGCCCCCGAGGGTGAGATCGACGAGGAGATCGTCGTCGACGACATCGAGGTCGAGGAACCGTCCACCGACTCCGACGGCAGCACCGCCAAGGTGAAGCCGGCCGCCAAGGCCGACGCCGAGGAGATCGAGGAACCCACCGAAGAGGACAAGAAGTCCGGCGACTTCGTCTGGGACGAGGACGAGTCCGAGGCACTGCGGCAGGCCCGCAAGGACGCCGAGCTCACCGCCTCCGCCGACTCGGTCCGCGCCTACCTCAAGCAGATCGGCAAGGTCGCGCTGCTCAACGCCGAGGAGGAGGTCGAGCTCGCCAAGCGCATCGAGGCCGGACTCTTCGCCACCGAGCGCATGCGTCGTATCGCCGACGCCGGCGAGAAGCTGACCGTCGCCCAGCGTCGCGACCTGAGCTGGATCTCCCGTGACGGCAACCGCGCCAAGAACCACCTCCTCGAGGCGAACCTGCGTCTCGTCGTCTCGCTGGCCAAGCGCTACACCGGCCGCGGCATGGCGTTCCTGGACCTCATCCAGGAGGGCAACCTCGGTCTGATCCGTGCCGTCGAGAAGTTCGACTACACCAAGGGCTACAAGTTCTCGACCTACGCCACCTGGTGGATCCGTCAGGCGATCACACGCGCCATGGCCGACCAGGCCCGCACCATCCGCATCCCGGTGCACATGGTCGAGGTCATCAACAAGCTCGGTCGCATCCAGCGCGAACTGCTCCAGGATCTGGGCCGCGAGCCCACCCCCGAGGAGCTCGCCAAGGAGATGGACATCACGCCGGAGAAGGTGCTGGAGATCCAGCAGTACGCCCGCGAGCCCATCTCGCTAGACCAGACCATCGGCGACGAGGGCGACAGCCAGCTCGGTGACTTCATCGAGGACAGCGAAGCGGTCGTCGCGGTCGACGCGGTGTCGTTCACGCTGCTGCAGGATCAGCTGCAGTCGGTGCTCGAGACCCTGTCCGAGCGTGAGGCGGGCGTCGTCCGCCTGCGCTTCGGCCTCACCGACGGTCAGCCCCGCACCCTCGACGAGATCGGCCAGGTCTACGGCGTGACGCGGGAGCGCATCCGTCAGATCGAGTCGAAGACGATGTCGAAGCTGCGCCACCCGTCGCGCTCACAGGTGCTGCGCGACTACCTCGACTAGTCACCCCCGTTCCGACCCGACTCGGCCGCCCCGGAGATCTTCCGGGGCGGCCGAGTCGTCTGTGGGGTCACGACCGGGCGCGGTTGCCCTGGTCGAACAGCGCCCACGCCGGACCCGTCGCGAACCAGATCACGGTGATGATGCCCAGCAGCGGGAAGATCCCGAACAGATCGCGCGCCTGATCGTCGTCGGCGACGGTGGCGGCGAGCCCGAGGATGCACCCTCCCGCCACCAGGGCCGCGATCAACCACCTGCCGAATTCGGCGAACTCGCGGCGCACCGCCGCCGGCCCGTGCTTCACCCGGGGCGGTGGTGGCGGCCCGTCGAAGAACCAGTGCGCACACCGCACGTCGGCCCACCGGACGATCGCGTGTCCGAACGCGACGGTGACACCGAGATAGATCCCGGCGATGCGGTGGATCTGCTCGACCTGTGCGCCGGCGTGCAGATCGAGCGCGACGGCCGCGAGCAACACGAGATCGACCGCGGGCACGAGCCGCAGCACGATCGTCGACGCCCGCTGGGCGCGAAGTCCGTAGCGCACGACGAGACCTGCGACGACGACGACCCAGAAGCCGATCTCGCAGCCGATGATGACGAGGAGCACGGGGGAATCCATGTCCGCCAGCATCGTCGGGCGGCACGGGGTGGCGCGTCGGCCGCAGGCGCGATATCGCCCCGTGCAGCTCATCACTTCGGACGATCCGGGCGTCGGGTCGGCCGTGGTGAGATGGGGTCGACCGGGTGAAGGAGGCTGGCGACGTGTGGAGTGCGGTGGCCGATCGGCCGCGGTCACGCGATGCGTGCGTGTCCCTGGCCTTCCTGGCCCTCGGTGTCGTGCTCTACGCCGCAGATCTGAGCGTGATCGGCGGCAACACGGGCACACCGTTCGATCTGCCGCGCTGGCTCGGGCTCGTCACCCTTGCCGCCGCGTGCGGGGCGCAATCGCTGCGTTCCACCGCGCCGGGGATCGCCCTGACCGCCTGCGTCGTCGTGGTCGCGCTCGACACGGCTGTGGCGCAGTCCATCTCGGTGTGGCTGGTGGCCTCGGACGTGGTGTACGCGGTGGCGTTGTACGCCGGCCGTCGCACCGTCCACACGATGTACGCCGCCCTCGGCGCGATCGCCGTCCTCGCGTTCGCATCGGTGGTCGCGGTCGGTGCAGGCTGGCAGACGGTGTTGCTCGCCGGACTGTGGACGCTGGCACTGGTGATCGCACCCATCGGCTACGGCCGCGCCATCGCCGAGCATCGGGTGGCGGCGGCCGGTGAGCGGGAACGGTCGGCGATCCTCGCGCAGCTGGCCGACCGCGACCGCGCCGACGCCGTCGCCGAGGAACGTCGGCGGCTCGCGCGCGATCTCCACGACATCGTCGCCGGGCACCTCTCCGGCATCGCGTTGCAGTCGGCGGCAGCCATGGCGGCGGGCCCCGCCTCCCCCATCACCGCCGAGGTGTTGGCGTCGGTGCGCGCCAACAGCGTCGCCGCCCTCGGCGAGATGCGCGCCATGATCGACGTCCTCGACGGCGACGACCGTGCCGGCGACGTCCTCGACACCGGTTCTCCCGCCGCATCGGTGCGCACCGCCTCGCTCCGTCGCATCGATCATCTCGTCACCACGGCCCGCACCGCGGGATCGCCCGTCGTCGTGACGCCGGAGGTTCCTCCCGATCTTCCGCCGACGATCGACGTGTGTGCCTACCGCATCGTCGCCGAGGCACTCACCAATGCCGCCAGACACGCTCCACGACAACCCATCTCGGTCGCCCTCGACGCCGACGGGGCCGGCCTGACGCTCACGGTCCGCAACGCCGTGCCCGAGGACACCGCCGCGGTGACCGTGGGCGGGCACGGTATCGCCAACATGGCCCTGCGGGCACGGGCAGCCGGGGGCCACTGCACCGCGGCGCGCGTGGGCGACGAATGGGTCGTCACAGCGCATCTGCCGACGGCCGACGGGCAGGACGTGCCGTGACGATATCGGTGGTGATCGCCGACGACCACGCAGCGATCCGGGCCGGACTCGCCATGCTGCTCGGGCAGGCCGACGGCATCGAGGTCGTCGGTGAGGCCCGCGACGGCGACGAGGCCGTCCGCCTCGTGCGGTCGCTGCAGACCGACGTGGTGGTGATGGACATCCGCATGCCGGGTACCGACGGGATCACCGCCACCGCCGAGATCGTGCGGACCGGCCTCGCCGCGGTGCTGGTGCTGACCTCGTTCGACGTCGACGACCACGTGTTCGCCGCGCTCGACGCCGGCGCCGGCGGATTCCTTCTCAAGACCGCCGAGACCGAGACCATCGTCGCGGCGATCGAGGCGGTCGCGCGCGGTGATGCGGTCTTGGCGCCGGAGGTGACCCGCCGTGTCATCGACCGGTTCGTACGACGTCGTGTGAAGGAGCCGTCGTCGTCCGCGGTGGACCTGACGGTCCTCACCGATCGTGAGCGCGAGGTGCTCGACTGCATCGGTGACGGCTTGTCGAACGCCGACATCGCCGCGCGTCTGTTCGTCAGCCCGACGACGGTGAAAACCCATGTGTCACATGTCCTGGCGAAACTCGACGTCCGCTCACGGGTGCAGGCGGCCATCATCGCCCGTGAATCGCGGTAGACACGAACCACTCGTGGTGCGGATGTACAGCCGGGCGTGATCCACTCTCGATGTGCTGGGAATCCTGAGACCGTGCCTGCGTGGATCCGACCCCGACGTCGTCGACCTGTGGCGCGCACACCTGTGCGGCGCCTGCCTCACCCTGCGCGACCGGCACGGGCAGATCGCCCGGGCCACCCTGAACACCGACGCCATCGCCGCGTCGGTTCTCCTCGAGGCGCAGCAGGCCGTCCCGGACTCCCGGGTGCGCGCCGGTCGCTGCGCCCTGCGGGGGATGCGGCCGGCGCAGGTCATCGCGACCGACGCGCTCAGCGTGCGTCTCGCCGCGACGGCGTCGCTGACCCTCGCCGGGGCCAAGGCCACCGACGAGATCGGCGAATCGGAGCTGGACCTCTCCGGCCGGTCACGTCTGCGGGGATCGCTCGCACGCGGCGTCGCGAGGCCGCTGCGGCGCGGCGCTGCCGGCGACGACACCATCGGTCACGTCCTCGACACCACGGCCGTCATCGCACGTGTCGCGGGGCAGGCGGCCGTGGAGAGTGTCTCGACCGACCTCGACGAGATCACCGCCGCGACCGAAGACGCCTGCGCCGCAGTGTTCTCCGCGACCGCCGATCTGGCCGGCCGACCGGAGAACCGTCCTGCCCTGGCCCGGATCGGGGCGGCGTTCGGTCGTTGTGGTCATCTCCTCGACGCGGTCACCGACCTTGCCGCCGACCGGGCCGCCGGCGCCTACAACCTCATCGACGCGACCGATGCCTCGATCGACGACGTGACCACAGAATGTCTGCGGCTGCACCACACCATTGCCGACGAGATCAGCAGGGTGCACCTCCGCGACGGTCGCCTGGTGCGCGCCATGATGATCCGCGGACTCCATCACTCGATTTCCCGGGCATGTGCGGCCACGCCTGCTCCCGGCCGACCGGTTCGCTCGTTGGCTGTGGCCACCGCGGCATCGTGCGCGGTGGCATCGGGCGGTCCCGAGGCCGAAGGATGCTGCACGCTGCGCGGCTGCGCGAACTGTTGTGGCGAGTTCCTCGGCAACTGCTGCTGCCAGGGTGTGTGCGAGGCATGTTGCAGCAGTTGCGACTGCAGCTGACTCAGTGCGCGTCGAGGGTGGTGCGCGGGGCGAAGGTGCCGTCGGGTCCCGGCCGATAGTCGTGTACGCGGATCACCGCCGTCACCGGCAGAGGACCGTAGAGGTGCGGGAACTGAATCCCGTCGGGATGGGGCGGATCGCCGTCCTCCCACACGATGTCGGCGGGGACACGCGACGGATCGATCTCGAGCAGTACGAGATCGGTGCGACCGGCGAACACGGCGTCGGCCGGGATGTGCACGTGGCGGAGATCGGAGAGGTGGATGAACCCGACGCTCGACAACGACTCGGGTTCGAGACGGCCGTGGCTGCTCGCGTGCACCCAGTCGGGTTTCGGACACAGGTGCACGACCGGGCCGCGGTCGTCGACAGGTGGCGATGTCATCGACATCAACGGTGCCACATCGCCACCGTCGGGCGGACGGTGATCCGATGTTCCGGGCGCGGTGGGCCGGGAGCGACCCGCCGAGAGGGCGATGGCCGCGATCACCAGCGCGATGCCGACCAACTCGAGCGGGGCCGGTATCTGGGCGAGGGTGACCGCGCCGACCACGACCGCCGTCGCCGGCAGCAACGAGAGCATCAACGCGAACCGGCCGCGGTCGATGCGGGTGAGGACGATCTGGTCGAGCACGTACGGCACCGCGCTCGACAGGACGCCGACGGCGGCGGCCGCGGCGACGAGCCCGAGGGACAGGTTCGGCGCGCCGGTGACCACACTCACACCGAGGACAAACGGCGCCGAGAGCACCCCGGCGATCGCGAGGCCGACGCCGAGATCCTCGACACCGTGACGCCACCCGCTCACCGCGCTGTGGGCGGCGGCACCGGCCGCGGAGACGCGGGCGCCGAACACGATGTACCCGGCCCAGAGTGCACCGGCGAGCAACGCCCACCCGACGCCGATCGCCGAGCCCTGCAGCGACACACCGCTCACCAGCACGACGCCGACCGCCACCGCGAGGAGGGCGGCCACCGATCGTGCTCCTCGCGCGGCGAGCGCGGCGACGGCGATCGGCCCGATGAACTCGACGGCGACGGCGACACCGAGGTCGACCTGCGAGATCGCCAGATAGAACGCGACGTTCATGGCCGTGGTGACGAGCCCGAAGACCGTCGCGCGGAGAAGCCGCACACGGTCGCCGAGGATCGCGACCGGACGGGTCAGGACGACCAACACCAGCCCGCCCGACAGCGTGCGCAGCCACGCCACGACCTCGGGATCGGTCCGGTCGAAGAGGGGGACGGCGATCGCGGCGCCCATGTACTGGCACACTGCGCCCACCACGAAGAGGATCCAGACGAAGCGGACCCGGTCGGCAGGGGCGTGCCTGAGCCCCTCCCGCGCACGCCGCGTCATCGATCGCTCGTGCGTGTTAACGATGAATGACGACCGGCGTGCAGCGGCGCGGGAACAATACGGGGAGCTGATTCGTCTGAAAGAGTGAGAGAAGCCCACCACTCCTGGTGGGTCAGCTCGCGAAGGGAAGCGTTCGCGCTCGCCCGGGACGGAGGAACCATGTCAGATGTCATCACCACCACCTCGATCTCCATGCCCCTCACCGCTGCCGACCGTTGTGACCGTTGCGGTGCAGCAGCACGTGTACGCGCGACCCTCCCGGCCGGCGGTGAACTGCTCTTCTGCCGCCACCACTACAACGAGCACGAGGCCCGACTCGCTGACATGGGCGCGACGGTGACCCGTTCCGAGGAAGAGCTGGTCTGATCGTCCGACCGCCTCGCGGTCCACAGAGCTGTCGTCAACGGCATCGTCGCATCGCGGCGGTGCCGTTGTCGTGTTCGGAGCCGGCTTCGCCCCGGTCACTTCCATGTGCGCAGCGCGCTGATCCGCTCCTTGAGTTGATCCGCCGTCGCCATCGCGGTGGGCGGCCCGCCGAGACGGCTGCGCAGCTCGTTGTGCACCATGCCGTGGGGCTTGCCGGTCCGATGGTGATGCATCGCGACGAGGCTGTTGAGCTCACGGCGCAGCGCCGAGAGCTGCGCTCCGGTCGACTCGGCCCTCTCCTTCTCTCGCTGCGGCGCCGGAGGTGCCGCGGTCCGTGTCGAGATCTGGTCGGTCTGACGCTGACGCAGCAGGTCGCGTACCTGGTCGGCGTTGAGGAGCCCGGGCAGCCCGAGGTAGTCCGACTCCTCGTCGCTGCCGGAGAAGGTCGCCGTGCCGAACGACGAGCCGTCGAAGATGACCTGGTCGAGTTCGGCGTCGGCATGCAGGGAGATGAACGCGGGATCGTCGTCGCCGGGTTCGTCCTCGGTCTTGTTCGCCTCGGCGATCAGCTCGTCGTCGAAGCCCTCCTTCTCGCGGTGCGGCTTGCCGAGAACGTGGTCGCGCTGCGCCTCGAGCTCGCTGGCCAGGCGCAGCAGCACCGGCACCGACGGCAGGAACACGCTCGCGGTCTCCCCGGGCCGCCGTGACCGCACGAACCGACCGACGGCCTGCGCGAAGTACAGCGGTGTCGATGCACTCGTCGCGTAGACACCGACGGCCAACCGGGGGACGTCGACGCCCTCGGACACCATCCGCACCGCGACCATCCACCGGTCGTCCGACGCCGCGAACTCGTCGATGCGGCTCGACGACGACGCCTCGTCGGAGAGCACGAGCGTCACCGGGGAACCCGAGATCTCCTCGAGCAGTTCGGCGTAGTCGCGGGCCGTCTTCTGGTCGCTCGCGATGACCAGCCCACCGGCGTCGGGCACACCCGAGATCCGCAACTGCCCCAGTCGGGTGTTGGCGGCGGTCAGCACCGCGGGGATCCAGTCGCCGTGCGGATCGAGCGCGGTACGCCAGGCGCGGGCGGTGTGTTCGGCCGACAGCGGCTCGCCGAGGCGCGCCGAGAACTCCTCACCGGCGCTGGTCCGCCAGCTGGCCTGACCCGAGTAGGCGAGGAACACCACCGGCCGCACGACGCCGTCGGCGAGGGCGTCGGCGTACCCGTAACTGTGATCGGCCTTCGACCGCAGCGCGCCGCCGCCATCGGGTTCGTAGGTGACGAAGGGGATCTGCGCGTCGTCGGACCGGAACGGGGTCCCCGTGAGCGACAGTCGCCGGGTCGCGTCGGAGAACGCCTCGGAGATCGCGTCGCCCCACGTCTTCGCGTCGCCACCGTGGTGGATCTCGTCGAGGATCACCAGGGTCCGTCGGTTCTCGGTGCGGACCCGGTGTCGGGACGGGTGGGCGGCGACCTGGGCGTAGGTCAGCACGACCCCGTCGAAGTCGCTGCTCGTGACACCGACGGTGTTGCGGAAGTTGGCGTCGAGGGCGATCCCGACACGCGCGGCGGCCTGGGCCCACTGGAATTTCAGGTGCTCGGTCGGCGCCACCACGGTGATCTGGTCGACGGTGCGGTCACCGAGGAGCTCCCGCGCGATCCGCAGCCCGAACGTCGTCTTGCCGGCACCGGGGGTCGCCACGGCGAGGAAGTCGCGCGGCGCGGTCGCCAGGTACTTGGTCAGCGCACGGCGCTGCCAGGTGCGCAGCGACTCGGTGGCCTGGGGAACCATGACCTCGGAAATCTCAGAACTCCTCGACATGCGCCGAAACGGGGGTGGGCGGTCGTGGTGGGCATTCGGGACGGGCGGGCGGGGTGGGTGTCGACGACGCCGCCACCGGTCACACCGATCGGGTTCGCCGTCGTGGGTGGACCGACGCACCGACCGCATCAGATCGTACCCTCGCGACGACCCCGCGCCTCCCGTCGGCGGCCCCGACACGGTCGCCCCCACGGCCTCCTGCGCCCACTGCGCTGCTCGATCGGGGATGCTGAACCCATCACCCCCATCGGCGACGACCACGACCACGAACCGGCACGCACCGCGTCGCCCGGGCGTCCGCCCGTTCTCCGGTCGCTCCCCCGGGTCATGTGGCGGGCGATCGTGAAGGCGTGGGACGACTCGATCTTCGGCATGTCGGCGCAGGCCGCGTTCTGGCAGACGCTGTCGTTGCCGCCGCTGCTCCTCGGTCTGCTGGGCAGCATCGGCTACATCGGTGGCTGGTTCGGTCCGGGCACCACGGAGATGATCCGTACCCGGATCATCAACTTCGCGGGCCAGACCTTCAGCGACAACATCGTCGACGAGATCATCACCCCGACGGTCAACGACGTCCTCGCCCGCGGTCGCGGCGAGCTCATCTCCCTAGGTTTCGTGTTGTCGCTGTGGTCGGGGTCGTCGGCGATGTCGAGTTTCGTCGACTCGATCAACAAGGCACACGATCAGCACGACGTGCGAAATGCCGTGTGGCAGCGCGTGTTCGCCCTGAACCTCTACATCGCGTTCCTCGTGGTCGCGACGTTCGTGTTGCCGCTCGTCGCCCTCGGGCCGACCTATGCCGCCGACATCGCGCCCGACTCGTGGAGACCGATCAGCACACAACTGATCCACATCGGGTACTACCCCGCTGTCGCGATCCTGCTGATCCTCGGGTTGACCACCCTCTACCGGGTGTCGCTGCCCAAACCGCTCCCCTGGCATCGACTCGTCGGCGGCGCGGTGCTCGCCGGTGTCGTGTTCTGGTTCGCCAGCGCCGGTCTGCGCATCTACCTGGGGTCGATCACGAAGACCGGCTACTCCTACGGAGCGCTGGCCACGCCGATCGCGTTCCTGCTGTTCACGTTCTTCCTGGGGTTCGCCATCGTGATCGGCGCACAGTTCAACGCGTCGGTGCAGGCCACCTGGCCCACCGCGGGGCCGACACACATCGAGCAGGTCAAGGACTGGGTGTCGGCGCAGACCACCGACCTCACCGACCAGCTCAAGTCCGTGCCCAAACGCATCCAGACCGGACCCATCCGCCGCCAGTCCCGGCCGACCGAGGCCGGGATCACCGAGGCCAGGGTCACCGAGCGCCGCGGACCGCGCTGATCACTCGCCCTTCTTGAGCTTCTCGTAGATCTTCTTGCACTTGGGGCACACCGGCGAGCCGGGTTTGGGTGAACGTGTCACCGGGAACACCTCGCCGCACAGCGCGACGACGTGGTTGCCCATGACCGCACTCTCGGCGATCTTGTTCTTCTTGACGTAGTGGAAGAACTTCGGGGTGTCGTCATCGGTGGTCTCGTCGGTGTCGATGTCGACATCGGGGCGTTCGATGGTCTGCGTTCCCATGGCCCCATTCTGCCTGATTCCCGGAGGTGACAAACGTCGTATGTGAGCTGCGTCGATGCATTGTTGGACAGAAAGTGCAACAGTGGAGCAATGGCACACGAAGAGGCACGAGAAGCGATCCTGATCACCCAGGCGCAGGTCTCTCAGGAAGACCAGCACAAGGCCCGGGTCCGTCGCTACCTGAGCCTCATGGCCTTCCGTGTCCCGGCCCTCGTCATCGCAGGAATCGTCTACGGGGCGACCGGCTCCGGACTGCTGGCCCTCGCCGTCATCGCACTGTCCATCCCCATCCCCTGGGTGGCGGTGCTCATCGCCAACGACCGGCCGCCGCGCGAGAAGGGCGAGATCCCCCGCTACAAGTGGTCCGGCGACGCGAACCCGCCCGCGGTCGAGGCGACGCACTTCCGTCAACTCAAGAGCCACGACGACTGATCCGGCCCCGCGCGCCGCGTCGCGGATGTGACACCGTCGTGCCATGAGTGAGCCACTGGAGACCGACGTCTCCGACCTGCACACCGTGGCCGACGATCTGCGTGTCGCGTTCCTCGCCCACCGATACGACGCCGACGGCGTCCTCGATCTCTTGGGCGACGACGCCCACGCCGCGCTGGGTCGTGGTGAACCGGTACCGGTTCGTCGCGCCTGCGCCGGCGGTGGCGAACTGGGGACGTTGACCCGCCTGTTGCTGATCGGGGACACGTGCACCCGGCCGGAGGTCGCGGCCGCACTGGGGTCGCTCGACGTCGACACCGCCGTCGCGGTCGGTCTCCTGCGGCCCGACGGCGACGGGGTGCGTGCGGCCGTCGATGTTCGCCCGCTCGACACCGGGCGCGGCACACGGTGGCTGTTCTCCGATCTTGACGGCGCGACCCGCGAGACCACGATCACCCCCGACCACGTGCTGGGTGTCGGCCAGGCGTCGCTGTCGCTGCTGCGGGCCTCGGTCACCGCGTCGGGGTCGGTGCTCGACCTCGGGACCGGGTGCGGCGTGCAGGCGGTCCACGCTCTCGACACCGCCGACCACGTGGTCGCCACCGACATCACCGCACGCGCGGCTGCGATGACCCGGGCGGGTATGGCCATCAACGGGATCGGCGCCGCCCGCTACGACCTGCGCACCGGACCGTGGTTCGCGCCGGTCGACGGCGAGCGGTTCGACCACGTCGTCGCGAACCCGCCCTTCGTCGTCGGGACACCGACGGTGACCCACAGCTACCGCGACTCCGGGCTCGATCTCGACGGCGCGAGCGAACTCGTCGTGTCGAGGGCCGCCGACCATCTCGCCGACGGTGGCACCGCATGCCTGCTGGCGTCGTGGGTCGACACCGGCGGCGACTGGCGCGAACGAATCGCCGGCTGGATCCCCGACCACGGCGTCGACGCCTGGGTGGTGCAGCGTGACGTCGCCGATCCCGCGCTGTACGTGGGCACGTGGCTGCGCGACGCGGGCCTCGACCCCCGTTCGGGTGCCGGGGCGTCTCGCTCCCAGGAGTGGCTCGAACACCTCGACCGGGCGGGCGTCGAGGGCGTCGGGTTCGGCTTCGTGTTCCTGCGGTCGACGGGCGAGCCGACCGATCTGCTGGCCGAGGAGATGTCGCACGCGATCTCCGATCCCATGGGGCCCGAGGCCGACGCGTACCTCTCCCGTGTCGCGTGGCTGCGTACCCACGACATCGAGGACGCGCGACTGCAGCTCGCCCCCGACGTGGCGCTGGAACAGATCTCGACGATCGGGGCCGACGGCGCCGGCTGGTCGGAGGTGGTGTCCCGACTGCACCGCACCGACGGACCACGCTGGACCCACGAGATCGACGCCTGGGGTCGCTCGTTCGTCGCCGGCCTCTCCCACGGCGGGTTGTCGGTCGCCGGTGTCGCCGATTTGCTCGCCGCGGCCACCGGCGAGTCCCTCGATCCTGCGGTGCTGCGGGGTTTCGTAGGCGACCTCGTGCGCCACGGGATCCTCCTGCCGACCGGCTGACCGGCGAGGCCAGGGGTACTCTCAGCAACTTCTCAGACCGTCCTGGACATCGCCACAGGTCACGGGTGTTTGGTCAGGGGACAGCGGGGAACTATTCGCCTACAGCGAACCGTTGAACCCCATGAAGACACACGCTCGCGAGGAGGCCGACATGCCCAGTTCCACCGCCACGACGATCAGGCCCGCAGACACCATCCGCCCGCAGATGACCGACGCGGATCTCGACGCCCAGAGCCCGGCGGCAGATCTCGTCCGGGTGTACCTCAACGGGATCGGTCGCACCGCTCTCCTCAACGCCGAGCAGGAGGTCGACCTGGCGAAGGCCATCGAGGTCGGTCTCTACGCCAAGCACGTCCTCGCCACGAAGAAGCGGCTCTCGCCCACCAAGAAGCGTGATCTCGCGCAGCTCGTCCGCGAGGGCGAGTCGGCGCGGTCGCACCTTCTCGAGGCGAACCTGCGTCTCGTGGTGTCGCTGGCCAAGCGCTACACCGGACGCGGCATGCCGTTGCTCGACCTCATCCAGGAGGGCAACCTCGGACTGATCCGCGCCATGGAGAAGTTCGACTACGCCAAGGGATTCAAGTTCTCGACCTACGCGACGTGGTGGATCCGTCAGGCCATCACCCGCGGCATGGCCGATCAGAGCCGCACCATCCGGCTCCCCGTCCACCTCGTCGAGCAGGTCAACAAGCTCGCCCGCATCAAGCGCGAACTGCACCAGCAGCTCGGGCGTGAGGCCACCGACGACGAGTTGGCCGAGGAATCGGGTATCCCGGCCGAGAAGATCGCCGATCTGCTCGACCACAGCCGCGACCCGGTGAGCCTGGACATGCCCGTGGGCACCGACGAGGAGGCGCCCCTGGGCGACTTCATCGAGGACGCCGAGGCGACCTCGGCCGAGAGTGCCGTCATCGCCGGCCTGCTCCACACCGACGTGCGCACCGTCCTGGCCACTCTCGACGAGCGGGAGCAGCAGGTCATCCGCCTGCGCTTCGGGCTCGACGACGGTCAGCCCCGCACCCTCGACCAGATCGGTCGCCTGTTCGGGCTCTCGCGGGAGCGCGTGCGCCAGATCGAGCGTGAGGTCATGTCGAAGCTGCGTCAGGGAGATCGCGCCGAGCGTCTGCGCGCCTACGCCAGCTGATCGATCAGACCAGCCTTCCGATCGCGGAGCGATCACACCAATCGTCTCGGCCCGGTATCCGCTCTGGTGGGTACCGGGCCGATGCGTATCCGCCCGGAGAGCACCTCGGCGCCGTGCTCGGAACACAGGATCGGGTCGAGGGCGACCTCGCGGATCTCGGGCAGATCGTCGACGAGCGTCGACACGCGGATCAACAGGTCGGCCAGCGCATCACGATCCACGGCGGCCTGTCCGCGGTAGCCGCTGAGCAGCGGCGCGGACCGCGGCGCGGCGATCAGTTCGTGGGCGTCTGCCTCGGTCAGCGGGATCGCCCGGTGGGCATGATCGCCGAGCAGGTCGAACGTCGCCCCCGACAGCCCGAACGAGATCAGTGAGCCGAACGACGGGTCGTCGCGGACCCTGATGATCGCGGCCACGCCGCGCGCCGCCATCCGTTGCACCTGGAGGTACCGCTCGCCGGTCACCGCGGCGAGCTCGTCGAACGCCGCGCGCACGGTCTCCGCGGTCGAGAGGTCCAGACGGGCACCCTCCCCGTCGAGGCGGCCACGCCACTTGGTCGAGACCGCCTTCACGGCGACCGGGTAGCCGAGGCGCTCGGCGGCGGCCGCAGCGGAGTCGGCGTCGTCCACCTGGACGAAGTCGGTGACGCCGATGCCGTAGGCCGCCAACACCTGCGCCGAACGTCGTTCGTCGAGAGCGACCGTCTCCCGGTGGGTGTCGTCGCCGACGGCGCGCACCGCTGTGCGGGCGGCGTCGGGGTCGACGTCGGCCGGTCGGACCACCGGCGACTCCGGACGGGCGCGCCACTGCGCGTAGCGCCATGCCTGTCCCAGCGCCGTCGCCGCCCGCTCGGGGGCGGGATAGGACGGGATGGAGCCGCGCACCGGTGTGCCGTCGCCGTCGCGCACGGTGAGGTTCGCGGGGATGCCCTCGACCGCGAGGAACGTGGAGACGATGGTCTTCGCGCTGCCGGCGGTGGCGTCGGTGAGGGCACGTGCGTAGCTGTCGGCACCGACCGCGACCGGGGGTACGAACACCGCGACGATGGCGTCGACCCCGTCGTCGGCGACGACCTGACGCAGAGCGGCCGCGAACTCGCCCGCCCCGGCGCCGGCGCCGAGATCGATCTGCTCGACCACGCGCAGCCCGAATCGCTCCCCCGCGCTGCCCGCGAGCACGCCGAGAACCGTCGAGTTGCCGACGATCGCCACCCGTGGGCCCTGCGGCAGCGGTTGATAGGCCAGCACGGTCGCGCAGTCGAAGAGGTCGGCGATCGTGTCGACCTGGATGACGCCCGACTGTTCGAGAACCGCACGCGCACTGGCGTCGTCGAGGGTGGAGTCACGACGCTCCTGCGAGGGCGCCACCGCCGACCGACCGGCCTTCACCGCGACGATCGGCTTGTTGCGCGACACCCTGCGAGCGAGTCGGGAGAACTTGCGCGGGTTACCGAAACTCTCGAGATACAGCAGGATCACGTCGGTGCGCGGGTCGCTGTCCCAGTACTGCAGAAGGTCGTTGCCGGAGAGGTCGGCGCGGTTGCCCGCCGAGACGAAGGTCGACAGCCCGAGGTGTCTGCGTGCCGCGGCGTCGAGGATCGCGATGCCCAGTGCGCCCGACTGGCAGAAGAACCCGACGCGGCCGGGGCCGGGTACGCGGGGGGCGAGGGTCGCGTTGAGGGCGATGTCGGGGTCGGTGTTGATGACGCCGAGGGCGTTGGGGCCGACCAGTCGCATGCCGTGGGCGCGGATCTCGTGCACGAGGGTGCGTTCGGTGACGGCGCCGGCGTCGCCGGACTCGGCGAATCCCGCCGAGACGACGACCATCGTCTTCACGCCCTTCGACAGACAGTCCTGCAGCACGTCGCCGACGGTGTCGGCGGGGACCGCGACGACGGCGAGGTCGACCGGGTCGGGGATGTCGCGGACCGATGCGTAGGCGCGGATACCGCGTACGGCCCGTGCCTCGGCGTTCACCGGGAACACCGGCCCGTTGAACCCGCCCTCGATCACGTTGGCCAGCAACGCGTTACCGACCTTGCGGCGGTCGGCCGAGGCACCGATGATCGCGACCGACGACGGCGTCAGAAGGTTCGAGACGCTGCGCGCCTCCGACCCCACCTCACGGGAGTTGCGCACGGTGAGCAGCGCCTCGGTCGGGTCGATGCGGAACTCGACGTGGACGGTCGAGCCGTCGAAACTGCGCGAGAGTTGATATCCGGCGTCGCGGAACACCGCGAGCATGGCGCGGTTCTCGGTGAGGACCTCGGCCTCGAAACGGTCGAACCCGTTCTCCGCGGCGGCCCCGGCGAGATGTTCGAGCAGCACGGTGCCCAGGCCGCGGCCCTGATGATCGTCGGCGACGACGAAGGCGACCTCCGCGGCGTGCGGTCGACCGGCGAAACGCAGGCTCTCGTAGATCCCGATCGCGATGATGCGGCCGCCGAGCAGCGCGACGAGGGCAACCCGATCGTGGTGGTCGACGGTGGTGACGTGGCGGACGTCGCGTGCCGACATCTCCGGGTACGGGCCGAACCACCGCATGTAGCGGGTGCGCTCGGACAGCGTGGCGTGGAAGGCGACGATCCGATCGGCGTCGTCGGGGACGATCGGTCGCAGGTGCACCGCTCCCCCGTCCGACGCGAGCACGTCCGCGGTCCAGTGCTGCGGGAAATCCCACGGCCCGTTGGCGGTTCCGGCCGATCCGTCCGCAGGCGAGGGTGTGGTGTCGTCCGGCGCCACGGCGGGTCCCGTCGTCGACGACTCGTCCGCCTGTCCCTCATCACGGTCAGTCACGCGGATCCTCCGGGTCGAGGCCGCGCAGCGGGAACACCGCGCGGCGACTGGCGAGGATGGCGGCATCGGTCGCCGTGTGCAGGTGGGCCGAGATCCCGTCGGCGGGTTCCTGTCCCCAGTTGCCCTCCCACCTGTCGAAGTCGACGTTGCCGCCGTCGGACATCGTCTCGGCGGAGACGTCGGTGGCGAAGTCCTCGTGCACCGCCGAGGCCGCGGCGTGCGCCGAGGCACGCCACGCCGTACCGGTGGGGGTCGCCGGGTCGACGTCGCGGTCGAGGGCCGCGGCGATGAGGTGTGTCCAGATGCGTGGCACCACGTCGACCACGCCGTATCCGCCGCCACCGACCGCCAGCCACCGGCCGTCGCAGTGGCGATCGGCGAGGTCGCGCATGGCATGGATCGCGGCGCGCTGACCGTCGATGGTGAGGGCCAGGTCGGTCAGCGGGTCGGCGCGGTGACTGTCGACGCCGCACTGACTCACGATGATCTGCGGCCCGAAATCGGCGACCAGGCTCGGCACGATGGCGTGGAAGGCCCGGAGCCACAACCGGTCCGGTGTCCCCGGCGGGAGCGGCACGTTCGACGTGGTGCCCTCACCGTCGCCCTGCCCGACGTCGCTCGCGTACCCCGTCCCCGGGAAGAGGGTGGTGGGGTGCTGGTGCAGCGACACCGTCAACACGCGCGGGTCGGCGGCGAAACACCGCTCGACACCGTCGCCGTGGTGGGCGTCGATGTCGATGTAGGCGATGCGGTCGAAACCGGCGTCGAGGAGGCGGTGGATGGCGACGGCGCAGTCGTTGTAGATGCAGAAACCCGAGGCCCGTGCGGGCATCGCGTGGTGCATGCCGCCACCGATGTTGACAGCGCGTCGTGCGGCTCCGCGAGCGATGGCGTCGGCCGCGGCGACGGTGCCGCCGACGAGCAGGGACGCCGCCTCGTGCATCGCCGGGAAGACGGGGTTGTCGGCGCCGCCGAGGCCGAAGATCCGTTCGCCGACCGCGGCGGAGTAGCCCGGGACCACGTCACCCGACGCGGTCGCGCCGGCGGCCCGGACGGCCTCGATGTACTCGGCGCGGTGGACGGTGGTGAGCATCTCGGTCGAGGCGGCATCGGGGACGATCGGCTCGACACCGGAGAGGACGCCGAGGTGGTCGGCCAGTGACATCGTCAACGCCAGCCGGATCGGGTTCATGGGGTGACTCGGACTCCACCGGTAACCGAGGAAATCGTCGGTCCAGACCACGAGCGTGTCGGTGCGCGCACCCGTTCCGATCACGTCGGATCCTCGTTCGCCGCCATGGCCCCAGGCTAGAGCGAGTCGCCTCGGCGTGGAGCGACCCGGTTGCGGGTAATCTGTCCCGTGTGACGATGATGCCCCGAGTGGCGGAGGGATGGGCACCGTGAACGATCTGGTGGACACCACCGAGATGTACCTGCGCACCATCTACGACCTCGAGGAGGAGGGCATCGTGCCCCTCCGGGCGCGGATCGCCGAGCGTCTCGAGCAGAGCGGACCGACGGTCTCGCAGACCGTGGCGCGCATGGAGCGCGACGGTCTGTTGCGCGTCGCGGGCGACCGTCAGCTCGAACTCACCGAACAAGGACGTTCGCTGGCCATCGCGGTGATGCGCAAGCACCGCCTCGCCGAGCGGCTACTGGTCGACGTGATCGGCATGCCCTGGGACGAGGTCCACGCCGAGGCGTGCCGCTGGGAGCACGTGATGAGCGAGAACGTCGAGCGCCGTCTGCTCGAGGTGCTCGAGCACCCGACCACCTCGCCGTACGGCAACCCGATCCCCGGGCTCGACCAGCTCGGTGTCGAGGGCGCCACCATGGACAACGCGACGCGGCTCTCGGACCTGCCCGAGGGCGAGCCGGTCGCCGTCATCGTCCGCCGGCTCTCCGAGCACGCCCAGGACGATCGGGACCTGATCAGCAAGCTGCGCGAGGCCGGCGTGGTGCCGAACGCCCGCGTGACCGTCACCAGCGAGCAGGGTGCGGTGATCATCAACGCCCCCGGTCACGGTGGACTGCGACTGTCGTCGGAGATGGCGCACTCGGTCCACGTGGAGAAGGTGTGACGCGCCCGGTGTCGGCATGAAGCTGCTGGTGACCGGCGGCGCCGGATACGTCGGCAGCGTCTGCGCCCGGGTGATGATCGAGGCCGGCCACGAGGTGACCGTCGTCGACAACCTCATCACCGGCAACCGTGATGCCGTCCCCGACACCGCCGAGTTCGTGGAGGGCGACGTCAGTGCCGTCGCCGCGGACGTCCTCGGTGGTTCCCGCTTCGACGGTGTCCTGCACTTCGCGGCCCAGTCGCTGGTCGGCGAGTCGGTCGAGCAGCCCGAGAAGTACTGGTACGGCAACGTCGTCGAGTCGCTCGACCTCCTCGAGGCGATCCGGCGGACGGGGACACCGCGTCTGGTGTTCTCCTCGACCGCGGCGACCTACGGCGAACCCGAGTCGGTCCCGATCCTCGAGTCCTCGCCCACACGACCGACCAATCCGTACGGCGCCACCAAGCTGGCGATCGATCATGCGATCACCTCCTACACCGGCGCCCACGGCCTCGCCGCGGTGAGCCTGCGGTACTTCAACGTCGCGGGCGCCTACGGCGGTGCCGGCGAGAACCGGCGTGTGGAGACACATCTCATCCCCATCGTGTTGCAGGCCGCGCTGGGCCATCGCGACTCGGTGAAGATCTTCGGCACCGACTACCACACCGACGACGGCACCGCGGTCCGCGACTACATCCACGTCTACGACCTCGCGCGGGCGCACGCCCTGGCCCTCGAGTCCGCCGTCGCCGGTCGTCACGAGATCTACAACCTCGGCAGTGGGTCGGGTTTCTCGGTCCGTCAGGTCATCGAGACCTGTGCCGAGGTCACCGGTCTCGACATCCCGGTCGAGGAGGCGCCCCGTCGTGCAGGCGATCCGGCGGTGTTGATCGCATCGAGCGACAAGGCCATCAGCGATCTCGGGTGGTCGCCGACGAACACCGCTCTGCCGACGATCGTCGCCGACGCCTGGGAGTACACCCGGGCCCTCGGCGAGCGGGCGCACTCCGCTCCCCCGGCCTGACCCCGACGCCCCCCGGGTCAGGCGCCACGTCGCATCCGGTGCTGCGTCGGCGGCAGGGCGACACCCAGTCGGCGTGCGAGATCACGACTCGTCGGCAACAGTTCGGCGAGGACGTCGGGTCGCATGCCTGCCCGCAGCGACTCGTCGAGCAGCCTCGCCAACGAGTGCTCGGGATCGGCGGCGAGTGCCGCGTCGAGCGCGATGCCGGCCATCGCGCCGTCACCGGCGACGTAGTGCAGATGGGCCAGCAGTGTCGCCGCCGTGGCCCGTCCGCGTCCACGCAGCCGTCGGGTGAGATCGGCCCACAGGTGCTGCGCGTCGTCGGCGCGATCACTCGAGGCCAGGGCCAGCAGCGCGTCGCGGACGAGAACCGAACGGATCGCGTCGTCGAGGGCGACGACCTCGGCGCAGCGCGGATCGGACCCGAGACCGGACGCGACGGCGGCCAGGACCAGCCGCAACCGCGCGGTGTCGTCGGGCGCCGGGCCCGACACGGTCGCGTCGGCGGGGCAGATCCGTCGCTCGCAATGCTGTCCGGGCTCGACCGCGGCGGTCATCTCCGCGCGGGACGCGGCCATCACCCGTCCGGTCTCGACGGCATGGGCCACGGCCATGGGCGTGAACCGCGGATCGGCCAGCCGACCCCCGGCCAGATGGCGATCGGGGTGCCCCCACGCGGTGTACCACCGGGCGCCCGAGGCGATCTCGTCGGTGGCGAAACCGGCGGCGAGGCCCAGATCGGCCAGGCCGAGATCGATGACGTCGAACAGTGACGCCCATCGCGGGTCGTCGCCGGGGATGCGATCGTCGATCACGACCGCGAACACCGCCGACACACGTTCGCGCAGACAGACACCGCAGAGGTGATCCACGACGGCGCACATCATCTCGCTCGGTTCACCGAACGGATCGAGATCGATGTCGTGGCGCATCGTCACCCCGACCCGCGGTCCGGCGCCGACGAAGGTGATGAGGACCAGGGAACGCTGCGGGATGAAGCCGAGCATCGCGGGTACGGCCGCGATGAGGTCGCCGGGATCGTGGAGGGTGACGGTGGTGGGATCGATGCTCATGCGACGACCGTGGCCCAGCACGCCGACGCCGTCGGACGTGCGCGACGCGATCAGGGGCGGTTGTGCACAGTTCGCCCCGATCCACACGTCACCGACCGCGGGAACGCTCCACGGCCTTGGTGAACACGGCGTCGAGGGCCGCACCGTCGAGGCGGGACCCGGAGAACGAGAGGTAGGAGGCGTACACCCGGATCCCGTCGTTCTGCGCCGCCAGGACGGTCGTGGTCTGTGTGAGGGTCACCGGCGCCTGCCCTGAACTCGACACCCGGCGGAACGCGATGGACGCCTGGGAGTCGACGGGTGAGGCGGGGAGCGCCTCCTGGGTGACGCGGGAGGTGACGCCGCCGATGTCGGCGGTGTAGCTCCCGCACCGCGACACCAGGTCCGACAACTGTGACAGCGGCGTCTGTGCGCGGGTGGTCACGACGGTGAGGTTGCCCCCGGACGTCGACATCCCGGTGACGACGACCGTGTCGCCGGAGCCCGAGGGGATCTGCGGCGGCAGGCACGACGCCGGGTCGACCGTGCCGCCGAGAGGTCGGCCGGCGAGATCGGCGAGGGCGTCACCGGCCTGCTCGCTGCGCAGCCGGGTCGCGGGATAGTCCGAGGGGAAGTCCGACGGTGACAGCGCGAGCCGATCGATGGCCGACGTCCCCCCCGCACCGTCGGTCCCGGGGGCTCCCGACGCCGCGACCGGTGTGCCGTCGACACCCTCGGCGCAGCCCGCGACCAGGCACGCCGCCGCGGCGGCACCGATGAGTGCGGCACCGAGCCGTCTGCGGGTACGGGGGGTGCGCGGGTCGGTCACCGTAACGACTGTGCCATCTCGCCGCGTCGCACCCGCGGACCGACACGACGTCGGCGTCAGCTGCCGCGGGCGATCCACTCCTCGAGGTGCGGGGCCTCCACGCCGACCGACGTCGAGTCGCCGTGCCCGGTCCGTACCTCGGTGCCCGGGTCGAGGGTGAAGATCCGCTCCCGGATGGACTCGATGATCGTCGGGAAACTCGAGAACGAGCGTCCGGTGGCGCCGGGGCCCCCGGAGAACAGGGTGTCGCCGCTGAACAGCACCGCCGCCTCGGGCAGGTACAGGCAGCACGACCCCGGCGAGTGCCCGGGTGTGTTGATGAGCACCAGCTCGGTCCCCGCGACCGGGATTCGTTGCCGGTCCTCGATGTCGCCGTGCGCGGCGTCGGGATGGGTCTCACGCCAGAGCATGTCGTCGCCGGGGTGGAGCAGGACCGGTGCGTCGAGACGCTCCGACAGCTCCGGGGCGACGGTGATGTGGTCGTTGTGGCCGTGGGTGGCGACGATGGCCCGCACGGTCCGGCCCGCGACGGCCTCGATGATCGGTTCGGCCGAGTGCGCCGCGTCGATGATCACGACCTCGTGGTCGTCGCCGACGAGCCAGATGTTGTTGTCGACATCCCAACTGCCGCCGTCGAGTTCGAACTTCCCCGACGTGACGACGTGATCGATGCGGAAGGTCACAGCACGACCACCGAACGCAGGACGTCGCCGGACTCCATCTTGTGGAACGCCGACTCGATGTCGTCGAGCGAGATCCGTTCGGAAACGAACTTCTCGAGCGGCAGGCGTCCCTGCCGGTAGAGATCGACGAGCATCGGGAAGTCGCGCTCGGGCAGGCAGTCGCCGTACCAGGACGATTTCAGGGACCCGCCGCGCGAGAAGAAGTCGACCAGCGGCAGTTCGAGCCGCATCTCGGGGTTCGGGACACCGACGAGGACCACCGTGCCGGCGAGATCACGTGCGTAGAAGGCGGTCTCGTAGGTCTCGGGGCGACCGACCGCGTCGATCACCACGTCGGCGCCGTTGCCGTCGGTGAGTTCCTGGATCGCGGCGACGACGTCGTCGACCTCCGACCCGTCGATGGTGTGGGTGGCCCCGAGATCGGTCGCCCAGGCGAGTTTGCGGGCGTCCCGGTCGACGGCGATGATCGTCGACGCCCCGGCGAGGCGGGCGCCGGCGATGGCGGCGTCGCCCACGCCGCCGCATCCGATCACCGCGACGCTGTCGCCGCGTTCGACGTGGCCGGTGTTCATGGCCGCGCCGAGTCCGGCCATCACGCCGCAGCCCAGCAGCCCGGCGACAGCGGGATCGGCCTCGGGGTCGACCTTCGTGCACTGTCCCTCGTGGACGAGGGTCTTGTCGGCGAACGCGCCGATGCCGAGCGCGGGCGTCAGCTCGGTGCCGTCCTCCAGGGTCATGGGGGCACTGGCGTTGTGGGTGTCGAAGCAGTACCAGGGACGTCCGCGCTTACAGGCGCGGCACTGGCCGCACACCGCGCGCCAGTTGAGGACGACGTAGTCGCCGACGGCCACGTGTGTCACCTCGTCGCCGATCTGCTCCACGGTCCCGGCGGCCTCGTGGCCGAGCAGGAACGGGTACTCGTCGTTGATGCCGCCCTCGCGGTAGGCGAGGTCGGTGTGACACACGCCGCACGCCGCGATCGCGACGACGACGTCCCGGGGTCCGGGATCGGGCAGCGTGATGGTGACGACCTCGGTCGGTGCACCCTTGCTCTTCGCGACTACCCCTCGCACCTGCTGTGGCATGGAACGTCTGACCCTTCGTCGGTGGATGTCGTGTTCGTGCTCTCATGCCGATCTTGGCATGAGTGATCGACGACACGCGATCGGCGCCGCACACGCCCTGTGGGAATCGCCGGTGGTGCCCCGGTCGTTGACGCTGGGGACACCGGCATCCGCCCATCCCGCCGGTCGGCACGATGGTGACCCCCACCGCCGGGATGAGCGACAATGGACAGATGCGACCGAGGGTGGAGCCCTCGCCGTCGCGATCACAGGAGGACACCCATGGACGAGAAGTCCACGCTGTACGAGCTCGAGTTCCCCGTGCCCCAGGTCGCGGGCGAGGAGGGCACGGGCCCGGTGCTGGTGCACGCGATGGAGGGGTTCGCCGACGCCGGACACGCCGTCGCGCTGGCCGCCGAGCACCTGCGCGACAGCCTCGAGTCGGAGCTGGTCGCGACGTTCTCCGCCGACGAACTCATCGACTACCGGTCGCGTCGACCCACCATGACGTTCTCGGGTCAGGAGTTCACCGACGTCGACATGCCGGAGCTGACCATCCACGCGATCCGTGACAACGGCGGACGCCCGTTCCTCCTGCTGGCAGGAAACGAGCCCGACCTGCGATGGGAGCGTTTCGTCGAGGCCGTACGCGGTCTGAGCGACCACTTCAACGTGTCATCCGTCGTGGGCCTCAACGCCATCCCGATGGCGATCCCGCACACCCGACCGTCGACGATCACCGCGCACGGATCGGACGCCTCGTTGCTCGGTGACCTGCCCCGCTGGGGTAGCCCGCTGAAGATCCCGGCGAGCGCGTCGATGCTCGTCGAGTTGCGTCTCGCCGAGCACGGCTACCCGACGGCCGGTCTGTCGGTGCATGTGCCGCACTACCTGTCGCAGGCGCAGTACCCGGGGGCGTCGGCAATGCTCATCGAGTCGCTGGCCACCGTCACCGGACTCGATCTCCCGGTCGCCGCCCTCGAGAACGCCGCGGCGAAGGTGCGCGTGCAGATCGACTCCGAGGTGGAGGGCAACGCCGAGGTCGAGTCGGTCGTGTCGGCGTTGGAGAGCCAGTACGACGCGTTCACCACGTCGCAGACGGAGAAGGCATCGCTGCTCGCCGCCGACGAATCGCTGCCCAGCGGCGATGAACTGGGCGCCGAGCTCGAGGCCTTCCTGGCCGATCAGACCGCGGCCGACGACGTCGACACCGACGGCGCGCGTCGCGAGCTGCCCGACGACCACGACGGTCCCGGCAGCAGCCCCGATGCGACGCCGCCGACCGGAGACGGTGTCTGATCGCCGAGTCGGCCACCCTCCCCACCCCGGCGTCCGCCGACGCCGACGACCTCTTCGACACACTCGGTGAGTGGGTCTCCGCGCGCGGGATCACGTTCTACCCCGCGCAGGAGGAGGCGCTGATCGAACTCGCGTCCGGCGCGAACGTGGTGCTGTCCACGCCCACCGGTTCGGGCAAGTCGCTCGTCGCCACCGGTGCCGCCTACTTCGCCCTCGGTCGCGGTCAACGCACCTTCTACACCGCCCCGATCAAGGCGTTGGTGAGCGAGAAGTTCTTCGACCTCTGCGCGCAGTTCGGGGCCGAGAAGGTCGGCATGATGACCGGCGACGCCACGGTGAACCCGGGTGCGCCGATCATCTGCGCCACCGCGGAGGTGCTGGCGAACCTCGCCCTGCGCACCGGCGCCGAGGCCGACGTCGGCCTGGTGGTGATGGACGAGTTCCACTACTACGGCGACACCGAACGCGGCTGGGCGTGGCAGGTGCCGCTCATCGAACTGCCCCACGCCCAGTTCCTGCTGATGTCTGCGACGTTGGGCGACGTCACCTTCTTCGTCGACGATCTCACCGAACGCACCGGTCGGCCGACCGCCGACATCAGCGGCACCCAGCGACCGGTCCCCCTGGACTACAGCTACGTGCTCACCGCGGTGCACGAGACCATCGAGCGACTCATCGAGGCCGACCGCGCCCCGGTCTACGTCGTGCACTTCACCCAGCAGTCGGCCGTCGAACGCGCACAGGCCCTGCTGAGCGCGAAGATCATCACCCGCGAACAGCGCGACGCGATCGCCGCCGAGATCGGCGACTTCCGGTTCTCCGCGGGCTTCGGTTCGACGCTGTCGAAACTGGTGCGCGCGGGGATAGGCGTCCACCACGCCGGGATGCTGCCCCGCTATCGCCGTCTCGTCGAACGGCTTGCGCAGCAGGGACTCCTGCGGGTGGTCGCCGGCACCGACACCCTCGGCGTCGGTATCAACGTCCCCATCCGCACGGTGCTGCTGACCGGTCTGACCAAGTACGACGGCGTCCGCACCCGTCATCTGCAGGCGCGCGAGTTCCACCAGATCGTGGGCCGGGCAGGCCGTGCGGGCTACGACGATCGCGGCTACGTGGTGGCCCAGGCGCCCGAACACGACGTCGAGAACGCCCGAGCGACGGCCCGCGCGGGCGACGACCCGAAGAAGCTCAAGAAGATCCAGCGGAAGAAGGCCCCCGAGGGCTTCGTCTCGTGGGGCGAGCCCACCTTCGAACGACTCATCGCCGCACCGCCGGAGCCGCTGCGGTCGCACTTCCGGGTGTCGACCTCGATGGTGATCGACGTGATCGCACGTCCCGCCAACTGTTTCACCGCCATGCGCCACCTCCTGGAGTGCAACCACGAGCCGCGAGAACGGCAGCGACGACACATCCTGCGCGCCATCGAGATCTACCGCGGGCTGCTCACCGCCGGACTGGTGGAACCGATCGATCCGTGGACCGCCGAACCCTCCGACACCCCGGGCGGCAAGACCGTCCGGCTCACCGCCGACCTCCCTGCCAACTTCGCCCTGTCGAATCCGTTGTCGTCGTTCGCGATCGCCGCTCTCGAACTCCTCGACCCCGCCGACCCCGGCTACGCGCTCGACGCCCTGTCGGTGATCGAGTCGATCGTGGAGGACCCGCGGCAGGTGCTGCGGGCGCAGCGCTCGGCCGCCCGCGACGTCGCCATCGCCGAGATGAAGGCCGACGGCATCGAGTACGAGGAGCGGATGGAGCTGCTCGAGGAGATCGACCACCCGAAGCCGCTCGCCGACATGCTCGACGCCGCCTTCGAGATGTACCGGCGCGGCCACCCGTGGGTGTCGGGAACTCCCCCGGCGCCGAAATCGATCGTGCGCGAGATGGTCGAGAGCGCCATGGGTTTCACCGATTTCGTCGGCGCCTACAAGCTCGCTCGCAGCGAGGGGGTGGTGCTGCGTTACCTCACCGACGTGTACCGCTCGGCGCGGCACGGGCTGCCCACCGCGCTGCACACCCCCGAACTCGACGACCTCGTCGCATGGCTCGGCGATCTCGTCCGACGGGTCGACTCGAGTCTCATCGACGAGTGGGAGCAGCTGACCCACCCCGACGACACCGGAGACGACCGTGCGCCCGCGCCGCCGACGGCCGGGCCGAACCTGCGCGCGGTCCGCGTCGGGGTGCGCAACCACATGTTCGCGTTGGTCTCGGCCTTCGCGCGCCGCGACCTCGCGTCCCTGTACCGCCGACACCCCGACGTCGAGTGGCGCGACGACGTCGACGACTACTTCGACGAGTACGACGAGGTCGGGATGGGTCCCGACGCGCGCAGCCCGCAGCTGTTCACCCTCGACACGTCCGAGCAACCGTGGCGCGTCCGCCAGACACTCGACGATCCCGAGGGCGACCACGGGTGGGCCATCACCGCGCTGGTCGACCTGCCCGACGCCGACGGTCATCCCGAGGGCACCGACGGCGCGGCGTCCGACGGTCAGCCCGTGATCCGCGATGTCGAGGTCGTCGCGGGCTGAGGACTCCACGGGCGGGATCGTCGCACCGTGATTGACAGTGTGCTGTCATAATGACAGTGTGTTGTCACTCGGTCCCCACGTCAGGAGTTGCCATCAGCACCCCACCGCGTCCCGTCCTCCTCGCCGTCTACGACACACTCGCCGACTGGGAGTTCGGCCTCGCCACCGCACACATCAACTCCGCCGCGCACCAGACCGACCCCGGTCGGTTCACCGTGGTCACCGTCGGGCTGACGGATGCACCCGTGCGGACAATGGGTGGCGTGCGGGTCGTCCCCGACATCACCGTGGCCGACATCGACGAGACGGCCACCGCGGCTCTGATCCTCCCCGGCGCGCAGCTCTTCGCCGACGGCTACGGCACACCGTGGGCCGAACTGGCGGCGCGGCTCCTCGACGCCGGCACCCCGGTCGCGGCGATCTGCGGGGCCACGTCGGCGCTCGCGCGACACGGCGTGCTCGATCGACGCGCCCACACCAGCAACGCGGCCGAGTACCTCGACGCACAGCCCGGATACCGGGGCGCCGAGTTCTACGTCGACGACCTCGCGGTGACCGACGGTGACCTGATCACCGCGAGCGGCATCGCCCCGGTCCACTTCGCGCGGGCCGTGATCGAACGGCTCGGCCTCTACCGACCCGAGACGCTCGACGCGTGGTTCGACCTCTACGAGAACCACGACCCGACGGCCTACCCGCGCCTGATGGCGACACCCGCGTGACGCATCCGCAGCGTCTCCTCAGCGACACCGCTCTGCTGGCGTTCCGGCTCAACGGCCAGTTCCTCGCTCTGGCGGAGGATCTCGCGGCGCCCGCCGGGCTGACCGCGACGCGGTGGCAGGTCCTCGGCGCGGTGGTCGACGAGGCCTTGCCGGTGTCGCAGATCGCGCGAGACATGGGCATCACCCGACAGAGCGTGCAACGCACCGCCGATCTCCTGGCCCGCGACGGCCTGATCGAGTACCTCCCCAACCCTGCACATCGCCGGGCCAAGCTCGTCACCCCCACCGTCGACGGTCGGGCTGCCATGACGCGCATCTCCCCCGGTCACGCGCGTGCAGCAGGTCGACTCACCGACGAGGTGGGCGGGCAACGGTGGGAGACCATCGTCGACGGTCTCCGCACGCTGTCGGCGGCACTCGACGCGATCGAGCTGCAGACCTGAGCGGAGCCGGCGATCTCAGGCGAGCTCGTCGAGCCCGTCGGACACGCGGTGCGCGAGCTCGCGGGTCTGCTCGGTGGTCATCACGAACGCGGGCGAGATCTGCAGCGCACCCGCGCCGGCCGCACGTCCGCTGACCCCGTGGCGGCGCAGCGCGGTGACCGCGGCCGGACCCTGAGCGGGATCGGCCAACTGCACCGCCGCCACGGCGCCGACACCGCTGCGCACCTCCGACACCACGGAGTGCTCGGCCAGGGGTGCGAGGGCGGTGTGCAGATCCGACTCGAGTCGTCGCGCCTCGTCGAGCAGCCCTTCGCGTTCGATGATGTCGAGGTTGGCCATGGCGGCCGCGGCCGCACCGGCGTGGCCACCGTAGGTGTAGCCGTGACGCCACCACACGCCGCCGGAGAAGAACGGCTCGGCGATGTGGGGGGCGACGAACACCGCCCCCATGGGCACATAACCCGACGTCAGCCCCTTCGCGGTGGCCATCATGTCGGGCTGGAGATCGAAACGTTGTGAGGCGAACCAGGATCCGCCGATGCGCCCGAAGCCAGTGACGACCTCGTCGGCGACGAACAGCACGTCGTGGTCGCGGCAGATCTGTCGCACCTCGGCGAGATACCCGTCCGGCGGGGGGTAGATGCCGCCCGCTCCGATGACGGGTTCGCAGAAGAACGCGGCCACCGAGTCGGGGCCGACGCGTTCGAGGAGTCCGAGCAGGCTCTTGGCGTCGTCCCACTCGACGGTGGCGGCGTCCTCCATCAGGGTGCCGTAGCCCTCGCGGTTCGGGGGCAGCCCCGACAACGCCGTACCGGCGACGTGCATGCCGTGGTAGGCCTTCGTGCGCCCGATGATGAGCTTCTTGTCCGGCCGGCCAATCTCGTGCCAGTACCGACGGGCGAGCTTCGCCGCGGTGTCGATCGAGTCGCTGCCACCGGAGGTGAAGAAGACCTTGCTGCCCGCGATCGGGGCGATCGCGCCGAGCCGCTCGGCGAGTTCGATCGTCACCGCGGGCGCGACGTCACCGAATCCGGAGTAGTGCGCCAGCGTCCCGAGCTGGCGTGCCACCGCGTCGGCGATCTCGGTGCGACCGTGGCCGACGTTGGTGAACCACAGTCCCGCGGTCGAGTCGATGTAGCGGTTGTCGTCGGTGTCCCAGATGTACACCCCCGAACCCCGTGCGATCGCGAACGGACCGGAGGAGCTGACCGCCCCCATGTCGGCGAACCCATGCCACAGCGTCGACGTCATGGGGCCCATCATGCCTGTCGGCCATCGGTGCGGCGGGGCCACATCCCCTTGCGTCGTGCGGTGCCGCATGTACGGGGCGGGGCTCGACCGCGCGGGAACGAATATCGTAGGAGACATCATGTCCCGACCCCCTCGCACAGGCTCGACCGACGGCAGGTCGGCACGTCGCCGCCGCAGCGGTCCCCGGGGTCCGCGCACCGACGCGACGACCGGGGCGTCCGAGCCGCGCGTCACCGACGTCGCCGCGCTCCCCACACTCGACGAGAACGAGGTGTCGATCGTCGACGCCCACCGGTTGCGGCGGCGGGTGGCCGACGCCCGCGACGACCGGTCCCGCCACCGTCTGGCCGGTTCGGTCGACGCCGCGCGAGCACGCCTGGCGCGGCGGGCTGCGCTCGTCCCCGAGCTGACCTACCCCGACGAGTTGCCGATCTCGGGGGCGCGCGACGAGATCGCGGCCGCGATCGCGACCCACCAGGTCGTGGTCGTCGCCGGCGAGACCGGATCGGGCAAGACCACCCAGCTGCCGAAGATCTGTCTGGACCTGGGCCGCGGCGTGAGGGGCGCGATCGGTCACACGCAGCCACGCCGGATCGCCGCGCGGGCGGTCGCGACCCGGATCGCCGAGGAGACCGACACCGATCTGGGCGCCGCCGTCGGATTCGCCGTGCGATTCGACGACCGGTCCGGCGCCGACACCCTCGTGAAGGTGATGACCGACGGCATCCTGCTGCGCGAGATCGGACGCGATCCGCTGCTGCTGGCCTACGACACCCTCATCATCGACGAGGCGCACGAACGCAGCCTCAACATCGATTTCATCCTCGGCTTCCTCAGACAACTGTTGCCCCGTCGACCCGACCTCAAGGTCGTGATCACCTCGGCGACGATCGACCCCGGGCGATTCGCCGAACACTTCGGCACACCGGAGCACCCGGTCCCGGTCATCTCGGTGTCCGGCCGCACCTACCCGGTCGAGATCCGCTACCGCCCGCGCGATGCCGCCGGCGAGGAGGACGACGACCACGACGACATCGATCAGATCGCCGCGATCGAGGCCGCCGTCGGAGAGCTCACCCGCGCCGGTCCCGGAGACATCCTCGTGTTCCTGGCCACCGAGCGCGAGATCCGCGACACCGCCGACGCACTGAGGCGCCGCCTCGACGACCGTGTCGACATCCTCCCGCTCTTCTCACGACTGTCCACCGGCGATCAGCAGAAGGTGTTCTCGACGTCGGACCGTCGACGGATCGTGTTGTCCACGAACGTCGCCGAGACCTCGCTCACCGTGCCCGGCATCCGTTACGTGGTCGATGTCGGCACCGCGCGCATCTCCCGGTACTCGTTGCGCACGAAGGTGCAGCGGCTGCCGATCGAGCCCGTCTCCCAGGCCAGCGCCCGGCAGCGGGCGGGTCGCTGTGGACGCGTCGCCGACGGCATCTGCATCCGTCTGTACTCCGAGGACGACTTCGAGGGCCGCCCCGAGTTCACCGAACCGGAGATCCTGCGCACCAACCTCGCATCGGTCATCCTCACGATGACCGCCCTCAACCTCGGCGACATCACCGACTTCCCGTTCGTCGAGGCGCCCGATGCCCGCTCGATCCGCGACGGCATCGGCCTGCTCGAGGAGCTCGGCGCCGTCGACGGGACCGGCACCCGCCGCGGTCTGACGAAGGTCGGGCGCGACATCGCCGACCTGCCGATCGATCCGCGCTGGGCGCGGATGGTGGTCGCGGCGCACGAGAACGGCGCGCTGGCCGAGGTGCTCGTCATCGTCGCGGCGTTGTCGTTACCCGATGTCCGCGAACGTCCCACCGAGAAGCGTCAGGCGGCCGACGAGTCCCATGCGCGATTCGCGGTGGCAGGATCGGATTTCCTGTCGATCCTCGCGCTGTGGCGACACCTCGAGCAGATGCGGGACGAGCTGTCGAACAACCAGTTCCGCAAACGATGCGAACGCGAGTTCCTGCACTGGCTCCGGATTCGCGAATGGCGGGAGCTGGTCCGACAGCTCGAGCGCATCACCGCCGACAAGGGATGGACCCCCAACACCTCCGACGCCTCGCCCACCGCGGTGCACCAGTCGCTGCTCGCCGGCCTCCTCGGGCACATCGGTGTCCGCGACGGCGACACCCGCGAGTTCCTCGGCGCGCGCGGCACGCGGTTCGTGGTGTTCCCGGGCTCTCCGTTGGCCAAGAAACCGCCCCGGTTCGTGATGGCCGGTGAGGTCGTGGAGACCTCGCGACTGTTCGCCCGCACGGTCGCCGGGATCGAGCCCGAGTGGGCCGAGAAGATCGCCGGACCGTTGGTCAAACGCTCCTACAGCGAGCCGCACTGGTCGTCGAAACGGGGTTCGGCGATGGCCTACGAGCGGGTCACGCTCTACGGCGTGCCGCTCGTCGCGCATCGCGCCGTGCCGTTCGGGCGCGTCGACCCGGAGACGTCGCGGGACCTGTTCATCCGGCACGCGCTGGTCGAGGGCGACTGGCGCACGCGGCATCCCTTCTTCGAGCGCAACCGCCAGATGCTCTCCGACGCCCGTGATCTCGAGCACCGTGCCCGCCGCGGCGACCTGGTCATCGATGACGACCAGCTCTTCGACTTCTACGACCAACGCATCGGTCAGGAGGTCGTGTCCGCGGCGCACTTCGACACCTGGTGGAAGTCCGCTCGTCGCGAGAAGCCCGACCTTCTCGACCTCACCCCCGACACGGTGGCCGACCCCGACGCGGTGTCAGCGACCGAGTTCCCCGATCACTGGCAGCAGGGTGAGGCGCGTCTCGACCTGACCTATCAGTTCTCCCCCGGCGCCGAACGGGACGGGGTGACCGTCCACATCCCCCTCGCACTGCTGCCACGGGTCCGTCCGTCGGGTTTCGACTGGCTGGTCCCGGGGTTGCGTACCGAGCTCGCCGTGGCGATGGTGCGGAGTCTGCCGAAATCGGTGCGGCGTCGCCTGGGTCCCGCCGCCGATGTCGGGGCCGCGGCGATGGCGGCGCTCACCCCTCGTAGCGAACCGGTCGCGGTCGGGCTGGCCCGGGAGGTCGGTCGCCAGACCGGGGTCGCGGTGTCACCGAACGATTTCGATCCGGCGGCACTGCCGCGCCACCTGCGGATGACGTACGCGGCGGTCGCCGACGACGGATCGGTCGTCGCCACCGCCGAGTCGCTCGCCGGACTCCGCGAACTCGTCGGGGGCTCCGGTCCGTCGGTGCCGTCCGGCGGTGGTTCCCGCGCGCTCCGGGGTGCTGGGTCCACGGCCCCCACGCCGACACCGATCACCGAGTGGACGGCCGCCGGCATCGGCACCATCGCCTCATCGGTCGTCGAAACCGTTGCCGGTCAGCAGGTCACGAGTCATCCCTACCTGATGGTGGTCGACGGTGGTGTCGTACGTGCTGTCGCGACCACGGCAGCCGAGGCGCAACGGCAGACGCACCGCGCCATCCGACGCCTGCTCGAGATCTCGATCCCCGCGCTCAAGCCCTCGGCGGCCGGTCAGTTGCCGGTCGCGGCGCGCCTGGCGTTGTCGCAGAGTCCCTACCGCTCGATCGACGACCTGCTGCGCGATTGCACGCGGGCGGCGATCGGCGATCTCACGGGGCCGACCGCACAGGTGCGCGACCCGGCGGCTTTCGCGGCGTTACGGGCCGCCGTCGCTCGTGACGCCCCGTCGGTGGCCCGTGCCGCCCTCGCGGCCGCGGCCGATGTGTTGACCCGTGTCGCGCCGATCCGCGCCGAGCTCGATCGGCTCGGTGCGGCTCCGGCCGTCGACGATGTGACCCGACAACTCGACGATCTGGTGTTCGACGGGTTCATCGGCGCCACCGATGCCGAACACCGAGCGCGTGTGGCGGTGTACCTCGACGCCATCCTGGTGCGGCTGGGCAGACTGCCCGCCGCGACGGCGACCGATGCGCGGTCCATGGAAACGCTGGATCGTGTTCTCGACCGGTGGGCGGAGGTGGTCGAGCGGGCGACACCGGCACGGCGCGTCGCCCTCGGGGAGCAGATCCACTGGATGGTGGAGGAGCTACGCATCGGGCTGTTCGCCGAGCGGATCAGACCCGCCTACCCGGTGTCGGAGCAGCGGATCCTACGGGCGATCGACGGGCTCGCCGGCGGCACCGACGGAGGCGGTGGCGGCGCGCGACGGTGACGCCCGCAGGTCGTCGATCTCGCGCTGGAAATCGTCGACCGATTCGAACGACCGGTACACCGAGGCGAAGCGAAGGTAAGCGACCTCGTCGAGCTCGCGCAGGGGTCCCAGAATGGCCAATCCGACCTCGTTGCTGGGGATCTCGGCCGATCCGGAGGCACGCACGGCGTCCTCGACCTGCTGGGCCAGAAGCCGCAACCGGTCCTCGTCGACAGCGCGGCCCTGGCAGGCGCGGCGCACGCCGAGCATCACCTTCTCCCGACTGAACGGCTCGGTGACCCCGTTGCGTTTCACGACGGCGAGCACCGCACTCTCGACGGTGGTGAACCGGCGACCGCAGTTCGAGCACGAACGGCGGCGGCGGATGGCCTGTCCCTCGTCGGCAACCCGCGAGTCGACCACTCGGGTGTCCTCGTGCTTGCAGAAGGGGCAGTGCATCGACGTGTCCTCGAACCTGATCCGCGGGCGACGCGCGTCGAGGACGAGCCCCGTGGCGTCACAGGGTCCGAGGTGGACCCACGGTCGCGAGGATACCGACCCGGGTCGAGCGTCACACACCGGTCAGTTCCGGTAGAGGGGGGCGAGCAGCGGTTGGCCGGCGGTCAGCGCCGATCCGCTCATGTGGTTGAGCTCCTTGATGTCGGCGACCACGGCGGACGTCGACCGGTCCGGGGCGACGCGCGCGGCGAGCTCACCCAACGACTCCCCGCCGCGGACGTGGACGACCGAGGTCCCGGCGATGGGGGCGGCCGTCGACTCGGTGGCGGCCGATCCGCCGAGCACGACCGCCCACACGGCGACCGCGAGAGCGATGCCGGCGACGATCGCCGCGCCCCATCCGATGGGTGCGGGCCGACGCGACACCGGCGCGTGACGACGTCCGTCGGCGCACAGCACACCGGCGGGGCGTGCATCGACCGGCCGACCCGAGGGCCGCCGGCGAGCGGGCACAGGGCGCTGCGCCGGCCGCGGCGCGCGCTCGACGGTGCTCCCGGAGGGGCGGTACCCCGTGTGGGCGGTGGTGCTGCTGTGACGCGTGAGAGTCTGATTCATGACGTGCTCCTCATCGACCAGACGTTCGAGTGAACGTGTGTTCGATTTGTATCACGCGGCTCCGACAATGTCCCGACACGGTCGAACAAATGTTTGAAAGTTGTTATCCGCTGCACTACTGTCCCAGGTGACAGCAGGTCCGCGCGTCGTCCGAACCGTTCGAACAGACCGGTCGGGAGCGGGGCCGCGACAGGAGGGACACCGTGTCCGACACCACCGTCACCACCACCGAGTTCGCCGACGGCCCGATCAGCGAGGCCGATCTGACCCCCCGGCAGGCGAAGGTCCTCGAGGTCATCCGTGCGTCGGTCCGCGAGCGCGGTTATCCCCCGAGCATCCGTGAGATCGGCGACGCGGTCGGCCTCAACTCCACGTCGTCGGTCGCCCACCAGCTGCGCACCCTGGAACGCAAGGGCTTCCTCAAACGCGACGCGAACCGCCCCCGCGCGGTGAACGTCCAGGACGCCGATCCCGGCGACGGCGGCGGCTCCGACGCACTGTCGCTCCCGACGCCGACCTTCGTCCCGGTGCTCGGTCGGATCGCGGCCGGCGGGCCCATCCTCGCCGAGGAGGCGGTGGAAGAGGTGTTCCCGCTCCCCCGCGAACTCGTCGGCGACGGCGCGCTCTTCCTCCTCCGCGTGGTCGGCGAGTCGATGATCGACGCCGCCATCTGCGACGGCGACTGGGTGGTCGTCCGCCAGCAGAACGTCGCCGACAACGGCGACATCGTCGCGGCCATGATCGACGGCGAGGCCACGGTGAAGACCTTCAAACGCACTGACGGACACGTGTGGCTCATGCCCCACAACCCACAGTTCGACCCCATCCCCGGTGACGAGGCGGCCATCCTCGGCAAGGTCGTCACCGTCATGCGTCGCCTCTGATCGCCCGCCCACACCCCGCAGAAGCCATCTGACCACGCCGCGTGTCACACTGGTTCCCCCGCTCGGGGTGGACGACAGGAGACGTGATGGGCGCACAGCGATTGGTCCTCGACGGGGCAGTGGTCGTGGTGACCGGTGCCGCCGGCGGCATCGGACGTGAGGTCGTCCGCGAGGTGCATCGTCGCGGGGCCCGGGTGGTCGCACTCGACCTCGTGCAGTCGGCTGTCGACGACGCCGTGCGCGGACTCGACCCCGAACGCGTGCTCGCCGCGCAAGCCGACGTCACGGTCCCGGCGGATCTCTCCGACGCGGTCGATCGCGCCGTGGATCGGTGGGGCCGGATCGATGTGGTGTTCGCCAATGCCGGTATCTCCAGCGGGGATTCGGCCGACACCGTTGCCAGCGTGGCCGACGGCGTGTTCGAGCGGGTCATCGGCGTGAACCTGATGGGCGTCTGGAACACCGTGCGCGCGGCGCTGCCGCACATCATCGAGGCGCGCGGCCACGTCCTGATCACCTCGTCGACGTACGCCTACCTCAACGGCATGGTGAATGCGCCCTACGCGGCGTCGAAGGCTGCCGTGGAGCAGATCGGTCGGGCGTTGCGAAGCGAGCTGGCGGCCCATGGTGCGACGGCCGGGGTGCTGTACCCGGGATGGGTCGCCACGCCCATCGCCGACGTCGCCTTCGGCAAGGACGAGCTCGCCACCGCATTGATCAAGCGGGCGTTCCCGCGGCCGCTCCTCACACCGATCAAGCCCCGCCGTGTGGGGCTCGCGGTCGCCGACGGCATCGAGACCAGGTCACCCCGGATCCAGGTCCCGCGGCGGTGGATCCCGGTGGCTGCGCTGCGCGGCATCGTCAACCCGCTCTCCGACGCCGCGCTGCAGCGCGACACGACCATGATCGGCCTCGTCCGCGAGGTGGAGGACCGCGCGCACCGGCGGTGAGGTCAGCCGATCCGCGACGTGATCAGCCGTGGAGGGCCGCCGCGGCGGCGACGCGCGCGTCTGCGGGATCCGCGGTCGCCAGGGCCGCCCTGGCCGCGGCCCGGCACTGCTCGGTGGTGACCTGGCCGAGCGCGGCGCCCACCCCGGCCGCGGCCGCGGGCGCACTCGACAGTGACGTGACGCCCATGCCCACCAGCACGCAGGCGAGCAGGGGGTCGGCGGCGGCCTCGCCACACACACCGACCGGTTTGCCCGTCGCCGAGCCCGCCGAGGCGACCATGTGGATCAGCGCGAGAACGGCAGGCTGCCACGGATCGGTGAGGTAGGCCAGTTCGGCGGACATGCGGTCGGCCGCCATCGTGTACTGCGTGAGGTCGTTGGTGCCGATCGACACGAAGTCGACCTCGGCGAGGATCGACGGCGCCAACAGTGCGGCCGAGGGGATCTCGATCATCACGCCGGCGACGAGGCCGCGGTTGCGCACCTTCGCCGCGAAGTCGCGCGCCTCGGTCGCGGTGGCCACCATCGGCGCCATCACCCACGGGGACGACCCGGTCGCCTCGGCGGCGGCCGCGATGGCGTCGAGTTGCCGGTCGAGCAGACCGGGATTGCCGAAGGCCACGCGCAGACCACGCACACCGAGGGCGGGGTTGGCCTCGGTTCCGTTGTCGGCGAACAGCAGTGGCTTGTCGGAGCCGGCGTCGAGGGTGCGGATCACGATCTTGGCGTCGGGCTCCCCCGCGGTCGGCACGAACGCCTCGATGACCTCGCGGTAGAGCGCTGTCTGCTCGGCGGCGTCGGGCTCCTTCGCCCGATCGAGGAAGGCGAGCTCGGTCCGGAACAGACCGACTCCCTGCACCGGGAAGTCGGTGGCCGCGCGGGCGGACACGCCGTCCTGGACGTTGGCGAGGATCGACACGTCGAGACCGTCTGCGGTACGTCCCGGTCCGCTCCACCGTGACACCAGCTCGGCTGCGTCGCGGGAGCGCGCGACGGCATCGCGGGCGGCTTCGGCATCGGGGCCGACGGTGACGGTGCCCGCCTCGCCGTCGAGCATGACCGGGGTGCCCGCGGCCACCGACGTCAGCGCGCCGACGGCGACGACGCAGGGGATCCCCAACTGCCGGGCGATGATCGCGGTGTGACTGGTCGGTCCGCCCAGACGAGTGGCCAGGCCGCGCACGAGGGCGGGGTCGAGCCCGGAGGTGTCGGCGGGGGCGAGGTCGTCGGCGAAGAGGATGACCTCGTGGTCGGGCTGGGCCAGACCGGGTTCGGGATCGCCCGCGAGTTCGGCGAGCACCCGGTCTCGGACGTCGAGCAGATCCGTCACGCGCTCGGCCATCAGACCACCGAGCTTGGTGAACAGGGCGACGAACTGCTCGGTGGCGTCGACCGCCGCGTTCGGGGCGGGCGATCCGGCGCGGATGAGCTTCTCCGCCGAGGAGATCCAGCCGCGGTCCTGCGCGAGCGCCGCGGTGGCCGAGAGGACCTCCGACGCCACACCGGTGCCCGCCGAGGCACGGGCGCGTAGACGGTCGGCGACGGCCGCCGCCGCGGCGACGAACCGCGCGCACTCGGCCTCGACATCCGCCGGCGGGGTTCCCGGGCCGGGAAGCGCGGGTCGCTCACCCGGCCACATCACCGGCGCGAAGGCCACCCCGGACACCACCGGTGTCCCGGTGAGGACCGTCGGAGCCGCGGGGTCGGTGGACGTGGTCACGTCCACCGTGGAGAGGTCGTTCGCTGTCGCGTGGGGAGCCATGGGGTGCCTATCGATCGTTGCGTCTCGGCCGATCATCCGCCGAGACGTCCCGGGGGACTCGCGACGAGGTGATTGTCATTGCGGTGTTGCTCTGTGACTCAAATTACAAGAAAAGCTTGACTTGTCAACATATCCAGGCGTAAACACAACGATATCAACATTCAAAGCCACACATTCCAACCGAAACGGGGACGCGTGTACGCCGAAGAGCGACAGCAGGCCATCGCCGACCAGGTACTCGCCCACGGTCGCGCGTCGGTGACCGCGCTGGCCGAGGAATTCGATGTCACCAGCGAGACCGTGCGTCGTGATCTCGCGTCGCTCGAGCGGGCCGGATTCCTCCGCCGCGTGCACGGGGGCGCCGTCCCGGTCGACGCCGTGCGGGTCACCGAACTCGGGGTCGCCGAGCGTGCCGATGCCCATCCCGACGAGAAGGAGCGCATCGGCACGGCCGCATGCCGCTTCGTGCCGTCCGACGGCGGCAGCCTCGTGATCGACGCAGGCACCACCACCGTGCAGGCCGCAGCCCGACTGCCGCGCGACCGCGGTCTCACCGTGTTCACCAACTCTCTACCCGTCGCGGCGTCGGTCGCCGATCACCCCGGAGCGCAGCTGCATTTCCTCGGCGGCCGCATCCGCGGGCTCACCCAGGCCGCGGTCGGGCCGGCACCCATCACCGCGCTCGCCGCGTTCCGTGTCGACGTCGCGTTCATCGGCACCAACGGCATCACCGAGCGGCACGGGTTGTCCACCCCCGACCCCGACGAGGGGGCGGTGAAGTCGGCCATGATCGCTGCGGCCAACCGCGTTGTAGTGCTGGCTGATTCGTCCAAACTCGGCGCCGAGGACATGACCCGCTTCGCCGGCCTCGAGCAGGTGGACGTCCTCATCACCGACGACGGCATCGACCCCGTCTTCTCCGCCGAGCTGTCCGCCCGCGGCGTCGAGGTCGTGATCGCATGATCGTCACCGTCACCGCCAACCCCAGCGTCGACCGCACCATCGTGCTGCCCGGCGCGCTGGTCCGTGGATCGGTCACCCGCGCCGCCGACGCACGTGTCGAGCCCGGCGGCAAGGGCGTCAACGTCTCCCGCGCCGTGCAGATGGCCGGCGCGACGACGACCGCGATCCTGCCCGCACGCGCCGGTGATCCCCTGCTCGTCGGACTCGATGCCGTGGGACTCGATCACCGCACCGTCGAGGTCGCCGTCGATGTGCGCAGCAACCTGACCATCACCGAACCCGATGGCACCACCACCAAGCTCAACCTGCCCGGTGCGGTGATGTCACCGGCCGAGCTCGCCGAGATGACCCGACTGGTCCTCGAATCGGCGACGCGCGCGACCTGGGTGGCGCTGTGTGGATCGCTGCCGCCGGGGGTGCCCGACGACTGGTACGCCGATCTCGCCGACCGGCTGTCGTCGCTGCCCTGTCGGGTCGCAGTGGACACCTCCGGAGCGCCGCTGAGCGCGGTACGCGCGGCCATGCCGGCCGTGTCGGTGGATCTGCTCAAGCCCAACAGCGAGGAACTGTGCGAGATCACCGGCGCAGACCTCGCCACGCTCGAACAGGCTGCCGACGCAGGCGATCTCGGTCCCACGCACGACGCGGCACGCGCCCTGCACGACCTCGCCGGGTGCGCCGTCCTCGCGACCCTGGGCGCGGCTGGCGCGATGCTGGTGACCGAGGCCGGTGCGTGGCGTGCCACTCCCCCGCCCATGGTCCCCGTGAGCACCGTCGGCGCCGGTGACGCGACGCTCGCCGGCTACCTGCTCGCCACCGCCGACGATGCGGCCCCGGCCGAGGCGCTGCGCCGAGCCGTCGCCTACGGGTCGGCGGCGGCGGCCCTGGCCGGAACCCAACCTCCCCGACCCACCGACCTCGCACTGTCCGCGGTGCGCGTGAGCGAGGTGGCCACACCCCACGCGGTGTGAGGCCTCCGCGCCGCATCCCCCGACCCGACCACCGGCTCTGACGAACACCCAGAAATCGATCAGCCTCCACCGTGGAGGCTCCCACCGAGAAAAGGCACAACGATGTCCGACACCCACATCGGCACCGCTCCGACCGGGGCGACCGAATCCGCCGATCCACCGCAGATCATCGAGGCCGCCACCGTGGCCCTCGACGTCGCTGCCGGATCGGACAACCAGGCGGTGATCACCTACCTTGCCGACCTCCTCGTCCGCAGCGGCCGGGCCACCGACGCCGACACGCTGGTGAGCGCGGCGATGGCGCGCGAGGCCCAGTCGGCCACCGGCCTGCCCGGCGGTATCGCGATCCCGCACTGCCGCACCGAGTCCGCGGTGCGCGCGAGCCTGGCCTTCGCCCGCCTCGCGCCGCCGGTCGACTTCGGCGCCACCGACGCCCCGGCCGATCTGGTGTTCCTCATCTCGGCCCCCTCCTCGGGCGGATCCGAGCACATGAAGCTGCTCAGCGCTCTGGCGCGGGCACTCGTCCGCCCCGATTTCGTCGCGAAGCTGCGGGCCGCCTCCGACGCCGCCGCCGTGGTCGATCTGGTGTCCGAGGTCGTCACCCCGGCCGCGCCGAAGGCCGCGACGGGCACCGCCCCCTCCGCCTCGACCTCTCCGGCGGCGTCGACGGCGACCGCGGCAGGCACCACCCCGCCCGCCGCCGGTGGTTCGGCCGCCGCGACCACGGTCGTGGCCATCACGGCGTGCCCGACGGGTATCGCGCACACCTACATGGCCGCCGACGCCCTCACCTACGCCGCACAGCGCGCCGATGTGGATTTCGTCGTCGAGACCCAGGGATCGTCGAAGACCACGGCCATCGACCCCGCAGTCATCGCCCGCGCCGACGCCGTCATCTTCGCCACCGATGTGGGCGTGAAGGGCCGGGAGCGTTTCGCCGGCAAGCCCGTCATCGAATCGGGCACCAAGCGGGCGATCAACGAGCCCGACACCATGATCGCCGAGGCCGTCGCCGCGGCGAAGAACCCGAACGCCAAGCGCGTGGGCGGCTCGGCCGCCGCGGCCGATGCCGGCGCGTCGGCCGGGTCGAGTGAGCTCGGCTGGGGCACCCGCACCCGGCAGATCCTGCTGACCGGCGTCAGCTACATGATCCCGTTCGTCGCCGCGGGCGGCCTGCTCATCGCGCTGGGCTTCCTGCTCGGCGGCTACGAGATGGCGCTCAAGCCCAACGGTGCCACCGATCCGCTCGGTGCCACCATCGCGCTCAGCAACAGCCTCACCAACCTGCCCTCGGGCGGGTTCGCGCAGTACCTCGGCGGGGTGTTCTTCGAGATCGGGTCCCTGGCGTTCTTCTTCCTGGTCCCCGCGCTCGCCGGCTACATCGCTTTCGCTATCGCCGACCGTCCGGGTCTCGCACCGGGTTTCACCGCCGGCTACATCGCGTCGGTGGTCGGCGCCGGTTTCATCGGTGGCCTGGTGGGCGGTCTCATCGCCGGATTCGTGGCCCTGTGGATCAGCCGGATCCCGTTGCCGCAGTGGGCGCGCGGACTCATGCCCGTCGTCATCATCCCGCTGCTGGCCACACTGATCACCGGTGCGTTGATGTTCATGGTGCTCGGACGCCCGCTGAAGTGGATCACCACCTCACTGCAGGACGCACTCTCGTCGATGTCGGGCAGCTCGGTCATCATCCTCGGCATCATCCTCGGCCTGATGATGTGTTTCGACCTCGGCGGCCCGGTCAACAAGGCGGCCTACGCGTTCGCCGTGCAGGGACTGGCGATCGGCGGCTCGGCCGATCTTCGGATCATGGCGACGGTGATGTGCGCGGGCATGGTGCCGCCGCTGGCCATGGCGCTGGCGACCACCATCCGTCCGAAGCTCTTCACCGAGCCCGAGCGGGAGAACGGCAAGGCGGCCTGGCTGCTCGGTGCGTCGTTCATCTCCGAGGGCGCGATCCCGTTCGCCGCGGCCGACCCGCTGCGCGTGATCCCCTCGATGATGGCCGGCGGCGCCGTCACCGGCGCTCTGACCATGGCGTTCGACGTCGGTCTGCGGGCCCCCCACGGCGGCATCTTCGTGTTCTTCGCGATGAGCAACGTGCTGGGCTTCCTGATCTCGCTCGCCGCGGGCACGATCGTCGGAGCGGTCCTCGTGGTCGCGGCCAAGCAGATGCGGTCCAAGCCGGTCGTCGCGACCTCCGAGGTCGCCCTCGGCGCACCGGTGCCCGCCTGATCCCCGTCCCGTGATCGCTTCCCACCCGTCACCACCCCACAGAAGGAACTGAACATGCCCAGCACCACCATCGCAGTCGGGTCCGCCGTCGGCCTCCACGCCCGTCCCGCCACGATCATCGCCGAGGCCGTAGCCGCGGCCGGCTCGGCGGTAACCCTGGCCGTCGAGGGCGGCGAGCCTGTGGACGCCGGTTCGGCGCTGATGATCATGACCCTCGGCGCCGAGAAGGGCACCCAGGTCGTGGTCAGCGCCGACGATCAGGCCACGCTCGACGAGATCGCCGGGCTGGTCGGCAAGGATCTCGACGCCGAGTGAGCGAGCCGGTGAGCACCGGGTAGGCCGTGTGACTCAGCTGTGAACAGACGACGGCCGGTGGGACATCCCACCGGCCGTCGTCTGTTGCGTGTACCTGCTCGAACTCAGCGCCAGGCGATGTCGACGAGGCCGCCGGCCAGCGCGGCCGGGACCTTCACCCGCATGAGGGTCCCGTCGTCACGGTGTTCGGTCTCGAGGACGTCGCCGTGGGCGTGGATACGCGAGACGAGATCGCCGCGGGAGTACGGCACGAGCACCGACATCTCCACGTCGTCGCGTCCGATGACGTCGCGCACGCGGTCGAACAGCTCCTCGAGCCCCTCGCCGGTGATCGCCGAGACGAAGACGGCGTCGGAGAACTCGCCGCGCAGCGCCGCGAGGGTGAGCGGGTCGGCGGCGTCGATCTTGTTGACCACCAATATCTCCGGCGGTGCCGTCGCCTTCTCGCTGCGCACGACCTCGTCGATCACGGTGCGCACCGTGGAGATCTGCTCCATCGGCAGCGGATCGGATGCGTCGACGACATGCAGCACCAGATCGGCATCGACGACCTCCTCGAGGGTCGACCGGAACGCCTCGACCAGCTGCGTGGGCAGGTGTCGCACGAACCCGACGGTGTCGGTGAAGACGACCTCGCGCCCGTCGTCGAGCGTGGCGCGACGGGTCGTCGGATCAAGGGTCGCGAACAGGGCGTTCTGGACCAGCACCCCCGATCCGGTCATGGCGTTGATGAGGCTGGACTTGCCGGCGTTGGTGTACCCGGCGATGGTCACCGCAGGCACCGACGACCGGCGACGGCCGCTGCGCGACACCGTGCGCGCCGTCTTCATCCCGCGGATCTCGCGACGCAACTTGGCCATCCGCTCGCGGATGCGACGTCGGTCGGTCTCGATCTTCGTCTCACCGGGACCGCGCAGGCCCACGCCGCCGTTGCTGCCCGCCCGGCCGCCGGCCTGACGGGACATCGACTCACCCCAGCCGCGCAGCCGCGGGATCATGTACTCCATCTGCGCCAGCGCGACCTGGGCCTTGCCCTCGCGGGAGGTGGCGTGCTGGGCGAAGATGTCGAGGATCAGGGCGGTGCGGTCGATGACCTTGACCTTCACCACCTTCTCCAGCGCGTTGAGCTGCGCGGGCGTCAGTTCGCCGTCGCAGATCACCGTGTCGGCGCCGGTCGCCAACACCACCTCACGCAGCTCGTGCGCCTTGCCCGACCCGATGTACGTCGCGGGGTCGGGGCGGTCGCGTCGCTGCATGACCGCGTCGAGGATCTCCGATCCCGCGGTCTCGGCGAGTGCGGCCAACTCCGCCATCCGCGCCTGCGCGGTGGAGGCGCTGCCGTCGGTCCACACCCCGACCAGCACGACCCGCTCGAGGCGGAGCTGGCGGTACTCGACCTCGGTGACGTCGGTGAGTTCGGTCGACAGTCCCGGTACGCGCTGCAACGACGATCGCTCGTCGCGCTGCAGCTCACCGGTGGTCGGCGTGCGCCGCCGGAACTGCTCGGTGATGCCGGCGGTCCGGTCCGTGTCGCCGAACGTGTCGGTCTCGTCGGTGTGGTCGATCGTGTTCGTGTCGGTGAAGAAGGTGTTCTCCTCTGTGTCGTGAACTCGGTGGTCGAGATCAGGTCCGTGGTCCGGCGCCGCGGCGTGTTCGGCGTGTGGTGTCAGTGATCTCACGGATCGGGTGCCCCGCGCATCCGATTTTTCGTCGGTCGGGGCGCGGTCGTCGAGGCGCGGGTCGGCTTCTCGCGAGGACGTCACCGGGCGGCGGCCCGGGGTGGGGTCGAGGCCCGGTCCCAACCGGGGCGCAGGACTCCGGAGCCGACGAGTACAGACGGACCGGTCAGGTAGGCGGCGTCGGCCTCGAGACGGACGGTCACTCGCCCACCGGGTACGTCAACGTCGATGCTGCCCCACTGATTCCCGGTCGACGCGAGCAGCGCGGCCGCCGCGGCCGCGACGGTGCCGGTCCCGCAGCTGCGCGTCTCACCCACACCGCGTTCGAGGACGCGCATCGCGACGGCGCCCTTGCGGGGCGGGGTGATGATCTCGATGTTGACCCCGGCCGGGAAGACGTCGGTGTCGAATCGCGCGCCCGAGGCGAGGTCGATCGCGTCGAGGGCGGCGAGGTCGAGATCGGGTACGACACAGGCGAGATGCGGGTTGCCGACGTCGACGGCGACCCCGGCGACGGTGAGATCGCCCAGCGTCGCCTTGCTCTCGACGCCCACGGTGACGGGTCCCATCTCCACGGTGACCGTCGCGGTGGTGACGTCGGCGTCGGTGACGTGCACCGCCCGTGCACCCGCGCGCGACCCGACGACGAAGTCGGGTCCGTCGACCAGTCCGGCGGCGACGAGGTGGTGGGCGAACACCCGGACGCCGTTGCCGCACATCTCGGCGACGGATCCGTCGGCGTTGCGGTAGTCCATGAACCAGTCGCGGGTCCCGACGCCCACGGGCAGCTCGTCGAGCGCCCCGGTCACGCAGAGGGCGTCGGCACGCGCGACACGCAGCACGCCGTCGGCGCCGATGCCGCGCCGACGGTCGCACAGGGCGACCACGAGGTCGGCGGTGAGGTCGAGGCGGGCGTCGGCGTCGGGCAGCAGCACGAAGTCGTTCTGGGTGCCGTGCCCCTTGAGGAACTCGATGCCCTCGATCTCGACGTCTGCTGCCATAGGCCCAGGTTACCGTCCCTGCCGGTCGGCCGCGGGCGGTGCGTCGGGCGAGGAGGCGGTGCCGACCAGGGCCGAGACGGCGTCGAGGAGCGACGGTGCACCGGCGTCGAACCAGTGGATGCGCGGATCGCGACGGAACCACGAGCGTTGCCGGCGGACGTAGCGTCGGGTGCCGGTGAACGTGAGCTCTTGCGCGGTGTCCAAGTCGTGTCGCCCGTCGAGGGCGTCGAGGACCTGCGCGTAGCCGATCGCACGCGGCGCGGTGGTGCCCTCCCGGAGTCCCCGGTCGACGAGCGCGCGCACCTCCTCGACGAGTCCGTCGGCGAACATGGCGTCGGTGCGTCGTCGCAGACGGTCGTCGAGCGCGTCGGTGTCACGGTCGAGGGCGATGATCGTCGTCGACCAACGCGGGGCCCGGCCGATGGGCGGAGCCGACGCGGCGAACGGTTTCCCGGTGATCTCGACGACCTCGAGCGCCCGAACGACGCGACGTCCGTCCGAGGCCAGGATCGACGACGCGGCTGCGGGGTCGACCACCGCGAGACGACGGTGCAGCGACTCCACACCGTCGGCGGCCAGCTCGCCCTCCAACCGCGCGCGCACCTCGGGGTCGGTGGCGGGGAAGGTCCAGTCGTCGAGCAACGACTGGATGTAGAGCATCGACCCACCCACGATGATCGGCCGGCGACCCGCGGCGAGGATTGCCTCGACGTCGGTGCGGGCGGCGCCCTGGTACCGGGCGACGGTCGCGGTCTCGGTGACGTCGAGGACGTCGAGCTGGTGGTGGAGAATCCCGCGGCGCATGTCCCTGGGCACCTTGGCCGTGCCGACGTCCATCCCCCGGTACTGCTGCATCGCGTCGATGTTGACGATCTCGCCGTCGTACCGCTGCGCGAGGTCGAGGGCCAGCTCGGACTTGCCGGTGCCGGTGGGACCGATCACCGCGATCGGTGCGACGACCGCGCCGACGGACCGCGGCGGCGACGACCCCTGTGCCGATGTCACGCCCGGCGTTCCCACCACGCGACCTGGTAGCCCACCCCGAACGGCGCCCCGCGATAGAGCGTCGCCGCGGCCGCGGGCGCGGCGCCGGTAGCGGCCCACAGCGCCGCGGCGACCTGCCAGGCTGCGCGCCCGTCGACGCGCATCTGTGCACATGCACGTTCGTCGAGGCGGGCGAGGGCCTCGGTGTCGGCGGCCGCGAGCGCGTCGTCGACCGCAGCCTGCACCGCGGCGGCTCCGTCGAGGAGACCGGCGGGCGCACGGTCGGTGAGTCCGGTCGAGCCGTCGCCGACGACGAGCAGCCCGATCGGCTCGCCGGCCTCGGTGCAGCGACGGGCGAGTCGACGACCGATCTCGGCGCACTCGACGCCCGCCGTCGACGGGTCGACGAGCACCGGTTCGATGACGACGCTCTCGGCGACACGGCCGCGCACCCACCCGGCGATCAACATGGGCGTGGCCATCGTGTCCCCGCTCGTCCGCCCGTCACCGTCGGTGAATGCGACGGCTCCGGGATCGAGCGACACCGACAGGTCGACACCGAAGCCTGCGAAGGTCCCCGTCCGGGGTGGCGCGGTGTCGTCGTGGGGGGCGGCACCGATCGCGATCCAGGTGCTCGAGCGGGCGGCCAGCCGTCGGCCCGCCTCCAGCACCGCGTCACGGACGGGTGCGACGTCGGCGACCGCTGCGGGACCCGACACCTCCGGGACGATCAGCGGGGCCCCGGGGATGAACGCGACGGCGGTGAGCACACCGCAGACGCTAGTCGACGCGACCGCGTGTCCCGGCGCTCGCGCGCGGCCCACGGCGTTGACGCGACTGCACACGAAATCGGCGCCCGCCTGCTTAGATGGGTCCACGACACACCAGGTGGGCGACGCACCGGGTGGGCTCGGACGACAGTGGCAGCCGTGACGCGCGGCAGGGACGAGGGTGTGACGGACATGAGTGAACCGACAGCGCAGGGCACGGACTCCGTAGCCGAGCCCGCGGAGGCGTCGACCGCGACCGTCCAGGACGCGGTCCCCACCTCCACCGAGCCGGCGGTCGCGCCGGACGCGACACCCGACACCCCGGTCTCGGAGCCGCCGGCCTCCCCGCCCGCCGACCCCGCGCCGGCTGTCGCCGAGTCCTCGCCCGCTGTCGCGGCGCCGAGCGCACCCTCCCCCGGTACCCCGAAGCCCGGACCCCGCCCCGGTCCCCGTCCGGGGCCACGCCCCGGGGCACCCAGGCCGGCCGGCGCGAACCCCGCGGCCGCCGCGGCACCGGCCGTGGAGCACCCGGTGCGCGTGCGGCCGGCGAGTGATCCACGTCTGTTCGGTCGGGTCGACGACGACGGGACGGTGTGGCTCACCGTCGGTGACGAACCCCGACAGATCGGTTCCTGGCAGGCCGGCACCCCCGCCGACGGCCTGGCCCACTACGGCCGACGGTTCGACGACCTCGCCACCGAGGTCGAGATCCTCGAGGAGCGACTCGCGGCGGGAACCGGTGATCCCCGCAAGACGAAGACCGCCGCGGTGGCCCTGCGCGAATCCCTGCCCACGGCCACGGTGATCGGTGACGTGCCGGCCCTCGAGGTGCGGCTGACGGCCATCATCGACGGCGCCGACAGCATCGCCGAGAAGCGCACGAAGGAACGCGACGCCGCCCGTTCCGCCGCGATCGCCCGCAAGGAGACCCTCGCCGCCGAGGCCGAACAGATCGGCGCCGAGACCACGCAGTGGAAGCACGCGGGCGACCGTCTTCGCGAGATCCTCGACGAGTGGAAGACGATCAAGGGCGTCGACCGCAAGACCGACGACGTGCTGTGGAAGCGCTACGCAAAGGCCCGTGACGCGTTCAATCGCCGTCGCGGTGCGCATTTCGCGGATCTCGACCGCGAGCGCGCCGGCGCGAAGGCGCGCAAGGAAGAACTGATCGAGCAGGCGCAGGCCCTGTCGGACTCCACCGACTGGGGTCCCACCGCGGGGAAGTTCCGCGATCTGCTGACCGAGTGGAAGGCGGCCGGTCGCGCGCCCCGAGACACCGACGACGCCCTGTGGGAGCGCTTCAAGGCCGCCCAGGACGTGTTCTTCGCGGCCCGCAACGCGGCGAACTCCGAGCGCGACGAGGAGTTCGGCGCGAACGCGGCGGCCAAGCGCGCACTGCTCGACGAGGCGAAGTCGATGGCCGACCCGGCGAAGGATCTCGACGCCGCGCGCACCCAGTTCCGGTCGCTGCGCGACCGATGGGACGGCATCGGCAAGGTCCCCCGCGAGCAGATGCAGTCGCTCGAGAAGGGCATCCGCGCCATCGAGAAACGCATCGCCGACGCCGAGAACTCGCACTGGCAGCGCACCGATCCGGAGGTCAAGGCCCGCGCCGACCAGTTCGCGTCGCGCGTGGCCCAGCTCGAGGAGCAGGCCGAGAAGGCTGCCGCACGCGGCAAGGACCGTGACGCTGCCGACCTGCGGGCTCAGGCCCAACAGTGGCGTGAGTGGTCACAGGCGGCGCAGAGCGCGGTCTCCGACCTCTAGGAGCCGGGCGACGCTGGGCCCGACGAGGGGTCAGTCGCCGACGGGGTCGGTGGGCGCGGCAGCGTCGTCGGCCGGTCGATCGGACGCGCGGGCCTGCGATGCACGGCGCTGGAGGGCGCGGGCACGATCCTCGGCCTCGGTCGCCTCGCGACGACGTCCCTCCTCGAGTGCGAGCTGGTAGTTGGTGCGCGCCCAGACCACCCGCGCCCAGTGGAACGTGATGACCAGCAACGCGAACCAGCCCAGCACCAACCCGACACCGACGCCGTGCGGCGGGGCGATCCCGTCGACCCCGGGGGTGTTGCGCGACCACCAGGCGAGCATGCCCGCGACGCAGCCGACCGCCGAGCCGCACAGCGCGACCCATGCGATCACCCAGCGCCGGGTCACCAACGCGAGCATCGAGAACCCGATGCCGAAGATGACCAGCAGGTAGATGAAGACACGCGAGGTGATCGTCACCCGCTCCGCGGTCGAGTCGGCGGCGAAGGTGAGCACGTCGATCCCGTTGGCCGAGCCGGTGTGCGGCAGAATCATCGCGAGGATGGCCGCGAGCACGGCGACCGCCACCACGACGGCACGCCCGCCCGGGTCGATCTCGCCGGCCACCTTGCGTTCGGCCTTGCGCAGGTCCCCCTCGAAGGCCGAGAAGCCGTCACCGTCGGTCGATCGTGCATCACTCATGAACCACATCCTCCTCCGCATGACGCGGTATCGGTACCGGGTGCGTCGGTGACCACCGGCACCCCCATCGCCGGCATACCGAGGCCCACACCGATCGGCGGGGTCTGTGCGGTGCGTCCGGCCGCGGAGGCATCGCCCGCGCGGGTCCGTCGATGGGAGAGCACACCGTCGTCGGCGACGAGGTGATGCGGCGCCGCACCGGTCACAACGGTCTCGATGACGTCGCCCGCCCGGATGGCGTCGGACCCGCCCGCCGCGAAATGCACCAGGCGACCGTCGCGGGCGCGACCCGTGCGCCGGTGGGTCGCCGCGCTCTTGCGACCGCTGTCGGCGACCACGAGCAGCTCCACCCGGTTGCCGACCGTCCGGCGGTTCTCCTGAAGGCAGATCTCGTCCTGCAGGGCGGTCAGGCGCAGATACCGTTCGGTGACAACCTCTTTGGGCACCTGATCGGGCATCGTCGCCGCGGGCGTCCCCGGCCGTGGCGAGTACTGGAAGGTGAACGCCGAGGCGAAACGGGCGGTGGCGACCATGTCGAGCGTCTGGGCGAAGTCCTCCTCGGTCTCCCCCGGGAACCCGACGATGATGTCGGTGCTGATCGCGGCGTCGGGGATGCGGTCGCGCACCTCGTCGAGGATCGACAGGAACCGGGTCCGCCGATAACTGCGTCGCATCGACCGCAGCACGCGGTCGGAGCCGGACTGCAGCGGCATGTGCAGCTGCGGACACACCGCGGGGGTCTCCGCCATCGCGTCGATCACGTCGGTGGTGAACTCCGCCGGGTGGGGTGAGGTGAATCTCAGCCGTTCGAGGCCGTCGATGCCGCCGGTGGCCCGCAGCAGATCGGCGAACGCCGAGCGCCGCCGTCCCAGGGCCGGATCCACGAACGACATGCCGTAGGCGTTCACGTTCTGGCCGAGCAACGTCACCTCGAGCACGCCCTCGTCCACGAGCGCCTGCACCTCGGCGAGGACGTCACCGGGCCTACGGTCGACCTCCTTGCCGCGCAGCGCGGGGACGATGCAGAACGTGCAGGTGTTGTTGCATCCGACCGACACCGACACCCACCCCGCGTACGACGACTCGCGGCGCGCGGGCAGCGTGGAGGGGAACTCCTTGAGCGAGTCGAGGATCTCGACCTCGGCGGCGGCATTGTGGCGGGCGCGCTCGAGCAGCACCGGCAGCGACCCCAGGTTGTGGGTGCCGAACACGACGTCGACCCACGGCGCCTTGTCGACCACGGCGCCGCGGTCCTTCTGGGCGAGGCAGCCGCCGACGGCGATCTGCATGTCGGGACGCTGCTGCTTGATCGGCGCGAGATGCGAGAGGTTGCCGTAGAGCTTGTTGTCGGCGTTCTCGCGCACCGCGCACGTGTTGAACACCACCAGGTCGGCGTCGGTGTCGTCGCTCGCGCGCACGTACCCGGCGTCCTCGAGCACGCCCGAGATGCGCTCGGAGTCGTGCACGTTCATCTGACAGCCGTGGGTACGGACCTGGTAGCTGCGGGCGCCCTGCCCGGCGGGTGCGGTCGGGGGTGAATACGCTTTCATCGCAGCCCAGGGTACGTCTGCGCGAGGGCACAACCGGAATCGGCGGCATCGACGAGCCCCGGGGCTCCGCGGGTAAAGATTTCGTTACCCCCGGCCACGCTTTCGGGGCATTTCGGGTCATGGTGACCGTAAGGTGCCCAGCATGACCGCTTCGCAATCCGGACCGGCCGCGTCCGCGACATCGGGCACCACCCCGATGATCTCGCTACACGGTGTCGACAAACACTTCGGTGACCTCCACGTACTCAAGGACATCAACCTCGACGTGCCTGCCGGACAGGTGGTCGTCGTGCTCGGCCCCTCGGGTTCGGGCAAGTCGACGCTGTGTCGCACCATCAACCGCCTCGAGCCGATCGACAACGGTGAGATCCGCATCGACGGCGAGCCCCTGCCGTCGGAGGGCAAGGGACTCGCCGCCCTGCGCGCCGAGGTCGGCATGGTGTTCCAGTCGTTCAACCTGTTCGCCCACAAGACGATCATCGACAACGTCACCCTCGCGCCGATGAAGGTGCGCAGGAAGAGCAAGGACGCCGCGCGGGAGCGTGCGATGGAACTGCTCGAGCGGGTCGGCATCGCCGCGCAGAAGGACAAGTACCCCGCGCAACTCTCCGGCGGTCAGCAGCAGCGCGTGGCCATCGCCCGCTCGCTCGCGATGGACCCCAAGGTGATGCTGTTCGACGAGCCCACCTCGGCCCTCGACCCCGAGATGGTCAACGAGGTCCTCGACGTCATGGTCTCGCTGGCCAAGGAGGGTATGACGATGCTCGTCGTCACCCACGAGATGGGTTTCGCCCGTAAGGCCGCCGATCGCGTCATCTTCATGGCCGACGGCGCCGTCGTCGAGGACACCGACCCGGAGAGCTTCTTCACCCGTCCGGAGTCCGAACGGGCCCGCGATTTCCTCGGCAAGATCCTGGGCCACTGATGGGGGCATCACCGAGGGCGCCGATGCGGGCATCACGCGAACTACTAATGCCGACGGCACACAGACGCCGACGTCGGTGGTCCACCGTGCTCGCGCTGGCCGTGACGCTGACCGTCACCGCGGCGTCGATGACCGCCTGCGGCAACACCAATCCCCGTGACCTCATCGCGTCGATCAAGGACGGCTCGGTCATCCTCGGCACGAAGTACGACCAGCCCGGCCTCGGGCTGCGCGAACCGAACAAGGACTTCACCGGTTTCGACACGCTGGTGTCGCGGTACGTGGTCGATGCGATCGCCGACGACCTCGGTGTGAAACACCCGAAGATCACCTGGCGTGAGACGCCGTCCGCCCAGCGCGAGACGCTCATCGAGAACGGCGAGGTCGACATGATCGCCGCCACGTACTCGATCAACGCCGCGCGCTCGGAACGCGTCGCCTTCGCCGGGCCCTACCTGGTGAACTACCAGGGACTGCTGGTCCGCAAGGACGACGACAGCATCGCGACGCTGACCGACCTCGACAAGGGCAAGAAGCTCTGTTCGGTGACCGGTTCGACGTCGGCCCAGAACGTCAAGGCCCAGCTGCCGCGTATCCAGTTGCAGGAGTACGACTCCTACTCGGGATGCGTCGAGGCCCTGCGGTTGAAGAAGATCGACGCGTTGACCACCGACGAGGTCATCCTCGCGGGCTTCGCCAACTTCGACATCTACGACGACCAGTTCAAGATCGTCGACATGACCTATCCCAAGGACGCGTGCATCACCTCGTCCGGCAAGAAGGTCCTCCGCAAGAAGGGAGCGCCGTTCTCCACCGAGCGGTACGGCATCGGCATGCCGAAGAACTACCCGGCCAACGTCACCGCGGCCAACAAGGCGCTGGACAAGATGCTCACCCCGGACGGATCCGGGTCGTCGCCGTGGGAACGCGCCCTGCGCGAGTCCGTCGGTGACGAGGAGGTCGACACGTTGATGAAGCGGGCCGACGCGCCCGACTCACCGTTCACCTTCACCCCGAAACCCGGCGATCTGTCGTTCCTCGACTCGACGCCGACCCCGTGCCCGGCGGGTCTGTCATGAACGAGCTGTGGTCGGACATCGGCCCTGCGTTGTGGCCCGCGTACTGGGTCACCCTCAAGCTGACCTTCTTCGCCGCCATCGGTTCGCTGGTGTGGGGCACGATCCTCGCCGGCATGCGGGTGTCGCCGGTACCCGTGATGCGGATGTTCGGGACCTGGTACGTCAACATCGTCCGCAACACCCCGCTGACGTTGATCGTCATCTTCTGTTCGATCGGTCTGTACCAGAACCTCGGTCTCACCCTGGCGCCGGAGAACGCGAACTTCATCAAGAACAACAACTTCTGGCTCGCCGTTCTCGGGTTCGTCGTCTACACCTCGACATTCGTGTGCGAGACACTGCGATCCGGCTTCAACACCGTCCCGCTCGGCCAGGCCGAGGCGGCCCGGTCGCTGGGCCTCGGTTTCTCGAAGGTGTTCGCGATCATCGTCCTGCCGCAGGCGATCCGATCGGTCATCGGGCCGATGGGCAGTGTCCTGATCGCGCTGACGAAGAACACGACGATCGCCTCCGCCATCGGTGTCGCCGAGGCGTCGCTGCTGATGAAGGAACAGATCGAGAACCACGCCGATCAGATCGTCGCGATCTTCGCCATCATCGCGGTCGGCTTCATGATCATCACGTTGCTCGAGGGCTACGTGTTCGGCTTCCTCGCGAAGAGATTGGCGGTCCGACGATGAGCGGCAGCGCGACAGTTCTCTACGACGCCCCCGGCCCCAAGGCCCGGCGTCGGTACCAGGCGATCGCCGCCGTGTTCGCCGTGATCCTCATCGCGGCCGTGGTGTTCGTGATCGTCACGCTGGCCGGCAACGAGCAGCTCACCGCCGAGAAGTGGAAGCCGTTCGTCGAGGCCAACACCTGGACCACTTACCTGCTGCCCGGACTGTGGGGCACGCTCAAGGCCGCGGCCCTGTCTATCGTGTTCGCGTTGATCCTCGGTGCCGTCCTGGGCATCGGGCGGCTCTCGGAGCATCGCGCGGTGCGGTGGATCAGCGGTGGTGTGGTCGAGATCTTCCGGGCGATCCCCGTCCTGATCCTGATGATCTTCGCCTACTACCTGTTCGCGCAGTACGCGGTGTTCCCGTCGCAGCAGTTGGCCTTCGCGGCCGTCGTCACCGGGCTCACGCTGTACAACGGCTCGGTGATCGCGGAGATCCTGCGTTCGGGGATCAACTCGTTGCCGTCGGGACAGCTCGAGGCGGCCAACTCGCTGGGGCTGCGCAAGTCGCAGACCATGCGGATCATCCTGCTCCCCCAGGCCATCACCGCGATGCTGCCCGCACTGATCTCGCAGATGGTGATCGCACTCAAGGACAGCGCGCTGGGTTATGCGATCGGCTACATCGAGGTCGTGCGCTCGGGCATCCAGTCCGCCTCGTACTACGGCAACTACCTGCCGGCCCTCGTCGTCGTGGCGATCGTCATGATCATCATCAACTTCGGGTTGTCGGTGCTGGCCACCACGGTCGAGCGCCGCGTGCGTGAGGGACGACGCAAGGACACGACGGCCGCACCGGTCCAGCTCGACAAACTGCCCGTCTGACGTGACGCCTCCGGCCGGGCCGGAGGCGTCAGTCGGGACCCGGTAGGTCGTCGAGCGCCGCGCGGACGATCTCGAAGGCATCGGTCGATCCGTAACCGCGTCGGGCGAGCATGGCGACGAGGCGACGGGTCCGCCGGTCGCGTTCCTCGCGGTCGGTGATCATGTCCGCGGTCCAGCTGCTCACCTTGCGGGCGACGAGATCGGCGGCGCGGATGCGTTCCTCGTCGGCGTCGATCGTGGCGAGTGCGACTTCCGCGACCGACGGGTCGACACCTTTGGTGCGCAGCTCGTGCCGCAGCGCGGTGCGCCCGCGGCCGCTGTGCTCATGTCGGGCGCGCACCCATTGCAGGGCGAAGTCCGCGTCGTCGACGAGTCCGACGGCAGCGAGGCGGTCGAGCACCGAATCCACCTCCGCGGGCTCGAAATCCTTGCCCAGCAGCCGGGTCCGCAGTTCTGATCGGCTGCGGGCGCGCACCCCGAGCAGGCGCAGCGCGCTGTCGTAGGCGGTCGTCTCGGATCGCGATCCGCGTCCTGCCGGCTGCTTCTCGGGCGGAGGAGGGGCCGGCGACGAACGGGAGAGGATCTCGCGGGTCGCACCCTGCAGGCGCGCCCGGACATCCTCTCCCGTTCGGGAGTCGTGGAACCGGTCAGAAGTCAACGGGCGCGGGCGCCACGTCATCGGTCAGGACCGCACCGATGCCGAGCTTCTCCTTGATCTTCTTCTCGATCTCGTCGCGCACGTCGATGTTCTCGAGCAGGAACTTGCGGGCGTTCTCCTTGCCCTGGCCGAGCTGGTCACCCTCGTAGGTGAACCACGAACCGGACTTGCGGATGAAGCCCTCGTTGACGCCGAGGTCGATCAGCGAGCCCTCCTTGCTGATGCCGTGGCCGTAGAGGATGTCGAACTCGGCCTGCTTGAACGGCGGTGAGACCTTGTTCTTGACGACCTTGACCCGGGTGCGGTTGCCCACCGCGTCGGTGCCGTCCTTCAGGGTCTCGATGCGACGGATGTCGAGGCGCACCGACGCGTAGAACTTCAGAGCCTTACCGCCCGTGGTGGTCTCGGGCGAGCCGAACATGACGCCGATCTTCTCGCGCAGCTGGTTGATGAAGATGACCGTGGTGCCCGAGTTGCTCATGGCGCCGGTGATCTTGCGCAGCGCCTGGCTCATCAGGCGGGCCTGGAGGCCGACGTGGCTGTCGCCCATCTCGCCCTCGATCTCCGCGCGGGGCACCAGTGCGGCCACCGAGTCGACGACCAGGATGTCGAGCGCGCCGGAGCGGATCAGCATGTCCGCGATCTCGAGCGCCTGCTCACCGGTGTCGGGCTGCGACACCAGCAGGGCGTCGGTGTCGACACCGAGCTTCTGCGCGTAATCGGGGTCGAGAGCGTGCTCGGCGTCGATGAAGGCCGCGATGCCGCCGTTGGCCTGCGCGTTGGCGACCGCGTGCAGTGCCACGGTGGTCTTACCCGAGGACTCCGGACCGTAGATCTCCACGACGCGGCCGCGCGGCAGACCGCCGATGCCCAGCGCGACGTCGAGTGCGATCGACCCGGTGGGGATCACCTCGATCGGTGCGCGCACCTCGTCGCCCAGGCGCATCACCGAGCCCTTGCCGAAGTTCTTGTCGATCTGCGCGAGTGCGAGGTCGAGCGCCTTCTCGCGATCCTGCGGTGCTGCTGCCATGGGGTTCTCCTGTGTCTGGGAGGCCGATCCTGTACGTGTCTACAGGCCGGTGACCTCGGTGTGCGCCACGCTAGACGGGCCCACCGACAACGACATCGATCGTGCGTGCCGCCCTGTGCACCGACGTCATCTGTGGATCGATCCACTCGATCGGGATCGCCTCGCGTACTCGAACAGGGTCCAGATTAGACGAACATCTGTTCGATGCGGGTATTCGCCGCGCCGACACGCCGTGGGACCCGACGGCGCATCACGGTGTGACCGGGTGATGCGTCACCAGCGGTCGCGGGGGACGTCGAAATCGCGGCAGTAGGCCTGCCACACCTGTTTCGGGTCGTATCCCGCGTCGACGGCGTCGGCACCGTTGCGCCCGCCGAAGTCGGGGAAGACATGGTCACGCAACATGGAGTACGCGGCGGTGGAGCCGAACTCGGTCTCCATCAATTCGGTGAACTCGGTCAGACGCATCACCGGCCAGCCTAGCGACGATCCCCCGCCGGGTCGTCACGGTGGGCACGGACCACGGCGCGGCACACCTGGACCGGATCGGTCAGACCGCGTGCCTCGCCGGCCGAGCGCGCGGCGGCGCGGATCGCGGGATCGTCGAGGACCTGCTCGACGGCCGAGCGCAGTGTGGCCGGCGTCAGCGGCCGGACACAGACACCGACGCCGGCCCGCTCGACGCGGTTGGCGAGCTCCCACTGGTCGCCACCGCCCGGGACGGTGACCACCGGAATCCCCGCGGTGAGGCATTTGGCGAGCATGCCGTGGCCGCCCCCGCAGATGGCCACCGACGCCGTCGCCAGCAACGTGTCCTGGCGGCCGGTCGTGGCGGTCGCCCAGTCCGGCAACGGGATCGACGGTGCGGTGAGTGCGGAGACGACGAGCCGTAGCGGTCGGCCGGTCGTGGCCGGATCGAGAGCCTGCAGCGCAGTGGCGACGAGGTCGGCGACACCGGTGTGCGCGGTCGAGGGGGCCACCACGACCAGCGGACCGTCGCCGGCCGGGGGTTCGGCGGTGGCATCGGTCGGTTCCCACAGCAGTGGACCGACCACGTGGGCGGAGTCGGGCCAGTCGGGCCGCGGCACCTCCAACGCGGGCAGCGTCGCGACCAGACGCGCGTCGGGCCCGGGATCGTCGGCGGGCAGACCGACCGACACCCGCGCCACCCCGCGCTGCCGTTCGCCGAGTCGGCGCGAGCGCGCCGTGGCGGCCCGCATCAGCGTGTCGCGCAGACGTCCGCCCACCCCGGTCCCCGGCGCCAGCCCGCTGCCGATCGGCGGCAGTCCGCGCGACGGCTCGTAGAGCGGGTGCGGCGAGAGTTCGATCCAGGGCAGACCCAGCAGTCGTGCCGACCATCCGCCGCAGACGGTGATCACATCGCACACCACGAGGTCGACGCGCGCGATCTCGAGCAGCGGGGTGAGCGCCGTCGTCATCCGTGCGGCCCGCACACTCAGTCGCGCACCGGCGTCGGTGTCGTCGCCGTCGGTGTCGACCAGGTCGAGTCCGGGCAGCTCCGCCATCTCGACCGCGGGGACCGCATCGGCGCGGTCGCTACGGATGTCGGCCCACCGTGGACCGGTGAACACGACGACCTCGTCACCCGCCCGCGCCAGCCGCTCCGCCAGCGCGATCGCCGGGATCGCATGCCCCGCATCGGGACCCGCGACGACGGCGACGCGCACGTGAGGACTCCTCGCTGTCGGTTCGTCGGTCTCCGCGGCCGGTCTAGCGATCGGCGGGCGTGTCGGCCGAGTGCTCATCCGACCGGGTGAACCACTTGACCACCGTCAGGACACCCACGGCCAGCAGGCCCAGGACGGCCAGCGCCGCGACACCCTTCGCGAGCGCCACGATCAACCCGAACGCCAACCACACCACGACGACCGCCACCGCAATCTTCCACCACATGTCCCGCACCTCTCCGTTCCGATGTCCGGGCCGATCGACGTGCCGACCCGTCACCGTCGACGATGCCGCCCGTGGAGATGGCTTGTCAGCACCTCACGTCGTGATCGGGGGAAAGATCCGGGATGACCCCGACACCGCAGGCCGCGGTCTCAGGGCAGCGTAAATCGTCAGATCAGGATTGCTCGGGACGCTTGTTCAGATCGGGGGTGGCGGGGTCGATGGCCGCGTTCGACGACGAACCGCCGGGCAGGGCGTCGTTCTTCATGCCCGCGCGGATCTGCTCGAGGCGCGAGTGCCCCGCCATCTGCACCGAGGCCTGCTGGACCTCCATCATGCGACCGCCGACGGTGTTGCGGGAGAGCTCCGCCGAACCGAGGGCGGTGGCGTAGCGGCGCTCGATCTTCTCGCGCACCTGCTCGAGGTTGGGGGTGTTGCCCGGCGCCGACAGCTCGCTCATCTGCTGCAGCGAGGAGCTGACCTGCTCCTGCATCTTCGCCTGCTCGAGCTGGCTGAGCAGCTTGGTGCGCTCGGCGAGCTTCTGCTGCAACATCATCGAGTTCTGCTCGACGGCCTGCTTGGCCTGGGCCGCGGCCTGCAGCGACTGGTCGTGCAGCGTCTTGAGGTCCTCGACGCCCTGCTCGGCGGTGACGAGTTGGGCGGCGAACGCCTCCGCGGCGTTGGTGTACTCCCCCGCCTTCGCCGAGTCGCCGTTCGACGCCGCCTGGTCGGCCAGGGTCAGTGCCTGCCGGGTGTTGGCGTTGAGCTTCTCGACGTCCTCGAGCTGGCGGTTGAGCTTCATCTCGAGCTGGCGCTGGTTGCCGATGACCGCCGCGGCCTGCTGCGACAACGCCTGGTGCTGACGCTGCGCGTCCTCGATCGCCTGCTGGATCTGGATCTTGGGATCGGCACGCTCGTCGATCGTGGCGTTGCCCGCGGCCATGAGGTAGCGCCAGGCCTTCACGAATGGGTTCGGCATCTTGTCCCTGTCGTCGGTGCTCGTACGTGATGTCGTGCCCGGCCGATCTCCCCGGGAGTCGCGCCGTGCGGTGGACACCAATCTAGCCGCTGGCGTCACCTCGGGGGGCGACGTCGCGCCCCGCGGGTGGTGCGGGTCAGGCCGCCGACAGGGCCGAACTGCCCCGCGCGCGGCCGACACCGGCCGAGTCGGCGGGCGGCGGGATGACGACCTTGGTGTCCTCGGCGATGGTGGTGCGCCGGCGCATCGCGGTGCTGACGTCGAGGAGCACGTCGGCGATCTCGACGTCGAGGGCGTCACAGATGGCGGAGAGCAACTCGCTCGACGCCTCCTTCTGTCCACGCTCGATCTCGGACAGGTAGCCCAGGCTCACCCGCGCGTCGGTCGAGACCTCACGCAACGTACGGCCCTGATCCGTCCGGACCCGCCGCAGACTGCCACCGAGAGCCTCACGAAGTAGTGCTGCCATTGGAGTCCTCCTCACCTACTGACGTACAACGCGACGACACCCCGCGGAAGTTCCCGATCAGGTCGTACCGGCGATCGCCGGGGAGTTCCGACGACCCTAATCGACGACCGGCGACACCGCCGGTCGGTTGTCCTGCTGCGGGTCCGGACGCGGTCGTGTCGTCTACGCCGCGCGCCCGGCCGCCCGCAGCTGCAGTGCGCGCCAGACGTAGTCGAGACCGGTGACGACGGTCGCGATGATCGCGGCGACCATCACCACGATCGCGACCCAGTGCACCGCACCGGGAAGCGGGAGGATGTAGAGGCCGATCGCGATGACCTGCAGGAGCGTCTTGAACTTGCCGCCGCGACTGGCCGGTATGACGCCGTGCCGGATCACCCAGAACCGCAGCAGGGTGACGCCGACCTCGCGGGCGATGATCACCGCGGTGATCCACCACGACAGGTCGCCGAGGAGCGACAGGCCGATCAACGCCGACCCGATGAGCGCCTTGTCGGCGATCGGATCGGCCATCTTGCCGAAGTCGGTGATGAGCCCGCGGTTGCGCGCGATGCGTCCGTCGTAGCGGTCGGTGATCGCGGCGACCGCGAACACGACCCAGGCGGCGATCCGCCAGCCCGGTTCGTGGCCGTCGCCGGCGAAGAGGGCGGCGAGGAACACCGGCACGAGCACGATGCGGAACACGGTGAGGATGTTGGCGATGTTGACGATCGGGACGTTGCTGACCGGATCGGCGATCGGGTCGTCGGCGACGGGCTTGATCGAGTTGCGCAACCGCTCGGCCACCGGCGAATCCTCGCCTGCCGACCGACCGATGCCGCCACGGCGCCGATCATCGGTGCGTCCTGGATCACCCACGCCCATGACGATATCGGTCACACGGGCACGACCCGAGCGCAGGTCACACGAGCGCGCCGAACGCGTGTCGCGGGCCCACGCGACGGGCGCCGCCCCGAGGCCGACGTATTAGTGTTTCCCCATGGCAGCCGACGAGGGGTACGCCGCCACCGACGGCGTCACCGATGCCGTGTCGGTGACGATCCGGCGGGCTCGGACCTCCGACGTCCCGCGCATCAAGGCGGTGATCGACATGTACGCCGGACGCATCCTGCTCGAGAAGAACCTGGTGACCTTGTACGAGGCCGTCCAGGAGTTCTGGGTCGCCGAGATCGCCGGCGAGGTGGTGGGATGCGGTGCGCTGCACGTGCTCTGGGCCGATCTCGGCGAGGTCCGCACGGTGGCCGTCGACCCGGCGTGGGCGGGACACGGCATCGGCCATCGTCTCGTCGGCCGACTCATGGACGTCGCACGCGATCTCCAACTGACCCGCGTGTTCGTGCTGACGTTCGAGACCCACTTCTTCGCCCGACACGGTTTCGCCGAGATCGACGGCACCCCGGTCACCGCGGAGGTCTACGAGGAGATGTGCCGGTCGTACGACGCGGGCGTGGCCGAGTTCCTCGACCTCAGCTACGTCAAGCCGAACACGTTGGGCAACACCCGGATGTTGGCCTCCCTGCGCTGAGATCCCCTGTCCCCACCCCGAGGAGCACCATGACCGTCTTCGCCGTCGAGTACACCTACGTCGACGCCACCTCCGACCTTCGCGACACCCACCGGGCGTCGCACCGCGACTGGTTGAAGGGGCTCGTCGACACCGGGGTCGTGCTCGAGTCGGGCCCCTACCCCGACGGCACCGGTGCGCTGCTGATCTTCCGTGCCGACGACGCCGACGCACTCGCGGGGATCCTCGCGCGGGACCCCTTCCACGCGGCCGACGCCATCACGGCCACCCGCGTGACGGAGTGGAAGCCCATCTTCGGTCCGTTCGCGGCCTGAGACGGGCGAACCCCGCACCACCGGTGGGTGCGCGGGGTCCGCGAAGTGAACGAAATGCAGGTCAGGCGCTCGGTATCGAGTCCTGTTCCTTCTTGTCGTTCGATTTCGCCTTGATGAGGCTGGCCACCGTGGTGACCACCAGGACACCGACGATGATGCTCAGCGACAGCCCTGTCGAGATCTCCGGGACCTTGATGTGCTCGCCACCGTTGAGGAACGGCAGCGTGTTCTCGTGCAGTGCGTGCAGCACGAGCTTCACACCGATGAAGCCGAGGATGATCGACAGACCCCACGAGAGGTACACGAGGCGGTCGAGCAGGCCGTCGAGCAGGAAGAACAGCTGACGCAGACCCATCAGCGCGAAGGCGTTCGCGGTGAAGACGATGTAGGGCTCGGTGGTGAGGCCGTAGATCGCCGGGATCGAGTCGAGCGCGAACAGCACGTCGGTGAAGCCGATGACGATGAGCACCATGAGCATCGGGGTCGCGAGACGCTTGCCGTTGGCCTTGGTGAACAGCTTGTCGCCGTTGTACTCGTCGGTGGTGCGCAGGTACTTCTTGACGAACTTCATGATCGCGCTGTCCTCGTCGTCGTCCTCGTCCTCCGAGGCCGTGGCCTCGCGGATGAGCTTGACGGCGGTGTAGATGAGGAACGCGCCGAAGAGGTAGAACACCCAGCTGTAGGCGTTGATCGCGGCGGCGCCGACGGCGATGAACCCACCGCGCATGACCAGTGCCATCACGATGCCGAGCAGCAGCACCTTCTGCTGGTATTCACGGGGAACCGCGAACTTCGCCATGATGATGACGAACACGAAGAGGTTGTCGACCGACAGGGCCTTCTCGGTGATGAACCCGGCGTAGTACTCACCGCCGTAGGTGCCGCCCCACTGCCACCAGACGTAGCCGCCGAAGATCAGGGCGATGGTGATGTAGACCGCCGACCAGGCCCCGGACTCCTTGAGGGACGGGGCGTGTGGGGTGCGTACGTGGGCGAAGAAGTCGAAGATGAACAACCCCAGGATCACTACGAGGGTGATGATCCAGGTTGTCGCGGACACGTTCATGCGGCAAATCCTCCAGCTGACCGAACACGGGTGCCAGAGGTCTCTCCCGCCGTGTGGACGACCACACGGCCGACGTCCCGGAACGTCATACGAACCCGGTGATGGCACCGGCTCGATGACGAACGTATTGACGAGATCGCCGTGACAGGGATACTCCCCTCGAAAGCAAAATTTACTTTACCTTTGCCGTGGGGGGCTCGCCATTGTCGCAGGTCAGCGAGTTTGCGTTCCGGACAATTCAGTCGCCGACCGTCGCGCCGTTGATCGAGGCGATGACACCGGCGAGGTCTTCGGGCTTGACGAGGACCTCCCGGGCCTTCGAGCCCTCGCTCGGTCCCACGACGCCGCGGGTCTCCATCAGGTCCATGAGTCGACCGGCCTTGGCGAACCCGACACGGAGCTTGCGCTGCAGCATCGACGTCGACCCGAACTGACTGCTCACCACGAGCTCGATGGCCTGCAGCAGGTCGTCGAGATCGCCACCGATGTCGCCGTCGATGTCCTTGGAGTCCGACACCTTCTGCGCGGTGACGCCCTCCTGATATTGCGGATCGCCCTGTTCCTTCGCGAACTCGACGACCGCCGAGATCTCCTCGTCGGTGATGAACGCGCCCTGCATGCGGATCGGGCGGTTCGAGCCCATCGGGATGAACAGCCCGTCACCCATGCCGATCAGCTTCTCGGCACCGGGCTGGTCGAGGATGACCCTCGAGTCGGTCAGCGACGACGTCGCGAACGCCAGACGAGACGGGACGTTCGTCTTGATCAGACCCGTGACCACGTCGACCGACGGGCGCTGTGTCGCCAGCACCAGGTGGATGCCGGCCGCACGCGCCTTCTGCGTGATGCGGACGATCGCGTCCTCGACGTCCTTCGGCGCGGTCATCATGAGGTCGGCGAGCTCGTCGACGATGGCGAGGATGTACGGGTACGGCCGGTACACACGTTCCGATCCCAACGGCGTGCTGATCTCACCCGACCGGACCTTCGCGTTGAAGTCGTCGATGTGCCGGACGCGCGACGCCTTCATGTCCTGGTAGCGCTGCTCCATCTCCTCGACGAGCCACGCGAGGGCGGCCGCGGCCTTCTTCGGCTCGGTGATGATGGGCGTGATGAGGTGCGGGATCCCCTCGTAGGGCGTCAGTTCCACCATCTTGGGGTCGATGAGGATCATCCGGACGTCGTCGGGGGTCGCGCGGGTCAGCAGCGACACCAGCATCGAGTTCACGAAACTCGACTTGCCCGAACCGGTGGAACCGGCCACCAGGAGGTGCGGCATCTTCGCGAGGTTGGCACTCACGAAGTCGCCCTCGATGTCCTTGCCGAGACCGATCACCAACGGGTGCGCGTCTTTTCGGGTGCTCGGCGACTTGAGGACGTCGGCGAGGCGAACCATCTCACGGTCGCTGTTGGGCACCTCGATGCCGACCGCGGACTTGCCGGGGATGGGCGCGAGGAGCCGCACGTTGTCGGTGGCCGCGGCGTAGGCGATGTTGCGGGCCAGCGCGGTGATCTTCTCGACCTTGACGCCGGGCCCCAGCTCGACCTCGTAGCGCGTGACCGTCGGCCCGCGCGTGAAACCGGTGACGGCAGCGTCGATCTTGAACTGCTCGAGCACCGCGGTGATGCGGTCGATCATGTCGTCGTTGGAGGCGCTGCCCATCTTCGGCGGGTCGCCGTCGATCAACAACGACGCGGGCGGCAGACGGTAGTCGCCCTCGACGGTGCGCTCGACGAGTTCGGTGAAGTCGTCGGCCGCCGGGGCGGGGGCGGGCGGCGTCTTCTTCGGTGTGGCAGCGCGGCGCGGTTTCGCGACGACCTCGGTGGGTCGTGTGGCGAGCGCATCGGCCGGGTCGACGTCGGTGATCAGCGGTTCGGTCAGTGCCTCGTTCGCGGTCACCCCGGCGGGCCGACGCATGCGCGTCGTCGGTGCGGGGATCTCCTCGACGTCGTCGGGCGGGTAGTTCTCCCATGGGTCTCCGCCACGGCCCGTTGCGAACCCGGGGTCGTACCCGTCGTCGTCGAGATCGTCGAACCCGGCGGGTTCGTAGGCGTCGTGCCGCGCCGTGTGCCCCACGCCGAAATAGTCCGACGCGAGCGTGACGACCTCACGCACGGTCATACGTACCGCCAGCAGGATCCCGGCCAGGATGCAGACGACCAGGATGGGCACCGACACCCAGGCGGTGAGCCCGGTCGTCAGTGGCCCGGCCGCGGCGAAGCCGAGGAAGCCACCGGCGTCGAGGCGGCCGTCGAAGTCGACCGGGGCGCCGGCGACGAGATGCCAGATCCCCAGCACCGGCAGACCGATCAACGCGCACGCGCCGATGTTGCGGCCACGGCTGCGCGGGTCGGGTCCGCGGCGCATCAGCCGGACGGCGACGGCCGTGGCCAGCACGGGGACGACGACCGCGGCCGCACCGACGATGGCCCGCACGGCGGTGTCGATGAAGGCGCCGATCGGGCCGGCGGCGTGGAACCAGACGCCGACCGCGACCAGCACTGCCACGGCGATCAGCGCCAGGGCCGCTCCGTCGCGACGACGTCCCTCGTCGGAGGATCGATCGAACGGGGGCGGGGTCTCGCGTCGCGACCGGCGGACGGGCGCGTCATCGAACGCCTCGATGTCATCGGGGTCGTCGAGGTAGCCGTCGTCGACGAGGTCGTCGGCGAAGCGGGCGTCGGCGTGGTCACGATCGGGGTCGAAACGTTCCGGACCCAGTTCATCGGCGTAGCGGTCGTCGGAGTCGAGATCGTCGGCATATCGGTCGCGCACCCGGGATGTCCCCGAGCCGACGCGGGCGAGCCCGCCCACCCCGCGGGCGAGCAGGACCCAGCTGGTGCCCACTCCCCGACCGATCGCACGGACCACCGAACCGTGGTCTGCGGTCTGCTCCACCGCGGTGGCCCGGGTGGTGGCGGTCGCGCGCGACCGCGTCGTTCCCGCCGAGGCGGAGGTCGAACGTGAGGTGGCGCGACCCGACGTGGCCGATCGCGACGTCGCGCCGCGATTGCCGGTCGAGGACTTCGAGGACTTCGTCGCGGTGCCACCGGACTTCCGGGCGCCCGCCTTCTTCGCGGCTCCGCCACGGGTGGCAGTGCGGGTCGTCGCGGACGACGTCCCACCGGCTCGACGCGCCGAGGAACCCGACGAGGTGCGCTTCGCGGCCGCGCGGGAACCCCGGGCCGTGGACTTGGAGCTCATGCGCTCACCATAAACCGCATCAACCCCATACGCCTCGTGCACCTCACCGGCCCCATCGAAGGCGTGTCTCTATCGTGACCGAGCACGGTCGCGACGGACCCGAACCGGGTCCGGTGGGGTGGCGTCAGAGGCCGCGCTCGGACGCCTTCACCGATGCGACGGCGCCGGGATCGCCGTCGAAGGCCAGGTCGACCTGATCGCGACCGAAGACGAAGAGGACCAGTTCCCCCAGATCACCGGTGACGGTGACCGACGGACCCGAACCGGCGGTGAGCACCGTGGCACCGTCTCCGGTGGTCAGGGCGACACGCGCTCCTGCCGAACGCAGGCCCTTCTTGCCGATCATCGTGAGAGGGGCCATCAGCGCCGATTCCAGCGCCGGGTCGAGGACGCGCGGCGTCCACCCCGCCGACGCTCGGCGGACGTCCTCGTGGTGGACGAAGAACTCGGCCGGGTTGGCGAACCGATCGAGGACCGCGAACGGCGAGTACCACGGCGGGCCGGAAGCGAACTGATCGACGAGTCGGTCGTAGTCGCGCCGCGCGTAGGAGTTCTGCACGTGCTCGGTGTATCCCGCCAGCGGCGGGATCACGATGCCCGCGGACGCGTCGAGTCGCGCCTCGCGGACCACCATGTGGGCGGTCAGATCACGCGCGGTCCAGCCGTCGCAGAGGGTGGGGGCATCGGGTCCCACCGAACGCAGGGTCTCGGCGAGGGCGGCGCGTTCGGTGCGTGCAGCGGTCATCCCCCGAGCCTATCGACTCGCCGCGCCCTCGCGACCCCTGCGCTACCGCGGCGACTTCGCGCGCACCGACAACACGGTCGGCACGATCATGGGCCGGCGACGGTAGGTGTCGGCCACCCACTTGCCCACCACGCGACGGATCAACTGGGCGATCCGGTGGGTGTCGGTGACACCGTCGGCGGCGAGATCCGACAGCGACGAGTGGACCAGATCGGCCGCATCCTTGAGCGCCGCCGGGTCGTCGGAGAACCCGCGCCCCGACACCTCCGGGGGACTGATCAGTCGGCCGTCGACCGCGTCGATCACCACGGTGATGGCGATGAAACCGCCCTCTCCCAGCACCAGGCGCTCCGACAGGGTCGATTCGCCGACGTCACCGACCGACAGCCCGTCGACGTAGACGTACCCCACGGGCACGCGGCCGACGATGCTCGCGCGACCGTCGACGAGATCGACGACCACTCCGTCCTCGGCCAGCACCACCCGGTCGGGGGCGACACCGGTCGCCTCGGCGAGCGCGGCGTTGGCGCGCAGGTGCCGCCACTCGCCGTGCACCGGCATCGCGTTCGACGGTCGGACGGCGTTGTAGAGATAGAGGAGCTCGCCGGCCGACGCGTGTCCGGAGACGTGCACCTTCGCGCTCTGCTGGGTGACGACCGTGGCGCCTCGTTTGGCGAGTCCGTTCACCACCGCGAACACCGAGTTCTCGTTACCCGGGATCAACGACGACGCCAGCACGACGAGGTCGTCGGCCCGGATGTTGATCTGCCGGTGTTCGCCGCGCGCCATCCGCGACAGCGCCGAGAGCGGCTCGCCCTGCGACCCCGTGGACACCAGGACCACGCGGTGGTCGGGAAGCGATGCGGCGGCGTCCATCTCGACGATCACGCCGTCGGGGACGCGCAGATAATCGAGTTCCTGGGCGATCTGCATGTTGCGGACCATCGACCGCCCGACGAAGCACACCTTGCGGTCGTGAGCCGCTGCGACATCGACGACCTGCTGGATGCGATGCACGTGGCTGGCGAACGACGCCACGATCACCCGTTGCTTCGCCTTGCCGATCACGGTGTCGAGAACGGTGCCGATGTTGCGTTCGGGTGTCACGAACCCGGGGACCTCGGCGTTGGTGGAGTCGACGAGGAACAGGTCGACACCCTCGTCGCCGAGGCGGCTGAACCCGGCGAGGTCGGTGAGGCGACCGTCGAGGGGCAGCTGGTCGAGCTTGATGTCGCCGGTGTGCAGCACAAGACCGGCCGGCGTGCGGATCGCGACGGCGATGGCGTCGGGGATCGAGTGGTTGACCGCGAAGTACTCGAGGTCGAACGGCCCGAAATGAGAGCGCTCACCCTCGGTGACCTGCACCAGCTTCGGCCGCTGACGGTGCTCACGGCACTTTGCGGCCAGCAGGGCGAGGGTGAAACGCGAACCGATGACCGGGATGTCGCCGCGCAGTCGCAGCAGGAACGGCACGGCGCCGATGTGGTCCTCGTGGCCGTGGGTCAGGACGATCGCCTCGACGTCGTCCATCCGGTCCTCGATGTAGCGGAAGTCCGGGAGGATGAGGTCGACGCCGGGCTGCTGGTCCTCGGGGAAGAGCACGCCACAGTCGACGATGAGGAGCTTGCCGTCGTACTCGAAGACGGTCATGTTGCGACCGATCTCACCGATGCCGCCGAGTGCCACCACTCGTAATCCGCCGCGGGGCAGCTTCTTCGGCAGGCCGAGACGGTCGGTGACGTCGCCGACGGGCTGCGAGGCGACCTGCGGTGACCGGTCGCGACGGGGCTCCGACGAGCCGCCGCCACCGGATCCGCGGGAGTTCTTGCCGCGACGGCGTCCACCGCCGGAGGAGTCCGCCGACCGATTCGTGTCCTTCGACGCGGTGTCGTTCCCGGCGGGGCCGGACTTCTTCTGCTGGGGAGCCGACTTCTGTTGCGGCGGCGCGGCGTTCGTCTCCACCGGCGTCTCGGCGGCCTGGCGTTGCTCGTGGGCCGGCGGCGTCGGGGCCGCCGGTTCGGGTGGACCGCTGCGACGGGTCGCGGCGCGACGGCGACGCTTCGGGGCGGCCGACTCGCCCGCCGGTTGCTCGGGGCCGGTCACGAGAGCACCTGCGCTGCACGCAGATCGGCGATCAGCGACTCGATCTGCGGTCCGGTGGCCGGCATCTGCGGCAGGCGGGGTTCCCCGACGTCGAGGCCGGTGATCCGCAGTGCGGCCTTCACCATCGTCACACCGCCGAGCCGCCCCATCGCGTTCACCAACGGGATGAGCGAGAGGTTGATCTCCCGTGCACGAATCATGTCACCCTTTTCCACAGCATCGAGCAGATCTCTGAGCCGCTCCGGCACCAGGTGGCCGATCACCGAGACGAATCCCGACGCACCCACCGCCAGCCACGGCAGGTTGAGCGCGTCCTCACCGGACAGGTACTGCAGGCCGGCGTCGGCGATGAGCGACGCGGCGGAGTTCAGATCGCCCTTGGCGTCCTTGACGCCGACGATGTTCGGGTGCCGCGCCAGCTCCAGCAGCGTGCGGTGCTCGATCGGCACCACCGATCGCGGCGGGATGTCGTAGAGCAGGACGGGCAGGTCGGTCGCGTCGGCGATGGCCGTGAAATGCGCGAGCAGACCGGTCTGCGGTGGCCGCGAGTAGTACGGCGTCACCACCAACAGCCCGTGCGCCCCGCGCTTGGCCGACTCGACGGCGAACCGCACGCTCTCGGCGGTGTCGTAGCTGCCGGCGCCCTGGGTGATGCGCGCACGGTCGCCGACGGCGTCGAGCACCGCGCTGAGCAGGTCGAGCTTCTCGGTCACGGTGGTGGTCGGTGACTCCCCGGTGGTCCCCGAGATCACCAGGCCGTCGACCCCGCGGTCGACGAGATGGGTCGCGAGTTCGACTGCCCGGTCGAGGTCGAGGCTGCCGTCGGCGGCGAAAGGCGTCACCATCGCGACACCCACGGTTCCGAACGGATGCAGCCCGCGCTGCGTCTGGCCGCTGTTCATGGTGGTCAGGCTACCGTCCGGGGGTGGGCCCGAACCGCACAACCCACCTCCTCCCCGCGTCGCTCAGCTGTCGACGACGTACGGGGAGGTCGCGACCTCGGTGCCGTCGGCCAGGGTGCCGATCTCGAAATCGCCGAAGACGGTCGGAGCGATGCCCGACAGCTGCCGCAGACACTCGATCGCGAGTTGCCGGATCTCGACGTCGGCATGTTCGGTGGCTCGCATCCCGACGAAGTGACGCCAGGCACGCAGGTTGCCGCTGACCACGATCTTGGTCTCGGTCGCGTTCGGCAGCACCGAGCGCGCGGCCTGCCGTGCCTGCTTGCGACGGAGAATCGCATTCGGGACGTCGGCGAACTTGGCCTCGAGCGCCTCGAGCAGTTCGGAGTAGGCCGCACGTGCGGCGTCGGTGGCGGTCACGAACAGGTCCTCGAGTTCGGCGTCGCCGCGGATCGCCGGCGGTGGGACGACGTTCGAGTCGTGTTCGGGGACGAAGCGTTGGGACAGCTGCGAGTAGGAGAAGTGCCGATGCCGGATCAGTTCGTGTGTGCACGACCGGGAGATACCGGTGATGTAGAAGGTGACGGTCGCGTGCTCGAGGAGCGACAGATGGCCGACCTCGAGGATGTGGCGCAGGTATCCGGCGTTGGTCGCCGTACGCGGGTTCGGTTTGTCCCAGCTCTGGTAGCAGGCCCGGCCCGCGAACTCGACCAACGCCTCTCCCCCGTCGACGTCGGTCGACCAGGGGATGTCCTCCGGGGGGTGGAACTCGGTGTGCGCGATCATGTGCACCTGCAACGGAACCAACTGCGACACCTGACTGCACTCCTCGTATCTCTTCGCCGGCCCGACGGGTCGAACCAGGTCCGATTGTCCCGTGCCGCCCCGGGACGTCGTCCGCGGGTGCCGGATGTCGGAGGTGTTCAGCGCAGCGCGCGCGTGAGGTGACCCGCGAGGTCGCCCCGCCCCCCGGAGTCGGTACCCCCGATCACGACCCCGTCCATCCCCAACCACTGCGCCATCGATCGCAGGTCGGCGGCGAGGCGGGTGGCGACATGATCGCGGTCGACCCCGTCCTCGGAGAACGCACCGAGCACCCGCAGCACCCCGGCGGATCGATCGGTCTTGAGGTCCACGCGGGCGGGTATCTCCTCGTCGAGCAGATACGGGAACACGTAATAGCCGTGTACGCGTTGCGGTTCGGGAACGTAGATCTCGATGCGGTAGTGCATGTCGAACAGGCGGTGCAGCCGGGGTCGGAAGAACACCAACGGATCGAACGGGGCGAGCAGGGCCGATGCCGTCACCCGTCGTGGGGTGCGGGCACCGGGATCGAGATAGGCGGTGCGGTCCCAGCCCGCCACGGTCACCGGCGTCACCTCGCCCGCGTCGACCAGTTCGGCGACCGCGCGGCGCGCGTCGGCGACGGGCAGCCGGTAGTAGTCGCGCAGGTCGGTCTCCGTCGCGATGCCGAGCGCACCGATCGACCGCCGGACCAGCTCGCGGACGGCGACGTCGCGGTCGATGGCGGTGTTCGCGAGGTCCGGACCGACGATGTTCGACGCGAGGTCGTAGTGACGCGCGAAGTTGCCCCGCCGGATCGCGGAGAGGTCTCCGGCGGCGAGCATCACCTCGCACGCGTGCTTCACCTCGCTGCGATCCCACCAGCTCCCCCGACGCGGTTGGTCGCGGCGGCGGCCGAGGAGCTCCTCGAGCTCGCCGCCGGTGGTCGGCCCCCGCTCGGCGAGGACGCGTGCGATCTCGACGCGCAATGCTGTGCGGTCGGCAGACTCGGTCACGGGGTTGCCGTAACGGCCGTACCGGTAGTCGTCCATGCGCCAGCCGAACAACGGCCAGTCCTCGACCGGGATCAGTGCGGCCTCGTGCGCCCAGTACTCCGCGAGCATTCGCGGTGCCCGGACGGTCGAGTCGGCCGCCGCGCGGTCGAGCAGCGCCGGGTCGTAGGGACCGAGCCGGCTGAACAGCGGCATGTAGTGCGCGCGGACCACGATGTTCACCGAGTCCATCTGCAGGAAGCGGATGCGTCCGAGAACGCGTTGCAGGTGCCGGCGGGTGACCGCCCCGGTGGGTGCCGGGTCGGCGAAACCCTGTGCTGCCAGAGCGATCCGACGCGCTCGGGCGATGGGGAGGGCGGCCGCGCTCACGACGTCGTCGACGCGGGTGTCGACCCGTCGGATCGCAGCCGGTACTCGAGGAATCGGAACCGCAGTCCACTCGACGACACCTGCCACACACCGGCGTGGGTGGCCACCCACCGTTCCGGGTCGATCTCCGGGGCGTGGGCATCGGCGCCGTCGACGTCGACATCGATCTCGGTGACGTGCAGCATGTCGGCGAACGCCAGTGCGGCGTCGTAGATCTGGCTTCCGCCCATCACCATGACCGTGTCGTCCGGGCCGACGTCGGTGTCGAGTGCGTCGCGCAGGTCGTGGGCGACGACCGCCCCGGTCGACGACCAGGTGCGGTCGGTGGTCAGCACGACGTTGACCCGATCGGGCAGCGGACGAAACCGTTCGGGAAGCGAGTCCCAGGTGGCGCGACCCATCACCACACGGTGTCCGCGGGTGAGATCACGGAAGTGCCGGGCGTCCTCCGGCACGCGCCACGGGATGGTGTTGTCGCGCCCGATCGCCCGATCGTTGCCCTGCGCCCAGATCAACGCGACCGTCATACGGCGACGGGTGCCTTGATACCGGGGTGATGCTGGTAGTCGACGACCTCGATGTCGGAGAACTCGTAGTCGAACAACGACTCTCGCGGGGCGAGCCGCAGGGTCGGGTACGGGAAAGGGTCGCGGGAGAGCTGCAACTGCACCTGGTCGACGTGGTTGTCGTAGATGTGACAGTCGCCGCCGGTCCACACGAACTCGCCGACCTCGAGGCCCGCCTGCGCGGCCATCATGTGCGTCAGCAGGGCGTAGGACGCGATGTTGAACGGCACGCCGAGGAACAGGTCGGCGCTGCGCTGGTAGAGCTGGCACGAGAGCCTGCCGTCGGCGACATAGAACTGGAAGAACGCATGGCAGGGCGGCAGGGCCATCTGCGGGATCTCCCCCACGTTCCACGCCGAGACGATGTTGCGGCGCGAGTCGGGATCCGACCGCAGGAGCGCCAACGCGTTCGAGATCTGGTCGATGTGCTCACCCGAGGGCGTCGGCCAGCTGCGCCACTGGACGCCGTAGACCGGCCCGAGGTCGCCCGAGGGGTCGGCCCACTCGTCCCAGATCGTCACGCCGCGTTCCTGGAGCCACCGCACGTTCGAGTCGCCGCGCAGGAACCACAGCAATTCGTAGAACACCGACTTCACGTGCACCCGTTTGGTCGTGATGAGCGGGAAACCGGCCGCCAGGTCATACCGGAGCTGATGCCCGAACAGGCTGCGCGTCCCGGTACCGGTGCGGTCGGCCTTGGGTGTCCCCTCGGCCAACACCTTCGCCAGCAGGTCCTCGTACGGGGTGTCGATCACGGGTCGAGTCTAGGACTCCCCGCCGACGACGGCGCGCAGGCCGTTCAACCCATCAACTGCGCGGCGACGACGCCGCCGAGTTCGTGACATGCCGCGAGGGAGTCGGCGTCCGGTTTGTTCGACGCGATGACGTGTTCGGAGACGCGGGTCCAGCCGAGTCCTGTGGTGATCGAGTCGATGGCCCGGATGGCGCCCTCGGCGCCCTCGTTGCCGTGCAGATAGGCCCCGAACGGGCGGCCCCGGGTGGCGTCGAGGATCTGGTAGTAGCTGGTGTCGAAGGCGTGTTTGAGGGCGCCCGCGATGTAGCCGAGGTTCACCGGACAACCGAGTACGTATCCGTCGGCCTCCAGGAAATCCGACGCGCTGACCGACAGTGCGGGTCGGCGGACCACCTCGACGTCGGTGATCTCGGGGTCGGTCGCCCCGGCGAGGACCGCCTCGAACATCGCCTGGGTGTGCGGCGAAGGGGTGTGGTGCACGATGATGAGTCGAGAGGTCACTTCGACGGTCCGTCGTGCTCGACCTTCTCCTGCGCGACAGCACGTTTCATCATCTCGCGAGCGCGGGATCGGTCACCGGCGAAGTCGTAGGCGCGGGCGATGCGATAGGTGTTGCGCCAGTTCTCGGGGTCGGCTTCCCACTCGGTCTTCACCGTCGCGAACAGCTCGTCGGCGGCATCGCGCTCGAGGCGGCCCGAGGGTCGCCGAGGTAGGTCGGAGACGTCGAGTTCGCGCCCCTCCTCACGCATCCGCCGGCCCAGGCGCTGATGGGCGATACCCGCACGCACGGTCGTGAACGCCATCCACACACCGAGGAACGGCAGGATCAGCACCCCGACTCCGAGGCCGATCCCGACCACCGAACCGTCCTGGATCAGCTGGACCCCGCGGACCCCGAGCAACCCGATGTAGAAGGCCAGCAGGATGAGGATCACGACTATGACTCCCACGATCGGCCGTGCGTCGCGTGAGTAGAAGTCGCGCTTGGAACGCTCGCCCATCACCCCGCCCTACAGGTCGAGCAGGTCGTCGAGGCCGACGGTGAGACCCGGCCGGTCACCGATCTGACGCACACCGAGGAGCACACCCGGGGCGAACGAGGTGCGGTCGAGGGAGTCGTGTCGGATGGTCAGCGTCTCCCCCTCCGTACCGAGGAGCACCTCCTGGTGCGCGACGAGCCCGGCGAGCCGCACCGAGTGCACGCGGACCCCGTCGACGTCGGCACCGCGGGCGCCGTCGAGCGAGGTCGTCGTCGCATCGGGCATCGGTGGCGTACCGGCGTCGGCGCGGGCCTCGGCGATCATCCGGGCGGTGCGGTAGGCGGTGCCCGACGGTGCGTCGGCCTTGTGCGGGTGGTGGAGCTCGATGACCTCCACCGAGTCGTAGAACCGGGCCGCCGCCGCCGCGAAACGCATGCTGAGGACCGCGCCGATCGCGAAGTTGGGGGCGATGAGCACGCCGACACCGGGAGCGTCGTCGAGCCACCCGCGGACCTGCTTGAGACGGTCGTCGTCGAACCCGGTCGTGCCGACGACGGCGTGGATGCCGTTGCCGATGAGGTACTCGAGGTTGTCCATCACCACCGACGGGTGGGTGAAGTCGACGACGACCTGCGTGCCGGAGTCGACCAGCGACGACCGGTCGTCGTCCTTGTCGACGCCGACGGTGAAGGTCAGGTCGTCGGCGGCGGTGACCGCATCGACGATCGCCTGACCGACCTTGCCGCCACTCCCGAACACCCCGACGCGCAGTCGGTCACCACCAGCCATGACGACCATGATCCCCTAGCCCGGTCAGGTGGCGCGCAGCAGGTCCGCGCACTTCTCGGCCATGGCCATCACCGAGATGTTGGGGTTGACCGTCGGCAGTTTCGGCATCGCCGAGGCATCGACCACCCGCAGGCGCTGCGTACCCCGGACACGCAGTTGCGGGTCGAGGACGGCCATCGGGTCGGCGTCGGTACCCATCTTCGCAGTCGCCGCCGGGTGATAGACGGTGTTGTGGGTCTTGTGCATGTAGTCGACGAGGTCCTCGTCGGTCACGGCATCGGGGCCGGGTGCGAGTTCCCGGGCGATCCACGGCCGCAGCGGTTCCTGGGCCGCGATCTCGCGGGCGAGGCGGATCCCGGCGAGCATCACCGTCTCGTCGTGGTGGCCGGCGTCGGTGAAGTAGCGCGGATCCACCCGTGGCCGGTCGCGGAAGTCACGGCTGCGCAGCCGCACCGTTCCGCGGGACAGGCCCTGCGTGACGTTCGGGGTCAGGCAGAACCCGTTGTCCGTCGTCGGGTATCCCCAGCGCAGGGTGTTCATGTCGAACGGCACACTGCCGTAATGCATCATCAGGTCCGGTAGGCCCAGGGCGTCGGTCTCGGGGGAATGCCCGGTCGAGGCGAACAGGCCGATCTCCCACCACTGACTCGACGTGGTGACCATGGGCTGCGCCGCCTCCCAGAACACGAGCCCCTCAACGTGATCGTCGAGATTCGAGCCCACCCCAGGGGAGTCGACTCGCACATCGATGCCCATCGAGCGCAGATGGTCGGCCGGACCGATTCCCGAGAGCATCAGCAGTTTCGGGGTGTCGATGGCGCCGGCGGTCACGATGACCTCGCGGTCGGCGCCCACCACGTCGAACCCGGTGAGGTCGGGGCGCTGGTAGCGGGCACCGATGGCGGTGGTGCCCGCGCCGTCATCACCGTCGAACAGGATCTCCTGGGCCCAGCAGCCGGTGCGGACCTCGAGGTTGGGCCGCGTGCCGATGATCGGGTGCAGGTAGGCGTGGGATGTCGACATCCGCAGGCCGTCCTCACCGGCGTTGATCTGGAACCATCCGGCGCCGGTGCGCACCGTCTCGCCGCGGTTGAACCCCACGGTGGGTAGGCCCGCGGCGGCAGCCGCGTCGAGAACTGCCGCGCCGCAGGGATCCTCGGCGGGGATGTCGCGCAGGCGCACCGGCCCGTCGTGTCCGTGGTCACCGGGGGCGTCGTTGTTCTCCAGCCGCCGCACCAGCGGGTGCACGTCGGCGGCACCCCACCCGGTCAACCCCATGCGTTCCCACTCGTCGAGGCTCTCGGCGGGCGGCCAGAAGGCGATGCAGGAGTTGTGCGAGGAACACCCACCGAGCACCTTGGCGCGTGCGTGCCGCATGAAGTCGTTGCCGCGCTCCTGCGGTTCGATCGGGTAGTCCCAGTCGTATCCCGAGTCGAGCAGGTGCATCCATTCGCTCAGCACCAGCACGTCGTCGTTGCCGACGTCGGTGGGGCCCGCCTCGATGAGACAGACGGTCACCTCGGGGTCCTCGCTCAGACGGGCGGCGAGCGCGCATCCCGCCGTACCGCCGCCGACGATGACGTAGTCGAACCGGCCCGCGGTCACCGCGGTGTCGTGCAATGGGTCGGCCATGTGGTCAGACTCCCTCGGGTCCGCGGAACGGTTCGGCAGTCACGGCGTCGGACTTCGTCTCCGACGCATGCGATCTCAGGGTCCCCATGCCCCGACTGCCGACGGTGAAGTACCAGATCAACCCGACGCCGCCGATGACGCCGATGTAGAGGAACGCGGCCCAGGTGTTGTACCAGCCGAATCCGTAGACCGCCGTGCGCGGCCAGGCCAGGTTCAGGGCCATGCCGATACCCCACACGACGGCGACGATGTTCACCGGCAGACCCCAGCGGCCCATCGAGAAGTAACCGCCCTCCTTCAGATCCTCGGGTGGCCACTCGCCTCTGAGTCGTTTCAGGAGCAGCGGTCCGGTGACCATCAGGTACGCGATGTAGATCATGATGATCGCCACCGAGGTCAGAAGCAGGAAGATCGTCGGCTGATTGATGTTGATGACCAGGATGAGGATCGACAGCACACCGATCAGCACGGCCGGGATGACCGGGGCCTGCGTCTTCGGGTGGACCCTGGCCAGCGACTCGCCGAAGGGCAGTGCGTTGTCTCGGGCCATGGCGAAGGTGAGCCGGATGGCCGCGGTGTGCACCGCGAGGGTGCACACGAACACCGCCACGACGATGCACATCAGGAAGATCTTGCCGACCGGGCCGTACATGACGTCGAGAACGATCTGTTGGAGCCCACCCTGGACGCCGAGCGCCGGGTCGGACAGGTTGGGAGCGGCCAGGATCGCGAACACCAGGATCGCGCCGCCGATGACGAACGAGGCCAGGATCGCGCGCAGGATGGCCGTCGGTGCGGTCTTGCGGGGGTTGACCGTCTCCTCGCCGAGCGATGAGGCGGTGTCGAACCCGTACATGACGTAACCCGATGCGAGAGAGGCGATGAGGAAGGCGCCCAGATATCCGCCGCTCTCACCGGCCCCGTACCCGTTCGTGGAGAAGAACACCGCAGGCGTGCGCTCGATGTTGAAGGCGAGGATCACCGCGATGAGGACCGCGGCGATGAGTTCGATGAATACCCCGGTGCTGTTGATGATCGACATCAGGCGGACACCGAAGGCGTTGATCGCCGTGGTGACGACCACCAGGATCGATCCCAGCAGAACGGCGTTCGACGGCGAGACCACGGCCAGGTCATCAGACCCGATGAGGCGGAAGCCACTCCAGATCTTGGGCAGCGTCGAATCGATCGCGAGCACCACCGCCGACATCGTGACGATCGACGCCGTGAGCATCATCCAACCGGAGAACCACCCGACCACCTTGTTGCCCAGGATCTTCGCCCAGTTGTAGACCGACCCGGCGATCGGATACTTCGCGGCCAGTTCCATGAAACACAGTGCGACGGCGAGCTGTCCGACGAACACGATGGGCCAGCTCCACAGGTAGGCCGCACCGGCGGTGCCGAACCCGAAGTAGAAGAGCTGGAAGGTGCCGGTGAGGATGGAGATGTAGCTGACACCCGCGGCGAAGCTGGCGAACTTGCCGATACTGCGGTCGAGGCTCTCCTTGTAGCCGAAGTGTTCCATCCCGTTGTCGGGATCGACGGATTTCTCGATGGTCATGGCAACCCCTTACCTCGGTATCGACTACTGGGGGAACCAGCCGGCCGGCGGCGCGGTGGTGTTGGTCCAGATGTGTTTGAGCTCCTGGTATTCGGCGAGTCCGGACGGTCCCAGCTCGCGACCGTTCCCGGAGCGGCCGAAGCCACCCCACTCCGCGGCCGGGGTGTAGTAGCCGAAGTCGTTGACCCACACCGTGCCGTGTCGCAGGCCGCGCGCCATGCGTTCGCCGCGTGCGGCGTCCGCGGTACGGACGCCGGCGGCGAGGCCGTAGGCGGTGTCGTTGCCGAGCTCGAGGGCCTGCGCCTCGGTGCTGAACCGTTCGACGGTGAGGATCGGGCCGAAGGTCTCCTCGGAGACGATGCGCATCGTGCGGTCGCAGTGGTCGAACACGGTGGGTTCGAAGAAATATCCGTCGGCCAACCGCGGAGCGGATGCGCGGTGGCCCCCGGTGACGAGGGTGGCCCCCTCGGCGACACCCACGGCCACGAAGTCGGTGATCTTGTCGAGTTGCTGCGCCGACACGAGCGGTCCGGTGAGGCTGGCCGGATCGACACCGGGTCCCATCGGGATCCGGCCCGCGCGGTCGGCGACGGCGGCGACGAGGTCGTCGGCGACCGATTCCTCGACGATCAGGCGGGTGCCCGCCGAACACACCTGACCCGAGTGCAGGAACACCCCGGTGAGGACCTGATCGACCGTCGCCGCCATGGCCTCGGGGGTCGCGCACGCATCGGCGAAGACCACGTGCGGGTTCTTGCCGCCGAGCTCGACGAGAACCCGGGTGATGTGTTCGGCGGCGGTGCGGCCGATGACCTTCCCGGTCGCGAGTCCACCGGTGAAGGAGATGAGATCGACGTCCGGGTCGTCGGTGAGCGCGGGACCGAGGTCGGATCCGGCGCCGAGCACGAGGTTCACGACACCGGCGGGAACGCCGGCCTCGGCGATGAGCCGGGTCAGTTCGATCGTCGACAGCGGGGTGACCTCGCTGGGCTTGAGGACCATGGTGGCGCCGGCCGCCAACGCGGGGGCGATCTTCCAGGAGATCTGCAGAAGCGGGTAGTTCCAGGGCGCGATCATCACGCAGACACCGACCGGTTCGGCGACCACCCGGCTGATCACCGCCGGGTTGCCGACGTCGACGAGGCGGTCGGCGGTGGTGGTGACCAGGTCGGCGTAGTAGCGGAACACCGACACGACGTCGGTGATGTCGATTCGACTCTCCGCGAGCGTCTTCCCGGTGTCGCGGGTCTCGATCAACGCGAGCGACTCGATGTCGCGCAGGAGCAGGTCGGCGATGCGGTCGAGGAGCGCCGACCGGTCGGCGGCGGTCGTCGACCGCCACGACGAGTCGTCGAAGGCGGTGCGCGCGGCGACGATCGCCGCACGGACGTCCGCCGCCGACGCCTCGTCGACCGACCGGATCACCGTCCCGTCGGCCGGATCGATGCAGTCGCGGGTGCGGCCGGATGTCGCCGCGGTCCACGCGCCGTCGATGAAGAGGTCACTCACCTCCCCATCCTCACCCCCCGGCGCACATTTCGTTGATCCAATCGTGGAATTGCGCGATGTGGTGCTCGGCGGGCACCAGGACACCGCCGGAGGCGTAGGCGCGCGACGACATTCCGGGTTGGGTCCGTTCACACGCGTCGAAATCCTGCACGTTCACGCGGTGGAACAGTTCCACCCCGCCTCGGGTGTCACCTCCCGAGGCGACCACGTCGGGGTGGTAGAGCCAGTCGCAGACGACGACCGTGCGGTCGACCGCGGCGGGGAACATACGGTGCACGATCACGTGGTCGGGCACCAGGTTGACGAACACCGTCGGGTTGATCGTGATCGCGTAGTAGCGACGGTCCTGCTCGGCGGTCAGATCCGGGAGCGGCGCGAACCCGGACGATCCGTCGACGGTGAATCCGTCGATCGCCCCGCCGAACTCGGCGCCGTGGCCCACGTAGTACTGGGCGGCGAGCCCGTCTGCGAACTCCGGCAGCACCTCGGTGAGCTCGGGGTGGATGGTCGCGCAGTGGTAGCACTCCATGAAGTTCTCGACGATCAGTTTCCAGTTGGCCGCCACCTCGTAGGTCTCACGGTGTGCCAGTGCGAGATCGGCCACCCGGTAGCGGTCGATCTGTTCGGGTTCTCCCAGACGTGCTGTGACCGCGCCGATCACGGTGTCGTCGAACGACGGTGGGTCGTCGGCCAGGCACACCCACAGGTAGCCCAGCCATTCGTGGGCGGCGACTCCGATGAGTCCGTAGCGGGTGCGATCGATGTCGCCCATGCTGCTGAGGTTGGGGGCGGCGACGAGCGCTCCGTCGAGCCCGTAGGTCCAGGCGTGGTAGGGACACTGCAGGTTTCGCCGGACGGCCCCGTCGCTCTCGGTGCAGATCAGCGCTCCGCGGTGGCGACAGCTGTTGAGGAACGCGCGCAGCGCACCGTCGCGGCCCCGGACCACCAACACGCTCTCGCGGCCGATGTCGACGGTCGCGAACCGTCCGGGTGCGTCGAGGTCGGCGCTGCGGACCGCGCACATCCATCGGCGTTCGAGTATCGCCTCCTGTTCGCGGGTGAACGCGGCGACATCGGTGTAGGCGCCGCCGGGCAGGGTCGCCACGAGGGTGTCGGGTGCGGCCGGGTCGGTCCGTCCCGTGGCATCGACGGCGGTCATCGCACACCTGCCGTCGCGACCGGATCCTGGCCGCCGGCGACGAGCGATACGCGCGTCGGGTCGAAGATGTCGATCGGGTGGTCGGTGTGACCGTCGACGACCAGGTCGGCGAGGATCTCCCCGACCACCGGGACGAACTTGAAGCCGTGACCGGAGAACCCGCAGGCCACCGTGACCCGGGCGTGCCGGGGATGTCGTGCGATCACGAAGTTGTGGTCCGGGGTGGTCGAGTACATGCAGGTGGCGGCGTCGAGGGCGGGTCCGGTGACACCGGGCAGGAGTTGTCGCACCCTGGTCCGCATCCGCTCGGTCTCGGCGTCGTGCACCACACGGTCGATGGTGTCCGGTGAGCAGACGTCACCCCGGCGGAAGAAGGCGACCTTCACTCCCCCGTCGGGACCGTCGATCGCGGGGAACCCGTAGATCTGTTCCACGTCGGCGTTCTCCTGGATGTAGATCGGTGCGTCCACCATCGTCGCGGCGTCGCTCGTCGAGCCGGCGTCGAGGCCGAACCAGTACATGACCTGCCGTTCGATCTCGATCGTGACACCGAGGTCGGCGAGGATCTCCGGCGCCCAGGCCCCGGGGCAGACCACCAGTTCCCGGGCACGAAAACGCCCCGAGTCGGTGACGACCTCCACGTGGTCGCCGTCATCGCTCCAGGACCGCACCGTCTCACCGAAACGGAGGTCGGCGCCCTCGCGCACCGCGAGATCGATGTGGGCGGCGACGGTCTCCTCCGGTCGGGCGAACCCGGCGAGCGGCTCGTAGACCGCGATCTGCCCGGTCTCGGGCGCGAATCCCGGGAACCGCCGGGCGATCTCGTCGGCGTCGAGCACCTCGTGGTCGAGGCCCCACAGCTGCGCGGCGTGCAACGACCCCGACACGGTGGCGCACTCCGGTGGCCCGATGAACAGTCCCCCGGTGATCCGGTACACCTCTCGCTTCGATTCCCGGGCGAGTTCCTCCCACAGCTCGTAGGCCCGCAGCAGCAGCGGCACATAGGCGGGATCCTCGAAGTACGACTGTCTGATGATGCGCGAGCCGCCGTGGGACGATCCGCGATCGTGCGCCGGGGTGAACCGTTCTAGGCCGAGCACCGACACCCCGCGGCGTGCGAGGTGGTACGCCGCGGCAGATCCCATGCCGCCGAGACCGATGACGATCACCTCGGCGTCGATGTCGATCCCCGTGTCGGTCATGGTGTGCGTCCTTTCAGGCGTGCGTTCTCCGGGTCGACGGTGATCGTCGGTGACACCGTGAACGTCGAGGTCGTCGTGAGGTGGTCGACCTGCACCTGTTCACCGACGCGCAGTTCGGGTGCGCCCCAGGCGTAGGCGATGGTGCGGTGCACCGCGGGCGAGAACGCCGCCGACGTCACGTGGCCGACGGTCCCGTCGGGGCCGGTGACCGGTTCTCGACCGAGCAGCATCGTGTCTGGGTCGTCGGCGACGAGTGTGTGCAGGCGTCGTCGCACGGAACGCTGCGTCATCGCCGCGCGGCCGACGAAATCGTGGTTCTTCGCGACGGCGAACGCCAGCCCGGCCTCGTCGGGGGTGTGCACCGCGGTCATGTCGGTCCCCCAGGACCGGTATCCCTTCTCGATGCGGAGGGTGTCGAGCGCGCCGCGACCGGCCCACACCGCGCCGAGAGACGCACCCGCGGTGGTGAGTTCGTCGGCCAGCGTGACGGCGTCGTCGGCGGCCATGTAGAGCTCCCAGCCGAACTCGCCGACATAGGACACCCGCATCGCGAAGACGTCGACGTCGGCGATCCTGGTGCGCAGGGTGCGGTAGAACCCGAGCGCGTCGGGGTCGAGCGGGGAGGCGCTCAGCGGACTCACGACGGCGAGCGCGGCGGGTCCCCAGACGCCGAGACACGCTGTCTCCCTAGTGGTCTCGCGAACCTCCACCTCGGCGCCGTCACGGCGGGCGACACGGGCGAGCGAGGCCAGGCGCGAGAGGTCGAGCGGGCCGTTGACACCTATCTGGAACCGGTCGGCGGCGGTGCGCGCGACGGTGACGTCACTGAGCACCCCACCCGAGTCGTTCAGCATGAGTGCGTAGACCACCGTCCCGACCGCGCGATCGGGATCACGCGTCAGGATCGGGGCGAGGAAGGCCGCCGCGTCGGGGCCGCTGACCTCCACCCGCATCAGCGATGTCATGTCGAAGAATCCGACACCCGCCCGGGTGGCCGCCGCCTCGGCGACCACGATCGGTGACCAGTGGCGTGTGGAGAAGTCGTCGTCGCTCTCCGTGCGAGGCGGTGCCGTGTCCGACTGCTGGAGTGCGGCATTGGCCTCGAACCAGGCCGGTCGCTCCCAGTCGTGGGAGGTGACGAACACCGCCGCACGGCCGCGGTGACGGTCGTGCAACGGACTCACGGTGAGGTCGCGTTGTATCGACCGTTGTTCGCGTGGATGGATGATGTCGTAGACCTCGTCGAACGCGCGGGCGCTCATCGCGGCGACATGGTCGGGAGCGGTCTCGCGGGCGGAGAACCGCGCGATGTCGCAACCGGCGACACACAGATCCGGGCTGCCGTCGATCATCCAGTGCGCCATGGTGCGCGCCACTCCCGCCGACTGGGTCACCCACACCGCCTCGGCCACCCAGAACCCGTCGAGACCCGGGTGCGGCCCGAGGACGGGTCCACCGTCGGGGGTGAAGGAGAAGATGCCATTGAAACCGTCGGCGACCGATGCCGCCGCGAGACCCGGGAGGACGCGGGTCGACTCGTCCCATGCCGGTGCGAAGTCGGCGGGGGTGAACGGCAGCATCGAGGGCATCGGTTGCCCCTCGGTGTCGGCGTAGAGCCGGTGCATGTCGACGGGCATCGCGCGGTGCCCGTAGTAGCCGATCCCGATCCGGTCGCCGTGCTGCCGGTAGTAGAGGTCGGCGTCCTGGTGACGCAGGATCGGCAGTGTGGCAGCGGCTTTGCCCACACGGCGATCGACGAGCTCGCGGAGAGGGCCGACCGACGTCGTCTCGACGTACTGGTGCCCCATGGCGACCAGGGGCACCGTCAGATCGACCATCGCACCGATCTCGACGCCCCAGAAGCCCGCGCACGACACCACCAGGTCGGCGGGATGGACACCGGTGGTGGTCTCGACACCGGTCACCCGATCGCCGGCAGTCGTGACCGCGCGGACGCGCGTGTCGCCGAGGAATCGCGCACCTGCGGCCTCGGCCCGCTGACGCTGTACCTCCACACAGACCAGTGCGTCCGCGAGACCGTCTGCGGGGGTGTGCAATCCGCCGAGGACCGTGGCCGGGTCGAGCAGGGGGTGCAGCCGCGCGCACTCCTCGGGGTCGATGATCCGTGCAGGCACTCCCCACGCACGAGCCCATCCGGCCTTGCGATGCAGGTCGGTCATGCGGGCGCGGGTGGTCGCGACCTCGAGTCCGCCGACAGGGTTGAAACACAATCGATCCGAGGTCTCCGACAGGTCCCGAAACTTGTCGATCGTGTACTGCGCGAATCGGGACAGGGTCTCCGACGGGTTGGTGGCGAACACCAGTCCCGGCGCATGGCTGCTCGAACCGCCGGTGGCGGGAAGGGGCCCGCGGTCGAGGACGGTGACGTCGGTCCATCCGCGGCCGGTGAGCTCGTCGGCAAGTGAGGTGCCGACGATCCCGGCGCCGATGACGACCACGCGAGGACCGCTCATGCCCACCTCAGTTCTGTGCCGCTGCCAATGCTTGCTGTTGCGATCCACGCAACACGTTGTCTCCTGTGCAACACATGGTGCGACCCACAGGATCGCGCGTCAACTCGACGCGCAGGAGGGTGTCGGGCCGGGCAGGGACAGAACCGTGGGGTGGGTCAGCCGCGGTGGCCGAGGCGGACGCCGATGGCCTCGGCGGCGCCGACGGCGTGCGCCGACAGCGCGCCCAGTCGGTCGCCGGACATCCGGAACGTCGGCCCGGAGATGCTCAGGGCCGCGACGACGTCACCGGTGTGATCGCGGATGGGGGCGGCCACCGCGGTGAGCCCCTCCTCGAGTTCGTCGCGCACCTGGGCCCATCCCCGACTGCGGACCTCGGCGAGTTGTGTGCGCAATGCCGCGGGGTCGGCGATGGTCGAGGGAGTGAATTGTTCCAGGGTGGCGCCGACAGCGGCGTCGAGCCGCACGTCGTCCAGCGCCGCGAGCAGCACCTTGCCGCTGGACGTTGCGTGCGCGGGACAACTCTGACCGACCCAGGTGCGCAGCGCGATACCCGGGGAGCCGTTGGCCTCGGTGACGTTGACCGCACGCCCGTTGTCGAGGATCGCGAGGTTGACCGTCTCGCCGACGAGATCGGCCAGGGGGCCGGCGATGTCGCGGCTCTCCCGCCCGAGGTCACGGGTCGCCATGGTCGCGCCGGCCAACCGGACGATGGTGAAACCCAGTCGGTACTTGCCCCGGTCGGCGACCTGCTCGACGAAACCGCGACCCTCCAGCACCGACACCAGGCGCGAGATCGTGGACTTGTGCACCCCCAGGGTGTCGGCGATGTCGGAGACGCCACCCTCCCCGTGCCGGGCAAGGATCTCGAGGACCTCCAGCGCGCGGTCGACCGATTGGATCGATGCGGGACGGTTCCGGTCGGGCGAGATGTCGGCCGTGTCGTTGATGTCCATGTCGCGGTCCAGCATAGTTGCGGCCGCGAACGGCCCGTCACGCTTGACGGGCACGGTCGGCAGTGCGAGTCTGTTGCGCACAATGCGCTATGTTGCTTCCAACGCAACGTGGCGACCACCGTTCCCGCCGTCTCGAGGTGACCCATGCCTGTCGTCCACACCCCCTCGGCTGCCGCTGACCACAGGGGCACCGCCTCGGTGGAGGTCGCGATCGCCGATCTGGCGATCGACGTGCCGATGCGCATCGAACCCACCGACCACCCGCCCATCGCGGTGATCCGCACCTCTGAGGGCGTGTTCGCCATCGACGACACCTGCACGCACCAGGACACGTCGCTCTCCGACGGGTGGGTGGAGAACTGCACTGTCGAGTGCCCGCTGCACGAGACCTGCTTCGACCTCCGCACCGGTCTGCCGAGCGGCCCACCGGCCACCCGCGCCGTGGCGACCCACCCCGTCACCGTCGCCGACGGCCGGGTCCACATCACGCTCACCGACCGCTCACCGCTGACGTCGGCACCCGTCGAGGACGTCTCGGGCGCCGCATGATCGGTCCCTCGTGATCACCGTGGTCGGCGCGTCGCTCGCCGGCCTGACGGCCGCCCGGGAACTGCGGGCGTCCGGCGTCACCGACTCCATCGCGTTCGTCGGCGCAGAGACATGGCTGCCGTACGACCGTCCGCCACTGTCCAAAGATGTGCTGTTGGAGTCGTTCCCGGAGCCCGATCCCGACGCGAACGGGACGGACCCGGGTGCAACGGGTCTGCTGCTCGACGGCGAGGTCGACACCTTCGACTGGCATCTCGGCGTCGCGGCCGACGGCCTGTCGGTGGCCACGGACGGCATCAGCGTCCGGCGCGGCGACCACTGCGCGGTCGGTCCGGCCGACGCGGTGATCATCGCGACCGGCGCGCGTGGGCGCACGCTCATCGGCGCCGACCTCGACGGCGTCCACGTTCTCCGTACCCTCGACGACGCCCGGGCCCTGGCGGCCGACCTGCGGAGAGCGCGCCACGTCGTGCTGATCGGCGGCGGATTCATCGGCGCTGAGATCGCCTCCACAGCACGTCTTCTCGGCGCCGAGGTCGCCATCGTCGAGGCGACGGAGATTCCGGGCGCCGCGGTGCTGGGCGTCGATGTCGCCCGGTGGACGCTGTCACGTCACGCACTCGCCGGGGTCTCTGTTCACACCGGCGCCGCGGTGGAGACCATCGACGGAGCCGCTGGCCGGGCCCGATCGGTGACCCTCGGTGACGGGCGGATCCTCGAGGCCGACGTGGTGGTGGTCGGTATCGGCTCGGTTCCCGACACCGACTGGGCGGCGGAATCCGGGATCGCGCTCGACGACGGATTCGTCACCGACGCCCACGGCGAGACGTCCATGCCGGGGGTCTTCGCGGTCGGCGACTGCGCACGCTCCTTCGATCCGGCCACCGGAACCCATGTGCGCCGCCAACACTGGGGGTCGGCAGTCGACCAGGCCCGCGTGGTCGCACGACGCATCGCCGGCCTCGAGCCACCACCGCGGCGGACGCCGTACTTCTGGAGCGATCAGTACGGACACCGGCTGCAGATCTGCGGACACATCCCTGTCGGCGTGGTCCCGCAGGTCCTCGACGGATCGATGGACCACGGCGCGACCCAGGGATTCCTCGCCGTCTTCGGCGATCGCGACCTCCCCACCGCGGTGGTGGCCGTCGACCGCCCCCGCGACTTCCTCCGCCTGCGCAAGACGATTGATCGCGCTCTCGACGCCTCGTCCCGACCTGTCGCGCACGCCTGACGCGACCGACGACGCCCGCGGCCATCGAATCAGAAGATCGGCGCGGCCGCCCGGACGTGTTCGAACACCAGCGACGTGGTGGTGCCCGCGACCTCGGGTCGGGAGTTCAAACGCTCGACGAATCCTCGTAACGCCTCGGTGTCGGCGACCGCGACGTGGAGGAGGTAGTCGTCGGATCCCGCGAGAAAGAAGACGTCGATGATCTCGTCCTGCGCGCCGATCTGACCGACGAACCGACGGATCTGACCTCGCGCATCGGATTGCAGGCTGACCGCGACCATGGCGCGCAACGTCCGTCCGACCGCCGCCGGGTCGATGTCGGCGAAGAAGCCACGGATGACCCCCAGTTCGATGAGGCGCCGGACACGGCCGTGGCACGTCGACGCGGCGATCCCCGCACGCTCGGCGAGCTCGCGGTTGGGCATCCGCGCATCGGCCTGCAGCAACTGCAGCAGCAGTCGGTCGGTGTCGTCGAGGTCGCGCCGACCGACGACGGTCCGAAGATCCTTCGATTCGTCGCTCACCGGTGCAGCATATCCCGGTTGATCTTCAGATGAAGAGCACAAACAAGAATCTTCTTCGGATGAATTGCTGTCGAACCGAAGGGTGTTCACGCTGGGTGCACAGTCATCGTGGCGACGACGCCGCACCGGAGCGAACGAAGGAGAACGCCATGCGCGTCGGGATCCCCCGCGAGATCAAGAACAACGAGTACCGCGTCGCCATCACGCCCGCCGGCGTCGCCGAACTGACACGACGCGGCCACGAGGTGGTCATCGAGGCCGGCGCGGGAGCCGGATCGGCCATCTCCGACGTCGACTTCAAGGAGGCCGGAGCGCAGATCCTGGCCACCGCCGAGGCCATCTGGGAGCAGGCCGACCTCGTGGTGAAGGTCAAGGAGCCGATCGCCGCGGAGTACGCACGGATGCGCGCGGGCCAGACCCTGTTCACCTACCTGCACCTCGCGGCGAGTCGCCCCTGCACCGACGCCCTGCTGTCCTCGGGCATCACGTCCATCGCCTACGAGACGGTGCAGGCCCGCGACGGCTCACTGCCCCTCCTGGCCCCCATGAGCGAGGTCGCGGGACGCCTCGCGCCGCAGGTCGGCGCCTACCACCTGATGCGGTCGGCCGGCGGACGCGGTCAGCTGATGGGTGGCGTGCCCGGCACCGAACCCGCCGATGTCGTCGTGATCGGCGCAGGGGTCAGCGGCGTCAACGCCGCGACCATCGCGATGGGTATGGGCGCGCAGGTCACGGTGTTCGACCTCGACATCGCCAAGCTGCGCGCCGTCGACGCACGCTTCGCCGGACGGGTCCACACCCGCTACAGCACCGCGCTCGCCGTCGAGGAGGCCGTGAAGAAGGCCGATCTCGTGATCGGCGCGGTACTGGTCCCCGGGGCGAAGGCTCCCGTGGTGGTGTCCAACCACCTCGTCGCGTCGATGAAGCCGGGTTCGGTTCTCGTCGACATCGCCATCGATCAGGGCGGATGTTTCGAGGATTCGCGCCCGACCACCCACGACGACCCCACCTTCACCGTGCACGACTCGGTGTTCTACTGCGTCGCGAACATGCCCGGCTCGGTCGCGCGCACATCGACCTCGGCACTGACCGGAGCAACCCTCCCCTACGTCGTCGCGCTGGCCGAGAAGGGCTGGCAACGTGCGTGTTCCGACGACGCGAGCCTCGCCGGGGGCCTGAGCACCCATGCGGGCGAGCTGTTGTCGCCGTCGGTGGGCGCTGCCCTCGATCTGCCCGTGGGCGCGTCGCCGCTGTCCGTCTGAGGTCAGTCCTGCTCGCCGATCGGGGTGTAGTGGGAGAGGTTGATCATCCGTCGCTGGATCCCCGACACCTCGCGGACGGCCTGCGCCACGAGACTCCGGTCGAGCGGCGAGAGCCTCCGCATGGTGAGCACGTCGCCGGCCGGCTCCCGGCGGTCGAGTTGCGCGACCTGGTAGGTCATCCGGATCTTCTGCAGCACGTCGAACACCTCGATGAGCACCGTCGCGTTGTCCTCGGTGAGCATCGGGCTCCCACCCGCCACGCGTAGGCGGGAGCGGGTGTCGAGTTCGAGTGACTCCACGCTCAACGACGCCCACCGGGCGATGTTCACCAGTGGCGTGAGGGCGTGGGTCTTGATGTCGAACGTCCCGCCCCGCCGGGCCAACACGTCACGCATCGACCGGATCCGGGCCTTGTGCGACAACGACTCCGCCAACAACAGGCGCAGGGTCCCCGGATGCGAGCGCAGATCCCCGAACACCTCGGCCACCCCCGACAGGCCGCGGTCGCCCCAGATGGGACGGCCGTCGAGCATCAGCGAGGTCATGATCATGCCCTTGTTCTCCAGCGGTGCGGCCAACCATGCCGCAGCCGCAGCCCGCCACTGGGCGTGGGTCCGGGCGAACAACGGCGACGACGCCACCGCCCCGTTGACGTCGATCGTGAGTCCACAGGCCCGCAGTACGTCGTCGACCTCGGCGAACGCCGCTCGATAGACCGCGATCTGCTCGGGGTCGGACACCGACTCGTCGAACGCAACCGCACTGTCGACATCGGAGCTGAGGACGGCCTCGCGACGGGCATTGCTGCCCAACGACAGCCACGTCAGCTTGTCGGGATCGACCTCGCCGTGCCGATCGAGGACGAGTTCCAACGCCCGACGCACGACGGCGTCGTGCACGAGGGACAGCATCGCGGTCACCTCGTGTGACGGCTGCCCGCGCCGGATGAGATCGGCGACGACGAACGGCATCCGCTGGGCCTGCTCGGCCAAGGTCTCCACCGACCGGGCTCGACCGATCTGATGCCGCAGCGAGACGCTCGCCCCGCCCGGCGCCGAGATGAAGTCGCCCGGACCCACCACACCGACCAGGCGTCCACCGGGTTCCACCACGGGTAGACAGCCCAGACCGTGTTCGAGGATCTGCAGCAGTGCGTCGGCCGCCGGTGTACCGGTGACGACGGTGCGGGCGCGGGGCGTGACGACCCGGCTGACGGGGATGTCACCGGATTCGCCCGCCGCCACGACCCGGGATCGGATGTCGGAGTCGGTGAGCACCCCCACCGTCCCGTCGCCCGCGGGGATGACGATGTAGTCGCGTCGGCGACCCGTCATCAGGCGGGCCGCCTCGCTCACCGACATCGTCGGCGTGCCCACCACCGGTGCGGTGCGGATCAATTCGTCGACCACGCCACCGCGGGGACGTACGGGCTCGACCCGCCGGGGCAGTCGGAGCTGACCGGCCAGGAAGCGCGCACCCGCCATGCTCGAGAAGACCGCGTGCACCGAGTCGCTGGGGATGCGGCACACGGTGCTGGCCGTCATGGCGACCGCCCGTGGGCCTCGTGCGGCGTTGGTCAGCAACGAGAAGTAGCCGAACACCCCGCCCGGTCCGAGGATCTCGTCGGGTTCACCGTCGAGATGATCGGGCAGACTCCACAACCCCACCTCGCCGGTGATCACCACACCGAGTTCCTCGACGGTGTCGCGGAAGCCGTCGAAGATCTCCCCACCGGCGGCGAACTCCCCGATCGTCGCCCGGGCGGCGAGACGGTCGAGCTCCCCGGGCGCGAGCGCGTCGAACGGTGGGTGGAGCCCCAGGAACTGCGCGACCGCGGTCATCGGGACATCTTCGCAAGAGCACGGCGCCCGCGCCACGCCGCCTCGAAACACGCAAACCCGGCGCGGATGTCCGTTTCGTCGCGATCGGCAACATCTGTTGACCCGCAATGTAATCCGGCGGAAACCCCACAGCCGCTAGTGTTCGACTCGGTGAACATCCGGGGTACGGAGGGCGATATGAGCACGGACATCGGTACGTCGGGTCTCGACGCGGAACAGGTCGGGTACAAGCAGTCGCTCGGGCGGCGGCAGGTGCAGATGATCGCCATCGGCGGTGCGATCGGCACCGGACTCTTCCTCGGGTCGGCCTCACGCCTCAACGCGAACGGTCCGGCCCTGCTCGTCAGCTACGCCGTCGCCGGACTCGTTGCGTACTTCCTCATGCGTGCCCTCGGCGAACTCGTGCTGCACCGCTCCACGAGCGGCGCGTTCGTCTCCTACATGCGTGAGTTCTTCGGGGAGAAGGCCGCGTACGTGACCGGGTGGATGTACTGGCTGAACTGGGCCCTGACCGGCATCGCCGAACTGTCGGCGGTCGGCGTGTACGTCAACAACAACTTCCCGTCCATGCCGAACTGGGGGTCGGCACTGATCGCCCTCGTGGTGGTCCTCGCGGTGAACCTGCTCAGCGCGAAGGCGTTCGGCGAGTTCGAGTTCTGGGCCTCGATCCTCAAGGTCGGCGCGATCGTCCTGTTCCTGATCGTGGGTCTCGTCGTCGTGCTCGGTGCTGTACACGTCGGTGACCACCAGGCCGGGTTCTCCAACCTCTGGGACAACCCCGGCGGCTTCTGGCCCACGAGCGGCGCCTACAACTGGTACGGGCCGATCCTCGTGATGTCCGGTGTGGTGTTCGCCTATGCCGCCATCGAGATGGTGGGTGTCGCGGCAGGCGAGATGGAGGACTCCGACAAGGAGGTCCCCCGCGCGGTGAACGCGGTCATCTTCCGCATCGCCGTGTTCTACATCGGGTCGATCCTGTTGCTGTGCGCCATGTTGCCGACGACCTCCTACACCTCGGGCACGAGTCCGTTCGTGACGGTGTTCAACAAGCTCGGGTTCGGCTGGATGGGTGACGTCATCCAGGTCGTCTTGATCGTCGCTGCGATGAGCAGCCTCAACTCCGGGCTCTACTCCACCGGCCGCGTGCTCCGCAGCCTCGGGATGAGCAAGCAGGCACCGGGATTCACCACCAGGATGAGCAACGGCGGTGTGCCGTGGGCCGGTATCGCCATGACCACCGTCGTCTACGTGCTCGGCGTGATCCTCAACGTCCTGGTGCCCGGTCGGGCCTTCGACATCGCACTGGAGGCGGCGTCTCTCGGCATCGTGTTCACCTGGGGCACCATCTTCGCGTGTCAGCTCAAACTGCGGTCGCTGGTGAACAAGGGCATCATCCCCAAGAGCAAGTTCCAGGCGCCCGGTCATCCCTACACGTCGATATTCGGGCTCGTGTTCCTCGTCGCGGTGATCGTCGGTCTCGGGGTGTCGGGCTGGCTGGACAAGGAGGGCGGTCGCGTCGACTTCTACGTCGTCGTGATCGGGATTCCCTTCATCGCCGCGCTGTTGATCGGCGGCTGGTTCCTCATCCGCGAGAACGTGAAAGCCAACACCGACGGCAAGATCGAGTCGACGTGGGCAGCCCAGGAACGGGAGTTCGCCGCCCGCAAGGCCTGATCAGCTGATCGTCAGGGCCCGCACCGAGGCGGGGAGGTCGCGCGTACGTCGGTAGGGACCGACGACCGCGACCGCAGGCGTGCCGACGAGCAGACGCGCCGCCAACGCCGACACCTGCCGGGTGCGGACGGACTCGATCTGGCGCAACGAGCGGGCCACCGGACGCCTGCGCCCGAAATCGAGTTCGGCACTGCCGATCCGATGCATCCGCGACTGGGTGTCCTCGAGACCCAGGAGCAGCGACCCGCGCAACGCGCCCTTCGCGCGGGCACATTCGGCGTCGGTGATGCCGTCGCGGGCGACGTCGCGGAGGATGTCCACCGCGACCGACGTGACATCGGCGAGGCGGTCGGGGTTGCACCCCGCGTAGACGGAGAACGTACCGACGTCGCTGAACGAGTCGACCCCGGAGTACACCGAGTACGCCAGCCCGCGTTCCTCGCGGATCTGTTGAAAGAGGCGCGAACTCAGCCCGCCACCGATCGCGGCGTTGAGCACCGACAGGGCCCAGCGATCGTCGTCGGCGAGCCCCGGGGTGGGGACGCCGAGCATCAGGTGGGTCTGCTCGCTGTCGCGATGGATCAACTCCAGGCCCGCTCGCGTGGGCGGTCGGTGACCGCTCCGTCGCGGCGCCGCGGCGCGCACCCCCTGTTGGAGGTGTGCGCCGAACGAGTCCCGCACCTGGGCCAGCACATCGCGGTGGGCGACGTTGCCCGCCACGGCCAACACCATCTTGTCCGGTGTGTAGCGACGGGTGTGGAACGACTGGATCTGCCTGCGCGACATGGCCGTGATCGACTCGGCGGAGCCGATCACCGGACGGCCGATGGGGTGATCACCGAAGGTCGCGGTCATGAACGCGTCGGCGAGCAGATCCTCGTGGTCGTCGTCGCGCATCGCGATCTCCTCGAGGACCACGTCTCGCTCGGTGTCGACGTCGTCGGAGGTGCAGCGTCCGCGCAGCACCACGTCGGCGACCATGTCGATCGCCATGTCGGCGTGCTCGTCGAGGACGTGCGCGTAGAAGCAGGTGTGTTCTTTGGAGGTGAACGCGTTGAGTTCTCCGCCGACGGCGTCCATGTCCTGGGCGATCGACGACGCGGTGCGCGTCGGGGTCGCCTTGAACAGCAGGTGTTCGAGGAAGTGGGCGGCGCCGGCGACGCTGGGCTTCTCGTCCCGCGATCCGACGCCGACCCAGAGACCGATCGACGCCGATCGGACCCCGGGGATGTGTTCGGTGACAACACGCAGCCCACCGGGGAGGACGCTTCTCCGTACGGAGTCGCGGGTCCCGGTGGGCTGCGTGCGTGTGGTGGTCGTCAGCGCGAGTCTTACTCGGCCGCCGCGGTGTCCGCGGTGGCCGCGTCGGACACGTCCGACACCGGCACGAGGCTGATCTTGCCGCGGTCGTCGATGTCGGCGATCTCCACGCGGAGCTTGCTGCCGACGCTCACGACGTCCTCGACCTTGTTGACGCGCTTGCCCTGGCCCAGCTTCGAGATGTGCACGAGGCCGTCACGACCCGGGAGCAGCGACACGAAGGCGCCGAATGCCGTTGTCTTGACGACGGTTCCGAGGAACCGCTCGCCGACCTTGGGCAGCTGCGGGTTGGCGATCGCGTTGATGCGATCGATCGCCGCCTGCGCCTTGATGCCGTCGGTCGCGCCGACGAACACGGTGCCGTCGTCCTCGATGGAGATGTTGGCGCCGGTCTCCTCGGTGATCGCGTTGATGTTCTTGCCCTTGGGCCCGATCAGCTCGCCGATCTTGTCGACCGGCACCTTCACGGTGGTGACGCGAGGAGCGAAGGGGCTCATCTCGTCGGGCTCGTCGATGGCCTCGGCCATCACCTCGAGGATGGTGGTGCGGGCGTCCTTGGCCTGGCTCAGCGCACCGGCAAGCACCGCCGACGGGATGCCGTCGAGCTTGGTGTCGAGCTGCAGCGCCGTCACGAAGTCCTTGGTGCCCGCGACCTTGAAGTCCATGTCGCCGAACGCGTCCTCCGCGCCGAGGATGTCGGTGAGGGCGACGTAGCGGGTCTCGCCGTCGACCTCGTCGGAGACCAGGCCCATGGCGATGCCGGCGACCGGGGCCTTGAGGGGCACACCGGCGTTGAGCAGCGACATCGTCGAGGCACAGACCGACCCCATCGAGGTCGAGCCGTTCGAGGACAGCGCCTCGGACACCTGACGGATGGCGTACGGGAACTCGTCGACGCTGGGCAGCACCGGCATGAGTGCACGCTCGGCGAGCGCGCCGTGGCCGATCTCGCGACGCTTCGGCGATCCGACGCGACCGGTCTCACCGGTCGAGTACGGCGGGAAGTTGTAGTGGTGCATGTAGCGCTTGGAGGTCTCGGGTCCCAGCGAGTCGATCTGCTGGGCCATCTTGACCATGTCGAGGGTGGTGACGCCCATGATCTGGGTCTCGCCACGCTCGAACAGGGCGCTGCCGTGGGCGCGCGGGATGAGCGCGACCTCGGCCGAGAGCGACCGGATGTCGGTGATGCCACGGCCGTCGATGCGGAAGTGGTCGGTGAGGATGCGCTGACGCACGAGCTTCTTCGTCAGGGAGCGGTAGGCCGCACCGATCTCCTTCTCGCGGCCGGCGAACTGCTCGCCGAGCGAGGTGAGGATGTCGCCCTTGAGCTCATCGGTCTTGTCGTCGCGCTCGGTCTTGCCCGCGATGGTCAGGATCTCCGACAGGCGATCCTTGCCCGCGGACTCGACGGCCTCGTACACGTCGGACTGGTACGCGGGGAACAGCGGGAACTCGCCGGTCGCCTTCGCGGCCTGGTCGGCGAGCTGGCGCTGCGCCTCGCACAGCGAACGGATGAACGGCTTCGCGGCCTCGAGGCCCTCGGCGACGATCGCCTCGGTCGGCGCCTGCGCGCCACCCTCGATGAGCTCGATGACGTTGTCGGTGGCCTCGGCCTCGACCATCATGATCGCGACGTCGTCACCGACGATGCGACCCGCGACGACCATGTCGAACACGGCGCCGGAGAGCTGCTCGACGGTCGGGAACGCGACCCACTGGCCGGCGCGGTTGGTCTCGGTCGGGATCAGCGCGACACGCACGCCACCGACGGGACCGGAGAACGGGAGACCCGCGAGCTGGGTCGACGCCGATGCGGCGTTGATCGCGACGACGTCGTAGAGGTCGTTGGGGTCGAGGCTCAGGACGGTGATGACGACCTGGATCTCGTTGCGCAGGCCGTCGACGAACGACGGGCGCAGCGGCCGGTCGATGAGGCGGCAGGTCAGGATCGCGTCGGTGGAGGGGCGCCCCTCGCGACGGAAGAACGATCCCGGGATGCGGCCGGCGGCGTACATCCGCTCCTCGACGTCGATCGTGAGGGGGAAGAAGTCGAACTGGTCCTTGGGGTGCTTCCCGGCGCTGGTCGCCGAGAGCAGCATGTTCTCGTCGTCGAGGTAGGCGACGACGGCGCCCGCGGCCTGTTGGGCGAGACGCCCGGTCTCGAAGCGGACGGTGCGGGTACCGAAGGAACCGTTGTCGATGACGGCGGTCGCCTCGGTGATCTCGTCGTCGTAGTCGGCCTCGGGGGCGGTGGTGACATCGGTCATGTGTGGATGAATCCTCTCGTTCGATGCGCGCGTGTCATCGCGGCGCGACGGTGTAGCAGCGCCTGCCCAGACGGGCGGGTGCTGTGGGTCGATGCCCGAGAGGAGGATTTCCGAACAGGTGCGGATGTCCGCGAGCGAAGGCGGAGGAGGTTCGGCGACGGCCGTCGATCGAAGCGGTCGGAATCCTGCGGAAGGAGTTCCGCGGATTCCGGCAGCCACTACCGAAGACCGATCGTCCGAACTCGGGGCACGCGTGAAGCGAAAACCATCTCGTGGCATCGGGTCCATGGCGAGGGTAGCACTGGCCGGTCGTGCGCCGGCTCATCGCATGACACGACGCGCGACCCGGGGTGGATACAGACGAACCGCGTGTCCGACGAGGACACGCGGTTCGCGAGGTGCTTGCCGAGCCGGCAGCGTCAGCGACGCAGGCCGAGACGCTCGATGAGCGCGCGGTAGCGGTTGACGTCGACCTTGGCGACGTACTTGAGCAGACGGCGGCGACGGCCGACCATCAGCAGCAGGCCGCGACGGCTGTGGTGATCGTGCTTGTGGGTCTTGAGGTGCTCGGTCAGGTCGCTGATGCGCTTGGTGAGCATCGCGATCTGCGCCTCGGGGGATCCGGTGTCGGTGTCGTGCAGGCCGTACTCGGACAGGATCGACTTCTTCTGATCCGTGGTCAACGCCATGATTTCTCCTGTGGTGACGTTCGCGTGAGGATGTGGGCCCAGTGCCCCGGCACAGCCACCGCGAACCGCAGCGTGTGCCGATCGGCCAGGCTACCAGCGCTTTCGCACCCCGCCCAAATCGTCGGGCGACGGTCAGCCGGCGAGAGCCTCGCGGGTCTTCACCACGTCGTCGTTCATCTGCTCGATCAAGGGCTCCATGCCCTCGTACTTCACCATCCCGCGGATACGCCGGACGAAGTCGACCGCGACGTGCTGCCCATAGAGGTCGGCGTGGGTGTCCAGCACGAACGCCTCGACCGTGCGGGTGCGCCCGGAGAACGTGGGGTTCGACCCCACTGACACCGCCGCGCGGTAGCTCTCCCCCGGCACCACCTGGCCGACGACCGGCCCGGCGCCGAGCACCGTGAACCACGCCGCGTACACACCGTCGGACGGGATCGCCGAGTACATCGGCGGCGCCACGTTGGCGGTCGGGTACCCCATCTCGCGACCGCGACCGTCACCCCGCACCACGACACCCTCGACCCGATGGGGGCGACCGAGTGCCTCGGCGGCGGCCTCGACGTCGCCCGCTGCGACACACGAACGGATGTAGGTCGAGGAGAAGGTCACCGACGGGCGGTCGGTGACACCGGAATCCGGGGCCTGGGTTCCGGCGCCCTCGCCGAGCAGCGAGACGGCATGGACCTCGAACCCGAAGGTGCGGCCCAGCGACGTCAGCACGTCCACGGTCCCCGCGGCCTTCTTGCCGAAGGTGAAGTTGGCGCCCACCACCACGTCGGCGGCGTGCAGACCCTCCACGAGCACCTCGTGGGCGAAATCCTTGGGCGACTGCGCGGCCAGCACCGGGGTGAACGGCATGACACAGAAGACGTCGATGCCGAGTTCCTCGGCCAGTTCGGCACGACGGGTGAGGGTGGACAGCTGTTGCGGGTGGCTCCCGGGCCGCACGACCTCGGCGGGGTGCGGGTCGAAGGTCATCAACACCGCGGGTACACCGCGCTTCTTCGCGATGGAGGTCGCGGTGGCGATCAGTTGCGCGTGACCTCGGTGCACGCCATCGAAGACCCCGATGGTCACGACACATCGGCCCCAGCCCGCGGGGATATCGTCCAACCCTCGCCATCGCAGCACGTGCCCAACCCTACGGGTGCGGTGCCGGGGTAACCAGACCCGCGTGCCACCGTCGACGCGCTGTCGCGTCCCGTGAGGGGTCCCGCCGACGCGAGTTGCCCTGCCCTAAGCTCGTGGGGTGTCCTCCACCGGCGGCGAGCCGAGCCGCGATGCCTCGCCTTCGGCGACCTCGATCGCCCAGCCCACCGCGACAACGGTCGCCGAGACCGGCGTGTCCGCCACTCCCGTCACCGAACTCACCTCGGTCACGCAGGACTATCTGAAGGTCATATGGACCGCGCAGGAGTGGTCGTCGACGAAGGTGACCACGAAACTGCTGGCCGAGAAGCTCGCGGTGTCGCCGTCGACGGTGTCGGAGGCCGTGCGCAAACTCGCCGATCAGGGACTGGTGTCGCACGCCCGCTACGGATCGGTGACGCTCACCGAGTCGGGTCGTCGTGCCGCGGTGTCGATGGTGCGGCGACACCGACTCATCGAGACGTTCCTGGTCCGCGAACTCGGCTACGGCTGGGACGAGGTGCACGACGAGGCCGAGGTGCTCGAGCACGCGATGTCGGACCGGTTCATGGAGCGTCTCGACGCGAAACTCGGTCACCCGACCCGTGATCCGCACGGCGACCCGATCCCCGACCCCGACGGTTCCGTCCCGGAGTCCCCCGCCTGTCAGCTCGCCGACGTCCATCCCGGGCGTTCGGGCCGGGTGGCGCGCATCGCCGACACCGATCCGGCGATGCTGCGGTACTTCGACTCGGTCGGCATCGCGCTGGACCGTCGCATCGAGGTCGTCGAGCAGCGCCCGTTCGCCGGGACGGTCGCGGTCGCGGTCGACGGGTCCGAACCGATCGACCTGGGCGACATCGCGACCCGGGCCATCTGGCTCGACATCCCGCCGGCGACCTGACCGCGGATCCGGTGCCGGTCAGCGCATCGTCGACGGACGGACCACCATCACCGACGCGGCCCGTTTGCCCTTCTCCTCCAACAGTCCGATCGCGCGACCGTGGCGATCGACGGCGGCGTACACACCGCGCATCCCGATGGGGTCGAGCCACCGTCCGTTGCTGACCGTCTGGGCTTCGACATCGTCGACGGGTCGCGTCGGGAACGCGAGGGTGACCGCGGCGTCGATGTCGAGTGTCGGTGTGGGAGCGGGATCGTCGACGATCGCCGCCAGCGGCGTGGCCTGCGCGAGGGTGAAGGGGCCCACGGCGGTCCGGCGCAGGGCGGTGAGGTGTCCCCCGACCCCAAGGGCGGCGCCGAGGTCTCGGGCCAGCGACCGGATGTAGGTGCCCGAGGAACAGTCGACCTCGACGTCGACGTCGAACCAGCCGTCGTCGATCCGGTGATCGCCGATGTCGAAACGCGACACCGTCACCCGACGCGACGCCAGCGCGAACTCCTCACCGCTGCGGGCGAGATCGTGCGCACGGCGGCCGTCGACCTTGATGGCGCTGACGGTCGCGGGCACCTGGTCGATGTCACCGATGAAGGCCTCGACCGCCGCGGCCACGGACGCGATGTCGAGTCCGGAGATGTCGTTCCGTTCGCCGAGCACACCCTCGCGGTCGTCGGTGTCGGTTCCCGCACCGAGCCGGATGGTCGCCGTGTACGACTTGGTGGTGAGCGACAGCAGACCCAGCAGCTTGGTCGCTCGTTCGAGGCCGAGGACGAGCACGCCCGTGGCCATCGGGTCGAGGGTGCCGGCGTGCCCGACCTTGCGCGTCCGGAATGCCTTGCGGCACTTCGCGACGACGTCGTGGCTGGTCATGCCGCCGGGTTTGTCGACGACGACGAGGCCCGCGGAGGCTATGTGCGCGTTCTCGGTGCGGTCGGGTCCGTCGGGGCTCACAGACATATCGAGGTGACCACCAGCCCGTTCTCGATGCGCCACCGACCGTCGAACGACCGCAGCGGCTCTCCGCCGTCGATGACCGAGCCGTCGACGAGCAACTCCGAACGGAAGGTGCCCGTCGCGGTGACGTCGCCGTCGGAGGTGGCGTCGCGCTCGAAGGTGATGTGGGCGTCCTCGAACCCGAGCCACCGTTCGGTCAGCGGGAACCACGCCTTGTACGTCGCCTCCTTGGCGCAGAACAACAGTCGGTCCCAGTGGATGTCGCCCGGGCGGGTGGCGAGCACATCGCGTTCGGGTGCGAGGGTGACGTGATCGAGGACGCCCTCGGGCAGTGCGCCGTGCGGTTCGGCGTCGATGCCGACCGAACGGCACTGCAGCTTGTAGGCGACGACCGCGGCGCGGTAGCCGTCACAGTGGGTGAGGCTCCCGACCACACCCCGCGGCCACAGGGGTTGCCCCTTCTCGCCCCGCAGGATGGGGACGGGCTCCACCCCGAGGGAGCCCAGCGCGCGGCGGGCCAGGCCGCGGGCCGTGGTGAACTCCGACCGCCGCTTGTCGACGGCGCGCGCGACCAGCGAGGTCTCGGCGGGCAACAGTTCGAGGTCGTCGGGGTCGGCGAACGCCTCGGCCGCCGCCACACCCGGTGCGAGCAACGCGTCGATCATCGGGCTCCCCCACCGTCACGCTCGGCGCGGGCGGCCAGCCTGCGTGCCCGCGCCTCACGCTTGGCGACGACGCTGGCCTTGAAGGCCTCGGCGCGCTCTCGGTAGTCCGGCGGCAGGTCGAAGCGTGCACCGTGTTCGGGGAGGTGCTCCGGTCGCAGTCCACCGTCCGGGATGATCTTGCGCAGCAACGGGTCCGGAAGACCGCGGCGCTGCCATTCGCGCGGGTACCCGACGGAGACCTCCTCGAACCGGACGTCGTCGTACCAGGTGGTCCGCGGGATGTGGAGGTGCCCGTAGACGCAACAGGCCGCGTTGTAGCGGGTGTGCCAGTCGTGGGTGAGCTCGCTGCCGCACCACAGCGCGAACTCGGGGTACATCAGGGCGTCGGTCGGTTCACGACGCAGCGGCCAGTGGTTGATGAGGATGGTGCGCTCGGCGGGATCGATGGCGTCGAGCCGGGCACGGGTGCGTTCGATGCGGTCACGACCCCACGCGTCGCGCGTGGCGAACGGCTCGGGCGAGAGGAGGAACTCGTCTGTCGCGACCACGTCGTGCTCGCGCGCGAGCGCCAGTGCGGCGAACTTGTTGGTCGTGCCCTCGGGCCGGAAGGTGTAGTCGTACAACAGGAACATCGGGACGACGCGCACCGGCGGGGTCCCGTCGCCGGGGTCGAACTGCGGGTAGATCTCCTCGGGGGTGATGACGCCTAGATCGCGGCAGGCCTGGACGAGGTAGTCGTAGCGCGCCACGCCGTGGATCTGCAGGGGGTCCTTGGCGGTGGTGTAGAGCTCGTGGTTGCCCGGCACCCACACCACGGTGGCGAACTTGGCCTTGAGACGCCGCAGCGTCTCGATGATGTCGTCGGTGCGCTCGGCGACGTCGCCGGCGACGATCAGCCAGTCGTCGGGGTCGTCGGGATGGATCCGGTCGAGCACCTCGTCGTTCCCGCGGTGGCTGACGTGGAGATCGCTGATCGCCCACAGGGTCGGCACGCAGACCTCCTTGTCCTCCGCCGCAGGACGCGGTCGATCCTCGAGTCTATCGACGCCTCATCGGATCTCCACGAGGGTCCATCGTCCACCGGCGATGCGTGCCGACAACGCCACGAGGCGACAGATCATGAACAGGGCGAGTCCGGTCCAGATGCCGGCCAGTCCCCAGTCGAAGACCAGCGACAACCAGATGGTCGGCAGGAATCCGATGAGCGCACTGGCGACGGTGGTGGTGCGCAGATAGGCGGCGTCGCCGCTGCCCAGGAGCACACCGTCGAGGGCGAACACCACACCCGCGACGGGCAGCATGCCGATGAGGAACCACCACGGCGTGTCCAGCGCGGCGAGGACGCCGGTGTCGTCGGTGAAGATGCGTCCCATCGGCGTGCGGGCCACCGCGAACACCGCGGCGACCGCGACCGCGACACCGACCGACACGAGGGTGACCCGGCGTGCGACGACGCCGGCCGCACCGACGGCGCGGGCACCCAGGGCGGCCCCGACGAGGGACTGTGCCGCGATGGCCAGTGCGTCGAGGACGAGGGACACGAAGTTCCACAGCTGGAGCACGACCTGGTGCGCGGCGAGCGACGCGACGCCGAAGCGGGCGGCGACGGCTGCCGCGGAGAGGAAGCAGACCTGGAACGACAGGCTCCGGACGATGAGGTCGCGCGCCATGGACAGCTGCGCGCCGATGACGCGGCGGCGTGGCGCGAGCAGGGCGATCCACGGCTCGTCGGGTGCCGACCGGCAGGCCGCGACGACGACCTGCCGCGCGAAGAGCACCCCGGCCACCGACTGGCCGACGACGTTGGCGACGGCGCTGCCGTGCAGTCCCATCTCGGGGGCGCCGAGCAGCCCGTGGACGAGGACCGGGCACAGCACGGCGCTGAGACCGAGGCCGATCACGACGAAAACCACCGGCCTGCGGGTGTCCTGGACGCCACGCATCCAGCCGTTGCCCGCCATCGACAACAGGATGAACGGCACGCCGCACACGGCGATGCGCAACCATCCGACGGACTCGTCGTCGACGCCGTCGCCGGGCGCGATCACCCCGACGACATACGGCGCGATGACCGTCATGAGCACCGCGATGACGACGCCCACCCCGACGGCGAGCCAGCTGGCCGCGACACCCTCGGCGAGCGCCGCCCGTCGGTCACCGCGACCGAACATGCGCGCCGAGCGGGCCGTCGTGCCGTACGACAGGAACGTGAGCTGCGTGCTGACGACACCCAGGACCAGTGACCCGACCCCGAGTGCGGCCAGCGCGACGGCACCGAGCCGGCCGACGACGGCCAGGTCCTCCATCAGGTAGAGGGGTTCGGCCACCAGGACGATCAGCGCCGACGACGCCAGACGCAGGATGGTCCGCCCCGACGGCGGCGCGGCGGTGTCGGGGCCGGTCACACCGCGGTGAGGAACTTCTCGATGACCTCGTCGGCGGGACCCGACGCGCTGAACCCGGCGGCGTGGGGGTGGCCGCCGCCGCCCTGGGAGCGCGCGAGCGGCACCAGGTCGGTGTGCGACCGTGCGCGCATCGACACCGTCCACTGCTGCGGCGCGGATTCCTTGAACACGACGGCCACGTCGGCGTCGCCGACGGTGCGCACGAGATCGATGACACTCTCGGCCTCGTCCCAGTCGATGGTCCGACTGCAGCCGTGGTCGACCACGGCGTAGACCAGGCCGCTGCCTCCGAACGCCTCCGGGACGAGCACCGCGGACTGCAGGGCTCCCGAGACCATCGTCAGCCATCCGAACTGGTGGGTGTCGAGCAGCGTGCGGGTCCATCCCTGCCCGTCGACCCCGGTCTCGAGGAGGCGGGCGGCGACCATGTGGGAGTGAGGACGGGCCCACCGGAACGACCCGGTGTCGGTGACGAGTCCTGCGAACAGGCAGGTCGCGATGTCGCGGTCAACGGCCATGTCGGCCTCGTCGAGGATGCCGAGAACCAGTTCGGCGGTGCAGTCGGCGGCCGGGTCGATGAGGTCGATGTCGCCGAACCCGCGGTTGGAGGCGTGGTGGTCGACGACGATGCCGGTCTCGGCGGCCCGCAGGATCGCCGCGAGGTCACCGAGGCGTTCGGAACTCGCGCAGTCCATCGCGACGGCGACGGGATGACCGACGAGGTCGCCGGGTTCGACGATGAGCTTCGCGCCCGGCAGGGAGCCCAGCGCCTCGGGAAGCGGCCACGGACCCGGGAACGCGACCTCGACCTCGACGCCGATCGCGTCGAGCGCGAGTGCGAGAGCCAGGCCGCTGCCGATGGTGTCGGCATCGGGACGCACGTGACACAGGACCGTCACCGCGGGAGCCGAACGCAGTCGAGCGGCGATGCGCGCTCTGGGCGCGGCGAGTGCGTCGGTCGTCTGCCCTGGTCCGCTCACACCTGCCCCGCTCACATCTGCTCCGTCCGACTCGTCGTGCCCTGTACCGACCGGCGGCCCGTACGACCGCTCGGCCGAACCCGTCACCGTCGGTCGGCCGCGTCGGGCCCATCGTAGTCAGCGGGATCGGCGCCCCGTGGCGAACTGCCGTCGGCGGCTGCACCGTCGGTCGGCGCGTCGTCGGTGGTCGAGACGTCGTCGCGGTAGGGATCCGGGTCCCCGGCGGGCACGGCGTCGCGGGCCTGGCGGGCCAGCATCTCGTCGTGCGCGCGGGCGCGGGCGACGAGTTCCTCCATGTGCCGCGCGGTGTCGGGCACGGTGTCGAGGACGAAACGCAGCGTCGGGGTGAACCGGACACCGGTTCCGGCGCCGACCTTCGAGCGCAGAAGACCGGTGGCGCGCGCCAGTCCGGCAGCCGCGCCCTCGTAATCCGGTGCGACATCCAGGGATTCGCCCATCACCGTGTAGTAGACGGTCGCGTCGTGGAGGTCGTTGGTCACCTTCGTGTCGGTGACGGTGACGAAGTTGAGCCGCGGGTCCTTGATCTCCGAGCCGATGGCCGACGCGACGATCGACGAGATCCGCTTGGCCATCCGTTGTGCCCGTGCCGGGTCGGCCATGGTGTCACTCCTTCGCGGTGGTGGGGATGTGTGCCGAGCCCGACGCCCGGGATCGGCGCTGGTGCGCCGACGCCCGGGCGTCGGGTGGTCGAACAGTGCGGGCGCAGGGCAGCTGCGCGCCGTCGGGACTACGTGCGTGCCTTCTCCTGCAACTCGTAGGTCTCGATCACGTCGTCGACCTTGATGTCGTTGTAGGTGATCGTCAGACCGCACTCGTAGCCCTCGCGGACCTCGGTCGCGTCGTCCTTCTCCCGCTTGAGCGACGAGATGGTGAGGTTCTCGGCCACCACCACGTTGTCGCGCAGGAGACGCGCCTTGGCGTTGCGTCGCATGATGCCCGAGGTGACCAGGCAACCGGCGATGTTGCCGACCTTCGACGAGCGGAAGATCGCGCGGATGTCCGCACGGCCGAGCTCGACCTCTTCGTAGATCGGCTTGAGCATGCCCTTCAGCGCGCTCTCGATCTCGTCGATCGCCTGGTAGATCACCGTGTAGTACCGGATGTCGACACCCTCGCGGTTGGCCAGCTCGGTGGCCTTGCCCTCCGCACGGACGTTGAACCCGACGATGATCGCGTCCGACGCGGTCGCGAGGTTGACGTTGGTCTCGGTGACGCCACCGACGCCGCGGTCGATGACGCGCAACTGCACCTCGTCGCCGATGTCGATGCCGAGCAACGCCTCCTCGAGTGCCTCCACGGTGCCCGAGTTGTCACCCTTGAGGATGAGGTTGAGCTGCGACGTCTCCTTGAGGGCGGCGTCGAGATCGTCGAGGCTGATCCGCTTGCGGCTGCGTGCGGCCATCGCGTTGCGCTTGCGCGCGTTGCGACGGTCGGCGATCTGCCGGGCGATGCGGTCCTCGTCGACGACGAGGAGGTTGTCGCCGGCACCGGGCACCGAGGTGAAACCGATGACCTGCACGGGCCGCGACGGTGTCGCCTCGGCCACGTCCTCGCCGTGCTCGTCGACCATGCGACGGACGCGTCCGTAGGCGTCGCCGGCGACGATCGAGTCGCCGACCTTGAGCGTTCCGCGCTGCACGAGCACGGTGGCCACCGGGCCACGGCCGCGGTCGAGGTGCGCCTCGATGGCGACACCCTGCGCGTCCATGTCGGGGTTGGCCCGCAGGTCGAGCGACGCGTCCGCGGTGAGCAGGACCGCCTCGAGGAGAGCCTCGATGTTGGTGTTCTCCCGCGCGGAGATGTCGACGAACATCGCGTCGCCGCCGTACTCCTCGGGGATCAGACCGTATTCGGTGAGCTGACCACGGATCTTCTGCGGATCCGCGCCCTCCTTGTCGATCTTGTTGACCGCGACCACGATCGGCACGTCGGCCGCCTGGGCATGGTTGATCGCCTCCACCGTCTGCGGCATGACGCCGTCGTCGGCCGCGACCACGAGGATCGCGATGTCGGTCGACTTCGCGCCACGGGCACGCATGGCGGTGAACGCCTCGTGACCCGGGGTGTCGATGAAGGTGATGAGCCGCTCGTCGCCGTTGAGCTCGGTGAGCACCTGGTAGGCACCGATGTGCTGGGTGATGCCGCCGGCCTCGCCCTCACGGACGTTGGCCTTGCGGATCGTGTCGAGCAGTCGGGTCTTACCGTGATCGACGTGACCCATGACGGTCACCACCGGCGGACGCTGCTCGAGCTCGTCCTCGCCACCCTCGTTCTCGCCGTAGCTGAGATCGAAGCTGTCGAGCAGCTCGCGGTCCTCGTCCTCGGGGCTGACGACCTGCACGACGTAGTTCATCTCGCCGCCGAGCAGCTCGAGCGTCTCGTCGTTCACCGACTCGGTGGCCGTGACCATCTCGCCGAGGTTGAACAGCGCCTGGACCAGCGCGGCCGGGTTGGCGTCGATCTTGTCGGCGAAGTCGACCAGCGACGCGCCACGGGCGAGCCGGATGGTCTGTCCGTCGCCACGGGGCAACCGGACGCCACCGACGGCCGGGGCCTGCATCGAGTCGTATTCCTGGCGCTTCTGACGCTTCGACTTGCGTCCCTTGCGGGGCGCGCCACCGGGGCGGCCGAAGGCACCGGCTGCGCCGCCGCCGCGACCACGACCGCCACCGCCGGGACGACCCCGGAAACCACCGGGAGGTCCACCGGTCGGGGCACCGGTGGGTGCGCCGCCGCCGCGGTAGCCACCGCCACCTCCGCCGGGACGACCGCCGGGACCACCCGGACGTCCGCCCGGACCGCCGGGACGACCGCCCGGGGCGGGTCGCGCCGACCGCGACGGCATCGCGCCGGGGTTGGGGCGAGGGGGCATGCTGCCGGGGCTGGGGCGGGGTCCGCCGGCGCCGGGGGCCGGACGCGGGCCGCCGGGACCTGCGGCCGGACGACCTGCGCCGGGACGGGCTGCACCGGGAGCTCCGGGTGCAGCCGGACGTGCTGCCGGCGGCCGCGGGGCGGGCGCCGACGAATACGGGTTGTTGCCGACACGCGGTGCGCGCGGGCCGGGCTTCGGGCCGGCCGGGGTACGCGGTCCGGGTGCCACGGCGGGCGCCTCGGTCGGCG
>NZ_JBPFDG010000006.1:0-205386 GCF_051025635.1 Williamsia sp. MIQD14
GACGGTGTCGGGGCCGCGGGGGCGGGTGCCGCCGGGGTCGGGGCAGCCGGTGCCGGTGCGGGCGCCGCTGCGGCCGCGGCCGAGGCCGGGCTCGGTGCGGACGGCTTGCGGCCACCGGGCTTGGCGCCCGAACCGGGAGACGGTGCGGGGGTCGCCGTGCCGGCCGAGGCCGTCCCGTTCTGGGCCGAGCCGTTCGAGGCCGCGGGCGCGCCGGAGGCGGCCGGGAACGACTCACGCAGTCGACGCGCGACCGGTGCCTCGACGGTGGATGACGCTGATTTGACGAATTCGCCCTGCTCGCTCAATCGAGCCAGGACTTGTTTGCTCGTGACGCCGAGTTCTTTTGCCAACTCGTGCACGCGGGCCTTGCCTGCCACTGCTCTCCTCACTGGGAGGTCGAGCGGGCTGCCCGCTGCGACCTCGGATTACGTTAGAAACGTGCTCATCGTGGGAACTTCACGGTGTGCTCATGTCTTCTGCCACCCGTTCTGCCGGGGACTCGCGTCCTCGGCTCTCGACCGGTCACCGATGTGACCGGCTCGTGCCCACGGTCGCCCTGCGACCGCCTGTACTTCGCGCTCAGGAATCTCCGCTCCCGGCCATCTCTCTCTCGAGACGGTCGGCGTCGGCGGTGAGTCCCGGCACCCTGAGCGCCGGTCCGAAGGCCTTGCGCCGCACCGCCGCCCGGATGCACTCCGGACTGTGATGCAGCCAGGCACCACGCCCCGGCATGGTTGAGGTGCGGTCGATCGTCACGACCGGCGCACCCTGCTCGACTGCTGCCACGACCCGCACGAGATCTGCGGCCGCGGCTCGCGTCCGACATCCGATGCACGTTCGCACGGGACCGGTGGTCGTCAGCGCTTTTTCTACCATCGGAGAGTCTACCGCCCGCCGCAAATCGCCGACGCCGCGACGCCGAGCCGGGGTGTCGGCCCTCAGGGTCGGTCCGCCGAACCCGCCGCCTCGGCCGCGACCTCGGCATCGGACCGGATGTCGATGCGCCATCCGGTCAGTCGGGCGGCCAGGCGGGCGTTCTGCCCCTCTTTGCCGATGGCCAGCGACAGTTGGTAGTCGGGGACGACGACACGGGCGGCCTTGGCCACCGGATCGACCACGGTCACCGACACCACCTTCGACGGCGACAGCGCGTTGCCGACGAACACCGCCGGGTCGGTGTCGAAGTCGATGATGTCGATCTTCTCGTCGCCCAGTTCCCGCATCACGTTGCGCACCCGCTGACCCATCGGGCCGATGCAGGCACCCTTGGCGTTGAGGCCGGCGACGCCGGTGTGGACGGCGATCTTCGACCGGTGGCCGGCCTCGCGTGCGACCGCGACGATCTCGACCGAACCGTCCTCGATCTCGGGCACCTCGAGGGAGAAGAGCTTCCGTACGAGGTTGGGATGGGTGCGCGAGAGGGTGATCTGCGGACCGCGGGCGCCACGGGCGACGCCGACGACGTAGCACTTGATGCGGTCGCCGTGCTTGTAGGTCTCGCCGGGCACCTGCTCGGCCGAGGGCATGACGCCCTCGGTGCCGGTGGCCTCGCTGCCGATCCGGACGATCACCATGCCGCGGGCATTGGCCCGGGAGTCCTGCTGGACCACGCCGCCGACGATCTGCCCCTCGTGCGCCACGTAGTCGCCGAAGTTCTTCTCGTTCTCCGCGTCACGCAGACGCTGCAAGATGACCTGGCGGGCGGTCGTCGCGGCGATGCGGCCGAAACCCTCGGGGGTGTCGTCCCATTCGGAGATCAGTTGGTCGTTCTCGTCGCGGGTCTGCGCCATCACCCGCACCGCGCCGGTCTTGCGGTTCACGTCGATCCGCGCGTGCTGGGCGAAGCCCTCGGTGTGGCGGTAGGCGGTGATCAGCGCGGTCTCGATGGCGGTGATCACCGTGTCGATCGAGATCCCCTTGTCGGACTCGATCATCCGCAGTGCGGCGATGTCGATGTTCATGCGTGTCCTCTCGTGGCGTCGGGCGCCTGCACGGAGTCGGAGGGTGGGTCGGTGGCGGTGTGCGGGTCGGTGTCGCGGGGGGATTCCTCCCACACCGCGACGGGGGCACGGGAGTCGGTCTCCTCGGGCAGGCCGCACAGATGGCGTTCGTCGCGCGTGGCACGGCCGAAGTCGACCTGCACCACGGCCTTCGCGACCTCGGCGACCGACAGGGTCCGGACGGTACTGCGACCGCGCTCGGTGACGACGACGTCGACGGTCGACTCGTCGTCCCCGAGCCGACCGACACGACCGGCGATCGCGTTCCCGTCGACGAGGTCGACGACGACCTTGCGACCCTGCGCGCGGCGCCAGTGCCGGGGCCTGGTCAGCGGACGGTCGACCCCGGGCGTGGTGACCTCGAGGGTGTAGCGCAGTGCGCCCAGCACGGGCGGATCGGCCGCGTCGAGAACCTCGGAGACGGCGCGACTGAGGTCGGCGAGGAGATCGAGGTCGCCGCCCTGCTCGGAGTCGACGGTCACCCTGACCACACTGCGATCGCCGGAACGGTGCACGGTCACGTCGTCGAGCTCGAAGCCCGCGTCACCGACGACCGGGGAGATCATGACGCTGATCGCCTGGCTGTCATCCGCCATGGGCGCCTCCTCGTCTGAAGTTGTCGCGCAGGGTGCTGCGCGTCGTGGCCGCCGTGGGCGACCGTGGTGCGAGTGGTGAGTTTACCCCGCCGACGGGGGTGCTCCGGTCCACGCCGGACGGGCGTGAGGACCCCGACAGGCGACACGGCCGACAGCCGCGCCGTCGGTCGGCACCGGGAACCGACTGGCAGTATGAACGCCTGTGACCGTCCTCCACCCCGCCCTCCTCACCCGGTCCGTCCTGACGCGGCGGGGCCTCCTGCGCAACACCGCGGTGGTGTCGACCGGTGTGGTTCTCGGTGCCGCGGGGCTCGCCGCCTGCGGCGACAGCGCCGAGGTGACCGAGGACATGCGCATCGCACAGCAGTTGCAACCGCTCTCGATCGCGGCCTCGGTCGATGCGGCGGCGGCGACCGCACTCGCCGCCCGGGCACCCGACCGTGCTGCCGCCCTCACGGTGATCGCGGCCGAGCGCCAGACCCACGCCACGCTGATCAACGACGAGATCGCACGGCTTTCCCCCGACGTCGCACGGCCCAGTTCGACCTCCGGGGTGGTCGCCGATCCGTCACCGGTCGCGACGACGGGCGGCGCGGCCGCACCGACATCCTCCGCGCCATCGGTGGCCGACGCGGCGGCCGCGGTGGCGACCGTCGACGATCTGCGTGCACGCCTGAGCGACGCCCGGTCGACCGCAGCGGGTCTCGCCGTCGCCGGGCAGGGCTACCGCGCCGGGATGCTCGGTTCGGTCGCCGCGGCACTGACCGCCGAGATCGAGGTGCAGCTCGCATGAGTGAGGCCACCGACGCCCTCGGCGCCGCGGTCGAGGCGGAGAACGCCGCCGTCTTCGTCTACGGGGTGGCCGTGGCCTACGCGGCCGCGTCCCGCCGCGACACCATCGCCGACTACACCGCCGAACACCGTTCGCGGCGCGACGAACTCGAACGCCTCATGATCGCGGCGAAGGCCGCCGCGCCGCTGCCGGCCGCGGGGTACGTCCCACCCGTCTCGATCACCGACCCGGTGACCGCCATTCAGGCGGTCCTCGCCGCCGAACAGGACTGCGCCCGCGCCTACCGTTCGCTGCTCGAACGCGCCGACGACCGGTCGCAGCGACAGGCCGGCGTCGATGCGCTCAGCGACTCCGCGCGACGGGCCGCGAACTGGCGTCTGGTGCTGCGGATCTCGCCGGCGACGGTCGCGTCACCGGGCACCCAGAGCTGACCGCACGTCGGCGACGGGGACCTCGCTGACCTCGCCGGTCGCACGGACGCGCACCTCCACGAGGCCGTCGACGAATCCGCGACCGACGACCACGATGTAGGGCGTGCCGAGCAGTTCGGCGTCTTTGAACTTGACCCCGGGTGAGGCCTTGCGGTCGTCGAGCAGCACCTCACGTCCCCAGGAGTCGAGGTCGGCGGCCAGCTCGTGGGCACCGGCGACGATGGCCTGGTCCTTCGCGTTCGCGATGACGACGTGGACGTCGAACGGCGCCACCGACTCCGGCCAGCACAGACCCTTCTCGTCGTGAGTCTGCTCGGCGATGACGGCGACCAGCCGCGACACCCCGACGCCGTAGGAGCCCTGGATGAGGCGGACGGGCTTGCCGTTCTCGCCGAGCACGTCGACCTCGAAGGCGTCGGTGTACTTCTGCCCGAGGGAGAAGATGTGCCCGATCTCGATGCCGCGCGCCGACACCAGCGTGCCGGTCCCGTCGGGTGACGGGTCGCCGTCGCGGATGGCGGCGGCCTCGACCGTGCCGTCGGCGACGAAGTCCCGCCCGGCGACCAGGCCGACGACGTGCTGGCCCTTCTCGTCGGCACCGGTGATCCAGCTCGTCCCGTCGACGACGCGGGGGTCGACCAGGTAGCGGACCCCGTGGGCGATCAGGCCGCGCGGACCGATGTAGCCCTTCACCAGGAACGGGTTGGCGACGAAGTCGGCCTCGTCGAGCAGTTCGACGGTCGAGGGCTCGAACGACGCCTCGAGACGCTTCATGTCGACCTCGCGGTCGCCGGGGACGCCGACGCCGACGATCTCGGGTTCCTTGCCCGGCACGCCGACCTTCACCATCACGTTCTTCAGGGTGTCGGCGGCGGTCACGGGTCGGTCGAGGGTGGCGTTCGCCCAGTCGACGAGGGTCGCGATGGTCGGGGTGGAACCGGTCTCGTACACCGTCGCCTCGGGCTGGCCCTCGATCGGGATCGCCGGCGGGCTGGGGGTGACGACGGCCTCGACGTTGGCGGCGTATCCCGACTCCGGTGAGCGGACGTAGGTGTCCTCACCCACCTCGCTCTCGGCGAGGAACTCCTCCGACGCGCTACCGCCCATGGCGCCGGAGGTGGCCGCGACGATGACGTAGCGGACGCCGAGACGGGCGAAGATCGCCTGGTAGGCCTCGCGGTGGGCGTCGTAGGAGGCCTTGGTGCCCGCCTCGTCGAGATCGAAGGAGTAGGAGTCCTTCATCACGAACTCGCGGCCGCGCAGGATCCCGGCGCGGGGTCGTTCCTCGTCGCGGTACTTCGTCTGGATCTGATAGAGCGTGACGGGCAGATCCTTGTAGGACGAGTACTCCCCCTTCACCAGCTGCGCGAAGAGTTCCTCATGTGTGGGGCCCAGCAGCATGTCCGCGCCGCGACGGTCCTTCAGCCGGAACAGCGCGTCGCCGTACTCGGTCCACCGACCTGTCGTCTCGTACGGCTCCCGCGGCAGCAGCGCGGGCAGCGAGATCTCCTGCGCACCGATGCGGTTCATCTCCTCGCGGACGACGTTCTCGACCCGGCGCAGCACCCGCAGACCCAGTGGCAGCCAGCTGTACACGCCGGGCGCGACGCGCCGCACGTATCCGGCGCGCACGAGCAGCTTGTGGCTCGGCACCTCCGCATCGGCGGGGTCGTCGCGCAGGGTGCGCAGGAACAGGGTCGACATACGGGTGATCACGGGGAGTCAGCCTAGTTGCTCGCCGGACCGCCGGCGTCGGCCGCTAGCGTGGTCGATCGTGCTCATCATCCTGCCGCCGTCGGAGACCAAGTCCGACGGAGGGCGTGGCGCCCCTCTCGATCTCGGCGCCCTGTCGTTCCCCGCGTTGACCCCCGTCCGGCAGCGCCTGGCCGACGCCCTGGTCGATCTCGCCCACGACCCCGAGGCAAGTGCCGTCGCGTTGGGGCTCGGTCGCACCCAGCTCGACGAGGTCGCGCGCAACGCCACGCTGTTCACCTCACCGACCCGCCCGGCGATCGAGCGCTACACCGGCGTCCTCTACGACGCCCTCGACGTCGGAGGGCTCACCCGCGCATCGACGACGAAGGCACGCGACCGGCTCGCGGTCGGGTCGGCGCTGTTCGGCGTGGTCCGCGCGGGCGACCCGATCCCCGCCTACCGACTCTCGGCGGCGTCGCGACTGCCGGGTCTGGGGACACTGGCGTCGCAGTGGAAGCCGGACCTGTCCGCCGCGCTGGAGGAGCTCGACACCGACCTCGTGATCGATCTGCGGTCGGGGGGCTATCGGGCGCTGGGCCCGGTCCCCGGGTCGATCGAGGTGACCGTCCTGACCGAGAACGCCGACGGGTCACGCAGCGTGGTCAGTCATTTCAACAAGCACCACAAGGGTGTGATGGCGCGGACGCTCGTCTCCACCCGCCGAATGGTGCGTGACATCTCGTCGCTGGCGTCGGTGGTCGCCGACGGGGGGCAACGCACTGAGATCGCCTCCGACCGCGAACTGATCATCCTCACCGACTGACCCGTGGGGGTCGGCGGCGGTCATCGGAGTCAGGCGGTGGTCTCGACCGGGCCGCCCTCGTTGGCGGCCTTCTGCGCCAACTGTCCCTCCGCGACCTCGTCGACGGTGAACCGCATGAAGAGCACCACCAGGCCGGTGAGCACGGCGATCGCCGACGCACAGACGAACGCGAGGCCGTAACCGTTGGCCAGGGCGTCGAGCTGGGAGGGGTTCATGTCCACGACGGGCGCGGTGGTCCCGCCCAGCGACAGGGTCCGCGAGGTGACGATGGCGCCGACGATGACCAGACCGATACCGCCGCCGAGGTTCTGACCGACCTGCACCATGGCGGTGACCGGACCGACCTCGTTGACACCGACGCCTGCGACCGCGGCGAGGGTGAGCGGGATCGACGCGACACCGACGCCGAAGCCGATCACGATGACCGGGACGAAGATCGACGGGAAGTAGCTCGGCGACGAGGTCGCGATGCTCGCCGCGTAGAGGCAGCCACCGAGGATGCAGGCGCCGCCCACGACGACGATCCACCGGCACTGCACCCGCTGCGCGAGCCGCGACGCGAGGAACGCACCGACGCCGAGGCCGTACGCGAACGGCACGACGGCCAGGCCGCTCTGCAGCGGCGTGTAGGTGATGATCCCCTGCAGGAACAGGGCGATGTAGACCGCCATCGTCATGAGGATCGCGCCCGACAGCAGGATCGACACCAGCGCGGCGACACGACTGAGGTTGCGGAACAGGGAGAACGGGAGGATGGGGTTCTCGGCCCGGCGTTCGACGAAGACGAACGCGATCCAGGCCGCGATCGCGAGGACGGCCGGGATCAGCACGATCGGTCGTACCCATCCCCCGGGACCCTCGTTGACGGCGAACACCAGCAGCGAGGCACCCGCGGTCGCGAGGACGGCGCCGGGGACGTCGAGGGCGAGGCGGCTGCCCTGTGACTCGGCGAGGAACGCGACGGCCCCGACGACGACGAGCAGGCCGATGGGGACGTTGATGAGGAAGACCAGTCGCCACGACACCTCGGTGAGCGCACCGCCCACGATGAGTCCGGCGACCGATCCGATACCGCTCATCGCGGCGTACACCGCGAAGGCTCGGCTCCGGGGTTTACCGGGCGCGTAGGTGGTGGTCACCAACGCCATCGCGGTCGGTGCGGCGACGGCCGCCGATGCGCCCTGCAGGGCACGACCCACCACGAGGCTCGCCTCGTCCCACGCGAGGCCGCAGAGCAGCGAGGTGAGGGTGAAGGCGGCGACGCCGAAGACGAACATCTTGCGGCGCCCGAAGGTGTCGCCGAGGCGTCCGCCGAGCAACATGAGACCGCCGAAGGCGATGACGTAGGCGGTGATGATCCAGTTGCCGCTGGACTCGCTCAGTCCGAGCGCGTCACGGATACGGGGCAGGGCGAGGGCCGCGACGGTGCCGTCGAGGACCACCAGCAGCTGCATGCCACCGAGGACGAAGATGGGCCAGCCGAACACACGGGATTGCCCGACGCTCGGCGCACGGGTCGTCGAATCGGCGGTCATGACCTCCGACGCTACCGGTCGTCGGTCGTGGCGCGGAAATCCGAGCGCGCCGGGTGCGGCCGGGCAGGGGTCAGACGCCGACGCGCCCCAGCGTCCCGCTCGCGGCGTCGAAGGCCGCGACCTCACCGACGACCACGATCGCCGGCGGTCGTACCGACTGACCGCGGGCGTCGTCGGCGACGGCGGCGAGAGTGGAGGTGAGACGCCGCTGCCCCGGCATGGAGCCCTGTTCGATCACCGCGACGGGGGTCTGCGGGTCGCGTCCGCCGGTGATCAGCGCCTCGGTGAACTGCTCGAGGCGTTCGACGGCCATCATCAGCACCAGGGTGCCCTTGAGCCGCCCCAGCGCCGACCAGTCGACGAGCGACTCGGGGTGTCCGGGCGGCAGATGCCCGGACACGACGACCACCTCGTGGGTGACCCCGCGATGGGTCACCGGGATGCCCGCGGCGGCCGGCGCGGCGATGGCGCTGGTGATGCCGGGCACAACCGTCACCGGGATGCCTGCTTGCACACATGCGGCGAGTTCCTCGAAGCCGCGTCCGTAGACGTAGGGGTCGCCGCCCTTGAGACGGACGACGAACTTGCCGGCGCGGGCGTTGTCGACGAGGGCGTCGTTGATCGCCTCCTGCTTCATGGCCCGCCCGTAGGGCACCTTGGCCGCGTCGATGATCTCGACCCACGGGGCGAGTTCGGCCAACAGGGCGGGCGGGGCGAGGCGGTCGGCGACGACGACGTCGGCCGCGGCGAGCAGTCGGCGCCCGCGCACGGTGATGAGCTCGGGGTCGCCGGGTCCCCCGCCTACCAGCGCGACCCCCGCGGGGTGACTGCCCTGCGAGGGCGTGCCGAGCGAGCCGTCGAGCAGTCCCTGCGCGATCTCCGAACGGATACGTGCTGACCGTCGGTGATCACCCGAGGCCAGGACCCCGATATTGAGGCGGTCGTGCTGGACCGAGGCCGGGGTGACCGCCGTGCCGTGGCGGGCGTCGTCGGCGCGGACACAGAAGATGTGGCGTTCCTCGGCCTCGGCGACGACCTCGGCGTTCACCTGCGGGTCGTCGGTGCAGGCCAGGGCGTACCAGGCGCCGGCGAGATCGCCGGGGCGGTAGGCCCGGGTGGTGACGGTGATGCCGGGGAACGACTCCACCGTCGGCGTGGGGTCGAGGGCGATGACGTGGATGTCGGCGCCGCTCGCGGCGAGGGTGCCCAGGCGTCGCGACACGACCGATCCCCCGCCGATGAGGACGACCCGGCGGCCACGCAGATCGAGCCCGACGAGGTAGTGCTCCTCGTCGGGGTGCGCGTCGCGCCCCGTCACGTCAGGGACTGATCCAGGCATGGCAGAACCGTACCGACGTCGCCGGCGTGACGGTCCTCACCCTCGGCCGCCGCGGCGGCGGCCGCGATGAGTCGCGCCACCGAGTCGGGGGCGCCCGCGGGGTGGGTGTGCAGGTACGACGCGTGCACCGAGCCGCAGGCCACCCCGTCGCGGCACGCGACACCGGCCTTGCGCCAGGCCCACGCGTGGTCGATCGGTCCGATCGCCTCGACGGTGCTGCGGTGGAATTCGTGTCCGGTGATGCGGTCGCCGGCGGCGAAGAGCATCGAGTCGGACACCGCGACCGCGTCGCGATAGCCGAGGGTGAGAGTGGGTCCGAAGTGCCCACGCACGTCGACCACACCGGCCATGGTGTGTCCGTCGAGATCCTGTGCGAGATAGAGCAATCCGGCGCACTCGGCGTGGACGGGGCGTCCGGAGCGCGCGTGTGCGGCGACGTCGGCGAGCATCGGCGTGTTCGCGGCCAGCGCGTGGACGTGCTCCTCGGGGAAGCCGCCGCCGATGATGAGGGCGTCGGTGCCCGGCGGCAGCCGGTCGTGCATCGGGTCGACGGTGACGACCTCGGCCCCCGCCGCGGTGAGCATCTCGGTGTGTTCGGCGTAGCCGAAGGTGAAGGCGGCTCCGCCGGCGACGGCGACACGCACCGGCCGGGTCGGCGTTGACAGGCGCAGGCGCTCGCGGGCACCGGCGATCTCGTCGTCGGCCGACCAGGGGGTGGCAGGTCGGGGCGAACGGGCCCGGGCCGCGGCGACGACGGCGGCCAGGTCGGCGGTGGCCGCGACGAGTTCGGTCATGGCCGCCACGGCCGTCTGCGCGGCACCGCCGTGTTCGGCGGCGGGGATGAGTCCGAGGTGGCGGGAGGGCACGACGAGTTCCGGTGCGCGGCGCAGCACCGCGAACACCGGCAGTCCGACCCGGTCGCACGCCTGTCGCAGGACGTGCTCGTGACGCGGTGACCCGACGCGGTTGAGGATGACGCCGCAGATGTCGACGTCCGGGTCGAAACTGCGCAGCCCGTGCAGGATGGCGGCGAGGGTCTGGCTGTGTCCCGAGGCGTCGATGACGAGGACGACCGGGGCACCGAGCAGGGCCGCGACGTGGGCCGTCGATCCATGGGCGTGGCCCTCGGGCATCGCCCCGCCGGCGTCGGTGTCGTCGGCGATGCGGCCGTCGAACAGGCCCATGACGCCCTCGATGACCGCGATGTCGGCCCCGCGGGAGCCGGCGGCGAACAGGCCGGGGACGCGGTGGGCGCCGACGAGATTCGGGTCGAGGTTGCGTCCGGGGCGTCCGGCCGCGACGGCGTGGTAGCCGGGGTCGATGAAATCGGGACCCACCTTGAACGGCGCGACCCGGTGGCCCGCACGGGTGAGGGCACCGATGAGTCCGGTGGCGACGGTGGTCTTGCCGCTACCCGACGACGGTGCGGCGACGACGATTGCGGGGATCACCATTCGATGCCCCGCTGTCCCTTGCGACCGGCGTCCATGGGGTGCTTTGTCTTGGTCATGTCGGTGACGAGGTCGGCGGCGTCGACCAGTGCCTCCGGCGCGCGACGCCCGGTGATCACGACGTGTTGCTTGCCGGGGCGCTCGCGCAGCACCTCGAGGACCTCCTCGAGGTCGATCCATCCCCAGCCCAGCGGGTAGGTGAACTCGTCGAGGACGTAGAAATCGTGGGTCTCGGCGCGCAGTCGTCGGGCGATCTCGGTCCACCCGGCGCGGGCCTGGTCGGCGTGGTCGGCCTCGGCCTGGTCGCCGTGGCGGATCCACGACCAGCCCGACCCCATCTTGTGCCATTCGACGGGTCCGCCCTGGCCGGTGCGGGCGTGCACCTCACCGAGAGCGGTCATGGCGGTCTCCTCGCCGACCTTCCATTTCGCGTTCTTGACGAACTGGAACACGCCGATGTCCATGCCCGCGTTCCAGGCGCGCATCGCCATCCCGAAGGCGGCCGTCGACTTGCCCTTGCCGTCGCCGGTGTGGACCGCGAGCAGCGCGGTGTTACGACGTTGACGCGTGGTCAGACCGTCGTCGGGCACGACGGCGGGGACTCCCTGTGGCACGCGGGCGCTCCTCTCACGGGTGGTCGGATCTGTCGGGCGGTCGGACCGGTCGCGGCGTCAGGCGGCCCGGCGCACGGCTCCGGCGACCGCGTCGGCGGTGACGTCGTCGACGGTGACGTGGGTGGCATCGAGGTGAACGGCAAGCGTACGCGCCAGTCCGAGCCGGACGATGCCCTGCTCGCAGTCGACGACCACCGAGTTCACGCCCCGACGGCGCAGTCGGTCGGCGGCGGCCGCGGCGCGGCCGGTCGCGTCGGGACCGCTGGTGGCCCGGCCGTCGGTGAGCACGACGAGCAGCGGACGGCGTCGCGGATCGGTGTGCCGGGCGCGGTCGATGAGCACGGCGGCCTCGGTGAGGCCCTCGGCGAGCGGTGTGCGTCCGCCGGTGCGTACACCGCTCAGCCCCCGCAGGGCGATGCTCACCGATCGGGTCGGCGGGACAACCACCTGTGCCGACGATCCGCGCAGGACCACCACGGCGACACGGTCGCGTCGTTGGTAGGAGTCGCGCAGCAGCGCCGCGCAGGCGCCGCTGACCGCGTCGAGGCGGCGGCGCGCGGTCATCGATCCGGAGAGGTCCACCGCGAACACGACGAGGTTGCCCTCGCGTCCGACGCGGACCGCGCCGCGGAGGTCGTCGGCGGTGATGGAGAGGCCGCCGGTCGTGAGGCGGTCGTCGTCGCGGTGACGACCGGCCGCGGCGAGGACGGTCGCGGTGAGGTGCACACCGGAGTGCAGCGTCTCGGTCGCGCCGATGGTCTGGCCGCGTCGGCTCCGTGCGGGTGAGCGCCGACCCGGGTCACCGTGGCCGACACCGGCGACCCGCATCATGCGGGTGACCCCCGCGCGCAGTGTGCCGCGGCGGTCGTCGACGGACAGGTCGATCGGGGTCGGCGCCGATCCTGTGGAGTCCGGTCCCGACGAGGCCGGGGTCGGTTCGCGAGGGGCGGCCGACGGTTCGGGTGCGTCGGCGGGTGGCCCGGCCAGGTGGTCGGGCGTGGGACCGTCGACGGCCGACGGCGCGTCGTCGGACGGTCGTCCCGAGGGTGGTGGCGATCCTCCCGGGGGCGGCGACCCCGGTCCCCCGTCGGGATCGGTGTCGGGGTCGGGATCGCCGTCGGGCGAACCGCCGGACGCATCCGACGGCGCACGATCGGTCTGCTCGGCGGCGGTGTCCATCGCCGCGTCGAGGTCGTCGCGGCTCATGTCGGTGTCGTCGAACGGGTCGCGCCGACGTCGGTGCGGCAGAGCGAGTTCCACCGCGACGCGCACGTCGGTCTCGTCGACGGCGGCCGCACCGCGCCAGGCGGCATGGGCGCGGGCGGTGCGGGCCACGACGATGTCGCCGCGCAGTCCGTCGACGTCGAGGTGAGTACAGACCGCGGCGATGCGCCGCATCTCCTTCGTGGGCACCGACACCGACTCGACCGCGGCGCGCGCGGAGGCGATGGCCGCCGCGGTCTCGACGTCGCGCTCGGCCCAACGCGCGGCGAACCCGGCGGGGTCGGCGTCGTAGTCCATGCGGCGGGTGATGACCTCGACGCGCTCGTCGACGTCGCGGGGTGCGGTCACCGCGACGGTGAGCCCGAACCGGTCGAGCAGCTGGGGTCGCAGCTCGCCCTCCTCGGGGTTCATCGTCCCGACGAGCACGAACCGTGCGTCGTAGCTGTGCGACACCGAGTCCCGCTCGACGGTGACCCGTCCCATCGCCGCCGCGTCGAGCAACAGGTCGACGAGGTGGTCGGCGAGCAGGTTCACCTCGTCGATGTAGAGCACGCCGCCGTCGGCGGACGAGAGCAGGCCGGGGGTGAACGCGGCGTCGCCGTCGCGCAGGATGCGCGCCACGTCGAGGGACCCCACCACCCGGTCGTCGGTGGCGCCGATCGGCAGCTCCACCACCCGTCCGGTGGTGTTCGTCACGGGGTCGGCCGGGAGCAGCGGCGCCAGGGCACGCACGATCGTCGACTTGGCCGTTCCCTTCTCACCGCGCAGCAGGACCCCGCCGATGCCGGGCGAGATGGCGCACAGGATCAGTGCAAGCTTCAGCGACTCCTGGCCCACCACCGCGCTGAACGGGAAGGGTGCTCGCAGCGGTTCGGGGGCACCGTGGGGTCCGGTGGTGCGGTGACGATCGGGATCCGGGTGGGATCGAGAGGTCACGACGGCTGCCAGGGCTCCCCGCCACCGCGGCGCATCGGCACGTGCGGGATGCCGTCGAGCAGGTACTCCTCGCCCTCGGGCGCGAAGCCGTGCTTGGCGTACATGTCGACGAGGTAGGTCTGCGCGTGGATGCGACACGCGTGCGAACCGACCTCGGCGAGCGCGGTGCGCAGCAGACGGGTGGTGTGGCCCTGGCCGCGGTGCGCGCGGTCGGTGCACAGGCGACCGATCCGGAACGACTTGCCGTCCTCGTGCTCCTCGAGCAGACGCAGGGTGCAGACGACCTCGCCGTCCTCCTCGAGCCAGAGGTGTCGGGTGTCGGTGTCGAGATCGAGCCCGTCGAGTTCGGGGTACGGGCACGACTGCTCCACCACGAACACGTCGACGCGCAGTTTCAGGATCTTGTAGAAGGTGGCGATGTCCAGGTCGAGAGCCCAGCTGCGGTGCAGGGACGCGGTGGCAGTCATGTGGTCGTGACTATCACACCGACGTGGGGGCCGCCACGCGGCGGTCGGTGCCCGCGACGGGTTGCTCGGCCGGTGTGGACGACAGTTCGAGCACCTTCGACGTCCAGTCCCAGACCTCGCGGAACAGCGACGGCGTCGTGTTCAACTTCTGCCCGAACGACGGGATCATGTCGGTCAACGCGGGCTTCCAGCTCTCGAAGTGGCGCGGGAAGCACCGCTCGAGGACGTCGAGCATCGCGGGCACGGCGGTCGACGCACCGGGTGAGGCGCCCAGCAGACCGGCCATGGTGCCGTCGGCGGAGTTGACGACCGCGGTGCCGAACTCGAGCGCCCCGTTCATGGGGCCCTTCTTGCGGATGACCTGTACGCGCTGCCCGGCGGTGATCAGCTCCCAGTCGCCGCCCACCGCGCGGGGGACGAACTCCTGCAACGTCTTGACCCGATCGGCAGGGCCGGCCGCGAGCTCGCTGATGAGGTACTTGAGGAGTCCGAACTCCTTCGGCGCGATGCTGGCGATCGGGAACGCGTTGAACGGTGTGATCGACGTCAGCAGGTCGAGGTTCGACCCCTCCTTGAGGAACTTCGGCGACCATCCCGCGTACGGCCCGAACAGCAGCCCCGGCTTGTGGTTGATGACGCGGGTGTCGAGGTGGGGCACCGACATCGGCGGTGCACCGACCGCGGCGCGGCCGTAGACCTTCGCCTGGTGCTCGTCGATCAGTTCGGGGTTGGTGCAGCGGAAGAACGCGCCCGAGACGGGGAACCCGCCGAACTGCCGCGCCTCCTTGATGCCGGACTTCTGCAGCAGGTGCAGGGCACCGCCACCGGCGCCGACGAACACGAACCCGGCATGGATCTTCTGCTTGCGCTTGGTGCGCAGGTTGACGACCTTGACGATCCAGCTGCCGTCGGACTGCTTGTCGAGGTCGGTCACGGCGTGGCCGAAGTTGACCGAACCGCCCTCGGCGACCGAGTTGAGCAGCTTCTGGGTCAGCGCGCCGAAGTCGACGTCGGTGCCGTTCTCGTACCAGTTGAGCGCGACCGGGTCGGCGAAGTCCCGACCCTCCGACATCAGCGGGAGCTTCTTCGCGAACAGCGCGTCGTCGTCGATGTACTCCATGTCGGCGAACAGCGTCTGGCTCGCGAGGGCGTCGTACCGCTTGCGCAGGTAGTCGACGCCGTCCTCGCCGTGACAGAAGCTCACGTGCGGGATGGGGTTGATGAACTCCGAGGGGGTGTCGAGGATCCCCTTCTCGATGGCGTGGGCCCAGAACTGGCGCGACACCTGGAACTGCTCGTTGATGGTGATCGCCTTGGAGATGTCGACACTGCCGTCGGCGGCCTGCGGGGTGTAGTTGAGCTCACACAGCGCCGAGTGTCCGGTGCCAGCGTTGTTCCACGGGTCGCTGCTCTCCGCGGCGGCGGCGTCGAGGCGCTCGAACACCGAGATCGACCAGTCGGGCTGGAGTTGCCGGATCAGTGCGCCCAGCGTGGCGCTCATGATCCCGGCCCCGATGAGCACGACGTCGGTCTTGGTCGTATCTGGGTTGTCGTGTGTGTTCTTGTCGCCGGCCACGTCCTGCTCAACTCCCTTGTCGTCGACCGCTTCTACCGGTCGGCAGGTTGAATGATTCCATTCTCCCTCATCAGGGTGCCCTGGGATAAGCCGGTGTGGGAAAACCCACCGGATCGCCGACGGCGGTCACCGCGCGGCCGCAATTCGTGACCGCCACTACAGTCGGGGCGTGGCACACGACTGGGAACCCGACGTCCTCGGACCGGATTTCGCGGCACTGACCATCGATCTCGGGTCCGATCCCGACGGCGAGACGGACGTCACCGCCACCCTGGTGCGTCATCTGCGGTCCGAACCCGACACCGACGACGAGCATCCCGGCGGCCCGCGGCCGTCGGTGCTCTACGTCCACGGCTTCACCGACTACTTCTTCCAGGCGCCGCTCGCGACGGCGTTCGCCGACGCGGGCTACGACTTCTACGCCCTCGATCTGCGCAAGTGCGGTCGGTCGCGGCGGCCCGGGCACACCCCGCATTTCGTCTCCGATCTCGCGCTCTACGACCGTGAACTCGACGCGGCGCTCGACATCATCGACGCCGCCGCCCCGGGCACACCGGTCGTCGTCGCGGCGCACTCGACGGGCGGGTTGATCACCGCGTTGTGGCTCGACCGCCTCCGTGCGACCGATCCGGGTCGCCACGGCCGCATCACCGGGCAGGTCCTCAACAGCCCGTGGTTCGACCTGCAGGGCGCGCCGGCGCTGCGCAGCTGGGGAACGGTGGCAGTCCGTGCGATCTCCCGGGTCGCGCCGTTCGGTGTGCTCCCCAACCGGCTGCCCGGCGGCTACGGGGAGAGCCTGCACGTCAGTGCCCACGGCGAGTGGGAGTACGACCTGGAGCTCAAGCCGCTCGGCGGGTTCCCCGTCACGTTCGGTTTCCTCGCCGCGGTGCGTCGCGGACACGCCGCGCTGCACCGGGGAATCGACACCGGCGTCCCGTCGTTGGTCCTGCGGTCGGCGCGGTCACTCCTCGGTGGGCCCTACCGCCCCGAGATCGACACCGCCGACACCGTTCTCGACACCGAGCAGATCGCGCGCTGGAGCGGGTGCCTGGGCAACCGGGTGACCGCGGTGCCGATCGAGGGAGCCCGCCACGACGTGTTCCTCTCCCGCGAGGAGCCCCGGGCGGTCGCCTACGCAGAACTGTCGAGGTGGTTGACGGAGAACACCGCAACCCTCTCGGTCCGTCGTTCGATCGAACCCCCACCCGCGGGATCGTCGCGCACCACGCGCGGCGTCTCGTGACCATCAGGAGCGTGCACACATGACAGACGTCGACCTCGCCATCATCGGTTCCGGCAGCGGCAACTCGATCCCCGACGACCGGTTCGACGACTGGTCGATCGCCATCTTCGAGAAGGGCGTCTACGGCGGCACCTGCCTCAACGTCGGCTGCATCCCCACGAAGATGTACGTCTACGCCGGCGAGGTCGCCGAGACCATCCGCGAATCCGCCCGCTACGGCATCGACAGCCACATCGACGACGTGCGGTGGCGCGACATCGTCACCCGGGTGTTCGGCCGGATCGACCCGATCTCGCTGGGCGGGCAGCAGTACCGGGAGGACAAGTGCGACAACATCTCCGTCCTGCACTCGCACGTGCGCTTCGCCGGGACCACCGATGACGGCCGGTACCGCCTGCTGACCGATGCCGGAGACGAGGTGATCGCCCGCAGGGTCGTGATCGCGGCGGGCTCGCGGTCGTTCATCCCCGAGGCGATCGCCTCGGGCAGCGCACCGTTCCACACCAATGAGGACGTGATGCGCCTCGCGTCACTGCCGCGGCACCTCGTGATCGTCGGCGGCGGGTACATCAGCGCCGAGTTCGCCCACGTCTTCGCCTCGCTCGGTACCGAGGTCACCATCATCGCCCGCGGCGACAAGCTGTTGCGCCATCTCGACGCCGACATCTCCGACCGCTTCACCGAGATCGCGAGCAAGCGGTTCGACGTGCGGTTCGAGGCCTCGGTGACCGGCACGAAGATCGGCGACGAGGGCGCGGTGATCGTCGAGTTGTCCGACGGGTCGTCGGTGACCGCCGATGCGCTGCTCGTCGCGACCGGCCGGACCCCCAACGGCGACGGTCTGCATCTCGACACCATCGGCGTCTCGCTCGACGACGCCGGACGCGTGGAGTGCGACGAGTTCGGCCGCACCGCCGCACGGGACGTGTGGACCCTGGGCGATGTCAGCTCGCCCCACCAGCTCAAGCACGTCGCCAACCACGAGGCGCGGGTCATCCAGGCGAACCTGTTGCGCGACTGGGACGCCGACGATCTGGAGATGTTCGACCACCGGTTCGTGCCCGCCGCGGTGTTCACCCACCCGCAGATCGCATCGGTCGGTCTCACCGAGGCGCAGGCACGCGAGCAGGGCCTCGACATCACCGTCAAGGTGCAGGACTACGGCGACGTCGCCTACGGCTGGGCGATGGAGGACACCACCGGCCTGTGCAAGATCGTCGCCGAGCGCGGCACCGGACGGATCCTGGGCGCGCACCTCATCGGCCCGCAGGCCCCCACGGTGATCCAGCCGGTCATCCAGGCCATGCACTTCGGGCTCGACGCCACCTCGATGGCCAAGGGCCAGTACTGGATCCACCCGGCCATGCCCGAGGTGCTCGAGAACGCATTGCTCGGGCTCGACATCTGACCGGTGGTCGGAGACGCCTGGGTGGTGGGACGCGCCTGGGTGGTGTGAGGCGCCCGGGTGGTGGGGGCGCCTACCCGAGCGTCAGGTGATCGGATCCGGCCGACGCGACACCGTCGCGGGCGAAGTCGGCCCACCGGCGACGGATGCGAGGTCCGAGGTCGGTGAGCGACGAGGTGGCGTCGGCGCCCAGCATCGCTGCGTCCGACCATGCCTGCGGTGTCCCGAGCAGGAACGGGATCTCGATGCTGTGGCACGCTCCGACGCCGTAATCGTCGGCACTCCAGGTGAACTCGTAGGTCACCGCGCGACCACCGGCGTCGCGGTGCGCGGCGGCGAACGCCTTCGCCGGACCGGAGAACGCCCGCCGCGTCACGATCGCGGTGAGCAGTCTGCGCAGGGTCGACCCGGCGACCGGTAGGTGCGCGAGCCGCTGCAGTCGAGGGATGGCCTCGACGAAGGGGCTGCCGTCGTCGGAGGTCCACCCGATGAGGACCTCGACGTCCCGGGCGACCGCGCCGCGGCGTGCGGCGACCTCGGTCGGTGCGGGGAGCGGGTGTTCGCCGTACTGCGGGCCGAACGCCATCCCCGAGGCGAACCCGAAATCGGTGGCGGCGGCCAGCGCGGCGGTGTGGGCGGCGAGGACGTCGTCGATCGCGAGGCCACCGGGGTCGTCGCCGAGCGCGCCGCGGGCGGCGTCGCCCATCGCCGCCGACATCGCCGTGGCGTCGCCGCGCAGTGCGAGGGGCGCACTCTGCAGCACCGCCCGGATGAACAGACCCCGCGCGCCGTCGGCGACGAGCAGAGCGGCGATCGAGTCGGCGCCGGCGGAGTGGCCGAACACCGTCACCGCGTGCGGGTCTCCCCCGAAGGCGCCGATGGTGTCGCGCACCCACCGCAGCGCCGCGATCTGGTCGAGGAGTCCGAGATTGGCCGGGGCGACACCGTCGATACCGAGGTATCCGAGGATCCCGAGGCGGTAGGTGACGGTGACGACGACGACGTCGTTCTCCCGGGCGAGCGCCTCGGGATCGTACTTCTCGCTCTCGCCGCCGCCGGAGACGTAGGCGCCGCCGTGCAGCCACACCATCACCGGTCGTGGGCGACCGTCGGGCGTCGGCGCGGTCACCGACACCCGCAGGCAGTCCTCGTCGAGATCGAGCCCGGTGAGCATCGGACCGGTCACCGACTCGATCCGCGACGGCAGCTGCGGGCAGGCCGGGCCGCGGTGGGTCGCGTCGAGGGTGTCGGTCCAGGTCGCCACGGGCACACAGGGTTCGAACCGTCGCGCACGGGCGTAACGCATCCCGCGCGCGAACAGCAGGCCGTCGGTGTGGACGGCGCGAACGGGTCCCGACGGGGTGTCGACGACCAGGGTGTCGAAGGTCATGGCGTCATCGTGGCATCCCGGGCGCGGGCCCTCAGACGTCGGGACCGCGCTGATCCCGCGCGGCGCGGCGTTGCGCCTCGGCGCGCTCGCGGACCGTGCGACGGAACTCATCCTCGGCGCGGGCGTCGTCGGCGGCCGATCGCACCGGGGCCACGGCGGGCTTCGGACGCTCTCGCGGCGGGCGCTGCTCGCCGGGATGCGGGCCGCCGTCGCCGTGAGGGTCGTCCTTCGACGGGCGTCCCAGCGCGAACCAGGCGATCGGTCCGAGCAGCGGGAGGACCATCGCGCCGAGCACCCACACCATCTTCGGCAGGCCCCGGACGGTGCGTCCGTCGGCCACGACGATGTCGACGGCAACCGCGATGATGATGACGGCATAGATCAGGACGAGATACGGCATCGCGCCACCACCTCCTGCGCGGGTGTCGGATCGCAACTGCGGTGCATCGCGGGGCCCTAGAAGGTCGCCGAGCGCAGGGCGATCTCGCTGGCCAGGGCGGCCGGCGCGTTCTGCGGGATCCAGTGGTCGACTCCGGGCAGCTCGCAGAAGCGGTAGTCGGAGTAGACCATCCGTCCGCTGCCCTCCGCCTGTCCCCGCCCGAGCGCGGTGTCGCCGTCGCTCCACACCACGGTGGTCGGCACCTCGATGGGCGGACACGCAAGGTTGGCCTTGATGTCGCCGGTGAAGTTCGCGCGGTACCAGTTGATGGCACCGGTCAGCCCGGAGCGTTCCAGGAGCGGCGCCACGGAGTCGTCGGGCACGATGCTGCGCAGGAACGCGGCGTCGTCGGCGAGGAGTCCGTCCTCGGCCGAGGGGTCGATCAACTTCGGGATGTAGGACGATCGCTCGCGCTGGTCACCGTCGTTCGCCAACGCGCCCGAGATGGCACCGGGGTGGCCCACGCTGACCGCGACGAGACCGGTGAGGCGACCCGGGTGGCGTCCGGCGAGATGCCATGCGACCAGTGCGCCCCAGTCGTGTCCGACGACCAGCGCGTAGGAGATCCCGAGTGCATCGAGGATGCCGACGGCGTCGTCGACGAGATGGGGCAGCCGGTAGGCATCGACGTCGGCCGGTCGTGCACCCGGGGAGTACCCACGCTGATCGGGCACCACGGTGCGCAGACCGGAGTCGTGCAGCCGGGGCACGACGTCGTCGAAACACGTTCCGCTGCTGGGGAAACCGTGCAACAGCAGCACGACGGGGCCGGTGGCGGGCCCACCGACGCGGACGGTGAACTCGTGGTCACCGACGGTCACGATCTGCGTGTCGACGTTCATCACCTCGAGCCTACGTGGCGCTCCGGCGAGGCGGCGCCGCTCGTGGACGTCAGTCCGAGGGTGACCGTCGGCAGGGTCGGCGGTACGCCGTCGGCGAGGAGGGTGTCGATCGCCGCGAGGTCGACGTGATCGCTGAAAAGATCCGCGATCCGGTCGATCTGCGCCATCCGGGCGGCGTCGACGTCGGTGTCGGGGGCCACGACGAAGCGGGGTTTGCCGACCCGCTCGGCGACCTCGGCGAGCAGCGCGCGCCGCACCACACCGTTGGCCAGCAGGCCGTGCCAGTGGGTGCCCCACACCGCACCGACCACGCTGCCCTCGGGGCCGTTGTCGGCGTCGACGATCCAGTGCGGATGCGGCGCCGAGCGGGCGAGTCTGCCGTGGTGGATCTCGTAGCCGGTGATCGTCGGCCCGCCGGCACCGTCGAGGTGACCGGCGACCTCCCGGACCAGCTTGGTCTCGGCGAAGACGATGTCGATGTCGAGCAGCCCGAGTCCGCCGACGACGCCGCCACCGGACTCGACCGTGTCGTCGATCCGTCGCGCCAGCATCTGGTAGCCACCGCACACGCCGACGATCGGACGTCCCCGTTCGGCCCGCTCGATCAGGGCGCCGTCCAGACCGCGTGCGCGAACCCACGCGAGGTCGGACACGGTGGCCCGGGTGCCCGGCAGCACCACGAGGTCGGCGGCGGCCACCGAGGCCATGTCGTCGACCCACCGGACGTCGACACCCGGTTCGCACGCGAGCGCTTCGAGGTCGGTCGAGTTCGACAGTCGTGGGAGTCGGATGGCGGCGACGGTGAGGCGTTGCGACCCCTGCGCCGGGGTCGACGGACCGATCGCCCGCCCGATCGGCGACGACAGCGAGTCCTCGGCGTCGAGCCAGAGGTCGTCGGCCCACGGGATGACCCCGAGGGTGCTGCGGCCACACAGCTCCTCGAGCTGACGCAGGCCGGGGTCGAGGATGGATTGCGCGCCACGGAACTTGTTGATGAGGAACCCGGCGACCCGCGCCTGATCGTCGGGCGGGAGGGCGGCGACGCTGCCGAGCAGGTGCGCCAGCACTCCCCCGCGGTCGATGTCACCGACGACGATCACCGGTATGTCGGCGGCGGCCGCGAGTCCCATGTTGGCGATGTCGGTGGCGCGGAGGTTGATCTCGGCGATCGACCCGGCGCCCTCGCACACGACGACGTCGAAATCGGCACGCAGCGAGTCGAGTTCGGAGGCGACGACGTCGGCGAGGGCGGCTCGGCGCGCGTGGTAGTCGGTCGCGGTGATCCACCCGTCGGCGACCCCGCGGACCACGACCTGCGACCGGCGGTCGCTGCCGGGTTTGAGGAGCACCGGGTTGAACCGTGTCGAGGGTGCGAGGCCGCAGGCGAACGCCTGCATCCCCTGCGCCCGTCCGATCTCGCCGCCGTCGGCGGTGACGACGGAGTTGTTCGACATGTTCTGCGCCTTGAACGGCGCGACCGACAGACCTCGACGGTGGAGAACGCGGCACAACCCGGCCACGAGAAGGCTCTTGCCCGCGTCGGAACTGGTGCCGCCGATCAGGAGTGCACCGCTCACCGACGCACTACTCCGAGGGCAGCGTGAGGATCTCGGCGCCGTCGTCGGTGACGACGAGGGTGTGCTCGAACTGGGCGGTCCACTTCTTGTCGCGGGTGACCACCGTCCAGTCGTCGTCCCACATGTCCCACGCGAGCGTCCCGAGGTTGATCATCGGCTCGATCGTGAAGACCATGCCCGGTTCCATCACCGTGTCCACGTTCGGCTGGTCGTAGTGCAGGACGATCAGCCCGTTGTGGAAGGTCTCGCCGATCCCGTGGCCGGTGAAGTCCCGCACCACGGAGTAGCCGAAGCGGTTCGCGTAGGCCTCGATGACCCGCCCGATGACGTTGAGTTCGCGACCGGGCCGCACGGCCTTGATGGCCCGCATGGTGGCGGTGTGCGTGCGCTCGACGAGATCGGCGTGTTCGGCGCTGACGTCGCCGGCGAGGAAGGTCGCGTTCGTGTCGCCGTGGACACCGTCGATGTAGGCGGTGACGTCGATGTTGACGATGTCGCCGTCGGAGATGACCGTCGAGTCCGGGATTCCGTGGCAGATCACCTCGTTGAGCGAGGTGCAGCACGACTTGGGGAACCCGCGGTAGCCGAGGGTGGACGGGTAGGCGCCGTGATCGATCATGTACTCGTGCGCGATCCGGTCCAGCGCGTCGGTCGTCACCCCCGGGGCCACGGCCTTACCCGCCTCGGCGAGCGCGTCGGCCGCGATGCGACCGGCGACGCGCATCTTCTCGATCGTCTCCGGCGTCTGTACCCACGGCTCGTGGCCCTCGTTCACGCCTGCGCGCCACGCGTACTCCGGTCTCGGGATCGACGGCGGCACCGGCAGGGTCGGCGAGACGACCCCCGGCTCCAGTGCGGTGCGTACGGACATGCCGTCCATCGTATCCGGCACCAATGGTGCGGACGGCGGGGCCGGGTGCGTCAGTCGAGGAAATCCGGCGGCAGCGCGGTGAAGAAGTCACGGGTCACCGCGACGGCGTTGTCCGAACTCGCGCCGAGCACCACCAGCGTCGCGAAGGCGAGGTCGCCGCGGTAGCCGGCGAACCATGCGTGCGAACCGCCGGGGACCTCGGCCTCACCGGTCTTGCCGTAGACCTCGCCCTGATCCTTGATGCGGTCGGCGGTGCCGTCCACCACGACCGCGCGCATCATCGGCCGCAGCTGCCGGATCACCGCGGGACTGATGGTCGGGTGCGGACCCGACACGGTGGTCGCGCGGTCGAGGATGAGCTGCGGGACCGGGGTGGAGCCGTGGGCCACGGTCGCCGCGACCAGGGCCAGACCGAACGGGCTGGTGAGCACCTTGCCCTGACCGAAGCCATCCTCGGTGCGGGAGATCAGCTCCGGCGCGATCGGTACCGAGCCGGAGTCGACCGGGATACCGGGGACGTCGTAGCGGGTGCCGATGCCCATCGACGCCGCGGCGTTGGCCAGATCCGAGGGCCCCATCTCGCTGGCGAGCTTCGCGAAGGTGGTGTTGCACGACTTCGCGAAGGCCTGCAGCATCGACACGTCGCCGAGGGAGAAGTTGTCGTAGTTGGGGATGGTGCGCTCCCCGATCGTCACCGCGCCCGGACATCCCACGGTCGTCGACGGGGTCGACAGACCGGTACCGATCGCCGCGGCCGAGGTGACCATCTTGAACGTCGAGCCCGGCGGGTACTGACCGATGGTCGCGAGCGGTCCGACCTTGTCGGCGAGCGCGTTCTGCGCGACGGCCAACAGCCGACCGGTCGACGGCTGGATCACCACCATCATCGTCTGGAACCGCGACGCGGCGTCGACCGCCCGTTGCGCGGCCTGCTGGACGCTGCGGGACAGGCTGATCGACACCGACGGCGAGGGCGCGGGATCGACCTCGGCCAGCACCCCGGCGGTGGCGCCGTTGGCGTTGAGCGACAACACCCGCCATCCGGCCTTGCCGTCGAGGTCGCTGGCGACCTGCTTCTTGACCTGGCCGAGCAGATCGGGCGCGAAGGTCGGGTCGGTGGGCACCAGGTCGGCGAGGTCGGTGCTGGTGACCCCCGGGATGGCGGCCAGCAGGTCGCTGACCTGGTCGAACTGGCCGCGGTCGAGGGTGGCGACGGAGTAGGTGCCGCTGATCGCGGTGGCGCCCTCGGCGATCGCCTGGGCGCTGACCGTCGGGACGAACCGGCCGATCACCGACGCCAACTGCGTGGCCGAGTCGGAGACCGATCCCGATGCCGCGGCCGTCGACGCGTCGATCCCGACCCGATAGACCGTCCCGGGAACGAGCACCGACGACCCGTCGGACTCGTTCACCGATCCCACCGGGGCGGGGATCGTCTCCAGTGACATCCGTTGCGTCGCACCGAGATCGGGATGGATGTCGGTCGAGTCCCACCGCACCTGCCAGCCCGAGTCGGCCCGGGCCATGCTCAGCGTGGCCGTGTACTTCCACGTCTGGGCGCGCGGGAGGGTCCAGGCGTAGGTGACGTCGACCGTCGCGGTGTCACCGGAGACCTTGGTGCGGCCCGCGGTGGCCGACATCGCCGACGCCTGCAGTCCCGACCACGCCGCGTCGATGTCGGTCGACGCCTGCTGGGGAGAGTCGGTGCGGGCCGCCGCCTGGTCGGTGCGGTGGTTGCCGAACACGTCGAGGAAGGACGCCGCGGCCGCGCGGGGCCCGTCGTCGGTGTCGGAGCACGCCGTCCCCGCGGCCACGATGATCGCGGCCACCGCCACGGCGCCCAGACGTGCTGCGAGTCGGCGCGATCGAGGCGGGTGCGAAGTCGTCATCGGCACCGAGACTAGGTGCCCCGTCCCCCGTCATCGTGGTGCCACGCAGCGCATCCACCTGAGAATCTCCCACTTGTCCCCCGGCGGGTGGGTCAGTCGACGAGAACGGTCGCGAACGTGCCGACCTCGGTGAAACCGACCTTCGCGTAGGCGGCGCGGGCCGCGGTGTTGAATCCGTTGACGTAGAGGCTCGACGTGCGGCCCTCGGCGGCGATCGCGGAGACCACCGCTGCGGTGCCCGACGCCCCGAGTCCCTCGCCGCGTCGGTGGTGCGCGACCCACACGCCCTGGATCTGGCCGACGCCGGCCGACATCGAGCCGATCTCGGCCTTGAACACGACCTCACCGTTCTCGAACCGCGCGAACGCGCGCCCGGCGGCGATGAGTGAGGCGATGCGTCGCCGGTAGGACCGTCCGCCGTCCCCGGCGCACGGGTCGACGCCGACCTCGCCGTGGAACATCTCGATGGCGGCGGGCAGATAGGCGTCGATCTCGCTGATGCGCACGCGGCGCACGGCGCGGTCGGGTCCCACCGACGGCGGCCCGGTCATCGCGAGCAGGGGTTGGTCGGCGCGGACCTCACGGGCCGGACCCCAGTGCGCCTTCGCGTGCTCCCAGAACGCCAGGACGTGCTCGGCTCGCCCGACGATCGACGAACACACGCGCGGGTTGCGGGTCGCGCGCGCGGCGAACATCTCCATGTCGGCGGCGTCACCGAGCATCGGGATGAGGTTGGCGCCCGAGAAGCACAGCGAGGTCGTCGGTTCGGTGTTCGTCCACAGCTCGCCGCCGAGCAGGCGCGGGGTGACGCCCTGCTCCTCCACGCGCGCGGCCACCATGCACATCGCGACCGGGTCGAGAGCCAGTGCGGCACCGACCGCCTCGGCGTCACGCGCGCCGAGGGGCTTGTCGCCCAGCAACTTCAACACGGTCGCTCCCGGCCCGGGCAGTCGTGACTCGGCCCGTCGGACGACGGGTCGAGAGGTGGAGACGGTCCGCGGTGTCGCAGGCGTCGGTGGGCTATCCGACGCTGACGACCGGCGATCCGGTGGTGGCCCCATCGCCAGTCTCCCCCGAATCGGCGGCAATGCGAAGAGCTTCTTCGATCAGAGTTTCCACGATCTGCGCCTCGGGCACGGTCTTGATGACCTCGCCCTTCACGAAGATCTGTCCGCGACCGTTCCCCGAGGCCACGCCCAGGTCGGCCTCGCGGGCCTCGCCCGGACCGTTCACGACGCAGCCCATGACCGCGACGCGCAACGGCACCTCCATGCCCTCGAGCCCGGCACTGACCTCGTCGGCGAGCTTGTAGACATCGACCTGCGCGCGGCCACACGACGGGCAGGAGACGATCTCGAGCTTGCGGGGACGCAGGTTGAGCGACTGCAGGATCTGGTCGCCGACCTTGATCTCCTCGGCCGGCGGAGCCGACAGCGACACGCGGATGGTGTCGCCGATGCCGTCGGAGAGCAACGCGCCGAAGGCGACCGCGGACTTGATGGTGCCCTGGAACGCCGGGCCGGCCTCGGTGACGCCGAGGTGCAACGGGTAGTCCGACTGCGCGGCGAGCTGGCGGTAGGCCTCGACCATGATGACCGGGTCGTTGTGCTTCACCGAGATCTTGATGTCACCGAACCCGTGCTCCTCGAACAGACCCGCCTCCCACAGCGCCGACTCCACGAGGGCCTCGGGCGTCGCCTTGCCGTACTTGGCCAGCAGTCGCGGGTCGAGCGATCCGGCGTTGACGCCGATGCGGATCGGGATGTTCGCATCCTTCGCGGCGAGGGCGACGTCCTTCACCCGGCCGTCGAATTCCTTGATGTTGCCGGGGTTCACGCGGACCGCGGCGCATCCGGCGTCGATGGCGGCGAAGATGTAGCGCGGCTGGAAATGGATGTCGGCGATCACCGGGATCTGGCTCTTCTTCGCGATCACCGCGAGGGCGTCGGCGTCCTCCTGGCGCGGGCACGCCACACGCACGATGTCGCAGCCCGACGCGGTGAGCTCGGCGATCTGCTGCAGGGTGGCGTTGATGTCGTGGGTCTTGGTCGTCGTCATCGACTGCACCGAGATCGGGTGGTCGCTGCCGACACCGACCGTGCCGACCTGGATCTGGCGCGTCTTCCGGCGGGGCGCGAGCACCGGCGGCGGTGCAGCGGGCATGCCGAGTCCGATGGACATCGGACCGGAGGTGGGATCGCTGGGCATGAGGGTGCCTTCCTAGAAGACCTTGATGGGATTGATGATGTCGGCGGAGAGGGTGAGGACCATGTAGCAGCCCATCACCGCGAGCACCGCGTACGTGGCGGGCATGAGCTTGAGGTAGTCGACGGGCCCCTTCGCGATCTTGCCGAGGCGTCGGCGGATCGCGTTGCGGCCCTTCTCGTATCCGATGAGCGCCATGTGGCCACCGTCGAGGGGCAGCAACGGCACGAGGTTGAACAGGCCGAGAAAGAAGTTGATGCTGGCGAGCAGGAAGATGAAGAAGCTCCACGATCCGCGCTCGGCGGCCTGGCCACCGATGACCGAGGCGCCGTAGACGCTGACCGGGGTGTCGGCGGCGCGCTCACCGCCGGTCACCGACGTCCACAGGGCGCCGACCTTCTGCGGCAGCGACAGCAGCGCGTCCCACGTACGCGCCACCAGTTGACCGGTGAACACCACGGCCCCGGGGACCGCGGTCAGCGCCGTGTATTCCTTGATCCCGTTGTCGCCCAGACCGACCCCGATGGCGCCGACGGTGGCGGTCGAGGTGGCGCCGTCGCTCGCGCGGACCGGCCGCTGGACCTGCGACACCGGCACGGTGAGCGTCTGCTCGCGTCCGTCGCGCTCGACGGTGAGGACCACCGACCCGGTGGCCTTCTGGATCGCCGAGACCAGATCGCCCGAGTTGTCGCCGCGGTCACCGTTCACCGCGATCACCCGGTCGCCGGTGCGCAGACCGGCAGCCTGGGCCGGGCTGCCGCCCGAGCACGGGGTGAGGTCGCCGTTGGGCTGCACGGACGGCGCCACACACGCCATCGAGGTCACTGACACCTCGGTCTTGCCGTTGAGCATCGGCAACCCGGAGGTGACCGCCAGGATGACGATGAGCACGAACCCGAGGATGAAGTTCTGCATGGGTCCGGCGAGCAGCACCACGAGCCGCTTCCACGCCTTCTGGCGGTACATCGCGCGGTGTTCGAAGCGCGGGTCGATCTCGTCGTAGGTGGTCATGCCGGCGATGTCGCAGAAGCCACCGAGCGGCAGAGCCTTGATGCCGTACTCGGTCTCTCCCCGCCTGACCGACCAGAGCGTGGGGCCGAAACCGACGAAGTAGCGGCGCACCAGCATGCCGGTGCGCTGAGCGGCCCACATGTGCCCACACTCGTGCCACGCGATCGACGCCAGCAGACCGACCGCGAACAGCAACACACCCAGGATGAAACCCACCGCGCTCGAGACCTCCAGTTCGTCGTTGTCGCACTCGGACGCCGGACCACCCGGCGATCACCTCGCGTGGCGTGTGACCAGTTCATGTGCGCGGTGACGAGCCCAGTCGTCGGCCGCGAGAACCTCCTCCACGGTACTCGGCGTGGCCGTCCACTCGTCGGCCTGCGCGAGCACGTCACCGATGACGCCCACGATCCGCGGGAACGCGATCGTGCCCGCGAAGAACCCGTCGGCCGCGGCCTCGTTGGCCGCGTTGAACACCGCGGTCAGCGATCCGCCCCGCGTGCCCGCCGAACGGGCCAGGTCGATCGCCGGGAACACCTCGGAGTCGACGGGTTCGAAGGTCCACGACGACGCCGTCGAGAAGTCGCAGGCGGCCGAGGCACCGGGTACCCGTCGTGGCCATCCGAGGGCCAGGGCAATCGGCAGCTTCATCGACGGTGGTGACGCCTTGGCGACCGTGGCGCCGTCGACGAAGGTCACCATCGAGTGCACGATCGACTGCGGGTGCACGGTGACGTCGATGCGGTCATAGGGCACCCCGAACAGCAGGTGCGCCTCGACGACCTCGAGGGCCTTGTTCACCAAGGTGGCCGAGTTCAGCGTGATCATCGGGCCCATCGACCACGTGGGGTGCTTGCCCGCCTGCTCGGGCGTCACCGACTCGAGCTGTTCGGCGGTGTGACCGCGGAAGGGTCCACCGGACGCGGTCAACACCAGGCGGTCGACCTCGGCCGCGGTGCCGGCACGCAGGCACTGCGCGATGGCCGAGTGTTCGGAGTCGACGGGGACGATCTGATCGGGGGCGGCCGCGGCGAGCACCAACGCGCCCCCGGCGACCAGCGATTCCTTGTTCGCGAGCGCGAGCGATGCGCCCGTCGCGAGGGCGGCGAGGGTGGGTCGCAGGCCCAGCGATCCGACGACGGCGTTGAGGACGACATCGGCGGGCACCGACTCGACGAGGTCGCACATCGCGTCGGGACCCGAACGCACCGCCGGCCATCCCATCCGGTCGGCGAGAGCCCGGGCGGCGTCGGGGTCGGCGACGGCGACGGCCCCGGCACCGAGCCCCAGAGTGCGGATCTGCTCTGCGAGGACGTCGAGGGTGGACCCGCCCGCCCCGATCCCGACGACGGTGAACAGGCCGGGGTTCGCGGCGATCACCTCGAGGGCCTGCACACCGATCGAGCCGGTGGAGCCGAGGATCAGGACTCGCCGCACGGCGGGGGCGTCGGTGGAGGTCACCGACTCATTGTGGTGGGCGGTGGTGGGTGTGCCAATGTCGGGCCACGTCGGCACGTCGGGCGATCCACACGCGGTCGTGGGACTGCACGTGGTCGAGGAATCGCTCGAGCGCCGCGATGCGGGCCGGTCGGCCCACGATCCGGCAGTGCAGACCGATCGACAGCATGGCCGGCGCGCCGGCGAGGCCCTCGGTGTAGAGCACGTCGAAGGCGTCGCGCAGGTGTGCGAAGAAGTCCTCACCGGTCGAGAACCCCGACGACGACGAGAAGCGCATGTCGTTGGTGTCGAGGGTGTAGGGCACGACGAGGTGGTGCCCGGGGGCCCCGCCTGCGGGTGCGGGCGCCGGGACCCAGTACGGCAGATCGTCGGCGTAGCTGTCGGAGTCGTAGAGGAAACCGCCGTGGGCGATCACCAACGACCGGGTGTTCGGGGAGTCGCGGCCGGTGTACCAGCCGACGGGGGCCTGCCCGGTGATCTCGGTGAGCAGGTCGACCGCCTCGGCCATGTGCGCGCGTTCGATCTCGGGTGCGGTCTCCTGATAGTTGAGCCACCGCAGGCCGTGCGCGGCGATCTCGTGACCCCGCTCGACGAAGGCGTTCGCGACGTCGGTGTTGCGGGCCATCGCCTGGGCGACGGCGAACACCGTCAGCGGCAGCTCCCGACGGTCGAACGTCCGCAACACGCGCCACACCCCGGCGCGGGACCCGTACTCGTAGAGCGACTCCATGCTCATGTGGCGGTCGGGGTAGGCGGCCGGCGCGGCCATCTCGGAGAGGAAGGTCTCACTCGCCGGGTCGCCGTCGAGGACGTTGTTCTCCGAGCCCTCCTCGTAGTTCAGGACGAACGAGACGGCGATCGCGGCATCGTCGGGCCACCGCGGGTGGGGACGGTGCTCGCCGTACCCCACGAGGTCGCGGGGCAGGTTCTCGGACCGGTATCTCGACAGCGACACGCCCGTCATCCTCCCATCGTCGATGCGCCGGTGCACCGGGTCGGGTGCCGACGATATGCTGTGCCTACTACGCGCCATCGTTGACCGCGGCCGACGGCCGCGACACCGGTCATTACAAGGAGAACCCAGTGGCAAGCAGCGAGGTCGAGCACGCCGACACCCACTCCCACGAGGTCGAGGTCGTCGACACCGGGTGGGCCCACGAGCCGCCGGATGCCCCCTCGGCCCGTTTCGGATGGCACGGCGAGAGCCTGCCCGCGATGCGTATCGCCGGTTGGATCAGCGGCATCGCGCTGCTGGCGATGATCATCGGCAACCACCAGGGACACGTCGAGGACCTGTACCTGATCGGTTTCACCGCGGCACTGTGGTTTGTGCTGCTGCGCGACGTGTACCTGCGCCGCGGCAAGTGGCGTAACTGACCGCGCCGGTCTAGCCCTCGGCCGCCAGCTGACCGCAGGCGGCGGCGATCTCCTGCCCACGGGTGTCGCGCACGGTGCACGCCACTCCCCCGGCCACCACCCGTCGCACGAACTCCCGCTCGACCGACTTGGGTGCGGCATCCCATTCGCTGCCCGGTGTCGGGTTGAGCGGGATGACGTTCACGTGCACGAGCTGCCCGAGATGCTTGCGCAGTCGTTTCGCCAGGAGATCGGCGCGCCACGGTTGATCGTTGACGTCCTTGATGAGGGCGTACTCGATCGAGACGCGTCGACCCGAGGTGTCGGCGTAATACCTTGCGGCGGTGAGGACCTCGTCGACCGACCACCGGTTGTTGACCGGCACGAGCGTGTCGCGGAGTTCGTCGTCGGGGGTGTGTAGCGACACCGCGAGACGTACCTGCCACCCCTCGTCGGCCAGGCGTCGGATCGCCGGGGCCAGGCCCACCGTCGAGACGGTCACCGATCGCTGCGAGATGCCGAGACCGTCGGGGGCCGGCGAGATGATCCGCGACACCGCGTCGCGGACCCGGTTGTAGTTCGCGAGCGGTTCGCCCATCCCCATGAACACCACGTTCGACAGTCGGCGCGTGTCCGTGCGTCCGCCCGACAGCTCGCCGTCGGCGACCGCACGCGCCGCGGCGCGGACCTGGTCGACGATCTCGGCGGTCGACAGGTTGCGGTCGAGACCGCCCTGGCCGGTCGCGCAGAACGGGCACGCCATGCCGCAGCCCGCCTGCGACGAGACGCAGACCGTGGTGCGGTCGGAGTAGCCCATGAGCACCGACTCGAGCATCGTGCCGTCGTGCAGGCGCCACAGCGTCTTGCGCGTGGTGCCGTCGTCGCACGAGATGTGACGCACCGGGGTCATCAAGGTGGGGAACAGTTCCCGGCCGACCGACTCCCGGATCGACGCCGGGAGATCGGTCATCTCCTCGGGGTCGGCGCACAGCCGTGTGTAGTACTGCCGGGCGAGCTGATCGGCGCGGAACGCCGGCAGACCCAGCTTCGCCACCGCCTCGGCGCGCTGCGTGCGATCGAGGTCGGCGAGATGCGTCGGCGGCCGCCCCCGCTTCGGGGCGTCGAACACCAAGGGGAGCACCGGACCTGCCATGTGTCGACGGTCTCGCACTCCGGCCCGGAAATCCAATCGTGCGGCGGGTCGCGGCACCCAACGTCCGCCGCAGCGCGAGTCGACAGGCGATGATGGACCCATGACATACAACGAGCCGGTCGACGGCGATCCCACCCCCTCCTCCTCGGGTCTGCCTGCCGCCGATGCGGCCTCGGGCCCCGACCACGTCGAGGCCGACAAGCAGGCCGCGGTGAAGCAGGCCCTCAGCGACGTCCAGCACACCCGCACGAAGTCGGCGTGGGTCGGCATCATCGTGGGCGCCATCGTGCTCATCCTGCTGCTGGTGTTCATCGTGCAGAACCTCGACAGTCGGTCGATCCAGCTGTTCTTCTGGGAGGTCAACCTGCCGCAGGGCGTGAGCCTGCTCATCGCCGCGATCGCCGGAGCGCTCATCACCGCGGTCGTGGGTGGTGCGCGCATGTTCCAGGTGCGTCGCGCGGTGCGCAAGGTCTGAGGCCCGGATCGTCGCGTGTCGCGTCCGTCCGGGCGCGACACGCGGCGGTCGGTGTGCGGCTGTGGCGGACCGAACGGACTAGAGCAGGGCGCCGAGGATGGCCCACACCACGAACGCCGACGGCAGGATCGAGTCGAGTCGATCCATGATGCCGCCGTGGCCGGGGAGCAGCGTGCCCATGTCCTTGATCCCGAGGTCGCGCTTGACCTGTGACTCGACGAGGTCGCCCAGCGTCGCGCACACCACCAACACCGGCCCGAGGATCAGGCCGATCCACCAGTGGGCGTCGACCAGGTAGGTGACGACGAGCACGGCGCCGACCGTCCCGAACACGAGCGACCCCGCCATGCCCTCCCACGATTTCTTGGGTGAGATGGCGGGCACCATGGGGTGTTTGCCGAACAGGACGCCTGCGGTGTACCCACCCACGTCGGAGCACACCACCACGATCATGAGCGTCAGCACGCGCGCCCAACCGTGGCTCTGCAACACCATGGCGACGGCGAACGAGGCCAACAGCGGAAGCCACGCGAGGATCAGCACCGTCACGGCGAGATCGCGCAGATAGTTGACCGGCGCCGTGGTCCGGCCCTGCGACAACAACTTCCAGATCATCGCGACGAGGACCGTCGCCACGAACGACACCAGCGCGCCGGTGGCGCCGAAGGGCCACGCGGTCCACATGATCGCCTGGCCACCACCGATGAGCGGGATGATCCCCACGTCGTAGCCACCGGCGCGGACCCGCTTGGCGACCTCCCAGGTCGCCACTGCGATCGACACCGCCACCACCGGGATCCAGACCAGCGGCGCGAACACGAGGATCAGGATGACGCCGACACCGAGGCCGCCGCCGACGGCGATGGCCGCGGGCAGATCGCGGCCGGCCCGGGACTTCTTCTCCGGTTCCCCGGGCGACGGCGGGTCCGAGACAGACGGGTCCGGATGGGACGGGTCTGGATGGGACGGGTCTGGGGCGGCCGTCGGCCTCGCTTCACTCACACCCAGTCCTTGTCTGTCGTTCCGGTGGCTCCGCCACTGCTGGTCGTCCTCGGCCCCGGTCGCCGGCATGGCCGGTCGCCCTGTCGGGTCACACCTCGAGGAGTTCGCCCTCTTTGCGCGTCACCAGGTCGTCGACCTGCGCGACGTAGCCTGCGGTGGTCTTGTCGAGGTCCTTCTCGGCCCTGTTCACCTCGTCCTCGCCGGCCTCGCCGTCCTTCTGGATGCGCTTGAGCTCGTCGGCGGCCTTGCGACGGACGTTGCGGATGGAGATCTTCGCGTCCTCGCCCTTCGACTTCACCTGCTTCACCAGCTCGCGGCGACGCTCCTCGGTCAGCTGCGGGATGGCCACCCGGATGATGTTGCCGTCGTTGGTGGGGTTCACGCCGAGGTCGGAGTTGCGGATGGCGGTCTCGATCGCGTTCAGCGACGACGCCTCGTAGGGCTTGATGATGATCATCCGCGCCTCGGGGGCGGTGATCGACGAGACCTGCGTGATCGGCGTCATCGCACCGTAGTAGTCGATGACGATGCGGTTGAACATCGACGGGTTCGCGCGTCCGGTCCGGATCGACCCCATGTCGTCCTTGGCCACACCGACGGCTTTCTCCATCTTCTCCTCGGCGTCGAAGAGTGCTTCGTCGATCACGGTTTCGCCTCCGTTGTGTGCTCGCTGCGGGTCGCGCGATTCGTGCTGCTGTGGCTGGTGGTGATCACGTGGTGACCAGGGTTCCGATCTTCTCACCCGCCACCGCACGCGCGATGTTCCCCTCGCGCAACAGGTTGAACACCAGCATCGGCATCTTGTTGTCCATGCAGAGGCTGAACGCGGTGGAGTCGGCGACGGCGAGACCCTTCTCGATCACCTCGCGGTGGCTGATCTCGCTGTAGAGCGTCGCGTCGGGGTTCGTGCGCGGGTCGTCGGAGTAGACGCCGTCGACCGCCTTGGCCATCAGGACGACCTCGGCCTTGATCTCGAGCGCGCGCTGCGCGGCGGTGGTGTCGGTGGAGAAGTACGGCATGCCCATGCCGGCGCCGAAGATGACCACGCGCCCCTTCTCGAGGTGACGCTGGGCGCGCAGCGGGATGTAGGGCTCGGCCACCTGACCCATGGTGATCGCGGTCTGCACCCTGGTCACCACGCCCGACTTCTCCAGGAAGTCCTGCAGCGCAAGGCTGTTCATGACGGTGCCGAGCATGCCCATGTAGTCCGAGCGACTGCGCTCGAGTCCACGCTGCTGCAGTTCGGCGCCGCGGAAGAAGTTGCCGCCGCCGATCACGACCGCCACCTGCACGCCACTGCGGACGACCTCGGAGATCTGGGCGGCCACGGTGGAGACCACATCGGGATCGAGCCCGACCTTGCCGCCGCCGAACATCTCACCGCCGAGTTTGAGGACCACGCGACGGAAACCGGGGCGCGCTCCCCCGTCGATCTCGGTCACATCATGCCTTCCGCTCACCGCTCACCGGACCGGCGACCCGGGCCACCACGGGTGGCGTCGGAGGAGACCGGTTGTCGGCAGTAATCCTATGCGTACACGACAGGCCCCGGTGAGCGCGGTGCTCACCGGGGCCTGTCGTGGATCACGGTCGGGTCGGTCAGGCCTGTCCGACCTCGAAGCGCGAGAACGCGGTCACGGTGACGCCGGCCTCGTCGAGGACGGCCTTGACCGTCTTCTTCGAGTCCTGCACCGACGACTGGTCGATGAGCACGACGTCCTTGTAGAAGCCGTTGACGCGTCCCTCGACGATCTTGGGCAGCGCCTGCTCGGGCTTGCCCTCCTCGCGGGCGGTCTTCTCGGCGATGGACCGCTCGTTCTCGACGATGTCGGCGGGGACCTCGTCGCGGGTGGCGTAGCGGGCCTTGAGCGCGGCGACCTGCATGGCGGCACCGCGCGCGGCCTCAGCCGCCTCGGCACCGTCACCGGTGTACTGCACGAGGACGCCGACGGCCGGGGGGAGGTCCGAGGCACGCTTGTGGAGGTAGCTCGCGACGGGACCGTCGTAGGACACGACGCGACGCAGTTCGAGCTTCTCGCCGATCTTCGCCGACAGCGCGGCCACGGCCTCGGTGACGGTCTGATCGCCGAGCTTCGCCGCCCCGAGCGACTCCAGGTCGGTCGCCTTCTGCTCGGCGGCCGCGGTGACGACGGCGTCGGCGAGCTTCTGGAACTCGTCGTTCTTGGCCACGAAGTCGGTCTCGCAGTTGATCTCGATCATGACGCCGTCGCGGGTGGCGACGAGGCCTTCGGCGGTGGACCGCTCGGCGCGCTTGCCGACGTCCTTCGCGCCCTTGATGCGGAGCTGTTCGACGGCCTTGTCGAAGTCGCCGTCGTTGTCGGCGAGGGCGTTCTTGCAGTCGAGCATTCCCGAGCCCGTGAGCTCGCGGAGACGCTTGACATCGGCAGCGGTGTAGTTCGCCATGTGCGGCGAGCCTCCTTCATCGGTGTCGCGACGCCCACGCTCGGTGGCGCGTCGTCGCGTCGTGTGGTGCCGACGTCGTGTGACGCCGACGGGTGTCAGACGCGATTCGGGCGCCGGGCCTGGTGTGGCCCGACGCCCTCGTCGTCGCTCGAGCCCGAGGGCTCGATCGATCAGGCCTGTGCGGGCGCCTCGTCGGCGGCTGCGGGCGCCGCCTCGGTGGTGGCGGCCGGGGCGGTCGCCTCGACGGCCGGTGCCTCGGTGCCTGCGGCGGGGGTCGTCGCCTGGGTGAGCAGTTCCTGCTCCCACTCGGCGAGCGGCTCGCCCGCTCCGGCCTCGGGCTTGGTGTCGCCGGCGTTCTGTCCGGCACGAGCCTGGACGCCCTCGGCGACCGCCGAGGCGACGACGCGGGTCAGCAGCGCCGCGCTGCGGATGGCGTCGTCGTTACCCGGGATCGGGTAGTCGACCAGGTCGGGATCGCAGTTGGTGTCGAGGATCGCGATGACCGGGATGTTCAGTTTGCGGGCCTCGCCGACGGCGATGTGCTCCTTGTTGGTGTCCACGATCCACACGGCCGACGGCACGCGGGCCATGTCGCGGATACCGCCGAGGGTGCGGTCGAGCTTGGTCATCTCACGCGTGAGCATGAGGATTTCCTTCTTGGTGCGACCCTCGAAACCGCCGGTCTGCTCCATCGTCTCGAGCTCCTTGAGACGCAGGAGACGCTTGTGGACGGTGGAGAAATTGGTGAGCATGCCGCCGAGCCAGCGCTGGTTCACGTACGGCATGCCGACGCGGGTCGCCTCTGCGGCGATCGACTCCTGGGCCTGCTTCTTGGTGCCGACGAACAGGACGGTGCCGCCGTGGGCGACGGTCTCCTTGACGAACTCGTAGGCCTTGTCGATGTAGGTCAGCGTCTGCTGCAGATCGATGATGTAGATGCCGTTGCGATCGGTGAAGATGAATCGCTTCATCTTGGGATTCCAACGACGGGTCTGGTGCCCGAAATGAGCGCCGCTGTCCAGCAGCTGCTTCATGGTCACTACAGCCATGTGTGTGTTCTTCTTCCGTGTGCAGTTGGTCGTCGGGAACGTTGTGCGCCCGACCCTGACGCCTGGGTCCGGTCAGAACCGTGCGGATCGGGATCCGACGGACTGCCTGATCGGAGGTGTTCCGGGCGCGAGCCCCGCATGTGCGAGGTGCCACCCGGTGTCGCAGGCGTGCGAAGTCACCCCGCCGATGAGGACGGAGTGCGTCGTTCAGTGTACGCACGGGCCGCCCCGCCCACGAAATCGCTGATCGACGACGGAACCGCAGGTCGTCGGCCACCGTCTGAACCGGTGTGAGCACAGATGTCGCCGGAGACGACCCGGTCGCGAACCACACCGGACGTGCCGGGTCGTCGATGCGGGACGAGGGGTCGGCGACATCTGCGCTCGTCTCGTCGCGACGAGGCGCGTCGGCACCGTTCCGGACGTGGTTCACCACCGACCTGGGGAGGTCGGTGGTGGGTCTCGTGGCTCTGGTGGCGGTGCTCCTCGTGGCGATCCTCGCCGTGCCCGGGCCCGCGCGGGGCGAGGGGCTCACCCCGGGCGGGTACGGGTGGCCGCTGCGTCCGCGCCCCGAGGTGGTCCGGGGTTTCGATCCGCCGGCGAAGCGGTGGCTCGCGGGGCATCGCGGGGTCGATCTCGCCGCCGCGACCGGCGCACCGGTGTTCTCGGCCGGGTCGGGTGTGGTGCGTTTCGCCGGCGTGGTCGCCGGGAAGCCCGTGGTGTCGGTGATGCACCCCGACGGTGTCCTCACCACGTATGAACCGGTGGCCGCGACGGTGTCGGTGGGAACCGCGGTCGTGCGTGGGACACCGTTGGGAACCCTCGACGGGGTCCACCCCGGCTGCGCGGACGCGTGTCTGCACTGGGGTGCACGACGTGGATCGGGCTCGGCGGCCCGCTATCTGAACCCGTTGGCCCTGCTCGGGGTGGTCCGCGTCCGGCTCAAACCCGTCGGCGACGTCGTCGCAGCCACGCCGGTCGGCCCTCAGGCCCGGGGATGGGCCTGACGGTGGACGGCACGGAGACGCTCCACACCGACGTGGGTGTACAGCTGCGTGGTCGCCAGCGAGGAGTGCCCGAGGAGTTCCTGCACCACGCGCAGGTCGGCGCCACCCTCGAGCAGGTGGGTCGCCGCCGAGTGGCGCAGACCGTGGGGGCCGATGTCGGGCGCCCCGTCGACGGCGCGCGTGGCCGCATGGACCACGGTGCGCGCCATCCGGGGGTCGAGTCGCCCGCCCTTCGCCCCGAGCAACAGCGCCGATCCCGACGTCGGGCCCGCCAGCGCAGGGCGGCCCCGTGCGCGCCACGCGTCGAGCGCCGCCCCGGCGGGTGCGCCGAAGGGCACCGTGCGTTGCTTGTCGCCCTTGCCGACCACGCGGAGCACGCGGCGGCCGTCGTCGACGTCGTCGAGATCGAGACCACAGAGCTCCCCCACCCGGATACCGGTGGCGTAGAGGATCTCGAGGATCGCTGTGTCGCGCAGCATGATCGGGGTCGAGCCCGCCCGCCTGTCCCCGCTCGGCCCGCGCGCCACGGCTGCGACGTCGGGCTCGGGCCGGGCGGCGCCGGTCATCACGCTGCGAGCCTGATCCGGCGAGAGGACGGCCGGCAGGGTGCGATGGGCGCGGGGGGCCTGGAGCCGTGTTGCGGCGTCGTGGGGCATCACGCCTTCGCGGGCCGCCCAGGTGCAGAAGGTCTTCACCGACGACACCTGCCGCGCGATGGTGGTGCGGGCGGCACCGCGCCGCGTCGACTCGGCCAGCCAGGCGCGCAGCACCGCGAGGTCGATCTCGGCGAGCGACACCCGTCGTGCGCCGGCGAAGCTGACCAGCGCGCGCACGTCACCGACGTAGGCGCGGATCGTGTGCTCGCTGCTGCCCCGTTCGTAACGGAGGTACGACTCGAATTCGCCGAGTCGGGTCGAGGAGGTGCTCACGACGACCAGCCAACACCGCGGCCGGTGTGCAGCCCGGCCCTGACACGCTCATCGTGACCAAAGCGTTCCCGCCCGATCACCGGTTCACGAGGCGACGGTCGCGCTCTCCTCGGCCGCTCGCAGCTCGGCCTTCCATGCCCGGAAGCCCTCCTCGGTGCGTCCGCGACGCCAGTACCCGGAGATGGAGGCGCGCCGCGCCGACACACCGCGTTCGGAGCGGATGTAGCGCCGCAGGTTGTGCATGACGGCCTGCGCCTCGCCGTGGATGAAGACGTGCGGCTCCCCGTCGAGCCACGGGGCGTCGCGGACCGCGCGGATCAGTGGCGCGTTGTCGCCGGCCACGTCGTCGGCGGCGGTGTCGGAGCCCGCGCCGCGGTGGACCCAGGTGATCCGGGCGTCGTCCGGGGCGGCGAGTGCGATCTCGTCCTCGGGTCCGGCGACCTCGATGAAGGCGTGCGCGGTCGCGGTCGCCGGAAGCGCCTCGAGGGCCGCGGCGAGTGCGGGGAGTCCCGCCTCGTCGGAGGCGAGCAGGTGCCACGGCGCGTCGCGATCGGGGCGGTATCCGCTCCCGGGACCGAGGAAGCGCACGACGTCGCCGACCCGGGCCGAGGCGGCCCAGGGTCCGGCGATGCCCTCGGTGCCGTGGACGACGAAGTCGATGGCGATCTCGCGACGTTCGGGGTCGACCGATCGCACGGTGTAGGTCCGCAACACGGGTTGCTGCTCGGGACCGAACTCGGCGCGGATCCGCTCGAGGTCGTACGGGTCCGGGTAGGTCACGCCCGGGACTCCGAAGAGGATCTTGACGTAGGCGTCGGTGTCGTCGCTCGCGGCGAAGTCGGAGAAGCCCGGCCCACCGAGGCGGACCCGCATCATGTGCGGGGTGAGCCACTCGGTGTCGGTGACCTCCATGGTGTTCAGTCGCTTGGCCATACCGGCAAGCGTACACCTCGAATTAGGACACCCTAAGTTGCATCCGGGCGGGCGTCAGCCCGGTCCCTCGCGCATGCCCCACGGCTGCCCGTAGCCGCCCTCGGATTCCGGACGTGCCATCAACTCCAGGAACGGTGACGCCTCGAAGGCCTCGGGGCCGAGCACACCCGACCCTGTCCACGCCCCGGTGGCGAGCAGTTCCAGCGCGATGACCGGGCCGAGCGCGGTCTGCCAGACGACGCACTGTGTCCCGTACTCGCGCATGGTCCACTCGTTGTCGCTGACGTGATAGAGGTAGACCTCCCGCGCCACACCGTCTTTCGTCCCCGTGACCCACATCCCCGCGCACGTCTTGCCTGTCATCACCGGGCCGATCGTCGCAGGGTCGGGCAGCGCCGCCGCCACGACGTCGCGCGGCGACACCGACACCGGTCCGTCGGCCGAGCGCACCCGGATCGGCTCGGTCGCATCGAGTCCCAGGGTGTGCAGCGTCTGCAGGACGCCGATGAACTCGGCGCCCAGGCCGTACTTGAAGGTGACGCGGCGCGCGTCGAGCCATCGGGGCATGAGGAGCACCTCCTCGTGCTCGACGTTCACGCACTCGACCGGTCCGATGCCCTCGGGGAACACGAAGGTCTCGGGTTCGGAGAACGGCGCGGTCGTGAACCAGCCGCGGTCGCGCTCCCACACCACCGGCGGGTTGAGACATTCCTCGATGGTGGTCCAGATGGAGAATGACGGCGCGAACATCTCCGCACCGTTCTCGTCGCGGACGACGAGGTTCGCGCCGTCACGGGTGCCGAGTTCGTCGACGGTGTCGAACAGTTCGTCGCAGGCATATCGGGCGAAGACGTCGGACAGTCCCGGCTCGACGCCCATCCCGACGAGAGCCAGTCGGCCCGCGGCGACCCAGTCGTCGTGCGCGGCGAACTGCTGCTCCCCCAACATCACCCCGGTCCGGGTGTGTGGGTCGGTCGGGTGGGGTGTGCTGAGACTCATCGCCATGTCGAGGTAGTCGGCGCCGGCGGCCAGGGCGCCGGCGAACACGGTCGGCACGAAGGCGGGTTCCACGGCGTTCATGACGTGCGTCGCCCCGTGCTCGCGGGCGAGTGCGGCCACCGCGTCGGCGTCGGACGCGTCGATGCGCGCCGCGGTGAACCTGGTGGCCGCGATGTCGCCGTGCCGGTCGGTGATCGCCGCCACCGTGCGCTCCGCGCGGGCGAGGTCGTAGTCGGCGACGACGAGGTGGTCGAAGAAGTCGCGGCGGGCGGCGATCCTCGCGAGGGCGTCACCCACTCCACCGGCGCCGACCAGGAGGATGCGGATGCCCGGATGTGCCATACCTCAGCTTAGGTGGTCGCGGCCGCGCGCCACGGCGATGCTGTTGATCCAGGCATCCTGCAGCGCCAGGCCGGATTCGTACTCGCGGACCATACGCTCGCCCGACGGTGTACGGATGACGAGGAAGTGCCCGATCAGTGCGCTCGCATCGCCGAGACCCGCGGTGGCGATCTGGTGTCGGTAACTCGAGGCGATCCATCCGATGTCGCTCGGCCCGATCGCGACACGCACGATCTGTCGTGCCTGTCCCACGCTCTCGGCGACGCAGCCCTCGACGTCGAGGCCGACGGCGATTTCGCCGTCGGCGACGGCCGCGAGAACCGCGTCACGCGCGGCCAGTTCGCGGACGGCACGGTCGGCGAGCGGGAGCAGGCTCGGGGTCGACCCGGCGGCGATCGCGGTCAGGGCCGCAACCGCATCGGTCGCCTCGGTGCGCGTGAGGACACCCCGGTCGGTCTCGCGCAGGAACAGTTCGAACGCCTCGTGGTTGGAGTCGGGCAACGGCGCAGAGTCCATGACTCCTCCCTCCGCGAACGGTCATCGGACAACTGTGGGGAGCCTATCGCCGGCGACCGACGCTCGAGGGTTCCCGGCGCGACCGACCGTCATCGCCGCGGGAGGCTCCACGTCGCCCCGTCCGAGACCGCGCGCCCGTGCACCTCCATCCGCGCGAGAGTCGATCGCACACGGGTGATGTCGGCGTCGCACGCGGTCGCGATGTCGGCCGGGGTGACGCCGCCCCGCTTCCCGATCGCCGCCGCGACGCGTGTCTCGAACGGGTCGGTCTCACCGCGCTCGGCTGGAACGGAGGAGAGCGCATCCGAGCCGTCGGGCGAGACGAGTCGCTCCAGGGCGGCGACGTCGCCGACGAGCGCGGCGTCGCCGTCGCTGATCAGCGCGTGGCACCCCACCGACATCGCCGAGGTGGCCGGACCCGGCACGGCGCCGAGCGGGATGCCCAGCCGCCGCGCCCACGCGGCGGTGTTCTTCGCGCCGCTGCGGTGTCCGGCCTCGACGACCACGACCGCCTTCGACAGCGCCGCGACGAGCCGATTGCGCGCGAGGAACCGATGCCGCGACGCCCCCATGCCCGGCGGGTACTCGGTCACGACGGCTCCGTTCCGGGCGATCTCGTCGAACAGCAGTCCGTGGTCGGTCGGGTAGTCGATGTCGAGACCACACGCCATCACCGCGACGGTGTCACCGCGGGCGGCCAGCGCCGACCGGTGTGCGGCACTGTCGATGCCGTACGCGCCGCCGGAGATGACGCAGCGACCGTGGTCGACGAGCCCGGTGGCGAGGACCGCGGCCATCCGGGTGCCGTAGCCGCTGGCGGCACGCGAACCCACGAGGGCCACAGCGCGTTCCGACGATTTCGTTATCGAACCCGGGCCCCGTTTCCACAGCACGAGCGGCGGGCCTCCGCGCGCCGAGGTCTCGGCCGTGCTCAGGCCGTGCAGCGCCCACGCGGGCCAGTCCTCGTCGTCGGCGGTCATCAGTCGCCCGCCGAGTCTCTCGGCGACGAGGAGGTCGTGATCGGGGTCGACGAGATGATGGCGCGACGCCGTCGACCGCGCCACCGCCTGATGGCCCTCGGGGAAGCGTCGCGAGCGCACTGCCGCCGCGGCGTCGCGCACCCCGACCGCATCGACGAGCCGCGCGATCGATGCCGCGGGCGGCTCGGCCACACCGGCGAGATACGCCCACGCGCGCAGCTCCCGCGAGTCGATCACCGTCGGGGTCACGATGTGCGGATCGGTCGGGGCCGGCGGGGTCGGCGGGCGCGGCATCGTGTCGTCGACGAGGTCGTCGTCGGGCGAGCCGCCGACCGCGCCATCTGTTCTGACCATCGGTGTGTCGCTCACGCGTATCCCCTGTCCCGGAACAGCAATGCCTGTGCCACCTCGTCCTCCGTCGGTTGTGTGAGCCCGCCGAGATCGGCGAGTGTCCATGCCAGGCGGAGAGCTCGGTCGGCCCCTCGCGCGGTGACGCGTCCGTCGCGCAGGAACAGCTCGATCGGCCGGATGGCCGCGCTCGCGAGCCGGAACCGTTGCCGCAGAACCGAACCGGGTACCTCACTGTTGGTCTGCCACCCGTGGTCGGACCACCGTTCGCGCGCCGTCGTGCGAGCTGCCGACACCCGGGCTCGCACCTCGGCACTGCTCTCCCCGGTCGGGTTCATGAGTGCGGTGTTGCCCGGCGGGTCCATCCGGACGCGGATGTCGACCCGATCCATCAACGGTCCCGAGAGCTTCCCGAGGTAGCGTCGCCGGACCTGCGCCGAACAGACACAGTCGACGTCGGACGCCGGGGCGCACGGACACGGGTTGGCCGACAGGATCAGCTGGAACCGTGCCGGCATCACCGCGACACCGTCACGACGCATCACACGGGTCTCCCCGTCCTCGAGCGGTGTGCGCAGCGATTCGAGTGCCTTCACGCCGAGTTCGGCGCACTCGTCGAGGAACAGCACGCCCCGGTGGGCACGCGACACCGCGCCGGGTCTGGCCATCCCGGTGCCACCACCCACCAACGCGGTCTGCGACGTCGAGTGGTGCGGGGCGATGAACGGCGGCTCGGTGATGAGCGGTCGACCCACCGGCAGCGTCCCGGCGATCGAGTGGATCGCGGTCACCTCCAGTTGTTCGGTCTCACTCAGGGGCGGCAGGATGCCCGGCAACCGTCGCGCGAGCATGGTCTTGCCGATCCCGGGCGGGCCGGTCATGAACAGGTGATGTGCACCTGCGGCGGCGATCTCGAGGGCGTAACGCGCCTCGGCCTGACCCACCACGTCGGCGAGATCGGGTACCGCGGGAGCCGCCGCGACCACACCGACCTCACACACCGTGTCCAATGCACGCTCACCGGCCAGCCACGCGATCACCTCCCGCAGGGTGCTCGCCCCACCGACCTCGACACCGGGGACCAGCGCCGCCTCGGCCACGTTCGTCAGCGGCACCACCACCCGCGCGAAACCGGCGGCGCGCGCGGCCACCACCGACGGCAACACCCCGCGCACCCCACGGATGCGGCCGTCGAGTGCGAGTTCCCCGATGAACACGGTGTCGTCGAGATGGTGGGTCGCCACCAGGTCCTTGGCGGCGAGCACCGCCAACGCGATGGCGACATCGTGGTTGGAGCCCCCTTTGGGGACCGTCGCCGGCGACAGGTTCAGCGTGATCCGCCCCTCGGGCCAGGTGCGGTCACTGTTCGCGATCGCCGCCCGGACACGGTCTTTCGACTCCCGCAGGGATGCATCGGCCAGACCGACCAGCTGCACGCCGGGCAGGCCCTGACCGATGAACGCCTCGATCTCGACCATCTGCCCCTCGACACCGGCCACCGCCGCCGAGCGCGCTCGACCCAGCGACATCAGAGCGCCCCCGCCATCAGAAGACACCCCGCAGATGCGACACGGTGCACACGCCCGCGACATCGATCCGCACGGCGACGACGTCGAACCGGATGGTCGGCCAGTGTCGCTCGGATTCGGCGAGCCACAGACCGGCCAGTCGACGCAGCCGCCGATACTTGTCCGGCGTCACCGCCTGCGCCGGATCGCCGAACATGACACCGGTGCGCGTCTTGACCTCGACGATCACCAGGGATCCGCCACCCCCATCGGTCGGATCGACGGCGACCACGTCGATCTCGCCGTACCGACACCGCCAGTTGCGGTCGAGTACCGACCATCCCGCCGCGGTCAGGTACTCGACCGCGGTGTCCTCACCCCGCCGACCGATCAGCTGTCGTCGGTTCGGTTGCCTGCTCTGCATCGCCACGGGGCAACCCTGACCGCCGATCCCGACCGCGTCGGCCCCCGCGGCACCCGAGCCCGATGGTTCTGTGCAGGACGACGTTCCTGTGCACAACCGGACCCCTTCGCAGGTCCGGGGCGCGCCGCGCTCAGTCGTTCAGCGCGCGGGCGAACTGGGGCCACGAGGCGTGGAGGCTGTCCTGCCAGTACGGCCAGCTGTGGGTTCCTGCGGGCGGCAGACGGAAGGTCGCGGGGATGTCGAGCGCGCTCAGACGCGATCTCAGGGCGACTGTGCAGCGCCGCACGGCGGTCTCGATCACCGCGCCGACCCCGATCCGGGAGACGAGTTCACCGACGTTGCCGTCGATACCCGGCCCGGTGATGGTGTCGTACTGTCCGGGCAGCCCCGAACTGGCCGAGATGAACAGCGATGTGCCGCGCAGCCGTTCGGCGTTGATGTAGGGGTCGTTCTCGCGCCACCGCGGATCGGTCGACACGCCCCACAGGTTGTCGGCGTTGCCGCCGCCACGGGCGACGGTGAGACGGACATAGGCCTGACCCATGGGATCGGCGGTCATCGCGCAGCCGCTGTAGGCGCCGACGGCGCGGTAGAGGCCCGGGTTCTTCTCGGCAAGCTGCAACACCGACGTACCGGCCATGGAGATGCCGGCGAGCGCGTTGCGGCCGTTGCCCCCGAACCTGGCATCCATCAGCGGGGGCAGTTCGCGGGTGAGATAGGTGGCCCACTTCTGGTGTCCGAGTACCGGGTCGTCACGGATCCAGTCGGCGAAGTAGCTGGCCGTGCCGCCCATGGGCACCACGACGGTCACGTTCTTGTCGGCGAAGAAGTCGACGATGTCGGTCTGGTCGAACCAGCTGCTGTCGTTGAACCCGCCCTGGGCGCCGTTGAGGAGATACAGCGTGGGATGCGGCACGCCGGGATCGCGGGCGGGCAGGACTCGCACCTGCATGTCGGCCCGCATCGCGGCGGAGCGGACCCGGAGGTAGCGGACTCCGTGAGGTCCGGTGGACTCGCCGACCACTGTCGCCGACATCGCTGCCGAGGGCGCCTGCGTGGTCGGTGCGGCGGTGGCCGCGGGGACGGCAGCGGCTCCCAGGCCCACGATCAGCGCGACGATCACACCGCCCACCAGCGATGACATCCTGCGTCCGCGGACTCCCGTGCGCGTCGACACGGGCCGGTCGGTCACCCTCGCCATCACTCCCCCTGCTCCCACTCCCCGACGATCGTCACACCGGGACGGCCGCCGCCTCGACGGCCACCACCCAGCGGACGCTCCGGCGACGGTATCCCAGGCACGCGCCCACTCCACGATTTGATATCGCGAACTATTCAGTCAGACAGGCACATTGACAGCCCCTTGGAACAGGTCACAAGTCCGATGTCCGATTCCGGGAGCATCGTTGCTTCGACCACACATCGGACGGTACCTTCCGTGCATTCGAACACGGCCCCGACGGCTCTGACACCCTCGGTTCCGCCCCCACGGCCCTGCTCCGACAGGGTCCCCTCGCGACAGTCGATGATGCCGCCACCGTCCACGGCCGGTTCGAAGCCCACCGTTCCGGCCGACCGACTCTCGTGACCGGAGACATCGTCGGGGACATCACACGCCGAAGGGAACCCTCATGCCCGGATCATCAGCCGCGGACGCACGACGGACGACGACGGGTGCGATCGCATGATCGATTTCGGCCTCATCGACGAGTGGGAGCCTCGCGGCGGCACGCTCACCAGCTGGACCGCGACGCCCGCCTCCGTGGCGCGCGCCGCGTCGGCACCCGCACATCCGGTGCCCGCATCGCACCAGCAGGAGGAGTACCTGCGCGCGGCCGCACGCAACAGTCGCGCCGGCTTCCGGTTCTCGCGCCTGTGTCTGATCTCTTTCGACCTCGAGGGCACACTCGACCGCGAGGCGATGACCGCGACGGTCAACGCGTTCATCCGCCGCCACGACACGTTCCTCAGCTGGTTCTCCCACACCGCCGAGGACGACGCGATCGTGCGTCACGTCATCGACCCCGACGGTGTCGAGTTCGCACCGACGACACACGGTCATCGCGAGCACGCCGCCGAGATCCGCACCCACGTGCAGGACGAGACCCCCGGACCGTTCCACTGGGATTGCTTCACCTTCGGCACGATCGAGCGCGAGACCGGGTTCACGATCTACTTCGCGGTCGACCACCTGAACTCCGACGGCGTCTCGCAGGCCCTCGCGTGCGTCGACCTGATCGCCCTCTACGGCAACGAGCTCGGCGGCGGCTCGAACCCGCCGGCACAGCCGGGCAGCTACCTCGACTACTGCCGACGCGAGCGTGAGGGCACCGCGATCCTGACCGCCGAGTCGCCGCAGATCGCGCGATGGCTGTCGCTGCTGGCCGACAACGGCGGCCGCCTGCCCACCTTCCCGCTCGATCTCGGTGCCGGCGGCGCGGACTACACCCGCAGCGCCATCACGACCGTCCGCGTCTACGACGACGATGCGTCCGGACAACGGCTCGAGGACGTCTGCCGCGCACACGGCGCCGGTGTCGCCGCCGGCGTCATGGCCGCGGCCGCGCTCGTCGCCCACGAGTTCACCGGGACCGAGCACTACCTCGGGATGACGCCGAAGAACACCCGGTCGACGGCGAGCGAGTTCACCTCGGTCGGCTGGTTCACCAACCTCATCCCGGTGGTGGTCGACGTCGACGCCGACTCCACCTTCACCTCCATCGTCGGCCCGGCGCAGGAGTCCTTCGCGGCGGGCAAGACGATGTCGGAGGTGTCGCTGCACCGGGTGCTGCAGCTCATCGACGCTGACTCCGACATCGACATCGCCCCGGGGTGGGTGGTGCCCATGGTCAGCTACATCGACGTGCGCAAGCTCCCCGGCGCGCAGATGTTCGACCACATCAACGGTGGGGTGTTCGGCAACCGCGGCAGTTCCGAGGAGGTCTACCTCTGGGTGAACCGCTTCCCCGACTACACGGTGATGACGCTGCTCTACCCCGACTCCGATCAGGCGCGGGACTCCATCAAGCTCTACATCGACCGACTGCTGGGCGTATTCGGGTCGATCGCCGCCACGGGCGACTACAGCCTCGCGGCGGCGTCGACCACGCGGTGACCTCCACCTCCACCGACGACGCCACGACAACAGTGGCCCGTCGTGCGTGGCCCGCCTTCGCCGCATGTCTGGTGGCGGTGTTCATGCAGATGGTCGACACGACGATCGTCAACATCGCACTGCCCGATCTCACCACCGACCTCGGAGCGTCGTCGGCCGATCAACTGCTGGTCCTGACGGTCTACACATTGGCGTTCGCGTGCACGCTCATGACGGCCTCACGTATCGGGGAACGCCTCGGACGACGACGGGTCTTCATCGCCGCGCTGGCGGGGTTCACCCTCGCCTCGCTCCTGTGCGGGACGGCTGCGGGACCCGGCGAGTTGATCGCCGCGCGCGGACTGCAGGGCGCGTGCGCCGCGTTCGCCTCAGCGCAGACGATCGCCATCATCTCGGCGATTTTTCCCAGGGCTCGCCACGGCCTGGTGTTCGGTGTCTACGGTGCCACCGCCGGCGTCGCGGCGATGCTCGGCCCGGTCCTCGGCGGCGCACTCGTGGGACTCGACGCCTTCGGACTCGGTTGGCGCACCATCTTTCTCGTCAACCTGCCGTTCGGGATCATCGCCTGCGTCATCGCCGCGCGGGCGATGCCCCCGGTGGTCGGGACGCTGCGCGAATCCCTCGACGCGGTCGGCGTCGCGCTGTCGACGGTCGGACTGTTCCTGCTGATCTACCCCTTGTCGACCGGCCGCGAGAAGGGCTGGCCGGTGTGGTTGCTGGGGATGCTGGTCCTCTCGGTCGCCGTCCTCGTCGCCTTCGTACTCCACGAACGCGCCCTGCTGCGGCGCGGCGGCGCTCCCCTGCTGCGTCTCGACCTGTTCGCCGAACGATCTTTCGCGGTCGGCGCGGTGCTGTCACTGCTGTTCTTCAGCGTCTTCACCGCGTTCTTCTTCACCGTCTCGATCACCACGCAGTTCGGTCTCGGCTACTCGCCGCTGCACACCGGACTCATCACGCTGCCGTTCGCACTCGGCGCGGCGGTCGGGTCGCTGCTGTCGCCACTGGTGGTGACGCGGATCGGTCCGCGGACCCTGACGGTCGGGATGGTCGTCTTCGCGGTGTCGGTCGCGTGGATGGCGGTCGTGATCGATCCCGCGCGCCACGACATCGCCCTCGCGACCCTCATCGCGCCGCTGGTCCTCGGGGGCCTGGGCACCGGGATCTTCGTCGCGCCGTTGCAGGCCGTGATCCTGTCGGGGACGACGTCGCGCACGGTCGGTTCGGCGTCGGGGACGATCCCCACGGTCCAGCAGATCGGCGGGTCGGTGGGCCTGGCGATCATCGGGATCGTGTTCTTCGCCCTGGTGGGGTCGGCGTCGTCGGCCGGGGCGTCGGCGGGGGCCGACGATCTGCGGACACGTCTGGGCGACACCGCCGTCCCGGCCGTCGCACAACCCGTCGTCGTGAGCCGGTTCAGCGACTGCGTGTCGCGGCAGTTGTCGTCCCCGCGCCCTGAGGTGTCCCCACCGGGATGCTCGACGCAGGCCGGCGCCGCGACCGAGGCCGGTCCGCAGGCCGCGATCATCCGTGCGGCACAGCCGGCGTTGCAGCCGGCCGCCCGGGTCGCCGCGGCACGGGCGTTCCTCGAGGCGTTCTCGACGATCATGTGGATCATCTGCGCCACCGCGGCGGCGGTCGCGGCGCTCAGCCTCGCCGTCCCCCGGGCACGGGTGACCGTGCCGGTCGGGACGCCGGCGTCAGTCGGGTAACGCGCCGTCCTCGGGCAGACGCAGCTCCGACTTCTCGAGTTCCTCGATGTTGACGTCCTTGAACGTGATCACGCGGACCTGCTTGACGAAGCGTGCCGGCCGGTACATGTCCCACACCCAGGCGTCGGACATCCGCAGTTCGAAGTAGACCTCGCCGTCGGCGTTGCGCGGGACCAGGTCGACCGCGTTGGCGAGGTAGAACCGCCGTTCGGTCTCCACGACGTAGGTGAACTGCCCGACCACGTCCTTGTACTCGCGGTACAGCGAGAGTTCCATCTCGGTCTCGTACTTCTCGAGATCCTCCGCACTCATGGAGGTCAGCCTAGTCACCCATCGGTGGTCACTCGTCTGCGGCCGTCGTGACACGGACGCGCTCACGGACGTTGCGGTAGGACATCCGGTGTTCGCGGGACGGGCCGAGGCGGTCGAGGGCCGACATGTGCAGCTCGGTGCTGTAGCCCTTGTGAACGGCGAAGTCGTATCCGGGCAGGTCGTTCTCCATCGCGACCATGATGCGGTCGCGGGTGACCTTGGCCAGGATGCTGGCCGCCGCGATACACGCCGCCGCACCGTCGCCGCCGATGACGGGGAGCGACGGCACGGTGAGGCCGGGCACCACGAACCCGTCGGAGAGCACGTATCCCAGTGTCACGTCCAGTGTGGCCACCGCACGCCGCATGCCCTCGATGTTGGCGACGTGGATCCCGATCCGGTCGACCTCGTCGGCGTCGACGATCACGACACTGCTCGCGACAGCATGACGGGTGATCGACCGGTAGAGCGTCTCGCGCATCGTCGGGGTGAGGCGCTTGGAGTCGTCGAGGTCGGCGAGTGACACCAACTGGGTGGGCTTGAGGACGCAGGCGGCGACGACCAGCGGACCCGCACACGCACCGCGACCGGCCTCGTCGACACCGGCCACCGGCCCGAGACCGCTGTTGTGGAGCGCGAATTCGTAGGTGCGCAGGCTGGACGCCTTGCGGACGGGCGCCCGGGGTGGCCACCGGTTCACGTCACTCCCCGCTACTTCTGCGGGTTGTGCGCGCCCACACCACCGATCCGGGAGAACGGATAGATGATGAAACGCACCTTGCCGCGGATGTCGGAGACCGGGACGGTGCCGTTGAGCTCGTCGGTGATGTGGTAGCGCGAGTCGGCCGAGTTGCCGCGGTTGTCGCCCATCACCCAGACGTTGCCCTTCGGCACGGTGACCGGACCGAAGTCGGGGCCGAGGCAGCTGCTCAGGGTGCCGTTGTCGGAGACGACCAGGCCGGTGTTCACCTGCGCGTCCTGCTGTTGCAGCGCCTTGTCGACGTAGGGCTCGGTGAGGGGCTTGCCGTTGACGGTCACGCCGACCTTGTCGGCGTTGCGGCACTGCACGGTCTGGCCGCCGACGGCGATGACGCGCTTGACGAGATCGTTCTCGTCCGGCGGGGCGAACCCGAACCACGACAGCGCGTCCTGGGCGCCGCGCAGGATCGTGTTGTCCGATCGCGGTGAGGTCCAGCCCTCGTCCCACGACTGGGTCGGCGCCTTGAACACGACGACGTCGCCGGGTGCGGGATCGTTGAACCGGTAGGTGAGCTTGTCGATCACGATGCGGTCGTTGGTGCACCCGGTGCACCCGTGCAGCGTGTTCTCCATCGACTCCGACGGGATCACGTACTGCCGACCGATGAAGGTCTGCAGGATCCACGTGAGCACGAGGACGCTGACGATGATGATCGCGGTCTCGCGCAGCGCGGACCGCTTACGACCGGAGCGCGGGACGTCCGAGCGGTCGTCGCGAGTTCGCCAGGGGCGGTGGGTGTCCGACTCGCCGTCATCGGTGGCGCGGGCGTCGTCGAACCGGTCCTGCGGGCTGTCCTGGCGGGGGGTGTCGGGCACGACGATCAGCCTAGTGGACGCGCCGAGGGAGCCGGGTCGACCGTGAGGTCGGTGCCCGGCCCGCTGGGCAACGTCAGCGCTTTTCCTTGATCTTGGCGGCCTTGCCGCGCAGGTCGCGAAGGTAGTAGAGCTTCGCGCGACGGACGTCACCGCGGGTGATCACGTCGACCTTGGCGATGTTCGGGCTGTGGATCGGGAAGGTGCGCTCGACACCGACGCCGAACGAGACCTTGCGCACGGTGAAGGTCTCCTGGAGACCGCCACCCTGGCGACGGATCACGACGCCCTTGAACACCTGGACGCGCTCCTTGGAACCCTCGATGACCTTGACGTGCACGTCGAGGGTGTCACCGGGCCGGAAGGCCGGGATGTCGTCGCGCATCGACTGCTTGTCGAGAAAGTCCAGGGTGTTCATCTGCGGATCCAATCGCTGGTCATCGTCACTGAGTCAGAGGAACCTGGCGGCCGGCGCCGCGGACGGCGACACGGTTCGACCGGTTCGTGATCTAGTCGTGGGGTTCGCCGGACGGTGGCACGGACTGCATCGACCTCGACGCAGCCGCGTCTCCCTCGAACGGCAACCCGACCATTGTGCCAGAGCGCCCCCTCCGGGCGGAAATCGACGACGACGTGGACGCGACGCCGACCGTTCCGGCGGCCGGGGTGACCGCCGACCCCGGTGGCGGCGGTGCGGCGTGCACCACCTCGTCGAGCACCGACTCGGCCTCGGAGATGGCGTGCGGGACATCCGGTCGTCCGGCCATGAGGTCCTGCAGATAGATCTTCGCGCGGATCAGCGGGCGCCGCAGTCGGCGCTCGCGCGACATCGCCCGCTCCATCCGGCGCGGTCGGTGGGTGTAGCGCCACCGCGCCCACGGCGATCCCGGGCGGGCGAGTCGCAGGGCGCCCACCAGCAGGAGCGGCCAGGCGAAGATGCCGATCAGTCCGGTCCAGATCTTTCCCTTGGCCAGCACGACGGCGGCGAACACCAGACTGGCCGCGGCGAGCGCGACGGTGACGGCCACCTCGCCCCACCCGTCGTCGGGCGAGAGTCCCGACAACTGGAACAACTCGAGCGGGCGGAACCCGAGCAGGACCATGCCGGTCGCGCCGAGTGCGGCCCACACCGCGTCGATCGAGGCACGCCCCTCCTCGGCCCAGTAGACGTCGCGCAGGTAGAAGATGAGTGCGAACTCGTCGAGGACCAGCGCCGCACCGATCCCGAAGAAGCACGCGAGGACCGACAGCGTGGTCTGCGAGCCGGTGACCGACACCGCGACGATCGACACACCCGACACCAGCGAGACAACGACCCCGAAGACCATGTGGTGGACGTGGGTCGCACCGGTGCTCACGTTGCCGAACCACCACGAGACGTCGGCGCGGATGAGCCGCACGCTGACGCGGGTGCAGACGAAACCGACGATGAACCCGATGAAGAACAGGAACAGCGGGAGGCGCCCGGCGTCGAGGATGTCGTGGGTGAACCAGTGGTGCACCAGGTCAGGCTAGTCCAGCGAATCGCCGTGGATGCCGGACTCGGGCGCGGTGATCAGTGGGGTCGCCGGACGCGGACCCGAGCCCGAGTCGTCCAGCAGATCGGGGCGGCGCGCCCGGGTGCGCTTGAGGGACTGTTCGCGACGCCAGCGGGTGATCGCGGCGTGGTCGCCGCCGAGGAGCACCGGCGGCACGCGCAGCCCGCGCCAGTGTTCGGGTCGGGTGTAGCTCGGCCCCTCCAGCAGTCCGTCGGAGAACGAATCCTGCTGGTGCGACGCGGCGTTGCCCAGGACGCCGTCGATGAGGCGCACGATCGACTCGATCATGGTGATCGCGGCGACCTCGCCCCCGATCAGGACGTAGTCGCCGATGGACAGCTCGCGCACACGGGCACGCCGCGCGACGTCGTCGACGACGCGCTGGTCGATGCCCTCGTAGCGACCGCACGCGAACACCAGATGCGACTCGTCGCGCAGCTCCTCCGCGACGCGCTGGGTGAACGGTTCGCCGGCGGGTGTCGGGACCACCAGGACGGCGTCGTCGGGGCACACGTCGTCGAGGCACGGACCCCACACCTGTGGCTTCATCACCATGCCGGGCCCGCCCCCGTACGGAGAGTCGTCGACGGCACGGTGGACGTCATGGGTCCACTCACGCAGGTCGTGGACGTCGACGGCCAGGATGCCGCGGTCGATGGCGCGACCGAGCAGCGCCATCCGGAGCGGGTCGAGGTACTCGGGGAAGATCGACACGACGTCGATCCGCATCCGCGGCGACGGATCGGTCATTCGAGGTCGAGCAATCCGTCCGGCGGATCGATCTCGATGCCCTCGGTGGTGACCGTCGGGACGATCTCGGTGACGAACGGCACGAGCACCTCCCGACCCTGCGGGGTGCGGACCACGAGGGTGTCGCCGCCGGGCAGGTGCAGGATCTCGGAGAGCTCGCCCAACGGATCACCGGCGACGGTCGTCACCGGGACGCCGATCAGTTCGTGGTCGTAGAACTCGTCGGGGTCGGTGCCGGAGTCGACGTCGGCGGTGTCGATCAGGAACAACACGCCCCGCAGGTCGTCGGCGGCACCACGGTCGTCGACGCCGTCGATGCGCAGCAGCATCCGTCCGCCGTGCTCGCGCGCGCCGGAGACGACGAACTCCCGTTCTCCCCCGCCCCTGGGCAGACGCCCGCGCAGGCGGGAGCCGTCGGCGAAACGGGTGTCGGGGTCGTCGGTGCGTACATCGACGACGACCTCGCCGCGGACGCCGTGAGATTTCACGATGCGTCCGACGACGAGGTCCATCGAATCGGTCTGTTCGGCGATCGGGCGATCAGCGATCGGTGTCGACGATGTCGAGACGCACACCGCGGCCACCGATGCCGGTCACCAGGGTGCGCAGCGCGGTGGCGGTGCGACCGCCCCGGCCGATGACCTTGCCCAGGTCCTCGGGGTGCACGTGCACCTCGACCATCCGTCCCCGGCGACCGGTGATCATGTCCACCGAGACGTCGTCGGGGTTGGCGACGATACCGCGCACCAGGTGCTCGATGGCGTCGGCGACGACAGTGCTCACGCGTCCGTCCCGGCGGACTCGGCGGCCGGTGCGGCGTCGGCGGCGGGCTCGTCGGCCTTCTTCGCGGCCTTCTTCTTCGGGGTGGTGGCCTCGACGGCGGGCTCGCTGTCGGCGGCGGCGAGGGCCGCGTTGAACAGGTCGAGCTTGCTGGTCTTGGGCTCCTTCACCTTGAGGGTGCCCTCGGCGCCCGGGAGGCCCTTGAACTTCTGCCAGTCACCGGTGACCTTGAGCAGCGCCGCGACGGGCTCGGTGGGCTGTGCGCCCACGCCCAGCCAGTACTGCGCGCGCTCGGAGTCGATCTCGATGAGGCTGGGCTCTTCCTTCGGGTGGTACTTGCCGATGGTCTCGATCGCACGACCGTCGCGACGGGTGCGGGCGTCGGCGACGACGATCCGGTACTGCGGGTTGCGGATCTTGCCGAGGCGGGTGAGCTTGATCTTGACAGCCATTGTTTCTCTCTCATCTGCGGTCACAGTGCAATTCAGCGACCCACCCGGTGTGGTGGGCCCGGTTTTGCGGTTTGTGGTGGTGTGACCGTCGGGCGGTGCGTGACCGGGTCCGACGAACCAGCGGCCCATTCTGCCACGCAGGGGTGGCCCCGACGAAATCTCGCGTGCGGGTGCTCTCTACAGGACGGCGCCGCCGCAGACGACGGCGCGCGGGGCACGCAGCGCCTCGAGGTCGACGCGGGGATCGGCGTCGAGAATGATCAGGTCGGCCCGGTCGCCCTCGGCGATCGTCCCGGCATCGAGCCAGCGACGCGATCCCACGGTCGCCGCGGCCAGCACCTGCCCGGCGTCGAGTCCGATGGAGGTGAGCGCCAGCATCTCGTCGACGATGCGCCCGTGCTCGACGAAGCCGCCGGCGTCGGTGCCGGCGTAGATGGCCACTCCGGCCTCGGCGGCGTGCGCGAACACCTCCCGCGCGCCGGCGTGCAGTGCGCGCATGTGGGCCTGATAGGTCGGGAAGCGATCGGCGCCGTCGGCGATGGACGGGAAGTTCTCGACCTGGATCAGCGTCGGCACGAGCGCGATGTCGCGCTGCGCCATCGCCGCGATGAGGTCGTCGGTGAGTCCGGTGCCGTGTTCGATGCAGTCGAAGCCGGCGGCGATCACGCCGTGCAGGGCGTCGGTGCCGAAGATGTGCGCGGTGATGCGCGCACTCTCCTCGTGTGCGGCCGCCGCGGCCGCGACGAGCTGGGCGTCGGTCCACAGCGGTGCGAGGTCGCCGACCTCGCGGTCGATCCAGTCCCCCACCAGCTTCACCCAGCCGTCGCCGTCGCGGGCCTGACGCCGAACCTCGTCGGCGAGGGTGTCGGGATCGTCGAGTTCGACGCCGTAGCCACGCAGGTAGCGCTTGGTGCGTGCGATGTGGCGGCCGGACCGGACGAACCGTGGACCGTGCGGATCGGCGTCGAGCGGGTGGGTGTCGAGCGGCGACCCGACCTCACGTATCAACAACGCCCCGGCGCGGGCGTCGAGGTCGGCGAACCCGCGGGCCTGCTCGAGGGTGACGCCGAGCCCGGGTGCGATGCCGACGTGGTTGTGGGCGTCGACCAGTCCGGAGGTGATCCACCCGCGGTCGCAGACGGTCCGTGCGCCCGACACCGGCTCGAACGTGATCATCCCGTCACGGGTCCAGAACTCGACCGGGGTGTCGTCGTCGACGCGGTGACCGCGGAAATGCAGTGGCGCCGTGGCTGACTCGGGCATCGTGGTTCGCTGCGACGCGCGTGGGCGTCAGCCGCGCTTCTTCGGCTTCTGGAACTGCGAGACGTCGATGCCCTCGAGTCCCGGCGGGAGCTGGTCGAGTCCGGCGGGCATGTTCGACAGGTCCGGGAACCCGGCGGGCATGCCCGGCATCCCCATCCCGGGCATGCCACCGCGCATCTTCGGCGGGGTGGGCCCGCGACCGGTGCCCTTCTTCCCCTTCTTGCCCTTCTTGCTGCGGTTGTTCCGTCGGTTCGCGCCGGGCATGCCCATACGCCCCGACATGGCCGCCATCATCTTGCGCGCCTCGTAGAAGCGGTCGACGAGCTGATTGACCTCGCTCACCGCCACCCCGGAGCCGTTGGCGATGCGCAGTCGGCGTGAGGCGTTGATGATCTTCGGGTTGTCGCGCTCGGCGGGGGTCATGCCGCGGATGATCGCCTGTACGCGGTCGAGCTGCTTGTCGTCGACCTGGCTCAGGGCGTCCTTCATCTGACCGGCGCCGGGCAGCATGCCGAGCAGGTTCCCGATCGGGCCCATCTTGCGGATCATCAGCATCTGCTCGAGGAAGTCCTCGAGGGTGAGCTCGCCCTGGGTGATCTTGGCCGCGGCGGCCTCGGCCTGGGTGGCGTCCCAGTGTTCCTCGGCCTGCTCGATGAGGCTGAGCACGTCGCCCATACCGAGGATGCGGCTCGCCATGCGGTCGGGGTGGAAGGTGTCGAACTCCTCGAGCTTCTCACCCGACGACGCGAACATGATGGGCGCGCCGGTCATCTCGCGGATCGACAGCGCGGCGCCACCGCGGGCGTCGCCGTCGAGCTTGGTGAGGACCACGCCGGTGAAGCCGACGCCGTCGGCGAACGCCTCGGCGGTGGTGACCGCGTCCTGACCGATCATGGCGTCGACGACGAACAGGACCTCGTCGGGTTGCACGGCGTCGCGGATGCCCGCGGCCTGCGCCATGAGTTCGCTGTCGATGCCGAGGCGACCGGCGGTGTCGACGATGACGATGTCGTGCTGTTTGGCGCGCGCCTCGGCGACACCGGCGCGGGCGACCTCCACCGGATCGGCCGCGCTCACGCCGAGCTCACCCTCACCGCCGACCGAGGTACCGGGATGCGGGGCGAACACCGGGGTGCCCGCGCGCTCGCCGACGATCTGCAGCTGGCTCACCGCGCCGGGGCGCTGGAGGTCACACGCGACCAGCAACGGGGTGTGCCCCTGCTTGGTCAACCATGCCGAGAGCTTGCCCGCCAGCGTCGTCTTACCGGCACCCTGCAGACCCGCGAGCATGATGACCGTCGGCGGGGTCTTGGCGAACGCGATCCGCCGGGTCTCGCCGCCGAGGATCCCGACGAGCTCCTCGTTGACGATCTTGACGATCTGTTGCGCCGGGTTGAGCGCACCGGACACCTCGGCACCCTTGGCGCGCTCCTTGATCCGGGCGATGAAGCCACGGACCACCTGCAGCGACACGTCCGCGTCGAGCAGGGCGAGCCGGATCTCCCGACAGGTGCGGTCGATGTCGGCGTCGGTGAGCTTTCCCTTGCCGCGCAGGTCTTTGAGTGCCCCGGTCAACCGGTCGGACAGCGAATCGAACATGGCCCTACCCTATCGGGACGCCGGCGGCAGCCGTCCCGTCGTCGCTCTCGCGGGGCGGTTCGGGCGGTGGGACCACCGCGAGCACCGCATCGGCCAGCGTCTGACGCGTCGCGTCGGTGTCGGGCGAGCCGGTGGGCAGACGCAGACAGAACGTGTCGACAACCGTGCCGCCCATCGTCGACACCGACGCCCACTCGATGGTCACGCCGTGGGTGTCGAGTACCGCGGCGACCCGGCTGAGCAACCCCGACCGGTCGGCGGCGCGCAGCTCCATCACGACACGGTCGGGCGCGTCGCTGTCAGCCTCACCGCCTGCGGCGGTGTCGAGGTCGAACCACAGCACCTTCGGCGGGGCCTGCGCGAACAGCGCGGGTACCGCGATCGGGGCCCCGTCGGGATCGGTGACCGGCGGCGGCGCCGTGGGGATGGGCGACTCGCGTTCGCGGGCGTCGATGCGCGCGATGACGTCGATCGTGCCCGCGGTCGCCTGCAGCAGCTGCTGCCGCAGGAGACCCGCGTCGGGCGGGTCACCGAAGGCAGGAACCACGACGAAGGTGTTGACGATGCTGTCGGCGTACGACTGGACCGCGGCGCTACGGCAGCGCAGGCCGTTGAGCGACAGCACCCCGGCCATCTTCGAGAGCAGGCCCGGTTGATCGGGAGCGATCATCGTCACCAGGTGCGTGTGCATGCTGCCGGTCCCGACGATGTCGACGTGGACGCCACCAGCCTGTGCGCGGGCTCGTTGGTCGTCGGTCAGCGGGTCCGGGCGGTGCAGTTGCTCACCGTCCATGACGCGCAGGCACTTCCGGACCAGATCGCCGATGAGCGACGCCTTCCAGTCGCCCCACACCCCGGGGCCGGTGGCCAACGAGTCGGCCTCGGCGAGTGCGGCGAGCAACTCGAGCAGAAGGCGGTCTCCGCCGAGGGCGTCGACGACTCCCTGGGTCGTCGCGGGATCGTCGAGATCGCGGCGGGTCGCGGTCGCCGGGAGCAGCAGGTGATGGCGGACCATCGCCGAGAGCGTCACGACGTCCTGCGGCCACAGGCCGAAGCGGTTGCCGATCTGGGTGGCGAGTTCGGCACCGACGATGCTGTGGTCGGCGCCGCGGCCCTTGCCGAGGTCGTGCAGCAGGGCGCCGAGTACCAGCAGGTCCGGCCGCGACACCCGCGTCGTCATCGTCGAGGCGTACGCCGTGGTCTCGACGAGATGCCGGTCGACGGTCCAGGTGTGGATGGCGTCGCGCGGCGGGAGGTCGCGGACCGCACCCCATTCGGGCAGCAGCCGTCCCCACAGGCCGGTGCGGTCGAGGGCCTCGATCGGCGCGACCATGTGTCGCCCCGTGCCCAGCAGCACCAACAGGTCCGACAGCGCCTCGGCGGGCCACGGCTCACGCAGTTCGGGGGCGAAGTCGGCCAACCGCGACAGGGTCGAGGCGCTGATCGGCAGTCCGGTGCGGGCCGATGCGCCTGCCACCCGAAGGATCAGTCCGGGGTCCTTGCTGGGGATGGCGTTGCGCGCCAACACCACTTCCCCCGAATGCTCGACGACACCCTCGTCGAGGGGGCGGCGGACCGGTGATCGACGCAGCTTCGCCAGACCGCGACGCGGCAGGGCGTTGCCCGCCGTGCGCAGGCCCACCTCGACCGAGTAGCTGATGGTGCGGGCGCTGTCGCTGATGACCCGGGCGAGGTCGAAGCGGTCGCCGATGCGCAGTGCGGCACCGATCTCGTCGGCGTCCTGGGCGCGGAGTTGTTCACGCGGTCGGCCGGCGATCCGGTGCAGTTCGGTGCGGATGTCGAGCAGCCGGTTGTAGGCGACCTGCAGACCGGCTCCCGGGGAGTCGGGGCGCAGGTTGGCCATGCCGTCGGTCAGCTGCGCGATGGCGAGTGCCCCGAGCATCTGCACGTCACGCAGTCCCCCGCGTCCGTTCTTGAGATCGGGTTCGGCGCGGTGGGCGATGTCGCCGCTGCGGCGCCACCGGTCGGAGGCCTGGTCGACCAGTTCCGGGAAACGCGTGCGGATGTCGCTGCGCCACTGGCGACGGACACCGCTGATGAGCAACGCGGTCAGCGCCTCGTCACCGGCGATGTGTCGGGCCTCGAGCAGTCCGAGCGCGGCGGTCATGTCCGCCGCGGCGACCTGCAGTGCCTGCGGGACGGTGCGCACGCTGTGGTCGAGTTTGATGTGGGCGTCCCACAGGGGGTACCAGAGCGCGTCGGCGACCTCCGACACGCGAGCGGTGTCCATGTCGTCGTGCAGCAGGATCAGGTCGAGATCGGAGTGCGGGAGCAGCTCCTGACGACCGAGGCCGCCGACGGCGACGATCGCGAAGCCGCTGTCGGGGCGGACGCCGATCTCGGCGCCCTTGGTGGTGAGCCAGAAATCGTGGAGGTCGACGAGGATCTGCCGGAGCGCGGGCGCGTCGGCCCGCTTGGCGCCGTCGGTCGTGCGCAGGAGTCGGCGACGGGCGTCGACGAGATCGGTGGCCGCGGTGGGTGCCGCGGGAGTGGGGGTGGGGGGTGTCGCGCTGGGCGACCGCTCCGGCGACGGGGAAGGCCCCGCGTTCGACGTCGAGTCGGACGCAGGGCCTTCCGCGTGGTCGCCGTGCGCATCGTCACCGCTGGTCACGAAGGGCACAGGTGTACGTATGCCTCTAGAGCGCGTCGCCGCCACGCTCGCCGGTGCGCACGCGCACCACCGAGTCGACCGGCGAGACCCAGACCTTGCCGTCACCGATCTTGCCGGTGCGCGCGGCCTCGACGATGACGTCGACCACCTTGTCCACGGCGGCGTCGTCGACGACGACCTCCACGCGGACCTTCGGGACGAAGTCGACCGAGTACTCCGCACCGCGGTAGACCTCGGTGTGGCCCTTCTGGCGGCCGTAACCCTGGACCTCACTGACCGTCATGCCCAGGACCCCGGCCTGCTCGAGTCCGGTCTTGACGTCCTCCAGCGTGAACGGCTTGACGATTGCTGTGATCAGTTTCACTGACTCATCCCTCCTTGCCGAGAGCGACGCCGCTCTGGCTCAATGCACTGCTTCCGGAGCTTCCACCGAGTGCGGCGAAGTCGTAGGCGGACTCGGCGTGTTGCGACTCGTCGGCACCTTCGGCCTCACCCTCGGGATCGATACGGAGTCCGATGGTGAACTTGATGATCAGAGCAATTATGGCAGTTGCGATGGCGGAGTAGCCCAGCACCGCGAACGCGCCGACCGCCTGACGCCACAGCTGATCGAATCCGCCGCCGTAGAACAGACCGTCGACCGCAGCCGGAGCCTGGTGGGTGGCGACCAGTCCGACCAGCAGCGTTCCGATGAGACCGCCGACGAGGTGGACACCGACGACGTCGAGCGAATCGTCGAAGCCGAGCTTGTACTTCAGTCCGACCGCGAGGGCACAGATCGCGCCGGCGACGACGCCGATGACCAGGGCGCCGAGGACGTTGACCGAGGAACACGACGGGGTGATGGCGACCAGACCGGCCACGACGCCCGACGCACCACCGAGCGAGGTGGCGTGGCCGTCGCGGATGACCTCCACGACGAGCCAGGCGAGCATGGCCGCGGCGGTGGCGACCGTGGTGGTCAGGAAGGTGGAGCCCGCGACACCGTTCGACGCGGTGGCCGAACCGGCGTTGAAGCCGTACCAGCCGAACCACAGCAGACCGGCGCCGAGCATCACGAACGGCAGATTGTGCGGACGCATCGGCGTACCGGGCCAGCCGCGGCGCTTGCCGAGGATGATCGCCAGGACGAGGCCCGCGACACCGGCGTTGATGTGGACCGCGGTACCGCCGGCGAAGTCGATCGCCTTGAGCTTGTTGGCGATCCAGCCGCCGGTCTCACCGGTGTAGCCGTCGAACGCGAACACCCAGTGCGCGACCGGGAAGTACACGATCGTCGACCACAGCACCGTGAACGCGGCCCACGCACTGAACTTCATGCGGTCGGCCACGGCGCCGGAGATGAGGGCCACGGTGATGATGGCGAACATGAGCTGGAAGACGACGAACACCGACAGTGGCAGGGTGCCGAAGAGCGGGATGTTGACGGCGTCGGATGCGGCGGTGCCGGTGGCGGGGTCGGCGGCGACCGCGGCCGCGCCGTTGCCGCTGATGACCCCCTTGAGCCCGAGGTACTGACCCGGGTCGCCGATGATGTTCCCCTTGTCGTCGCCGAAGGCGAAGGAGAATCCGTAGAGCACCCAGAGCACGGTCACGATGCCCATCGAGATGACGCTCATCATGATCATGTTGAGGACGTTCTTGGCGCGCACCATGCCGCCGTAGAAGAACGCCAGACCTGGGGTCATCAGCAGCACGAGCGCTGCGCTCGCGAGCATCCAGGCGGTGTCACCGGTATCCGGGACACCCATTGCGGGGTAAGCCACCCTATTCCTCCTCGATTTTCACCACCACGACATGAGGCCGCGGCTTCGATCTGGGAGAACTTTCCTATTCGGATGTTTCGGTGATGGCTACTGCATGTTTCCCGGGTGTGAACGGATCGACGCCCCATATTTCGGGCATGTATCGCCCCAGTTCAGAAAGTCGTGAGCCGAGGCAAACGACTGACGGAATCGGACGAAACGGGCGTCGCGGGGCGGCTCAGCCGAGCAGGGCGTCGACGAACGCACCCGGCTCGAACGGCGCCAGATCGTCGGCACCCTCGCCGAGTCCGACCAGCTTCACCGGTACCCCGAGTTCGTGCTGGACGTGGAAGACGATGCCGCCCTTGGCCGTGCCGTCGAGTTTCGTCAACACCACGCCCGTGATCGAGACGACCTCGGCGAAGACCTTCGCCTGCATCATCCCGTTCTGACCCGTCGTCGCGTCGAGCACCAGCAGCACCTCGTCGACCGCGGCCTTCTTCTCGATGACGCGTTTGACCTTGCCCAACTCGTCCATCAGACCGGTCTTGGTGTGCAGTCGGCCGGCGGTGTCGACCACCACGACGTCGACGCCGTCGGCGACACCGGTCGCGACCGCGTCGAACGCGACCGATGCCGGATCGGCACCCTCGCGTCCCCGGACCGTCTGGGCCCCGACGCGCTCGCCCCAGGTCTGCAGCTGATCGGCCGCCGCGGCGCGGAAGGTGTCGGCCGCACCCAGCAGCACACGCCGACCGTCGGCGACGAGAACACGCGCGAGCTTGCCCACGGTGGTGGTCTTACCGGTGCCGTTGACACCGACCACGAGCAGCACCGCGGGTACGTCGGCGTGCGGGAGTGCCCGGATCGAGCGGTCGAGCTCGGGCATCAGCTCGGCCATGAGCACCGACCGGAGCAGGGCACGGACCTCCGCGGCGGTACGGACCGACGACGTCGCCAACCCGGTGCGCAACGCGTCGACGACGCGGGCGGTGGTGGCGCTGCCGAGGTCGGCCGAGATCAGGGTGTCCTCGATCTCCTCCCACGAGTCCTCGTCGAGGTCGCCGCCGCCGAGGAGTCCGAGCACACCCTTGCCGAGGGTGCCCTGCGAGCGGGCCAGGCGGCTGCGCAGTCGGTGCAGCCGACCGTCGACGGGCTCGATGACGTCGAGCGGGGGTGGCGTGGCGAGGGCCGAGGTGTCGGTCGTCGCGGTCTCGGCGTCGGCGGTGTCCGTCTCCGACGTGTCCGGTCCGGGGGTGTCGAGATCGGGCAGGGAGATGTCGGTCATCCCCCGTTGCGGGGAGTCGCGCGGCACCGACGCGTCGTCACCGACACCGGGTTGACCGTCGGTCTCGGTGCGCTCGTAGGTGGGCGCCGGTGGCGTCACGGGCGGGGGCGTCACGGGCGGGGGCGTCACGGGCGGGGGTGTCGTCTCCGCCGACGGATCGGCGAGGCCGGCGCCGCCACCCTGACTGAAAGTGAAACCGCCGCCCGCCTGGTAGCCGCCCGAGCGGTCGACCTCACGGGTCGCCTCGTCGGTGGAGGTGCCGTCCCGCAACGAGATCCGGCGTCGGTTGGCGACGACCCGGCCGATCAGGACGACGACCAGGATCGCGACGACGGCACCGACGACGATGCCGATGATGAGTTCGGTGTTCACCGGAGTCATTGTGTCAGCCCGCCCCGCGGCAGCTCGTCTCGTGTCGTCGACGAGCCCCGATCATGCGCCGGCGGTGGTGACGTCGACCCCGCGCAGACGCTGGGAGATGACGGTGGTGATGCCGTCGCCCTGCATGCTCACGCCGTAGAGGGCGTCGGCGATCTCCATCGTCGGCTTCTGGTGGGTGATCACGATGAGCTGCGACCGTTCCCGGAGCTGCTCGAACAACCGGATGAGGCGGCGCAGGTTCGTGTCGTCGAGGGCGGCCTCGACCTCGTCCATCACGTAGAACGGCGACGGGCGGGCCCGGAAGATCGCCACGAGCATGGCCACGGCGGTCAGCGACTTCTCGCCGCCGGACAGCAACGAGAGTCGCTTGACCTTCTTCCCCGGTGGGCGGGCCTCGACCTCGATGCCGGTGGTGAGCATGTCGGTGGGGTCGGTGAGCACCAGACGACCGTCGCCACCGGGGAACAGGGTCTTGAACACCTCGACGAACTCGCGTTCGACGTCGGCGTAGGCCTCGGTGAACACCTGCAGGATCTTCGCGTCCACGTCGTCGACGACGTCGAGGAGATCGCGGCGTGCGCTGCGGACGTCCTCGAGCTGGGTCGAGAGGAAGGTGTAGCGCTCCTCGAGTGCCGCGAACTCCTCGAGCGCGAGCGGATTGACCTTGCCCAGCGTCGTGAGGTCTTTCTGGGCCCGTTTGGCGCGCGCCTCCTGGACCGCGCGGTCGAACCGCATCGGTGTCGGCGCGACCACGATCTCGCCCCGCTCGACGGCCTGCTGGTACTCGGTCATCTCCAGCTCGGTCGGCGGCAAATTCACGTCGGGTCCGTACTCGGCGAGCAGGTCGTCGAGGCCGATGGCGTGGGTCGAGACGATCTGTTCCTCGAGCTGTTCGACCCGCAGCGACACCTGCGCACCGGCGACCTCGTCGGCGTGGAGCCGGTCGCGCAGGCGGTTCAGTTCGCCGGCGAGCTCGGCGACCTGCCTCCGGGCGGTGTCGAGCAGCGCCGCTCGCTCGGTGCGTGCGGTCTCGAGGTCGTCGCGGGTCCGCTGCGCGTCGGCGACCGCGCCGCCGAGCCGGGCGATGATGTCGTCGGCGGCGGTCACCACGACCTCGGCCACCGCCGCAGCGTGCGCCCGGGCGCGGTTCTGACGTTCGGCGCGAGCGCGTGCGTCGCGTTCGGACTCGGCGGCACGCCGCAGGGAGTCCGCGCGTCCCCGCACCGACGCCAGCCGTTCCTCGGCGGTGCGCAACGCCAACCGTGCCTCGGTCTCGGCGGTCCGCGCCTCGGCGACGGCGCCGGCCGCGGCGACACGTTCGCCGTCGGTGTCGAGGTCACCCTCGTCGTCGTCGGGGTCGACCTGCGCCGCGCGCAGCCGCTCCTCCATCTCGGCGAGCTCGGCGAGAGCGGTGGTGCGCCCCGACTCGATCGCGCTGCGCTGGGCGGCGAGGCGCGCCGACTCGTCGCGCGCGGCGCGCACGGTCTGGCCCAGGCGGGCGAGCTGCTCGTAGACCGCGCCCACGGCCGCATCGGATTCGTGCAGGGCCACCAGGGCGTCGTCGGCCGACTGGCGGCGGGCCTCCTGCTCACCGAGGGCACCCGACAGCGCGGCGGCGATCTCCTCGCCCTGGTGTGCGGTGATGACGAGATCGGCCTTGGCGGAGTCGATGTCGGCCTGCAGCTCGAGCGTGGAGGGTCGACGGTCGGAGCCGCCGCTGATCCATCCCGGGCCCAGCACGTCGCCGTCGAGGGTCACCACGTGCAGCCGGTCGCCCGTCTCGCGGGCACGGGCGGCCACGGCCGCGGCGACCGTGTCGTTGTCGGCGACGACGGTGTCGGCGAGCAGCAGGTCGACGGCGCCACGCAACTGCTCCGGCGCGGTCACCACCTGGGCGGCCCACCGCGCGCCCGAGGGCAGATCCGAGTTCTCCCGCCGTGTCGCGCTCAACCCGCCGAGCAGGAGGGCGGCTCGGCCCGCGTCGGCGTCCTTGAGGGTCGCGAGCGCGGCGCGCGCGGCATCGGTGTCCTCGGCGGCGACAGCATCGGCGGCAGGTCCGAGCGCGGCGGCGATCGCGGCCTCGTAGCCGGGTGCGACCTTCACCAGGTCGACCACCGAACCCTGCAGTCCGCGAACGTCGTTCGACAGCAGCCAGGCGCCGCCGTCCTTGCGTGTCAGGTTCGTCGACAGGGCCTCGATGCGCGCGGTGAGCGAGGCGACCCGCTGTTCGGCGGCGCGTTCGGCGGCCTCGAGTTCCGCGACGCGTTCGTTGGCGTGGTTCAGGGCGACGACGGTGCGTTCGTGGTGCTCGTCGAGGCCGCGTTCGGTGGCGTCGAGGTCGCCGACGGTCGCCGCGACGGTGTCGAGTTCGGCCTGCGCCTCGTCGGCCCGGCGGTCGGCGTCGACGATCGCGGCCGACAGACGGGCGGCCTCGGCGTCGGTCGACTCCGCGCGGGTGGCGAGATTGGTGACCTGACCCTCGAGGCGCACCAGTCCCTCGCGCCGGTCGGCGACCGCGCGCACCGCGGCCAGGTGGGCTCTGTCGGCCTGCGCGGCAACCGATTCCGCGGCGGCGAGCGCCGCGCGCGTGGCCTGGAGTGCGTCGTCGGCCTCGGTGACCGCGTAGGCGCGGATCTCCTCCTCCTCGGCTGCGGCGGCGGCCTGGGCGTCGAGCTCGTCGGGATCGCGGCCGGTGGAGGCGGCGACGACGGGTTCGGCGAGGTGACGCACCCGCTCGGAGGCGACGCGGCGGGTCGCGTCGACCCGTTCGGCCAGCGCCGAGAGTCGGAACCACGCCGCGGCGGCCTGCTGGGCGGCAGGGGCGATTGCGGCGACCTGGGTCTCGAGGTCGGTCATCTCGGCGGTGGCACGGTCGAGGTCGGCGGCGACGCGGTCGGAGTTCTCCCTGATCAGGCTCTCGGTGGCGGTCTGCTCGGCCATGGCCGTACGCAGGGTCACCAGGTCGTCGGCGGCCAGTCGCAGACGGGCGTCGCGCAGGTCGGCCTGGACGGTCTGGGCTCGCCGGGCGACCTCGGCCTGGCGACCCAGCGGCTTGAGCTGTCGACGTAGTTCGTCGGTGAGATCGGTCAGACGGGCGAGGTTCGCCTGCATCGACTCGAGCTTGCGGACGGCCTTCTCTTTGCGCTTGCGGTGCTTGAGGACACCGGCGGCCTCCTCGATGAAGGCCCGACGGTCCTCGGGCCGCGACTCGAGGATCGCGGCGAGTCGTCCCTGGCCGACGATGACGTGCATCTCGCGTCCGATACCGGAGTCGCTGAGCAGTTCCTGCACGTCCATCAGGCGACACGTGCTGCCGTTGATCTCGTACTCCCCGGCGCCGTCGCGGAACATCCGGCGGGTCACCGAGACCTCGGAGTAGTCGATGGGCAGGGCGCCGTCGGAGTTGTCGATGGTGAGGGTGACCTCGGCGCGGCCCAGGGGCGGACGCCCGGAGGTGCCGGCGAAGATGACGTCCTCCATCTTGCCGCCGCGCAGGGCCTTGGCCCCCTGCTCCCCCATCACCCAGGTCAGCGCGTCGACGACGTTGGACTTACCCGACCCGTTCGGCCCGACGACACAGGTGATCCCCGGCTCGAACTTCAGGGTGGTGGCCGACGCGAAGGACTTGAATCCCTTCAGCGTCAGGCTCTTGAGGTGCACGACGGTAGAGATTACCCACGTGCCACACCCCCGGTGGACATCCGAGTCGTCGCCGCCCGGTCACCGGGGCGAAACCTCCGCCTCACCTGTCGGTTCGGTTCACCGTTCGACGAAACCGTCGAGCCCACCGTCGGCGGGTCCGAGGTCGTCGACCACCAGATCGACCCGCCCCGGTGTGGTGTCGCCGCGCAGGAGGCGAAGGAGGGCGTCGACCGCGTCACGGGGACCTTCGGCGACGACGAGCACCCGACCGTCGGGCTGGTTGGTGGCGTGACCGACCAGTCCCAGTTCCAGCGCTCGCGCGCGCGTCCACCAGCGGAAACCCACGCCCTGGACGTGCCCGTGCACCCACGCGGTCAACCGGAGGGTGCCATCGGCGGGGGGCCTGCTCACGGCGTCGGGAGGGTCAACGTCACCTCGGTGCCCGCCTTGAGGGTGCGGCCCACGGTGCACGACGCGTCGACGGCTCGCGTCACCACGGTGAGCAGTCGCTGCGCGGTGTCGGCGTCGAGCCCCGACAGGTCGATGTCGAGGTCCTCGTCGAGTCGCGGGTAGAGCTCGGCCTCGCGGTCGGCGGCGCCGGAGACGCGCACGGTGGCGGCGTAGTCGTCGCCGAGCCGTCGTGCGAGCGGTGCGTCCGAGCTCATCCCTGTGCACGCGGCGAGCGCGATCTTGAGCAGCTCACCCGGGGTGAACACCCCCTCGACGTCCTCGGATCCGACGAGCACCTGCGCTCCCCGCGAGCTGTGGCCGGTGTAGCGACGCGTGCCGGTGCGCTCGACCCAGAGTGTCGTGGCGGCGGGCGCGGTGTTCTCGAGGCTCATAGCAGCATTGAACACCTCACCGACGCCGTTGATTCCGCTCACCTCACGAAGCGGTAGCCCATCCCGGCCTCGGTGATGAGGTGTCGGGGGCGGGTGGGGTCGGGCTCGAGTTTGCGACGCAGACCCGCGAGATACACACGGAGATAGTGGGTCTGGGAATCGTAGGAGGGCCCCCACACCTCGTGGAGCAGCTCGCGCTGTCCCACGAGCTTGCCCTCGTTGCGCACGAGCATCTCCAGGACACCCCATTCGGTCGGGGTGAGGTGGACGTCGGTGCCGTCGCGGGTGACGAGTTTGGCGCGGAGATCCACCACGAAGGATCCGGCGTCGACGACCGGCTCCTCCAGCCCGGGGGTCGGGGCACTCGCACGACGGACCGCGGCGCGCAGTCGGGCGAGGAGTTCCTCCATGCCGAACGGCTTCGTCACGTAGTCGTCGGCGCCGGCGTCGAGCGCCTGCACCTTGTCACCGGAGTCGGTGCGCGCCGACAGGACGATCACCGGGACGGTGGTCCAGCCACGCAGTCCCTCGAGGACCTCGAACCCGTCGATGTCGGGCAGGCCGAGGTCGAGGATCACCACCTGGGGGTTGGTCTGGGCGGCCGCGCGCAGTGCGCCGGCACCGGTCGAGGCGGTCGTGACGTCGAAGCCGCGGGCGTTGAGGTTGATGCGCAGCGCGCGCAGGATCTGTGGCTCGTCGTCGACGACGAGCACCCGGGTGTGCTCGACCGGTTGCGGCTGTGTCACCGGTGGCCTCCCTCGGTCTGGCGGGCGTCGGCGGACGACCGGGAGTCGACCGGCGCGCCGGGGAGGTCGACGACGAGCGTCAGTCCCCCGCCGTCGGTGTCGATCGCCTCGAGTCGACCGTCCATCGCCTCGGTGAAACCCTGCGCCACCGACAACCCCAGTCCCACTCCCGAACTCCCGTTCTGATCACCCACCCGATGGAAGGCCGCGAACATCTGTTCCCGGTCGGCGGGATCGATGCCCGTCCCGTGGTCGATCACGCGGATCCGCACACGGGTCGGGGCGTCGGGATCGGTCACCGAGGTCGAGGTGCCGACGCGCTCGTCGGGGCCCGCGGGGACGACCTCGGCGCACACGGTCACCTCGCTCTCTCCCTCGCCCCCTCCCACGCCGCCGTACCCGTCCCGATTCCCACTGTGGCGCAACCCGTTGTCGATGAGGTTCGCCAGCACGCGTTCGAGCAACACGGGGTCGGCGTAGACGAGCGTGTCACCCAGGGCGAGTCGCACCCGGGCGAGTTGGCGGTTGTCGTATGCCGACATGCCCACCAGCACGCGGCCGACGACCTCGGTGAGGTAGACGAACTTCATCTGCGGCCGCACCACACCGGCGGCCAGGCGCGAGGAGTCGAGCAGGTTGCCCACCAGGGCGGTGAGGTGGTCGGTCGACTCCTCGATCGTCGCGAGCAACTCGGCGGTGTCCTCGGGTGAGAACGACACGTCGGTGCTGCGCAGGCTCGACGCCGCCGCCTTCACCGCCGCCAGCGGGGTGCGCAGATCGTGGCTGACCGCCGAGAGCAGGGCGCGTCGCAGTCGGTCGGTCTCGCTGAGCGCCTTGGCGTTCGAGGCCTCCTCGGCGAGTTGCCGCCGCTCGGCCGCCGCGGCGGCCTGCGAGGCGACCGCGGTCAGCACCCGACGGTCGCGCCCGGTGACGACGGGGCCGCGCAACAGCAACGCATACGGCCCCGACGGCACGGTGCAGACGGTGTCGGCCTGCTCGGGGGCGGTGGCCGGGTCGTCGCCGACCGCGTCGGTGACCACCGGCGCCGAGGCGCCCTCGTCGGTCCGCACCACCGACACCGCCCGTTGGTCGAAGGTCGTCCGGACCAGGTCGAGCAGGGTGTCGAGGCCCTGCCCCCGGAGCACGGCGCCGGCGAAGGTGGTCAACAGCTCGGCCTCGCGGGCCGCACGTGTCGCCTCCCGCCGCCGCACCGTCGCCGAGTCCACCAGCACCGCAACGGCGATCGCGATGAGCAGCATCACCACGATCGTCGAGAGGTTCTCGACGCTGTCGATGGTGAACGTGTAGCGGGGTGCGGTGAAGAAGAAGTTGAGCAGCAGTCCCGAGGTGATGGCGGTGAGCGACGCGGGCCCGACGCCGCCCAGCATCGAGATCGCGAGCACCACCACGAAGAAGATGGCGGTCTCGCTGGCGAATCCGAGCCATCGGTCGAGGCCGAAGATGGCCGCGGCCGCGACGCACGGCACCACCACCGCCAACACCCAGCTCAGGGGCCGGTGCAAGCGTGTCTCGCGGATGTCGAGCCGGTTGCGGCGGCGCGCCTGCTCGTGGGTCACCATGTGCACGTCGATCTTCCCCGACATGCGGACCACCGACGCCCCCGTCCCCTCGTCGAGGAGTCGTTGCCATCGGGACCGCCGCGAGGTCCCCATCACCAGCTGGGTGGCGTTCACCCCGCGGGCGAAGTCGAGGAGCGTCTCGGGGATGGAATCACCGACCGCGGTGTGGATCCGGGCACCGAACCCGGCGGCCAGCTCGGTGAGCGAGGGCATGTCCCCGGAGAGGCGGTCGAGCAGGCCGTCGCCGCGCACCACGTGCACCGCGATCAGTTCCGCACTCGAGCGCGACGCGATGCGGGAGGCGCGGCGCAGCAGTGTCGCCGACTCGGGTCCGCCGGTGACCGCGACGACCACGCGCTCGCGGGTCTCCCAGGTGTCGGTGATGGCGTGCTCGGCGCGATAGTCGGCCAGCGAGTCGTCGACCCGATCGGCGAGCCACAGCAGTGCGAGCTCGCGCAGGGCGGTGAGGTTGCCCTGCCGGAAGTAGTTGACCAGCGCACCCTGAATCCGTTCCCCCGGGTAGACCTTCCCCGCGGCCAGACGGCGCCGGAGCGCCTCGGGGGCGATGTCGACGAGTTCGATCGCGTCGGCCGCCCGCACGATCTCGTCGGGGACCGTCTCGCGCTGGGTGACCCCGGTGATCTGCGCGACGACGTCGTTGAGGCTCTCGAGGTGCTGGATGTTGACCGTCGACAGCACCGAGATACCGGCGTCGACGATGTCGCGGATGTCCTCCCACCGTTTGGCGTTGCGACTGCCCGGGGCGTTGCTGTGCGCCAGTTCGTCGACGAGGACGACGTCGGGCGCACGGGCGAGCACCGCCTCCAGATCGAGTTCGGACAGCACCGTGCCCCGGTACTCGACCGTCACGGTCGGGACGACCTCGATGCCCTCGAGCATCCGCGCCGTACCCGTCCGGCCGTGGGTCTCGACGACCGCGGCGACCACGTCGGCACCCTCTGCGGCCAGCGTCGCGGCCTGCGCGAGCATCTCGTAGGTCTTGCCGACCCCGGGAGCGCAGCCCAGGAAGATCTGCAGGGTGCCGCGTCGTTCGGTGCTGTCGGGTCCGGTGGTCACCTCACGATCATCGTCGGACGCCGCCACCGCCCGCTACCCGCACTTCGGTGCCGTGGCGCCCAGCGCGATGTTGACCTGCAGGACGTTCACGCGCGACTGCCCCAGGAACCCGAGTTGGCGGTCGGAGGTGTGGGCGTCGACGACGGCCTGCACCTGCTGCGGCGTCATGTCGCGGACGCGGGCGATCCGGGGCACCTGCAGCGCCGCGTAGGACTCGCTGATGTCGGGGTCGAGACCGGAGCCCGAACCGGTCACGGCGTCGACCGGGACCTGTCCCGGGGCGATGCCCTCGCGAGCCGCGATGGCCGCACGGCGCGCCGCGATGTTCTTCGCCAGCAGTTCGCTGTTGGGGCCCTGCTGGCTCGCCCCCGACGCCGACGGGTCACCGGGGGCGAACGGGTCGTCGGCCGAGCCGACCACACGCGAGTGCAGGAACGGATCGGGGGTGCCCGCAGGCACCGCCACGTCCACCCCGAGGAGCTTCGACCCGACGACGCACCCGCGGGCGTCGGTGACCTGCGAGCCCTCGGCGGAGTTCGTCGTCAGGCGCGAGATGCCCCACACCGCAGCGGGATAGGCCACCCCCAGCAGCAAGGTGAGGCCGATGAGGACGGCGAGGCCGACGAGCGACTGCCGTGCGACGTTTCGGATGACGAGCATGTGCTGCTACCCCATTCCCGGGAGAAAGCGGACGACGAGATCGATGAGCCAGATGCCGACGAACGGTGACACCACACCGCCGACGCCGTAGACGGCCAGGTTGCGCCCGAGCAGCGTCGAGGCCGAGGACGGCCGGTAGCGGACACCTTTGAGCGACAACGGAATCAGCGCGACGATGATGAGCGCGTTGAACACGACCGCCGAGACGATCGCCGACTGCGCCGAGTGCAGGCGCATCACGTTGAGCGAGTCGAGTTGCGGGTAGATGCCGCTGAACAGCGCCGGCAGGATGGCGAAGTACTTGGCGAGATCGTTGGCGAGTGAGAACGTGGTGAGCGCACCGCGGGTGATGAGCAACTGCTTGCCGATCGCGACGACGTCGATGAGCTTGGTCGGGTCGGAGTCGAGATCGACCATGTTCCCGGCCTCCTTGGCCGCCGAGGTGCCGGTGTTCATCGCCAGACCCACGTCGGCCTGGGCCAGCGCCGGTGCGTCGTTGGTGCCGTCGCCCGTCATCGCGACGAGCCGGCCGCCGGTCTGCTCGGTCTTGATCAGCGCGAGCTTGTCCTCGGGGGTGGCCTCGGCGATGTAGTCGTCGACGCCCGCCTCGGCCGCGATCGCGGCGGCGGTGCGCGGGTTGTCGCCGGTCACCATCACCGTCTTGATGCCCATCGCCCGCAACTGTGCGAAGCGTTCGGCCATACCGGGTTTCACCACGTCGGACAGCGCGATGACACCGAGGACGCGCACCGGTTCCGCACCGGCGCGGTCGGCCACCAGCAGCGGCGTGCCACCGCCGGCCGCGATCTCCTCGACCGCTGAGGTGACCGCGTCGTCGACCGCGGTACCCCCGTCGCGGGCCCAGCGCACCACGGCGTCGGCGGCACCCTTGCGGATCGACAGGTCGCCCTCGTCGGGCAGGTCGAGACCGCTCATCCGGGTCTGGGCGGTGAAGGCGACGATGGTGGCCGACCCGGGTGCGGGACGCAGCGCGTCGACGTCGACGCCGTAGCGCTCGCGGCACAGGTCGATGATGCTGCGGCCCTCGGGGGTGTCGTCGCCGAGGCTCGAACGGCAGGCGGCGCCGGCGATGTCACCGACCGCGACACCGGGCGCCGGGACGAGGGCGGTGGCCCTGCGGTTGCCGAAGGTGATGGTGCCGGTCTTGTCCATCAGGAGCGTGTCGATGTCGCCGGCGGCCTCGACGGCGCGCCCCGACATGGCGAGCACGTTGCGTTGGACGAGCCGGTCCATGCCCGCGATGCCGATCGACGACAGCAGCGCCCCGATGGTCGTCGGGATGAGGCACACCAGCAGCGCGATGAGCTTCACCGGATCGGGGGTCGAGCCCGCGTACTGCTGCATGGGACCGATGGCGACGACCGCGAGCAGGAAGATGACGGTGAGGCTCGCGAGCAGGATGTCCAGCGCGATCTCGTTCGGTGTCTTCTTGCGCGATGCACCCTCGACGAGGGCGATCATCCTGTCGACGAACGACTCGCCGGGCATGGTGGTGATCTCGACGACGATGCGGTCGGAGAGGACCACGGTCCCTCCGGTGACAGCGCACCGGTCGCCGCCGGACTCGCGGATCACCGGCGCCGATTCACCGGTGATCGCCGACTCGTCGACGGTGGCGATGCCGTCGACGACGTCGCCGTCACCGGCGATGACCTCGCCCGCCTCGACGACGATGCGGTCACCGACGGTGAGATCCGATCCGGGGACCCCGGTGATCGTCCCGTCGTCGGCCAGACGTCGGGCCATGGTGTCGCGCTTGACCTTCCGCAGGCTCGCGGCCTGGGCCTTGCCGCGTCCCTCGGCCACGGCCTCGGCGAGGTTGGCGAACAGCGAGGTGAACCAGAGCCAGAACGTGATGGCCCACGAGAACCAGGACGGCTGGTAGATCGCGAGTGCGGTGGTCGCGATGGCCCCGAGGTAGACCACGAACATGACGGGGTTGCGGGCCTGCTCGCGCGGGGTGAGTTTTCGTACCGCGTCGGGCAGTGAACGGATCAGCTGGGTGGGCGAGAACGCCCCGCTGCCGGCCATGTCGTCGGACACCGCGGGGGCATCCGGGGAGCCGGCCGGGCTCGGACGGGACGGAACAGGGTTCGACGGCCCGGGATCGGTGATGGTCATGCAAGCGCCTCCGCGATGGGCCCCAGGGCAAGGGCGGGGAAGAAGGTGAGGCCGGCGACGAGCAGCACCGTGCCGGTGACCAGGCCGCCGTAGAGCAGGCCGTGGGTCGGGAGGGTCGCCGTCGAGGCGGGTTTCGGCTTCTGTCTCGCCAGCAGTCCGGCGAGTGCGAGGGTGAAGATGATCGGCAGGAACCGGCCGAACAGCATGCACACGCCAAGCGACACCTGGAACCAGTCGCTGGTGACCGTGAGGCCGCCGAAGGCGCTGCCGTTGTTGTTGGAGGCCGAGGCGTAGGCATAGAGCACCTCGGAGAAGCCGTGGATCGATCCGGGCGTACCGGGGTCACCGCTGTTGCCCTGGAAACCGGTGGTGGACGGCAGGATCGCGGTGACGGCGGTGCCGATGAGCACCAGGGCGGGCATCACGAGGATCGACAGGGCCGCCATCGTGATCTCCTGCTGACCGATCTTCTTGCCCAGGAACTCCGGGGTGCGTCCGACGAGCAGACCGCCGACGAAGACCGCGATGATGGCCAGCACGAGGATGCCGTAGAGACCGGTCCCGACGCCGCCGGGGGCGACCTCGCCGAGCAGCATGTTCCAGATCACCGCGCCGCCGCCCGCCGCGGAGAAGCTGTCGTGTTGGGAGTTGACGGCGCCGGTGGAGGTACCTGTGGTGGCGACCGCGTAGAGGACCGACGCCGGTATGCCGAACCGTTGTTCCTTGCCCTCCATCATCGCGCCGGCCGCGCCTGCCGCGGCACCGTTCGTCCGCTCCTCGAAGAACCATGTGACGGCGAGGATCAGGGCGAACAGCGTCGCCATGACACCGAGCACGGTGTAGCCCTGGCGACGGTCGCCGACCATGGTGGCGTAGGTCCGTGTGAGACACACCGGGATGACGAGGATCGCGATGATCTGGGCGATGTTCGTCAGCGGTGTCGGGTTCTCGAACGGGTGCGCGGAGTTCGTGGCCAGCGAGCCACCGCCGTTGGTGCCGAGTTCTTTGATCGCCTCCTGCGAGGCGAACGGGCCGACGACGGCGCGACCGTCGCCGCCGCCGAGTCCGGTGAAGTCGAAGCCCGAGTGGAACGACTGCACAACGCCCTGGGCGACGAACAAGATCGCGAACAACACACTGAGCGGCAACAGGATACGGACGACACCGCGCATGAGGTCGACCCAGAAGTTGCCGATCTCACCGGTGGTGGTGCGCGCGATGATGCCGCGCACGAGAGCGATCGCGACCGCGAGACCGACGGCGGCGGAGAGGAAGTTCTGTACCGCCAGGCCACCGGCCTGGGTCAGGTTGCCCATCACCACCTCGGGTGAGTACGACTGCCAGTTGGTGTTCGTGACGAACGAGACCGCGGTGTTGAACGCCATCGCCCCCGGCACCCCGGGACGACCACCCGACATCGGCAGGTGCCCCTGGATGCGTTGCAGCACATAGAGGAAGAGCACACCGACCAGGGAGAACCCCAGGAGTGCTGCGGCGTACCCGACCCAGGTCTGCTGCCGACCGGCGTCGACCCGCACCACGCGGTAGAAGACACGCTCGACGGCGAGGTCGCGGGCGCCGGTGAAGACGCGGGCCATGTAATCGCCCAGGGGGACGTACACCAGCGCGAGGACGACGATGACGACGCCGACCTGGAGGGCGGCGGCGAGTGCGGGGTTCACGTGTGTCAGAACCTCTCCGGGAAGACCAGTGCGGCGAGCAGATAGAGGGCCACCACGAGCGCGGCGACCAGCAGGATGACGTTGACCGTTCCCGAGGCGGTCATCGAGACATCCGCCCCGACACGGCGCGCAGCACCAGTGCACAGGCGAGGAACAACCCGATGATGGTGAGCACGAAGACGAAGTCGGTCACGCGATCTCCTGGCGGACTCGGGATCGGACTCGACGTGGTCCGATCTACGAGCCCGATCGTGACCCATCCGATCCCCCGGATCCGCGGTCGTTAACGGACTTCCGACGCCGCGACCTGGCACCTTTACGGGATCCCTACGGCAGGGTGCGACCCTTCTACGCTATTGTTCGGGTCGCTAAGTTCTTCGTCGTGCCGGGCATCAGGCGCCGCGCGGACGCACCTGACACTTCGGGCAGCTGAACGAGCTGCGGTTCATGAATTGTTCGCGCCGCATGATCCGCCCGCACCGTCGACAGGGTTGCCCCTCGCGGCCGTAGGCGTTGAGCGATCGTTCGAAGTACCCCGACTGGCCGTTGACGTTGACGTAGAGCGAGTCGAACGAGGTCCCACCCGACGCGAGCGCCTGTTCCATGACCTCGGTCGCCGCGGCGAGCAGGTCGCTCAGCTTGCGCGGTCCGATCTCGTCGGTCGGCCGCGCGCCGTGGATCCTGGCGCGCCACAACGCCTCGTCGGCGTAGATGTTGCCGATCCCGCTGACGACGGTCTGATCGAGCAGGGCCCGCTTGATCTCGGTGTGCCGGGTACGCCAGGTGGCCACCACCGCCCGCGGATCGAACGCGGGATCGAAGGGGTCGGGACCGATGTGGGCGATCGTCGAGGGGATGCCAACACCGGTGTCGGTGTCGGTGTCGGTGTCGGTGTGGGCGTCGAGGAACCATCCACCGAACGTCCGCTGGTCGACGAACCGCAGTTCCATCCCGTCGCCGAGGGCCGCCCGCACCCGCAGATGTGTGGGGTCAGGGGTGGCGGGGTCGCAGACGAGCATCTGACCGCTCATCCCGAGGTGGATGACGAGTGCGACATCGGTGGGGGCCTCGGTCAGCGGATCGACCCCCGACGTCGGTTCGCCTCCGGCCGACGATGATGCCGCGGTGTCGATGTCGAGCCAGAGGTACTTGCCGCGACGTCGGGCGGCGACGATGCGCGTCCCGGCCAGGACACCCGCGAGGTCCTCGGCACCGGGCAGGTGACGACGCACCGCCCGCGGGTGGTGCACGGTGACCGACTCGATCGTCCGGCCGACGGCGTGGGCGTCGAGACCGCGCCGGACCACCTCGACCTCGGGGAGCTCAGGCACCGCGCACCCGACCGAGGGACGCGGCGATCACGAGGCGGGGCCGGCCTTCGACTCCGAGATCACCTGCCATGCCGTGGCGGCCGCCTTCTGCTCGGCCTCCTTCTTCGTCCGCCCCGAACCGACACCCATCGCCGAGCCGGCGACGACCGCGGTCGCGGTGAACTCCTTGGAGTGATCGGGTCCGGTGGAGGTGATCTCGTACTGCGGGACACCGAGGCCGCGTTCTGCGGTCAGCTCCTGCAGCGAGGTCTTCCAGTCCAGTCCGGCGCCGAGCACGGCCGCGCGGTCGAGCGAGGGTGCGAACAGGGCACCGACGACGCGCTGCGCCGTCTCGAAGCCGTGATCGAGGTAGACCGCGCCCAGGATCGACTCGGTGCCGTCGGCGAGGATGCTCGCCTTGTCGCGACCGCCGGTGAGTTCCTCACCGCGGCCCAGCAGGATGTGGCGGCCGAGACCACCGCGGCCGAGGCCGCGGGCGATGTCGGCGAGCGCGTACATGTTGACCACACTGGCCCGGATCTTCGCGAGCTCACCCTCGGGACGGTCGGGGTACGTCAGGTAGAGGGTCTCGGTCACCACGACCCCGAGGACCGAGTCCCCGAGGAACTCGAGGCGCTCGTTGGTCGGCAACCCGCCGTTCTCGTAGGCGTAGGACCGGTGGGTCAACGCGAGCGTCAACAGTCCCCGCGAGATGTCGACACCGAGGGCGTCGAGCAGATCGGTCGGATCGTCGACGAGGTCGGGCAGCCCCGGCAACGACTGCGCGCGCGCGGAACCGGCGTCCGGGGAGTCGGGGGTCTTCGGTGCCACCGTGTTCACCCGGTGGGGCCGGCCGGGTCGCGCGTGGGGGCCTCCGACGCCGCAGGCTCGGCGAACTTCTCGCGCAACGCCGCCCACTTCGGGTCGATGAACTCGTGGCCGTGTTCGGGATCGGCGGTGTCGAGCCGCACCCCGCACTCCACGCACAGCCCGCCGCAGTCCTCGCGGCACAGCGGGGTCATGGGCAGATCGAGACCCACCGCGTCGATGACCGCCTGCTCGAGATCGACGCGGTCGTCGACGATGCGATGCACGTCGTCGGCGTCGGTGGTCTGCTCGGTGACGCTGTCGGGGTAGGCGAACAGTTCGGTGAGGAACACGTTGACCGTGCCGCTCACCGGCTCGAGGCAGCGCGCGCACTGTCCCTCGGTCTCGCCGCTGACGGTCCCGGTCACCAGGACGCCCTCGTTCACCGACTCGAGGCGGAGATCGAGGTCGATCTCGCTGTCGGCGGGGATGGCGATGAGATCGAGACCCAGGCTGTGGTCACAGGTGACCGTGCGATGGATCTGGGTCATCGTGCCGGGACGACGTCCCAGGGAACGGATGTCGAGGACGAACGGGGTGACCGCGGAACTCGATCGAAGACGCTGATCGGACACGGGAGTAGACGATACGCCGACGCGACGTCCGTCTCCCACCTCACCCGAGGTGGGAGACCTCGTCAGACCGCGACGCCGGTCGGGTAGTCGTCGCGCACGGCACGGGGGTGCTCGCCGTAGTCGTGCACTCCGGCACCGGTGCGCAGCTGCTGGCGGCCGCGGTTCACCGAACGCATAGTGGAGGTGAGGACCTCCTCGAAGTCGGCGAGCTTGTTGTCGACGTAGACGTCGCACTCGCCGCGCAGGCGGTCGGACTCGGCGTGGGCGGCGTCGATGATGCGGTCGGCCTCGCTCTTCGCGGCGGCGACGACCTCGGTCTCCGACACCAGTCGCTGCTGCTCGGCGATGCCGTCGGCGACCGACTTCTCGTAGCTGGCGTTGCCGGACTCGATCATCCGGGCGGCCTCGGCGCGGGCCCGGCCGGTCACGGCCTCGAACTCGCGAGCGGCGCCGGCTGCGGTGCGCTGCGCGTCGGCGGTGGCGTCGGTGACCAGCTCGGTGGCGTGGGCCGAGGCCTCACCCACCATCCGGTCGGCCTGCGACTTCGCCTCGGACAGGATCCGGTCGGCCTCGGCGCGGGCGTGGGCGACCATCGAGTCCGACTGCGACGTCGCCTCGGAGACTGCGCTGTCGGCGTGTGCCCGCGCGTCCCCGATGAGCTTGTCGCGCTGGTCGAGCACGTCCTGCGCGTCGTCGAGTTCGGCGGGGATGGAGTCCTTGACGTCGTCGAGGAGCTCGAGCACATCGCCACGGGGGACGACGCATCCGGCGGTCATCGGGACCCCGCGCGCCTCCTCGACGATGGCACCCAGTTCGTCCAGAGCTTCGAATACCCGATACACAGCTACCTCGTTTCTCGGCCGGGCGAACCCGACTCGAGTGGTTGGTGTTGTTCCTGTGACTATTGTGCCCACTGTTACGACGAATCCCGGGCAGGTGCGCCCCGGTGTGTCGGCGCGGTCGGCAGCAACTACGCGAGTTTGGCACCCAGCGCCGCGAAGACCGGCGGCGGCAGGAATGCCTCGACGTCGCCGCCGAGGCGCGCGACCTCCTTCACCAGGGAACTCGACACGTGCGCCCATCGCGGCTCGGTGAGCATGAAGTAGGTCTCGACGTCGGCCAGGTCGCGGTTCATGGTCGCCATGGGCATCTCGTAGTCGAAGTCGACCGATCCCCGCAGGCCCTTCACCACCGTGGTGAGGTCCTTCTCGCGGAGATAGTCCACGAGGAGCCCCTGCCAGCGGTCGACGCGGACGTTCGGCAGATGCGACGTGCACTCCGTGATCAGCGCGACCCGCTCGTCGATGTCGAACAGACCAGATTTCGACGGGTTCACCGTCACCAGGACCACCAGCTCGGAGAACCGGGGGGCGCAGCGCTCGATGACGAAGAGGTGACCGCGGGTGAGCGGATCGAACGATCCCGGACAGACGGCTCCAGCCATACCGGTCAAGCTAGCAGTCCCCCTCCGACGCGACCGGTCACCGATCGGCGTCGGGCCCGACCAGCTCGGCCAGGTCGACGCGGGTCTCCCCGTAGCGCCGCGATCGCTCCGCACCGAACGCCGACGGCCAGGTGGTCTGCGGCGATCGCGCCGACCGTTCGACCACCACGAGCGCGTCCGGTGCACACCAACCGTGGACGGCGAGCGCCTGCAGGTGCCCCTCGACGACCCGGGCGTCGACGTCGTAGGGCGGGTCGCAGAACACGATGTCGAAGCGGTCGTCGGCCGCGGCGGCGACCATCGTCTCGACGCGTCGTCGTCGGACGTCGAACGACCCGCCCGCGAAGCCGCACCGTGCGGCGTTCGCGGCGATGGTCGATGCCGCTCGCGCATCCGACTCGACGAAGACCGCCCGTGCTGCCCCGCGCGACAGCGACTCCAGTCCGAGCGCGCCGGACCCCGCGTACAGATCGAGGACGCGGGTCCCCTCGAGGTCGATGCGGGCGTCCAGCATGGCGAACACCGACTCGCGAACGCGATCCGACGTCGGTCGGGTACCGGCCGGCGGCGCGGTGATCGGGCGCCCGCGAGCCGAGCCCGCGATGATCCTCATGGCGGTGATTGTCCTATCCCCTCTCCCACCCCTGGCACCGACGTGCCAGCGGCGAGGCCGGGCACGACACGACGCCGCCGGACCGAGGTCGGGAGCCGATTCGTGACGGGTATCACAAAGAGTGTTTGTACTGGCCCTTAGAGGCGCTTTCACCAGCAAATATCCGGTTCTGGGTGACATCGGTGTGACCCGTTGTTAACTTCAGAGATGCCATGACCCCCATACAGACGAGTGCCACCCTGACCACCACACCCGAGGTCTCCTTCCGGGAGCCCGATGTCTCCGATGGCGTTCGTCTCTGGGAAATCGCCCGCGACTCCGAGGTCCTCGACCTCAACAGCAGCTACGCCTACGTGCTGTGGTGCCAGGATTACGCGCGCACGAGCATCGTGGCCGAGGTCGACGGAACCGTCGTCGGCTTCGTGACCGGGTACGTGCGGCCGCAGGCTCCCGACACCGTCATGGTGTGGCAGGTGGCGGTCGACGCGGACCAGCGCGGACTCGGCCTCGCCGGGCGCATGCTCTCCGCGCTCATGGACCGTGTGGAGACCGACTCCATCACACGGATGCAGACCACCATCAGCCCCGACAACGAGGCGTCGCAGAAACTGTTCACCTCGTTCGCCGAGCGTCGTGACATGACCATCACCCGACGCGACTACTTCGCGCCCGAGGATTTCCCGGACTCCCACGAGCCCGAGGACCTCTACACCATCGCTCCGCGCTCGTAGACCCCGACGGCGCCCGGATGAGCACGTGTCGATCCGGGCGCATCTCACCGTCCGAGCGGACGACGATGTTCGCCGCGTTTCCGGGTACAGCCATGTCGCCCGGCACGCACGCCCCGCCGCAGCCGTGACCATTCACCAGCTCCCAGATCTGAGGACGACCATGACCTTCTCTTCCGACATATTCGAGACCCGAGAGTCCGAGGTCCGCAGCTACAGCCGCGGGTGGCCCGCCGTCTTCGAGAAGGCGTCGGGATCGTGGCTCACCGACCGCGAGGGTGTGCGCTACCTCGATTTCTTCGCCGGCGCCGGCGCCCTGAACTACGGGCACAACCACCCGGTGCTCAAAGAGGCACTGCTGGAGTACATGTCCGGCGACGGCATCACCCACGGTCTGGACATGTCGACCGTCGCGAAGGGTGAGTTCCTGCAGTCCTTCCAGGACACCATCCTGATGCCGCGCAACCTCGACTACAAGGTGATGTTCCCCGGCCCCACCGGCACGAACACCGTCGAGGCCGCCCTCAAGCTGGCCCGCAAGGTCACCGGCCGCGAGGCCATCATCAACTTCACCAACGCCTTCCACGGCATGACGCTGGGTGCGCTGTCGGTGACCGGCAACGCGTTCAAGCGCGCCGGCGCGGGCGTGCCACTCGTGCACACGACCCCGATGCCCTACGACGACTACTTCGACGGCGACATGAAGGACTTCCGCTGGTTCGAGCAGGTTCTCGGCGACTCCGGCAGCGGGTTCAACAAGCCCGCCGGCGTCATCGTCGAGACCGTGCAGGGTGAGGGCGGCGTCAACGTCGCCCGTGCCGAGTGGTTGCGTGGGCTCGCCGACCTGTGCAAGCGCCACGAGATCCTGCTCATCGTCGACGACGTCCAGATGGGTTGTGGCCGTACCGGTCCGTTCTTCTCGTTCGAGATCGCCGGCATCACCCCGGACATCGTCACGCTGTCGAAGTCGATCGGCGGCTACGGCCTGCCGATGGCGCTGACCCTGTTCAAGCGCGACCTCGACGTGTGGAGCCCCGCCGAACACAACGGCACCTTCCGCGGCAACAACCCGTCGTTCGTCACCGCGAAGGCCGCCATCGACCACTTCTGGTCCGACGACACCTTCGAGAAGGCCACCATCGCGAAGGGCAACCGGATCCACGAGGTCTTCACCGAGCTGTCCGAGAAATACGACGGCGTCAGCACCCGTGGTCGCGGCATGGCCCAGGGTCTCGTCTTCGACGTCGCCGAGAACGCCGGCAAGGTGTGCTCGCTCGCCTTCGACGAGCACCTGCTGACCGAGACCGCCGGACCGTCCGATCAGGTCGTCAAACTGCTTCCGCCGCTGACGATCTCCGACGACGAGCTCGAACAGGGACTCGACATCCTCGCGCGGGCGACCGCCAAGGTCGTCTGACCGCGGAGGAGCACACGCAACTCCCCGGCCCGACCGGGCCGGACCGCTGAACGGGAAGGAACGCGTCCATGATCGTCCGCACCACCACAGAGATCACCGACACCGACCGCGACATCGTCGCCGAGAACGGCAACTGGCGTTCGAAGCGGATCATCCTCGGTGGCGACAAGGTCGGCTTCTCGTTGCACGAGACCGTGATCAAGGCCGGCACCGTCAACGAGTTCCACTACGCGAACCACGTCGAGGCCGTGTGGCTCATCTCCGGTGAGGGCACACTGCTCGATCGCGAGACCGGCCAGGAGTACCCGTTGGGTCCCGATACGATGTACCTGCTCAACGGCCACGAGCGCCACACCGTCACCGCGACGACCGAACTGCGCATGTACTGCGTCTTCAACCCGCCGGTGGTGGGTAACGAGACCCACGACGAGAACGGCGTCTACCCCCTCGTCACCGTCGAGGACTGACACCCCGCCATGGCACCGATCGGCGACTCCACCCCTGTCGCCCTCCTGCCCGGCCACGACGAGCACCTCACCGCGGCGATCGAGTCCGCCGGTGGGGTGCTCGTCGCTTTGGAGGACGCGCACGTGCTGGTGTGGGCGGGAGGTGTCGACGACTTCCCCACCGCGATCCCCGACGCGGTCCGCTGGGTGGCGCTCAAGCTCGCCGGCATCGAGGAGTTCATGGCCGCCGGACTCATCGACGACCGTCGCATCTGGACGAACGCGTCGGGCTTCTACGCCGAGAACGTCGCCGAACACGCGCTGGCGCTGTTGCTCGCCGGTCTGCGTCAGATCCCCGCGGCCGTGACGTCACGGTGGGACAAGCAGGTCATCGACACCACGATCCGCTCCCTGCACGGCTCGACCGTGGCGATCATCGGCGCCGGGGGCATCGCGCGATCGCTCATCCCGCGGCTGGTCGCGTGTGGTGCCGAGGTCATCGCCGTCAACCGATCCGGTCGCCGGGTCGACGGAGCCCGCGAGACCCTGCCCGCGGAGCGGATGGATGAGGTGTGGTCGCGCTGCGATCACGTCGTCCTCGCCGCCCCCGCGACGGCGCAGACACGTCATCTGGTCGACGAGTCGGTTCTCGCCGCGCTCCCCGACCACGCCTGGATCGTCAACGTCGCCCGCGGCAGCCTCATCGACCAGACCGCACTGCTGCAGGCGATTCGCCGGGGCGAGATCGCCGGGGCGGCCCTCGATGTCACCGATCCCGAGCCGCCGCCCGCCGACGACCCGATCTTCGACGAACCGCGGGTCATCATCACCCCGCACGTCGCCAACCCCGCGTCGGGTCTCACCCGGACCCTGGCCCCGTGGATCGCCGAGAACCTGCGACGCTTCCGGGCCGGCGACGACCTCGTCTCGACCATCTCCCCCGACAGCACCTACTGATCGCCTCACCGCACCTCGAGGCGGCCGCGCACCGGCCCACGACGACCCTGCGCCGGGGAGATCGTCGGTACCGTGGACGGTGATGCGGACGCGTAGCCAGGTCGCCTGGACCCCGGGAGAACCCACCGAGATCGACCTCGACCTCGAGGGTGCGGTCGCTCGGCTGTCGCAACTCGTCGCGGGTCGGCGCACCGTCGTCCTGTCCGGGGCGGGCATGTCCACCGACTCGGGAATCCCCGACTACCGCAGCCCCGATGCCGCTCCCCGCACGCCGATGACCATCGACGCGTTCCTCGCCTCGGCCGAGTTCCGTACGCACTACTGGGCGCGCAATCACCTCGGGTGGCGCCACATGGACGCCGCGACGCCCAACCGTGGACACCTCGCCATCACCGATCTGCAGCGGCTCGGACTGGTGTCGGGGGTGATCACCCAGAACGTCGACATGTTGCACACCAAGGCGGGCAACCATCCCGTGCTCGAACTGCACGGGTGCTACGGCCGTGTCTGCTGCATCGACTGCGGGTGGCAGATCTCCCGACACCGCCTCGCGGCCATGCTCGAACCCCTCAACGCGGACTTCACCGCGCGCATCCGCAGCCGCGGTGCGATCGAGGTCGCCCCCGATGCCGACGTCGCCGTCGGCGACACCGACGACTTCGTGATGATCGACTGTCCCGCGTGCGGCGGACCGCTGAAACCGGCGATCGTCTACTTCGGCGAGAGTGTGTCCGCCGAGGTCGTCGACCGCGCGTACGCGATGGTCGACGCCGCCGACACCCTGCTCGTGCTCGGGTCCTCGCTGACGGTCATGTCCGGTCTGCGATTCGTCAAACACGCCAAACGGCAGGGCAAGTCGGTCGCGATCGTCAACCGCGGACGCACCCGGGGCGACAGTCTCGCCGATCTCACCATCGACCACCGGTGCGCCGAGGTCCTCACCGCGCTCGTCGAGCGGGTCGGTGACCGTGCCGGCTCAGACACCGATACGGACGTCGTCTCAGATGCCGACGAGGTCGTCGGCGTGCACCACCGGACGCCGTAGGCCGGGCGGCAGGTCGCCGGTCGACTTCCCCACCATCTCCCCCACCTCGTCGACGTCGTAGGCGATGACGCCGCGCGCGCGGATCGTTCCCGCGCTGTCGACCACGTCGACCACGTCGCCGGCCGAGAACCGTCCGTCGGCCCCGACGACGCCGGCCGGCAGCAACGACTTCCGACGCGAGATGGCCACCGCGGCACCGTCGTCGACCATGATGCGTCCTCGGGTCTCCGCGGCGTGCCGGACCCAGAACCGGCGCGCCGTCATGCGGGTGGTGCGCGCCGCGAACGCGGTGCCGACGGCGGCGTCGCCCAGCGCCGCCTGCGCGTCGGCCGCCGCGGCGAGCAACACCGGGACCCCGGCATCGGCGGCGAGTCGCGCCGCGGACAACTTCGAGGCCATCCCGCCCGTCCCGAGGGCGCCACCGGAGCCGGCGATCACCCCGTCGAGATCGGCGGTTCCGGCCACCTCGGGGATCAGGCGTGCGTCGCCCTTGCGCGGGTCGCCGTCGTAGAGGCCGTCGACGTCGGAGAGCAGGAACAGGGCATCGGCGCCGGCGAGGTGGGCCACGAGCGCGGCCAGTCGATCGTTGTCGCCGAAACGGATCTCGTCGGTGGCGACGGTGTCGTTCTCGTTGACCACGGCCACCGCACCCAACGACCGCAGACGGTCCAGTGTGCGTTGGGCGTTCGCGTGTTGGGCACGCATCGAGATGTCGTGCGCGGTGAGCAGGACCTGGCCGACCGTCCGTCCGTGGCGGGCGAACGACGTGCCCCAGGCGTGGGCCAGCGCGAGCTGCCCGACGCTGGCCGCGGCCTGTTTGGTGGCCAGGTCGGTCGGGCGGCGCTTCAGTCCCAGCGGGGCGATACCCGCGCCGATGGCGCCCGACGACACGACGATGACGTCACTGCCCGCGGCCATCCGGGCCTCGAGGGCGTCGGCCAACCGGTCGAGGCGGTCGAGATCCAGGCCGCTGTCGATGTCGGTGAGTGCCGAGGAGCCGATCTTGACGACGATGCTGCGCGCAGAGGCGATCTGGGCGCGAACGGCCGAATGCTCACCGGTGGTCACCGGACTCCCTCAGTGGTCGGTGTCGTGTGTGTCGGGGTCGATGGTGTCGCGTGTGCCGGGATCGACGGTGTCGTCGGATCCGATCGACACCCACCCCGCGCCGATGTCGTCGGCGTGGTGGCGCCTGGCCTTGCGGGCCACCTTGCGGTCGGCGGCGCCGATGCGATCGGGCCTGTCCAGGCGGACATCAGTGCCACGACCCTGGATGGGGACGTCCTCACCGCTGGGCACCTGGGGTTCCCAGTCGAACGTGATTGCCCCGATGGTGACGGGGGCACCCGGCTGCGCACCCCGCTTCACCAGCTCGGCCTCGACGCCGAGTCGGTTCAACCGGTCGGCCAGGTACCCCACGGCCTCGTCGTTGTCGAAGGCGGTCTGCTTGATCCACCGTTCGGGGCGAGTGCCGCGGACGATGAAGCCACCGGGCTGGTCCGGATCGGCGATCACGGTGAACCCCGCCTCGTCGACGGCCTTGGGACGCACCACGGCCCGACGCGGCACCGGCGGCGGGTTCTCGGTCCGGTGACGGCGTACCAGGTCCGCCAGGGCGTAGGTCAACTCGTTGAGTCCGGTCCGGCTGACCGCGGAGATCGCGTAGACGGGCCAGCCGCGTTCGGCCAGCTCGGGCCGGACGAGGTCGGCGAGCTCGGCGGCGTCGGGGACGTCGATCTTGTTGAGGATCACCGCACGCGGGCGGGTCGCGAGATCCTCGAGCCCGTGATCGGAGCTCAGCGCGGGGGTGTAGGCAGCGAGCTCGGCCTCGAGGGCGTCGATGTCCGACAGCGGGTCGCGACCCGGCTCCAGGGTCGCGCAGTCGACGACGTGCGCGAGGACGGCGCACCGTTCGAGGTGCCGGAGGAACTCCAGGCCGAGACCCTTGCCCGCCGATGCGCCGGGGATGAGCCCGGGGACGTCGGCGATGGTGAACACCTCCGCGCCCGCGGTGACGACACCGAGGTTGGGGGCGAGGGTGGTGAAGGGGTAGTCGGCGATCTTCGGCTTCGCGGCCGAGAGCACCGACACCAGCGACGACTTGCCCGCCGACGGGAAGCCGACGAGGCCGACGTCGGCGACCGACTTCAGCTCCAGGACGAGCTCGTTGACCTCACCCTCCTCGCCGAGGAGCGCGAAGCCCGGTGCGCGCCGCGCGCGGGAGGCGAGGGCGGCGTTGCCGAGTCCTCCGCGTCCACCGGACGCGGCGGCGAAGGTGGTGCCGGCACCGACGAGGTCGGCGAGGATCGTCCCGTCACCGTCGAGGACCACGGTGCCGTCCGGGACGGGCAACACGAGGTCGTCGCCGTGGGCGCCGTCGCGGTTCGATCCGGCGCCGGGCCGACCGTTGCCCGCGCGGGCGTGCGGACGGAAGTGGAAGTCGAGGAGGGTGTGCACCTGGGGATCGACGACGAGGGTGACGTTGCCGCCGTTGCCACCGTTACCGCCGTCGGGGCCACCGAGGGGCTTGAACTTCTCGCGATGCACCGACGAGCAGCCGTGACCGCCGTTGCCCGCCGTTGCGTGGATGGTCACGCGATCGACGAATCTCGACATGTGCGGGCCTTTCTCGGTGCTGACGTGGTTCTGGCCGCCGTGTCGGCGGGTGGTGCAGACGCCACGAGGGGCGGGCCGGGTTCACGATCACCCTGGCCCGCCCCTCGTGGAGCGTTGTCCGGTTCGAAAACGCCGCGCGTCAGGCCTGCGCGGCGGCCGGGACGATGTTGATGGTCTTGCGGCCACGCTTGGCGCCGAACTCGACCGCACCCGCCGAGAGGGCGAACAGGGTGTCGTCGCCGCCACGGCCGACGTTGACGCCGGGGTGGAAGTGGGTGCCGCGCTGGCGGACGAGGATCTCGCCTGCGCTGACCTGCTGGCCTCCGAAACGCTTCACGCCGAGGCGCTGGGCGTTGGAGTCACGACCGTTGCGCGAGCTGGACGCGCCCTTCTTGTGTGCCATGTCTGTGGATCCCTTCTAGCAGTCGCGTCGCGTTACTTGATTCCGGTGACCTTGAGGACCGTCAGCTTCTGACGGTGCCCCTGGCGCTTGTGGTAACCGGTCTTGTTCTTGAACTTGTGGATCCGGATCTTGGGGCCCTTGACGTGCTCGACGACCTCGCCGGTCACCGAGGCCTTGGCGAGAGCGGCGGCGTCGGTGGTGAGCGTCGAACCGTCCACCACGAGGGTGACCGGGAGGGAGACCGTCGCGCCCACGGCGCCGTCGATCTTCTCGACCTTCACGAGGTCGCCTTCAGCGACCTTGTACTGCTTACCGCCGGTCTTGACGATCGCGTACGTTGCCATCGAAGCACTACCTCTTACTGTCTGTTGTCCGGGCGCGTCGCGGTTGCGCGGGCGCTGTTGGCGTCTGTCTGTCGTGCGGGTGTCACGGTCGCACCGCGTGGGATCCGACGATGCCGTCGGGGAGCTCGGTCGCCGTCCGTCGCGGAACGTTCTCCGCGACAGGGGCGTCACGCTGGTTTCGGACACAGCGCCACCATGCTCGCCCTGAGGCGACCGTCCAAGGTTACGGGAGCGCCGACGGCCGGGTCAAACCGCTCCCCCGCCCACCGGCGGTCACTCGTCGACCGGTGGTCCCGCGGGTCGGCCCGCCGCCCGTCGCCGCGGTCGGGTGCGCACCGCCACGGTCGGCTCCTCCGAGGTCGCGGCGGTGATCGTCGTGACCGGGGTGGTGACCGCGACCGTCGCGGCCAGGGTCTCCGCGGTCCCGGCGACGGCCTCGCCGCCACCGGCGGGCGCCGCCGCAGGCCGGCGGGCGGCCCGACGTCGCCGCTTCGGCGCCGCGGCCTCGGGTGCGGCGTCGGCCGACGGTGGGGTCTCGGATGCGGGGGTCTCGGGTGCGTCGGTCTCCGATGCGGCGGCGACGTCGTCGGCGACCTCCGGGGACGCGTCGACCTCGGCGGGTCCGGTCACCTCGACGACGGCGACCTCGGTGTCGGTCCCGGTCTCGACGACCACCTCGACCGCGGTCGCGTCCGCGGTCGCGACCTGTGCGGTGTCGTCGGTCGTGGTCTCGGCTCCCGCGCCGTCGGCGGTCTCGTCACCGTGCGAGGCCATGGCCCGGAACATCGGGTGCTCGGCGGGACTGTGCGCCGGCTTCGATTCGGTCGACGGCTCGGACTTGCGCTTGCCGCCGCGACGGGACCGCTTGGAGCCGTCCTGCCGGGGCGCGTCGTCACCCGACTGCACCTCCACCGGATCGGCGTGCACCACGATGCCCCGACCGTTGCAGCAGGTGCAGGTCGACGAGAACGCCTCCAGCAGACCCGTTCCCAGCCGCTTGCGGGTCATCTGGACCAGTCCCAGCGACGTGACCTCGGAGACCTGGTGGCGGGTCCGGTCACGCGAGAGGGCCTCGGTGAGTCGACGCAGCACCAGGTCGCGGTTCGACTCGAGCACCATGTCGATGAAGTCGACGATGATCATGCCGCCGATGTCGCGCAGACGCATCTGGCGGACGATCTCCTCGGCGGCCTCGAGGTTGTTGCGGGTGACCGTCTCCTCGAGGTTGCCGCCCGACCCGGTGAACTTGCCGGTGTTGACGTCGACGACGGTCATGGCCTCGGTGTGCTCGATGATCAGCGTGCCGCCCGAGGGCAGCCAGACCTTGCGCTCGAGGGCCTTGGCGAGCTGCTCGTCGATGCGATGCACCACGAAGGCGTCCGGCGCGTCGGCGTGGGCCTTCTCGAAGCGTTCGAGTCGTTCCATGAGGTCGGGGGCGACCGCCTCGACGTACCCGTGCACCTGATCCCAGGCCGAGTTGCCGTCGACGATGAGGCTCGTGAAGTCCTCGTTGAACAGGTCACGGACGACCTTCACGAGCAGATCGGGCTCGGAGTAGAGCGCCTGCGGCGCCGACCCCTTCGAGCCGTTCTTGCCGCCCTTGCCCCCACCGGCCTCGGCGGTGACCTTCTCGATCTGCGCCCACTGGTTCTTGAGGCGATCGATGTCGGCGGCGAGTTCCTCGGCACTGACACCCTCGGACGCGGTGCGGATGATGACACCCGCATCCGACGGGATGAGCTTCGACAGGATCGACTTCAGACGCTTGCGTTCGGTGTCGGGCAGCTTGCGGCTGATGCCGGTCGACGAACCGCCGGGCACGTACACGAGGTAGCGGCCGGCCAGCGAGATCTGAGTGGTCAGACGGGCACCCTTGTGTCCGACGGGGTCCTTGCTGACCTGCACGACCACCGGGTCACCCGGCTTGAGGGCCTGCTCGATCTTGCGGCTGCCGCCGTCGAGACCGGCGGCGTCCCAGTTCACCTCGCCCGCGTACAGGACGCCGTTGCGGCCGCGACCGATGTCGACGAACGCGGCTTCCATGCCGGGGAGCACGTTCTGGACGCGGCCCAGGAAGATGTTCCCGACCATCGACGACGAGGTCGAGGTGGTCACGAAGTGCTCGACGAGTACGCCGTCCTCGAGCACGGCGACCTGGGTGTAGTCCTCGGTGGCCGTGGTCTCACCGGTGTCGTCGTTGAGGCGGGTGTTGGCCGAGCGCTCCCGCACCACCATCACGCGGTCGACGGCCTCGCGCCGGGCCAGGAACTCGCTCTCGGTGAGGATCGGCGGCCGACGACGCCCGGCGTCGCGGCCGTCCCGACGACGCTGACGCTTCGCCTCGAGTCGCGTCGACCCCGAGATGCCCTGCACCTCGTCACGGTCGCGACTGCGCGACTTGTTCCGCGGCTCTCGCTCGTGGACCACGGTGTTCGGCGGATCGTCGTTGGTCGACCCGTCGGCCGCACCGTCGGAGCCGTCGGCCCCACCCTTGCGACGGCGGCGACGACGGCGACGGCGGGTACCCGAACCGGCATCGTCGTCGGAGTCGTCGGCATCGCTGTCGGAGTCGTCGTCGGCGCTCGACGCGGACCCGTCGGATGATGAGCCGTCGGGGGTCTCGTCGTCGGTCGCGTTCGCGCCGTCGCCCGAACCCTTGCCGCTCGACCGACGGGCGTTGCGCGACCGTCCCGATCCTCGTGATCCCGTGGTCTCCGACGCGTCGCCGTCGGTGGTGTCGGCGTCGGTGGCGTCGGGGGCCTGCTCGGCGTCGTCGCCCGTCGCGGCATCGCCCGCGTCACCGTCACCCGACGGACCGGAGGTCGCGTCGTCGGAGCCGCTCTGCTCGTCGCTGTTCTGCTCGTCGCCGCTCTGATCGCCGCGACCGCGGCCACGCCCACGACGTCCACGACGCCGACGACGGTTCGCGCCGCCCTCGCCGTCGGTGTCGGACCGGTCGTCGGATGCCGCCCGGTCGCCGTCGGTGGCCTCGGCGTCGTCGGCGGTGGTCGAGGCGGTGTCACCATCGGCCGCGGGGGTCTCGCGCGGCGGGGTGTCGGTGCTGTTCTTCTCGGCGGTGGCCTCGGCGCTCGGACGCTCGGCGCGGCGTGTCCGGGCGGGACGCTCCGGTGCCTGCGGCTGCAGGAACAGCGGGGTCTGTGCTGCGTCGGTCGCGGACTCGGATGGGGGTGCATCGGCGGCGGGGGCCACCGGTTCGGCGGTCGCGGCCGCGGAGAACAGCGACGGGGTCTGCTCGAACGCCGAGGGCGCGGCCTTCTCGGTCGCGGGGACGCTGTCGGTGGGCGTGTCGCCCTCGGCGGGCGGGGCGACGGCGTCGCCCTCGGGTGCCGCTGCCCGGTCGCGTACCTGCACCGCCGCGCTGCGGTCGATGCTGGACTGCGGGCTGCGGGCCGCCACACCGAGTTCGGCGAGGAAGGCGAGGACCTCGCGGCTCGTGATCCCGAGGATCCGGGCCAGGGCGTGCACTCTCATCTTGTGCGGGAACTCCTGCGCCGAGGTCGGTTCGTTGCTCTGATCCTCGGGCGCGCCATTGTCGGCCACGTGCTCTCCTAACCCCCGGGCGCATCGTCGTGACGCGGCCTCGCGAGGGTGTGCTCTGTGTATCGGGTCGCGGACGACCCGAATTCTCTATGGTCTCGCGTCGCAGGACCTCGGTTGTGCCGTGTCGCTGCCACGCCTTGGTGGTGATGGCTGCACCGGTGTCCGTACGGTCCACACCGCGATGCGTCGTTGTGATCGACGCCGTCGCGTTGTTGTGATCAACGCCTGTAGCGGGGACCGAGGAATCGGCTGGTCATCGTGTCGTCACCGAACTGTGTCGAGGACAACTCCACGAGTATCCCACACCGGCACGCCCCGACCCCGCAGCGGATCGCGCAACGCCGGCCACCTCGACCAGCGGACACACCGGATCGGACAGGCGTGGGGACCGACCCGGGACATGAGTCGGCCCGCCGGTCTGCGAGGCGGAGCTCGAAGGCGGCGGGCCGAGGGGACGGTCGGTCAGGTCAGGACAGGCCCGGGAACCAGAGGGCGATCTCGCGCTCGGCGGACTCGGGCGAGTCCGATCCGTGGACGAGGTTGTTCTGGGTCTCGAGGGCGAAATCACCGCGGATGGTGCCGGGCACGGCCTTCTCCACCGGATCGGTGCCGCCGGCGAGCTGCCGGAAGGCGGCGATGGCGCGCGGGCCCTCGACCACGGCGGCCACCAGCGGCCCCGAGGTGATGAACTCGAGCAGGGACGGGAAGAAGGGCTTCTCCGCATGTTCTGCGTAGTGACCCCGTGCCACCTCGTCGCTGACGGTGGTGAGCTGCAAGGCGACCAGCGACAGGCCCTTGCGTTCGATTCTGCTGATGATCTCGCCGACCACTGCCCGGGCTACGCCGTCGGGCTTGATCAGGACCAGTGTCCGTTCAGTCACGCCTCACAGCGTAGCGAGGTGCTCAGTCGCAGAACTCGCCCGCCACCGGGAAGAAGCCGTAGTCGAACAGATTGCCGTCGGTCGCCCGCGGGTTCACGACGACCTGCACGCAGCCACCCTTCGAGGTGAGTGCCTCGGCGACGGTCGCCTCGAAGCGGTCGGCGAGCGCGAGGTTCGCCGCGCGGTACTGCTCGGGCACCGGGATCGAGGCCACGAAACCGGCGAGGTCGGTCGAGGCGGCCCGGACCGTGAGGTCGTGGGTGGCGACGTATCCGAACTCCGACGGAGCGACCGGCACGGGCGGTCCCGGCGCGATGACCACCTGCGTCGACCCGGTCTGCGTCGCCCCGGTCTGGGGCGTCGCGCCCTGCGGCACGTCGGCACCGGAGGGTGCGACCACCGTCAGACACAGACCGGCGAACACACCGGCGGTGACGGCCGGGAACAGGATGCGGGGACGGGGCATGAGGCGGTGGGCCTTTCGTCGGTGATGGTCCGCGGACTCCATGGATGCGGGGTCGGGCGACCGCGCTCGGCGGCGACCCACACAGGCATCGTGTCAGTCACCCCGGCCCGCGTCTCGGCGACGACGCCGATCGGCAGGTCACGAATCGGACACGCCGCCGGGGTCGTCGCCGTCGACGGGGACCTGGCCGGGCAGCTGCCCCCGCGCGACCCGTTTCTCGACATCGCGCTTGATGTAGGCGATGTAGACCCACACGAGTCCGAACACGATGCCGACGGCGCAGATCGCCCAGTGAAATACCACGCCCGCGATCAGCAACACCTGCAGCGTGAGGTCGAAGGGCATGGCCCACGACCGGCCCTGCAGGCCTGCACCGAGGAACATCGCGACCGTCAACACCACCAGGTAGGTGGTCGACGCCGCGGTCAGTCCGCCGCCGACCTTGGCCACGATCGGCAGGGCGAGGATCACCACGATCCCCTCGAGCACCAGGGTGCCCGCCATCACCCCGCGCAGTCCGCGCCACGGATCGTTGACCGGCGGGGTGAAACGGGTCTCGCTCACGCGGGATCCTTTCCGAAGAGGGTGCGGGCGGCGCCGGCGGTCACCACCGAACCGGTGATCACCACGCCCGCGCCGGAGAGGTTGTCGAGGTCGTCGCCGGAGTCCTCCGCCGAGGCGATCGCGGCCTCCACCGCGTCGGGCAGGAACGGGTGCACCGCCACCCGGTCCTCGCCGAAGATCGGGAGGGCGAGGTCGGCGAGCACCTCGGCCTCCATCGATCGCGGCGAACCGCTGTGCGTGGTGATGATCGAGTCGACGACCGGCTCGAGCGCCGTCAGCAGACCGACGGCGTCCTTGTCGGCCATCACGCCGACCACGGCGACGAGTCGACGGAAGTCGAACTCCTCGGTGAGGCTGCGGGCCAGGGCCGCGGCCCCGTGCGGGTTGTGGGCGGCATCGAGGAACACCGACGGCGCCGACCGCACGCGTTCGAGGCGACCGGGGGTCGTCACCGACGCGAAACCGGCTCGGACCGCCTCGATGTCGAGCTGACGGTCGGCTCCGGCGCCGAAGAACGCCTCGACCGCGGCCAGGGCGATCGCCGCGTTGGAGGCCTGGTGTCCGCCGTGGACGGGCAGGAAGATATCCGAGTACACCCCGCCGAGGCCCTGCAGTTCCAGCAGCTGCCCGCCGACGGCGGTGCGGCGCTCGAGCACACGGAACTCCGATCCCTCACGGGCGACGAGGGTTTCGGTCTCCACGGTCCGGGCGAGCAGCACCTTCTCGGCCTCGGGATCCTGCACGGCGATCACGGTGACGGGATCGACGGGCACGAGGTCGTCGGTGGCGGCCTTGATGATCCCCGCCTTCTCCCCCGCGATGGCCGCGAGTGTGTCCCCGAGATAGTCGGCATGGTCCATCGCGATGGGCGTGATGACGGCGACCGACGGCTCGATGACGTTCGTGGCGTCCCAGGTCCCACCCATCCCGGTCTCCACGACCGCGACGTCGACGGGCGCCTCGGCGAACACCGCGTACGCCATCGCGGTGAGCACCTCGAACTTGCTCATCCGCGGACCACCCTGTGCCTCCGAGGAGTCGTCGACCATCGTGATGAAAGGCTCGAGCTCGCGGAACGCGTCGACGTAGCGGCGCGGCGAGATGGGTTGTCCGTCCACCGAGATGCGCTCGGTCGCGAGCTGCAGGTGGGGGCTGGTGATGCGACCGGTGCGGCGGTGCAGTGCGGTCAGCAGGGCGTCGATCATGCGGGTCACCGACGTCTTGCCGTTGGTCCCGGCGATGTGGATCGAGGCGTATCCGCGCTGCGGCGACCCCAGCAGATCCATCAGTGCGGTCATCCGCGTGAGCGACGGCTCGATCTTCGTCTCCGGCCACCGACCGTCGAGTTCTGTCTCGACATCGGCGAACTCGGCGAGGTCCTCGGGGGTGGGCGCGGTGTCGGCGGGCCCCGACGAGCCCGGCCCGCCGGCGTCGATCGTGCTCACGCGCCACCGAGCGACGCGAGCTTCGCGCCGATCCGTTCGACCTCTTCGGTGGCGATCCGCTGACGCAGCCGGATCTTCTCCACCACCGGGTCGGGCGCCTTGGCCAGGAACTGCTCGTTGGACAGCTTCGCCGCGGTCTGCGTCAGCTCCTTCTCGGCGGCCGCGAGATCCTTGGCCAGTCGGCGCTTCTCGGCCTCGACGTCGATCGCCTCGGAGGTGTCGAGATCGACCGTGACCGTCATGGTCGACAGACGCACCTCGAGCGTCGCGGTCGCGGTGAACTCGGGTCCCGGCGCGGTGAGCTTCGCCAACGAGTCGGCGTAGGGCCGCAGGTGTCCGATGCCCGCGGCGTCGATGCCGTCGAGGCGTGTGGGGACCCGTTTGTTGTCGGGTATCCCCTGATCTCCGCGGAAGCGTCGGATCTCGGTGATCAGGTGCTGCAGATCGGCGATGCGGTTCGCCGCGTCGGCGTCCCGCGTGGCGCCACCCGCGGTGGGCCACGGCGCGGTCACCACCGTCGACTCGCCGGTCAGGGTGGTCCACAGGGTCTCGGTGACGAACGGCATCACCGGGTGGAGCATCTTGAGGATCGCGTCGAGCACGGTGCCCAGCACCAGGCCGGTCGATCGCACGCGGTCGTCGTCGACCCGTCCGTCGGAGTCGGCGTAGACCTGGACCTTCGACAGCTCGACGTACCAGTCGCAGAACTCGTCGCGCGCGAAGTGATACAGCGATTCACATGCCCGGGCGAACTCGTAGGACTCGAACCCCGAGTCGGCGTCGGCGAGCACCTCGTCGAGCCGGTCGAGGATCCAGCGGTCGGCGTCGGTGAGGGTCGCCCGGTCGGGCAGCGTCCCCAGGGTGGCGCCGTTCATCAGGGCGAAACGTGTGGCGTTGAACAGCTTGGTGGTGAAGTTGCGCGACGCCTCGGCGTGCCGTTCACCCACCGACAGGTCGCCACCGGGGGTGGCGCCGCGGGCCAGGGTGAACCGCATCGCGTCGGCACCGAAACGGTCGACCCAGTCGAGCGGGTCGATGCCGTTGCCCTTCGACTTCGACATCTTCTTGCCGTGCTCGTCGCGAACGAGCCCGTGCAGGAACAGGTCTCGGAACGGGACCGGTGCGTCCTGCTCGAGCGTCGCACCGACGTAGGTGCCGAACATCATCATCCGCGCGACCCAGAAGAACAGGATGTCGTAGCCGGTGACCAACACACTCGTCGGATAGAACGCGCGCAGATCCTCGGTGTCGTCGGGCCAGCCCAGCGTCGAGAACGGCCACAGGCCCGAGGAGAACCACGTGTCGAGGACGTCGGGGTCCTGGATGTAGCCCTCGGGCGGATCCTCGCCCGGCGCGGTGCAGACGACCTCGCCGTCGGGGCCGTAGAAGATCGGGATCCGGTGGCCCCACCACAGCTGACGCGAGATGCACCAGTCGTGCATGTCGTCGACCCAGCCGAACCAGCGCGGTTCCATCGACGCCGGATGGATCCGTGTCGCACCGCTGCGCACGGCGTCGCCCGCCGAGCGGGCCAGAGACTCCACGTTCACCCACCACTGCATGCTCAGGCGCGGTTCGATCGGTTCCCCGCTGCGCTCGGAATGACCGACGCTGTGCAGATAGGGACGGACCTCCGACACGATGCGCCCCTGCTCGGCCAGGGCCTCGCGGACGGCGACGCGCGCGTCGAACCGGTCGAGCCCGTCGAACTGCGTGCCGGTGTCGGCGATCGCGCCGGCCGCGTCCATGATCGTCGGCATCGGCAGACCGTGACGCGACCCGAGCGCGAAGTCGTTGGGGTCGTGGGCGGGGGTGATCTTCACCGCGCCGGTGCCGAATTCGGGGTCGACGTAGTCGTCGGCGACCACCGGGATCGACCGGTCCAGGAACGGGTGCGGCAGTTCGGTCCCCACCAGGTCCGCGTAGCGCTCGTCGTCGGGGTGCACCGCGATCGCGGTGTCGCCGAGCATGGTCTCCAGCCGTGTGGTGGCCACCACCAGGTGGGGTTCGGCGTCGTCCATCGAGCCGTAGCGGAAGCTGACCAGTTCGCCCTCGACGTCGTCGTAGGACACCTCGATGTCGCTGATGGCGGTCTGCAGCACCGGCGACCAGTTGACGAGCCGCTCGGCGCGGTAGATCAGTCCGTCGTCGAACATCCGCTTGAACACGGTGTGCACCGCACGCGAGAGGCCCTCGTCCATCGTGAACCGCTCGCGCGACCAGTCGACGCCGTCACCGAGACGGCGCATCTGCGCACCGATGTCACCGCTGATCTCCGCCTTGGCCTGCCACACCCGCTCGATGAACGCCTCACGACCGAGGTCCTGGCGGGTGATGCCCTCGGTGGCGAGTCGCTTCTCCACCATGGCCTGCATGGCGATCGCGGCGTGGTCCATGCCGGGCAGCCACAGCACCTCGAAACCCTGCATCCGTCGACGCCGGGTGAGGGCGTCCATCAGGACGTGTTCGAACGCGTGGCCCATGTGCAGGGACCCGTTGACGTTCGGCGGGGGGATGACGATCGAGAAGGTCGGTTTGCCGCTCGCCGGGTCGGCCGTGAAGAGGCCGTCGTCGATCCATCGCTGATAGATGGACGACTCGTGGGCGGCGGGTTCCCAGGACTTGGGCAGCCTCTCGGCAGGGGTGGGCGCGTCTGGGAGTTCGGTCACCCCTCGATTCTAGTGACGCCCCTCCTAGGGGATGCTCACGCCTGCCGTGTCGGGGGCGACGCCGCTCCCGGCGTGGCGTAGACGGTGCAGATCCTCGGGCGCGTTCACGTTGGTGAGCCAGGTGACGTCACTCACCGCGACGCGGTTGGCCGAGATGGCGTCGAGTGCGGCCAGCATGCGTCGTTCGCCGGTCGCGGCCAGGTCGCGGATCCGTCCGGCGCACGATGTCCGGTAGACGCCGGCGAAGGGATGGACCCGCTGCGAGTCGACGGCGATCGCCGCGTCGTCGCTCTCGCGCAGGCCCAGCAGCAGCTCGTCGACGATCGCGACCTCGATGAGCGGCATGTCGGTGGCGCACACGAAGGCGATCTCGCAGCCCGCGGCGGCGGCATCGGCCAATCCGGCGGCCAGGGCGCCGAGCGGTCCGGCCCCGGCCTGTTCGTCGGTCACCCAGTGGGCCTCGGGTCCGCCGGATCCCTTCAGGGTCTTGTACGCGGGTGACGACGCCGCGGCCACGACCGACACCGGGGAGCAGCGGAGGCCCACCTCGGCGACGATCCGGGCGAGCATCGGCTGGCCCTCCCAGTCGAGACCGGCCTTGTCCGAACCCATTCGTCGCGACGCTCCACCGGCCAACACCACACCCGCCACATCGGTCATCACACGAGTATCGCGTGACGCACCCCGTACTCGGGGCCACTATGGAGGAATGACTTCCATCGAATCCGATCCCACCGCCGCCGGAGCCACCGAACGCGGCTCCGCCGCGGAGGCGACCGAGACCGACGTCGACGAACCCACCACGACCCGGGTCGGACACCGCAAGTCCTACGCCGCCGGCGTGCCCGCGGTGGCGGTGTCGATGCAACGCGGCCTGACCCAGATGGGTCCGCTGCGCACCGCACGCACGTTGCTCGAACTCAACCAGCGCGACGGGTTCGACTGCCCCGGATGCGCGTGGCCGGAGAAACCGGGCGGACGCAAGCACGCCGAGTTCTGTGAGAACGGCGCGAAGGCGGTCGCCGAGGAGGCGACCCGTCGCACGGTGACGCCGGAGTTCTTCGCCGCCCACAGTGTCGACTCGCTGCGTGACCGCACCGAGTACTGGTTGTCGCAACAGGGCCGACTCACCCACCCGATGGTGTTGCGCGAGGGCGACACCCACTACCGGCCGATCGACTGGGACGACGCCTACGCCCTCATCGCCGACGAGCTCGCCGCGCAGTCCTCACCGGACGAGTCGGTGTTCTACACATCGGGTCGCACCAGCAACGAGGCCGCGTTCACCTACCAGCTGCTCGCCCGCAGCCTCGGCACCAACAATCTGCCGGACTGTTCGAACATGTGTCACGAGTCCTCGGGCCACGCACTGTCGACGACCATCGGCATCGGCAAGGGATCGGTGTCGGTGCTCGACGTCGAGAACGCCGATCTCATCGTCATCGCCGGACAGAACCCTGGAACCAACCACCCGCGGATGTTGTCGATCCTCGACGCGGCCAAGCGCAAGGGCGCGAAGATCGTCGCGGTCAACCCGCTGCCCGAGGCCGGGTTGATGCGGTTCAAGGACCCCCAGCGCGTCAACGGTGTCGTCGGTTCCGGCACCACGATGGCCGACGAGTTCCTGCAGATCCGGCTCGGCGGCGACATGGCGCTGTTCCGAGGCCTCGCGACCCTGCTCCACCGCGCCGAGAAAGCCGCTCCGGGAACGGTCTTCGACACCGAGTTCCTCGACACCTACTGCGACGGTGTGGACGAGTACGTGGCCACGCTCGCCGACACCGACATGGACGAGATCGTCGAGGCCACCGGGCTGTCACTACGCCAGATCGAGGAGTTCGCCGACCGGTGGGCGAACTCGGAGCGGATAATCGTCTGCTGGGCCATGGGATTGACCCAGCACGCCCACGCCGTCGCCACCATCGAGGAGGTCACCAACACGCTCCTGCTGCGCGGGATGATCGGCAAGCCCGGCGCGGGTGTGTGCCCGGTGCGCGGACACTCCAACGTCCAGGGCGACCGGACGATGGGGATCTGGGAACAGATGGACGAGGCCTTCCTCGCCGCGGTCGATGCCGAGTTCGGCATCACCAGCCCCCGCGACCACGGTTGGGACGTCGTCGATTCCATCCGCGCCATGCGCGACGGCAAGGTGTCGATGTTCATGTCGATGGGCGGCAACTTCGTCTCGGCCACCCCCGACACCGACGTCACCCGCGCGGCCCTGAACCGCTGCCGTCTCACCGTGCAGGTGAGCACCAAGCTCAACGCATCGCATCTCGCCACCGGATCGACCGCGCTGATCCTGCCGACCCTCGGTCGCACCGACCGCGACATGCGGGCAGGCCGCAAGCAGAAGGTCACCGTGGAGGACTCGATGGGATCGGTGCACCTGTCACGCGGTTCGCTGACGCCCGCGAGTGACGAACTGCGCAGCGAGGTCGGCATCATCTGCGAGCTGGCCGAGAAGGTTCTGGGCACAGACCATCCCGTGGACTGGTCGGCGATGGCGAGCGACTACGACGTGATCCGCGACCACGTCGAGAAGGTGGTACCGGGATTCGACGACTTCAACACCCGGGTGCGTCAGCCCGACGGCTTCCTGCTCCCCCACCCTCCGCGCGACGACCGCGAATTCCCCACCGACAACGGCAAGGCCAACCTCACCGTCAACCCGCTGCAGTGGTTGCCCACACCGCAGGGCCGCCTGATCCTGCAGACGATGCGCAGCCACGATCAGTACAACACCACCATCTACGGCCACGACGACCGTTACCGCGGCATCAAGGGCAACCGTCGCGTGATCCTGTGCAACGGTGACGATCTGACCGAACTCGGTCTGCGCGACGGGCAGTCGGTGTCGATCGTCTCCGAGTTCGCGACCGACGACGGCGTCGAGGAACGCCGCGTCGACGGCTTCACGGTGGTCGCGTACTCCACACCGCGCGGCAACGCCGCCGCCTACTACCCCGAGACGAACCCCCTCGTCCCCCTCGATCACGTGGCCGTGAAGTCGAACACGCCGGTGTCGAAGGGGATCACGGTGCGTCTGATCGCCGCCTGATGGGACGCGTCACCACCCGCGTACCGGTCCGTCGGATCCGCGGGGAACTCGACGCCACCCGACCGGACACGCTCGCCGTCGAGGAGCCGCTCGAGATCCGCGTCGGTGGGCGGGCGCTCACGGTCACCATGCGCACCCCCGGCGCCGACATCGACCTGGTGCACGGATTCCTGTTGTCGGAGGGACTGATCGGGTCGGTCGACGACATCGCCACCATCCGGTACTGCGACGGCGTCGATGCCGCCGGCGCGAACACCTACAACGTCATCGACGTGACGCCGGCCGACGGTGTGTCCATCGCGCCGCGACCCCGGGCCTTCGTGTCGAACTCGGCCTGCGGGGTGTGCGGGTCGTCGGCCATCGACGACATCCGCGCGACCTCACGGTTCGATCTCGCCGCCGACGACTCGTCCATCGGCGTCGAGGCGCTGGGTGCTCTCCCCGACCGGCTGCGATCGGCGCAGACCACCTTCACCGCGACCGGCGGGACGCACGCCGCCGCGCTCTTCGACACCGACGGCACCCTGTTGGTCGTCCGCGAGGACGTCGGGCGCCACAACGCGCTCGACAAGGCCGTCGGGTGGGCCCTGCGGGAGGGGCGTATCCCGTTGCGCCACACGGTCGCGATGATGTCGAGCCGGGTGTCGTTCGAACTGGTGCAGAAGTCGGTCATGGCGGGGATCCCGATCATCGCGGCGGTCTCGGCCCCGTCGTCGCTCGCCGCCCACCTCGGCGCCGAACTCGACCTCACCGTCGTCGGCTTCCTGCGCGGCGAGTCGATGAACGTCTACTCGGCCCCGCGTCGCATCGTCGGTTCCTGACCGGTCCCGGGTGCGCGCACGCGCCTCAGGGCACGTCGTGTGCCGCGATCTCCACGTCACCGAGGACGTCGGGGAGGTCGACGGTCTCGCCGAGTACGTGCTGGGCGAGGAACGCCAGCACCACCTGGTACCAGATGATCGCGTTCTGCGGCTTGAGGATCCAGTGGTTCTCGTCAGGGAAGTACAGGAACCGGTGCACGGTCGTCCCGTCGTCGGCGGCGGGCAGCCCCGACTCCGACAGCAACTCGTACCAGAGCCGCAGCGACTCGCCGACCGGGACCCGATAGTCCTTGTCGCCGTGGATGACGAGCATCGGCGTCACGATGTCGGCGACGTACAGGTGGGGTGAGTTCTCGACCGCCATCTCCGGCGACATCTCCCGCGACCAGTAGTCGGCGCCGTCGGTGGTGGGCCCGAACTGATCGAGCGCCCACAGGCTCGCGTGGGTGACCACGGCCCGGAACCGGTCGGTGTGCCCGGCGATCCAGTTGGCCATGTACCCGCCGAACGATCCACCCATGAGAGCCGAGCGCTCGGCATCGATGCGGGGGTCCGCCTCGGCGGCGTCGGTCACCGCCATGAGATCGGTGTAGGGCTCGAATCCCCAGCTCCCCCAGCCGCGCTGGATGAAATTCTGCCCGTATCCCGTCGAGAGAGCGGGGTCGGGTAGGACGACCGCATACCCGGCGGCGACGGCGATCCACGGGTTCCACCGCCACGACCACGCGTTCCACGACGCCAGCGGTCCGCCGTGCACCCACACCAGCAGCGGGACCCGATCCTGCTCACTCGCACCGTGGGGCAGCGCGAACCACGCCCGCAGGGGCGTGCCGTCGATGGTGTGGGTGTGCACCTCCTCCACCGTGCCCGGGAGGACGGGCTGCTCGGCGGGTCCGGGCAGCGGGGTCACCGCGCCGTCGCCGAGGTCGATGCGCACCACGTGGGGCGGCTGCGCGGGCGAACTGCGCAGCGCGAACACCGTTACGCCGTCGGGGTGTACGCACACATCGCTGTAGCAGTGGTCCGTCGACGTCACCGCACGCACGGGGTCGTGTCCGGCCGCGTCGACCAGGAACACCTGCCCACGACCGGCGTCGTCGGCGGTGACGATCAACGCCGATCCGTCCGCGGACCACGACACGGAATTCGGCCACCGGTCCCAGCCGGCGGCCGGATCGGTGACCGCGCCCGAGGCAAGGTCGAGGACACCGACGGTGATGACCGGCGCCGTGGTGGGGGTGGTCACCGACTCCGACAGGAAGGCGACCCGTGTGCCGTCCGGTGAGATCGTCGGAGCGAAGAAGTCGACGTCGGGATCCGCACGTAGGGTCACCGGCTCAACGGGTGTGTCGGCACGAAGGTCGATGCGCACCAAGGCGGTTCGCGTCGCCGCCTGCGGTGCGCCGGTCCGCCAGGTCGTGACCGCGACGTCGCCGTCGGGCGCGATCGACACGGTGGCCTCACGCAGCGCCGTACCCGGTCGCGCGATCATCGATGTGAGTCGGCCGTCGGGGGCGGCGTCGAACAGGTGCGGTCGCCCCGGTCCGAGGTCGGCGTCCCAGTGCCGTACGGGATAGCGGTCGTGCAGGATCGCCGACGACGTCGCCTTCCGTCGACGCTCCCGGACCTCGGCGTCGGCGTCCGGCGTGGCTGCGAGGACATCGGCGAGGAGCAGAACCCGGTCACTCGCGCGCGCGGTCACGATCGTCTCCACGCCGCCGGGGCGCAGTGCGACCCGCTCGGCCTCACCGACCGAGGGCAGGCGCCAGAGCGCCGTCACCGGGTCCCCGTCCGAGTGGGGCTCGGAACCACCCGCGGACTTCCGGAGGAACCACAGTGTGCCGCTGCCGTCGAAGGAGGGCCCGGTGGCGCTGTCGGCGCCTCGGGTGAGACGGTGTGCCGGCCTGTCGCCTGTGGGGTCGATCTCCCACAGGGCGGAGACGTACTTCGTGGCGACATCGTCGAGGGTGGCCACCGTGGTGACCAGGCGCCTGCCGTCGGGTGACATCGTCAGCCCGTTCACGCGGGGCAGTGCGATGTAGCGGTCGAGATCGGCGAAGGATGAGTTCTCGGCGTGCGTCACGCCGCGAGACTACGCGGTCTTGTCGCGCCGTTCGTCGCGACGCGGCTTGCGCGGCACGATGGTCGGCAACACGTTGTCGCGCACGGTTTCTCCGGTGACGACCACCTTGGCGACGTCGTCGCGGCCGGGGATGTCGTACATCACCGGGAGCAGGACCTCTTCCATGATGGCGCGCAGACCACGAGCGCCGGTGCCCCGGTGGATCGCCTGGTCGGCCACGGCGTCGAGAGCGTCGGGGGTGAACTCGAGTTCGACGCCGTCCATCTCGAAGAGGCGCACATACTGCTTCACGAGGGCGTTCTTGGGGGTCGAGAGGATCGAGACCAACGACTCCTTGTCGAGGTTGGTCACCGACGCCACCACCGGCAGACGACCGATGAACTCGGGGATCAGACCGAACTTGATGAGGTCCTCGGGCATGACCTCGGCGAACGCGTCGACCATCTCGTCGTCGTTCTTCTTCGCGACCTCGGTACCGAAACCGATGCCGCGCTTGCCGATCCGATCGGAGACGATGCGCTCGAGACCCGCGAACGCGCCGGCCACGATGAACAGCACGTTCGTGGTGTCGATCTGGATGAACTCCTGATGCGGATGCTTGCGGCCGCCCTGCGGGGGAACCGAGGCCTGCGTGCCCTCCAGGATCTTGAGCAGCGCCTGCTGCACGCCCTCGCCGCTGACGTCGCGGGTGATCGAGGGGTTCTCGCTCTTGCGGGCGATCTTGTCGACCTCGTCGATGTAGATGATGCCGGTCTCGGCACGCTTCACGTCGTAGTCGGCGGCCTGGATCAGCTTCAGGAGGATGTTCTCGACATCCTCACCGACGTAGCCCGCCTCGGTCAGCGCGGTCGCGTCGGCGATGGCGAACGGTACGTTCAGCATCTTCGCCAGGGTCTGCGCGAGGTAGGTCTTACCGCAGCCGGTGGGGCCGAGCATGAGGATGTTCGACTTCGCCAGTTCCACGGCCTCGCCGCCGCGGGAGTCCTTGCGGTCACCGGCCTGGATGCGCTTGTAGTGGTTGTAGACGGCCACGGCGAGGGTCCGCTTCGCGGTGTCCTGACCGATGACGTAGTTCTCGAGGAAGTCGCGGATCTCCGAGGGCTTGGGCAGCTCGTCGAGTTTGACGTCGCTCGACTCGGCGAGCTCCTCCTCGATGATCTCGTTGCACAGGTCGATGCACTCGTCGCAGATGTACACGCCGGGGCCCGCGATGAGCTTCTTGACCTGCTTTTGGCTCTTTCCGCAGAACGAGCACTTCAGCAGATCGCCACCGTCTCCGATTCGCGCCATCGTGTGATGTACCTCTTCCTTGTGCACCGGCGCGATGGGCATCGCGCCGGGCGAACCGACCTGGCGTCAGTATGAACGACCGTACCCGCGGGTCGACCGAACTTCGACCGATAAACACTTTTGTCACGCCCGCGTCGGCGGGGGCCGATACGGGTGGGGAACACGAGTTCGCAGTGGTCCCAGGCGTACAGGATCACCCTTCGACGGGCACGCCGGGCGCAATCGCTGCGCACCCGGCGTGTCGTCGGAGTCTGTCGCCTCGCCGTCAGCTGCGGCGTGCGGACTTCTTGCGGTACTCGAAGACCTCGTCGATGATCCCGTACTCCTTGGCCTGCGCCGCGGTGAGGATGTTGTCGCGGTCGGTGTCGCGTCGGATCTTGTCGGAGTCCTGGCTCGTGTGCCCCGACAGGATCTCGTCGAGAAGCCGACGGATGCGCTCGATCTCGGCGGCCTGGATCTCCAGGTCGGACACCTGGCCCTGGTACGAGCCACCGGTGCGCGGCTGGTGGATGAGCACCGTCGCGTTGGGCAGCGCGGCGCGCTTGCCCGGGGTGCCGGCGGCCAGCAGCACCGCAGCGGCCGAGGCCGCCTCACCGAGGCAGACCGTCACGATGTCGCAGTGGACGTACTGCATGGTGTCGTAGATCGCCAGCATGGCGGGCACGCTGCCACCGGGCGAGTTGATGTACATGGTGATGTCCCGGTCGGGATCCTGGGACTCGAGGACCAGCAGCTGGGCCATGATGTCGTTCGACACCGTCTCGTCGATCGGGGTGCCGAGGAAGACGATGCGCTCCTCGAACAACTTGGCGTACGGGTTGTACTCGCGCATGCCGTTGGGGGTGTGCTCGATGAACGAGGGCAGGATGTAGCGACTCTGGAGTCCGGCGGCTGCCACGCCTGCGGGACTGGGGGTGGATCCGAACACGTTGCTCATGGTTTCTCCGTGGTTCTGGGGCGGCGGTACGCGCAGGGCGTGGATGGAGTCGGGTCGGGGTGGGTCAGGCCCGCGAGATCACGTGGTCGACGAATCCGTACTCCTTGGCCGCGTCCGCGGTGAACCACTTGTCACGGTCGGCGTCGGCCTCGATCTTCTCGAGCGGCTGCCCGGTGAACTCGGCGTTGAGACGGTTCATCTCCTTCTTGGTCAGCGCGAACTGCTCGGCCTGGATGGCGATGTCGGCCGCGGTGCCACCGATGCCCGCCGACGGCTGGTGCATCATGATCCGCGCGTGCGGCAGGGCGTGACGCTTGCCCTTGGCGCCGGCGGCGAGAAGGAACTGGCCCATCGAGGCGGCCATGCCCATCGCGTAGGTCGCGACGTCACACTGCGCGAGCTGCATGGTGTCGAAGATGGCCATGCCCGCGGTGACCGATCCACCGGGCGAGTTGATGTAGAGGTTGATGTCCTTGGAGCTGTCCTCGGCGGCGAGCAGCAGGATCTGGGCGCACAGCCGGTTGGCGATGTCGTCGTCGACCTGGGTGCCGAGGAAGATGATCCGCTCGCGCAGCAGGCGCTCGAAGACCGAGTCGCTCAGGTTCAGGCCGGACATGCCCGAGCTGGCGGTGACACCCGAGCTCATCGCAGGCGTGTGGATCTTCGACTCGGTCACGATTCCTACTTTCGAAAGAGGTCGGGAGAGATCTCGGGGGTCGGCGCGGGGCGCCGGACACGAGATCGTTGTGCGGGAGTGCTCTTCGTCGACACTAACGAACAGGGGCGGCACCGAGTCGTCGGAGCCGCCCCTATTCGCTGACAGCGGAACACCTCGGTGGCCGCTGCCGTCGGTGGTCCTAGCTGGTCTCGGCGTCCTTCGTCGCGGCCTCGTCCTGCTCGCCCTCGGTGGTCGCGGGGGCGTCCTCGGCGGTCTCGGCGTCCTCGCCGCCACCGAAGAACTCGGCGGTGTCGACGGTCGCACCGCTGGTGTCGGTGACCGACACCAGACCGATGACACCGGCGAGCGCCTTGCTGCGACGGACATCGGCGTAGATCGCGCCGACCTGGCCCGCCTGCTGCAGCTGGGCGATGAAGTCCTGCGGCGCCATGCCGTATCGCTGGGCCTGGAACATGATCTGCTGGGTCAGCTCGTCCTGGCCGACGACGGTCTCGCGCGCGTCGGCGATCGCGTCGAGCAGCAGCTGCGACCGGACCGACTTCTCCGCACCCTCACGCGCCTCGGTCTCCCACTCCTCGCGGGTGGTGCCCTGCTGCGCGAGGAACTCGGCGACCTTCTCGTCGTCGTGATCGAAAGCGTGGACGACCTGGTGCATCTGGCTCTCGGCCTCGGCGTCGACGACGCCCTGGGGCAGCGGCACCTCGACGGAGTCGAGCAGCTTCTCGAGCACCGCGTCGCGGATCGCGCTGGCCTGCTCCATCTTCTTCGACTGGCCGACCCGCTCGGTGAGGTCCGCGCGCAGCTCGTCGATGGTGTCGAACTCGCTGGCCATCTGGGCGAAGTCGTCGTCGGCCTCGGGCAGCTCGCGTTCCTTGACCGAGTTGACGGTCACGGTCACCTCGGCCTCGGCACCGCTGTGCTCGCCCGCGACCAGCGTGGTGGTGAAGACCTTGTCCTCGCCGGCGCTCATGCCGACCAGGGCCTCGTCGAGGCCGTCGATGAGCTGACCGGAGCCGACCTCGTGGGACAGCCCGGTGGTGGAGGCCTCCTCGACCTCGGCGCCGTCGACGGTGGCGGCGAGATCGATCGAGACGAAATCGCCGTCCTTCGCGGGCCGCTCGACGCCGGTCAGGGTGCCGAAGCGGGCGCGCAGGGCGTCGAACTGCTCGGTGACCGCGGCGTCGTCGACCTCGACGGGCTCCACCTCGACCGACAGCGACGCGAAGTCGGGCAGGGCGATATCGGGACGGACATCGACCTCGGCGGTGAACGTGATCGACTTGCCGTACTCGAGTTCGGAGAGGTCGATGTCGGGCTGACCGATCGGGTTGGTCTCCGTCTCGGCGATGGCCTCGGAGTACTTGCCCGGCAGCGCGTCGTTGACGACCTGTGCGAGCACCGAATCGCGTCCGACCCGTGCCTCGATCAGCTTGGCGGGGGCCTTGCCCGGACGGAAGCCGGGGATACGGATCTGCTGGGCCAACGACTTGTAGGCGCGGGCGAAATCCTTCTCGAGCTCCTCGAACGGGACCTCGACATTGAGTTTCACGCGCGTCGGGCTCAGCTGCTCGACAGTGCTCTTCACGAACTTGACTCCTTGTGTGATGACGGTGGTACGGGTCTGTGGACGCGTCGGGGGTTTCTCGCCCGGGGATCCATCTGTCGTCGGGATGACAGGATTCGAACCTGCGACCCTCCGCTCCCAAAGCGGATGCGCTACCAAGCTGCGCCACATCCCGGACTCGCCGGTGTCACAGCGGAGAAGAAGGCTCGCAGTCCTCGCAGACACCGAGCGCAAATACTACGTTGCCGCGGTACGACCTCGGGAATCGCCTCGGACGGAGTCCGCAATGCGTTGCGGACGGAGTCCCACACGCGTTGCGGGCGGGGTCCGGCTGTCTGCCAGGGCGGTGCGGCGACCGATACGACGCAGGCGCCGGATCGCGGTGCGATCGGCGCCTGTGTCGGTCTGTGAGCGGGTGACGGGAATCGAACCCGCGTAGCTAGTTTGGAAGACTAGGGCTCTACCATTGAGCTACACCCGCGAGCACACCGCGCCGAGTGGGATCGCCATCGGCGCCGCGTGCGGAAGCGACTGTACCGCGTCGGCGCGGTCGATCCGAAATCCCGGGCGAGGCGGTTCGGACCGTCTCATGTGACACGCGTCTCCCACCGGCTTCATGCGCACGCACACTCTCATGCGCCTCATGCGCCACATGACAACGCTCCTGTAACGAATCAGACACAGTCTGGGTTGGGTGCAGTCCGCGGTCCGTGTCACCATGGGTGGGCGCGTGGGGTCTCGCGCCGTACACCCGTATCCGATCGAAGGACAGGTCTCGAACTCGTGCTGACTCCCAAGTCCACCCGCCGTGCCCACACCGTGCGCCGCGTGCTCACCGTGCTCATGGGTGTCGTGATCGCCCTCGTGGCCGTCCCGACCGCGGCGATGGCCGCGCCCGCCGCCCCGACACCGACCATCCCCGGCCTGCCGGGTGTGCCCGTGCCGGACTTCCTCAAGCCGCTGCTGCCCGCCCCGCCGGCGCCGCAGGCCACCCCCGAGCCCGCTCCCGCCCCGGCACCGCCCGCCGAGCCCGCGCCGCCGGTCCCCACCAAGACCGGCTGGGTCGCGCTGGCCGACGACGCATCGAAGATGCTCACCGTCTGGCACAACGGCAAGGTCGTGCGCACCATGCCGATCTCGATGGGGTCCAACGATCACCCGACACCCAACGGCACGTACTTCACCAAGGAGAAGTACCGCGACATGTACATGGACTCGTCCACGTACGGCGTCCCGGTGGACTCCCCCGGTGGCTACCGCACCTACGTCGAGTACGCGATCCGTATGAGCTGGGACGGCATCTTCCTCCACGCCGCACCGTGGTCTGTCGCCCAGCAGGGCAAGACGAACGTCAGCCACGGCTGCATCAACGTGAGCACCGAGAACGGCAAGTGGGCGTTCGAGAACTTCCCCACCGGCACGCCGATCGTCGTCCGCGGCACCGTGGGCGGGCAGTACGTGCAGGGCAGCTGACCCTCTCGCTCCACCGACGAGGCCCGACCGTGATCCACGGTCGGGCCTCGTCGCGTTCGCGGGCGGCCGCCGCGCGGCGGTGTCAGTGCGCGCCGAGTTCGTGTCCGTTGCCCTCACCGGTGACCCGGGAGATCGCGCGCATCTTGTTCACCGCATCGAGTGCGGCGACCTTGTACCCCTCGGCGAGGGTCGGGTAGTTGAACACCGCGTCGACGAGGTAGTCGACCGTTCCACCGCAGCCCATCACCGTCTGCCCGATGTGGACGAGTTCGGCGGCGTTGCTGCCGAACACGTGCACACCCAGCAGGGTGCGGTCATGGGCGTGGACGAGCAGTTTGAGCATCCCGTAGGAGTCGCCCATGATCGCACCGCGGGCGAGTTCGCGGTAGCGCGCGACACCCACCTCGAACGGGACGGTGTCCTCGGTCAGCTCCTCCTCGGTCTTACCGACGTAGCTGACCTCGGGGATCGAGTAGATGCCGATGGGCTGGATGCCGGTTCCGTCGCCGATCGGCTCCCCGAACGCGTGGTAGGCGGCCCGCCGGCCCTGCTCCATCGAGGTCGCCGCGAGCGCGGGGAAGCCGATCACGTCGCCGACGGCGTAGATGTGGTCGACCTCGGTCTGGAAGTACTCGTTCACCTCGAGACGCCCGCGGTCGTTGCCGACGAGCCCGGCCTCCTCCACCCCGAGTTCGTCGGTCACACCCTGGCGGCCCGCGGAGTAGAGCACGCACCCCGCGGGGATCTTCTTCCCCGACTCCAGGATCGTGAGCGTGCCCTGGGGGTGCTTCTCCACCGTCTTCACCGACTCCGAGAAGCGGAACGTGACACCACGTTCGCGGAGTTGGTACTGCAACGCCTCCACGATCTCGCGATCGCAGAAGTCGAGCATGTGCGGCCGCTTCTCGACGACGGTGACCTTGGTGCCGAGCGCGGCGAACATCGAGGCGTACTCGATGCCGATCACCCCCGCACCGACGACGACCATCGACTGCGGCACGTGGTCCATCCCGAGGATCTGATCCGAGTCGACGATGGTCGCGCCGTCGAACTCCACCGTCGAGGGCCGCGCCGGGCGGGTGCCGACGGCGATCACGACGTGGTCGGCGGTGATTACCTTGCGCTCGCCGTCGGGCCCGTCGACGGCGATCTCGTGGGGACCGGTGAAGCGAGCGTTGCCGATGAGCAGCGCGACGCGGTTGCGCGTCAGCTGACTCTGGATGACGTCGATCTCCTTGGCCACCACGTGCTGGGTCCGCGCCGAGAGGTCGGTCACGGTGATGTCGGACTTCAGCCGGTAGGACTGGCCGTAGAGCTCACGCTGGCTGAGACCCGTGAGGTAGAGAACCGCTTCGCGCATGGTCTTCGAGGGCACGGTGCCGGTGTTGATGCAGACACCGCCGACCATGTCGCGTCGTTCCACCACCGCGGCGCGTTTGCCGAGTTTGGCCGCGGCGATCGCCGCCTTCTGGCCCGCCGGGCCCGATCCGATGACGACGAGGTCGTAGTGATCCACAGTTGCACTCCGCTTCGGTGACAGGCGACACGCACAGACCGGCTCAGTCTCACGCAGTTCGGGCGCCACCACATGTCGTGGACGTGAATTTCCCGCGCGACGCACCTCAGGCGCTGCGCGGCAACCGCCTGTCGACGGCGAACGTGGCCTGCACCTGCATCCACTGCGCCAGCACCTCGCAACCGCAGAGTTCCCCGCGACCGCCCAACGGCTCGGACCCGTAGGCGACGTGGCGCCCGCCCCGGCGGTTGGTGATGGTGATGCCGTGCCACATGATCACCGCGGGCAGGTAGGCGATGATCTCGATCAGTGCCGTTCGGATCCGGGTGATGTCGCGACGCCACTGCCGTGGACGAATCGCGGTGCGCGCCGCGTTCTGGAAAGCGTTGGCGCGCAGTGTCTGTCCGATGCGCCGCAGCCAGACGGCGACATCGCGCAGCGACAGTGCGCTGGTGAGGTCGGCGATGTCACGGACCAGTGAGTCGTCACTGGCGTTGCAGATCATGTCGTTGGGGTCGGCGATCCACATCGTCGCGATACCCGGCGGCAGGTCCGGACCGGGCCCGGCGATACCGAATCCCTCGCATCCGTCGACCGCGCCGGGTGGTTGGTGGGGGTCGGCGACCAGGCCCACGCCGAGCACCGACGACAGGTCGCGTCCTCGACGTCGTGCACGGTCCAGCGCGTCGCGGATGACCACGCAACCCTGCGAGTAGCCGATGAGCATGACGGGTCCGTCGACCGCTGCCATGGCGGCCTGGAGTCGCGCCGAGCCGACGGCGACAGACTCGGCGAAACTCATGCCGTCGCGCTGCGGCACGGGTCCGTAGCTCGACGGATAGCCCACCCACCGGCAGCGGAACCGGTGGTCGAGGTGTGCGCCGACCTCGGCGAGCAGGCCGGAGAGGTCGGTACGCGGGTCGCCCGGCCAGGACTCCCCGGTCCCGCCGACGGCGAGGACGGTGACTGTGGTCATGGATCCCATCCTCGACCCGCCACCTGAGAGATCGAGCTCGTGAACTCTGAGGATTGCCTGGCAGTCGAGCGCAGGGATCAGTCGGGCTGGCAGGAGGGGCACCAGAACAGGTTGCGGCCCTCCATCACCTCACCGAGGATCGTGTTCCCGCAGATACGGCACGGTTCGCCCCGGCGACGGTAGACGTAGCTGCGCGGCCGCCCACGGATGCCCTGGGTCCCGTGATCGTCCTGCGGGCGGATCGTGATGATCTTTCCTTTACGCACGCCGACATCCATGAGGGCGACGATGTCGTCCCAGATCTCCTGCCACACAGCCTGATCGACTGCGGTACCGATGCGATGGGGGTGCACACCGGCGCGGAAGAGCACCTCGGCCCGGTAGACGTTGCCGATCCCGGCGACGATCTTCTGGTCCATGAGCATCGCGCCGATCATCCGCTTCGAGCGGTGCACGCGGGCGAAGGCCTTGTCGGGATCGGCGTCGGGACGCAACGGATCGGGTCCGAGACGCGCGACGAGCGCGCCGAGGTCCTCCGGGGTGAACATCTCGCAGGCCGTGGGGCCGCGCAGGTCACCGCCGTGGTCGTCACCCTCGATGCGGAGGCGTACCTGTCCGACCGGCGGCGGCATGGGTGCCTTCACATCGGAGAACTTGCCGTACAGCCCGAGGTGGATGTGCACCATGTCGCCCGAGTCATAGTGGTGCAGAAGGTGTTTGCCCCACGCCTCGGCCTTGGTGAAGTACTGGCCGTCGAGACGCTCGGCCTCGTCGACGAAACGCCCCTGGGGACTCGACACCGCGAGTTGCTGCCCGCGATAGCGGCGGTGGTGCAGACGCGCGAGCCGGTGGATCGTATGGCCCTCGGGCATACCCCGCTCAGTTCGCGGGCAGGGCGGGAGCCTGTCCCGTTCGCTCGTAGTCGGCGAGGATGTCGATGCGCCGCTGATGGCGCGGCTCCTCCGACCACGGCGTGGCGAGGAACGCGTCGACGATCGCGAGCGCCTCGTCGGTGGAGTGCATGCGTCCGCCGATACCCATCAGCTGGGCGTTGTTGTGCTGGCGGGCCAGCTGCGCGGTCTCCACGCTCCAGGCCAGTGCGCACCGGGCGCCGGGCACCTTGTTCGCCGCGATCTGCTCGCCGTTGCCGCTACCGCCCAACACGATGCCGAGGCTGCCCTCGTCGGCGACCGTCGCGAGCGCCGCCGCCACGCAGAACGCCGGATAGTCGTCCTGCGCGTCATAGGTGTGGGCACCGCAGTCGGTGACCTCGTGGCCCGCGGCGGTCAGGTGGTCGAGGATCTGGTTCTTGAGTTCGAAGCCGGCGTGATCGGCCCCCAGGTAGACGCGCATGCGCTACAGCATGCCAGGTCATCGGGGGCCGACCACACGGTGGCCGGGGACTGCTCAGTCGAACTGCGGTCCCTCGTCGCGGCTGCGCTTGAGTTCGAAGAAGTGCGGGTAGCTCGCCAGCGCCACGGCGCCGTCCCACACGCGCCCGGCGTCGTCGCCGCGTGGGATGCGTGAGAGCACCGGACCGAAGAACGCGACGTTGTTGATGTGGATGGTCGGCGTGCCCACGTCGTCGCCGACGGCGTCCATGCCCTCGTGGTGGCTCTTCCGGATCGCGTCGTCGAACTCGCCGGAGTCGGCGGCGTTGGCGAGGTCGGCAGGCAGATCGGCATCCGACAGCGACGCGGCGATCGCCTTCTCGAAGTCGTCGACGCCCTTGTTGTGGATCTGGGTCCCCATGGCGGTGTAGAGCGGGTCAAGGACCTCATGGCCGTGCGCGTCGACCGCGGCCTGCAGCACGCGGACCGGCTTCCACGCATCCTTGAGCTTCTCGGCGTAATCAGCCGGGATGTCCTTGCCCTCGTTGAGGACGGCGAGGCTCATGATGTGGAACTCGACGTCGATGTCACGGACCTTCTCGACCTCGAGGATCCAGCGCGAGGTGATCCAGCACCAGGGACACAGCGGGTCCAGCCAGAAGTCGACGCGGTCCCGTCCGGTGGAGCCGGTGGTCCCGGTGGTCTGCTCTGCGGTGGTGCTCATCAAAACTCCTCGCGTCGATCGGTGCGCATTCGTGAATACGTCTCGTAGGAGTCAACGGCGAGCGCCGATCGGCATTCCCGACCCCACCATCGCCCCTGCACACCGGGGTGGCGGGGATGATGGGGTAAGTGTGTTGACGACACGACTCCCACGAACCACACGCCCCACGACCCATACGCCACCGACAGGACAATTCTCTGTGAGTGCACCGAATCTGACCCGCGACGACGCAGCCCGTCGCTCGTCGACGATCGCCGTCGAGAACTACACGATCGACCTCGACCTGACCGACGGCGCCGGAAAGCCCGGCACCGAGACCTTCCGCTCGACCTCGACCGTCACGTTCACCGCCGAAGCCGACTCCTCGACGTTCATCGACATCGTCGCGAAGTCGGTGGTGTCGGCGACGCTCAACGGCACCTACATCGACGTCTCGGGCTACGCCGAGGAGGACGGGATCACCCTGTCCGGCCTCGCCGAGCGCAACGAGCTCACCGTGGTCGCCGACTGCCTGTACTCGAACACCGGCGAGGGCCTGCACCGCTTCGTCGATCCCACCGACGACTCGGTCTACCTGTACTCGCAGTTCGAGACCGCCGACGCCAAGCGCATGTTCGCGTGTTTCGACCAGCCCGACCTCAAGGCGACCTACGACGTCGCCGTCACCGCCCCCACCGACTGGGTCGTGATCTCGAACGCCGCGCCGACCGATTCCGACGGAGCGGTGTCGGAGGGGAACGACGGCCGCCACACGTTCGCGACGACCGAGGTGCTCAGCACCTACCTCGTCGCCCTCATCGCCGGTCCCTACGCCAGCTGGACCGACGCCTACACCGACGACCACGGCACGATCGACCTCGGGATCTATTGCCGCGCATCACTCGCTGAGTTCATGGACCCCGAGCGGCTGTTCACCGAGACCAAGCAGGGCTTCGAGTTCTACCACCGCAATTTCGGCGTCCCGTACGCGTTCGGCAAATACGACCAGCTGTTCGTGCCGGAGTTCAACGCCGGCGCGATGGAGAACGCCGGTGCCGTCACCTATCTCGAGGACTACGTCTTCCGGTCGAAGGTGACCAAGGCGCTCTACGAGCGACGCGCCGAGACGGTGCTGCACGAGATGGCGCACATGTGGTTCGGCGACCTCGTCACCATGAAGTGGTGGGATGACCTGTGGCTCAACGAGTCCTTCGCCACGTTCGCATCCGTCCTGTGCCAGTCGGAGGCGACGGAGTACAAGAGTGCGTGGACGACGTTTGCGACGGTCGACAAGTCGTGGGCCTACCGCCAGGACCAGCTGCCGTCGACCCACCCTGTGGCCGCGGACATCCCCGACATCGCCGCGGTGGAGGTCAACTTCGACGGCATCACCTACGCCAAGGGCGCCTCGGTGCTCAAGCAGCTCGTCGCCTACGTCGGTCTCGAGGATTTCCTCGCGGGTCTGCGCGACTACTTCGACGCCCACAAGTTCGGCAACGCCACGTTCTCCGATCTCCTGGGTGCACTGGAGAAGTCGTCGGGTCGCGACCTGTCGGACTGGGGTGACCAGTGGCTCAAGACCACCGGCATCAACGTGCTGCGCGCCGACTTCGACGTCGACGACGCGGGCGCGTTCACCCGCTTCGAGATCGTCCAGGAGGGTGCAGCCCCCGGTGCGGGCGAGTTCCGCACCCACCGCATCGCGGTCGGCATCTATGCCGACGACGACAACGGCAAGCTCGTGCGTGTGCACCGTGCGGAGCTCGACGTCTCCGGCGAGCGCACGGAGGTGCCCGACCTCGTCGGGGTGGACCGCGGCGCACTGATCCTCGTCAACGACGACGACCTCACCTACTGCACCGTCGAGCTCGACGAGCACTCGCTCACCACGGCCACCGAGCGGATCGCCGACATCACCGAGTCGCTGCCGCGCACGATGGTCTGGTCGGCCGCGTGGGAGATGACCCGCGGAGCCACCATGCGGGCACGCGACTTCGTCGAGTTGGTGGAACGCGGCATCGGCGCCGAGACCGAGATCGGCGTGGTGCAGAGGGTGCTGATGCAGGCCCAGACCGCCGTGGACCGCTACAGCGACCCGGAGTGGGCGGCGACCACGGGCTGGCCCGGCTTCACCGCACGGCTGCTGGAACTGGCTCGCGCCGCCGAGGCGGGTTCGGACCATCAGCTCGCGTTCGTCGGTTCGCTGCTCGCGTCACCGGCGGGCGGCGACGTCGTCCCGGTGCTGCGATCGCTGCTCGACGGCGACGATCCGGCCGATCACGGTCTGGCCGGCCTCACGGTCGACACCGATCTGCGGTGGTCGATCGTGACCGCACTCGCCGCGGCCGGTGCGATCGACACCGACCCGGAGTCGACGCCGGTCATCGACGCCGAGGCGGAGTCGGACAACACCGCCGCCGGTGCCCGCAAGGCCGCCGCGGCGCGCTCGGCGCGACCGTTGGCCGAGGCGAAGGCGCACGCGTGGCAGCAGGCGGTCGAGGACGATTCACTGTCGAACACGCTGGCGCGCGCGGTCATCGGCGGGTTCGCCCGCCCGGGCCAGGAAGAACTGCTCGCGCCGTACGTCGAGAAGTACTTCGAGGCCGTGCCGAAGGTGTGGAAGCGCCGCTCGAGCGAGGTCGCGCAGAGCGTCGTCGTGGGGCTATACCCGCAGTGGTCGATCGACGAGCACTCGCTCGAACTCGCCGACGCCCTGCTGGCCGAGGAGCACCCGGCCGCGCTACGTCGTCTCATCCTCGAGGGACGTGACACCGTGGCCCGTTCGCTGCGGATCCGCCGGTTCGACCGCGGGGACGATCCGCAGGGCTGACCGGCCCCACACGTCGGTCGACCCACAGACGACACGAACGCCGCGTCCCGAGGAGGGACGCGGCGTTCGTCGTGGTGGTTCGTGCGGCGCGGTGTCAGGAACGCGCGACGGCGGTGGCCATCACCCGCAGGGCCGCGATGAGCCCGTCGACCATGTCGTTGTTGCGGAACGACGCGATGGCCGCGGTCACACCGAGCTGCGCGACGCGGTCGTTGACGCGGTCGGCCACCTCGCTGCCGCTGACGACGACGATGTCGTGGCTGTTGGGCGACACCGCGATCAGCGCGGCGTGCGCGGGCTCCGGGATCTGCGGGAGCACGGCGGTCGCGCCGGCGTAGGGGTCGGTGCCCAGGTCGCCGATGTAGATCGAGAAACGAACGCGTGCCAGCTCGGTGGCGTGCGACAGGGCCTCGTCGAGGGCGACGAGCTCGTCGCGCGCGAACGGCGGTGTCGCAGCGGCCGAACCGGGCATGCGCGCGGCCGAGATGCGACCGCTGGTGGTGACGACGGCACCGAGCGGCAACGCGTCGGGATCGGTCACGACGGGCTTGATCTCACCACTTGCCACTTGCGGACCCTCCGATCAGTTCGTCGGCGCCGAGATCGTGGTGGACGGCCGACAGCGGCGCCGCGTCGGTCGCACTGAGCAACATCGGGTCACGCGTCCACTCCTGGTCCAGGGTGTACGGCGTCGTCTTCTCGTACTTCGCGCCGAAGGCCCACGCCATCGACACGACGCAGCCGATCACGAACACGATGCAGATGATCGTGACGGGAACGCCGATCGCGACTATGAGGTCATCCATCCCAACACCCTTCAGCAGTGGAGCTGCGCCCAGAGAAGTCGTACTCGGAGAAAATCTAGCCGAACTGCACCGCCGCGGACCATTCGGGTACGACGAGCTGTAGTCGACGGCATGGTCACCGGGGCGAGCGGGATCAGGCGGCGCCGACGTCGATGTAGCGCGACCAGGCTGGATCGATCTCCTTGACCGTGGCCAGCAGCCGCCAGTGGCGTCCCTTGGGCGGGGTGAGGGACGCGCGCAGCGTCCAGCCGAGTTCCGAGAGCAGTCGGTCGGCCTTCTTGTGGTTGCAGTTCGCGCAGCAGGCCACGCAGTTCTCCCAGTTGTGCGCTCCCCCGCGACTGCGCGGCACGACGTGGTCGATGGTGTTCGCCTTGGCGCCGCAGTAGCCACACCGGAAACGATCACGGTGCATCAGCGCCGCGCGGGTCATGGGGATCTTGGCCCGGTACGGAACCCGTACGTAGGTGCGCAGTCGGATGACCGACGGGATCGGCATGGACAGATCGGCGGAGTGGATCGCCGGTCCCATCTCGTCGGTGTGGACCACGTCGGCCCGTTCACGCAGCACCAACACGACGGCGCGGCGGATGGAGATCGCGGTGAGGGGTTCGTAGGTGGCGTTGAGCAGCAGCACGCGGTGCTTGCCCCAGACCGCGGTGGTGGCCACGCCGTTCTCGTCGACCGGGGCAGCGGAATCCGTTGATGACGCCGCACCGGCGGTGGAGACCGGACCGCCCCGGGACGCAGTGGAGACAAGCGCGGTCACCCGCTCTGACTGCTGCTTCCTCATGCGCGTCATCCGACCTCCGACAGTGGGGACGATCCAGTTCACCACGGAATCGCACCGAACGCACTGCATTAGCCGGCCGACCCGGGCGGCGGGGTCGCCATATCGACATCTGCGCAGCTCACAGGGGTCGCCGACGAGTGAACATCAGGTGTCGGGCGGGGGTGGCCCACGCCGGCACGTTCGAGTGCCGACGTCGATGAGGGACACTGGATGCGTGACCGATGGCGCAACGACGTTCTACGAGGCGGTCGGGGGTGCGCAGACCTTCGACGACCTCACCCGACGTTTCTACGAGGAGGTGGCGCGCGACGAGATCCTGCGGCCTCTGTATCCCGAGGAGGACCTCGTCCCGGCCGAGCGGCGCCTGCGGATGTTCCTCGAGCAGTACTGGGGCGGCCCGCGTACCTATTCCGACGAGCGTGGCCACCCGCGTCTGCGGATGCGCCACCACCCGTTCCGGATAGGCCCCATCGAGCGCGACGCCTGGTTGCGGTGCATGCACACCGCCATCGACTCCATCGGCACCGACCGTCTCGACGACGACCACCGGCGCGCGCTGGTCGACTACATGGAGATGGCCGCCCAGTCGATGGTGAACTCGCCGCTGTAGGGCCTGATCGCGTGAGCGCGCGGGCAGCCGACGCGCCGATGTGAGCGCGACCACGCCCGGGCGCGGCGGGACCGGGGCCTCGACCACCGGTGAGGCAAGATGACCATCGTGAACGACGAATCATCCGACGCCCCGATCGACGACCCCGCACCCGAGGGTGCCGACGGCGTGGACGCGTCCACCGACGTCGCCGAGGACACCTCCGATGTGGCTGTGGGTCAGGACGTTTCCGTCGCGGCGGAACCGGTCGTGGTGTCCACCGACGACGCCGGCGCCCCGGCGTGGTGGACGTCTGCGGTGTTCTATCAGATCTATCCGCGGTCGTTCTCCGACAGCGACGGCGACGGTGTCGGAGACCTGCCGGGCGTGATCGACAAACTCGGCTACCTCGAGCTGCTCGGTGTCGACGCGCTGTGGATCAGCCCGGTGATGCGCTCCCCCATGGCCGATCACGGCTACGACGTGTCCGACCCCCGCGACATCGATCCGCTGTTCGGCGGTATCGGCGCGCTCGACGCACTGATCGCCGAGGCCCATGCGCGGGACATCAAGGTCACCATGGACCTGGTCCCGAACCACACCAGCCATCAGCACCGCTGGTTCGTCGATGCCCTGGCCGCCGAACCCGGCAGCGCCGCGCGTGAGCGGTACATCTTCCGCGACGGCCTCGGTGAGGACGGCAGCGAGCCACCCAACAACTGGCCGAGCATCTTCGGCGGGCCGGCCTGGACCCGGATCACCGAACCCGACGGCACGCCCGGTCAGTGGTACCTCCACATCTTCGCCGCCGAGCAACCCGACCTGAACTGGGAGAACGACGAGGTCTTCGACGACCTCGCCACCACCCTGCGGTTCTGGCTGGACCGGGGCGTCGACGGTTTCCGCATCGACGTCGCACACGGGATGGCCAAGCCGCCCGGCCTGCCCGACATGCCCGAGGAACTGCAGACCGGTCTGCTCATCAACGACGACGACGATCCGCGGTTCAACAACCCCGGCGTGCACGCCATCCACCGCCGCATCCGCGAGGTGATGAACTCCTACCCCGACGCGGTCACCGTCGGGGAGATCTGGGTGCGCGACAACGAGCGCTTCGCCGAGTACATCCGACCCGACGAACTCCACCTCGGATTCAACTTCCGGCTGGCCGAGGCCGACTTCACCGCCGACTCCATCCGCGAGGCGATCGAGAACTCGCTGGCCGCAGTCGATTCGGTCCGCGGCAACCCGACGTGGACGCTGTCGAACCACGACGTCGAGCGGGAGGTCACGCGTTACGCCGCCGAGACCACCGAGGCGGTGGGACTCGATCGGGCGCGGGCGATGGTCATGGTCGAGCTGGCGCTGCCGGGAACGGTGTTCCTCTACAACGGATCCGAGCTCGGACTGCCCAACATCGACCTGCCCGAGGAGGCGCTGCAGGACCCGGTGTGGGAGCGGTCGGGTCACACCAACCGCGGCCGCGACGGCTGCCGGATCCCGGTGCCGTGGCTCGGCGACGTCCCGCCGTACGGCTTCAGCACCACCGAGGACACGTGGCTGCCCATGCCGAAGGACTGGGATGTGCTGACCGCGGAACACCAACTCGAGGACGTCGACTCGACGCTGTCGCTGTACCGGCTGGCCATCGAGCTGCGCAAGACTCGGCCGGAGTTTGCCGGCGAGGAGATCGAGTGGTACGGCGCACCGCCGCAATGCCTCGCGTTCCGGCGAGCGGTCGGACGCCTCGTCTGTGTGCTCAACGCGGGTGACACCCCGGTCGGGCTCCCCGCGGGTGAGGTGCTGCTCACGAGTGCGCCCCTCGACGAGGGACGATTGGCACCGAACGCCGCGGCCTGGCTGGTCTGACGCTCAGGTCGCGGTCAGCGCGATCGGGACCGTGCGCCGGAAGTAGACCGACCCGAACCGTGCGTCGATCCGTGCCCATGCGCCGTTGGTGCGGACACGCACGGGCTCACCGGGGTCGATCGCCGAGATCGATGACGTCTCGGTGACCATCCGGCCGTCGGCGTCGGTGACGAAACCCATCGCGGTGATGGCGAAGACGGCGCGCATCGTCACCGCCACCGCCGTGCCGGTCCACTCCGACGAGGAGTCCGGGCTCACCTCCAGCACGGTCTGATCGAGCAGCGAGGCGGGTGGTCCCTGCGGACCGCCCTGGGTGCGGGCGACATCGGCGCCCTCCCGGGACAACTCGACGATCGCGCGCGCGGGCACGTCGTCGACGTGGACGAACCCGGATTCGGGGGGCAGTGCGCCGGACTGCCAGGCGCTGTCGACGGAGAACCCGGCGTCGATCTCGCGGGCGGTGGCGTCGTCGTCGGAGGGGACCCGCAGCGCGCCGTGGAGGACGGCGCTGTCGTGGACGATGTCGGGCGCGTCGATCGCGACCCGCACCACGCGGGTGGCCAGCACGTCGAAGGGCGTGTGTACCCAGACCCCGACACCGCCGTCGCCGCGGCGCCGCAGGCGGATCGCCGAGGTGGGGTCGAGGCGGTGGGCGCGAGAGACGAAGGCGTACAGGTCGTACCGGTCCATCAACTCGTCGACGACGATCACGCCGGGCCTCGCCGGTGGGTCTCCATCACCGCGCGGTGCGTGTCGCGCCGCGTCCGTCGGGCCGCAGGAAACTGCGCAGATAGTCCTTCTCCTCGGCGGTCATCCGCCGGGGCATCTGCGTGTCGACGTCGAACGACACCAGCTGCGTCGAGGCGACCACCGCCGGCTTGCTCTGCGGATCGGCGTCGGCGGGGCGCACCTCGTAACCGACGGTGAAATCCACCGCTCGGACGGCCGTGGTGAACATGGTGACCTCGATCGGCGACTGCTCGTGCCGCAGCTGGCCCTGGTATCGCACCTGTAGGTCGGCCACCAGGCAGCCGGTGCGCAGTCCGACGGTGGGTCGCTCGTCGTAGAACAGCCACGGGATGCGCGCCTCCTCCAGCAGGGTCACCATCCGTGCGTGGTTGATGTGGGCGAACACGTCCATGTCCGACCAGCGCACGGGCACCGTCACCAGGAAACCGGCGTCGACGCGGCGGCCGTCATCACCTCCGAGCGACTCGTCGCGGTGTAGATCGGCGGACGGTCCGTCGGCGGCTGCCATGTCGTGTGCATCCTTTCGAGGTCATCGATCCTGTCGACACCGTGAGTGTCGGTGCCCGCGGGTGGCGGACCCGTCCATCACAACAGATGGCGCGCGGCGAGTCGTCGACGGGCACGGCCTCGATCTGTGGCAGTGGCAGTACCCGCCTCGGTGGAGGATCACCGCATTCCGGCGAACCACTCCACGATCGGCCCGAGGGCGTCGCGATTCGATCCGAGGTGTCGCGAGGTCTCGTACGAAGCGGTGGGCAGGTTCGTGCGGGTCACCCTTGCTCCGGCGCTGGTGAGAGACGCGGCGCACCGATCGGTGTTGGCGGTCACGGCCTGTTCGTCGCCGTCCATCGCGAACAATCGCACCGGTGCCGACGGTCTCCAGCCGTCACAGACGGAATCGGCGCGGTCGAGTGCCCGCGCGAGCGCGCCGACGGGATGCCGCAGCAGGTCCGTGGCGCGCGGTGTGAGCAGCGCGTCGAGCGTGCCCGGTAGGCCGGCGACCATGACGGCGCCGGCGGTGTCACCGGAGAAGTACCCGTCGATGCGGTGTGCGTAGGGCGACGCGAACATCTGGGTCGGATCGGTGTAGATGCCCCCGTACACCTGATTCCACGCGCTGAGGAGGTACGCGGTGTAGATCACCGCCATCCGCTCATCCACCCTCCCCGCGAGCATGGCCGGGATCTGCACCGCCCGAAGGGCATACGCCCCACTGACCGGCGCGACCGCACGGAGCCGCAGGTAGCCGTCCTCGCGATCGTCGAGCGCACGGGCCACGCCCATGGCCGCCGACGCCCCCTGGGAGAAGCCGGTCACCATCACACCGGGTCGCACGGATTCACCGTTCCTGCCGATCACCGTTCGCGACGCGCGCAGGAGATCGAGCGAGGCCGAACTCTCGGTGCCCACATCCATCCACGGGTGCCGTCCCGGACTGTCCCCGAGACCGAGGTAGTCCGGTGCCGCTGCAGCGAATCCTGCCGCCGCGTAGGTCAACACGGGCGCCGTCGCCCATTCGTCGGTCGAGCGGGACGGTACATCCGACCGGACGCTGGTGGTGCCGTGGCCGTACGAGACGAGGGTCAGGGTCCGAGAGTCGCGGCGTGGCAACGCCAGCAACCCGCTCGCGGTCGTGGGTCGCCGGTCGACCCCGGGGGTCCGGTACACGACACGGAACGTGTCGACCCCGGACGCGACCGCCCCGGTCCCCGACCCGAAGCCGGCGAGACGATCGCGAACCTCCGACGCCGTGTATCCGGCGACCCGATCAACCGAGATCACCGTTCCGCGCCACTGCTCGGTCGTGTCGGTGTCCGCACAGCCCGCCGCGGCGGCCCAACAGGCCACGGTGAGCGAGGCGATGATCAGACGTGACATGTGTGTTCTCATGCCCAGATCATCGGTGACCTGTGCGCGGCAACGGATCACCCGTAGGTGGGAGGGACACCGCTACTTTCGGGGCGTCTGTTCCCGGAGGTTCGGGAACGTGTCAGCGGATCACGCTGCGCAGTTGCCGGGCCGCGACCGAGAGGGTGGCGAGGTCCCAGTGTCCCGACGCCTCGATCTCGTCGAGGGTCGCCCGCGCCCGCGCCAGGCGCGACGCGTTGTGCAGCTCCCATTCGGCGATCTTCTCCGGTGCCGTCTCGTCGGGTTCGCCGACGGCCAGCACCTCGAGCGTGACCGCGCGGACCACTGCGAAGAGGTCGTCGCGCAGCGCCAGGCGCGCCAGCGACTGCCATCGGTCACCGCTGTCGAGGGCGGAGACCGCACTGAGCAGTTGCTCCACGTGCAGATACTCCAGCAGCGTCCCGTAGAGCTCGCCCACCTCGTCGACGTCGCGGTCGGAGATCTCGGCGGCGTCGACGATGTCGAGCAGGCAGAAGCGGTGCAGGCTCGCGGCCACGTCGTACGCGACGTCGGCCGCCACTCCGGCCTGCGTCCAGCCCCGGGCCCGGTCGGCGATGTCGCCGCGGGTGGTCTCGCCGAGCCAGTCGGGCAACCGGGCGTCGAGAGCGGCGACGCGTCCGGCGTACCGGGCGATCTCGGCGGCGATGGCCAGGGGCTGGGGGCGGGTGGCGATCAGCCATCGCGATGCCCGGAACAGCAGGCGGCGCAGATAGATCAGCATCTCGTCGACCGCGGCGATGTCGCCGTCGGAGGCGACGATACGTGCCCGCAACTGCGAGAGCCCGAACGTCTCCGACACCACCACGAACGCGCGGGCGACATCGGTCGGCGAGGCACCCGCACTCTCCCCCAGGGCGAACACGTGCTCGACGCCCGCGGTGTCGACGAGGTCGTTGACCAGCGTCGTGGTCACGATCTGCCGCCGCAGCGGATGCGCGGCGATGCCGGCGGCGTACGGGCCGCGCACCGGTTCGGGGAAGTAGTCGACGAGCCGGTCGTCGAACACGTCGTTGTCGGGCAGGTCGCCTGCCAGCAGATCGTCTTTCAGCGCGAGTTTGACGTGTGCCATCAGGGTGGCGAGCTCCGGCGACGTCAGACCGACACGGTGACCCTCGCGGGAAACGAGGTCGTCGGGGTTCGGCAACGCCTCGAGCGCGAGATCGACACCGTGATCGGCGGCGAGGTGTCCGAGGAGACGGGCGTGGACGTCGCGGGTCCGATCGGACAGGGCACGGGCGGTGCCCAGTTCCGAGTTCTGGGAGATGTTGTCCCACAGCACGAGCCGTCCGACCTCGTCGGTCATGGACTCGAGCAGTCGATTGCGCTCGTCGGGTGCGAGCGCACCGGAGGCCACCTGCGAATCGAGCAGGATCTTGATGTTGACCTCGTGATCGGAGCAGTCGACCCCGGCCGAGTTGTCCATGGCGTCGGTGTTGATCCGGCCGCCGGCCATGTCGAACTCGATGCGACCGTGTTCGGTCACCCCGAGGTTGCCGCCCTCGCCGATCACCTTGGCCCGCACCGACCTCCCGTCGACCCGGATCGCGTCGTTGGCCTTGTCGCCCACATCGGCGTTGCCCTCCGCCGAGGACTTCACATAGGTCCCGATGCCGCCGTTCCAGAGCAGGTCGACCGGCGCGAGGAGGATCGCGCGCATCAGTTCCGGCGGCGACAGGTGGTCGACATCGTCGGCGAGACCGAGGGCGTCGCGCACGGTGTCGGCGATCGGGATCGACTTGGATTCCCGCGACCACACGCCGCCGCCGGTCGAGATGAGCGTGGTGTCGTAGTCGGCCCACGACGACCGCGGCAGGTCGAAGAGACGTGTGCGTTCGCGGAACGACACTGCGGCATCGGGTTCGGGGTCGATGAAGATGTGGCGGTGATCGAACGCCGCGACGAGTCGGATGTGTTCCGACAGCAGCATCCCGTTGCCGAACACGTCACCGCTCATGTCGCCGACACCGACGACAGTGAAGTCGTCGACCGCCACGTCGACGCCGATCTCCCGGAAGTGACGTTTCACCGATTCCCACGCACCGCGCGCGGTGATGCCCATCGCCTTGTGGTCGTACCCCACCGAGCCACCCGACGCGAACGCGTCGCCGAGCCAGAACCCGTAGTCGGCGGCGACGGAGTTGGCGATGTCGGAGAAGGTCGCGGTGCCCTTGTCCGCGGCGACCACCAGGTAGGTGTCGTCAGCGTCGCGGCGCACGACGCCCCGGGCGGGAACGACTGTGGCGGTGCTCGACCCGTCACCCACATCGAGGTTGTCGGTGAGGTCGAGCAGCGCGGCGATGAATTCGCGGTAGGCCGCGACACCGGCAGCGCGGGTCGCCTCACGGTCGGCGGCGGGGTCGCCGGTGGCCGTCGGCGACTGCCGCACCACGAACCCACCCTTCGCCCCGACGGGGACGATGACGGCGTTCTTCACGGCCTGGGCCTTGACGAGTCCGAGGATCTCGGTGCGGAAATCCTCCCGCCGGTCCGACCACCGCAGACCACCACGTGCGACCGATCCGAAGCGCAGGTGCACGCCCTCGACGCGGGGTGAGTAGACGAAGATCTCGTGCAGTGGACGGGGCTGCGGGGTCTGCGGGATCTCCTGTGGGCGCAGCTTGAACGCCAGCGCCGCACCGGCGTCCGGCGAGTAGAAGTTGGTGCGCGACGTCGCCTTCACCACCGACGAGAACGCGGAGATGATCCGGTCGGCGTCGAGGCTGAGGACATCGGCGGCCAATTCGTCGAGACGTGTGACCGCACGCTCGCGGGCGTTGTCATCATGACGATCGGGATCGAACGACGACTCGAAGAGCGTGACGAGTGCGGAGGTGATCGCCGGGTGGTCGCCGAGCACCCCGGTGACATGCCGTGCGCCGGAGGAGAATCCGCACTGTCGCAGATACCGCGAGTACGCGCGCAACATGACGACCTCACGCCACGTGAGTCCGCACCGGATGACCAGCTCGTTGAAGGGGTCGACGTCGGCGACACCGGTCCACAGTCGACTGAAGGCATCGGTGAACCGGGTGGGCAGATCCCCGTTCGACCCCGCATCGGATCCCGAGGCCGAATCTGCCGCGAGCGGCACCCCGGCCGCGGGCACGATGGTGAACTCGTAGATCCAGCAACTGATCCCGTCGGGTCGGGTGACGGCGAAGGGGTGCTCGTCGAGGACCTCGACACCGAGGCTCTGCAGCATCGGCAGGATGGCCGTCAGCGACGCCGACCGACCGCAGAGGTACAGCCCGAAGGTCCACCGATCGTCGGATCCGCCGACGTGCGGCTGCAACCGCACGTGGTGCTCTCCCTCGGCGAGACCGGCCAGCACCGTCACATCCGACAGCGCCGCCTGCGGGTCGCGCTCGTTCTTGTAGGCCTGCGGGATCGCCGCGGCGTAGGCACCCACGAGATCGGCGTCGATCGCCCCACCTGCGATGGCGCGCAGGTCGTCGTCCCAACTCCGTGCGGCCGCGGTGATCTCGGCCTGGATCTCGGCGCGGCGCGGGTCGGCGGCATCGGCGCCGGCGAGCCGCGCGCACGTCGCGGAGTCCACCCGCATGATCACGTACACGAACGCCAACGGCGAATCGCTGATGCGCGCGGTGTACTCGAGCGAGCGTCCACCGAGACGCTCCACGAGCAGTGTCTGCATCTGTTCCCGCAGGCGGGTCGTGTAGCGGTCGCGCGGCAGATGGATTCGGGCCGTGACGATCTCGGCGTCGGCGTCGACGCGGAGGTAGACGCGGACCTCCCTGCTCGCGATCGCGTCGAGGACGTCGATGAGGGTGCGGCCCAGCTCGGTCGGGTCGGAACCGAACAGCTCGGCGCGTGAGGAGTTCTGCAGCAGTTCGAGCAGTGTCGCGCCGGCGTAGGAGTCACCGCCGACGCCCGCCTGCGCGAGAACCGCGCCGGCCACATCCCGCAGCACGGGGACCGCGAGCACGTCGGTGTGCAGGGCCGCGGGGGTGAAGATGCCGATCACGAGGTGGACGCGTCGGTCGTCGCCGGGCTCGACGACGCGGATGGCGGTGGGGTATTCGGTACGGATGACACCGGTCGGCAGGTGGATCCGGCCGATCGACACCGGACTGCTCGGCACCCGACCGGGATCGGCCGGCCGCGGAACCGACGACTGCGTGAACACCCCACGCGGACCGGACCATTCGAGGTCACCGGCGTTCGCCTGCAGCGACCCCAGGATCAGGAAGTGGTCGTCGGACAGCCACGTGAGGAGGTCGGCGTCGTCGTCGTTCCCGGCGTCGCGGGCCTCGGCGCCCAGGGACGCGAGGGTCTCACCGATCTCGTGGGCGTCGGCGTGGACGGCGACGATACGACCGAGCACCTCGGCGAGCCGGGCACGGACCTCAGCCGGCTCGACCCCCGCATGCGTCGCGGAGACCTGCAGCCCGATCCACGACTCGGTCGCCACATCGGCAGCACCCGACGCCGCCACCGGGTCGACGGAGATCAGCGTCCCGTCGTCGTTGCGCACCACCGCGAGGATCGGGTGATCGACCCGACGCACCGCGAGGCCCGCACGTTCGACCGCGACGACCGCCGCCTCCACGAGCAGTGGCTGATCGTCGACCACGACATAGACCGCGGCGATGGATCCCTCGGACTCGACGACGTCGATGAGGGTCTCCCCCGGCCGCCGGACCCGCGCGAGCGCGAGGTGGTCGGCGACATGGCGCAGGTCCACGCCGTCGGGCGCGGCATCGTCGGCAGGCGGTTCGCCGGGTCGGGCGTAGTAGCCGCGCGCGACCGCGGCCGGCGTGATCGTCGACGATGCCGTGCTCATGGCGGCGCCGGTCAGTCCCGGGTGAGCTTGCGGTGGGTGACCGAGTGCGGCCGTGCGGCGTCGGCGCCGAGGCGCTCGATCTTGTTGGCCTCGTAGGCCTCGAAGTTGCCCTCGAACCAGAACCACTGGCCCTCGGAGACGTTGCCCTCCCACGCGAGGATGTGGGTGCAGGTCCGGTCGAGGAACCACCGGTCGTGGGAGATCACCACGGCACAGCCGGGGAACGAGTCGAGTGCGTTCTCCAGCGACCCCAGGGTCTCGACGTCGAGGTCGTTGGTCGGCTCGTCGAGCAGGATCAGGTTGCCGCCCTCCTTGAGGGTCAGCGCGAGGTTCAGGCGGTTGCGCTCACCACCGGAGAGCACCTCGGCCTTCTTCTGCTGATCAGGGCCCTTGAACCCGAATGCGCTCACATAGGCGCGCGAGGGCATCTCGTTCTGACCGACCTCGATGAAGTCGAGTCCCTCGGAGACGACCTCCCAGACGTTCTTCTTCGGGTCGATGTTCGCGCGGTTCTGATCGACGTAGCTCAGCTTGACCGTCTCGCCGACCTTGACGTCGCCCGAGTCGGGGCTCTCGAGGCCGACGATGGTCTTGAACAGCGTCGTCTTGCCGACGCCGTTGGGACCGATGACGCCGACGATGCCGTTGCGCGGCAACGTGAACGACAGGTCCTTGATGAGGACGCGGCCGTCGAAACCCTTGTCGAGGTTCTTGACCTCGACCACCACGTCGCCGAGGCGCGGCGGCGTGGGGATCTGGATCTCCTCGAAATCGAGCTTGCGCATCTTGTCGGCCTCGGCCGCCATCTCCTCGTACCGACCCAGACGCGCCTTGTTCTTGGTCTGGCGGGCCTTGGAACCCGAGCGGACCCAGGCGAGCTCCTCCTTGAGGCGGCGCTGCAGCTTCTGGTCCTTCTTGCCCTGCACCTCGAGGCGCTCGGCCTTCTTCTCCAGGTAGGTGGAGTAGTTGCCCTCGTAGGGGTGCAGCTTGCCGCGGTCGACCTCACAGATCCAGCCGGCCACGTGGTCGAGGAAGTACCGGTCGTGGGTGACGGCGAGGACGGCACCCGCGTACGAGGCCAGGAACTGCTCGAGCCACAGCACGCTCTCGGCGTCGAGGTGGTTGGTGGGCTCATCGAGCAGCAGCAGGTCGGGCTTGGAGAGCAGCAACTTGCACAGTGCGACCCGGCGCTTCTCACCACCGGACAGGTGGGTGACGGGCTCGTCGGCGGGCGGGCAGCGCAGCGCGTCCATGGCCTGCTCGAGCTGGGAGTCGAGGTCCCAGGCGTCGGCGTGGTCGAGCGCCTCCTGCAGCTGGCCCATCTCCTCCATCAGCTCGTCGGAGTAGTCGGTGGCCATGAGCTCGGCGATCTCGTTGTACCGGTCGAGATCCTCCTTGACCTTGCCCATGCCCTCTTCGACGTTCTGGCGGACGGTCTTCTCCTCGTTGAGCACGGGCTCCTGCATGAGGATGCCGACCGACGCGTTCGGGTCGAGGAACGCCTCACCGTTGGAGGGCTGGTCGATGCCGGCCATGATCTTGAGGATCGACGACTTTCCCGCGCCGTTGGGCCCCACGACGCCGATCTTCGCGCCCGGGTAGAACGACATGGTGACGTCGTCGAGGATCACCTTGTCGCCGTGTGCTTTACGCACCTTCTTCATCGTGTAGATGAACTCGGCCATGTCTGCCACCTTCCACGCCGCGTCGAATCAGGTGCGGCTTCGTTTCTGCTCGGGGCACGTCGTGGGTGGGCGTCGATGTCACCGCACCGCGCGCACGTCGGCCCGCGCCGGGATACCCGTCGGAGTCGACCACAACCTTAGCGGTCGTGTCGGCGCGGTCTAGCTCCCCTCGGCCGACGACGTCGACCGGCTCGCGGTCGCCTCGTCGGTGTCCGGCCGTTGCGTCGATCCCTGTCCCGGGTGACCCGCCCGTCCCGACAGTCCGGCCAACATCGCGTTGTACTCGGCGAGTTCGGAGTCGTTGTCGCGGTCCTCGCGGCGGTCGAAACGCTTGGCCATCCGCTGGTCCTGGCGGGTCCACTGGATGAACAGCGCCAACAGCACGATGACCAGGGGGACCTCGCCGGCCGCCCACGCGATCCCGCCACCCACACGCTGGTCGGAGAGGAGATCGGTGTTCCAGGGCAGGCGAAGGGCGCTGTAGTAGCTGCGCGCGATCACCGAGTCCTGCGACATCAGGATCACCCCGAAGAACGCGTGGAACGGCAACGCCGCGAACACCATGGCCACCTTGATCAACGGCTGGACCTGCCGCGGCGACGGGTCTATGCCGATCACGACCCAGTAGAAGAGGTAGCCACTCACCAGGAAGTGGATGTTCATCACGATGTGGGCCGCGTGGTACGTCGCGACCATGTCGAACAACCCGCCCAGATAGAGCACGTAGAAGCTGCCGACGAACAGCACGAACGCGACCACCGGGTGGGTGAGGAACCGCGACACCGGGCTGTGGAGACCGGCCAGGAGCCACTCCCGGGGCCCGGGAGGCGCGCCGCGGCCGGCCGGGCTCAGTGCCCGCAGCGCGAGGGTGATCGGCCCGCCGAGCACCAGCAGGACGGGGATCAGCATCGACATCAGCATGTGCGCGATCATGTGGATGCTGAACATGCCCATGGAGTAGGCGCCCAGACCCGACGACGTCGTGAACAGCAGCAGCACGGTGCCGACGACCCAGCTGATGGTGCGGCCGATGGGCCACGCGTCCCCCCGGCGCCGCAGCCGGAACACCGCACGTAGGTACACGACGCACAGCGCCACGGCCGCGGTGCCGAGGATCAGGTCCACCCGCCACGTCGTGAGCAGCGACGACAGCGTGGGGGCACCGGGGAGGTTGTATCCGAGCTCGACCTGCTGGATCGAGAGCTCGGAGGTGTTGCGCGCCGGCGGCGGGGTACGGGCCAACCCGACCGCGAGGCCGAAGGTCACCGCGAACACCACGACCTCGGCGATGCCGAAACGGATGAAGGCGCCGCGGTCGTCGGGATCGGCGTCGAGGGCCGCGATCGATCGCCTGCGGTGCAGTGCGCCGAACGCTCCGAGGACGATCAGAGCCACGGCCTTGAGGAGGACCACCCGGCCGTAAGTGGTCGTGAAGAGCTCGCCCGGGTGGACGCGGATGAGCGCGTTGATGACGCCGCTCGCGCCGACGACGATGATGCACCACAGCGCCACCCGCGAGAACCGGCGCACGGCGAGCGCGGTGTGCGCCCCCAGCCCCCGCGCGTAGACGAGAACGGCGAAGAGCCCGCCGAGCCAGACGGTGGCCCCGACGATGTGCAGGATCAGACTGTTGGTGGCGTAGTCGTGGTCGCCGCCGGCCGACGAGTGACCGCTGATCGCGAGCGGCATCAGGCTCAGCACCCCCATCCCGAGGGCGACGATGGTCCACCACCAGCGCAGCGCGACGCGGGCCGCGACGGCGGTGACGACGGCGAAGATCGCGGTCCACAACCACGACCGCGCGTCGGCGACCTGATCGAGCGCGTTCATCAGGTTCCCGGGTTCGAGCGATGTGGCCAGGGGTTGACCCGACACGTTCGACAGCGAGAGCGGGATCATGAGCAGCGATGTCACCGCCCACGTCATCGCACCGGCCGCGGCCCACCGGATCGCGCGATAGCCACCGACGTCGAGGACGCCGTCGGCCTGCGGCGGCACGAAGAACGCGGCGAACAACGCCGATCCGATGGCTATGGCGATACCGATCTCGCCGGTCCCCTGCACCACCGGCATGCCATAGGTGGTGAGCCATCCCGGATCGGGGATGCCCGCGAGTGCGACCGCCTCGGCGGCCGACACGGCGGTCACGATCACCGCGACGACGACGGCCACCCACGCGACCACCCAGGCCAGGGCACCGGCACCGCTGCGGCGCAGATCGAGGGAGTCAGGGGTGGTCACGCTCATGGCGCCGAGTCTATCCGCGCGCCGACGGCGGGTTCCCGCGTCGCCGATCGACTCCCGCGACAGTGGTCACCGGCGCGGTTGCCGCGGGAGGCGTGGGCACCGCTGCCACCGATACACTTGCCGCGCGCCTCCGTAGCTCAGGTGGATAGAGCAAGAGCCTTCTAATCTCTAGGTCGCAGGTTCGAGTCCTGCCGGGGGCACAGACTGTCCGGTGGCGACCGCCCGGAGAGGATCACCGTGACGGTGCGGCCGCCGCCGGGACGAACCGATGGGGAGGTGATCGCGGTGGCGACATCGAGGACGCTGAGTGGCCCGTGTCAGGGGTGGCCCGCGGAGAGCGCGTTCATCCGGGAGGTGCTCGATCGAATCGGCGACAAGTGGACGATGCTCGTCATCAGCACCCTGGTCAACGGACCCCTGCGCTATTCAGACCTGCAGGCAAGCATCCCCGGCATCTCCCAGCGGATGCTCACCGTGACGCTGAAGTCCCTCGAACGCGACGGTCTCGTCACCCGGACGGCGTTCCCCGAGGTCCCGCCTCGGGTCGTGTACGAGCTGACGGACCTGGGGCGGTCGCTGTCCGACGCGGTGTTGACCATGGCGACCTGGGCCGCGACCCACCACGAGGAGGTGGCCAGGAATCGGGAGGTCCATGACGTCACCGGTGTCGGCCGCAAGGGCGCCTGAGGGCAGGCGTCCCGGCCGATCACGCTTGACGCTCAGGGGGCGACGACGACCTCGTGCGCGGATCGCGTCCGGTGGGCGTCGAGATAGAACGGTGCGATCTGTGCGGCCGTCATCGCCGGCACGCCGTCGGGCGCCTGGTCGGTGATCCAGGCCGCGATCGCGATGTGCGCGATGTGGACACCGTCACCTTCCACCTCTGCGGCGAGGTTCAACGCCCAGTTCCGCATGGCCGCGGCCCCGGCGTTGACGTTGCCGAAGATCGCGGTGGGGGTGATCGACCCTGCCCCGGTGGTGAACAGCAGTGTTCCCGCGCCGGCGGCGAGCAGGTCCGGGAGCACCGCGGCCGTCGCGGTCTGCGCCCCGTAGAGCTGGTACTCGATCTGGGCCTGGGTGTTCTCCGGAGTGGTCTGCCGGATGTGGACCGGGGCGAGTGCTCCGCCGGACGCGTCGACCGGGGAGTACTCGAGCACGTCGATGCGGCCGAAGCGGTCCTTCGCCGCACCCAGCGCGGCGGTGAGAGCGTCCCGATCGAGGACGTCCGCGGTGAACCCGGCCGCGACGATCCCGTCTGCGGCGAGAATGGCGACGAGTCGGTCGAGCTTGTCGCGGTTGCGGGAGACGAGGGCGACATCGAAGCCCTCGGATCCGAATCTGCGGGCGATGGCGAGTCCGAGGCCGGGTCCGGCCCCGACGATGGCGATGGTGGGCATGGTTGTCCTCTGTTCTGTGTGTGTCCGCGGTGTGCCGCGAGACGGGTGGTCGCAGGTGGGTCCGACGGTGGCGGTCGTTATGCCCGGTCGTCGGGATCGTCGGTGCGAGAGGCGGTCTCGGCCGCGGCGGGCAGTGCGCACATGCCGTCGTCGGGATCGCACAACCCGGCAACCGCGTCGCCGATCATCTGCAGGAGCGGTCGCGCGGTGTCCTCGTTGCTCACGCCACACCCGCCGACACGGTCGGGACGGCCTGGTCGAGCATGCGTGCGTACGCATCGACGGACTGCGCACCCGAGGCTGCGAGACGACCGTCGACCACCACGAACGGAACGCCCTGCGCGCCCAGCTCCCGGCCCTCCCTCCTGTCCGCTCGGACAGCCTCGGCGTACTCGTCTCCGGCGAGCACCTCTCGGACCCGCTCGCGCGACAGCCCGACCTCCACGGCGATCTGCACCAGCACCTCGGGGTCGAAGGGGTCGATGTCCCCGGCGAAGAACCGGTCCTGCACGAGCGAGAAGAACTCTCGCCCCCGTCCCGCCTCCTCGGCGTGATGCGTGACGCGGTGGACGTCGCCGGTGTTGGCGTTGCGGCGGTCCACGGAGAACGACAGACCCTCCCGCAGCGCGAGCGCCTGGATGTGTTTCTCGGCCCGCAGCACCGTCTCCGCGTCGCCGCCGTGCGAGCGGCGGAAGGCGGTCTCGATCGTCTCCGGGGTTCGCGACGCGTCCGGGTTCAGCTCGAACGACCGCAGCCTGATCACGAATCGCTCCGCGTCCGGTCGTGCCGCGATCGCCCGTTCGAGGCGATGCTTGCCGATGTGACACCAGGGACAGCCCAGGTCCGACCACATCTCGACGCTCACCGGACGGTCCGGGCGCGTGGTGTCCTGTTCGTTCATCCTTCACCTCACTGATAGTGCGTAACACCATCATGAGTGTGCTCGCGGAGGCCTACAAAAGGCACTTCGAGGTGCGTGATCTGCGAGCAGCGCGGGGGTCAGGCGCCCGTCCGGCGGATCGTCAGTCCCGTCATCGCCGAGATCGAGCCGATGACGTCGATGACGGCACCGCCGGGGCGCGTCGGGGCGCCGGCCTTGTCCTTCACGCTCGACATCCCGCTGGTGGTCAGCCCTGTCCGTCGGATCTCCTGATCGGGCCCCACACGCAGCTTCACCGTCATGGCCGAGACCTGCAGCTGCACCGTCACCGTCGCCGACGGGATCATCGCGTTCGTGAAGTCGAGGTCGACGGTGCCCATCGTCCCGGTGACGAGGATGTTCGGCGGTGCGTCCCAGACCCCTTTGCGACGCACTGTCTCCCAGTTGGCGTCGAATTCCACCGGTCGTGTCGGGACCGGCGGGGCACCGGTCGCCGCGGCGACGGCGGTGTCGGGGAACAACCTCGCGGCGATGGGCAGGTTCTCGAGGACCGACCGCAGATCGCCGCGCGTCCGGGCCTCGTACACCCGCCCCGACCGCTCCTCGAACTCGCCGATGTCGATGTATCCCGTCGCGAAGGCGTCGTTGAGGTGGGTGATGGCGCGCTCGCGCTCGGGGTTACCGACGCGGATCGCGTCGTCGGGCTGTCCGACCATGGGCGTCAGGCTAGTCCGGAACGGACATCCCCGGCGTCGGCCGAAAGGTCGTCATTCCCCGACGCGACCGTCGATCGCCTCGCGGATGAGATCGGCGTGCCCGTTGTGACGCGCGTACTCCTCGATCAGGTGGACCAGCAACCACCGGACGCCGACAAGCGCCCCGTCGCCGCGGGCGATGGTCGCCAGACCCTCGATACCGATCGTCGCCAGTGCGGTGTCGATGAGAGCCTCGGACTCGGTGACCGCGTGGCGCCACAGTGACCACAGCTCGTCGGGGGTGTCGTCGGCGGCCGAGGTCCAGTCCCAGTCGGGATCGGCCGCCCAGTCCGCTGCCGCCCACGGCTGCGGCATCGGGCGGCCGGCGAGTCGATGTGTCACCCACTGGGTCTCGACGAAGGCGAGGTGTTTGATCATCCCGCCCAGGGTCATCGACGAGGCGGCGACACGTCGTCGCCAACGCGTCGGCGTCGAGTCCCTCGCACTTCCACGCGAACGTGGCCCGTTGGTAGGCCAGGAATGCGCGCAGGGTCTCGACCTCACCCGCGTCGAAAGCGGGCTCACTGCGGTCGCGGACGTCACCATCGGTCATGCGTGCAGCCTAAAGCGAGCGCATTCAGACCGATTATGCACTTTGTTGCACAGTGTGTCGTTGCGTATTAGGGTTCGGACATGGCACTGGAGCACGCGATTCTCGTATCGCTCGCCGAACGACCCGGTACGGGGTACGAGATCGGCCGCCAGTTCGAGCGCTCCATCGGCTACTTCTGGTCGGCGACCCATCAGCAGATCTATCGGACGTTGAAGAAGCTGCACGACGACGGACTCGTCGAGTTCGAGGCGGTCGCCCAGGACTCCCGCCCGGACAAGAAGGTCTACACCCTGTCGCCATCGGGTCGGAATGCGTTGCGCGAGTGGGTGTCACATCCCGCACCCATCCCCCGCCTCCGCGACGAGCTCAGCGTCAAACTCCGCGCCGCCGAGCACGGCGATCTCGACGACCTCCTCGCCGAGATCACCCGACACCGCGACACCCACGCCGAGAACCTCCGCCTCTACGAGTCCTTCGCCGAACGCGACGCCGCATCCGGCGGCGAACGGCACGGGCGACGCCTCCATCAACATCTCGTGCTGCGCGGCGGCATCCGCACCGAACGCGGTTTCGTCGAATGGCTCGACGAGGTCCTCGACGCACTCACCGCCGAACGCTCCCGTGAACACTCCCCCACCACAGCCCCCGACGAAGTAGAGGTCGCACGATGAACGAGCACTACCCGAACCTGTTCGAGCCGTTGATGATCGGGCCGATGACGCTGCGCAACCGCATCGTCATGGGTTCCATGCACACGGGCCTCGAAGAGCGCGCCTGGGACACCAAACGGCTCGCGGCCTACTACGCCGAACGGGCACGCGGCGGCGTCTCGCTCATCATCACCGGCGGCTTCGCGCCCACCCGCACCGGCCTCCTGTTGCCTTTCGGCGGCAAGCTCACCAACCGCCTCGAGGCGCGTCGACACCGTCGCATCACCGGCGCGGTACACGCCGAGGGCGGGCGCATCGCGATGCAGATCCTCCACGCCGGCCGCTACGGCTACACACCCTTCAAACTCAGTGTCGGATGGGAGAAGTCACCGGTCCACCCGTTCAAGCCCATCAAGATGACCGACCTCATGATCCGGCATGTCATCCGCTCCTACGGGCGATGCGCGGTGCTGGCCCGCAAGGGCGGATACGACGCGGTCGAGATCATGGGTGGCGAGGGCTACCTGCTCAACACGTTCCTGTGTCCGCGCACCAACACCCGCACCGACAAGTGGGGTGGCAGCACCGAGAACCGCCAGCGCATCGTCCTCGCGATCATCGACGAGATCCGCTCGCGCGTGGGTCCCGACTTCCCCATCATCATGCGACAGTCCATCGCCGACCTCGTCGAAGGCGGACAGACCTGGGACGAGATCGCGGGCCTGGCGCGGGCTCTCGAGGCCCACGGGGTGAGCGCGATCAACACCGACATCGGCTGGCACGAGGCGAAGGTCCCCACCATCGCCACCTCCGTCCCGCGGGCGGCGTTCGTGCGGTTCACCGAGCGCCTGCGTGACGAGGTGTCGATCCCGCTCATCGCCTCGAACCGCATCAACACCCCCGAGGTCGCCGAGGAGATCCTCCGGCGCGGACGGGTCGATGCCATCTCGATGGCTCGCCCGATGCTGGCCGACCCCGAGTTCTCCAACAAGGCCCGAGACGGTCGCGCCGACGAGATCAACACCTGCATCGGCTGCAACCAGGCCTGCCTCGACCACGCCTTCGTCGGCAAGAAGGTGTCGTGTCTGCTCAACCCCCGCGCCGGTCGCGAGACGCTGCTGACGTTGTCGCCGACCCGACACACCAAGCGGGTCGCGGTCATCGGCGCCGGGCCGGCCGGTCTGGCCGCGGCGGTGTCGTCGGCCGAGCGCGGGCACCGCGTCGACCTCTACGAGGCCGGATCGGCGATCGGTGGCCAGTTCGCCATCGCCGCACGGATCCCCGGGAAGGAGGAGTTCGGCGAGACGATTCGGTACTACACCCGTCGCCTCGAGGTACTCGGAGTCACCGTGCACCTGTCGACCAAGGCCACCGCGGACGAGCTGATCGCCGAACGCTTCGACGAGGTGGTCGTCGCGACCGGCGTGGTGCCCCGTATCCCCGACATCCCCGGCATCGACCACCCGTCGGTCGTCACCTACGCCGACGCCGTGCTCGGTCACCGCGAGATCGGCACGACCGTCGCGGTGGTCGGGGCCGGCGGCATCGGCTTCGACGTCACCGAGTTCCTCACGGTCACCGACTCCCCCACACTCGACATCAAGGAATGGGAGCAGGAGTGGGGCGTGACCGACGACCTCACCACCCCGGGATTCGTCACCAAGCCCCGGCCGATCCCGCCGGTGCGGACCGTCTACATGGTGCAGCGCAAAACAGGTGGACAGGGTAAGGGCCTCGGCCTCACCACCGGCTGGGTACATCGCGCGTCGGTGAAGATGAAGGGCGTCGAGCAGATCTCCGGTGCGCGCTACGACCGCATCGACAACGACGGGCTGCACATCAGCTTCCCCGATTCCGACACCCCCTCACGGGTCCTCGCCGTCGACACCGTGGTGGTCTGCGCAGGCCAGGAGTCGGTGCGCGATCTCCTCGACCCCCTCACCGAGGCAGGGGTGGCCACGCACGTGATCGGCGGAGCCGACGTGGCCGCCGAGCTCGACGCGAAACGCGCCATCCGCCAGGGCACCGAGCTGGCCGCCTCCCTCTAGGACTGCACCGATACCATCTGCTCCCATGGCCCTTCCCACACCGTCCGCGTCCGCCCGCGCCGTCGTCACCGGTGCCTCGTCCGGCATCGGTGAGGCCCTCGCCTGGGAACTCGCCCGCCGCGGCCACTCGCTCATCCTGGTGGCCCGGCGCGGCGAGATCCTCGAGGAGACCGCCGAGAAGATGCGGGCGAAGCACGGGATCACCGTCGAGGTGCGCGCGGTCGACCTGTCCGACATCCGCTCGCTGGAGATCCTGTGCGCCGAGCTCGCCGACCGCGAGATCTCGATCCTGTGCAACAACGCAGGTATCGCGACCTTCGGCGCGATCATCGATCTCGACCACGACTACGAGCGGGCGCAGTTGCGGCTCAACGCCACCGCGGTCCACGAGCTGACATTGGCGGTGCTGCCGCAGATGGTGGCGCGCGGCGCCGGCGGCATCCTCATGGTCGGGTCGGCGGCGGGCAACATGCCGATCCCGAACAACGCGACCTACGCCGCGTCGAAGGCGTTCGTGAACACCTTCAGCGAGTCGTTGCGCGGCGAGGTCGCCGCGCAGGGCGTCCACGTGACGCTGTTGGCGCCCGGCCCCGTGCGCACCGAGGAGCCCTCCCCCGACGAGGCGAGCATCGTCGACAAGATGGTTCCGGGATTCCTGTGGGACGACAGCGCGGGTGTCGCACGCCTGAGCCTGGACGCGTTGGCGCGCAACAAGATGCGTGTTGTCCCCGGCGTGCTGTCGAAGGCGATGTCGGTGGCCGGCGGGTACACCCCCCGCAAGATCGTGGCCCCGATCGTCGGCAATTTCTACAAGAAGCTCGGCGACTGATCCCCACCGACGACTCCTGACTGCACACGAGGATCGCCTGCTGGGCCGACGTTCCCGTTGGTTGGGCCGACGTTCGCACCGACTGGGCCGACGTTCGCGTCGTGAGGACTCGATCAGCAAACGGATCGACGAGCCGATGCAGACGTGCATCGCGTTGCGCCCACTCGACGCACACGACGGCCCAGTCGGCGTGGTCGTGCTGGACGACGAAACGTCGCTATCGACGCCGCTTTCCCGCGCCGAACAGTGATCGGGTGATCTCGCGACCGGCGGCCGAGGCCGCGGAGCGCAGGAAGCTCTTCACCGCGGCGTTGCCCAGCACCTCGGCGACGACACCGGGTTCGTCCTTCGCCGGCTTCGGAGCAGGCGCCGGGGCCGATGGGGCAGGTGCGGCGGGCGTCTCCTGCGGCGTGGGCTCGGGGGCGAGCACTTTCGCGGTCAGCAGTTCGTAGGCCGACTCGCGGTCGATCGACGTCCCGTACTTCTGGTGCAGAGGGCTCGCGGTGGCCGCGGCGGTGATCGCCGGCTCACCGATGGTGTCCATCAGCGAGCGCGGGGGCCGGATGACCGTCCACGCCACAGGAGTCGGCGCGCCGCGTTCGGAGAGCACCGTCACGATCGCCTCGCCGATCCCGAGTGACGTCAGGGCCTTCTCGAGGTCGTAGGCCGTCGAGGTCGGATAGGTGCGCACCGTTTTCGACAGGGCCTTCTGGTCGTCAGGGGTGAAGGCGCGCAACGCATGTTGGATGCGGGCGCCGAGCTGCGAGAGCACCTCGTTGGGGATGTCGGTGGGCAGCTGCGAGCAGAAGAACACCCCGACACCTTTCGAGCGGATGAGCTTCACCGTCTGCTCGACCTGTTCCACGAACGCCTTCGAGGAATCGCTGAACAACAGATGCGCTTCGTCGAAGATGAAGACCAACTTGGGCTTGTCGATGTCACCGGCCTCGGGAAGGAACTCGAACAGGTCGGCCAGGATCCACATCAGGAACGTGGAGAACAGCGCGGGTCGGGCGGCCTGGCTCCCCAGTTCGAAGAGCGTGATGATGCCCTTGCCGTCGGGATCGAGGCGCAGGAGGTCACCGGGCTCGATCTCGGGTTCGCCGAAGAACGTGTCGCCGCCCTCGGCCTCGAGGTTGGTCAACGCCCGCAGGATCACTCCGGCGGTCGCCGACGACACCCCGCCGATGCCCTTGAGGTCGGCTTTGCCCTCGTCGCTGGTGAGATGCGCGATGACCTCGCGGAGATCCTTGAGGTCGAGGAGCGCCAGCCCCTTGCCGTCGGCCCAGTGGAAGATCAGGCCCAGCGTCGATTCCTGGGTTGCGTTCAGGCCCAACACCTTGCTGAGCAGGATGGGACCGAACGAGGTGATCGTCGCGCGGATCGGGACCCCGATGCCCTCGGTGCCGAGGGAGACGAACTCACACGGGTGGGCCGCGGGGGCCCACGTGTCGCCGATCTCGCCTGCCCGCTTGGTGATCCGGTCGCCGGGCTGCCCGGGCGCCGACAGGCCCGACAGGTCGCCCTTGACATCCGCCATCACCACGGGAACCCCTGCGGCCGAAAGCTGTTCGGCGATCACCTGCAGGCTCTTGGTCTTGCCGGTGCCGGTCGCGCCGGCGATCAGCCCGTGCCGGTTCATCATCGCCAGCGGGATGCGCACCTGCGCTGTGGGATCGATGACACCGTCGACGCTGACCGCACCGAGTTCGAGAGCCGCACCCTCGAATCGATAGCCCGCGGCGATCTCGGCGGCGGGTGATGGTGCGTCGGTCGCTTCGGTCACAGTGGGTTCCTCCCGCCCGGCGTCCCCCGGGCGGCGGCACGCGTCCGCCCAACACCATAGCGCCGCCATCGGGGTTGGCTAAGGTTGTCGGGTGCAGGACAAACTCGTATGGATCGACTGTGAGATGACCGGTCTGCGACTCGAGAGCGACAAGCTGATCGAGATCGCGGCGCTGGTGACCGACAGCGACCTCAACATCCTCGGCGACGGTGTCGACGTCGTCATACACGCCGACGATGCCGACCTCGACGCGATGCCCGACGTCGTGAAGAAGATGCACGCCGCCTCGGGCCTGACCGACGAGGTCCGCGCGTCGACGATCACGGTCCCCGAGGCCGAGAAGATGGTGCTCGACTACGTCCGCAAGCACGTCACCTCCTCGGGCGCGGCTCCTCTGGCCGGCAATTCCATCGCCACCGACCGCGGTTTCATCGCCCGCGACATGACGGCACTGGACACCTACCTGCACTACCGCATGATCGACGTGAGCTCGATCAAGGAACTCGCCCGGCGCTGGTATCCGCGCATCTACTTCGGCCAGCCCGAGAAGGGCCTGTCGCACCGCGCGCTGGCCGACATCCGCGAGTCGATCCGGGAACTGAAGTACTACCGGCAGACCGCGTTCGTCGCTGCGCCCGGCCCCGACACCAGCGTCATCAGCCAGATCGTCACCGATCTCGGCGACGCCTGAGACACGCGCACGCAAACCGATTGGTCTTGCCGACACGCGACCGGATAGAGTGGGCTCCTGGTTCCGGGTGACCGGAACCTACGGTGGATGTAGTTCAGTTGGTAGAGCACCAGGTTGTGATCCTGGCTGTCGCGGGTTCGAGTCCCGTCATCCACCCCACAGGTGGGAGGGCCGTCACGGCCCTCCCACTTTTTTCCTCTGGGTCGGCAACGCCTCGGGTGCCGCTAGTGGTAGCTCTCGAACAGAATGAACTCGGGTTCTTCGGACACAGAGGGGTGAACCGCGTCGGCGGGAAACCTCCCACTCACGGCGGCCAGGAGCAGAGAAGCCAGACCGTCCCGGTCGTAGAGCCACACACCGGCGAGGTCGGTGTAGACCGCAGGCCAACCGTTCGGATCGTCGCCGATCGTGTGCCAATACCCGTACCCACCGCCCGAACCTCCTCCCCACGGCTGGAACGCCGCCTCGCCCCCCACGAGGTCTATCGCGGTCCGAGAGCCGTCCGGATGCAACCACTGCGTGCCCAGCGCATCCACCGATTCTTGCCAGGTCGGGTCACCGATGATGTCGAGGAACGTCGCGGACTCCTCGTAGACGTCCTGTCCTGTGGACCCGCCGGGAGCGAAAACGTAGAACTCACCCGAGAACTGCCCCACTCCGTATCGTCCGACGATCTCCCGATAGTCGACGGGCGCGGCGAAACCGAGTGCCTTCTCGAACCTGGTCCAATCGACATCGGCGACGCCTCCGCTCGGCGGTGGCGCCACAGCTGCGATCAATGCGTCAATCGCACCAAGTTTATTTTCGGACATTGGTTTCCGGCCGTCAGTCGTCATGACGTTCGGCCACCTGCCGGCACCACTCCTCGAAGCTCGTCACCCCACCCGCGTGCCGGGGGTGCCCAGCGGCGTCGGCCGACGCCGACGCCGGAACCGATGCCGGAACCGGGGCGGGGGTCGCCGAGCGTGACCAGGGCGCCCACCAGTTGGCCCGACCCAGCCCCGCGACGAGCGCCGGTGCGAGTACCCCACGCACAATGGTCGCGTCGATGATGATGCCGAGCGCCAACGCGGTGGCGAGGATCTTGACGTCGGTGGCCGGGACCCGCGACAGCGAGATGAAGGCCAGGAACAGGATCAACGCAGCTGACGTCACGAGTCGGCCGGTCCGGGTGAGGCCGGTGACGGTGGCCGTGTCGGTGTCGGCGCCCGCGTCGTACTCCTCGCGAATCCGACTGAGCAGGAACACCTCGTAGTCCATCGACAACCCGAAGAGGAACGCGAACACCGCGATCGGGATCCACACCGTGATCGCGCCCGAGGCCTGCTGATCGAACAGGAGCTCGGTCCCGAACCCGTCCTGCCAGATGAACACCGTGATCCCGTAGGCCGCGGCCAGCGACACGACGTTGAGCACCAACGCCTTCAACGGCAGAACGACCGATCGCAATGCGCGCGCGAGCAGCGCGAACGTCACCAGCACGATCAGACCGATGATCCACCAGGCGTTCCCGTAGACCGCGGAGATGAAGTCCGCGTTCTGCGCGGCCGCGCCCCCCACGGAGGCACCGGTACGCTCCGCGGCCGTCCGTACCTCTGCGGCGGCGTCGGCGCCCGCGGTGGTGGAGACGTCGTCGCGTGTCCACACGTCGACGATCCTCCGGTCACCACTCGCCCATTGCCCGGGGCTGATCGCCGCGGCGACACCCGGAACCGACCTCACCGCCGCGAGCACCCGGTCCGGCGATGTCGTGAGCACCTCGACGGGCTTGGTGATCCCCGCGCCCAGACCGCTGTCGGTCACTGCCGTGATCGCGGCGCCGGCGGGTCCCCCGCGCGACGCGAGGGATTCGTTCGTCGGATCGGACAGGTTGAGACCCAGAAGTGGCAGCGCGAGCACCACGAGGACGGCCGCGGCGACGACGGTCGAGAGCCACCGGCGTCGGACCACCGTGGTCCCCACGCGCTTCCACAGTCGGCTGTCGGGGCTGGTGGAGCGGCGATGCGGCCACTCCAGACGACGTCCGGCGACCACCAGGAGTGCAGGGAGCAGAGTGAGGGACGCCGCCACGCTGATGAGCGGGATCAGCAGTCCGGTGAACCCGATCGAGCGGAGGAAGGGCACCGGCAGGGCGATGAGGGCGGCCAGGCTGACCGCGACGGTGAGACCGGAGAACAGCACCGACCGACCGGCCGTGACCACCGCGTGCTGCACGGCGGCCACGTCGTCGAGTCCGTCACCGCGCGCCTCGCGCCACCGTGTGACGATCAGCAGGGCGTAGTCGATGGCGACGCCCAGCCCGATGAGGGCGAGCAGGTACTGCACGATGAACGACACATCGGTGATGGCGGTGAGACCCCACAGGATCAGGAATGTCGTGAGGATCGATGCGACCGCGACGGCGATGGGCATCAACGCGAGGAAGGAACCGAACACGAGCGCCAGCACCACCAGGGCGCCCACACCGCCGAAGATGGTCTCGGCCAGGATGTCGACTCCCCCGCCCCCACCCGCGGCCGCCAACGCGTCGGCGCCGGTGACCGCCACCGGGACCCCCAGCCGAGCCGAGGTGTCCGAGGCGACACCCTGCAACGCGGGCAGTGCGGCTCCGTAGGGTTCGGCCCCGCCCGACTGCCTCGGGTAGACCATCACCACGCCGAGGCCGTCGGCCGATCGCAGCGCCGGCTCGTCGACGAACGATGCGATGCGTGCACCGGGCACCGCGGCCCGCGCGGCGTCGGTTACCCCCTCACCGGCTGCGTCGGTCGCCGGACGCTCCCGGTCGCCGACGACCAGGAGCACCGGACCGGCGGGACCACCGGACCCGAACTGCTCGACGATGTCGACGTTCGTCTCGTACCCGGACTGCCCCGGCAGGCTGAATTCGTAGCTCAGGGCCGACACCGCCTGCGAGGCACCGAAACCACCCAGCGCCGTCAACAGGATCCATGCCGCGATCACCCATCGACGGTTGCTCACCACGAGACGCGCGAATCGTTCCATCAGATCTCCATCCCGGGTGTCTGCGCGGCCGGCGCGTGCGTCACCATCGTCGCGACGCCTCGATCAACTTGTGCAGGAGCAGGTTCAGCTGCTCGGCCTCGTCGTCGCCGAGACCGAGATTGCGAGGCCTGTTGAAGGCCGCGACCGCGTCACCGGCACGTCCGACGAGCGACCGACCCGCGTCGGTGAGGTGGATCGGGATCGCGCGTCCCCGGCGGTTGTCGGCGTCGCGTCGGAGAAGATCTCGCTCGAGGAGACCGGCGAGGAGTTCCGCCATGCTCTGCTGGCGGACGAGTATGCGTCTGGCGAGTTCGGCCTGGCTGATGCCAGGGGTCGCCTCGAGCTGGATCAGGACGCCGAACTGCACCGGCGAGAGTTGTTCTGCGGCAAATATCTCCGAGAACCTGCGCGCGACCGGGTGGTAGGCCTGCACGAGCGTCCATGCGGGCAGGGCCGCGATGTCGTCGTTGCTCCACTTCGGCGCGGGCGGGGGCACATCGCCGACGGTAACAGGAACCTGTCATCCCGAGAAGGGGTTCGAACAACACGGGGCGGCCCGACCCTGTGGGTCGAACCGCCCCGGCGATCGTGGGAACCGATCACAGCGACCGCGAGATGATCTCCTTCATGATCTCGTTGGTGCCTGCGTAGATCTTCTGGACACGGGCGTCGGCCCACATTCGTCCGATCGGGTACTCGCTCATGTAGCCATAGCCACCGAACAGCTGGAGGCACTCGTCGAGAACATCCATGGCTTTGTCGGTGGTCCACCACTTCGCCATCGCGACCGTCGGGATGTCGAGCTTGCCCTCGAGATGCTTGACGATGCAGTCGTCGACGAACACCCGCGCGATGTGGGTCTCGGTCGCGGCCTCGGCGAGGGTGAACTTCGTGTTCTGGAACCCGAACACCGGGCGCCCGAATGCCTTGCGGTCCTTGGTGTAGGCGATGGTCTGGGCGACCGCCGACTCCATCCCGGCCACCGAGGCGACGGCGATGATGAGGCGCTCCTGGGGCAGCTGCTGCATGAGCTGGATGAAACCCTGGCCCTCCTCGGTCCCGAGCAGATTCGAGGTCGGCACGCGAACCCCGTCGAAGAACAGCTCGGAGGTGTCCTGTCCGCGCTGACCGATCTTGTCCAGCACACGTCCGCGCCGGAACCCGTCGCGATCGCCCTCGACGAGCACCAGCGAGATGCCCTTGGCGCCCTCGCTCGTGTCGGTCTTGGCTACCACGATGATGAGATCCGCCTGGGAACCGTTGGTGATGAACGTCTTCGAGCCGTCGATGACGTACTCGTCGCCGTCGCGGATCGCCTTGGTCGTGATGGCCTGCAGGTCCGAACCGGTACCGGGCTCGGTCATCGCGATCGCACCCACCACCTCACCCGAGGCCATCTTCGGCAGCCAGTGCTGCTTCTGGTCCTCCGAGCCGTAGGCCAGCAGGTAGTGCGCGATGATCCCGTTGTGCAGGCTCACGCCCCACGACGAGTCGCCGATACGCGCCTGCTCCTCGATCAGGATCGACTCGTGGGCGAAGGTGCCGCCACCGCCGCCGTACTCCTCGGGGATCGACATGCACAGCAGACCGAGTTCGCCGGCCTGGTTCCACAGGTCACGGTCGACGTGGTGCTGCTCGATGTACTTGTCGACGTTGGGAGCGACGTTGCGCTCCATGAACGACCTGGTCATGCTGCGCAGGTCGTCGAGATCGTCGGTGGCCCAGGGGGAACGCTCGGTCATCGTGTGCCTTCCTGCGACCACTCGGTCGCAACAGTGTCAACGCAGAGCGTAACACTGAGGAATGGCAGTGACGGGAGGGTCCTACGACTGGTCGCCCGCGTTGCCGCGTTTCCACACGTCCCAGGGGATGTTCCAGTCGCCGAGGCCGTCGGTACCGGGCAGCACGTCGCCGACGGTGTTCTTGACCTCGACGATGTCGCCTCGCAGCGCGGTGTTCATGAACCACTCCGCGTTCTCCGGGGACACGTTCAGACACCCGTTGCTGACGTTGTCGACACCCTGATCGCCGATCGACCACGGCGCCGCGTGCAGGTAGATGCCGCTGTAGGACATCTGCGTGTCGAAGTACACCGTCTCGCGGTATCCACCGGGCGAGTTGACCGGGACGCCGTACGTCGAGGAGTCCATGACGATCGACGGCAGACGGTCGCCGACGATGTAGACGCCCCGATTGGTGGGCGTGCTGTCCTTGCCCATCGAGGTGGGGATGGTGCGGACCACCTTGCCGTTGATGGCCACCGACACCTGCTTGGTGCGGTCGTCGGCGGTCGCGACCAGCGACCGTCCGATGGTGAAGTTCAGGTTCTGGTTCTCCTGGCCGAACAGTCCGTTGCCCAGATCGATGCCGTAGGTGTTCACCTTGACGTTGACCTTGGTGCCGGGCTGCCAGTAGTTCTGCGGACGCCACCGCACCTCGGAGTCGCTGAGCCAGTAGAACGCGCCCTCCACCGGAGGGTTCGTGGTCACGCTGATCGCGTTCTGGGCGGCCTTGCGGTCGGTGATCGGCTCGTCGAAGCGGACGGCGACCGGCTGACCGATCCCCACCGTGGAGTTGTTGTCCGGCAGCACGTAGGCCTGGGTCAGGTTGTTCGGCGCGCGGGTCGTGAACGACAGCTTCGTGGAGTTGGTCCCGGCGATACCGGCGACGTCGGCGGACAACGTGTAGGTGCGGTCGTAGCCGAACGGCTCGGTGCTGGTCCACACCGTGCGGTCGGCGTTGTACGCGCCGGCCACCATGCCGCCGTCGGCCTTGGGGATGCGGACGTCGGTGAGCTGACCCGATCGGGAGGTCACACGGACCGGGGCGCCCGGCTGGACACCGACAGCGCGATCGAGAAGTGGTTGCCCCGAGAGCCCGGTCACCGAGATCTGGGGGCGCAACATGTCGTCGATCCCGGCCGACGCGCCGACCGCATTGCTGTAGGTCGGGGCCGCGGTTCCGGCCGAACAGGCGCCCAACACGCCCACCGCACACACCGACAACGATGCGGCCACCCATCGTGAACGCCCGCCGTCGACCCAACCGAACTTCATGTCCACTCCCGAAATCGTTTCTCGCACTTGTACTGTGTGGCGCCGACGCGCAGTAGGCCGCCGCGGTCTCTCGCCGAACCGACGCGGCCGGACCTCGCTGTCACGACTCGCTGATGCCATCGACCCCGTCGGGGTCGTCACCTCGTTGTACGGCCCGCGCACCGTCGCGATCCGCAGGAGATCACAGGGTTCACGGGCGGGGTGTCGGCTCGGTGAACTCAGTGTACGAGACGTCCGGAGGTCGGGGAGCCAGGCGAGCACCGGCCACGTCATCGAGGCCGATCCGTGACCGGCGGGACACGATTTTCGTCCGACGCTCCCGACCTGTTAATGTTCCTTCTCGCACGAAGCACGCGCCATTAGCTCAATTGGCAGAGCAGCTGACTCTTAATCAGCGGGTTCGGGGTTCGAGTCCCTGATGGCGCACCACACAAGCAAACGGCACCGCATCCGATTCGGATGCGGTGCCGTTTGTCGTTGTGCCGCCGGTGCGGGCGACGATCAGCTGACGAGCTTCTTCAGGGTCAGAGCCACCACGATCACGCCCACGCCGATGAGCGGGAACTTGATGGCCGGCGCGTTGAGGGTGGCCAGCACGCCGTTCTTCGCATCCTCGGCGAGTCGCTGCGGGTTGGCCCGCACCGCGAGGGTGTCGAGGGTCGACGCGAGCTCTTCGCGCGCACGGGCGATGTCACGTTCGATGCTGTCGGTATCCCGTGCCACAGGTCCTCCATCTGGGTCGATGTACTCAGGGTTCGAGTCGGTTGTCCCCTCACGGTAGTTCACCGCGTCGGCGACCGAGCCGGGGTCGCCACCGAAAGGGTCGACTACCGTGACTCGACGTGACCACCAGCAAGCGCCTGCAGGCCGGCGACCCGGCCCCCGCGTTCACCCTGCCCGACGCCGACGGGAACCCCGTCTCCCTGTCCGACCACCTCGGCCGGCAGGTCATCGTCTACTTCTACCCCGCCGCCTCGACGCCCGGTTGCACCAAGCAGGCCTGCGATTTCCGCGACAACCTCGCCGAACTCGACGGAGCCGGCATCGCGGTCCTGGGCATCTCTCCCGACAAGCCGGAGAAGCTCGCGACATTCCGCGACGCGGAGTCGCTGACCTTCCCGCTGCTCTCCGATCCCGACAAGAGGGTGCTGACCGAGTGGGGTGCGTTCGGCGAGAAGACGATGTACGGCAAGACGGTCACCGGCGTCATCCGCTCGACCTTCCTCGTCGATCCCGACGGCACCATCGCGGTCGCGCAGTACAACGTGCGCGCCACCGGACACGTCGCCAAGCTCCGTCGCGACCTGTCGGTCTGAGCGCACGGCCGACAAGGAGATGCCCGACGCGAGAGGCGCCACGCACCGCGGCGCCTCACCGCCCGAGCCGCTCGTCCCGCGGAAACGCCCGACGCAGGAGCGCAGCCGCCGCCGCTTCGAGTCGATGCTCGTCGAGGCGCGCTCGCTGCTGATCGAGGTCGGCTTCGAATCCCTCACGTGCGAGGAGATCGCGTCGCGCGCCGACGTCCCGATCGGCACGCTCTACCAGTACTTCGCGAACAAGTACGTGATCGTCTGCGAGCTCGATCGCCAGGACGCCGTCGGCGTCCAGCACGAACTGGCCGCGTTCGCCGCGGAGATCCCCTCACTGGACTGGATCCGCCTGTTGGACAAGTTCATCGACCACCTCGCGGCCCTGTGGCGCGACGACCCGTCACGGCGCGCGGTGTGGCTCGCCGTGCAGTCGACGCCGGCCACCCGGGCGACCGCGACGATCCACGAACGTGCCATCGCCGATCAGGTGGCGCGCATCATCGCCCCGCTCACCCCCAGCCAACGCACGCGACGGGTGATGATGTCGGAGGTGTTGGTGCACACGGCGTATTCGCTGTTGAGCTTCTCGGTGCAGGACGGCCACGACCATGCACGCACCGTCGCCGAACTCAAACGCATGCTCGGCGGTTACCTGCTCCTCGAGGACGGCCCCGCGGGCTGACCCCTCAGCTCGCCGGTTCGTCCTCCAGGACGGCCACCGCGGCCGCGATCGATCCGTCGTGGGTCAGCGAGATGTGCACCGTCGACCCCTCGAGGTGCCGTCCGATCTCCCCGCCGAGGCGTATCGCCGGACGACCCCAGGTGTCGGTGACGACCTCGATGTCGCTGTGGCGGATCTCGCCCATGACCGGCGACCGGGCGAACCGACTGACCGACCACGCCTTGATCACGGCCTCCTTCGCGGCCCACCGCCCCGCGAGGTGGCGGGCGTCCTCGGCGGTGCCCGCCGCCGAGTCGCGCCGCTCGCCGACGGTGAACCGATCGGCGAACGTCGTGCCCGGCTGCGCGAGCTGATCGGCGAACTCGGGGATCGACACCACGTCGATCCCGACCCCGATCACCGTCACGGCGCGCCGACCACCGACGGATAGTTGCCGTCGGCGTCGAGACGCGTGCTCTCGTCGAGCAGCAGGGCCGCCTCACGCTCGGAGTCGACCCCGGCGTCACCGAGTCGACGGTTCGGGGGGCGACGATAGAGGGCGTCTCCACCGCACATCGCCTCGAGCATCCGCTGCGCCCCGACACGGCCACGCTCGGCGGCACGTCGTCGATAGTCCTCGCGCGCAGCGGGATCGAGACTCTGCACGAACGCCTCCGGGTGCACCACCGCGATGAGCCCCGACACGTGACCGAATCCGAGACTCGTCAGCAGACCCGCCTTCAGCGGGAACCGCTCCCCCAGTCGCAGGGGCTCGGTCACCCACACGAGGTGATCGTGTTTCCGCATGGTCTCGTCCACACAGTCCAGGCTCCGGTTCGGCGGGATGACCCCGTCGCGCAGCATCTGGCACAGGCCGATGAGCTGGAACGCCGCCGCACCGCCCTTGGCGTGACCGGTCAGCGACTTCTGCGACACCACGAACAGCGGGGCGCCGTCGTTGCGACCCAGTGCGCCGGCGAGACGCTCGTGCAGATCGGCCTCGTTGGGGTCGTTGGCCTTGGTGGAGGTGTCGTGCTTGGAGACCAGCGCGACGTCGTCGGCGCTGACGCCGAGGGCGGTGAGCGCCGTCGCCATCGGCGACCCGGCGCGACCACGCGCGGCACCCAGGGCACCGATCCCGGGGGCCGGTATGGACGTGTGCACGCCGTCGCCGAAGCTCTGGGCCCACGCGACCACACCGAGGACCGGCAGGCCCATCTCCGCGGCGACGTCGCCACGGGCCAGCAGAATCGTTCCGCCGCCCTGTGATTCGACGAACCCGCCACGTCGGCGGTCGTTGGCGCGGGAGAAGCGCCGCGGATCGATCCCGCGGGCGGCCATCTTCGCCGAGTCGGCGGTGGCCGACATGTCACCGAAGCCGACGATCCCCTCGATGCCGAGGTCGTCGAATCCGCCGGCGACTGCGAACAGCGCCTTGCCCAGTTTGATCTTGTCGACGCCCTCCTCGACAGACACCGCGGCCGTCGCGCAGGCGGCGACCGGATGGATCATCGCGCCGTAGCTGCCGATGTAGGACTGGACCACGTGCGCGGCGACGACGTTGGGCAGCGCCTCCTGGAGGATGTCGTTGGCCTTCGACTCACCGAGCAGGGTGTCGATGTAAAGCGAGCGCATCGACTCCATGCCGCCCATACCGGTGCCCTGGGTGTTGGCGACCAGACCCGGGTGCACCCACCGCATCAGCTCCGACGGCTCGAAGCCCGAACCGAGGAACGCGTCGACGGTCGCGACGAGGTTCCACAGCGCGACCCGGTCGACCGATTCGGCCATGTCCGCCGAGATGCCCCAGCGTGTCGGGTCGAACCCGGTGGGGATCTGCCCACCGACGGTGCGACTCAGCGTGAATCGGCGCGGGACGCGGATCTCGGTGCCGGCCCGTCGGGTGACCGTCCACTCCCCGGTCTCACCGTCATGGGTGACCGAGGTCTTCTCCGGATCGGATGCGGCGAAGGCGCGCGCCTCCTCCTCGGAGGACACACCGAAGGTCAGATCCTCGTCGAGGAAGACCGACGTCAACAGCGGCGAGGTGTTGTCGACCATCGCGCCCTCGTCGGCGTAGCGGCGGATGCCGCAGCGTTCGACGACCGCGTCGTGAAAGCGATCGGCGATCTCGCTCTCGTGCACGGGATCACCGGACTCGGTGTCGTACCACCCCGGCTTCGGGGTCTCCTCCCACACGATGAGCCCGGTGTTCCACGCCAGCTCGAGGACGCCGGCCGCCGAGAGCTCCTCGTCGACCTCCATCTCGAAGCGTGTGCGCGCGCTGCCGTAGGGGCCGAGCTCGCCGGCGCCGACGATGACGACCAGATCCTCGGGTGCGACGTCGAGGGCGGGCCAGGCCGGGGTGGTGACCGCCGCGGCGCGCGCGGGCGCCGGCAGCGCGGCCACCGTGGGCGGCGTGGTCTCGGCGACCTCGTCGGCCGGGGCCACCTGCGCCGCCGCAGCCGCGGCGAGGGCCTTGAGGTCGATCGACGCGGGATCGAGGCCGGCGGTGAAGTCGGCGACGACGGGCTTCTCGCGCGCCGCGGTACGTGCCTGCGGCACACACAGGCCCAGCAGTTCGTCGGCCATCTCCTCGGTGGCCCAGGTACGGACCCCGGCGGCCTCGACGGCGGCGACCATGCCGTCGTTGTGACCCATGAGCCCGGTCCCGCGGACCCACCCGATGAGCGCATGGGCGAGGGTCACGGTGGAGTTCCACGACTCCTCGGCACCCCACCGGGTGACGAGGGCGTCGAGGGCGGCCTTGCTCTCGCCGTAGGCGCCGTCGCCGCCGAACATTCCGCGGTTGGGCGACCCCGGGAGCACCACGTGCAGGCGCGCGGCGAGATCGTGGTCGGCGCCGAGGGCGCCGAGTCCGGCGATGAGACGTTCCACCGACCAGAGCAGCACCTTCATCTCGAGTTCGGCGCGACCACCGGCGTCGGTGAGGTCGCCGGCCACGCGCGGCGCGGCGAACGGGAACAGCAGCGTCGGCTTCATCGCGGGCTTCACGACGCCGGTGGTGCCACCGAGGTTCTCGGTCTGCTCCGCACCGATCCAGGCCACGAGGTCGTCGACGTCGGTGTACGAGCTCATATTGGCCGAGGCGAGCCAGAGTGCCGCACCGTCACGCGCGTTGTCGCGGTACAGCTTCCGGAAGAAGGCGATGCGGTCGGAGTCGAGTCGCGAACTCGTCGCGATGACCGTGGCGCCGCCACCGAGCAGCTTGGCGACGACGGCGGCCGCGATCGATCCGGCGCTGGCGCCGGTGACGACCGCGATCTCGTCGGTCCAGCGACCGGGCGCGGGATCCTGTGCGGCGTGGGCGATGTGGGAGTAGGTGCGGGCGTGCACCGGGTAGGCCGCGTGCAGCGCCTTGCCCTGCCACCACGTCGCGTGGTGGGCGACCGCGTCGCCGGCACCGGCGAAACGACCGGTGATCCGCTCGAAATCGGTGTCGAGTTCATGCTCGTCGGTCACCCACAGACGCGCGAGATCCTCACGCGCCGAGGCCCACCGGTCGTCGATGAGCACGGTGGTTCGCTCGTCGAAGGTCGGGGCGACCGTACGCATCCAGTCCGGGCCGAGCTCGGCGCTCACACGGTCGACGACCGCCTGGCCACGGTCGGCCTCGTCGTCGGTCTCGGCGGTCGCCACGGTGTTCAGACCGAGCTTGTCGAGGATCGCGTAGGCGGCGCTCGCCAGGGCACCGGAGCGTCCCGTGAACTGTTCGGTGAGATCGCCGAGCGCGGCGAGATCGACTGTGCCCCCGCCGCCGGCCTCGGCCGAGGGCTTGGCGACGCTGACGCCGCGACGCGCACCGACCTCGGCGACCGCCGCGTCGATCACCGCGTCGAGCGCGTCGAGACCGCCGATCGGACCCGACGACAACCCACCGAGATCGCCGCCGCGCACACTGACGCCCTCACGGCTGCCGAGCGCGACCGCGACGGTGGCGTGCAGCGCCCACCCGGGGCCGAGCTGCCACACCGACGACACGCGGTCGGACACATAGGACGGGCGTTTGTTGAGCGGGCCGACCACCTTGCGCAGCTGGTCGGTGATCGCGTCGCCGAGGACCGCGCCGAACGGCTTGTAGCCGCGGGCGAGGCTGTTGACGGTGGTGGCCAGCGCCCCCATGTCGGCCTCGGCCGCACCGTCGATGGCGCCGAGCCCCAGCTCGCCACCGATGTCGAGCAGCAGCTGGTTGCGCCGCGACGAGACACCGTCGCACAACGCCTCGATGGTGTCGGCGGCGCCGATCTGATCGGGGCGCATCTTGGTCCACAGTGCGATGACCGCCGCGACCGCGTCGGCGGGGACGAATGCGATGTCGTCGGGACGCGGGCCGGACGACGCCGCCGGCGCCGCGACGGCCACAGCGGGCGCGGCGGGCGCGGACGCGACGGGTGCGTCGGTACCGGTGGGCCCGGACTCCTCGGGCCCGGACTCCTCGGGTTCGGGCTCCGGGTCGGCGTCAAGGGCGAGGACCACCTGGTCGTCGCGTTCGAGGTTGAGGACCTGGACCGTGGCCCCGGCGTAGTCGTCGAGCTTGAGCGTGTTGGCGGCGAGTCCGGCCAGCGTGGGCGCGGACTTCACACCGACCTCGACGAAGCGCTCGACGCCCAGACCACCGGTCTCCCGCGGCGAGAACAGCAGGTCCTGGGTCTCGATCCACCGGACGGGACTCGCGAACTGCCAGGCGAGCAGCTCGATGAGCACCGTGCGGGCCAGGGCGGTGCGGTCCGCGCTGCGGGCCTCCCAGTCGGCCAGGACCTCGTCGAGCGGGTCCGAGGGCACCAGTGCGGCGATCTCGGCGACGAAGTCGCGGTCGAGGGTGAACAGACGGGGCACCAGGTTCGGCACGTATCGGCCGATGAGGACGTCGGGGTCGAACGACTCCGGCAGCAGTTCCTGCAGGCGGCGACGGAACTCGGGGACGCCGGCACGCAGCACGGTGGAGTGGAACGGGACGTCGATGCCGGGGATGAGGATGAACGCCCGCTTGCCGCCGAACTGCGCACGGCGACGGTCGATCTCGGCCTCGAGCTCCTCGAGTCCGCGAACGGTGCCCGCGATGGCGTACTGCGATCCGAGCAGGTTGAGGTTGACCACCTCGAGGAACTCGCCGCACTGCGCGCCGACCTCGGTGACGAAGGCGACGACGTCGTCGTCGACGAGTCCGATCTGGCTCGGACGGATCGCCGCGAGGCGGTAATCGCTGCGGCCGTCGGCGTCCCGGGGCACGAGATGATGCATGGCCTCACCGCGCTGGAACACGACCTCGAGGACGGCTTCGAGCGGCAACACACCTGCGCAAGCCGCGAGAGCGTTGTACTCGCCCACCGAATGTCCGCAGGTGATGGCGTCGGTGACGAACCCACCCGACTCGGTCAGTTCGGCGATCTGTGCCACGCCCAGGGTCGCCATGGCGACCTGCGTGAACTGGGTGAGGAACAGGACGCCGTCGGGGTGGTTGTAGGTGGTGCCGTTGGCGACGAGGGTCGTCGGGTTGTCGCGCACGACCGCGAGGATCGAGAAGCCCAGCGCGGCACGGGTGTGCGCGTCGGCGCGGTCCCACACCTCTCGGGCGGCCTTCGACCGACTGCGGGCGTCGAGTCCCATGCCCGCGCTCTGGATGCCCTGGCCCGGGAAGGCGTAGACGGTGCGCGGGGCGGCGAGACGACCGGTGGCGGTCATGACGAGTGCGTCGTCGACCTTGGCGGTGACCTCCACGACCTCGCAGCCGTGGTCGAGGGCCACACGGTCGACTCGGATCGTGACGCGGTCGCCGGTGCGGACCATGCCCATGTAGCGCGCGGTCCAGCCCAGCAGGGGCCGTGCGGCCGGCACGGGCTGCGCGGAATCGGTTGCGGTGGCTACGTGTTGGGCGGCGGCGGAGAGCCACATCCCGTGCACGATCGGCTCCCCCAGCCCGGCGAGGCGGGCGGCGTTGGCATCGGTGTGGATGGGGTTGCGGTCGCCGGAGACGGCGGCGAAGCCGTGCATCCGTGCGGGCGCGGTGACGGTGGCCGAGCGCAGGAGCTTGCGCGTGGCGGTCGTCTCGGTGTCGATCGCCCCGCCTGCGCGGACGGGGTCGGCGAGCGAGCCGTCGCCGAGGCGGCCGCGGATGGCGAACCGCTCGGTCATAGACGCGACGGGACCGGCGTCGCCGGTGATGTCGACGAACACCTCCACGACGCGTCCGAGGTCGGTGTCGACGACGTCACCGGTGCGGGCGACGACGACGAGGTCGGTGTCCACCCGCGGCAGGACGGCGGCCGTCGCGACGGCGTGGTCGAGGTGGACCAGGTCGAGCAGGCCCTCGACCACGGGGGTCCCCGCGGGGGTCCGGGCGGCGCCGATGGCGGCGAACACACTCGGCCACGTCAGCCCGACGAGCGTGTCGGGGATGGCGAATCCCGCACTGCCCGTGGGCACCGACGCCGAGAGGTGGCCGGGCAGGGTGTGGGCGGTGACGGCCGAATGGTCGGCGGGCAGGTCGGCGGTCCATCCGACGGTGGTGGTCGCGACACCGTCGACCACCTCGGGCAGAGCGTGGCCCGCGGCGACACCGAGGATCGCGCCCATGGCGGCGGCCGCGGCGTCGAGGGACACCTCGGGGCTGCCGCCGTCGGCGAGGGAGGCGTCGACGGTCATCGCGATCCTCACGCGGGTCGTCGCGATCGGGACGGTGAGCGCCACACCGTCATCGGTGCGTTCGAGCACCGAACCGGTCGGCTCGTGCTCGGCACGACGGGAGCCCTCGGTGGTGACGCCGTCGGTGTCGAACCTGTCCGGGTCGAGCAGCGTCCACGCCGCGCGATCGCCCAGCAGGGCGATGGGGTTGGCGACGATGCGTCCGGCCCACAGCACGGTGTCGGTCTCGATGACGTCGGCCAGCACACCTCCGCCGTTCACGAGTCCGCGACGCAGACGGCTGCTCACCGCGGTCGGCTGTGCGCCGGCGGCGGCGATGTCGCCGGCCACGTGTGCCTCGAAACGGTCGAGCAGTGCGCCGATCGGCTCGTCGACGGTGGTGATCCCGGCGACCGCGACGGGTCCGGGGATGATGCAGACCTCGTCGGCGCCGTAGCGCGGGTCGTGGGCCTGCCACAGCGAATCACTGCGCCACCAGCGGCGCACGTCCTTGTCGACGACGGGGACGAAGGCGACCGGCTTGCCGGGGGTGCGGCAGAGCCCGAGGAAGAACGCGACGTCGGCGGGGTGCAGCACGTCGGCGTCGATGGCCGGGTAGAGGCTGCCGAGGACGTCGATCGCGGAGTGCGGGGCGTCGGTGGCGCGGTCGTCACCGAACGCGGTGGCGACCTCTCCGCGGTCGGCCGGGTGCATGCGCGCCTCGGTCCGCTGCAGCATCTCGAGGAAGCGCTGTCGCCAGGTGATGTCGGCCCACGCCGGCGACGGTCCCGGGTCGGTGCCGACGGCGAGATCGGCGTAGCGGGTGAGCCATTGCCGGTAGGTCATCGACGCGACATCGCCGAAGTAGGGCTTGGCGGTGCGGTCGAGTGCGGCGATGATCTCGTCGCGACGTGCGGCGACGGCGTCGGCGTCCCCGGCGACCTCGTCGAGGAGACGGCCGCAGGCCGACGCGGAGTTGTCGACCTCGTGGATGTCGGCGCCGAGCTGGCTGCGACCCGATGCCATACCCGCGTCGGCGTGGCCGGCACCGATCCAGGTGTCGCACCCGGGGGTGTCGACGAGGAGCTGCTTCACCGCGGGCGAGGTGGTCGCCTCGAGCGCGGCCATGGTGACGGTGCCGAGCAGGATGCCGTCGACCGGCATCGCCGGGTAGCCGTGAGCCTGCGACCACGCGCCGGTGAGGTAGTCACCCGCCCGCTCCGGGGTGCCGATGCCGCCGCCGACGCAGATGACGGCATTGGTGCGCGAGCGCAGCTCGGCGTAGGTCGCCAGCAACAGGTCGTCGAGGTCCTCCCACGAGTGATGTCCACCGGCGCGACCGCCCTCGATGTGGACGATGATGGGGTGCGAGGGGACCTCGGCGGCGATGCGGACCACCGCGCGGATCTGCTCGACGGTGCCGGGCTTGAAGGCGATGTGGGGGATGCCGGCCTCGGCGAGCTCGGAGACCAGGGCCACCGCGTCGTCGAGCTCGGGAATGCCCGCCGAGACCACGACACCGTCGATGGGGGCACCGGCGGCGCGGGCCTTCTGCACGAGGCGCTTGCCGCCGAGCTGCAGCTTCCACAGGTAGGGGTCGAGGAACAGTGCGTTGAACTGCGCCTGACGTCCGGGCTCGAGGAGATCGGTCAGCCGGGCCACGTTGTCGGCGAAGATCGCCTCGGTGACCTGGCCGCCGCCGGCGAGCTCGGCCCAGTGGCCGGCGTTGGCCGCCGCGGCGACGATGGCGGGATCGACGGTGGTCGGGGTCATCCCTGCGAGCAGCATCGGCGACCGACCGGTGAGGCGGGTGAAGGACGTCTCCACGACCCGTCGGCCGTCGGGTAGCTCGGCCAGCGTCGGTGCGAACGCCGACCACGGCTGCGCGACCTCGGGGATGCCGCCGGGGGCGAACAGGTTCCGCTGTCCCCCGCGCAGCCCGACCGCGATGCACCCGATACCGCGACCGCGCAGGACGGGCACCGAGAGCCGGGTCGCCACGTCGGAGGGACCCATGTCGAGGACCCAGGACACACCGGAGTCGGCGACGGCGTCGAGCGTCGACACCCAGTCGACCGGGTCGACGAGGACCGCGTCGGCCAGACGCGCGGCCCACTCGGTGTCGAGGCCGCAGCGACCGGCCCAGGCGACGACGAGGTCGCGGGCGGGTGCGAGGGCAGCGTGGTGGAAGGCGATGCCGACGGTCAGACGGTCGAAGACGGGCGAGAACGGAGCTCCGCCCATCACCTTGCGCTTGCGGTCGGTGGCCTCGCCGGCGGCGACCGCGTCGCACATCGTCTCGAATGCGGTGAGGTGGCGCGGTGAGCCCGACACCACGACCGAGCGGCGACCGTTGCGGATGGCCAGGGCGGGCGCGTTGTGCAGGTCGGTGGCGGCGATGGTCGCGCGGTAGCGGGTGAGGAGGTCCTCGATGCGCTCGGGGACGACGTTGGTGATCGACATCATCGGCGCGCCGTCCGAGGCCGACGCCAGGCCGACCCGGCGTGCGACGGTGGCTCCGGCGGCGCCGATGAGGTGGGCGAGGGCGAGTAGCGCGCCCGGCCCGCCGGTGGTGCCGTGGTGGTCGGTGAGCGCTTCGACGGCCAGGACTCCCTGGGAGTGGCCGACGACCGTGTGCGCCGGGATCTCGGCGGTGTCGAGCCCCTGCTTGCGCAGTGCGGCGACCGCGGCGAGCTGGGACAGCAGGATGCCGGGGACCGACAGCGCCGCGCCGGTGAGAATCGCCTCGGCGGGGACGGGCTCGTCGGCGCCGAGCGCGTGGACCCAGCTCAGGGGATGGAAGCCGTCGGGGCGCTGGGCGGCGAGGTCGTCGGCGACGGGAGCCAACAGTTGCTCGGCGGCGTCGACGATCTGCCCCACCGAACGGTCGAGCTCGGCGTCGATCACCAGTTCGGCCAACGCCGGGAGCCACGCGATCCCCTGGCCGCCGAAGCTGATCGCGTACCGGTCACCGGCCCGCAGTCGGCTGATCAAGGTCTCGTCGGGTCGGTGCGATGCTGCCGAATCCCCGGGGCCGCTGCGGAACTGGTGAACGGTCACTGATGATCTCCTCGATGTGGTGGTGCGTGCCACGGCATCGACGGCCCGGCGATGCGGGTCGTCTCCAGCGGCGGGAAGTGTCGGTTCGGCTGACCGCTGTCTCGTCGTCGAGGCGGTCGAAAGGGCCTGGTGCGCAACGGGTGTGGGGTCGAGTCGGTGGAGTTCCGATTCCGCGGTACGACGTCGGTGCTCCAGGGGTACTCGCCGACCACCCGGTGCGGCACGACAACCATCGTCGCACACGAAAATGAGGGATCCCTCATGTTTTGGGGTGACCGCCGGGTATACCGGCGGGTAACCCCGCGGGTAACTTCGGCCGTCCCTCCGGACGCTCCCCCGGCTCCCCGCGAACCCCCACGTGGCGGCACTGCGGCGACGTGTCGGCGCCGGTGACGACCGCCTCGTGAACTCGTTATCGAATCGTTATCACCTGGTGGTGACCCACATCGTGTCGTCTCGCGCCGTGACGAGTCACGACGCGTCGGCGTCGTCCGCGCGGCGCACCCTAGGGTGACGGTCATGAGTGAGTGCGTGTTCTGCGCGATCGTGGCCGGTACCGCCCCGGCACGCATGGTCTACTCCGACGACCACGTGATGGGTTTTCTCGACATCCGCCCGGTACGTCCGGGCCACACACTGGTCATCCCCCGCGAGCACCACCCCGACCTCGCCGGCATCACCAGCGAGATGGGGACGCGGTTGTTCGACGCCGCCCGGTTGATCGGTGCGGCCCTGAGGTCCTCGTCGATCGCCGCCGACGGCGTGAACGTGATGATCAACGACGGCCGCGCGGCGTTCCAGACGGTGTTCCACACCCACGTGCACGTGGTTCCACGACACCACGGCGACCGACTGTCCTTCGCCCGCGGCCTGGTGATGCGGCGCGACCCCGATCCCGACGCGACGGTGGCCGCGGTGCGCGCGGCCATGCCCGAGGGGACCTGACCGCCGCGGCGCAGTTGCGCCTAGTCCCCGCCGGTGAGGTCGATCGGCTCCCAGGTCGGTGTCGTCTGCGCGACGTCGCTGTCGGGAATCGAGTCGGCGGCGACGCCCCGCGTCTCGAGTTCCTGCCACAGTCCGGCCAGGGCGCGCTCCGGGTCGAGCAGGTATTCCGATTCACGCACGCGCCAGAAACGCCACCCGCAACGCCGTAGTTCGCGCTCGCGCTCCATGTCCGCGCGTGCCTGTTCGGGCGTGCTGGTGAACTCGTCGCCGTCGCACTCCACGGCCAGCCGGGCATCGGCGCCGGTGACCACGAGGTCGATGACGCGGTTGTTCACCGACACCTTCGGGTTGACGTGATAACCGCGGGCGGTCAGATCGAGGAAGATCTGCTGCTCGAAGAGGCTCTCGAACGGCTCACACCGCTCGTCGACGGTGACCCCCGACGGCATCGGGGCGACCAGCGCACCCTCGGTGCGTTCCATGTAGGACAGCAGCGAGTACCGCAGGTCGTTGGGCTTGAGGTCGTCGGAGGCGACCGAGTGGAACAGCCACAGCTGCTCCATCGCACGCGACGCCGCCACGTTGAACCGGCGCTGCGACTCACTTCTGGTGAGCGACACCGGGTTCCGGTCGACCGAGACCACCATCGACAGGAACACCACGTGGCGTTCGTCGCCCTGGAAGTCCGGCGGCGTGCCGATGCGCAGCGACCGTTCGTGCCACTGCTCGGGGGTCAGCGCGGCGCGCAGTCGCTGGGTGATGAGGTCGACCTGGCGTTGCCCTTGCAGCACCACCACGCCGAAGGTGAGACCCGCGTAGCGCTCGTCGCCGGCGCAGGCGACCAACGCCTCGACGAGTGCGTCGGCCTCGACACTGTTGGTCAGCGCGGAGCTGTCCCCGGTGGCGACGGCCTCGGGTACGAATACCGTGCGCAGCGGCGGGAGGCGGTCGGCGCCGAACTGTCGCACCGGCACCAGCGGCGAATCCGGGTAGAACTGCCGCGACGAGTACTCGATGATCTCCGGCATCGACCGGAAGTGCTCCCGCAGTCGCACCACGTGGCCGAAGCGGGTGCGCAGCATGGAGAACAGGCTCGACCGCGGGGTGAGGCTGTCCCGCATGTACTGCGGGACGTCGGGCAGGTAGGTGTCGAGTTTGGCGAAGACGTCGTCGAGCCCGGCGGCACCGGATGTACCCGGCGCACACTGCCTGTCGTCGCCGACGACGATCACGCGCGGAGCCAGCCACAGCAGGAACAGGCTGGTGATGTCGGCCTGACTCGCCTCGTCGACGATCACGACGTCGAATGAGTTCTGCTCGGGGGTGATCGAGGAGAGGACCTGCGAGATCGGCATGATCCACGCCGGGACCGCCCCCTGGGCCTGCGTCATCGCCGATCGCGCGGCGCGACGGAACCGTTCGGCGTGTTTGCCCGAACCCTTGCCCAGGTTGGTGATGTGGTCGCGGTAGGACTGCAGGGCCTGCACCTGCGCGACGGTCATGTGCTCGAGGCACTCCCGCCATGCGCAGGCCGCCGCGAGCCCGGCGGTGAAGTGTCCGATGTCGGCCTCGACGGCGTCGAGATCGGACTCGAGCCGTGATTCGCGATGCGGATCGCTGCGGTCCGACGCCCACGAGTAGGCGCGGCGCCACGACCAGGCGTCGGTCAGCTCCCGCAGACGCCCTTCCCACACGCGGTCGTCGGCGGTCTCGCGCAGCAGGCGGTGCAGCTCGGGCGCCTTCTGCTTGAGGCGGAGTTCGAGCAGATCCAGCGCACCCTGTCGGTCTCGTTGTGCGCGTGCGGAGTTGAATGCGCGGCGCGACTCCTTGATGGCGTCGGCATCGGCGGCGACGATGGCCGCGAGGAGCGCCTCGCCCTCGTCGGACGGCCCCTGGTCCACCTCGGCGCTCAGGGCCCGCGCGTACTCGTCGAGTTCCCGTCGCGCGAGGACGGCGTCGTTGGTCGCCGCGATCGCACCGGTCTGACGCGCCACCTCGGCGACCTCGTCGATGCTCTTCGGGCGGGGGCCACCGGGACTGATCGACTCGAGCTGACGAACGAGTGCGTCACGGCCGGTGAGCAATTCTGAGATCCAGCCCAGCTGCTCGTCGAGCCGGACGAGCTGACCGAGCTGCGACGACCGCGATCCGGTGGTGTCGACCGGGACGTCGACGTCGGCGAGGACCGTCTGCACGCGGCCGACGCCTTCGAGCACGGCGAGGTGGTCGGCGACGAGCTGCATGTTGTCGGCGTCGGTAGGCGGACGGCCGTCGACGGTGGCCACGACGCCGAGCGCGTCGACGGCCCGCTGCTGCGGCGACTTGCGGAACCGCGTTCGCCAGGCACCACCGGTCCGGAGGTACTGCGCGGCGTCGTCGAACACCGATGCGGCGCCGGCGGGGGCGCCGTGACCCCCGTCGGCGGACGCGACGGACACCTCGTGGGTGCCGATGTCGCGGTCGCGGCGGGTGGCCTCGTCGATGACGGCCGAGATCTGGGTGACGCGGTTCCACAGGTACGCGGCCTCGCCCGAGAGCAGCCGCTCGGCCATCTGCTGCAGGTGGTCGGCGAACGTCCGCACCTCGCGCACCGCGGCGCCGAGATGGTCGCACTGGTTCTTGATCGTGAGCAGACGTCCGCTGTCGACATCGGAGAGGATCGCCAGCAGCGAGCCGCTCCCGACCATCTTCTCGCTGGGCTGCTCGGCGATGCGGGCGCAGATCGAGTCGAGCTCGACAGACCCGGGAAGGAACGCCTCGAGTTCGGGCAGACGCTGGGACAGGCGACTCGCCCAGGTGTCGTCGCGCTCGCGGAGCAACGTCAGCAGGCGGTCCATCTCGTCGGTGTCGAGCGGCGGCAGCGCCGACTCGAGCGGTCCGGGAAGCCAGTCGTACCGATCGGCGACCTCCTGGCAGGTCCGCACGATGTGCGCGGCGGTGCCGCTGTAGCCCGCGGCCACCCATTCGTGTTTCTCGGTCTCGGACTCGCGCAGCTGCCAGATCTCCCGCAGGATCTGTTCGCGCTTGGCACGTGCCTGGTCACGCTTGGACCGCAGGTTCTTGATCTCGGAGGTGACCACCCTCGACTGGAACGAACCCTTGCGGGCTGCGATCGCCTCGACGCTCTCGACCAGGGACGACGAACCGTCCTTCGTGACGTCGGTGATGGCCACGGCGAGCTCGCGCAGCTCCGGCGGGAGTTTGTCGCGCAGGACCTGCAGCGCCTGGGCCTTCTCGCTGACGACCAGGACGCGCTGCCCCTTGGCCAGCAGGGCGGCCATGAGGTTGGCGATGGTGTGGGTCTTGCCCGTGCCGGGCGGCCCCTCCACCACCACACCGCTGTCGAGTCCGAGCTGCGCGAGGATGTCGCGCTGCTCGACGTTCGACGGCAAGGGGTAGAGGGCGTCCTCGACGAGTTCACCCGCCGACATCGCGCCCGCGTCCGCCAGCCGCGCCACGCGTTCGTCGGACTCGATCGGTTCGACGAGTTGAGCCAGCCCGATGGGGATCGGGGCGTCGCGGTCGGCGTCGCGCAACGACGCCATCATCGCCTCGTAGTAGCCGAGGATCGCGCCCGAACCGCGGTTGCGCAGAACGAGAGCCGGTGTGGCCGTGACGGTCACGGGCGTGGCGCCCGTCGGCACGGTGGTGCGCCAGGTGTCGACGATGTCGGCGACGGCGGGTGCGAGGACGGACGGCTGCGCGGCGAGCAGGTCGGCGATCTCCCCCGACCGACCGAGGTCGAAGCCGTCGACCCCGGTGAGCAGGTGGCTGTCCTGGAGTTCGGGGACCGAGTCGCCGGCGAGGCTGATCGAGATGGTGCCGGCGGTGTGGTCGTGCTCGGCGACGACCGCCTGGGTCAGCAGGTGCTGGTTGACCGCCGGGACGGTGTCGTTGCCCGCGGCGGACGCGTCGGCACCGATGGTGAGCAGACCGGTCGCGACGACGAGTTCGAGCGACTCGGGACGTTCGGCGAGATCGTCGAGCATGCCGGCGACGCTCGCGAACCCGTCGGCACCCGCACCGCTCGATCGCAGCTCGAGGAAGCGTTCACCGGGGGCGGCCTTGCCGCGGACGGGCAGGCCGTGGTCGTCACCGAGCCAGACGAGGGCCTCGTGGTCGTCGACGTTGCGCACGACATCGGACTTCGCACGGATGAGCTCGTGCAGGAACTGCAACAGCCGTAACACCCGTGCGCGTCGGTCGTCGACGGACATCGATTCGGTCATCAGGTCCTCTTCGCCCGCACCAGCAGCGGTCGAGGTCGTCGGGTCACCTCGAGGTGAACCTCAGGTCTATGGACCGAGGCAGAGAGAACGCTACCTGCTCGGGCCCTGACCTTCGCATTCATGGGTGTACACGTTATTCGATGCTCCCGCCGAGCGTGGCCACGCGAGGGCCGGGACGGACCGACGTGCCCGATCAGCCGGCGAGGAGCGCCGACCGGAAGGCCGGGAAATCCCCGTCGACGTAGCGCACGTTGGTGTATCCCAGCGCGGCGATCTGCTCGGCGATGCGGCGCGCCTGTGCACGCACCGACACCACGGCGATCTCGACGTTCATGTCGCAGACGCAGGGCATCCGGCGGGGGGAGGTCGGTTCGAACGCGGCGGTCAGGTCGGCGGGTTCGACGATCACCGCCCCGGGAAGGCTTCCTTGATGACGCACCACCTGGGGACGCATGTCCACCACGACGGCCGCGCCCTGTTGCGTGTGCTCGGCCGCTTCTGTCGCCGAGATTGGATCCACCACTGACACCGGGGAACTCACCGATCCTTGTTACTGCAGGAAAATTCTGACGCGGACGTCCGGTCGGGTACGACGACGATGTCGTGGCCCGTGAAGAAGACATCGGACGGAGCCGAGCCGATGTTACGGGAAAGTTTCCTGCACGCGGTGAGACCCGCGGATGGATCGGTCGCGTCGGGTCAGTGCCGACCGCGGCCGGCCACGCGTGGTGCCCCGCGTCGTCCGCCGAAATCGCCACCGCGGCCACCGCCCTGACGCGACGACGATCGCTGCCGCGGCGGACCCTGGTCCTTGCTGAGGTTGATCGGCACGTTGGAGATACGGGTGCTGCGCAGTGCGGTCAGCGTCTCGCGGCCGAGATCCTCGGGCAGTTCGACGAGGCTGTAGTCGGCGCGGATGCTGATGTGCCCGAAGTCGCCGCGGCTGAGCCCGCCCTCGTTGGCGATGGCCCCGACGATCGCGCCCGGGGTGACGTTGTTCTTCTTGCCGACCGCGATGCGGTAGGTCGCGAAGTTGGTGCCACCCTCGCGCGGACGGCGCTCGGGGCGCTCGGACCCGGCCTTGCGTTCACCCGCGGGCGGGTCGGGGCTGAGCAGGAACCCACCGTCGCGGGTCTCGAGGGCCAGCGCGGCGGCGATGTCGGCCATGGCGACATCGTTCTCCTGCGCGTAGTTCTCGATGAGTCGACGGAACATCGCGATGTTGTCCGACGCCAGGTTCTCGGTGATCGACTCACCGAACTTCGCCACACGCTGGGCGTTGACGTCGTCGACACTGGGCAGCCCGATCTCGGTGATGGGCTGTCGCGTCGCCTTCTCGATCGACCGCAGCAGATGACGTTCCCGCGGGGTGATGAACAGCAGTGCGTCACCGGACCGACCCGCACGTCCGGTGCGACCGATGCGGTGCACGTACGACTCGGTGTCGTGCGGGATGTCGTAGTTGACGACGTGGGAGATGCGGTCGACATCGAGGCCACGGGCGGCGACGTCGGTGGCCACGAGGATGTCGAGCGATCCGGCCTTCAGCGACGAGATGGTGCGCTCTCGCTGCGCCTGCACGATGTCGCCGTTGATGGCCGCGGCGGAGAATCCCCGCGACCGCAACTTCTCGGCGAGTTCCTCGGTGGCCGACTTCGTGCGGACGAAGATGATCATCGCGTCGAAGGTCTCGACCTCGAGCACACGCGTGAGGGCGTCGAGCTTGCGCTGGTGGGACACCTGCAGGTAGCGCTGTGTGGTGTTCTGCGCGGTCTGCGTCTTCGCCTTGACGGTGATCTCGACCGGGGTCTTGAGGTATTTCTGCGCCAGTCGGCCGATGGCCTTGGGCATGGTCGCCGAGAACAAGGCGACCTGCTTGGAATCGGGGGTGTCACGCAGGATCCGCTCGACGTCCTCGGCGAAACCCATGGTGAGCATCTCGTCGGCCTCGTCGAGGACGAGGAAGTCGAGCTCGGAGATGTCGAGGGTGCCCTTGTCGAGGTGGTCGATCACGCGACCGGGCGTACCGACGACGATCTGTGCGCCGCGACGCAGGCCCGACAGCTGGACGCCGTAGCTCTGGCCGCCGTAGATCGGCAGGACCTTGATGTCGGGCAGATGCGCGGCGTACTTGCCGAACGCCTCGGCGACCTGCAGCGCGAGCTCACGGGTGGGGGCGAGGACCAGTGCGCGCGGCTTGCGTCCGCCGCCGGAGATCTTCGACAGGACCGGGATCGCGAACGCGGCCGTCTTGCCGGTGCCCGTCTGGGCGAGGCCGACGACATCGCGACCGGCCATCAACGGGGGGATCGTCTCGGCCTGGATGGGCGACGGACTCTCGTACCCCACGTCGTTGAGTGCCTGGAGCACCCGGGGTTCGATGTCGAGATCGGCGAATGTCACCGATTGGGCCTCTGACCCGTTGCCGTCCACTGCCTGCCCGCCGATTCCCGGCACCTGAGCCGATCGTTGATTCCCGGCGGCCTCACGGCCCACCGGAGGAGAGTTGTCTCCGGGAGCACTCTAACCGTCCGCGGGGCCGATCCGTTATTCGTGACCTGCGGCGCAGAGGCGCTTTTCGGCGGGTTGTGCGGCCCCGGTTTGCCGTGGGAACAGACCAGGTAATCTGTGTCACAGTGCTGCCGCAGGTCGGGATTGTCCGTTTTCGGGCTGCGTCGATCGATCGAATTGGAGACCCTCGTGCCCGAAGTGACCACCCCCTCGACCACCACCGTCGCCGACGACGCCGCCATCGTCGACGCACCGCTGCGCTACCGCAGCGAACGCCCCGACCTGCCCCTCTTCCGCCGTCGCAGCGGGGACAAGTGGACCATCGTGACCGCCGGCGAGTTCGCCGACCAGATCGACGCGACCGCCAAGGGCCTGATCGCGGCCGGTGTCGAACCGGGCGACCGGGTGGGCATCCTGTCCTCCACCCGGTACGAGTGGACCGTGCTGGACTACGCGATCTGGCGCGCGGGGGCCGCCACGGTCGCGATCTACGAGACCTCGGCGTCGGACCAGGTGAAGTACATCCTCTCGGATTCGGGCACATCGCTGCTGATCGTGGAGAACGAGGCGATGCGCAGCACGCACGCCGACGTCGTCGACGCCGCCTCGTCGACGCTGCGCGAGACCCTCGTGATCGACGACGACATCCTCGGGACCCTCGCGGGCAAGGGCGCCGACATCGGCGACGACGAGCTCGAACGCCGACGGTCGACACTCACCTCGGAGAGCATGGCGACGCTGGTCTACACCTCGGGCACCACCGGCAACCCCAAGGGTGTGGCGCTGACCCACGGCAACTTCCTCGGTGAGTGCGCGAGTGTCCGCGAGACGTTGGGCGACATCATGTCCGAGGGTCGCTCGACCCTGCTGTTCCTCCCGCTGGCGCACATCTTCGCCCGCGTGGTCGCGGTCGGTTCGGTCGAGAGCGGCGTCCTGTTGGGTCACACCAACGACATCGCGAACCTGATCTCCGATTTCGAGAAGTTCCAGCCGAGCTACATCCTGTCGGTGCCCCGCGTGTTCGAGAAGGTCTACAACAGCGCGAAGCAGAAGGCCTACGACGGCGGCAAGGGCAAGATCTTCGACCGCGCGGCCGACACCGCCATCGAGTACAGCCGCGCCCTCGACAAGGGTTCCCCCGGTCTCGTGCTGCGCGTCAAGCACAAGGTGTTCGACGCCCTGGTCTACGCCAAGCTGCGCGCCGCCCTCGGCGGGAAGTGCACCGACGCCATCTCCGGCGGCGCACCGCTGGGCGACCGACTCGGGCACTTCTTCCGCGGTATCGGGATCCCGGTCTACGAGGGCTACGGCCTGTCGGAGACCGCCGCCGCGGTGACGGTCAACGCCCCGGGTTCGCAGCGCGTGGGCACCGTCGGACGTCCCGTGGCGGGCGCCTCGGTGCGCATCGCCGACGACGGCGAGGTGCTGCTCAAGGGCCCCATGGTCTTCGGCGGGTACTGGCACAACGAGGAGGCGACCCGCGACTCGTTCGACGGCGACTGGTTCCGCACCGGCGACATCGGCACCCTCACCGACGGGTACCTCGCGATCACCGGCCGCAAGAAGGAACTCATCGTCACCGCCGGCGGCAAGAACGTCTCCCCCGCGCCTCTCGAGGACTCGATCCGTGCCCACCCGCTGGTGAGCCAGTGCCTGGTGGTCGGCGACAACAAGCCGTTCATCGCGGCCCTGATCACGCTGGACGCCGAGGCGGTCCCGGGCTGGCTCGAGCGCAACGGGCTCTCGGCCGACACCTCGATCGCCGACCTGGCGACCAACGAGACACTGCGCGCCGAGATCGACGGAGCGGTGAAGCAGGCCAACAACAAGGTGTCGAAGGCCGAGGCGATCAAGAAGTTCACCATCCTCGATTCCGACTTCACCATCGAGTCCGGTGAGATCACGCCGACCATGAAGCTCAAGCGCAACGTCATCCACCAGGCACACGGCGACGCGATCGAGGAGCTGTACGCGAAGCGATGACAGGGGGGCCGGGCGCGGGGTCGACTCTCCGCGCCCGTGGCCGCCGTCAGCGCGACACGAACTCGACGATCAGCCGGTTGACGGTCTCGGGCTGTTCGACCTGCAGGAAGTGTCCTGCGCCGTCGACCAGTTCGACCCGGCTGCCGTCGGGGAGCACGTCGCGCACCGACCCGGCGTAGCCGACCTGCATGCAGCCGTCGTCGACACCGTGCAGGTACAGCGTCGGCACCACGGGGGCGTGGCGCCACGCATCGTGCATCTCGCGATAGCGCGCGATCGGTCGGCCCGGACGCAGTGTCGCGCGGTAGTACCGGAGGGCCGCACGACGGTGGGCCGCCGTCGGCAGGGCGTCGAAGACGTGGACCAGGTCCTCGGCGGGGTCGTGACCGGGCGACCAGTCGCGCCACAATCGAGGGATCAGTCGGTCGAGGGAGCGCTCGGCGACCCCGGGGATCTGGTTGAACAGCATGTACCAGCTCATCCGCGCCTGACGGAGTAGTCGACGTGCGACGACCGCCGGCGGCGAGTCGGTGCGCACCATGGCCGGGACCGGCGGCACCGACATCGACACCACCGCCCGGAACGGCGACTTGCGATAGGCACCCAGTGCGTTCGCGGTGAGTGCACCCCAGTCGTGCCCGATGACCACGGCCTCACCGTCGCCGCCGAGAACGCGGTGGACACCGATCACGTCGTGCATGAGTGCTCCGACGTGGAAGTCGTCGTCGGCGGGGATGCCGGTCGGGGCGTACCCCCGGCTGAACGGCGCGACCACACGGAAGCCCCGTTCGGCGAGGGCGGGCCCGAGATGTCGCCACGACCAGGCCGAATCCGGGTAGCCGTGGAGCAGCAGCGCCAGCGGGCCGTCGGTGGGACCCCACGTCAGGGCCGACACGGTGAGCTCCGGGAGTTCCACGGAGAGGGTGGACGGATCAGCGTTCACCCACGGGAGTCTATTCGCGCCGGGGGGCGATGGTCCTGCGCGCGCCGGGAAACGCACCGCGATCGAGGTGTCAGCGCACCGCGTCGGCGCGGTCACGGGCACCGGCGCGACGTCGATCCTCGGGACCGGTGAATCGCATCGCGGGATCGGCGACGCGACGGTGCCGCAGCGTGATCACGTCGTGGTAGTAGCTCATCCCGAGCTGCCATGGCGACCGGGAACCCGCACGCGGGAACGTGTCGATCGACCGCACGATGTAGTTGGCCTCGCAGTCGAGCAGCGGTCGCTCGTCGACGGAGTCGGGCCGCACCGGTACGAACTGGTCGTGACCGTGCGTGCGCATGTGGGCGAGCATGCGACCGAAGTGCTCACCGACCAGGTCGGCCTTCAACGTCCACGACGCATTCGTGTAGCCGATGGTGAAGACGAGGTTCGGCACGCCGCTGAGCATCATGCCCTTGTAGGACAACGTGTCCGACGGCGCGACCTCGCGACCGTCGACCGCGATCCCGATGCCGCCGAACGCGAGCATCTGCAGCCCGGTGGCCGTGACGACGATGTCGGCGTCGATGGTGTCACCCGACCGCGTCTCGACGGCGTGCGCGCTCACGCGCTCGATGGTGTCGGTGACGATCGACGCGGTGCCGTCGGCCAGGACCGAGAAGATGTCTCCGTCGGGGGCGAGGCACATCCGCTGATCCCACGGGTCGTACTTCGGCGTGAAGTGCTTCTCGAGGTCGAAGTCGGCGGGCAGTTGCGCGGCGTTCTCCTTGCGGATGACCGACCGCATGTAGCGCGGCCACCGCTGACACATCTGATAGAGGACGGTGTCGATCAGGACGTTCTTCCACCGTGTGAGGACTGCCGAGCGTCGCGCACCGATCCGTCGCGCGATCTTCTCGGCGAGGTCGTCGTGACGAGGGAACGCCATCACGTACGTCGGCGATCGCTGCAGCATGACCACGTGCTCGGCCTTCTCGGTGAGCGCGGGCACCAGGGTGATGGCGGTGGCGCCGCTGCCGATCACCACCACACGCTTGCCGGTGTGGTCGAGGTCGTCGGGCCACTGCTGCGGATGCACCACGGGGCCGTCGAAATCGTCGAGGCCGGGGATGTCAGGGGTGTGGCCCGCCTCGTAGCTGTAGTACCCGGTGCACAGGTACAGGAAGCGACTGGTGAGGACGACGGTCTGATCGTGGTGTCGCGCGGTCACCGTCCACGTGGTCGTCGCGGTGTCGAACTCGACCCGGGTCACCCTGTGGGAGAAGCGGATCTGTTCGTCGGTGCCGTCGGCGACGGCGGTCTGCTCGATGTAGTCGCGGATCGTGGCGCCGGAGACGATGGAGTCCGAGCGGGTCCACTGGTTGAACCGGTAGCTCAGGCTCTGCATGTCGGAATCGCAGCGCACTCCGGGATACCGGAACAGATCCCAGGTCCCGCCTATGCGCTCGCGGGCCTCGAGGACGGCGAGCCGTCCGCCCGGGAGGGCTTTGCGGACATGGTGTGCCGCGCCCACCCCGGACAGTCCGGCCCCGACGATGATGACGTCGACATCGGTCTCGCTCGCTGTGGTCACTCGCGACCCGCCTCCCCGCGTGACGCCGCCGAAGGTCGCCGGGCACGCCACTCCAGTGTGTGTGCGGTCACAACGCGCCCGCAATGGTGAGAACACACAACGAGCTGCCGGTCGGACTGGCACCGTTCGCGGTCGACCCAGGTCAGCGGCCTCGCGTGAGGTCGATGTCGTACTGGGAGACCTTGCGATACAGCGTCGCGCGACTCATCCCCAGCTCCTGGGCGGCCTGCGCCATCGTGGGGGTCCCGTCGGAGAGCACCCGCACGATCTCACCGCGTTCGAAGGCCTCGATGCGCGAGAGGTGTCGGGAACTGCCGGCCAGGATCTCCGGCGGCAGTACGCCGATGTCGATGACGTCGGTGCGGCCGGCGCACTCGCCGACGACGCGGGTGAGCTGGTCTACGTTGCCGGGCCAGTCGAAGCCCCGCAACGCGCGTCGGGCCGCCGCGGTGAACTCGACGTCGCGACCACGGACCCGACGCGCGATGTGCCCGGCGAGGGCCGGCACATCGTCGGGGCGGTCGCGCAACGTGGGGACGGCCACCACCGTGTCGATGATCTCGGCGAGGGCCGGCGGGATGTCGGCGAACCGCTCGGCGGTCACCGCGAACGGGAGGACACCGTGCTGCGGGGACCGGGCGACGAGATCGCGGAGTTGTTCGGCGACCCAGCCCGGCAACATGTCGACGTCGCGCACGATGACCGCGGTGTGGTCCTTGCCGACCTCGGGGGTCCAGAGCCCCAACCAGGTGCTCACGTCGGTCGGGGCCGGCGCCGCGGCGGACAGGATGCGATCGCGCGGGAACGCACGGCGGGCGGCCTGCGCGAGGGCGGTGGCCCGCCCCGACCCGGGCTCCCCGATGGCGGCGACCACCTTGCGCTCGACCATCGCGGTCTGCGCGGTGCCCACCGCGGCGTTCCAGGAGGGCGAGAGGTCGTGCAGGGTCCCCGATCCCGGTTCCAGACGCGGCACCTCCACGCGGAAGATCTGTCCGCGCGGGGTGCGCAACGGCCGGCGGCCGTGCGAGCGGGCGACCATCAGGGCGGTGGTGTTGCTCGCCGCCGACCGGGCCAGCGCCAGCAGCAGCTCACTCGACGAGCGCGACCAGGTCGTCAGGTTGACGCTGCCCTCGAGACGACCCGACTCGGGTTCGAGGATCGGTACGGCGGCACAGGTGAACGAGCACAGGTTCTGCGCGTAGTGCTGATCGGCGCGGACCAGGGTCGGGACGCGATCGGCGAGGGCGAGGCCGAGCCCGTTGGTGCCCACGTCACGTTCGGAGTAGGCGAACCCCGGCGCGAGGTGCACGTCGTCGAGGGCTCGTAGCAACCCACGGTCGCCGCTGAGTCGACTGAGCACGACGCCGTCGGCGTCGGTGAGCATGAGGCTGACCGGTTCGTCGGCGAGTGTGCGGTGCAGGTCGGTGAGCACCTCGTTGCCGCATTGGAAGAACAGGGATCCGAGGTCCTCGGTGCCGGTGAAGACCGGTTCGACCGCGTCGAGCGGGATCCCGTAGTCCTCGCTGCGCTGCCACGAGGCCATCACACGGCTCGACACCGGCGTCGCGTGCGTCAGCTCCGCATGCACGCGGGTGCGTTCCGGGACGCTCTCGTCCATCGTCATCCCCGTCCGCCGTTCGTCGTCGTCCGCGGTGAGTCGACCCGCACCCACCGGGGCGCCACCGGTGTGACCCCGGTTACACCACAGTGTCACTGGTCGCCGCGGAGTGCACGCGTGCGCACGTGTCTCAAAGTGAGACTGCGACGCCGTCGGCAAGCGGGTCGCGCGCTTCTAGTGTCGGCTCCACACGTTGTGACAGCAGTCACACGAGAGGGAGAACAGCCATGTATCGCAAGGACGACACCAGCTACTTCATCGTCGACGCCCACGTCGCACTGTGGGACGCGCGGGCAGAGAACCAGCGCAACATCCACGGCAAGCAGTTCATCGACTGCTTCTACGACTACCACCGGAACCTGTCGCCGGAGTCCGAGCTCTGGAGCTACGAGGAGTACCTGTACCAGGGTGGCGACCGCCTGATGCACGATCTGTTCGAGGTGGGCCACGTCGACCACGCGATCTTCCAGCCCGCGCATCTCGGCGAGTTCTATCACAAGGGATTTGGGCAGACCGAGGAAGCGTCCGAGCTCGCTGCAGCTCATCCGGACAAGCTGACCTACAACCATCACTTCGATCCCCGCAACGGCGAGCAGGGGCTCGATCAGCTCCGGCTCGACGCCGAGAAGTACCACCTCAAGGGCGTCAAGCTCTACACCGCCGAGTGGCACGGCGAGTCCCGCGGCTACAAGCTCGACGACCCGTGGGCGTACCGCTACTTCGAGGAGTGCCGCAAGCTCGGCATCAAGAACATCCACGTCCACAAGGGCCCCACCATCCGGCCGCTCGACCGCGACGCCTTCGACGTCGCCGACGTCGACCACGTGGCGTCGGACTTCACCGATCTCAACTTCGTCGTCGAGCACTGCGGCCTGCCGCGTCTGGAGGACTTCTGCTGGATCGCCACGCAGGAGCCCAACGTGTACGCGGGCCTCGCGGTGGCGATCCCGTTCATGCACACCCGCCCCAAGTACTTCGCGCAGATCATGGGCGAGCTCCTCTACTGGCTCGGTGAGGACCGGATCTTCTTCTCCTCCGACTACGCCCTGTGGACCCCGAAGTGGTTGGTGGAGAGCTTCGTCGACTTCCAGATCCCCGACGAGCTCAGCGAGTACCCGAAGATCACCACCGATCAGAAGAAGAAGATCCTCGGGCTCAACGCGGCGAAGCTCTACGACATCCCCGTGCCCGCCGAACTGCAGCTCGCCGACGCCGACGAGACGGCCACCGGCCCGCGCGGCGCCGACGAGATGGTCGGCGCATGATGTCGGCTCCCACCCTCGACACCACTCGTCACGCCGAGATCCGCCGAGCCCTCGACGCGGTGATCGACCCCGAACTCGACGAACCCATCACCGATCTCGGGTTCGTGCGGTCGATCGACACCGCCGACGACGGCACGGTGGAGGTCCATCTCCGATTGCCCACCTCGTTCTGTGCACCGAACTTCGCCTACCTCATGGCATCCGACGCCAAGGACGCCCTGACGGCACTGCTCTGGACCGACGCCGTGATCGTCGAGCTCGACGACCACCACGACTCGGAGATCATCAACACCGGATTGGCCGCCGACGCCGGGTACCGGGGCACGTTCCGGCACGAGGCCGACTCCGACCTCGAGGATCTGCGCGCGACGTTCCAGCGCAAGGCGCACACCGCGGCGATGGAACGCTGCCTCACGGGGCTGCTGCGCGCCGATGCCGAACGCACCGAGGAGCAACTCGGATCGGTGCGACTCGGTGAGCTTCCCGATGACGACGCCACCCGCTCCCTGCGGAGCCGTCGGCGCGCCATCGGGCTCGGCACCGACGCGGACGATCTCGTCCTCGTCGACGCCGACGGTACGAGCTACGCGCCCGACGCGGTGACCCACGCCCTGCGTCGGGCGCGTTCCACCCGCATCTCGATCGAGGGAAACGCCCACTGGTGCAAAGGCCTCCTCGGCACCCGCTATGCCGACGAGCCCGCCGACCCCACCTTCGTCCCGCTGTCCGCACTGACCGTGCGCGCGGCGTCCTGACCCGCCCAGAGAACCGGAGACACCCATGTCCACGATGCGCGCCGTCCAGGTGGTCGGTTACCACCAGAAGCTCGAGATGACCGAGGTCCCGATCCCCGAACCCACCGGTCCGTTCGATGTCGTCGTCAAGATCGGCGGCGCCGGGGTGTGCCGCACCGACCTCCACATCCTGGAGGGGCAATGGGCCGAGAAGTCCGGCGTCACACTGCCGTACACGATCGGACACGAGAACGCCGGCTGGGTCCACGCGGTGGGCTCCGCCGTCACCCACATCGCCGAGGGCGACAAGGTGATCCTGCACCCGCTCATCACCTGCGGGCTGTGCCGTGCCTGCCGCTCCGGCGACGACGTGCACTGTGAGGTCAACGCGTTCCCCGGCATCGACACCCACGGCGGCTACGCGGACTACATCAAGACCTCCGCGCGCAGCGTCGTACGCATCGACGACTCGCTCGAGCCCGCCGACGTGGCGGCACTCGCCGATGCCGGCCTCACCGCCTACCACGCGGCGGCCAAGGCGGCGAAGCGCCTGACGCCACGCGATCGGTGTGTCGTCATCGGCGCAGGCGGGTTGGGGCACATCGGGATCCAGGTGCTCAAGGCCCTGAGCCCTGCCGAACTGGTGGTGGTCGACCGCAACGAGCAGGCCCTCAAACTGGCCGAGTCGATCGGCGCCGACCGCGGGATCGTCGCCGACGGCACCCAGGTCGAACAGATCCTGGACCTGACGGACGGGAACGGCGCCGAGGTCGTCATCGACTTCGTCGGCGAGAACGGCACGACCGCGCAGGGTCTGGCGATGACGCGTCGCGCCGGTGACTACCACATCGTCGGCTACGGCGAGAACATCGACGTCCCGTCCATCGACCTGATCTCGGCCGAGAAGAACATCGTGGGCAACCTGGTCGGGTCGTACAACGACCTGTGCGACCTCATGCAGTTGGCGGCACGCGGCGCGGTGAACCTGCACACGGCGAAGTATTCCCTCGACGACTTCCAGAGTGCCATCGACGATCTCGACGCCGGCAATGTCCGCGGTCGCGCCATCCTCACCCCGTGACGATCCGCCGCGCGAGCCGACCCGCCACGTACCGTGGCACCGAACCCTCCACCACAACCCCAGGAGCGCATCCGTGATCTTCATCGTCGTCAAGTTCCCCGTGAAGCCCGAGCACGCCGACGCCTGGCCCGAGCTGGTCGCGAGCTTCACCGCGGGCACCCGTGGCGAGGAGGGGAACCTGTTCTTCGACTGGGCGCGCAGTCTCGACGACCCGAACGAGTACGTGTTGACCGAGGGCTTCGCCGACGACGGCGCCGAGGCACACGTCAACAGCGACCACTTCAAGGCCGCGGTGTCCGACCTGCCGCAGTACCTCGCGCACACCCCGAAGATCATCAGCGAGAAGGTCGGCGCCGACAGTTGGGGCCCGATGGGCGAGATGCAGGTCGACTGACCGCGCCTCGCGTCACCCCTGCCCGGTCGGGAGCACGATCATCGACGCGACGTTGATCCCGACGGGCAGGGCGGCGCTCCAGCGGATCGACTCGGCGATGGCCGATGCCGGGATCGGTGGGTTCTCGATCGCGAAGCGTGCCAGCCATTCTCGGGCTTGCGGATCAGTCATGTGGTCACCGAGTTCGCTTTCGGTCATGCCCGGTTCGACCACGCGGACCCGCACCCCGCCGGGTCCGAGCTCGGCGCGCAGATTCGTGCCGAGATGGGTCACCGCGGCCTTGGTCGCGGTGTACACCGCGTACCCGGGGAGTACGAGATGCGCTCCGATGGAGCTCGTCAGCACCAGATCGGCGGCGCGTCCGGCGCGGCCCGCCTCGGTCAGGTCGTCGACGGTGGCGCGGATCGTCGCGAGCACCCCGGCGATGTTGGTCGAGATCATCGTGTCCCACTCGGCGGTGTCGGCGGCGGCGATGGGTGCGGCGAGCATCGATCCGGCGTTGGCACACACGAGATCGAACGGTGCCCCGATCTCGGTGCGGGCGGCGTGGATCGACTGCGTGAGACCCGCGGCGTCGGTGACGTCGCCCATGACGACGGCGGCCGTGGGCGCGTCGGGCACCGCCTGCGCGATCCGATCGGCCACGGCGACGAGTCGATCCCGACGGCGCCCGACGAGTGCGACGCGCGCGCCGGCCTCCGCGAGCGAGAGTGCGGTGGCGGCCCCGATCCCCGATCCGGCGCCGGTGACGAGCGCGACCCGTCCATGGAGTGTGGGGGCGGTAGGTGTACGTGTGTCCGGTGTTGTCATGCACTGATCGTCGGTCGCCGGCGATGGGGTGAGGGAGACCGTGTCACTACCGGGTAGTCGCGCTACCTGTCTCGCCATGAGCATGGTCGATACCATCCCTCCATGGCCGACAACCACCTCGGTGAGTTCCTGCGGGCCCGCCGCGAACGCGTGTCGCCGTCGGCCGTCGGGCTGGCGACCATCGGTCATCGGCGTACCCCCGGCCTGCGCCGCGAGGAGGTCGCAGCGCGCGCGGGTATCAGCATCGACTATCTGATCCGGCTGGAGCGCGGTCGTGACCGGCATCCGTCACCGGCGGTCGTCGACACCCTCGCAGACGCGCTGGGGCTCGACGACGACGGACGGACCCACCTGGCCGAACTCGCCGATCCCCGCTCCGGCGAGGCCGTTGCGCTGCGCACCACGGCGTCGGAACCGATCCGCACCATGATCGATTCGTGGCCGAATCCGACCATCGTCGCCAATGGCATCCTCGATCTGATCGCCGCGAACGTCCCCGGTGAACGACTTCACCACGGCATCGGCCTGCAGGTCGGCGACAACATGGCCCGCGCGCTGTTCCTCGACCCCGGTGCCCGCGAGATCTACCTCGGCTTCGACGACGTCGCCGCAGAGGTGGTCGGCAACCTCCGGTCGCTGTCGGCAACGTCGGGGGTGCATCCCGAACTGACCGACCTCGTGGGCGAGCTCTCGGTGGCGAGCGATCACTTCGCACGGCTGTGGGCCCGAGGCGAGGTCCGCGGGAAGTCCGACGGCGTCAAGGTCATCGCCCATCCCGAGCACGGTCGGCTCGACCTCCGCTGGTCGACACTGCACGTCGCCGGAGCCCCCGGCGAGATGATCGTGACCTACAGCGCCGAAGCGGGGTCGGAGTCCGCGCGAATCCTCGCCGGACTCGGTGCACCCGGGTCACCACCGCGGTCCGCGCACCGTCACCACCCGGGCTGACCCATCCCGTTCAGTCGGTCTGCAGGAGACGGTCGAGGTTCCGGATCGCGCGACCCATCGACCGGAGGACGCGCATCGAAACCGCCATCTGCTCCTCGGTGAGCGCACTGGCATCCCCGATGCGCATGGAGTTGAGGCGCGAGGCCTCGAGCCACTCCCCCAGTCCGGGCTCACGTGCCCACCGCGCCACACTGCGCGTGTTCGCCAGAGTGGTTCGCAGCCAGTCGATGTCGGAGTCCGGGTGCGCGATGACCTCGCACAGCTCGTTCTTGTGGTCGATATCGGACACGGTCACCTCCACGTGGGCGATGAGCGCCGCGCTGAACACCTGCTGACAGGTGCGCACGCTCTGCAGCGTGATGCGGCCGTCGGTGAACACCGGCACCTGCGGGCGGCGCTCGAGACCGTCTGCGGTGCAGTCGATGTGCACAGTGTTCGGTGTGGTGGGGATCGTGCCCTCCTCGAGGGTGATGGTGTCGGACTCCACCGACCGCACGCGCCCCATGCGGACCACATCGTGGATCCGGCGCAGTTCGTCGAGTTCGGCCCGCGACACCGTGGCGCAGCGGTACATGGTCGGCCGCACCGCGGGATCGAGTCTCAGCAACTGCCCGGTGCGGTCGAGGCGGTCGAAGAGATCGTCGATGGTCTCGGCCTGGGCCGAGGCCTCGAGCTGCAGGGCGTACCCGCCGACGGTGCTGTCGAAGAAGGCCTCGACCGGTTGGATGTTCAGACGGTCGAGCAGCCAGGAGTCGCGCGGCACGATCCATCGGATCGCGTCGGGGTCGACACCGCGTCCGAGCAGCCACAGACACGCGTCGATGCCCGTCTTGCCGCCACCGACCACGACGTACCCGTCGGCGGGGGTGACGATCTCGGGCATCTCGTTCGGCGCCATCCAGCGCAGACCGGGGGCGACCGGGAAGGCCGGGGCCCGCATCGACGGGACGGTCACGTTGCTGTAGGTCGCGTCGACGACGGTGTGCGCACGGATGTCGTGCCGTTCGCCGGTGAGGACCGAGGTGAGGACGCCGTCGGCGAACTCGGTCATCGGGAGGTGGTGGAACCGTCCGGTGGGGAGGAATCGTCGCGTGAGGACGTGATCGAAGTAGGCGACGACTTCCGGGCCCGACGCCAGTTCGTGGTGACCCGCGTTGGATCCCTCGGTGTCGACGCGATCGAGTCCGAGCTTCTCGGAGTTCACGCCGTAGAACGACGACGGCTGATGGAGCCGGACGAACGGGTAGGCCCGGGTCCAGTGGCCGCCGGGCCGGTCGTATCGGTCGACGAGCGCGACCGTGGCGTCGGATTCGGTGAGCAGCACGTCGACGAAGGCCAGGCCCATGGCGCCTGCTCCCACCACCAGGTAGTCGACATCAATGGTCATGGCGCCTCCGCACTGTCGGTCATCGCTGATCCGGGGTGCGCGAGGGGGGACTCGAACCCCCACGTCCTCGGACACTGGAACCTAAATCCAGCGCGTCTGCCAATTCCGCCACTCGCGCGTGCTGCACTCTGCCGTGTTGCGAGCGTCACGATACCGGTTGACCTGCCCGATTCCGGTTCCGGGTACCGTCGGAGCCATGGCACAGGCGAAGCGACGACACCGACCCGCGCTCATCGCGCTGGTCGTGGTCGCGGCACTCGCATGCCTCGGACTCGCGTGGTGGCAGTGGACCCGTTTCGAGTCCGGTTCGGGCTCCGGACAGAACCTCGGCTACGCCCTGCAGTGGCCCGCGTTCGCGGCGTTCGTCGTCTACGCCTACCGCCGGTTCGTGATGCTCGAGGCCGATCCCGAGGAGGTCGCCAAGCTCGCTCCCGGCGCGCGGGGCGCGACGGAGGTCCCCGCAGACCTGCTGCCCGAGCGGCCCTCGGCACCGACGCGCATCGTCCCCGAGGACGACATGCCGCCCGAGGACCGCGAGCTCGCCGAATACAACCGTTATCTGTCCGCACTCGCACAGCAGGAGAAGAAGTGACCTCACCGCAGCAGTCCGTCTCGGCGAAGCCGACCGCCGAACCGACGCGCATCAAGAACGCGCTGCTGCGCTACCGGGTGATGGCCTGGGTGACGGGTCTGTGGCTGCTGCTGCTCGTCGTCGAACTGATCCTCAAGTACGCGTTCGGCGTGGACTCGCTCGACTTCGTCCCGGTCGTGCACGGGTGGGTCTATGTCGTCTACCTCGCGATGGCGATCGACCTCGCGATCAAGGTGCGCTGGCCGGTGGGCAAGACCGTGCTGACGCTGATCGCCGGCACCATCCCGTTCCTGTCGTTCTACTTCGAGCACATCCGCACCCGCGAGGTGCGTGCCGTCCTCGCGGCCTGAGCGGGCTCAGCCGTCGAGCGATCGCAGCGTCGGCAGGAGCTGAGTGAGCGCCCGCGAACGATGACTGAGTCCGTCCTTCTCGGCAGGTGACAACTGCGCCGCGGTGCGGCCGGCCACCGACCCCGGTGGGGTCAGGTCGTCCTCGTCGGGGACGAAGATCGGGTCGTAGCCGAAGCCGTTGGCTCCCAGGGGAGCTCGCACGACGCGTCCTCGCCACTCCCCTCGCACCACCGCCTGCGCGCCCTGCGGCGTGACGAGCGCGCATGCCGACACGAACGCCGCACCCCGGCGGTCGTCGGGCACATCACCCAACTGCCCGAGCAGCAGCGACAGGTTCGCCTCGTCGTCTCCGTGGCGACCGGCCCACCGCGCCGAGAGCACACCCGGCATACCGTTGAGGGCGTCGACCTCGAGTCCGGAGTCGTCGGCCAGACACGCGAGACCCGTTGCCGCGCAACCGTCGATCGCCTTGGCCAGCGCGTTCTCCTCGAAGGTTGCGCCGGTCTCGGGGGCCTCGGGAAACGGTGGTACCTCGTCGAGACCGACGATGGTGACGCCATCGATCCCCTCGGTCGCGACCAGGCGGCGCAGCTCGGTCAGCTTCTTCGCGTTGCGGCTCGCGAGCAGCAGGGTCGTCGGCACGTCGACCGCGATCAGTCCGCCGAACGCAGAGGCGTGTTCAACGCCTCGCGTTGCGCCTCGAAGAGTCGTGTGGTGCCCAGTGCCGCCAGGTCCAGCATCTTCTCCAGGGTCGGCCGGGCGAACGTCGCGCCCTCACCGGTGCCCTGGATCTCGACCAGCGGACCGGCGTCGGTGGCGACGACGTTCATGTCGACCTCGGCGCGGGAGTCCTCCTCGTAGGGGAGATCGAGACGCACCCGACCGTCGACCACGCCGACGCTGACGGCGGCGATCGCGCACGAGATCGGTTGGGGGTCGGCGAGCTTGCCGCGTTCGTTCAGGAACGCGACGGCGTCGACGAGCGCCACGTAGGCGCCGGTGATGGCCGCGGTCCTCGTGCCCCCGTCGGCCTGCAGGACGTCACAGTCGAGTGCGATCGTGTTCTCGCCCAACGCCGCGAGGTCGATGCACGCCCGGAGCGAACGTCCGATGAGCCGGCTGATCTCCTGCGTGCGTCCACCGACCTTGCCCTTGACCGATTCGCGCTGCGACCGCGTGTGGGTCGCGGCGGGGAGCATCGCGTATTCCGCGGTGAGCCATCCCAGCCCCGAGCCGCGACGCCACCGCGGCACGCCCTCCTCGACACTCGCGGTGCACATCACCCGGGTCTGCCCGAACTCCACCAACACTGACCCGGCCGGGTGGTCGGTGAAGCCGCGGGTGATGCGCACGGGGCGCATCTCGTCGTCTGCTCTGCCGTCTGCGCGTCTGCTCACGAGCCAACTCTAACGACCCGGCACCCGGCGGTATCGCGGACCGCACTAACGCTGCCGGTGCACCGCGACACCAGGTGACCGGACGACGTCACTCGATGTCGACGACGAGTCCCGGATGGGCGACGCTGATCGGTCCCGAGTAGGCCGCACGGGCCTCGTCGAGGACGTCCTCGACCGGCGTCCACGGTGGGATGTGGGTCAGTATCAGCGATTTCACGCCGGCACGGGTGGCCATCTCGCCCGCCTCGGTCCCCGACAGGTGCAGACCCGGCGGCCGTTCGTCGGGCGCATGGGTCCACGACGCCTCGCACAGGAACACATCCGCGTCGCGGGCGAGGTCGACGAGTTCGTCGCACACCGCGGTGTCACCGCTGAACGCCAGCACCCGTCCTCCGGGTTCGCTGATCCGCAGCCCGTAGGTCTCGGGCGGATGGGAGACCCGGGTGGGGGTCACCGTCATCCCGCCGATCTTCACCGGTTCACCCTCGACCCAGTCGTGGGTCTCGAAGGTGTCGGAGATGTCGTCGATCTGACCGGGGTACTCCGAGGACGCCGCACCGATCCTGGTGGCCGTGCCGACCGGACCGTAGAGCGGCGCACGCACCGTGGCCGGGACGGGATGGTAACGACGCCAGACCAACATCCCCGGTAGGTCGAGACAGTGATCGGCGTGGAGGTGACTCAACATCACCGCCACCTCGTTGGGGTCGACGCGCTCCTGGAGGGCGCCGAGGACCCCCGGTCCGAAGTCGAGGACCACGGGCTGTTGATCGGGCACCGTCAGCAGATAACCGGACGCCGGACAGCCGGGCCCGACCACACTGCCCGAGCTCCCCAGGACGGTCAAACGCATGTCGCCCACTGTGCCACGTGATGCGGCACACAGCATCGACGATGGTGTTTTACGCGTGTTGGATGGCGCCGATGGCGGGACCGAGGAACCGCGTCGACAGTCGCGCGAACGACACCGGGTCGCCGGTGGCGCGGAACACCCGCTGTGCGGTGCGGTCGGTGTGCGGGTGCAACAGATCGCGCTGGGTCAGCACCCGGAGCACGTCCTTGGCGGTCTCCTCGGCGCTGGAGACGAGCGTGACGTCGTCCCCCATGGCGAGCTGGATGACCCCCGACAGCAACGGGTAGTGGGTGCAGCCGAGGACCACCGTGTCGACGCGCGCCTGCTGCAGCGGTTCGAGGTATCCCTCGGCGAGACCGAGGATCTGGCGTCCGGAGGTGATCCCACGTTCGACGAAGTCGACGAACCGTGGGCAGGCCACCGAGGTGATCTCGAGATCGGTGGCCGCGGCGAACGCGTCGTCGTAGGCGCGCGAGGTGACCGTCGCCGAGGTGCCGATGACACCGATGCGACCCGAGCGTGTGGTGTTCACCGCGCGACGGACCGCCGGGAGGATCACCTCGATCACCGGGATCGCATAGCGCTCACGGGCATCGCGCAGGCACGCCGAGGACGCCGTGTTGCAGGCGATGACGAGCGCCTTCACACCGTGGTCGACGAGGTCGTCGGCGATGGCGAGGGCGTGGGCGCGGATGTCGGGTATGCGCAGCGGTCCGTAGGGACCATTGCCGGTGTCGCCGACGTAGAGGATGTCCTCGTCGGGGAGCTGATCGACGATGGCGCGCGCCACGGTGAGTCCGCCGACCCCGGAGTCGAAGATGCCGATCGGGGCGCTCTGCGACAGCGCGGTGGCGGGATCGGGCTGTGTCACCGGGCTGCGGTCCCGCCGAACGCCGGCGGTGCGGCGGGCGCCGACCGTGAGCGGCGACGGTCGCGTCCGGCGAGCACCGACGCGGCCAGCACACCGCCGATGGCGCCGAAGAGGTGTGCCTGCCAGGAGATCTGGGGTTGTGTCGGCAGCACACCCCACAGCACCGACCCGTAGACCAGCCCGAGCGCCACGCCGAGCAGGATCTGCAGCGGCGACCGGTTGAACAGTCCGCGGACGAGCAGGAACGCCAGCCAGCCGAAGATGATGCCCGAGGCGCCGATGGTCGAGACGTGGGCGGGACCGACCAGCCAGACCCCGACGCCGGACACGATCCAGACGATCGCGGTGGTGACGAGGAATCGGCGGGCGAGCAGCAGGAGGAACCCGAGGACGGCGCCGACGGTGGCGTTGGAGGTGAGGTGGTCGAACCCGGCGTGCAGGAACGGTGACCACACGATGCCGGCCAGGCCGTCGGTCTCGCGGGGCACGATCCCGTCGTTGTCGAGTCGCATGTTGGTGGCGGAGTCGATCGCCTCGACGAGGTAGAGCACGGCGATGAGCACGATCATGATCACCGCCGAACGGACCCAGAGCGCGCGGTCGCGCACCGGACCCGGCCGGCGGGTGTTCGATGTGCCGATCGGGGGGATCGGCGTCGGGGCGCTCATGAGGCCATCACCCACCCGAGGTTACCGGCGTCGGAGTCCCCCGGCCGAGGTGTCATCGACGCGCGGTCGAGGCCAACGTCTCGGCGAAGGTGGGGATCTGTCCCACCGACGTCGCCGCCGTCACCGCGTGGACGATCGCCCGCCGCACCACCACCGCGGCCGCCTCGGCGAGGACCGCGACCGCCGCCACGTCGGGGTTCATCCCGATCGGCACCGCCGCGGCGCGCACCGTCTCGGCCGTGCCCGTGGACACCGCGAACACGGTGTCGCCGTCGAGGGGCGAGTGTGCCGGTCGGATCGCGTGGGCGATGCCGTCGTGGGCGGCCATCGCGATCCGTCGTGTCGACGCCGGGTCGAGGCGGGCGTCGGTCGCCACGACGCCGATGGTCGTGTTGAGCACGGTGGCCTTGGCGCGTAGCGCGCGGTAGGCCTCGAGGTCGTCTCGAGACGCCGGTCCGAGCCCGAAGTAGGCCAGGTCGGCGGGTCCGCACCCCCAGGGCAGCCCGGTGTCGGGGTCGACGACGTCGCCGACCGGGTTGGCGACCATCAGTGCCGCGATCGTGACGCCGGGTGCGGCCGGATGGTCGAGCACGACCGACGCGGTACCGACCCCGCCCTTGAGCACCCCGGCCCGCGCACCCGCACCGCCGCCGACCGAACCCGACGCGACGTCGGCGCTCGCCGCCGCGACCGCCTCGGCGCCCAGCGCCGCGTCGGGGCGGCAGGTCCATCCCCCGACCGGCAGGTCGAAGACCACCGCCGCGGGCACGATCGGCACCACATCACCGAAGGCGTTCATCGGCAGTCCCACACCGGCGTCGCCGAGAACGGTCATCACGCCGTCGGCCGCGGCCAGTCCGTAGGCGCTACCGCCCGACAGGACGATCGCGTGCGCGGTCTGCACGGTGTTGGCCGGGTCGAGCAGGTCGGTCTCACGGGTACCGGGACCGCCACCGCGCACGTCGACGGCGGCCACCGCGCCGGTGGGCATACGCACCACGGTGGTGCCCGTCGCCCACCCCGTACCCGGGGTCGTGTCGGTCGCGACCGTCACGTCGTCGTCGATCCGGTGGGCGTGACCGACGGTGATGCCCGCGACGTCGCCGAGGGAGTCCCGCGCCCCGGGCGTCCACCGTCGATGCGGGGTGTCCGTCCCGGTCACCGTGGCACCGGTCACTTCCCCATCAGGGCGACGACGAGCAGTTCCTGGACCACCGTCAGCCAGTGGTAGACGTCGAGATGAGCGGCCTGGGGGTCGTCGGGCGGGAGCTGGTCGGGCGTGTGCTCGGTGACGCCGAGCATGGCCCCGAGCGCGAGGCGCACGTCGTTGACCGCGGTGAGCCACTGTTCGGCCTGGGCCGGGGTCAGCGAGACGTCGCCGCCACCGGGCGGCAGCGTATCGAGCACGACCTGCGCCGCCGACATCTTCGTGGCGATGATGTGGGGTTCGTGCACACTGCGCAGCGCCCCGTTGAGATCCCCGGTCACGGTGTCGGCGACCAGTTCTCGGTCCTGGTCGGGTCGGTGGAAGTCGGGCAGCAGCCGACCCAGGGTGGCGTCGTCGGGGGGTGCGGAATGTCCGGTCTCGATGCCGGTCAGGGCCGACAGATCGTCGGTCGGTGCACTCTGCGACCGTTCGTCGAGCAGTTCGGTCATCGAGCCGACGAGCGAGGCGATCAGCTCACTCTCGTGTGCGTCGAGTCGGGCGGTGATGCGCTGGGAACCACCACGTCCACGACGTCTCCAGTTCTGCACCCGATCAGCTGTCGCGCTGCATGGTCGCCCACAGCCCCGCGGCGTGCAGCTTGCGCACGTCGAGTTCCATCGAATCGCGGTCACCGCTCGACACCACGGCCCGACCCTCGTTGTGCACCTGCATCATCAGCTCCGACGCCTTGGTCTCGGAGTAGCCGAACAGCTTCTGGAACACGTAGGTGACGTAGCGCATCAGGTTGACCGGGTCGTCCCACACGATGGTGACCCACGGACGGTCGATCTCGGTGTCGGCGTCGGCCGTGTCGGGGTCGGCGACCGCGGTACCGGCCGGGGTAGCCTCGTCAGAACCGAAAGTCGGCATCGGCGCTCGCCGATCCCGACCGGGAGTCCGGGGTCTGGGAGCCCGAGCTCCTCGGAATCGTGCGGTCGTCATCAGTCCGCGCATGGCCCCCAGGGTAGGTGATTGTGAGCGTCGACAACACAGCCATGTTCACCGATCGCTACGAGCTGACGATGGTCTCCGCAGCTCTGCGCGACGGGACGGCGCAGCGTCGCTGCACGTTCGAGGTGTTCGCGCGCCGCCTTCCCGACGGCCGTCGCTACGGGGTCGTCGCCGGCACCGGGCGCCTCGTCGAGGCCCTGGCCGGTTTCCGCTTCGGCGAGGAACAGCTGCGCACGCTCACCGACATCGTCGACGCCGCGACCCTGGATTGGCTGCGCTCCTATCGCTTCTCCGGCGACATCGACGGCTACCGCGAGGGGGAGCTGTTCTTCCCGGGATCGCCGATCCTGTCGGTGCGGGGCACCTTCGCCGACGCGGTCGTGCTCGAGACGCTCGCGTTGTCGATCCTCAACCACGACAGCGCGATCGCGTCGGCCGCGGCCCGGATGGTGACCGCCGCGGGTACCCGCCCGATCATCGAGATGGGGTCGCGCCGCACCCACGAGTCGGCAGCCGTCGCCTGCGCCCGCGCCGCCTACATCGCGGGCATGGCGTCCACGTCGAACCTCGAGGCGACGCGGCGCTACGGCGTCCCCGGCGCGGGGACCAGCGCGCACTCGTTCACCCTCGCCCACGCGGGCGTCGACGGGGACGGGGAACGGGCCGCCTTCACCGCGCAGATCGCGGCGCTCGGGGTGGGCACCACGCTGCTCGTCGACACCTACGACATCACCCGCGGCGTCGCGACCGCGATCGAGGTCGCCGGCACCGCACTCGGGGGCGTGCGCATCGACTCCGGTGACCTCGGCGTGCTGGCCCGTCAGGTGCGTGCCCAACTCGACGACCTCGGCGCCACCGACACCCGGATCGTGGTCTCCGGCGACCTCGACGAGTACGCGATCGCGGCGTTGCGCGCCGAGCCGGTCGACGCCTACGGCGTCGGGACACAGCTGGTCACCGGCAGCGGCGCCCCGACCGCGGGCATGGTCTACAAACTCGTCGAGGTCGACGGCATCGGTGTCGCGAAACGGTCCAGCCACAAGGAGTCCCGCGGTGGGGCCAAGGCCGCCGCCCGCGCGGCGCGTGACACCGGCACCATCGTCGAGGAGATCATCCACCCGGCCGGGTCGCCGGTCCCGCAGACCGACGGACTCACCACCACCGCCCTGCAGATCCCCCTGGTACGAGGCGGCGAACCCGTCGCCGAGCTGCCCTCGATCGCCGACAGCCGCGAACACCTCGCGGCCGCACTCGTCAGCCTGCCGTGGGAGGGGTTGAGCCTGTCGTCGGGCGAACCCGCGGTCCCGACCCGCTTCGCCCTTCCGTGACCGCACTTCCCCCGGTCACCGAGCTCCTCGCCTCGGCGGTGTCGGCGCTCGGCGGCCGTCACCGCGACGGTCAGCTGGCGATGGCGTCGGCGGTGGCGAACGCCATCGACACCGGCGAACACCTGGCCGTGCAGGCGGGTACCGGTACGGGTAAGTCGCTGGCCTATCTCGTTCCCGCACTGCGGCACGCCGTCGAGTCCGGTTCGACCGTCGTGGTGTCGACCGCCACGATCGCGCTGCAACGGCAGCTCATCGACCGCGACCTGCCTCGCCTGGCCACCGCGCTGCGCAAGCCGCTCGGCCGCGAACCGAGCTTCGCGATCCTCAAGGGCCGCGCGAACTACATCTGCCTCAACAAGATCCATTCCGGCGAGGCCGAGGAGCAGACCGAGGAGCTGTTCGACCCGTTCACCACGTCGCGGGTGGGACGCGAGGTGGTGCGTCTGCGCGAATGGGTCAGCGACACCGAGTCCGGTGACCGCGACGACCTGCCGACCGCGGTGATGGACCGGTCGTGGCGGCAGGTCAGCGTGACCGCTCGGGAGTGCCTCGGCGCGGCCAACTGCTCCTACGGCACCGACTGTTTCGCCGAGCTCGCCCGCGGACGGTCCTCGGCCGCCGACGTCGTCGTGACCAACCACGCGATGCTCGCGATCGACGCGATGAGCGGGTTCAACGTCCTGCCCGAGCACGACGTCGTCATCGTCGACGAGGCGCACGAACTCGTCGACCGCATCACCTCGGTCGCGACCGCGGAGATCGCGTCGTCGACGGTCGCCGGCGTGGCACGGCGACTCTCCAAGTTGATCGACGAGGAACTCGTCGACGACGTCCACGGCGCCGGGGAACTCGTCGCCGCGCTGCTCGAGTCGACCGCACCGGGACGCTGGACGTCGTTGCCCGACGGCGCCGGCGCCACCTTCGCCGCGCTGCGCGACCGACTGTGGCGGGCGCGCTCGGCCATCGGACCGGCGCGCGACGGCACCGACTCGACCGGTGCCGCCGCACGCTCGGCGGCCATCACCGCGCTCGACGACCTGCACGACAACGCCGTACGGCTGCTGGGCGCCTTCGACGAACCCGACGAGTCGAAACGCCGCGACGTGGTGTGGATCGCCGAGGACCTGGTGCGCGACGAACGGCGTCGCACCCTGCGGATCGCGCCCCTCTCGGTCGGCGGACTGCTGCGGTCGTCGTTGTTCGCCGAGGCGACCGCCGTGCTGACCTCGGCGACGCTGACCGTCGGCGGCACCTTCGACAGCCTCGCCGCGAACTGGGGACTGCCGATCTCAGGACGCGGTGCCGACGCCTCGGCGGCCGTCCTCTCCGACCTCACCGCGACCGGCACCCCGACACCCGCCGACGGCGACACCATCCGGTGGCAGGGCCTCGACGTCGGTTCGCCGTTCGACTACCGCCGTTGCGCGATCCTCTACGTCGCCGCCCACCTCGACCCGCCGGGTCGCGCGTCGATCGCCGAGTCGACCCTCGACGAGATGGTCTCGCTGATCACCGCGGCCGGCGGCCGCACGCTGGGGCTGTTCTCGTCGATGCGCGCGGCGAAGGAGGCCGCCGCGGCGGTCCGGACGCGCATCGACACCCCGGTCCTGTGCCAGGGGGAGAACGCGACCGGCACGCTGATCGAGCAGTTCGCCGCCGACGAGGCGACCTGTCTGTTCGGCACGCTGTCGCTGTGGCAGGGAGTCGACGTGCCGGGCCCGTCGCTGTCGCTGGTGCTCATCGACCGTGTGCCGTTCCCGAGGCCCGACGACCCGCTGCTCATCGCCCGACAGAGCGCGGTCGCCGCACGCGGCGGCAACGGGTTTCTCGCCGTCGCGGCGAACCACGCCGCCCTCCTGCTCGCGCAGGGCGCGGGTCGGCTGCTGCGGGCCACCGATGATCGCGGTGTCGTGGCGGTCCTGGACCCGCGACTCGTGACCGCGCGGTACGGCGGATACCTGCGCGCGTCGCTGCCGCCGTTCTGGCAGACCACCGACCCCGCCGTCGTGCGGGCGGCGCTGACCCGGCTGCAGAGCGAGACCCCGGCCGCCGGCTGATCCCCGCGGGGTCGCGGCGTCGAGGATCGACGACGCACGGTGGGGAGTCCTGGCGCCAAACGCCCGGCGATCCCCTACGGTTGGAGACGACCCACGCGAGAGCGTGCGTGAGCGCGGCCGACATCTGTCGTGGCGCGACGACACAGAGCACGAAGGGTGGCCAACGGGTGATCGGGCGCATCGGCATCGACGACATCGCGCCGGTGATCGACGCCGGACAGTTCCCCGCCAAAGCGGTTGTGGGAGAGTTCTTCCCGGTCAGCGCGACCGTGTGGCGGGAGGGGCACGACGCCGTCGCGGCCACCCTGCACGCCGAGGGCCCGCGCCGCGGGATGGTGATCGAACGGCGCATGTCCGCCGCACACGAACCCGACACCTACAACGCGGCGTTCACCCCGACCGAGGTCGGCTACTGGAGTTTCCGCATCGACGCCTGGAGCGACCCGTACACCACCTGGAACTCGGCGGTCACCAAGAAGCTCGAGGCGGGTCAGGGTCCCGAGGAACTCGCGAACGATCTCGAGATCGGGGCACGTCTGCTCGAACGGGCCCGCGAGCAGGTCGGCTCCGATCACCGCACCCTCATCGCCGACGCCATCGACGCGCTGCGCTCGGACCACGAACTCGCCGTACGCGTGCGGCCCGCGCTGTCGCCCGAGGTCGTCGCCGTTCTCGACGAGCATCCGGTCCGCGACCTCGTGACCAAGAGTCGCTCGTTCCGGGTGTGGGTGGATCGGACGCGCGCACTCTTCGGCTCCTGGTACGAACTGTTCCCGCGCTCGACCGGAGGATGGGACAACGAGGGGCGACCGGTGCACGGGACGTTCCTCACCGCGGCGCAGGACCTGCCGAGGATCGCCGACATGGGGTTCGACGTGGTCTACCTGCCGCCCATCCACCCGATCGGTCTGATGAACCGCAAGGGACCGAACAACACCCTGACCCCCGGTCCCGACGACGTGGGCTCGCCCTGGGCGATCGGATCGGCCGACGGCGGACATGATGCGATCCATCCCGCGCTGGGCAGCGTCGACGATTTCCGATACTTCCTCTCGCGCAGCGCCGAACTCGGCATGGAGGTCGCCATCGACCTCGCGCTGCAGTGCGCGCCCGACCACCCCTGGGCCGCCGAGCACCCCGAGTGGTTCTACGTGCAGCCCGACGGCACGATCGCGTTCGCCGAGAACCCACCGAAGAAGTACCAGGACATCTATCCCCTCAACTTCGACGACGACCGGGCCGGCATCTACCGCGCGGTCCTCGCCGTCGTCCTCTACTGGGTGTCGGTGGGAGTCAAGATCTTCCGGGTCGACAACCCGCATACGAAGCCACCGGACTTCTGGGAGTGGTTGATCTCCGAGGTCAAGAAGCGCGATCCGGACGTGCTGTTCCTGTCGGAGGCGTTCACGCGTCCGGCGCGCCTCTACGGGCTCGCCAAACTCGGGTTCACGCAGTCCTACACCTACTTCACCTGGCGGACCGCGAAGTGGGAGCTCACCGAGTTCGGCACCGAGATCGCCGCGCACGCCGACGAGGCCCGCCCCAACCTCTTCGTCAACACGCCCGACATCCTGCACGAGAGCCTGCAGAACGGCGGGCCGGGGATGTTCGCGCTGCGGGCCGCCCTCGCGGCGACGCTGGCGCCCACCTGGGGGGTCTACAGCGGGTACGAGCTGTTCGAGGGGCAAGCCGTACGACCGGGCAGCGAGGAGTACCTCGATTCCGAGAAGTACGAACTGCGGCCGCGTGATTTCAAGGCCGCACAGTCACGGGGTGACTCGCTCGAGCCCTGGATCACCTCGCTCAACGACATCCGTCGCCGCCATCCCGCCCTGCAGCAGCTGCGGAACATCACGTTCCACCACGTCGACAACGACGCGCTGATCGCCTACTCGAAGGTCGACCCGACCACCGGCGACCGCGTCGTGGTGGTGATCAACCTCAACCCGTTCGGCGCCGAGGAGTCGACGGTATGGCTCGACATGCCGTCCCTCGGACACGACTGGAACGACCGCTTCTCCGGTGTCGACGAGGTCACCGGTGAGCACTTCCACTGGGGGCAGGCCAATTACGTCCGGCTCGAGCCGTGGCGAGCGGTCGCCCACATCGTCGCCCTCCCGCCCCTGCCCGCCGACGTCGCGGCGCGTCTGGCGTGTCGTCTCCCCCCGAAGGACGTGACCTCGTGAGCACAGTCGATCCCCCGACCCCCACCGGATCGACCGGCGCCGTGAACCCGGTGGATCCGGCCATGTCCGCTCAGGACCTCCATCTGTTGCGCACCGGGATCCACCACGACCCGCACTCGGTTCTCGGCGCGCATCCCGCCCCCGGACACACGATCCTGCGCACCCTGCGCCCTGACGCATCGGCCGTGGTCGCGGTCATCGGCGGAGAGGAGTTCCCCCTCCGCCATCAGTCCGAGGGACTCTTCGTCGCGGCGGTACCCATCGTCGATCTCATCGACTATCGCTACCGTGTCAGCTATCCCGACGCCGCCGGCGGCACAACGGATTTCGTCGTCGCCGACGGTTATCGATTCCTCCCCAGCCTCGGCGAGCTCGATCTGCACCTGTTCGCCGAGGGGCGCCACGAGCGACTGTGGGACATCCTCGGAGCGATCGCGCGCAGCTACGACACCCCCGACGGCACCGTCACCGGCACGGCGTTCTCGGTGTGGGCGCCCAACGCCCGCGGCATCGCCGTCATCGGGTCGTTCGACGGCTGGGTGGGTCGGTCGACGCCGATGCGCTCGCTGGGGTCGAGTGGGGTCTGGGAGGTCTTCGTCCCCGACATCGGGCCGGGGACCCGCTACAAGTTCCGGATCGTCGGCAGTGACGGCGTCACCCGCGAGAAGGCCGACCCGATGGCGCGGTGCACCGAGGTGCCACCATCGACGGCATCGGTCATCGCCGAGAGCGAGCACCGCTGGACCGACGGCGCATGGACCACCCGGCGCGCCACGTCGTCCCCGACCGATGAGCCGATGAGTGTCTACGAGGTGCACCTCGGTTCGTGGCGTGTCGGTCTCGACTACCGCGAACTGGCCACCGAGCTGGGCGATTTTGTCTCCCGTATGGGCTACACGCACGTGGAACTGCTCCCGGTCGCCGAGCATCCGTTCGGCGGTTCGTGGGGGTATCAGGTCACGTCGTACTACGCGCCGACGTCGCGTTTCGGCAGCCCCGACGACTTCCGTGCCTTCGTCGACCATCTCCACTCGTTGGGTGTCGGCGTGCTCGTCGACTGGGTACCCGCCCACTTCCCCAAGGACGACTGGGCGTTGGCCCGCTTCGACGGCCTCCCCCTCTACGAACACAGCGACCCCAAGCGCGGCGAGCAACTCGATTGGGGCACATACGTCTTCGATTTCGGTCGCAACGAGGTCCGCAACTTCCTCGTCGCCAACGCCCTGTACTGGTTCGAGGAGTTCCACATCGACGGTCTGCGCGTCGACGCCGTCGCCTCGATGCTCTACCTCGACTACTCCCGACCCGACGGTGGGTGGAGCCCGAACATCTACGGCGGCCGCGAGAACCTGGAGGCCGTGCAGTTCCTCCAGGAGATGAACGCGACCGTCCACAAGCACCATCCGGGCGTGGTGACCATCGCCGAGGAGTCGACGTCGTGGCCCGGGGTCACCCGCGCGACCAATCTCGGCGGGCTCGGTTTCACCATGAAATGGAACATGGGCTGGATGCACGACACCCTCGGATATCTCGGGCGCGATCAGATCCACCGCAGCCACCACCATCACGAGATCACGTTCTCGCTGATGTACGCGTGGAGCGAGAACTTCGTGCTGCCGATCAGCCACGACGAGGTCGTGCACGGCAAGGGGACGCTGTGGACCCGTATGCCCGGCGACTCCCACGCCAAGGCGGCCGGCGTCCGGGTCACGTTGGCGTACATGTGGGCTCACCCGGGCAAGCAGTTGTTGTTCATGGGCCAGGACTTCGGGCAGGTGGCCGAGTGGTCGGAGGAGCGCAGCCTCGACTGGGACCAGCGCACCGGTTGGGAGGGCGAACTGCACTCCGGGATCGAGTCGTTGGTCGCCGACCTCAACGGTGTCTACCGTCGGACCCCGGCCCTCTACACGCAGGACACCACACCCAACGGCTACTCGTGGATCGACGCCAACGACACCGCCAACAACATCATCAGCTTCCTACGCTTCGGCTCCGACGGCAGCGTACTGGCGTGCGTGTTCAACTTCTCCGGCGTCACCCAGACCGACTACCGCGTCGGCCTTCCGACGGCGGGCCGCTGGACCGAGGTGCTCAACACCGACTCTCCGCACTACAGCGGGACCGGCGAGGGGAACATGGGCTCGATCGTCGCCGACGGTGACCCTTGGCACGGCCGTCCCACCTCGGCGCGGATGACGTTGCCCGCCAACGGCGCGATCTGGCTCGAGCCCGCCGCTCCGACTCAGTAGAGGGCGCTGGCGAGCTTGCGGCGCGCGGAGACCACGAACGTCTCCGACGGGTCGAAGAGCTCGAACAGCGACAGCAGTCGCGTCCGGACCGCCGACCGGTCGTCGCCGGAGGTGGCGCGCACCAGCGCGATGAGCCGGTCGAACGCGTCGTCGGGGCGCTGGTTGAGCAGCAGCACGTCGGCCGCGGCGAACTGGCCCTCGATGTCGTCGGGGGCGGCGGTGTCGACCACGGCGGGATCGGCGGCCTGTGCGCGGATGACGAACTCGATGTTGCGGGCAGCCGAGGCGGCTTCGACGTTGTTCGGTTCGGCCTGCGCCAGTGCCTGATACGCGGCGAGCGCGCCCTCGAAGTCACCGTCGTCGAGCTTCGCCTCGGCCTCGGCCATCCGGGGATCGACCGGTTCGTGCTCCTCGGCGCCCTCGGCGGCGGGCAGACCGGTCAGCCGGTCACCGACCTTGGCGAGGATCTCGTCGACCCACGCGGTGATCTGCGCCGCGGGCTGGACCCCCTGGAAGGCGGCCACCGGCTGTCCCTGGGCTATCGCGACGACGGTCGGTACCGACTGCACCCCAAAGGCCTGCGCGATACGGGGATTGGCGTCGATGTCGATCGTGGCGAGGATCCACTGTCCGCCTGCCTCGCCGGCGAGACGCTCGAGCAGCGGTGAGAGCTGCTTGCACGGCTCGCACCATGTGGCCCACAGGTCCACGAGCACGAGAACCTGGTCGGATCGCGCGATCACCTCGGCCTCGAACGTGGCCTCGGTGACCTCGACGACGGCGGGGATCGCCGTCGCGGGTCCGGAGCCGGTGGCGGGCGGGCGGGGGGTCTGCGGGGTCGCGGGTCGGTTCCGGGCGGCGTCGGCGCGCTCCTTGAGGACCGACAGGTCGACGGCGCCGGTCATGGCGGCGGCGCGTGCGACGGCCGCGGCCTGCTGACGTGGTTGGGGTCGGGTCACACGTCCATTTTGGCACGACCCGCCGACGGTGCTCCATCCCGTCGCGCGGTCCCCGCTGCCGACGCCGAGGACCGTGGGCGCACCACGGAACCGGCGAGACAGGCGAACAGCATGGCCGCCGCCGCGAGCCACAGCGCCGATCCGAGGGTGGTCTCGTGGCTGATGAAACCGATGAGCGCCGGCCCGGCGAGCATCCCCAGGTACCCGCTTCCCACGACGGTCGAGATGACCCGGCCACTGGGCTGGTCGGTGACGTTGCCCGCGGCGGTGAACAGCTGCGGGACGCCGCCGGCGACGCCGACCCCGAACACCGCCCACCCCAGGATCGCGACGGCGGGCACCGGCGCGCAGATCACGACGGCCATGCCGATCGCCGCGGTGGCCGCGCCGGCACGGACCACCGCGACCGGACCGAAGCGGGCGGTGACGGAGTCCGCGGCGAAGCGACCGATGAGCATCGTCGCACTGAACGCACCGAAGGCGACCGCTCCGGCGGCGTCGGTGGTGCCGAAGCGCTCGACGAGGTGCAGCGCGCTCCAGTCGTAGGCGGTGCCCTCGGCCAGCATGAGTGCGAACGCGACGATCGCCATGAGGCCGATGCGCAGTCGAAGGCCCTGGGGGAAGCGCTTGTTCGCCCCGGCCGCGTCCTCGGTGTCGTCGGCCGTGCGCGCCGAGCCGACGACGAGCAACGGTCGTGCGACGAGGATCGCGATCACCGACACGACGGCGACGACACCCACGGTGATGATCACCGGGACGTCGGCGAACAGGGCCGCCGCGGCGACACCCGACCCGATGACGCCGCCGAGGGAGAAGTACGCGTGGAACGACGACATGATCGGACGCCCGTAGGACTGTTCGACGACGACGGCCTGGGAGTTCATCGCGACGTCGATGGATCCGTTGGCGAGCCCGAACAGCGCCAGGCACAGGGCGAGTTGCCACGCCGACTGCGCGAGCACCGGGCCGAGTGTGGCGACGGCGAGCACCACGGCGGCGGTGACGATCAGCCCGCGCGAACCCCACCGGTCGACGATCGGGCCGCACAGTTGCATGCCGAGGAACGCGGCCCCGCCGAGGATGAGGAGAAGCCCGCCCAGCGTGTTGTGGTCGACACCGGTCCGGTCGGAGATGACCGGGATGTGCGACACCCACATCGAGGCGAGCAGGCCGTTGATGCCGAACACCGCCGACACCGCGATGCGGCGCCGACGCAGGGTCCGTGCGACGGTGTCGCCCGGCGCGACCGTCATCGCAGGTGGCTCTCGATCCGTTCGACCTTCGCCGAGAGCTGACCCTCGAAACCCGGTCGGATGTCGGCCTTGAGGACGAGCGACACGCGCGGCGCCAGGGCCGCGACGGCGTCGGTGGCATCGCGCACGACCGCCATGACCTCGTCCCAGTCACCCTCGAGGTAGGTGAACATGGCCGTGGTCTGGTGCGTCACGCCGGACGCGCGGACCACACGGACCGCGGCGGCGACCGCCTCGCTCATACCGCCGTCGGCGTCCACCGAGTCGGCACCGGACGGGGACACGCTGAAGGCGACGATCATGACCCCACGGTCACACGGGTCCGACCGCCGCCGCAACCGAGTCGGTGCTCAGGCGACCTTCGCGGTGGTCGCGCCGGCGCCGGACAGCTCGGCGAGGTGGCCGTTGCGGACGGCCCAGCGCTCGAACACGATGGTGCCGAACGGCGGGATGCTCGAGACCAGCGCGAGCACGGTCACCTTCGCCGACCACTTGAGCGACATCGCCGTCAGCAGCGACACGATCACGAACACCACGAAGACGATCCCGTGGACCATGCCGGGAACCGCGACCGCCTCGGTGTGTCCGAGGACCCACTTGAAGAACATCGCGATGAGCAACGCCAGCCAGGTGATGGCTTCGAGGACCGCCACGAATCGGAAGCGCTTGGCGGTGGTCCGCAGGTCGAAGAAGGATTCCATGCCCACCATTGTGCCCGACCCGACCGCCGGTTTACTACCGCGTGTAGTACAGCCCTCAGTCGCGCTTCGGCACGGTGAGGATGAGGGCGTCGCCCTGTCCACCCGCACCACACAGCGCAGCCGCACCGGTTCCACCGCCGCGACGCGCGAGTTCCAGCGCGAGATGCAGCGTGATCCGCGCTCCGGAGATGCCGATGGGGTGCCCGATGGCGATGGCACCACCGTTGACGTTGACGATCTCCGGGTCGACGCCGAGCTGATCGGTCGAGGCCAGTCCGACCGCGGAGAACGCCTCGTTGATCTCGATGAGGTCCAGATCGGTCGGGCTGATGCCCGCACGCGCGCAGGCCTTCGCGATGGCGTTGGCCGGCTGCGCCTGCAACGTGGAGTCCGGACCGGCGACGACGCCGTGGGGCCCGATCTCGGCCAGCCACTCGAGACCCATCTCGGTCGCCTTCTCCTTGCTCATCACGATCACCGCGGCCGCGCCGTCGGAGATCTGCGAGGCGTTGCCCGCGGTGATGGTGCCGTCCTTGCGGAACGCGGGCTTCAGACGGCCCAGCGAGTCCGCGGTGGTGTCGGCACGGATGCCCTCGTCCTCGACGAATTCGATGGGGTCGCCCTTGCGCTGAGGAATGGAGACGGGGACCACCTCGTCGGCGAACAGTCCGTTCTTCCAGGCGGTCGCGGCGCGCTGGTGTGACCGCGCGGCGAACTCGTCCTGCTGCTCACGGGTGTAGGTGACGCGGTCGTTCTCCTGCTCGGTCAGTGCGCCCATCGGCTGATCGGTGAAGGGATCGAAGAGACCGTCGTAGGCCATGTGGTCGACGAGTTCGGTGTTGCCGTACTTGAAGCCACCGCGGCTGCCCGGGAGCAGATGCGGCGCCTGGGTCATCGACTCCTGCCCACCGGCGACGATGCAGTCGAACTCGCCCGCCCGGATCAGCTGGTCGGCGAGCGCGATGGCGTCGATGCCCGACAGACACATCTTGTTGATGGTCAGCGCGGCGACGTCCCACCCGATGCCCGCCTTGACCGCGGTCTGACGCGCCGGCATCTGACCGGCGCCGGCGGTGAGGACCTGCCCCATGATCACGTACTCGACCGCCGACGCGGGCACCTTCGCCTTCTCCAGGGCACCGCGGATGGCGATGGCCCCGAGATCGACGGCACTGAAGTCCTTCAGGGAGCCCATCAGGCGTCCGACGGGTGTGCGCGCTCCGGCGACGATGACCGATGTCATGGCGACCTCTCGAGAGATGTGTCGGCCCGGTCGGGCCGACGGGTGGCAGGGCGATGTGGTGCGTGTGGTGTCACCGACACTCCAACGCTACCGTTGGCCGATGGTCTCACCGGCACCGAACCCCGCCTCCTCGCCCACCGCACTGATCGGCGATCTCGTCACCGCGATCGACCACGTGGGTATCGCGGTGCCCGACCTCGAGGCCGCCAAAGCCTGGTACGCCGATCACCTCGGTTTCGGGTGCCTGCACCAGGAGACGAACACCGAGCAGGGTGTCGTCGAGGCGATGGTCGGTCCCGCCGACGCCCCCGCGACCGGCGGCACCCAGATCCAGCTCCTGTCCCCGATCGACGAGTCGTCGACGATCGCGAAGTTCATCGACCGCAACGGTCCGGGACTGCAGCAACTCGCCGTGCGCGTCACCGATCTCGACGAGGTGGTGCGACGGCTCACCGATGCGGGCCTTCGGGTGCTCTACCCGCAGTCTCGCCGGGGTACGGCCGGGTCGCGCATCAACTTCGTCCATCCCAAGGACGCCGGTGGGGTGCTGCTCGAGCTGGTCGAACCGGCCGCTCACTGACCCGTCCCGGAACGTCGCCGGGGACCCGTCACCGCGCTCGACGCACCTCATGGGACGCCCTCCAACGGCGGTCGGCCGATCGTCGGGGTTCGGACGCACTGGGCGCCTGAACACGTCGGGCTCCGCGTAAACTCCTCCGCATGTCCGATCAGACCCACACCTCGTCGTCCGGATTGCCTTTCGCCATCGCGATGCGCGGGTATGACCGCGAACAGGTCGGCGAGTTCTTCGCCCGTACCGACGCCGAGATGCGCGTCATCGCCGCCGATCGCGATGCCGCCGCCGCCAACGCCCGCGAACTCGCCGAGCATCTCGACGATGCGCGTGACGAGGTCGAGCAACTCCGACGCGAGGTCGACTCGCTGTCGGTCCCGGTCACCACCGCTCAGGGCATGAGTGATCGCATCTCCCGGATGTTGCAGCTCGCCGCGGACGAGGCGTCGGAGATGCGGGCCGACGCCCAGTCGGAGTCGGCGGAGCTGCTGTCGGTGGCCCGGCAGGAGGCGGCGCAGCTGCGTGAGGACGCCTCGGAGGAGGCCAACTCGCAACTCGCCTCGGCGAAGGTTGAGGCGCAGCGCCTTCGCGGTGAGGCGACCCGTCTCGAGGCCGAGGCACGGGCGGCGAGTGAGGAGAACGCGACGTTCATCGCCGATCGCACCGCGGCGATGGAGACCGAACACAAGCGGACGATGAAGGCCGCGCGCCTCGAGGCCGAACGGATCGTGGCCAACGCCCGCGCCGAGGCCGAGGAGATCGACGTGCAGGCCCGCCGGGAGCGCGAACGCGTCCAGGAGGACTTCGACGTCACGATGGCCGCTCGCCGCGACAAGGCTGTGCAGGCCATCAAGGAACTCGAGATCAGTTCCGAGGCCACCGCCCGCGAGCTCATCGACAACGCGACAGCGGAGTCCGAACGCCTTCTGGCGCAGTCCCGTTCGGTCGCGACCGAGCGCGTGACCCGGTCCGGCGAACTCGTCGAGAGTGCACGTCAGCTCCGCTCACGCATGCTGGCCCAGCTGACCGAGGTGCGCACCCACCTCGACGATCTGCCGCGGCTGCTCGAAGAACTCGAGGACGAGAAGGATGTCGTCGACACCGACAGCACCGATCTCCTCAACCGCGGCCTGTCCGATGACGCCAAGGTCGTGCGGTCCACCGACGGTGCACGTGGCGACGACTCGTCCACCGCGGAGTCGTCGGCCGATCTCAGCGAATCGACTCGCTGAGTCCCTCCCGAGCGGTCGGCCTTCCGACTAGCGGTATCCGGTGCGGGTGACGCGGCCGTTCCAGCAACCGGTGTGCCAGTGCCGCCGGTCCTCGCCGTCGGGGTCGTCGACGGGCCACGCCACGAGGTGCGCGGTCCCGGGGACGATCGTCTGACGACATCCCGGGCACAGGTAGGGCTTCGTGGCCCGCGACCCCGGGATCGGACGGACGTGGTGATCGATGTCGAGTCCGGCGGGACCACGCTCCACCCGGTGCAGGGCACCGGCCGGCGGGAGCGGCTGCGCGCCCCGATCGCGCCTGTTGTGTCGTGGCACGGTCAGAACAGACGGAACTCGGTGCTCTCGGTTCCCCGGAGCGCGTCGTAGTCGAGCACGAGGCACCGGATGCCGCGGTCCTCGGCGAGCGTGCGTGCCTGCGGCTTGATCAGCTGCGCGGCGTAGACCCCCGCGACGGGAGCCAGCGTCGTGTCGCGGTTGAGCAGTTCGAGGTACCGGGTGAGCTGCTCGACGCCGTCGATCTCGCCGCGGCGCTTGATCTCCACGGCCACGGTGCGACCGGCGGCGTCGCGGCACAGCAGATCGACCGGGCCGATCGCGGTCATGTACTCACGACGGATGAGGGTGTACCCCGGCCCCAGCGTTCCGACGTGCTCGGCGAGCAGTTCCTGCAGATGCGCCTCGACGCCGTCCTTGATCAGACCCGGATCGACGCCGAGCTCGTGGAAGGAGTCGTGGTGGATCTGGCCGAGCAGGATCCGCAGTTCCTCGCCGGCCTTGTTGGTCACCACCCACAGTGCCGAGGCATCGCTCTCGGGTGGGGCGGGATGTTCGACGAGCCAGCAGGGCGGGCTCATCCAGTTCAGAGGCTTGTAGGCACGGTCGTCAGCGTGGACGCTCACCGATCCGTCGTTCTTGATCAGCAGCAATCGACGCGCCATGGGCAGGTGGGCCGTCAACCGACCCACATAGTCCACTTGGCACTCAGCGATCACCAGACGCACCACCTCACCTTAGGGTGCGTGTCCCGACGGCACCCGCACCGGCTCACCGGTTGTGGCCGGCATGCACCGGAGGTGATGCTGTGGACATGCCGACCGACCACGGAGCCCCGGACGACACCGCTGTCGACATCGCCACGGTGGCCTCGCGCGAGGTCTACCGCAACGCATGGATGTCGGTCCGTGAGGACCGGATCCGTCGGCGAGACGGCTCCCCCGGGATTTACGGAGTGGTCGACCGGCCACTCGGTGCGGTGGTGATCGCGCGCCGCACGCGGGCTGGCGTCGAGCAGTTCTTCCTCGTCGAGCAGTTCCGGTACACGGTGTCGGCACGTCGATGGGAGTTCCCGGCCGGGACCTCACCCGACAGCGACGACGCGCTCACCGTCGCACGGAGGGAGTTGCTCGAGGAGACGGGGATGGTGTCCGACGAGCTCCGGGTCCTGTCGGTCATCGACGTGGCGCCCGGCTTCACCTCGCAACGCTCGGCGGTGGTGCTCGCCGACGATCCGCGGGCGGGTGTCGCACGCCCCGAGCACGAGGAACAGGATCTGCACGGCCGGTGGTGGACACGCGACGAGGTCGAGCACGCGATCCGCGCAGGCACCGTCGTCGATGCTCAGAGCCTGGCGGCCTGGGCATGCCTGGTCGTGTCCGGGAGGTGAGCGTCGCGGTCAGGCCGTGCGGTCGGCGGCTCGTTTGAGAAGGATGTCCTCGGCACGCTCGGTCGCCTCGGCCATCGACGACACCGGGGCATCGACGGTCACGGGGCCGGTGGTCTGCCGTCCCGGGGCGGCCACCACTCCGTCCGGATCGACGATGACCCACTCGGTGTCGTCGGTCAGCAGCGTCGCGCGCAGTCCCACGATGAACCGACGGGACACGTCGTCGATCACCCCGACACGGGTGAGGTCGATCAGGATGACATCGGCGTCGGCGCGCAACGACTCCACGCGGCGCACGACGCTCTCTGCGCCGGAGAAGGTCAGGTCGCCCTGCAGTTCCAGTACCCGGACGCGGTGCCGATGCGCCCGCAGGTACGCGCCCTCCACCTCCGAGCGGCCGGCCCCGAGGTCGAGTTCATGCCCGTCGTAGGTCGACCGGATCGTCACCCGGCTCTCGCGCGCCACGTTGAACATGTGCAGACCCAGGTCATCGGACAGGTGCCGACACGCCTGGACGCCGCGCACACTGTTGCCGTGCTCGTCGAGGCGTGGTGAGTACACACCGATACCCAGCTGACCCGGGAGGACCGCCAGGATCCCGCCGCCCACCCCGCTCTTCGCCGGCAGTCCCACGGTCGTCACCCAGTCCCCCGCCCCGTCGTACATCCCGCAGGTGGTCATCACACTCAGCACGCGACGGGTGACCGCGGTGTCGAGCATCCGACGTCCCGTTCGAGGGTTCACCCCGCCGTTGGCCAGGGTCGAACCGATCGCGGCGAGGTCGTCGGAGGTCACCGTCACCGAGCACTGACGGACATACAGATCGACCGCCGACTCGGGATCGGCCGGGAACACCCCAAAACTCTGCAGCATGTAGGCGATCGCCCGATTGCGGGAGCCGGTGGCCATCTCGGATCGGTAGACGTCGGTGTCCATGCTGAGGCGCCGCCCCGCACAGCCCGAATAGAACTCGAGGATGACCGCGAAGGCGTCGTCCACGCGCACACCGAGGTCATCTGATGCATCCACATCGCCCGGTGGGTGCAGGAGCAGCGCCGCCGCGGTGATCGCACCGGCATTGATCATGGGATTGCGCGGTCGACGGGTGCGGTTATCGACGCTGATCTCGTTGAACGCCTCACCGGAGGGTTCGACACCGATCTGCGCGTCGACGTCGTCGAAGCCGCGTTCACGCAGCGCCAGCGCATACGTGAGAGCTTTCGAGATCGATTGGATCGTGAATTCGACGGTGCTGTCGCCGACCGAATACACGTGCCCGTCGTGCACGACCATCGAGACGCCGAAGCGATCCGGGTCGACCGACGCGAGTTGCGGGATGTAGTCGGCGAGCTCGCCGGCACTGATGGGAGTGCACGCCAACTGGATGCGCTGCAGATAGGTCTCGACGACGGACGGCATGGGGTCATCCAAGCAGAAATGACCGAGGCCCCGAAGACGGTGTCTTCGGGGCCTCGATAC
>NZ_JBPFDG010000007.1:0-66982 GCF_051025635.1 Williamsia sp. MIQD14
GCCGGCGGTCTGGGCCGGTTAGCGTGGTGGGTATGAATAGCCCTGTTGAGCGTGAGTTGCATCGTGCGGTGTCAGGCGCGGTGCCGGTTCCTTCGGTGGAGGCTGTCGAGAGGCTGGTGACCGATGGCGCTGCGCCGGCGGCGGCGCGGTCGGATGTGTCGTTCGTCGAGGTGCCCGGCGTCGTCTGATGACCGGGGTCTTCGACGGTGGGTATCGGCTCCCGTTTCCCTGGGGCCGATACCCACCGTCACCCGGCGATCAGATCGGGAACGGCGCTCCGAGGTAGCTGCTCGCGTCAGCCTGGGTGGGGATGAGTTCGGCCAACACCCTCGGATGCATCGCTGATTGCAGCGACCGGCCGAGCAGACGCATGAGGCTTGTCGGCTCGAGGTTTTCGTTGGCGACGGTGTCGGCGGCGATCCCGGCGGCGGCTCCGTTTCCTGCGGCGTAGTAGAAGAACATCGCCAGGGTCAGGACACGTGCACGGTCATCGCCTCGCAGATGGGCGGCGGTGCGCGCCATGACGGTCGCGGCGGTCCCTGCGCTCTCGGTCCCCAGCCGCAGCATCGCGTCTCGCACGTTCACGTTGGCGATCAGCGCTCCGAACCGTGCGGCCGTCTCGGGGCCGGGGTCGGTGTTGAGGCTGACCGCTCCGAGCATTTCCTGCGCGGTCCACTCCGGGTCGATGGTCTCGGGGTCGACCGGTGCGGCGGGGTCGACGGTGGCGAACATCTGCGCGAAGTCCTGGCGCGATGCCATGACCGCTCGCCCTTCCTCCACGGCGTAGGCGACGGTTCCCGCGCTGTCGCGGTAGTCACCGGCGATACCGATCTGGCCGGTGGCGTAGTCGATGTACTCGGCGGCGTGGGCGACGGTGGTGACGTGCAGCTGGCGGTGGACGTCGATCGCGTACCCGGCGAGGTGCCCGACCATCTCGTCCTGGGCCTCGATGCTCGGCTCGGCGCCGATCCCGACGAGCAACACCGACGTGGCGTTGTTCAAGGCGATGACCTCCGCGAGGGAGGCGGCGGTGTGGCCGACGGTGATATCGGCGAGGTCGTGGCGCGCGGTGAACAGGATGCGACCCTCGGCGAGGGCGACCATGATCAGCGACTCGGTCGGCACGAAACCGACCAGGGCCGGAATGGCGGCGATGAGCTCGGCGGCGGTGCGGATGCTGATGGGTGCGACCATGGTGAGACTCCCTCAAAAACTGTGGCGAACCCGTTGCCCGCCAACTTTTTTGCCCTTCTGGCAAGGGAGATAAAGACCGGCATAGGAGGACAGAGCGCAACAGGGGAGCGACACCAGTTTCCACCGAGCGCAGTGAGGGGTCTGGGAAGTGGTGTCGGTCCCGCCGGAGGCCGCGCACGCGCTGTTGTGCGGCGGACGACGCCGGTCACAATCGGACGGCCAGAAGGGAAAACAAGTCAATTCTCTTCGGCAGTGCGACCGCAGGGAGTTCCGATGACGTGCGCAGCACGCCGGCACCGCAGGGGCCGATGCGGTGACCGCGACCCGACCACAACGCCGGGCCGACGCGGCGCGGCCAGGGCCCGGTCCTCAACCCGCGCCGTAGGCGCGGCATGGGGTGAGTGCGCCGTAGGCGCTCCGCTGCGGCGGTTCCCGCGCGTGGTGTGAGGGGCGGACCCGAGCCTCCGCTATGCCGGGTGTTGTTGACACGTACGGCATTCCCACTGGCCCTGGATGCGGCGGCAGGTGCGGCGTTGGGTGCACATCCAGCAGCGCTGGTTGGGTCGTTCGAGGTCGCCGGCCTCGGCGGCGATCACGCGCTGGGCGCGGTAGGCCAGTCGTGCGGCGTCGTCGCGGCGGGCCTGGACCTCGGCGGTCATCGGCTCGGCGTCGGGGACTTCGCGCAGCAGCTCCCCGAACTGGGTACGGCAGTCGGTGCAGGGGTGGCCCTGGGTGTCGGTGAGGTTGCCGCAGCCGGGGAGGGCGCAGTGGGCGAACAGCTCGAGTTCGATCACGGTTGGGGGTTCTTTCGGCTCGAGGCGGACGGGGCCGTGCTGGTCGGTGGGGGCGGGGTGTGCCCCCACCGACCAGGCGGGTCTAGCTGTCGAGGTCGATCGACTCGGCGGTGATCTGCTTGGCGACGACCTGCTCTACCTCGGAGAGCTGGTAGCCGAACACCTCGGTCAAGAAGTCCAGGTAGGCGACCCGGGCCTTGGCGTCGGACCAGAACGACTCGGTGGCCTGTCGCCAGGCATCTTTGGGGAAGTTCGCCTCGTACCCGGCGCAGACGATCGCGGCGGTGATGACCTGTGCACGCTCGGCGCTGGCCTCGGCCTGGACCTCGATCGGGTCGCCACCGAGCAGCTCGGCAGCGATGACCTTGGTGTTGGCCTGGCTGCGAGCGATCTGGAACAGATCGGGGTTGTTCCACATCGTGGTCGCGACGAACCGCGACACCGTCGCACTGGTCCCCTTGGGCAGGGTCTTACGCGCCAGGACCTCGGTGAGCTTCGCCCGCCGGACCTCCTGGGCCGCGAGGGCGAGCTTGTTGAGCTTGAGGAGGCGGCGCTTGGATGCCCGCTCGGCGTCGGCCTTGGCCGCGATGACGGCGTCGATGTCGACGGTGCCGTCCTCTCCGACTGCACCCAACCGCTCGGCGTCACCGCGCATGTTCTCGGTGTTGATCGTGCGGTTGCGGTACTCCGTCGCCGTCATCAGGCCGTCGACTGCCGGGTCACGGTGGAACCACACGACGGTGGCCGTGACGTCCTCGTGTCGGGCCAGGGTGCGCGGGTCGAACTTGCCCTCAGCCGCGACGTCGTCGGCGGCGGGGTGTTCGTCGGGGTGCAACGACCAGTCGATGAGGCTGTCGTCGACGGCCTCGCCGTCGTCGTCGAGCCACACTTCTTCGATCTCGGTGTCGATGTAGGCGACGAGCCGATCGGCGGTCAGGGTGGCGATCTCGTCCTCGGTGACCGCTGCGCCGGTCTCGCCGTGCACCAGTCGGGCCACCTCGGCGGGGGAGTCTGCGCCGTAGTAGTACGGGCGGCGCTCCAACAGCTCGTATCCCGCTTCGATCAACGGCGCTGCTGCCTCACGGTGGGCGGCGCGTTCGGCGGCGGTAGCGGCCAGCTGAGCGGCCTTGTGGTCGAACGTGCCCTCGGCTGCGGCATCGCACAGCATCCGCACCGCGTCGGTGTCACCGTTGTCCTCGAAACTGGCGATGATCGCGGCCTGATCGAGGGTCAATCCGGCGTCGAGCGACGACATCGCGACCGTCGACTTCGCCGTGGCCACCGCCGCGTCGACGGCCTTGGTGGTGCCCAGGCTCGTGGCCTTTGCCACCTTCGTCCGGGACACCCCGAGGTCGATGAGCTGCTGTGCGCCCAGGGCGCGCTCTTTGGCGCTGAGGTTGGTGCGGTGCTCGTTGGCGATGAGCTGATCGGTGACCCGCTCGATCGTTGCCGCGTCGGCCTCGGCGTCGGTGCCGATGACGTAGACCGGGATCGACTCGAGTCCGGCCTCACGAGCGGCCAGGGTGCGGCGCTGGCCGTCCCGGACGCGGATCGTCCCGTCCTCGTCTCGGGTCGCGATGACGGGTTGGATCACGCCACGCTCGCCGATGGACGCGACGAACGCCCGGTCGAGTGCGGCGTCGGTGCGCACGTTGGTGTCGATGACCAGCGTGGTCGGGTCGATGACGGCCAGTTCGCCGGAAGCGACACGGGCGGTGGTGTTCTGGTTGTTTCCCACTGTGGTTCTCCTCTATTGTGGTGGGGAAGCAACCAGCCATCTAGTCCATGGCTGGTTGTTTTTTCTTTGTCCGGCCCCGGGTGGGGGCGGGGGGCTAGTCGGCCAGTTCGCTGCTGGCGAGGTGGATCATGTTCGCGGCCTGGGCGCGTTTATCGCGCAGTCGTGCGGCGACGGTGAGGCATTCGCTCGCGGCGTCGATGAATCCGCTTGCGCCTTCGGGGTCATGGGGTGCGGTGTCCCCGGCGAGGTCGGCCCACATCTGCGACTGGGTGAGTTCGATGTCGATCGCGTCTGCGAGGCGCTGGTCCCACTCGGTGAGTAGTTCGACGCGGGCCTGGGCAACGGTGATCCGGCGGATGGCGGCGACGACCTTCACCCCTGAGAGGTGCGGGTTGTCGAGTTCTGCGGTGATGTCGTGATCTACCTGCATGACGGGACGCTCCCTCGCTAGGTGACGGGTCTCGGTGCCCGCCAACTTTTTTGCCCTTCTGGCAAGGGAGATAAAGACCGGCATAGGAGGACAGAGCGCAACAGGGGAGCGTCGGCAGTTTCCACCGAGCATCGCGAGGGTGTTGGAAAGTGCCGACGGTCCCGCCGGAGGCCGCGTAGCGCTGTTGTGTGCGGCGGACGACGCCGGTCAAAATCGGACGGCCAGAAGGGAAAACAACACGCTTTTGGCAGTGCGACCGTAGGGAGCTCCGAGTGGGGATGCGCAGCATCACCGGATCTCGCGCCGACCACCTGCGTGGCCGGGCGGGACCGGGTTAGGTGAGTGGCTCGACCGCAACACCAGGTCAGGCCGGTTGTGCGGGAGCGGCGTTTGTTCGGGAGCGTGCCGGGGTCGCGGTAGCGCTGGGGGTGTCTAGTCCGTAGTTGGTGGATCGTCTGGTGGTTTCGGCATTTCCCGGGTCAGGTTGACGACGAACCGCACCGCTGCGTCCTGCTGTTCGGCTCGCTGTTTTCGGTCGTCGCGGGTGGCGAAGAACGCAGCGATAGCCCCGACCAGTGTGACGACCCCCGATATAACCGAGGCGATGGCACCGCCGGCGGTCAGCTGGTCGATCGCGTGTCGACCTCCTATGAGCGCCACAGCGCAGATAATCACGAGGGCTGTGATTGGTATGAGCAGAATGGTTAGCGCGGGATTGAGTTGGACTAGACGTTCTTTGATGTTCGCGAGTAGCCCTCGTTGCGCGGCGGCCATGCGGCGGTCGAAGTCGACGAGCTCGCGGGCGATGGCGGTTTCGACGACGTTGTCGTGGTCGAGTCCTGCGGGCATTTTGTCGTGGATGTCGACGAGGTTTTTGAGGCGTTCGTGGGGTGTTTTGCGGGCGTTGCGGGTGGCGATGGTTGCGCCGAGGACTGCGACGAGGAGGGGTGTGAGGACGTAGCGGAGCCAGTCGATCCAACCCATCAGCGGTTGGTGGTGACGGTGGCTCTGCCGGGGAGGTCGCGGTTGTTGTCGCCGTTTTTACTGACGTCGACGACCTTCACGATGTGGACGCTGCTGTGCTGGTAGCTCATGAGTTGTCTTCTGCGTTATCGCTAGTCGGAGTTGCGCGGCCAGGTGCCGGGGATCTGTTGGTAGAGCCCGCCGGCGCTGGACGTAGCGGGCGGCGCTTCGGATCGGGGACAGCGCGAGGGGTGCTCGGAGCGACCTCCTGATTCAACGATGGGATCGAGAATGCCTGTAGCGGTGGCGATGCTGCCCAGGGGGTAGGCGTAACCACATTGGGGGCATGTGAGCCGCGGTGCGGTAGTCGGAGTCGTGTCGTCCATGTCGTTGGTCACGAACGCCAGTTCTGTGGCTCGACGGTGATTCTGCGTGACTCGAGCTCGTCGTGGTCGCGGGCATCTGTCTCGAGGGAGTAGGCGACCTGGCCGGCGCGGGTGCTGTCGTAGGGCCCGATGTACCAGATGTCGAGGTCGCCGTCTTTGCTGACGTCGACGATCTTCACGAGGCGGTCGTCGCCGCCATGAATTTGGCGGTAGCGGTTTCGACTGAGGACGAACGCGCCGCAGCCAGCGAGCCACACGAGCAGGATGCCCCAGTTGTTGGGCCCTTCGCCGATCTGTATGCAGACTCCGGCGGCGAAGAAGACGACGCCGGGGAGGATAAGCATGATTGCGGGCCCGCTGCGCCAGACGATCCCGAACAGGAGCAGGACGCAGGCGATGGCGGTGAGGATGATTCCGTATTCGGTCGCGGTCATTGCTGTTCACCTTTGCGGTTGGGGGGCATGTGGGCAAGTGTTTCCTACGCCTCTGACACCCGCGCGGTGATGATTAGGCGTGATGCGCGGGCATCCGGTGCCGCGGATCGGCGGACACATTGTGTCGGGCGAGGCCCAGGGCGTCGCCCGGGCGTCAGCGCGGTGTGGGGTCGGTGCCGCGCCGTCGGGGTAGGTAGGTGAACAGCGTCCAGGAGGCGGCGTGGACGGCGAGGAAGATGGCGAGGCCGACGCCCGCTGCGAGGAGGATGTTGCTGGTGTCGGCGGCGATGTACACACCGACGGTGATAGCTGCGACGAAGGCGATGAAGCGGAAGATCTGTGGTCCGTTTCTCGTGGTCATGGCGGGGCCTTTCGGGTCAGGTGACGTGTGTCGGAATGAGATCACCGTGCGGTGAGGGCTGCGTGGGCTTGGTGGTGGAGTTCGGTGGTGCGCTCGGTGGTGAGTTCGAGGGCGTCGGCGACGTGGCGGATCTGTCGCGGGCTGGGGTCCTCGGAGGTGCCGGTGAGGACCGCGATGAAGCTCGCTGCACTGGTTCGCGTTCTGCGACGCAGTTTGTCGAGGGAGTGGCTGCGGACCGTGGGGCTGACTGCGGGCCACCAGATGTGCGCGACGAGTGCGGCAAGTACGTCGGCGATATCTGGATACGTGGATGGGTCGAGGGCGTCGGTGAGGTGTGCGCGGTCTTCGCGGTGGTTCGCGAGTGCGAGGTCGGCGCGGCGGACGATCGCTCGGTCATGGCGTCCTCCGCCGATGAGGATCGCCGGCAGGAGTCCGAGCAACAGCATGGCAGCCAAGACCCAGTAGGCGAGGTTGTGGCCGGGGAAGGCGATGGCGAATGCCGCTGGCACCACGATGAGCGCCGCGACGACGAGGGCACCGCCCACGATGTAGGGGTCACGCTTCGGTGAGGGTGTCGCTGGGGTCATGGCTGGTCGCCTTTCCGGTTCGTCGCTCACGTCTGGGTCAGTGTCTCGTGTGGCTGTGACATTGCAAGGCCGGTTAGGCGTTGGGGTCGAGGTAGAGGCGCGCAGCGGCGCGTTTGGCGGTGGCGCGGTGGGTCTCGGCGTCGTCGAGGGCCTGGCGCATCGCGGCGAGTGCTTCGGTGACGACGGCGATCGCCTCGCCGGGGGTGGTGTCGGCGCCGAGGGTGTCGGTGGCGAGGTCGTTGCGTTGGGCGAGTTCGCGGTAGTCGCGTTCAAGGTCGACCGCGGTGCGTTGCATGGCGACAATGGGGTCGTAGAGTGCGTCGATCGCGTGGTCGAGGCTGTGTCCAGAATCAAACATGTATCACATGATACATGTTGCACCTGATACAGGCAATGGCTCGTGGTCGTTGTGCTGCATCGTTTGGTGCATGTACTGTTTGATACATGCCGGGTGATGTTGAGGATGCGTTGCGGGAGTGGAAGCGCAGCGTTGATTCCCGTGACGAGCTGGTGAGAAGTGCTCATACGGCGGGTGTCTCGATCAACCGTATTCATGTGCTGACCGGTATCGGCCGGAGCACGATCTACCGGATCCTCGACACCGACTGTGCCGATCGGACCGTCTGAACATGGCAGCGTCGGCCCGATGCGGCGAGGACGCTGACCGCCGGTTGCGACACCAGCCTGCGTTGAGCGTCGTGTGGTCTATTCGTATGAATGGCCGGACAAACACGGGCTTGACCAGGGTGAAGGCCAGGTTCGCCGATACTGTCTCCGGTTATGGCAGATCTCGGGCGTACAGCCGGTTTCGAACGCAGCGGGTGGACCGTTCTGGCGGTCGCGGGCGTGGTGTTGTTCGCTAGTTCCTCATGTTCTTCCGATAGCAGCTCGCCGACTACAGCGGGCGCGCGATCAGTAGCTGGCGCCGGGGCAGACCCGGGCGCTGGGAGCGGTTCTGATGGCAGCCATTGCTGGGGAGTCAAGATGAACCGCGACTATTCGCTGACTGAGCTCCAGAAGCCAATCCCTGTGTTCGGATCTCCTCTGACCGACGACGCGGCGAAACTCTACGGCCAGACGCCGCCCGGTGGACGAGAAGCGTTCTACCGTGACGTGTGTTCCATCGATCACGTGAAGGGTGACTTGGTTCCACAAGGCCCGCCACCGGAGGACCTCTCCGTCATCCAGAACGTGCTGTTCTTCGGTTACGGCTTGTGCACTACGTACTCCGGCCCAGAGGGTATGAGTCTTACCGGCAGCCTGACACCCGAGCGGGTTCACATCATCAACAGCAGCTTCGATGACCTCTGTCCACAGCTCCCAAAGCCGCAGCAGTAGGTGACTTTAGGTGCTTCCCGAGGCGTTCGACCCATTGTCACAGGGTCTCGTGATGGGCGTCCAGGTCGGCCGCAACATCGACCTCATATCGACCACCCTCCGAGAAAGTTGTGCAAATTGACGACCTCAACGCTTCGCGGCCCTGCAACAGCTCTCACGCTCGCTCTGGCCGTCTCGTTGATCGCGGCATGTTCGTCATCCGGCGATGGCCGATCAGCAGAGACTGGTAGCCAGGGAGCGGGATCTTCAGGCGGTAGATCCACCACGCCGGGGCCGAGTGGCCAGAACGCCGAAACCTCACCCCTTGACCTCCCTGCCCTCGCCATAGATGGGCAGGCGCAGAAATTCGAGAAGGCTCAAGGGATCTACAGCGCCACGTGCGGGAGTAACAACGTCGTCTTCCCAATAACCTGGGAAGGTGGTTACCCAGAGAACAAGATGCTCGAGCTGTCACTCGACCTAAATGGCACGCCTGTCCATTTCTTCAATTACCAAGTAATACTTGGTGATTCCTACTATGGCTTTGACCCAGCAACCGGTTCGGAGACGTCGACCACGGATGGAACTTATTCCATCACAAGCGAGAAGAAGGACGGGTACTACTCGTTCTCAGGCAAGGTGAAGCTCAAGGCCGACGACTCGGTTCACGACGTTGTCGGCACCATCCCCTGCGACAATCACACGCCGCCAAACTGATCGCGCAGTTGGGCAGGCCATCGCGCGAAACGACCTATCGCCGGAACCCGCGCTGCGGATCGCGTAGTTCCTCTCCGGCTCGGGGCGTGAACCACATATCCATGGGGAAGATTTTCAGCCATGCCGCTGCGGCCGCCGGGTCGTAAAAAGCTTCGGAGTCGCGATCGTCCATAAGCCCGTCGGCGACGGCGTCCCAGTCGTCGTCACGCGGGTGAGTGGGCAGTGTGGCGACGTCGTCGGCGTAGTCGGCGTCGGCCATGGCTGCTGCGGCCCGGGGAAGGACGATGAGGAGTGCGAGTTGCTCGGCCATGGTGCGGGGCCGGGGGAGTTGGCCGGCGGCGAGGTCTTTGGCGAGGTCGTCGAATGACCGAGCGACCTGGCGTCGCCAGACGGCGGGTTGGCTGTAGGTGCACTTCGGGAGCCGGTCGAACAGATACCACCACTGAGGATCGACAGGGTCATCACCACGTTCGTCGATGTCGTCGTAGGCCAAGTCGGCGCAGACCCACGCGTGGATCCGCAACAGCTCTTGTTGCCGATCGGTGAGCGAGAATCGTGGCTCGAACTCGATGACGTCACCCATGTATCACATGGTGCCCGATTGGGTCGAAGGCCGTAACGATTTCCTACCTGGCACGCCGCCATTCTTGGTCAGGTGCGATAGACTCACGTAATCGACTGCCTATCAATCAGTTTAGACCGCAACCTGACATAATATATGTTATCGGCTTGAGCCACAACCCATTTCGTTACCGGCGGCAAATCAGAATCACAGTTAAATTGTGACACTTAGACAGTCAGGCGGCAATAGCACGAGCAAGTGCGGGTAGAGAGTCGCTACGTTGATACGCGGCTTTGAGGCGCGAAGACTCGTTCGGCGTCAGTGGTCGACCGAGCATCGTTTCGACGATGGCTGCGACGGCTACCGCGTCATCGATGTCCAGGTGTGTTGTTGTCATGGCCCAATCATGTCCAGCACGACTGACATCTCAACCAACTGATGGCTGGTCGTTCACGTTTCGGGGTCAAGAATCGCCTTGACCGCGGCGACCGCATTTTCGGTGTAGAGCGAGTCGACGGTGCGGTCGGCAGGTGGATAGACGAGGCGGAACGGTATCCGTGACTGATTGACGAATCGGGTCGTTTGTGTTCCGTCGTCTGCCGTGACCGTGCGCGCCACAGCCAGAGGTCTGGCGCGATCGGGCATCGGGTCGATTAGCTGGATGATGCCGAGGGCGTGGAGCATGTGCACCGAGTTGTATGCCTCGTCGCTGAGTCCGTATTCGTCCCATCGGACAGTCGTTTTGAGATCGGCTCCGACGTAGCGAACGTCGTCTTCGAGGCGACGGGCCGGGCGCAGACGCTCGGTGCGATCTGCGATGACCAGCAGTGTTGCGATCTCGGCTGGGGTGAGCGCCAAGTGCCAGCCGTTGAAGAAGAACGCACTGGGCAATCGGACCGCTTCAAGCGGCCCTACCGACTCCCCTGCTGCTTTGTACGGGAGCTTTGTGCCGTCGTCCATGAGAATTCGGAACTGGTCGTACTTGCCCGCTCGGCCCGCTGGCTGCGTCAGCGCCACAAGTTCGTATTCGACGAGAGAGTCGATAGATGTCGTGAGGGATCGCCGCCACTGACGGCGGCTCTCGGCCGGGCTTCGAGACGAGTCGAGGTCCGACCGCACCCCGGCCAGTTCCGCCCAGCACGGCATAGTTCCGCTGGTGGGCAGGTTGGGCAGGTTGTTGGTGAACGCTTTGGCGGTCGCGTTGGCGCGGAGCTGGGCTACGTAGAGGGCGGTGAGGTAGACCGGCAACGCTCGGCTGCCGGCTGAGGCGATGAGCTTGGTGAGCGGTGGGCGAGTCGCTAGGTCGTCTTTCCGGTTCCAAACAGCCGTTCGAGGCGCGCCCGTCCGGGCCCCCTTCTCGACGTGGACGAATTCGGACCGGATCCGAACGTCAGTGATGTCGCCATGGTCGAGACGGCGGTATGCCGCGACGGCGCGTGCGATGGCGGGCTTCTGGGCGTTGAGGGCGGCGAGGCGTGCGCGTGCGGCCTTCTTCGCGTTCTTGTCGGCCTGCTCCCGCCACTTCATCTGACGGTCGAGCTCAGCCTGCGCTTCGGGCGTGAACTTCTTTGCCAGGACCACCATGCCCGACTCCGACTTCTCTTCCACGCCTCGACGGTACATGATGAGCGGGGCCACGATTGGCGGAACTTATACGTATACGTAGATAACGTTAATATCGCCCGCCATCGGTGGCCTCGGGTTCCGCTACCGATGGCCCCAGGGCGGGGTGTGCGCCCGCTGTTTTCTGAGCACGATGCCGCTCATGAAACTTCGTAGCATCGTCTCCGTCCTCGCTCAGACCGCCTCGCAGCACGGGTGGTCCACGACCCTTCGCCTCGCGTTCCTGATGGTGGTTGTCCAGTCTTGCCGCCTGCTCGCCGTCGTGGGGGCGCTCGTGTGGTGGTGGCCGCCGTACGGCTAGTGCCGCGGCGGCCGAGGCGGGACGGACTGCATTCTGGAGGTATGCCTGTCCGCGTCGCTCCGATGCTCGCCACCCGCGGCGACGTCAGTCGTGTCGGCCCCGACTACTCGTTGGAGTTCAAGCTGGACGGCCAGCGAGCCATGGCGGTCGTCGATGGCCGCGGTGTGCGGCTATCGAGCCGAAACGGGTCGTCGATCACGCGCACATACCCCGAAATCGCCAATGACCTTCGCGCGGCAGTACACGGCCGCAGAGCAATCCTCGACGGCGAGATCGTCGCCCTCGACGCCGATGGGCGGCCGTCGTTCGCTCTGTTGCAGCGCAGGATGCACGTGCAGCGGCCCAGTGCCGCCTTGGTGCGTGAGGTGCGGGCGGCGCTCTTCGTGTTCGACGAGTTAGCCCTCGACGGCCAGGACGTCACACAGCGGCCCTACGTGGAGCGTCGGGAGCTGTTGGAGGCCCTGGGGCTTCTCCGGTGCCCGGGTGGCTGTGTCGCCGGCGTTCACGGCCGCTGGCGGCGTCGACGGGGCGGCCATGTTGGAGCTGGCCCGCCTCAACGGTCAGGAGGGTGTGGTGGCCAAGCGGCTGCTTTCGCGATACAGGCCCGGCGAGCGTTCACCGGATTGGATCAAGCAGCCACTTCGCGAGGTGGCCACGGTGCTGGTGTGCGGGTGGGTCGGCTCCGAGACCCGCCTCGAGGCACTGTTGCTCGCTGCCCCACATCCCGAGGGCGGCGTGCGCTACCTGGGCCACGTCGGCACGGGCTTCACCGCAGTCGAGCGCCGCGATCTGCTGCGCCTGATGGTCGTCCGGGAGCGGAGTGACCACCCTCTGGACACCGCTCCCCCACACGCGGCGGCAGGCGCTCGGTGGGTGCAGCCAGATTTGGTGGGCGAGGTCCACTATCGCGAGTTCACGGGCCGTCTGCGGCACGCGAGCTGGCGTGGTCTGCGTACCGACGTAGACACGGCGGCCGCACAATGGCCGACGTGAGTCCGGTGACGTAGCGCCACAACGAGCATTACTCTTGCTAAGGAGCCGACGGGCTCATGCACCCCACGTTTTGCGCTGTGCCCGTCGGTCGTCGGGGGGTAGCGCGGCCGGTTTGGCTCGTTCCCTCGCCGGTCGCGCTACTCACTCCCCGCTTCCGATGTCGGACAGCGCGCCTACCGTGAGGGTCATGACTGATCCTGTCGACACCACCACATCAGGATCGATTACCAACTCGCAGCGCCCGAAACGCGCCCGCGCTGCCATCGCAGAGTTGACGTTGATTGTTCGACCGCCGGGCAATCCGTCTGCGGTGCAAGCGTTCACTGCCGCCGAAGCGTCTGAGGCTCAGCGGTATGCCGACGCGATGGACGCCGCAGTCGAACCGCTCGCCGGCACCTGAGCTGTTGTCCACGGGTGTGGGCTGGCGCGGGGTTGTGGTCGGGTGCAGGCCCGGCGGTAGCCGGAAGCCGTCCACCAGCCCCGGTGTCGGCAGTACATCACCGGTGGGCAACACTCCCCCACCATCTGCACGCTGATCAGGCAGACGATTGTGCGGCAAACTGCCGGTCGAGGTGAGCGGTCATTGCAGCGGTGAACGCGGCGGCCTCAGCGTGGACCACAGCGGCTTCAATGGCCGCTTCCTCGAGCGCCGCGGCCAGCACGCTGACCGCTGTGGTGTCGGCTGGCTGGTGACCGGCGCGCAGAGCCCCGGCGACGATGCGACCGACTGCGTCGCGGCTGCGAGCGTACAGCTCCCGACACCGGGGGTCTCGGGTGGCTTCTAACCTGAGCTCGTGGCGAATGAGCACCTGATTCCGGTCGGCCAGGAGCGCGCCGAGCGCCGAACGCACTCCCCCATCGGTTCGGACATCGCGCGGCTCGCTCCCGTCCGCGAGCGCGTCATCGACGACACCTTCGGTGTCGGTGACGTGCGCCTCGAACGCACCGAGCATGAGCGCGTCGCGGTCGGGGAAGTGATAGGTCGTCGACCCCAACGACAACCCTGCTCCGGCAGCGATATCGCGCAGTGTGGTTGCGTGCAAACCGCGTGAGGCGATCAGGCGCACTGTCGATGCGATGAGTTCGTGTCGGCCGCGACCACGTCGAACTAGCTGCTTGGAGGGCACTGGTTGGGTCTTTCTACTTTGGGCGCGCCGTGCGCCTGTGGTCGAGTGCTGCGCACGCCGTACCGGCGTCGAGCGGCTACTGCGTGGCATGGCCTACTCCCCCGCCCTGTTGCTCGCGTGGCCGTCGGGCGGCTGGTGCGGGCCGCAGTGATCCAACCGGACGGGGCGCATCGCTTCGTGCTGCTGGGTGGGCGCGAGGTTATGAATGACTTCGTCGCACATGCGGCAGATCCAGATGCGGTGCGGCGGATCGATGTGGGTGTCCCAGCCGACCAGCATCGCCCGCGGGCGCGTGAGATCGTGGCCCTGCGAACATTTCTGTGGCGCCGACTCAGCCCACTGCCCTGGACCGTTCCGGCGAACACGGGCCTGGAACAGCTGCAAGCGCGGATTGGGGTCGGGTGTCACGGGGAACGTTCCTGACTTCCGCGACAGAGACCGTTGAGTGTCGCGAGGTCGGGGAGACGCCCTTCCCGCGGCACCCCAACCTCGCACCCCGAAAATAGCTCGAACGGATGTTCGATGCAACGCGGAGTCTGCGGCCATCACGTCAGCGAGCCCCAACCGGCTCGAGTGGTTGATCGACGGTGGCGATCGGTGCCTCGCCGGCAAGTTTCAGGATGCGGTCGACGGTGTTGTGGGTGACATTCGCGGCGGCCGCGACCTCCCGTCTCGACGCGTCAGGGTGAGCCGCACTGTGGGACAGGATGTACGCGATCTTGCTGACATCGGTGCGCAACTCGTGGCGAAGCCGTAGCGCTTCGGCGGCACGGACGTACTCCGCGGGCGTTACGGGCCTGTCAGCGACGTCGCCTTCCCCCACTGTGTCCACAGGCTCCGGGGCGACCGCCGGTGCGACCGAGGCACCGGGCGCCTCCGCGAATGCTCCGCCGATGTTGTGGCGTGGGCGGATCAAGATCACGAGGCCATGGGTGCTCAACAGGAGAAAGGCGGGAGGGATCGTTGCGATGAGGGCTGCCAGCAGTGGGTGGAGCTGGCCAGAAGGCAACACGGCGTGGAGCGCGTTGCCGCCGACGCTGGTCGCCGCGGCCAGGGTGAGTAGACCCCAGAAGAAGCTTCGCTCGCGTTTGATCGGGCTGTCGGCGAGGGCGACCAGAGAGATCGTCGCCAAGACGATCGTTCCGTCAACGACTATTGGGCCGAGTGCGGCGATGTTGCGGGGCCACACCCGGTCGGAGACATCCCAAAGAGCGGCGAACGACAAGATGAAGGCGGATGCCGCCAGTCCGATGGCCACCACGATCGCGACGACGATCGCCAGACGGCGGACAGCGGGAGGCTTATTATTTTCGATCACGGTCACAGGTCCAATCTGTGGTCGAGGTCCTGGCGGCGCTCCAACGCCTCCAGGACCGCATGTGTATTGCATGTATTGCGCGTATGTACACGCGCAACCGCTGCTAGTCGTCGAGGTCGTGGTTCTTCATGTACTCGTCGATGGCCTCGCGCACGAGGTCTGACTTGTTCACCGAGTACCCGCGTTGCATTCCAGTCTTGAGCGAGCCACGTTGGAGCCTCGCGTCGTACGACTCGGGTATCCGGTAGGTCCGAGTGACTAACGGGTCTACCGGCTGCTCGGGCGCTGTGGCCGGACCACTCCCCCGGCCTCGTCGCGACTCGCCCCCAGGCCGTCCCGGTGACTTGGTGGGTCGCTCCGGCTTAGTGACCGCGGTGGTCACGGGCATCGGTTCCGCTTGCTCCCCACCGCGTCCGTTGGCGGCGTCGGCGCCGGCGAACGACTCGAAGGGATGTGGCTCGGCTGGCTTGGTGACCGTTTTGCGTTCGAGTGCCATCGGGCAAGTCCTTTCAGGTCAGATCAGGTGAAGTTCACGGGCGAGGTCCCGGTAGGCACTCGCGACCGCGAGTGCCCCCTGGCCCTTCATGGAGTAGATCGGCGTCGACAGTCCATGCGCGTCGCCGACCGCTGCGCGCTTCGGAATGACCGTCTTCGCCACCAGCGATCCGTACTTGGCGCGCAGCTCGTTCTCACGAAAGTCCTGTTCGCCGTTGCGCTCGCGTCGACCGATAACGATCGCTGCGGTTTGCAGCCGCTCGTTGAAGCTGCGCCGGGCGAGTTCCACTGACTTGGTGATCGCATCCACCCCGCGCGCGCCGTCGGAGCTGGCGTCGGTCGGGATGATGACTTGATCGGACGCAGTGAGGCCGTTTGCCATGAGGCGGCCTACGAACGGTGACGTGTCGATCAGAATGTGATCCCACGTGGTCGATGATCGCGCCAGGGCGTTGCGCAGTCTGTAGTGAATATCCATCGCCGCATCTGACTCGCGGTTCGCGAGCGATTCGCCGCCGGCGAGAACATCGATCCCCCGCCAGCTCGACGCAGCCGCGACAACCGCCTCGTCAATGCTGGCAGCCTCCGCCAGGACGTCGTTGGCGCCCAGTGCGGCCTCCTCGGGATCGACCCCGAGTCCGGTCGTCAGATTGGCTTGCGGGTCAAGGTCGATGAGTAGGGCTCGGACTCCCGCCTCGGAGAGAGCCGCAGCGAGGCCGATGGTCGTCGCGGTCTTGGTTGAACCACCCTTTTGATTGCAGAACGCTAGGACCGCCATCTGGCCGCCACCCTTTCGTAATTGGTCAATATGTTGTCCGGCGTGTCCAGCAGGACAACACAGTCGGGCCTGTCGTCCTTGTAATGCTAGTCAACGGTGTCATGCATGACAATACTGTATTTACAGACAATCCCTCGATTACGGGCGGTGGACGATATGGAACCCGGGATGAGCTGGCCGTTTGTCGGGCCGCTGCGATGGAACTGGGTTTTGAACGAGCCGCGACCTAGTTGGTGTGTGGTTTCTGCTCGTTCGCCCGGGCGCCAGTGTTCAACGCAACGATCAGCGCGTGGTCGGTGTCGAAGGGGCCACCAGCCTGCTGGCGCACGGCAGCGACCGCGTGGTCGACCTCGGGCAGGGGAGTGGGGTTGCTGCTCGCTATGAATTCCACCAAGGCCTGGATGGCGAGCGGGGGCACGGCGTTGGTGTCGAAAACTAGAGCTGGGGTTGGGGAGTCGAGTCGCTGCCACACGCGTAGTTGGATGCTCGCCACGTCGACAAGGACATGTGCGTGCTCGGCCAGCACGGTTTCGGCCGTCGGCACCACGTCTGACGCCGAGTTCGTGCTGTAGGTCTCGACAATCGTGTCGGGCCTATCTGGTGCCACTGGGAAGTCGAGGCGTACGAAATATAGGTCGGTGGTCTGATCTACCGTTTCAGATTTCGTCGGCGGGGTTAGGTCGGCCATGGTTATTGCTCTCTCAGTGGTCGGCGGTGAGATGGGGTGGTAGAGCCCTGATCACTAGCGCATCGCCCGCTGGGGTCAAGGCAGGCTGGTCCAGTGTCCGGAGTGCTTCATGGATGACATCCAGGGCTGGTTCGCCCTCGACGCCATGTTGGTGGAGCACCGTCATTGCGTGCTTACTCGCAAACCGTCGTGACGGACACGTTGTGCTGCTTGAAGCGCTATCCGGATCCTGGGGGTAGTAATCAACTCCGAATGAAGCGACTGGCCCCGACAGACGAACTAGGTGTGTGATGTAGCCCAGGTCTCTGAGTGCGGCGCCGAGGACTACTTCGTAGTCCGTCAACAGGGCTATGGCCAGGTGTTCGAGTGTGGGGCGGGGCGGGAGATCGTCGAACCCACTGGCCAGCAGCCGTTCTGTGTCGGATACGGGCCATCTGAGTCGCCTAGACAGCGACTTCACGTCCGTCGAATACGACTCGATGTGCTCGCCGAGCAATTCCCCCATTTTCACCGGCAAAGTGTCTCACTCCGCGTCCGACGGCCCGGCACGTCGCCGTCGGCCTGGGCCGCGACCCTCTTGGTGGGCGTTCGATTCTGGTGGCCCAGATCGCCTGCTGTAGCCAAGATGGACTGGTCCGTCGCCCGAGTAGTCATGCGAGTAGTCGTCAGCGAACGAGCGTGAACCGAATAGCACGAGTTGTCCCTGAGAAGGGATCTGAGCGCTCGCGTGCTGTCGTTTATGCAGGTAGGCGAGTCGCGTACGCGCCGCGGTCCTGGTCCGGGGATTCGTGGTGTGCCAAGCCTCCCGTTCAACGTTGATAGTTGCCAGCAGCAACCTGTGTCGTGCAACAGTTCCGAATCGTTCAGCGGCTTCGTCGAGGGTCGCAGACCCCAGCGTCCAGGTCGTCCCTCGGCCCCTTCCGTGCTGTGTTGCCAGTCCAGCCCTCGTCAGGGCATCGAGGAGCTTCTTCGTTCCGTGAGATGCGGTGCCGTGGGGTTGTCCGATCAACGCCGCGACCTGCGAAGTTGAAAGGCCAGTAGCAGAGAGCTTCTCCCAAGCGTGACGACATTTCTGACTGAGATCCCCCCAGAGGGGGTGGGTTAGGGAGCGGGGGCTTGTGAGTTCATGGCGCAGATCCGTGCGGTAATTGCGAGACGGACGGCGGAGGCGGTAGCGGTGTGCTTCTTGTCGCGCGGTGTACCTGTTGTGTGGGATCACCAGCTCGAGTAGCCCTCGCTCGATCAGTCCTTTGATACGACGGCCGGCGGTGGTGTGGTCCACGTTGAGCCAGGCTGCGAGGCAGCGGGTGGAGATGGGGCGGTCAGCGATGCCGTGGCCGTCGGAGTAGCGGTGATGGATGACCGCTACGGCGGCAGCCACGAGGTCGGCGTCGTCCCAGCAGGCGACCTCGAGGAGGGCTGAGTCGATCACGGCCTGGTCCTCATCAGCCACGTCTGCGCGGTGGTTTCGGAACGGGCCGATGACGCTGGACCAGTGAGTGAAGCTCAGGGACGGGTTCTCGGCCGAGTGGTGGCGACCTTTGGCGCGATCCTCCTGATCACGCTCCCTGAACTTGGCGAAAACCGGGTAGCGGTCGTAGTAGTACTTCGCGGTGCGCCAGCTGCGGATGTTGAGGGCTCCGATAAGCACCCTGGCGGCTTCTGTCGCCACATCGGACCGTTTACCCACTGCGACACTGCTGTTGAGAAGTTTGGCCTCATCATCGGTGAGGGAGCGACGTGGCTTCCACGCGTAGGGCGCTTCGACATCGGTCGCCGACAGACGCATCGCGTCGACCTGTCCGTCGTCGGCGTCCAGTGGGGGAGCGGTGGTGCTGTTCGTGTTGGCCGCGGCTTGAGGGGTGCTGGCTGTGTCCGGCACGTAGTGGGCTGCGACGTCGTGCGCGGACCATTCGTCTTCGACCGTGGCCAGTGCAGCGCGCAGGCGTTCGGCCGTGGCTATCGCAGTCAAGCGGTTGCCCTCGACAGTCACCGGCCAGCACACCCCGGCCCCTTTGAGTGATGCTGAACCGGGGAGCCGCACGTATCGCCGTGGTGTGGGAATGTCGACGGCTTTCGCGCTCATCCGCTGTGCACGCCGCACCGCCTCGACCGCGGCGGCCGCGAGTAGTCGACCAGACGGAGTGACCGCGAACGCCACATGCAGTGAGTTGGGTGAGCCAGAGGCGGCAACGTACGCCAGGACCGCGCCGGTGGCTGTAGCTGCGGTGATGACTGCCGAGAGCACCTCGTTGGCGCAGAGGTCGAGGTCGACCAGCAGTAGCTCGGGGCGGATCGGCGAGACTACTGCGAGGGCGGATCGCCCAGCGCCTGCGGTCTCGGCCTCGGCGATCAGAACAGCCGGATCATTGCCCGTGGCAACTCGGGTGCCCTCGTTGCAGCCAGTCGGTGCCGGCTCAAGTGCGTACGCCGGATCGGGGCACGAGACACCCACCAGGAGGTGGTACGTCTCGAACCACCGGCTGACCCGTGCCGTGTTGGATTCGTGATCCAACACGCGCTGTTCAGGGATTGCAGCGCCACGAGGGTGCGCGCTACCCTGAGACCTGTCACGCAAGACAGTCCCTTCGCGATCATGGAGGGCGAGCGCCAACTCGCCACCCAAACTTTGAAAAGTCCCTTCGGCGCCAACCGGGGGGGCTTTTCGCTTTGTATGAAGTTTTCTGCGGCCTTGCCTGTTACGCCGTCATCTGCAACGGCAGCATCTCCTGGGCGTCTGCGCGGTTTTTCGGCCCAATGATCAGGCCCGTCTTGCCATGGACCTGGCACAGGACGTCGGCAACGTACTGACTCAGGTTGTTGCCGTATCCGGCCTCGGCCGCAGCGTCGGCGAGACACAGACCTTCGGGGACGCGCGTGGTGACCTGCACCCGTTTGCCCTTACTCCGTTGAGCCATGTGTCGAACCTTTCTCTTGAGGAACCGTGATCCTCAGGACGCCACCGCTATCGTGCACCAAGCTGATGCAGAATCCGTTTGCGACGCGCCGGGGCTCGGCCGGAAAACTGACGCAGTTTCAGACGGCGCCCACGATGTCTGGGCCTGGCACGGCTCACGAACGGACGGGCCGGGACGCTCGAAATATCGCCACGGAACCGCGTCGCTCCACCTCCACGTCTTGGAAGCTGGCCTCCAGCAGTTGCCGTAGCTCCATTTCGGTGTCGTTACTGTTCCCAAAGACACCGGTTTGGTTGTAGAGGCGCATCAGGAGCTTGCCCAGTGGCCAGTGCCCAGAGTTGAGCACCGTAGCCCCAAATGTCGTGCCGTCGTGGGCCGTCAGTGCCGCAAGGTTCTCCACGGCGGCAGCTTTGGAGGACATAGGTCCCGGTAAGCAGTGCAGCAGGAAATTCGCACCAACGGAGTCGAATTGGCGGCGGGGCAGTGTGTCTCGATTCAGTACGTCACCCTCGTGGCGGACCGGCTCCTGGGTGCGCAAGCGAGCCGCGGTGTATTCAAGCGCTGACGGACTCATGTCGACCAACGTGAGCGCCCGCTTGGCGGCGGTAGGCGCCCGCGTATTGAGGAAGAACCCGGTTCCCACTCCCACCTCAACGTGATCACTTGACCGGTTCTCGGCGTACAGCCCGCGCAGCGCGTTCAAAGAGCAACCCCACGCCAGTGGCGTCGAAATACGCAGCACCCATGCGTCATAGAGCGGCAAGGCGAGACGTGTGTAGGCGGCGGCGCTGGGCGGCAGATGGGCGGGCTCAGTGTTCACCGGCCCTACGGTAGTGTCGGCCGCTTCGCCGCCGGCAGTACAGTCGTACGTTCGGGGGATCGATCAACGGAGATCAGGCGTGCAGGTCACGAACGACAGCCAGTGGTACTTGATTGCCACGTTCCGAGGTGGCGTGTCCGGTGTGGTTGCCCGGGGCCACGACCCGGCACACCAGGAGAACTTTCGACAGCTTAAGAGCTTCATGCCGAATCACCTGGCCAAACCCTTCAACAATCTCGTCTGCGAGGCCATCGCGAGTCGTGAACCGGTCCGCCGCAAGGACCCGATCGACGATCGCGGCCGAAAGTGGTGGGGCATAGCGACTCCGGTACTAGCAGCCAGCGGCGCTGCGCACGCAGTCCTACTGTGGATTGGGACGACGCCCGAGCCAGCAGGGGAGTCACCGCTCGTCGCTGGCGCATGGGAGTGGGAACTGGAGCCACAGCGCATTTCGATCTTCGGACCCGGAGTGCCGGAGATGTATGGCCGCTCCGATTGGGTCGTCGGACAGCGATACCCGATGTCGGAACTGACGGGACTCATCCGCGCCATGCAGCAGATGCCCGAGGCGGAACGGGTCATCTCCAGAAAGGTCGACGGCGAGCGGCTACTGACCGGGATGGCCGTAGAGCGCGGCCCGGTTGGCGGCGACATCGCGGAGATGCGATCGGCCATGGAGGTAGTCCGAGGGGACGACGGCAGCCATCACTGGCTGGGATTCTCGTGGGAGGTCAGCGAGTTCCTACCTCCCCAACGGTCGCTCGAGACCGAGGCCCTGGTTGAACTCGCCCACGAGGCTCCGGGGTGGACAATGCTGATGCTGCGCAAGCCGATTTCCCTGGTCAAACCCCTTAGCAGTGAACTCACGGTGCACGTCGACAATTACACCGGCCGCGTGACCGTGCACCCTCAAGACGCCGAGGTGCCCCGCCGGATAGAGGCCGCGCTGGAGACCGGGAACGGGGAAGGTGTCCTTCGGCTCCTCGGCGTTGACGGCGAGTGGGAGACCTATCGCGTGAGGGCCCGGCCGAACATTGACAACTGGGCTGTCGTCCGTTTCCTCCGTATCCCGGATGACACGCCCGATATCGATGAGCTAGAGTAAGAAACGCCTCGCGGGTCTGGCTTGTCCGGTCCGACGAGATTCCACCGGTTGTAGATCATCGCCGCGCTGGGGCTGCTCACCTTTCACGCTCGTACCTTCGGTACGCGCTGAGATGCAAAGTGACCCAGCGATCATGACTTCACAGCACTCTCGCGGTCCACGACCGCGACCCCGACTTGCGCCGCGCCTATACGGCGCTTCCTGCCGGACGCTGTCGCACACGCGCATGCGCGGCTATGAGGGTGTCTGTCGAGACGTTCAGAGCCGCAGCCAGGGCGTCCGCCGTCGCGGCTGCCAGTTGCACCTCTCCGTGCTCGATTGCGCTGATGAGCCCCGTACTGAGGCCGGCGGCCTTGCCGAGCTGCGGCTGAGTCAGGCCACGTCGCACGCGGAGATCACCCGGGAACAGCTCGTCGTCTGCAATAACAACGACCTCCGTCATGGCGATGTCGAGAGTCCTGATCACGCGGGCCAGGATGTCGACCTGAGGCGTAGCGGTGCCGTTTTCCCACTGGTAGACGGTGGTTCGACCCACGTCCGCCATCCGCGCGAGATCGCCCTGAGTGAGTCCCGCATTCTCACGTGCGGCGCGCAGGCGTTCGGGAACAAAGCCGCGCATGACGCGTCGACTCACAGTCGACCCGCCCCGGTGCTCATGTCTAGACACTGTGCCTCACCTGTCCTATCATCGAGCCAGCACGTTGAATTAGTATGTTGAAATAGTACGGACAAAGCCAACTTAGCTTCCGGCTAAAGAGGGCAATGAGGTGGGCCGATAGGGCCAAAAAGTTAAGACCGGTTCGGGCGCGTTTTGAGATTGGCGTCCTGAGCGCACCCGAACCGGCGGATTGCCAACAGACCAGCAACTGGCCCGTCGACGTCTCCAGCGTAGGCGGTGCGAGTGCGGTTCAACGCACCAAGGAGCTACGCGTTATGCGCAGGCGACCCCTATCAGGGACCACGCAGCCGGCCGCCCGCAGCAGCGGGAGGTCGGATAGCCGTCCGACCCCCCGCGTCCTACTGGCGCTGACCGGGTGGGGTGATTTGCCGTCTCTCACACCCGATCGGCGTGTGTTCGGAAGTCCATCGCTGACTGTCTCGAACAGCTTCGATTGTAGCTGCGTCGACCAGTCAGCCCTTCACAGAAATGGCTGGTTATGACCCACTTTCGGATGTGGACCGCGACGTGCGCGTCGGTCCTCGCGCTATCGGGTGCGGCGCTGTCGGGGGCGCAGGCAACTGCTGCCCCGGTATCGGGTGGTGCGTGCGCTCCGCTGTACGTCCTCGGCGTTCCCGGCACAGGGGAGACGAGCTCGACAGGGTCGACGAAGCTCGACTCGGGGATGCTCGGTGCGATCACCCGCCCGTTGTCGTCGTTGGCGGGGTCGCTCACCACCGACGTCGCGGTGCCGTATGACGCGGGGTTCGGTGGCGCGGTCAAAGGCGGCGACGAGCCGTACTCGCAGTCGGTGACCCAAGGCGCGACGCGCCTGACGAACACAATCAAGCAGACCGCGCAGAAGTGTTCGAACGCGCAGTTCGGGATCCTGGGCTACTCCCAGGGCGCGCAGGTCGTGTCGATGGTCGCCAAGGCCATCGGGCAGGGTTCGGGCCCGGTCGAGGCGTCCCGTGTCGCCGGCGTTGCGCTGCTGGGTAACCCGGTGCGCCAGGCCGGCGCGCCGACGTTCGATGGGGGAGGGGACAAGCCCCAGTCGCCGTCGGGTGATGACTCCGGCTCGCTGGCCAAGCTTCCGGCCTACTCCGCCCCCACACCCGCAGGTGCCGGGATCGGACCGACCGCCGACATCTCCGGGGATTACGGCCAGCTCGCCGGACGGGTCGGGGATTTCTGCGCCACTGGCGATCTCGCGTGCGATGCCCCGGCGAACTCGCCGCTGATGCATGTGGTGACCAACATCGCCGGTTCGTCGAAGCTCGACCAGAAAGACCCGGTCGGCACTCTGGCCACCCTGGCAACGGCGTTGGGGTCGACCGCGATCAAGACCGGGGTCGACGTCATCAACCAGGACGTCTCGGGCGATTCCCTCGAGGACTTGTCGTACACGCCGTCGCAACCACTGTCGACGCGCCTCGCGGCCGCGTCTGATCCCCGCTCGCCGATGCCGAATGTCAACGATTCGATCAACGCCCTGATCAAGGTCGGCACGATTGGCTTCAACGCGGTGCAGACGGTCGTGAAGTCGGTGTTCACCCCCGACACCATTGCCCAGGTCGCCGCCGTCGGTCTGGCCAACCCGCTTGCGGCCCTCGGCGTCCTGGCAGCCAAGGTCCCGGCTGCACTCGTCGAGTTGGTGCCGCCGTCGACGGTGTCGCGCTGGACCGACGAGGCATTCCAAGCGGTGCAGACCGAGGTGACCGCCAACAGCGATCTGTTCAACCTCACCAACCTGGTGTCGTACTGGAACGCCGGGCAAACGCACACCTCGTACGCCAAAGCGACGACAGCGTCAGCGCCGAGCGCGGCGATGTACATCGCGCAGTGGTTCGCCGCCCTGGCCCACGATGCGGCCGGTCAGCATTCGTTCTCTCCGTACCGATCTGACGGGGTCCTCAACTACGACACCAAATCCGAGTCGGGTTCCTCGTCGGTGTTCACCCCGTCAGTGGAGATGCCCTCGACCACCACCACGACGACGTCGAGCTCGTCGGGCTCGGATGCCTCGTTCGGTGACGGCTCGTCCTACAACCCCGGCGGCGGCGACATCGTCGCCGGCACCCCCACCACCACCACGTCGGCGGTCCCGTCGACGCAGACCCACCCAGAAGGAGAATGACCGTGTCCGCACATCGGATGACCCGCACGACCGCCGGGGTGGTGCTCGCTGCCGCGATCACCGCTGCCACCGCCGGGCAAGCCCTCGCCGCGCCTCCAGGGTCGGCCCCGCCTTCGGGTGAATCCGCACCCGGCTCTGCACCCGCTCCGGCACCGGCTCCGATCCCGCCGGGCCCGTCGATCATTCCGGCTCCGACCTATGACGCGCCGGTGGTCTACGAGAACAGCCCCGGCTATCAGGCCCCGGTCTATTCGGGGACCTACAACCCGGTGCCGCCGGCTCTTCGTGCCCCGCGTCCGGTCGCTCCGGTCGCCCCGGTGTTGCCCAACCAGTTGCGTCACCCCGGGGTGATCAAGCTCGGCAACCTGCACTTCGCCCAGGGCGTTATCTCCGATGCCGATGCTCGCAACATCAACGGCCAGGCCGCGACCATCGAGGCCCGCACCGCCACCTACTACGAATCGATCGGCTTCCCCAAGGACCAAGCCGCTCGCACCGCAGCCTCGACGACCGTCGGCATCCTTGCCGGCGGCGCGGCTGGCGCTGTCGCCTTGGGCATCCCCGCAGCGATCGCCGGGGCCATCGTCGGCCTGCCGGTCGGCGCCGGGGTCGGTGCCGCGACCGGCGCGATCATCGGCGCAGTCGGCGGCACACCGCTCTCGCCCATCGGTAGCGCAGCCGGTGCGACCGCACTCGCAGGGCCGGGCGCCTTGATCGGGCTCGCAGCGGGACCCGTTGTCGGGGCAATCGCCGGTGGTGCCGGGGGAGCGGCACTCGGTGCGCTTGGTGGTGCCGCGCTCGGCGGGATCATCGGCTACGCCGTCGGCGCGGGCGACCCGGGCGGAAACCCCAAAGCCCCGTTGGGTGGTGCCACGAATGAGGCTCCGATCCTGTCCAAGCCCGCCCCGCCGCATCCCGAGGCCAACCAGTACGAACTGCACCTCGACCGCTCGAATCTGCCCGGTAACGGGAAGGTCGACTACGTCGTCAACAAGACCGGTGACGTCTCCGGGGAGATCAACGTCGGCCCGATCAAGGCCCCGATCGCAATCTCGCATGAGCAGGCCGACGCACCGTTCAAGGCTGCGGGCGCTCTCGCTCAGACCGCCCGCGACACCGTCGACGCCGCGGTCGCGAACTTCTCCGACCAGGCCCGCAGAGCCATCCCCGGCCTGCGCATCGATTTCCCCCAGTTGGCCACCACCCCGGCGGCCGCGAAACACCGAAAGTGAGGAAAACGCACATGGCACAACGGAACACCTCGGGGAAGAAGCTGGTCGCATCGGCGCTCATCGCGGGCGCAGTGTCACTCGGCACCGCGGGACTGCTCGGCGGCGGCGCCGGAGTAGCCAGCGCCAACTGCCCCGGCTGCGCCCCGCCCGCGCCCACCAAGTACATCCCGCCGATTCAGGGCCCGGGAATCCACCACTACTGAGGACGACTCGAACATGACCCCGTCGCACACCACCAGCGCACACCACCACTCGGCCATCGGCCGCGTGCTGGTGGTGTGCGGCACCATCACCGCTCTGGCACTGGTGGCCGGATGCGGTTCTGACGACTCCACACCGTCGCTGGCCGAATTCGCCCCCGACCACAAGGTCACCCAGGTCGTGTCGATCCCTGCGATCACCCCGATTGCTTGCGACCCAAGCACCGCCGCACCGGGGGAGACCGTGACCCGCGGCCGCGGTGACCACGACTCCGGGATCGGCGCTGTCGCCGACTACCACTGGTCGGTCATCACCGCTCGCGATCCCGCCCGCGCCGCCGACGCCGTCGCGCCCGGCGCAGACATGGGCCGCTCGACAAACCTGTCCGACGCGCTGGCCGGGTTTGCACCCGGCACCACCTACTGCCTGCGGATGCGCCAAACCGACGCCCGCACAGTGCTAGCCACCCTCGACTACCAGCCACCCACCGGCACCACCGCGCAGTACAAGGTCCGCGCGACCGTCACCGGCGGCCCCGGATCGGTGCGCGTCACCGGGGAGGTCGACCAGTGAGCGACGACCGATGGGGCTGGGTCACCGCCCCCGCAACCTCCAAGCCGCAACCACCCGCTGACGGGGTCGAACAGAAGCAACACTTCACCAACACCCCCGTCGCCGGGGCCGGGCGTGATGCCCTCGATCTGTGGGCACCCGCACCGGCACCCCCGGCCGCCGCCGTACCGCCCGCCACCCCCGGCGTGGTCAACGAGGCTGCCGACGCCACCCCGACGCTGGCGTACTCGGCCGTCGACGACCGGCCCGCGCCGGTCGAGGTCAACGGACATGGACCCGGTGACGACGCACCCACCGCCCAGTGGCCTGTTGCCGAGCACCACAACTGGACCGATCAGTGGCAGCCCACTGCTGGTGATGGGCTCGACCAGCTCGTCGTCGACGGACGGGCGAAGAAGGCGCGCACCCGGTCGCTGCGCCGCGCCGGGATCGTCGCCGGGTTCCTCAGCGTCGTCGTCGCGGTAGTGGTCGTCGGCGCTGTCGAGATCCTGCCCGGCGACGACGCCGCACCGCCTGCCGGGGCACCTGCTGCCAAGACCGCGCCTGCGGGCTGGTGCCCCACCGGCATCAACGGTGACACGACGACCGTGGCCACCGGCGGGGACCAGAAGACACCGACCGGTGCGGTCGCAGCGTTTCTGTCCGGGCTCATCGACGCCCGCTCCGCGGCCGCCGCGCGCGCCACCATGTCGCCGGCCGCGGTCGCCCCAACGCTCGACCAGCTCCAAGCGTTCGTGACCGGGCTGCCCGCAGCGACGAACGGGTGGTGCGCCCAGATCACCACCACCGACTCCGCTGCCCGGGTCCTGGTCACTCTGCGCCTGCACGTCGGGGACAACCCCCTCGATACAGGTTCGGCCACCACCTTCTACGTCTCGGCGTCCTCGCCGACGTCGTGGTCCATCGACGCCATCGTCTCCGATGAAGGGAGCCAACCGTGATGACCGATCACGACGAGACATACAGCCACACCCACCCCGACGCCGAAGCCGCCGTCGCCCAACCCATGTCGTGGCGCACCGATGAGCTGACGTCGGGACACAACCTGCCGCCACTGTTCGCCCTCGTCGGCGCGGCCGGGGGAGTGGGCACTACCACCCTGGCCAAGATGTGGGCTCCCGCCGCCGATTCCGGGCAGTTGTGGCCCGCTAACCGGGGCTCCACCCAGTGGTGCGTCCTGGTGGCGCGGCTGTCGATGGCCGGGGTCGACGACGCCGCCAACCGGTTGCGCAACGACATCGTCCCCGAACCGGTCGACGTGTTCGGCATCATCTGGACCCCACCGCGGCCTGGCCGCATCCCCAAAGAGGTCCACCGCTACGCCGCCACCGTCGGGGAGAACGTCGACCACACCTGGACGCTGCCCTGGATCGACGAACTCGTCCTCGCCCGCCGCGACGCCCTGGCCGCCTGGCTCCCCGGAACCCCCATGCCCGACAAGAAGTCCACCGATCTCGCTGTCGGACCACCGCTGTCGGTATGCACCGTCGGCGCCGACATCGTCTCCACGGTCACCGCCCGGTACCGCGGATAACCACCACCACAAAGGAACTCACATGACCATGCGCACCACCATCACCAACATCGCTGACTCGATCACCGTCAACCCCACCGCCCCTCCCGGGTCCGACAAGCTGCTCACCGTCGTCTCCTGGGCCGGATGGCTGGCCATGATCGCCGCCGTCGTCGCCCTGGTCGCCGCCGGCGCCAAGTTCGGGTTCGAGAAGTCCCACGGCACCGCCGACAACGCCGCCGCCACCAAAGTCGCCTGGACCCTGGTCGGCTGCGTCGTCATCGCCACCGCCGGCGGTCTCGTCGGCGCACTCGTCTAACCACGAGCGTCCGCACAGCCCGCACCCACAGAACAGGTACACCCCATGAACCAGACAGGGACACAACATGAACGACGGAATGGACGCGGCCTACGCCCGACTCGAGCAGGTGTTGGGGTGGGTCGCCTGGCTGGCGTGTCTGCTGGCCGTGGCCCGGCTGATCTGGATCGGGGGTCTGTTCTATCAGGCCAAGCAGGACGGGCATGGGGCCGACGGAGTGGAGAACATCGTCGCGAACCTGCTGGCGACGATCTTGGTCGGGGCCGCCGGGGCGATCGCCGGGGCGTTGCTGTCCTGACCGGACTCCTGGCCGCGACAGCGCTCCTCGCCGGGTGTGGCAGCGATTCCCCGCCGGCGGCCGATCCGGCATCCTCGGTCGTGCAGGTCGCCCCCGACGCACCGCCGACGGGCCTCGATTGGGCGTCGTTTCAGGGCATGAAGATCCCGACCGCCGATCAGGGACCACACGCCTCGATCCCGATCGTCGCCCCGCACGGCTTCGACCACAACGGCCCCGGCGCCGCCCTTGCGGCGATCAACGCCACGGTCCGGATGAGTGTCGCCGCCGACGACCAGTGGTCCGACGTCGGCAACCAGCTCATCGCCCCCGGCCCGGCCCGGGACGCCTGGACCATCGAACGGGTCCGGGTGTCGATCACCGCCCCGGCCACCGATCCGCCGACAGTGTGCGGCTACCAGATGCGCAACTACACCCCGCAGCGCGCCGACGTCGCGATCATCACCCGCCAGAAGGACGGCTCCTACACCTCCAACGCCGCCTCGGTGGTGTGGAGCGCCGAAGGGGACTGGCTGCTGGCTCTGCCCGACTCCACCTCGAGCACCCCGCCGGTGTCCGCAGTCGACGGCATTCCTGCGTCGACGATTGTTCTGAAAGGCCAGTGCTGATGAACGCACCCCGCTCAGTGTTCCCGACCACCCCACCCACGCCGACCTCTCGGAAAGGGCTGTGGCTCAGCGTCATCGCCGTCGTGGTGGTCCTGGCAATCGCCGGCGTTCTGGTGGTCGTCCTCAACCGAGGCACCACCAACCCGACCACCGCCCCTGCGGCGACATCGGCAACCGCCACGACGCCGTCGCCGACCTCGGCGGCGACGGGCGGGGCCGGGTTCACCGGCACCACGGTCGACAAGCTCAACAAGCCCGTGCAGCTCCCCGCGAACCCGGCCGGACAGATCCTGCCCCAGACCGGCAAGACCCCCGCCGACACCGACGGTGTCCCTGATGGGTTGATGTGGCAAAAGATCTACGACCTGCCCATCGTGCCGTTCTCCACCTCAGACGGCCCGACGAAGATCAAAGACGGTGTTGCACAGGGATGGGCACACACCCCTCAAGGTGCAGCCCTCGCGGCGACCTCCATCCTGAACACTTGGCTCCTGGCTCCTGACGCAGCCTCGACCGTCGTGCAGAAGACCCTTCTCAGCGGCACCGAGGCTGACATCGCCGCACGAACCAAGACCAACCGACCACTGCGCATGGTGGGTCTGACAGATCCCGATCTGGGTCCCGGAGCTGTGGCCGGAGTGCAGGTCGACACCTACACCAACAACTTCGCCCGGATCTCCTATGGCGCGGGCCCGGTGGTCGACGACACCAACCCTGACGGCTTCTACCAGGTGTCGACGTTGTCGGTCACCTGGCAGGACGGCACCTGGAAACTGATCGTCACCCCAACGACGCCGGACCGTGGCGAGCAGCGAACAACGATCGCGGGAATGACGCCGTGGACCGACTGAGAATTGTCCGTCGGGCGGTCGTCACCCTTCTCGTGGCGGCTCTCATCTCACTGACCGGGGCAATCGCGACACCAGCGCCACAGGCCCAGGCGAACCCGATCACCGATGTCGCATGTGCGGCGGCCGACGCGGCGGTCGGCCCCGTGTGCAGTGCGACGAAGGCTGTCGGTGGTGCGGCGAAGGATGCGGTGAAAGACGCTGCGTCTGACGGCTTCAAGGGGATCGTGAAGTCGATCTTGCAGGGCGCCGGGACGGCGATGGTGACGGTGCTGACGTGGTTCGTACGAATCCCGACCCCGGAGGCCGCGCAGTATTCGGCGATTCAGAAGGTCAAGGAACTCACGCTGCGGTTACAGCTAATCTTCATGGCCCTGTCGATCGTCATCGGCGCGATCCGATTGATGCTGGCCAAGCGTCACGCCGTCTATGCCGCCGGCGAGGAGCAGTTCCAGGCGATGGGCCGAGCGGTCATCGGGGCGTGGATGTTCGGCGGGTTCCTCACCGCGCTGAGCCAGGGCACCGACGCACTGTCGATTGCGTGGCTCAACTCCGTCACCCACGGAGACGCACCGTCGAAAGTCATCGAACGCATCGTCAAGGTCGACGTCCTGATGGGCATGGGCTCCGGGTTGGTCCTCATCGTCGCGATCCTCGGGGTGTTGGGCGCGATCTTCCAGGCGGTCGTTCTCGTTGTCCGGCAGGCGATGTTGATCCTCGTCACCGCCTACATCCCAATCATGGGCGCCGCGTCGGGCACCGAGCTGGGCAAGGCCGCCTACTCCAAGACCGTCCGCTGGGTCATCGCCCTGCTGCTGTGGAAACTCGTGGCGGCGTCCTGCTTTGTCGCCGCGTTCACCCTGGCTGGAGCCAGCGGAGCCGACGACCAGGCCCAGGTCCTCTACGGGTTCATCCTGCTGTTCCTCTCCGCGCTGGTGCTGCCGATGCTGATGAAGCTCGTCTCGGCCGGGTTGTCGATGTCGGGCGGCTCGGGTCTCGCGGCCGGGGCGATGGTCGCCGGCGTGGTCGCGGCGGGCGGGACCATTGCCGCGTCCGGTGGTGCGGCGGCCGCGGGCGGTGGTGCGGCGTCGACCGCGGGCCAGTCGGGCGCTGCGGGCGGCCTCAGTGGCGGAGGCGGCGGCGGTGGCTCCGACGGCGGCGGCGGTGGCGGGGTGTCGCGGATGTCGGGTGCGGGCAGCTCCGAGGGTGCGGGCGCGATGGCCTCGGGCGGATCGTCGGGTGGTGGCCGCGGACCGACCTCGGGCGGCGGTGGCGGGGAGATGAGTGGTGCGTCGTCGAATGTGCCGTCGGCGGCGTCGATGCCGCCGCCTGATTCCTCCTCCGGCGGTGGCGGTTCGTCGTCCGGTGGTGGAGGCGGGAACCGGTTCTCGGCCGCCGGTGACGCGATGGCTGCGACCAGCGTGATGTCGCAGCAGGCCGAAGCGTTCTTCGACAGTGGCGACGACGGCATGGGTGCTGAGGGAGGGATGCGCTGATGGCCTCCGATCGCGATGCATTACTGCTCTACGGCCGGTGGGAGCGGCCCCGGTCGACGGGTCTGTTCGGCATGAACTGGGGTGTGACGGTGATGGCCGGGTTCCTGGTCATCGCCGTGATCATGACGTTCGTGTTCACCCAATCCCTGCCTGTGACAGGGGTGTTGGCGTTGTTGTCGGTTATCGGTATGGCCCCGTTGGTGTATTCGCGCGGCGGGCGAACGGGATGGGAGATGACGATCTTGAGGCTTCAATTTTCGTGGGCGAAACTGCGTAAGCAGACGATCTACCGCGGTGGTGTGTTCGGTCAGGTCCCCGGTTCGGCGCGGATGCCCGGTATCGCGGCCGGGTCGCACATGTATTCCTACGAGCTGCGCGATGGTCGCCGGTTCGGGCTGATCCACTACCCGTCGAAGAATCACTTCGCGATCTCCTTGGCGGTGCAGCCGCAGGGCCAAGAGCGCGTCGATCAGTGGCAGATCAACGAATGGGTCGCCGGCCAGGGCGATTTCCTCGCCCGCCTCGGTGCGTCCCGCGGCGCGGTGGGTGCGGAGGTGGTGGTCGAGTCGGTGCCTGATGCTGGTGCCCGCGTCGGCGCCGAGGTCCGCCGCATGACCGACCCGAACGCCCCGGCGTATGCCAAGCAGGTGATGGCCGAAACCGTCCTCGAGCGAGGGTCGGCGCGGGTGCGCTCGGATGTCCGGTTGACGTTGACGTTCGCGCCGTTGCGTGAAGCGTCGTCGCGCGAGGTCGCCGACCAGGCCGCCGAGATCGGCCGACGGGTGTCCACCCTGATCGTGGCCGCTGCCCAGGCGGGGATCTCGGCGGCACCGCTGTCGGCGGGGGAGTTGTGCATCTATCCGACGCGGGCCTACAACCCCGAGCTCGTCACCGATCTGGAGAAGATCGCCGGCACCTCGGAGTCCGATGATCTGCGCTGGACCGGTACCGGCCCGATCACCGCCGAGGAGGGGTGGGGCGAATACCGGCACAACGGGTTCACGTCGGTGTCGTGGGAGATGGCCGCACCCCCGGCCGGGCAGGTCCCCTCCGACACGTTGTTGCCGCTGCTGGCGCCGCGGATGGATGTGCCCCGTAAGCGGGTCACCATCGTCTACCGCATTCACTCGACCGCTGATGCGGTCAAGCTCGTCGACAACGACTTCCGCGAGGCGTTGGCCGCGGAGCAGTCCAAGCGTGGTGTGGTCTCGGCGTCGGCGTCGCTGCGGGTGCAGAACACCAACGCCGCCCGCTCCGAGCAGGCCCGCGGCGCGGGGTTGACCCGGTTCGGGATGATCGTCACCGCCACCGTCCCCGCCGGCGATGACATCCCCACGCTGCGCTCGGAGATCGAGGCGATGGGGGACTCGGCGCGGATCGGGTTGCGGCGCTGCTGGGGCTATCAGGCCGCCGCATTCGCCGGGTCGCTCGGTATCGGTGTCGTGCTGCCCGAGTACGCCACCATCTCCGGGAAGTTCGGCGCGTGAGCGCCCCGATCGGTGCCCGGCACCGCTCCACCTCGGAGTTCGACGACATCACCTCCGATATTGATCTCGACACCACCGCGGCCCGGGTTCGGGTCGCTGGGGTGAAGATCCGCACCGCAGTCGGCATGGCGGAGTTGACCGACGCGGCTGAACTCGGCGGTCGGGCAGGGAAGAAGGCCCGCCGCGAGCTCGGCCGGGAGAAGCGCCGCCGCGCCATTGCGATCGACCGGTTGATCGAGTCCGAGGGCTGGGACAAGCCCATGCCCGGTAAGTCGATGCGCGGGTTCCTCGGCGCCGGGGGCGGGCGCATGGCCACGACCGCACGGCTCCCGGAGTGGCGGGCCACGACCACCCAGACCGCCGGATTGTCGCCGTACTGCCTCGGTGCTGCGGCACCAATGCTCGGCACGCCGATCGGGTCGCATCTGTTCACCGGCGAGGACGTCGGGTTCGATCCGCTGTCGTGGATGAACGCCGGTCTGATCACCGCCCCGATCCTGTTCGTGTTGGCGCTCAACGGGTTCGGCAAATCGTCGCTGGTGCGGCGCATCGCGATCGGCACCATGGCCCAAGGCCACACGGTGCTCTTCATGGGCGATGTGAAACCCGACTACGTCGGCCTCACCAACGCCGTGGAGGGCCAGGTCATCGACGCCGGGCCCGGTGCAGCAAAGATCAACCCGCTCGCGGTCGGGGCGCTGGGGTCGATCATCCCGCGGCTCATCGACGCCGACCGCAGGGACCTCGCCGAATACGTCGCCGATCAGGTCCACGCCCGCCAGGTCCAGGCCGTCACCGCCCTGGTGCAGCTCGGCCGCGGATCGTCGGTCGCGGACTTCGAGGAAACGCTGATCTCGGCGATCCTCTACCACCTGTACAAACCGATCGAGGAAGGCGGACAGGGGTTCACGTTCTCCAACCCACCGCTGTTGCGGCACATGGACGCCGCCCTCGACGACTCCCCGGAAGCGTTGTGGGGTGCCGCCGGCGCCGACGACATCGCCCAGTTCCGTGACATCACCCGCAAACTCCGCCAAGCGTTGCGCGCGATCGTCGACGGGCCGCTCGGTGAGGTGTTCAACCACCAGTCGACCGTCCCGATCGACGTCGACGCCCCCGCCGTCTGCGTGGACGTCTCCAAGATCCCCGACGGACACTCCAAACTCAAAGCGGCGATCCTGCTGACCTGCTGGTCCGACGGGTTCGGCGCGGTCGAGGCCGCCCACACGTTGGCTGACGCGGGGTTGTCGAACAAGCGGCAGTTCCTGGTGATCATGGACGAGCTGTGGCAGGTCCTCGCCGAGCCCGGGATGGTCGACAAGGTCAACTCCCTGACCCGCCTCAACCGGCAGATCGGTACCGGGCTGGTGCTGATCACCCACACCATCAAAGACCTCGCCTCCTTCGAATCCCAGGCCGATGTGAACAAGGCGCTGGGGTTCATCGAACGTGCGCGGGCGAAGATCATCGGCCCCGTCGGGCCCGATGAGATCGAACGTCTCGGCGGGGTCATGTCGTTCACCAACACCGAGAAACGATTGATCACCTCGTGGTCGACCACCCCGCCACCGACGGCGGCGACCATCAAGCAGATCACCACCGGACACCGCCAACGCCCACCGGGCACAGGCTGTTTCATGCTCAAGTCCGGCGAGGACGACCGCCCCGGCATCCCGTTCCGGCTCTCGTTCACCCCGACCGAGGCCGGGTCCGGCGTGCACGACACCAACCAACGATTCGGCCTGACCAAGGAGCGGCAATGAAGAAGGGCGAAGCCGCCAGGGACGAGTTCAAGGCGGCCGCGGTCGCCGCGGTCGACGATCTGCTCGGCGGAGAGATCACACGGCACCAGGCGTTCGCTCTGGTCGCACAGAACGTATCGGTCCACCCGCACACCGTGCGCAACTGGTGGCGGGCAGCGCACCCCGAGCTGCTCCTGACCACCGAGGACCGCGCGACGCTGGCCGCGTTGGAGACGAAAGTCGCTGCCCTGACCCGTCTCAACGAGCGGCTCTCGGCGATCGGCCGCCGAGAGCCGTCGGTGGGGTGATGCGCTGATGGATTCCGAGGGCGCGGGAGGAGCAGCGAAGGCGATCGGTGGGGCGGTCGCCGCGGTGGTGCTTGCCTCGATCTTCCTCGTCGCGATCCTCACCGGATCGGGCGCGACCACCGACTGCCAGACCGCCGCCGCGACCAGCGGCTACGGGATGGGAGTGCAGAGCGCCAACGGTGCGACTGTCGCCGGGCTCAACCCGAAGCAGACCGCGCTCGCCGCCAACGGTGTGGCGATCGGCAAACAGCGAGGCGAACCCGACTCGGTAATCCTGGCCCAGTCGATGGCCATGGCCACCGAATCGACCTACCGGAACCTGTCGAACAAAACCAACGTCCCCGGCTCGGAGAAGTTCCCCAACGACGGCGACGGATCCGACCACGACTCCGTCGGACCGCACCAGGTGCGCGCGTCGGTCCACGCCGGCGGGGATCTGAAAAAGCTGATGGACCCCGTGTGGCAGATCAACTGGTTCTACGACACCGCCGACAAGGTCCCCGGCAAAGCGACCATGGACGCCGCCGCCCTCGCCCAGGCCGTCGAAATCTCCGGCCCCGACGCCTACGCCACCACCCGCACCCTGGCCGAGAAAGTCATCGCCGCAGTCACCCCCAAGCTCGGGGAACTCGCCACCACCACCGGCGGTAGCTCCTCGAGCGACGGGGGAGCGGCGTGCTCGGGATCGGCCGAAGGTGATCCGAACTCGCCGCTGGCCGGACCGTTCGGGCAACGCATCATCGCCGCCGCGTCGCGGTGGATAGGGATGCAGTACTCCTGGGGCGGCGGCAACTGGTACGGGCCCACCGTCGGCATCCACGACGGCGGCACCGGTGACAGCTTCGGTGACTACGCCCGCGTCGGGTTCGACTGCTCCGGTCTCACGATGTACGCGCTGTATCAAGCCTCCGGCGGCGCGGTGCGCACGGCGCATTTCACCGGCTCGCAGCAGGGCGACAGCCACGCCCACCCCATCCCGACCGATCAGAAGCAACCCGGCGACCTCATCTACTTCGGATCCTCGGCCGCCGGGTCACATCACGTCGGCATCTATTGGGGCAAGAAGGACGGAAAAGACATGCTGCTCAACGCACCCCAGTCCGGACAGAAAATCGCGATCATGCCGCTTTCCGGGTGGGCGGGTGAAGGGATGTACGTCCGTCGATTCTCCTACCCCGGCGACGACCAGACACCCCGCACCGCACCCGGACCCGCCGGCGGAACCAACGCAGGAAGGGACTGACCCATGCCCAGACACAGGACGACCCGCGCCAGAACCGAACACTGATGAAGGAGAACAACGATGAGTAGCAAGACTGAGTGGGAGACCGCAGAGAAGGCCGTTGACGGTGCCGCCGACGAACTCAAGGCCATGACCACCCACACCGAGCTGTACGGGTGGGCCAAGGACAACAAGCTTGATAGCCGGGCGCTGTGGCCGAAAGCGAAAACGGTGATGCGCCAACGGTTGGGCATCGACTACAACGCGATCCGCGAGCAGGTGACCGCGGAGCGGGCCGCTGAGGTCGCCGCGGCGGCCGCCGACGCCCCGGTGATCGAGTTGTGGTCCGCTGGGGATGCCGAGGTCGCGTCGTTCGCCGTGTGCGACGCCACCGGCGAGCAGTCCTGGTACGGCGAATTCCGTTCCGATGACCGGATCTACGCCGATGACGATCTCTCGGCCGAGCTGTCGGCGGCCGACAAGGCGGTGTTCATCGCCGGCAAGGCCCGCGAGCACGCCGACCTGTCCACGATCCGTCTGCTGCTGCATACCTGCCACCCCGACCTTGACGCAGCCGATCTCGCGGCGACGGCGTCACGGCACCGGGTGGCGCTGGAGATCGACGTCGACGACCAGTCACCGGCGATCGCCCTGTGCCGGGCACCCGGTTCGCACGGGTGGCGCGACATCCGCCTCGACGTCCTCCTGGACGCCGTTGCCTCCGAGCAGTCGGCGGCATCATGACCGGCACCTCCTACCGGGTCCGGTTGCAGGCGGTGATCGACGACTATCACCAGGTCGCCATCGATGGGGCCGACCCCGAGCACGACGCTGCGGCAACGGTGTTGGCGACGTTGCTCGGCGCCGACCTGGCTCCGACGCAGATCGTGCCCGCCATCGACGCCGCCATCGACGAGTGCGTCTCGGCCGTGGTGCGAGGTCTGCTGCGCCACGCTCGTAGCGAGGTGATCGGCAATTCCATCACCACCGCCCGTGCGGCCAACGACGCGGTCAACGTCCGACTCGTCGACCACGACCACCACAGGCCCGCATGTTGAACCGGGCGGTAGGTGTTCTCGCCGCGGCCGCGGTGTGCGCGGTACTGGCCGGATGCGGCGACGATTCGTCGACGAGCAGCACGGCGCCGACGTCGGTGGTGGCCGGACCCGACTCGGCGGCGTCGTCGGAGCCGCCGTTGACGATGCAACCGGGCCCCACGACGCAGGCTAAGGCGTGCGCGGAGGGTCGGATCTGTTCGGCCGATCAGGTGATCGTCTCCGCGCTCGAGGCGGTGTTTTCCTACCGCGGCACCGACACCAGCCCCGCCGACTCCGCTGCGGCGCGTGCGGGGGATCTACTTTCCCCGCAATACCGCACCGCGGTCGACGGGACGTGGTCGCTACTCGCGCCGATCACCGGCGCCCAATGGGCGGAATGGAAAGCCGACCGCGCCACGGTGACCGCGAAAGCCGACGTGCTCTCCGACGAGCATCCGCCCGACACCGCGACCTCGGCCGCCCGCGTGGCCACGGTGACCCAAACCGTGACCCCTGGCGGACAGAAACTCGCCCCGATGACGGTCTGGGTCGTCGCGAAACCCGGCGGTTCGGCCGGGTGGCAGCTCACCACTATCACCACTCAGTAGACAAGGACACCACCATGATTGACGTTGTCACCGCTCGTCAGGGCGTTCGATGAGTAGCACCGCGGGCCGTACCCACGAACCGACGAACGGCGACCCCAAGCTGATCTTCGGTGGTCTCGGTCTGGTCGCCGTGATCGTCCTGGGGGCCTGGGGTGCGTTGCAGCTCGCCGGCCAGCAGCAGGTCCCCGGCAATCCGCTGGCCGCGGTCATCGAGGTGGGCACCGGGAAACTTCGGTGGTCGACCGCGGCGACGGTGTGGGCGGTGATGTTCGCTGTGCTCGTCGCCGGCATCGCCTCTGCGGTGGCGATGCTGGTGCTGCGCCGACAGGGTCGTCGGACACGCGTCGATGACGCTGTGCGCCACCTGGGCCGAGGCAAGGACATCTACTCCATCACCCGAAAGGCCGTCACACAGAAGGCCAAGGACCTCGGAGTGGTGTTTCCCGCCGATCACCCGTGGGCCTCGCCCGGGGTGCCGATTGGAGGATCGCTGCCCAGTGGTCCGGATCTGTTCGGGTCGTTCGAGGACATGCACGCCGATGTGTGGGGCCCGCGGTCGGGAAAGTCGACCTCGCGGGTCATCCCCGCAATCGTCGAGGCACCCGGCGCGGTCCTGGCGACAGAGAACAAGCGCGGCAACCTCGACCACACCCGTGGTGTCCGCGAGGCGTTGGGCCGCAAGGTGTGGGTGTTCGATCCGCAGGCCGTGGCCGAGGAACCCGCATCGTTCTACTGGAACCCGCTGTCGTACGTCGTCGACGAGGACACCGCCCAGTCGTTGGCCGAGCAGTTCGCCGCCGGCGACGACGGCCAAGCCGCCAAGAAGGACCCGTATTTCGATCCCGAGGGCCAGGACCTCGTCGCGAACCTGTGCCTGGCCTCAGCGTTGGCGCGGGAACCGATCACCACCGTCTACGAGCGGCTCGGCGACCGGGCGCGGTGCCATGAGGCGATTACGATCCTCAACGATCACCGCTACCCGTTGATCGCCCAGGCGCTCGCCGCGCGCCTGGGGCTGCACCCCAAGCAGGCCGACGGCATCTTCGGCACCGCGATCAAGATGGTGCACTGCCTGCGGTCCCGCAAGATTCAGGACTGGATTACCACCCACCCCGGCGACACCCGCCCACAGATCGACCTCGAGGCGTTCGTCCGTAACGGCGAGACGCTGTACTGCCTGTCGCGCGAAGGTGTCGGGTCGACCGGCCCGATCATCGCCGCGATGACCGTCGCCGCGTGTGAGGCGGGGGAGAAGATCGCCACCCGCTCACCCGGCGGGCGGCTGCCGACGCCGATGCTGTGCGCCCTTGACGAGGCCGCGAACGTGGTGCGCTGGAAGCGCCTGCCGGACCTGTACAGCCACTACGGCTCGCGGGGGATCAACATCATGACCGTCCTGCAGAACTGGTCCCAGGGCGTGCGGGTGTGGACCAAGGACGGGCTCCAACAGCTCAGCGGCGCGTCGAACGTGTTCGTCTACGGCGGCGGTGTCAAGGAAATCGAGTTCCTGGAGTTCCTCTCCAAGCTCGTCGGCGACTACGAACGCCGCGCACTGAACGTCTCCCGCAGTTCCGGCCAACGGGGCGGCTCAGTCAGCGAATCGACGGTGTGGCAGCGCATCCTCACCGTCGCCGATCTCCAAGCGTGGCCCCGCGGCCGTCTGCTCATCCTCTCCGCCGGCAACCGGCCCACGATCGGCCGAATGGTCCCGTGGATGGAGAAGCCCTACGCGAGCGAGATCCGGGCGTCACTCGCGAAGTACTCGCCCACCCCCGACGACGGCGCCCCCGCCGGAAAGGTTCTCCGATGACCGACCTCGACCCCGCGATCAACGATGATGACGACTACTACAGCGACTACGACGCAGCGGACGACGGTCCCCGCGGCGGCGCCGTAGTTCCAGAAGCGCCGGCAGAAGTGGCGCCGACGCTGCGGTTCAAGTCGGTCTACGAGTTCGTCGACGAGCACCTCTCCGACATGTACCGCCGCGATGTGTCGAATGCCTCGCAGTTGCAGTGGTGCCCGGACTGGTGGGCCCATGGCGAGGCGGTGTCGCGGCTCGAGGCGTTATGGCGCACCTGGGAACACCTACGCCTCGACGGAGCGACGGGCATGGCTACGTGGTGGAAGGACTACGCCGACTCCACGATGGCCGTGCTGTTCGACCCCCTCGGCACTTTCGCTGGATGCAGCCCCGAACGCGGACACCAGCCGCGGCTCAAGCCGCTGCCGTGCAACCCGATGCCGCTCGAGCTCTTGGCGTGGGCAATGAGCGAACCCGACCTCCGCGACGCCAAACCCACCACGACCGACACCGAGAGGAACTAGACCATGACCCACCCCCACGAACACGAGGACCGCGAGCTGGTCTCGCAGATGGAACGCGCACTCGCCACCGCCGTGTCGACTGGCGCGGCGTTGATCGAAGCGTTCATGCGTCGCCACCAGCTCAACGCAGAACGCATCGCCCGCGAGGCCCAACAGGAGTCGGTAGCCACCGGCGCAGCCAACGCCGGCGTGGCCTTCGGCCAGGCCGCCACACAAGCGCGCCAGGCCGTCGACGAGACGCGACATGCTCTCGGGGTCGGTCAGTCCGATCCCACGTTCTGGCAGACCGCGTCCGAGGCCGCGATCACCGACAAGATCCGCGCCGACTACGGCGCCGACCCGACGCTGGTCGGTGACCGCGCCCACGACCGACACTGGGTCACCCGCGCCGACGCCGGCGAGATCCTCGACGTCTACGAATCCGCACGGCGCTGGTCGCACGCATCACTCGCGGCCGAGCAGTTGGCCGACAACATCGGTGAACTCCTCGACGAATACGGCGTCGACGTCGACCTCGTCGCCAGCCTGCCCCGCGAGGAAGCCGCCGAGCTCGTGGCCACCAGCCGCGCCGGGCACTACGCTCGCCCCGACGTGGACGACGAACGCACCGTCGACGACATCACCCGGTTGATCGACGACCGCGACAGCGCCCTGGACACCGCCGACCGTGACGCCGCGGCCGCGACGTCAGACTTCGACCTTGGCGACGACATGGCGCGCACCGCAGAAGTGCTAGAGGCCGCGGTGTCTGCGCCGCACGCCGATGCCAGCCACGCCGCAGCGTTGGCCGTCGATGATCACCCGACTCGTCCGGGAACGGCCGCGAAAACCTCGCGCAAGACCGCGACGAAGGCCCGACCCGGATCCGGCCGCGGACGGGCCGCCGGCAGCGATCGCGGGCACGACGGGCGGTAGACGCAGCGAGATCAACCACCCTTGATCGACAGCCCGCCGTCATCGCGACGGCGGGCTGTTCGCTGGCCGCGTATTGCCGCCCTGGCTCGCCCGCGACCGCACCGCCCCAACTGCTAGACGGTAACGGCCTGCGGAGTGGTAGCTGCCTCTAGCTGGGAAACCAGAATTCCCGTGACGTCCAGAGCGATCCCCAGGGCGGCGAGGGGCAGGGCAGTGGGTCCTGGAATGAGTGCAAGCAGTCCCAGTGTGCCGCCAACCAACTGCAGTGCTCCACCGACTTGCTGGTAGGGATTGTTGTTTGCAGTGCCTACCGCCAAATTGGCTATCCCCGCCACAATGTTGATGCCGCTGAAGACTGCACCCACTGGACCGAGTACCTCCGCCGCGTGTGTGCCAGCGAGCAGATCGAGCGCGAAGGACAGGCCTGAGAAGAAGTTGGCGATATTTTCGCCCGCCGAGCCGGTGCCGGGGGTTGTCGTGCCGCCGGTGCCGGTGCCGCTGCCGGGGTTGGTCGTACCGCCACCGTCTGTGCCGTCGGTCGGGTTGCCGGTGGTGGTCGATAGCGAACCGAAGTAGCCGCCGCTGTCATTGCGTGTGCCGACTGCATACAGCAATCCCCCATCGGGGCGGTAGCGCAGTGAGTAGATGGAGTAGTCAAGTCCGGTCACCACGCCAACCCCTTCACCGGTCGCGGTGTCGATTTCTATCACTGTGCTGCCGCCGGGAGCCGCTATCCCTGCGACGCTGAGGTACTTACCGTCAGGGCTCAGCGCCATGTACTTCTGCGCTGATGGTGCCAGCGGGACTGTGTAGTACTTCGAAACGGTCAGAGTTGTGGTGTCGATCGCGAATAGTCCGCCCTGCAGGAGGTTTCCGTAAAGGGTGCGGCCGTCGTCGCTTAACACCAGCTCTGTCGGCGAGCCGCCCACATAAATAGTGGCAATCTGGCCTGTTTGCAGATTTGTGACGGAGACTTGCCCGTAATTAAAAGTGCCATCGGTCTTGCCGGCGTAGATGCGACCGTTGGTCTCGTCGAGCACAACTGGTCCGGTGACAACCGGATATCCCGACGGGATCGTTGTGATGGACCCCGTTTTTGTGTTGACCGCGAAGACGTCACCGTTTCCGTTTCCGATCCCGGTATTGGCCGCCTCGAAGTACACGGTGTTGCCATCAGAGCTGACGGCAATTCCAGCGGCCGGCTCGGCGTATTCGAGGAAGATTGGGGCACTGCTGGCGGTGTTGGTGCGAGTGTCGATGGTGTTGACGGCGCCGCCGCGAACTGCGTCGGCGGTGGTGACGTATAGCCGGTCGCCTTGTTGCGTCAGGGCGAGCGCTGTGATTCGGCCCGGCAGTTCGATGCGGGCGCCCACCGGCTGCTGGGTGGCTGGGTTGACCTGCTGTACGTAGTAGGTCGTCTGGTTCGTTGTTTGGTCGTATGTCGTGACGCTGGCGTAGCCGCGGGTGCCGTCTCTAGAGAGGGCGAAGAGGTTGGCGGTATAGGGCCCAATGAGTTGCCCGCCAGCATCGGCGAGCGAGCCGGCAGCGCTCGCGTCGGACGTCTGCGTGGTCGCCGCCGCGATTTGAGTGACTGGCCGACTCGTAGTCGGCGGTGCACCTGCCGTGACTGGTGCATTCACCCGCAGTGAGCTCTGCTCGGTTGGCCGGAACTGCGCCCAAATTGCCTGTGCAATCGGGTTGGCCAAGAAAGTGTCACGCACACTGGCGACGAGCTGCTGCAGAAGCGCTGTGACGAACGTACCGATGGGGTTCCACGGTTGCGGAACCGCTGGGGCCATAGGACCGGCTTCGCCTAGCTGCGACGCGGAGCTGTTAGCTTCCGTTAGATCCACCATCGGCGCGGTCGGCGTGTATACCGACGCACCGTCGGGAGCCGACACGACCGACGCGTCGAGACCGGCGGATGGTCGGTGCGGCGTTGGCGACGTGGCGACCGCGGCCGCCGTTGGAATCGTGGTGGCTGTTGGCGCTTTTTCTGCTGTTGCCGGAACCGGATCTGCGACGTCCGCGGTGCGGGCGCTATCTCGTTCGAGCGGACTCGTCGTAGTTGGCACCGCGATTGGAGTCGCCGAGACCGTTGACGATGTTGTAGGAGGCTCCGCTGGCGGAGCAGCGGGCGACGGCGCTGACGTGGTGGGACTGCCGCTGGTGACCGAGGGCGCTGGGCTCGAATGTTGGGTGGCGGGGTCGCTGGAGTCGATCGTCGGGTCGGCGTGCGCAAGGGCTGGACCTGACGCCAGTGCAATCACGCCGGCGCCGAAGAAAGCGGCTCGCAAGGCGCTCCGTTTACATGAACTGACGGCGCGACCGACGGAGTCTGACATCGGCGGCAGCGTGTTGGAGACAGTCATGATGGCCTTTCGTGCCTGGTGAAGAATTGCTAATTCTTGGCACAGCCACCCACCGATCTCATAGCGCGAGAGGTTCCAAAAAGGACATCGCCCGCGAAATTAGTATGTTCGCGCGACAGCAGGCTATCCCGGCGATCAGTGCTTGCGGCAAGCACCAATTCGTTGCGGGGTTAGGTTGTCGCGTACCGCGATACAGGGGACGTCGCCGCGTCAACGCCCATAGTCGCTATCCCGTCCGGCGCCGGGTCGCCGTGTCGGAGCACTGCGCGATGCCGTGGTGACTGCGCGCTGCTGCTGCGGAGTCACCGCGACGGCGGCGGCGTGCTTACGAGTGGCGTCGTCGAGGGCTGAGCGGATCGCTACGGCGCGTTGTGCATGTCCGCGAGCTTCGGCAGCGGCGGCGATTGCGCGTGACGCTGCGGCGATCTGAGCGAACATCACGCGGTACGCCTGCATCGGGTCGTCGTGGCTCGCGGCGAGGATCATCGCTGCGGCTCGACGGGCGGCGCTGGCGCCGCGCCGGTCACCGCCGGCGCGTTTTTCACCTGATGTCGCGGCGAGTGCGTCGGCCAGGCGGGCGAGTTCGGCGGGCTTGCCCGCTTCGGCGCGCATGGCCCACGCGCTGACTGTGGCGGCGGTGTCGGCGCCTGCCGCGGCCCACGATGTCATCGATGCGTCGGGGGCGACGGAGTTCACGCGCTCGCTCCACCGACCCGCTGCGGCCGCGGCCGGCCCCCACTGGTCGGTTCGTGGTGTGCGGTGCCCGGCCGCGCGAGACCACTGGCCGTCGATGTAGGCGGGGTTGCCCGGTTCCCACCGCTCGCGCAGCGACGACAGCGACAACCGCGGGTCGAGCTTCCCGCCGCCGTGCCACTGGGGTTGTCCGTCTGCGCGGGCATACAAGTGCGGACGCAGCGCCACGCTGTAACCGGTGACCTCGGTGGTCGACCCCTTCGCGAACCGCGGCCGGATCAACAGATCGGGATCACTGAACGCGATACCGACGAAGTCGGACTCTGTCCGCGACGCCTGCGCGGCGGCGAGGACCTTGTCGCGCAGTGTGTCGCGGGCTTGCTCGAACGTCACCCGGTTGCGGGGCTGCGCTCGCTTGGGTGTGATGACCGGTTCCGGTTGGGTGCCTGGCGCGGACGCGGCGATCGGTTCGCGACGGTTGTGCGACCACGCACTGACCGCGTCGGCGCGGGCACCGTCGTCGTCGATCCACGTCTCGCGCAGCCGCGGCAAGCTCAGGTCGTTGCCGAGTTTCCCGCCGCCGTGCCACACCGGTTCACCGGTCTTGGTGGCGTAGGTGTCGGTGGCCAACGCAACCGAGTAACCCGTCACCTCTGTGCGCGATCCGGTGGCGTAGCGCGGCCGGATGAGCATCCCGTGGGCCCGCACCAGGCGCACGAACTCGGCTTCGGATTCCGCTGCGCCGGAGATGGCGCGGACGTTGCGCGCCAGGGTCGTCTTGACCGGCTCGGGCCGGCCGGTGCGAGTGGCGATGTTGTCCTGGGCAGGGTTGACGCCCTTGGTCGTGTAACGCTCGGCACGGCCCGCGGTGATCAGCAGCCCGTGCCGCTGCTCGAGGTCGGCAGCAACACGCTGCGAGCGTCGGAGGTCGCCGGTGTTGCGGGTCTCGCCGGGCTCGGGGAACCACAGCTTGACCACTGCGCCGTCGTCGCGGATCCGCGAGGCGACGATGTGGATGTGGTCGCCGCCTTGCTTGGTGGCGCCGTGATGAATCGCTGCCCACCGCGCCGGCGCATCGGTGGGGGAGTCGAACCCCATCTCGGCCATGAACTCGCGGGCGATCGTCGCCCACTTCTCGTCCGACAGACCGCCGATGTCGGCGGACTCCTCCGGTGACAGTGACAGCGAGCAGTGCCACACGTTCTCGTCGTGGGTCGCCTCGGCCAACGCCGTCGACCCGGTCAGTCCGCGCTCCTGGGCCGCGGCGAGCTGCTTCTTGTCGGTGCGCACCACTGGTGTTCCGAACACGATCCGCGCGGTGTCGAGTTCACTCGCCAGATCGAGTGCGGCGTCGTGATCGAGCTGCGCTCCGTTGCGGCCGGCGAACGTCATCGCCTCGCTACTCGCCGCGACCACATGCGGATTGGTGTGCTCGTTCGCGCGCCCCGGGCCGGCGAGATACATGACCAGCCCGGTCATCTTCGCGCCGTGGGTGATGTTCGGGATCATCCGGGACGACCCTCGAACCCGAACGTCTCGCCGAACGCGTCGAGCACGCGGCGCATCGCGCGGTGCGTGGCGGTAACCGCGGCGTCGAAATCCTCGGGCAGTTCGTTGTCTGTGTTGGCGTTGCGGGCGATCTGGTTCATGTTGTTGCCGATCGCGGCGAGCAGGTTGCGGACCTCGCACGCCTGCTCCCAGGCCGCGCGGCGAACCTCGTAGTCGACTGGCGCCGCGGTGGTCTCCGACAGTGCACGGGTCACCATCAACCGCTGCACACTCATCCCCGCCAGCGCTGCGCGCGCCCGCAGTAACGCGTCCTCGTCGCCGGTGACCTTCACTTCGATCTTGTCCTGCCGGCCACCCGGCGTATTGGCGCGACGACGTCGCAGCACCGACCGACGCGCAGGCGCCGGATCGGCGCCGCCTGCCTCGGTCGACTCGCTCATCGTTCGGCCCTCCCGCCCGGCCCAAACGGGCCGCTGTCTCGTGCGTCTTTTTCTCGACCCCGGCGTCCGGGGCGAGATGGCTCAGCGCAGCGAACCCACCCTTGTGGGGACACCCGCCAAACCTGGTGGGTGCACCGTACCGCGACAGGTACGGGCATTTCAAGGTTTAGGCATGTCTAAACGACAGCTTGCTCCGCCGTTGCACGATTGCGAGCATCCGCGCCAGCGGATTCGGATGCATTACCGCCGCCCCTTCGGGGCGGCCAAAGAGCCGATCGCGCTCCCGCGCGATTCCACCTGGCGGCGGGCAACGCCCGACACGGCCAGCGCGGACGCGGGTGCGCGGCCGGCGGAGTCGTAGTCGCACCGGAAACGTCGGCTGGGGACAGGAGAGGCGAGCGGGCCGGGGACATGTGTGGCGTGCGGTGTCGTGGCGGTCGGCCAGAATGACGCGGTGGCCGCCTTCCCGATTCTTCGTGACATCTTCGGTGTACCCGTCGACCGCATCGACGCCGCCGCGATCCAGCGGGCGATCGACAAGGCCGCAGCCGAGGGTGACCAGCTCGACTGGAAGAGCGAGCCCTACAAGCCCAAGGTCGACGACGACGAGCTGGCCAAAGACCTCGCTGCGATGGCCAACCACCAAGGCGGCGTGATCGTGATCGGCGTGGCCGACGACGGAAACGATCAGGCCGCAGGGCCGACGCCAACCACAGACGACGTCGCCGAGATCAAGAAGTACATCGACCGCATCCGGCACGCGCGCATCCGCCCGTTCCTGCCCGATCTCACGGTGCGGGCGATCGCCAACGGCGACGGCCGACACTTCGTGGTCATCGCGATCGGGCGCAGCTTCGACGCGCCACACGCGGTTGTCCCAGACAGCCCGAAAGCGTCGCACTTCCGGTATCCAATTCGTGTCGGCAGAGACACGAGTTGGATGACGGAGCAGCAAGTCGCCGGCGCGTATCGCGCACGGTTTGCCGCGACCGCTGGCATCAGCGAGCAAGTCACCGAGCTACATGAGCGCGGGAGCAGAAGGCTTACGAACGCCGACAACTTGGGGTGGGTGTCGGTGGCGTGTGTGCCCACGACGCTGGGCGCTCGTGTCCCGGGGCCGGCAGCGCGCGCCGCGGAGGTCGAGTTCCTGCGCTCGTGGTTGACGACGGATCTGCGCAGCGGCAAGAGTCCGGAACAACCCGGCCTCGGCGGGATTCGGTTCGATGACGCACGACCGGCTGTTGGCCGGACTGTCTTCACTGACCGCCACGATCACAATCTGGCGAACGGCTCCCACGTCGAGCTGGCGCACAACGGCGGAGGGTTCGCAGCCGGCGCACTGGCTCCCCAGAAACCTGTCGAGTTCGCCGCGACGGTGCCTGACAATGCCGTTCACTTTTGGTTCTCCACGGTGTCGATCGAGTGGCGGCTGTTCACGTTGCTGACGTTGCTGGCCGATCACGCGCGAGACACCGGAGCGGGCGGCGACCTTGAGCTCCGCGCGCAACTGCACATCCCCGACCGGCGCTACAGCAATCTGTGCAAGCCGAAGGCGCAGCGTGACGGGTTCTTCAAGTACGACTCGTGGCACGCCTTTCAACCGGTGTCGACCACGCAGTCAACTACCGCGACACTGCCGCTCGGCGGGGAACGCGACCACCAGCTCACTGCGGCGGCGACGTTCGAGCTTGCCACCGACATATTCGCCGAGTTCGCGTTCGACGAACCGCGAATTTTCGACCACACCGGCCGCGCGCATTTGGACAATCTCGGTCACGATCTGACGTTCGGTGGTGTGGCCGCGTGGTGTGAACAACACGTCAACCGCGCTGGCGACGAACCGGCTTCCGAGTAGCGCAGCGGCTACCCTCGGACGGACGTGTTCGTTGTGTCGGTAGCCGCCGTCACGATGGGCGACACGGCAGACAGCTGGTGGTAGCCGCCACCGGTGTTCGCCGCAGCGTTTTCGTTCTTGCCGTCTCACGAAAGAGGTACCTGTCATGCCCGAGCTCGACATCAATTCGATCGCGCAGTCTGTGCGCGCCGAGGCCGAACGCAAGATTGAGGTCCTGGAACAGATCGTCGGCGTGCACCAGTCGATCACGACCGCTCGCGATGAGTTCCTGACCACCGACATGGCGAACGTGTCGAACCTGTCGGGGTTGATCGCCGAGGCCGAGAAGCACGGCGTGGACGCGAAGCTACTGCGTCCGTTCAAGGTCGATCCGATGACTACTGGCGGCACTCGTCGTCGCGCGCCTGGTGCGTCGCGTGGTCGTCGTTCGTCGACCAGCTCGACGACGCCGGCGCCGTCGCCGAGTGACAGCCACGGTGGCGAGTCGACCGCACCGGTAGGCGATCAGAGTTTCGCCAAATCGGCGTAGCAACACCGCAGCAACGACAACGGGGCGAGTGCACATCGTGTGCACTCGCCCCGTTCGTCGTCTGGAGGTGTCAGCGGCCGTAGTCGGTGTCGCGGCCGCGAGGCCGGCTGGCGGGTTTGGGGGTGTGCGGCCGCGGATGCGTGGCGCCGGTACCGGGTTGGCGTGGATTGTCGATGCCGGCGAGACGTGCAGCGTTGCGGGCTTGCTCGAGCAGCGCCGGGTCGATCGCCGGCGCGGGGGCGGGCAGGTCGGTGATGATGTGGGCGAACACGGGGGCGAGTTCGTCGGGGTGTGGTTCGTGGGCGCCGAGGTCGGGCATCGACAGCATGGATCGTTGGTTCCACACGTCTTTGTCGATGGCGTCGAAATCGAACTCGTAACCGGCTTGGGCGGCGACGTGGTTGACGAAGATCTTCAACGCCCGCCCATTCCCTTCGCGGTACGGGTGGGCCACGTTGCCCAGGGCGTAGATCCGGGCGGCGGCCGCGGCGGTGTCGTCGCGGTCGAGCTGGGCCCACGGCGTCTCACGCACGACGCGGGCGACGTCGTTGAGATAGATCCCGATGCGGTCGGGGGTGGCGAACGCGATCCCGTTCTTCGACATCGGGACCGCGCGGATCTCGCCGGCCCAGTCGTAGACATCGCTGAACAAGGCTCGGTGGATGTCGTTGAGGTGGGCGGTGTCGAAGGTGCGGGCGATCGGGATCTCGCCGCGCGCGATCTGTCCGTCGCGGTAGGCGGTGACGCGGTACTCGGCGGCCTGCAACGCGAGGAAGCCGTGTTCGTCGAGTTTGTTGCGGAGGACTTTCTCGCCGGGCCAGAAGTAGTCGTCCCAGGACCGTGTCACCGGTGAACCGTTACCGCGTGCTCGATCAGCTCGCGTGTCCTCTCGCCGCGGCACCGCCACGCGCGCGGGACACGATCTCCTCGATCCCGATCCGGCCGGCCGCGGCGTCGCACTGCTCGGCGACGTCGGCGCGGGTCGGTTCCCATCCCTCGAGGACACCGTTGGCGATCGCGTTGTGGACGCTGCGGGCCTGGGCGTCGGTGAGGTCGGCGAACAGCTCGGGGTACCGCGACGGCCAGCCCAGGGCGGCGACGTCGGGGGACAGGCTCATGGTGGTCATCGTAGTGATCCTTCCGGTCGTGTGTGCGGGTGTCAGAACAGTGCGGGTTGGGTGGCGTCGGCGGCGGCGTCTGTGCGCGTGATGTAGTCGGCGACGAGGTCCTGGACGACGGGGACCGGTTCGTCGAGTTCACCGGCGACCGCGGCCCAGGACAGTCCGTCGTGGTGGCGCAGCCGGTAGGCGAGTGCTTGGAGTTGGTGCAGGTTTTCGTGGTCGGCGAACTCCATGGTGGTCATGCGGTCTGCCGCCGGGCCCGCAGTTCGTCGCGTTCGCGTTCGGTGAGGCCGCCCCAGATGCCGAACCGTTCATCGCGTGCGAGGGCGGCTTTGAGGCATTCATCGGTGACGGGGCAGCCGGCGCAGATCCGTTTCGCCCATCTCGCGTTCTGGCCCTGTTCGGGGAACCACAGGTCGGGGTCGACCTCGGCGCACACACCGTCGGTGCGCCACGCCTCGCCGGTCGTGTCGAGGTCGATGCCGCGGTACGGCGTCGTGGGTGCACTCATCGCTGTCACCTTCCGTGGGGTGTTCATCGCCGGCCCAACGCTTCGAGGGCTTCACGCCGGTTGGTCCAGTCGGTCTCGGCGCGCTGCTGGTAGCCGGTGAGCTGCGCCCAGTGCCCGGCGAGGTCTTCGATCGGGGACTCGTCGCGGTGTTGGGTCATGCGGGTCAGTAGCGCGGTGTAGCCGCGGCGGTAGTGGGCGTCGACGATCTTGATCGCGAGGTAGGCGATGTTGTCGACGATCGTCATCGGGGCGTTGGTGGGTGCGGCGAGGGTGAGCATGGTGTTGCGGACACCGCCGGCCGACGACCGTAGTTGCCCGGTTTCCATCAACCGCGCATTGACGAGGATGGGCGACGGCTGGGTTTTGGTGGCCACCGCCGCGATCGCGTCGAACACGATGGCGTGGACCGGGCGCACGAACGGGGCGTAGTCGGCGCCGTTGTCTCGGGGTGCGGACAGGATCTCGGTGATGGCGGCCGCCAACTCTTGTGGTGCCCACATCAACGCCGAGAGCAACGCCTCCTCGAGCTCGGCCGCGACCGCCAGTTCGGTGTCGACGTCGTCGCCCAGGCCGCCGTATCCGGTGGGGTCGTCTCCGGGTGCTTCGGCACGGAAGGTGCCGGCCTCGAGGTGGGTGGTGGGTTCACTCAACGCTGCGGTCATGTCGGGGTCCTCATCGTCGTGGTCGCTCATCGGTTCGGTCTTCCTGTTGGGTTGGCCGGCACCGGGCAACTATCACCGGGCGGTGTTTCTCAGGCGGCCTGGCTGGCAAGCGCTTTGATCGCATCGGGGCGAAATCCCGACCAGTGATCCTCGCCGGCCACCACGACCGGCGCCTGGAGGTAGCCGAGGCTCATCACGTAATCGCGGGCGGTGTCATCGACGCTGATGTCGACGAGCTCGTAGCTGATGCCGCTTTTGTCGAGGGCCTTCTTGGTGGCGTTGCACTGAACGCAGGCGGGCTTGGTGTAGACGGTGATCGTGGTGTCAGTCATTGGTCTGAGTCCTATTCGGTGAGAGTCGACTGGAATGCGTTGCTGGTACATCCATTTTAAGCTATTAGTCGTTGTGCGGCAATACTTTTCGATCAATTAACGTATCTATTTTGTTACGGTCTGTGCGCATTGTTGCGTGGTGTGGATAGACCATTGTTTGGGCATTTCCTGATATTCGGCCATGCACTTGGGTCGGTCGGAGGAGTCAAGTTGCGCAGGCGGGATAGGGCCGCGAAATAAGCTCTAAACGACGCGCAGCGGAGTGTGAGCGCGTGGGTCTATCTCGCCGGAGTCTGCTTGACGCCGGAGTGCCGGCCCATTGTGATGATCAGCCGATCAGGGGATGACGAGCTTGCGTGCGTGGCCTCGCGTTCGCCTGTTCGAACTACCTGCGCCGGCCTCGCGACTATCTATGCTCTGTGGATGGGTTTTGAGGACGAGCTCAACCGTCAGCTGGCGGCGCGCAAGGTTGCCGATGCGCAGTCTGCGCAGGAGAGTGTGGCGCGGTCACGTCGTGGAGAGCGGGCCGCCGATCAGCTTGAGGCCGGCCTCCGACAGTTGGCCGAGCACCTCGGGAGGCAGTCGCCGCCGCGGCCCTACAAGATCAGGCCACGTCGTAACTGGCGGACGCCTGCCGTGATGTCGCCCCCAGGATTTCCACTGCAAGCTGACTGGTCCAGACTTCACTCGGGCCCGAACCCGAGCTCACTCAGCTCCCTAGACATGCTCCTGCCTGACGGGCGGGTCTGGAGATATATCCAGCACAGTCCGCCGCGGCAAGAAGACATCCGCGGGAAATTGACTGCACACGGAAGCGTGTCGATCGCTGGAACTAGCTTCTACGCCGACTCGGTGTCGGGCGATCTGTACGCAGAAGAATGGGACAACTCCGGAGAGACGAACGTGCGGGTGTCTGCCGACAAGGTGCTGGCGTCTTGGGCGATGTCGTTCCGCGAGCGCGGGGTTGCCACCGGATCGCGATTGCCGATCATCGGCTGAGGCTGCGTACGTTTCGAATCAACTCCGCGCGAAGAGCATGACTGTAGGGACCCCACCGTGTGGTGGGGTCCCTGTGAGTCAGTGCTGGTGTTCGATCGGGTCGTGATCGCCTCGTCCGGCCCAGTCGTTCCGTGCCGGTTCGATCGTTTCGAGGTTTCCGGTCTCGGTGGTAAACGTTCCGTCGAACGGGACGTTGTATCGGTAGATGCTGTAGGTCTTGATGTCGGAGAAGTTGTTGGTCATCGGTTTGCCCTTCGTCGGTTGGCGTTGTCGCCTGCCGATTGGGCTGGTCGGGGTGGGATGTCAACCCCGGAGAACGTAGGTACCGGAACCGAGTTTGGCTGCGAGCGCAGCGAGTACGGGTTGCCGGGCTCGGTGGAGCGCGTGGGCGTAGCGCAGCGGAGAACACGCGAGTGTGCCGGAGTGTGGGTTGACAGCTCGGGCCCCCGACCAGCCACGCTGAGAAGGCGCGCGCCCCCTTGGTGACCACAGACGCGAAGCGCGGTGGCGGGTCGGCTCGATGCCGGCCCGCCACCGATTGCTCACCGCGACGTCGTCGCCGGCCGGTGCCCGGTGAGTTTGTGGTAGCCGATGGTGTCGGTCCAGGAGCCGCCGACGATCGACGGGATGGTGACGGTCTTGGCGTTGACCCGGCGCACGGTGTACCACTGCCGGCGGTAGCAGACCTGGTCCCCGACGGCGATGGTGTCGCGGCTGTAGTTGGTGGCCTCACCGGCGGCGATCTGTTCGGCGCGGATCCGGGCCCAGTAGGCGATGTCGTCGGCGCGGGCGGTCATCCGGGCGGTCAGGGTGTCGCGGTGTTTGCCGGCGGCGGGTTCGGTGACGTCGAGGACCTTTGTTCCGTCGCCGGTGGTGAACAGGGTCCGGGTGTGGCCGTCGAGTGCGCGCTGATCGGCGCGTTGTTCGGCCTCGAGGCCGTCGATGCGGTTCTTGACGGTGACCGGGTTGTAGCGGTGATCGGTCGCCCGGGTGGCGACGTCGGCACGACGGGCGGTCTCGACCGCCTCGCGTTCGGCGACCACGGCGCGGCCCATCGCACGGTGCGCCTTGTCGATGGCGTTGCGGTGCCGCGCTTCCGAGTGATGCCCCACGTGAATCGGTTCTCCGCCGGGCGGGAGTGCGGCGGTCGCCTTCCGGTCTGCGTCCCATGCCGCGTCGGCCTGGTCCCGGCGTCGTTCGGCCTTGACGGCCAGGGCTGCGGCCCGGTCCTCGGCCCGCGCTGCGCGGTCAGCCTCCACGGTCGCGGGGTCGCGGTGGGTGTCGTCGATGTCGATCTCGACGTCGTGTCCGGCTGCCCGCAGGGCGTCGGCGGCGGCGGTGATCTTGGTCCGGTTGGGGTCGCGGTCGCGACTGCCTGAGATGCCCCACAGTCCCAACGTCCGGAACCAGCGGAAACCGTTGGCTTTCAACACGGTGTTGGTGCCGTCGCCTCGGCTGGTGCCCTCGACGAGGGTTCCGTCGGCGGGGGTGTGGGTGATGGTGATGGTCATCGGTGCTGGTCCTGTCTGGTGTCGGCAAGGGTGGTGTGTACGTGGGCGTGGATGTGGTCGACCAGCTCGGCGATCGCGGCGAGGTCGCCTTCGATGACCACGCCGTCGCCGGTAGGCGTGCCGATGTAGAGCGCGTGGTCCTCGGCGATGCGCACCTCGATGTCGTGGGGCGCGGTTTCGCGGGTGACGACGCTGTAGCTCGCGGTGTCGGGGGTGGTTCGTTCTCGGTGCAGGCTCATCGGGCCGTCTCCTCGGGGGTGGTGTTCGCAGCCAGCAGAGCGCGCAGGCGGGCGAACTGTTCGTCGGTGATCGGTTCGGCCGGCGGGAGCCTGCCGGGGTCGTTTTGGGCGGCGGTGTAGGTGTCGTGCCAGTCGCCGTGCCCGCAGGCGTAACGGATCGCGTTGCTGCTCATGGCTGTCTCCCCTTCTCAGACGGTGATCTCGGTCATGGCGGCTTCGCGGATCTCGGGGTCATCCAGGGCGAGGCCGATGAGGGCGGCGCGGTCCGCGATCGACAGGTCGTCGAACTCGAGGTCGCCGGGTCCGGCGATCTGGGCCCACACCAACTCGCCCGCTGCGATGGGGTTGGTGCCTCGGAAAACTGCCATGACTGGCTCCTCTCGTTACCGCCAACTTTTTTGCCCTTCTGGCAAGGGAGATGAAGACCGGCTAGGAGGACGGAGCACCACAGGGGAGCGGCGGCAGTGTCCACGCGAGGCGGAGCCGAGTGCGGGTGTGGACAGTGGCGCCGGTCCCGCCGGAGGCCGCGAACGCGCTGTTGTGTGCAGGACGACGCCGGTCAAAATCGGACGGCCAGAAGGGAAAACAACACGCTCTTCCAACAGTGCGACCGCCAGGGAGCTCCAATTCGGGGTGCGCAGCACACCGCCCGATAGATCCGCGCGGCCGCCAGGCCGCGTCCACCGACTAACCGGTCCGGGCCGGCAGGTCCGGTCGATGCGATCGCTGCGCGGCCGCGCGGTGCTGCGGTGGGGGTCGGCTCGACGCCGGCCCCCACCGCCGGTCATGCGATCGGCTCCTGCCCGCTGCCGTCGCTGTCGTGGGTTTCGCCGTCCTCGGTGTCGCGGCAGATGTGGGCGTTGAGGAACGTTGTTGCGGCCGCGCTGTTTCCGGCCGCGTGCAGGGCGTCGGCGGTGATCTCGGCTTCTCCGCAGTTGAGTTTGGGTGCGAGTTCGTCGGCGAGTTCGCCGTCACCGAACAGTGCCGCCCACCGGGTGAGGTCGGTGGCGATCGCGCGGTGGATGTGGGTGTGGATCTTGTCGACCCAGCGGGCGAGGGCGGCCAGGTCACCTTCGATGATCAGTCCGTCTCCGTTGCCGTCGCCGACGTAGAGGGCGTGGCTGGTGTCGATGGAGCAGGCGATGTCGTCGGGTGCGGTGGCGCGGGTGACGAGGCTGTAGCTGGCGTCGCTGACGCTGGTCCAGTCGCGGTGCAGGGACATGGTGGGTCTCCGATCGGGTGGGTTGGTGGTGGTCAGGCGGCGGTGACGTCGTCGACGTCGGCCGTTGTGGCGCTGTCGGTGGGGTCCTGGAGGGCGTCGAGGGCGTCGGCGAGGGTGTGCACGCATCCGAGGACTCGGGCGGCTGTCGCGGCGACCAGCTCGGCATTCCCGTCGGCCCATCCGGTGATGTAGCCGATGGAGTAGGTGGCGGTGTCGAGTCCCAGCAGTCCGGCCAGGACGTTTATCTGGACAGGTTTTGTCAAGTGCCGCGACCAGTCACCGGCCAGGCCGCCCGCAAGTCGATTCCGCGGGCCCTCGGGGGACGCGTGGTGCCGCGAGCCGCGCACGGCCAACGTCGACCCCAAACGCCGCTCCATCTGCTGGCGCACGATCTGGGCGTTAGTCGCGGTGCGGAATCGACGCTGCTGCGACCAAATCGGGTCGACGGGGCCTGGACTCCGCCCACACGGAAGCGAGCCGGTCGTCGCGCCAAAACCGTACGGCCCGAGGGGCAAATTCAAAGCACACCAGTATTAGACCTAGGGCCACTTTGGGGCCCGAAGGGACGCTCCCGTTCGGGGCGTTTAGTGCAACGACACATTGGCGTCGGTAGCCAGGTCTGTCCACCTTCGTACACCAGTGTCACAATTTCTCGATGGGCGAGATAGACGTTCGACTCTTAGCGGGAGTTCGCGAATGGACCCTCGGCACTCAGCCTCGGGTCGTTCCCTCGACTCAGCTGGTCGTCGCTTTTCGGGGTTTGACGTCGCGAACAGTCACTATCGATGGACAGATCACCCGTCTCACCGGTGGTCCGGTCGGGCTAGCCGCGCTGGATCTGACGCGGTCGACCGGCTACCACCGGATTGACGCTGGTGGATCGATATTCTGGTTTGCCACCGAGGACGCCAAGCTCCGACTTGATGGCATCGGAGCCATGCTGGCCGAGATGGGAACGCTCGGAACCGGTTGGGGAGGGCAGGCGCTGTTTTCCGATGGTTCTGGTCTTCGCGACGCTCACGTGGTTTATGGATGGCTGGACCACTGGGCCGATGACACGATGGCCGGTGTCGAGCATGTGCTGGCCGGGCCGCGTACTCGGAGTGTGCAGAACCAGAAGCTGAGCAGACGAGGGGGGAGTGGGGTTTTGAGTGCCCCCACCCTGCGGCTGCTCCGGTCGTCGCCCAGCCAGTATCTGGCAAGGCGCGAGGACGGACTCCTCGAGGTAGGCAGTGAGCGCTTTGATCCACTTCGGGTTGTAACCCGTAAGCGCACCACGAGTCTGCAGACTGTGGCCAATAGGCGGGCAGTGGCACTGCTCGGATGGATTAGTAGGCTAGCAACGGAGGTGATCGAAAGCCACCCGTCGACGAGCGCTGTCACTCGGTGCCGCTTGTGGGCAAATCGTGCGGCAACGCTGGGGAAACGCCCAATCGCACAGGCGCTTTCCGCCTTCACGGACACAGGGTCGGTCCTGAGTTATCCGCGTCAATCCGAGGAGATGCTGGTTCCGGCGTACCGGACCACTTACGCTGCGGCGCTCGATGTTTCGCGGCTTTTCGGCTGGTCTGCCGACACGCGGCCGCTGACGCGGTACAGCTATGTCAACAAGTCGGATCAGATCTACCAGGCGTACACGGCGACACGTTTGGCCAAATGCCTCGGCCTTCACCAGACCACTCCTGTGCTGGGCGCTGCTCCGCTGGCGTTCACGGGTCCGGACTTTGACCTGTACTACGACACCACATGCCCACCAGGAGTACTCCGGTCATGGCGAGCGGTGAGTGCCCGACCGGACGTGTCGCGCCCAGATCTTTTGCTGCACCGCCGATCCACCGGCGAGGTCGCGGTGCTCGACGCGAAGTATCGGCGGGCCACCGATGGTGGCGCGTCCGAGGATTCGCGAAAAGAGGTCACGTCGTACGTCGGGCTGTATGGGCTCCCCGCCGTGTGCATCCTGTACCCCGGTGACGTCGAGACCTTGGCGGTGGCAGGACACGGGCTCACGATTCACGAGATCGCGGTGCGGCCTGCAAATGACAGTCTCGAGTCAGCGATCCCGGTGATCCTGGGCTCGCTGGCTGTGCCGCCGTATTAGAGCAGCGGAAGGAGCTCGTCGGAGGGCCCGTCCATCATCCTGTCGAACATGGCGTCTATCTCGGCGGCGTTGGGTAGCTTCCCGCACACCTCACGGAGCTCCTCGATATCTGCGTGGGTCCCGCGGACTTGGTGCACAAGTTTGTCCGCAACCGATTCTCCGAGTGCGATTACCTCAGATTTTGCGTCTCGTGGTGCGTGAGCGACTGCGAGGACGACGTCTTTGAGCAGTCCCATTGTGAACCACGATCGCCCGATTGAGGTTCGCAATATGGCGGATGTAACTTCTTCGAGAAGTCGTTGGACCTCTGTCGATAGGTCGTTGGCCGACGTCACTGCCGACAGCGCGTCGTTGCGGATGCTGTCGAACTGGGCGGGCCTGGAATTGTCGATTCGCTCGACAACGCTCGTTCGCGCGGTGGAGATGATCCCAGTGACAAGGCTCAAGACAGCACGGTCTGGATCCGCTTCGTACCGATCACCGAGAACGTTGGGCATGGTGATCACCGTCGACCGGCGTTTCGTGGGGGAGCTGACGCGTGTGCGGGTCTCTGGCTCGTCGCGATAGGAGTTGCATGTTGCGAGGATGAAGGTGTCGATGGGCAGCTGGCCGGCGGTGTTACCCGGCAGCTGCACCCGGCGGCTCTTCTCCTGTGTCGCGACCAGAATTGACGCCATGTATGTCTCGATAGATGCCAGGTTGAACTCCTCCAAGACAACGATTTTGGCTTCCAGCGGACTATCAGTCATGAGGACGTCTTTGGCGAATGGGCGGAGTTCGGGCGCTCCGTCGAGGCGTTCGTAGCCAATGAACTCGGCTTCGTCGAAATCTGTTCGAATTGCCACGACGACGGCCGGATCCAGCTCGAGTTCGGCCTCGAGCGCCGCGGCAAGGAGGGATGCAAACATTGTTTTGCCGGTGCCTGGTTGTCCGACGAGCACCACAATGTCACCACGTAACCAGCCGGTGAGGACTCGTCGCACCAGTCCAGCCGGCAGCTCGTACCCACCGGATCGCAGGCGCTGCTCAAGGGCGTCAACGAGATCGGGCAGATCTACGCCAGCTGTCGGGGCCGGCGGTTGGCTGCCGAGGACTTCGAAGGTATCGATTCCGATCGGAGTGTCCGTGAACGGCATCTGGCGGTAGGCCTCGGGGATGTCGGTGGTGTACGCAGTACCAATGAGGTCGGCGACGTCGAGCCCGAATGTCGTTCGGAACCACACAACAATGCGGTCGAGGTCGCTACTGCCGCCGAGCTGGGTGTCGAGGTCGGCTGTATCTAGGTCTCGTCCGAACCACAGGGCGAGGTCGACGAGCCGAACTGCTTGGTTGGGGTAGGAGGCAACAAACTCTGCGCCGGCAGCGGGCGTGATGTGCCAGATGTCTGGGCCCTGTGCGGTCTTTTCTTGCCGCAGGACGCGGCCCCTGCCTGCGGCATCCGTCCGGAGGCGTTGCAGTCCACCGCCGGGGTACTTCTTCGTCTGCCAGGGTGCATCCTCGGACCACGGCACGCGGTAAGGCCTGTTTGCATCCGGGGGCCTGGGCAGGGTGAAGTACTCGCTGAGCAGGGACGTCTCCTGCGTTGAGCCGTAGGGAACGCCCTCAACGACAGGGTCGCGGCCAGCGCCCAGTGCAGCGGACAGCAGCGCCGGAAGCGTGACAATAGCGATCGGGTGTTTCCCAATTAGGGCGTGAGCAGCTCTGAGGACAAGACCGGCGGGGGGGTACGGCACGGTCTGACCGTACCGGGGCCGCGGTTATTGGACGGCGATCCCGTCCATGTTGTCCGCCACCAGCGAGCAGAAGTCGGGGTTGAGCTCGACCCCGATCGAGGATCGGCCCATCTCGTCGGCGACGTACATGGTGGTGCCTCCGCCGAGGAATGGATCTAGGACTACGCCGCCTTCGGGACATCCGGCGTTGATGCACCGTTCGACCAGTTTCCGGGGATACGGGGCGTAGTGGGTTCCGCGGGCGAGGGACCGTCGATCAGGCTCAATGAACCACACATCCTCCTCGCCGTCCAGGCCTTCTCGGTCAAAGAAGTAGCGCGGCGACTTGGACAACAGGAAGATGTGCTCGTACTTACGCCAGGGGCGGTCCTTGCTGGTGGGCTCGGGTATAGCGCTCTGCCGGACCCAGATGATCGTGCTTCGCAGCGTCCACCCGTCTTCCTGCAGTGCCAACGCCACGCGCCACGGGATGCCGATCAGTGATTTGCGGGGCAAACCCAACCCAGGGCCATCGACGGCCCGCAGCCCTGGCAGCCGCCGACTGCGGTGCTTGTTGTCCTGCCCGTGCGGGCGGCCTTTGGCGCTGTAGTACGTGTCACCGAGATTCAAAAACACCGTTCCCGTGTCCTTGAGCGCAGGCCTCAGAGCGGCGAATGCTTCACGGAGGTTCGTGACGAACCCGTCGATGCTCGCCTCCAACCCGAACTGGCCAGCGACCTCGTAATCTCGCTGCCAATAGTAGGGCGGGGACGTGATAACCGAGTCAACCGATCCCGGCTCAAGGGCCGTGAGCGCCGTCCTGCAGTCTCCCTGCAGCACCTGCCAGGTGGTGCCGTTCTCTCGCTCACCAGCGGCGAAAGGCCCACTGACAGCATCGTCCTCTGAAGTCGTCATTTGGTCTGGAATGCTCGCAGGTTGCACCGACATGAGCCAAGTGTAAGACATCTCCGACGGCGGGCCCTCATGTGGGTGCACCGGCGTGTTGGTGGTTGCGAGTCGTTGACGTGCGTCGCTTCTAATACCCTGGCCGCGTGACAGGCGAGGGTGACGATAGTCTGCGAGAGCTGGCGAAGTTTCTCGTCGGACCAGCTGAGATCGCTGTCGCGCTCGGGATCGAGGCGAACACCGTCAATGTGTGGAAGACCCGCCATTCGCTGTTCCCGAAGCCCGTAAAGCGTCTGCGCGCCGGCGACCTATGGGATATCCGCGAGATCGAGGCGTGGGCGGAATCAACAGGCCGACCAGTAGTCGTTGCTGTTCGCCGGGACCCGCAGCCACCGACCACCGGAAACTAGCTCAAGGAACCCCGCATCCAAGACGTACAACTCGCCGCCCTCGGCCCAGTCTCGTTTGCCGAGAGTCCCCTTGCATCGCGAGTGCGCTTTCACCAGGCGTGGTACCGCGCAGCGGTCCTAGGAATTGAATCGTATGGATCATCCGTCCACGGCCGCGTCAGTACTCCGCGCGGGTCGATCCTCCCCGCCGCTGCCGCACTTGCCGGCAAGAACTTCACCTCAGATCACGCTCACCAGCTCTACCGCGAAAGACGGTCACGTGGCTGGGGTCTTGATCCGACCAGGTGTACGGCATACCTCACGTCGAGCCAGGCGCTCACCCTAAACATTTTTGGACCGTTGTTAAATGACAAAGCTTGGTTCGCGTGTGTCCTAACGGACGTGCTGGGGACGCCGGTGAGAGAAGTGCTTCAGGCGCATATTGAACATGCGCCCCACCGCCCGTCGCAGGCGCTGGGCGATCGAACAATGCTAGACGTGTGGGTCATTGCGAAGACGGAGAACGGTCAGAACCTTTCGATTGCAATCGAGGTCAAGTACAGCGACCGGTTTAGTAGCCGAGTCTTACCTATCTGGGCGAACCCCAAGTACCGCGAGATTGCGAATAGCCAGCACCCGCCCCTCTGGAACCTCGACGCGCCAGCCTCCCGGACTCGAGCGGTGAACCAGCTAATCCGATGTCACGCGTTGTGTGTCTTCCTGGCGCAAGAAGCGCGCGCCACGAGAAGTCAGCTCATAGTCGTGCACCATCCGGCGGACTCAGCTGCGGCTGCAGTCATCGACGAGTTCGACGCCATCGTGGACAACGGCACCCTTCACCCCTGCGGCCTCGACTCTTTTCTCCTGGCTATGTCCAGATCCGCCAACGCCACCCAATCTCGAACGGTTGATGAGCTGCGCACCCGGTATGTGGCCTACCACCTCAGTGACGCGCTGTGGGAAAGACGGGGCGAGGCGACCAATGGCCTGTGACCTACTATGACGACCACTTTTCGATGTCTTGGCGCACTGCTTGAGAGAGAGTGGGGAATTGTTCGACAGGCCCCCAGGCCACCCCTGCTTCAGACGTCAGACCGTGCGGGCGTAACCGCCGCTGCAACAGAATCGCACTCCACGGGGCGACGAGTAGCGGCGCCTTCCTGCGTTCACTCGTCCCTGCGGCATGGCCATTCGCCGAGGTCCGTCAGTAGTTGGCACAGATGCCGTGCTGTGGCTTCGTGTCGTTCGACTTCGCGGGCCCAACCACGTTCGCGCGCGGTACTCGCGAGGTCGAGCTCGGTGCTGTAGCGGTCGCGGAGGCGGGGAGCGTATTTCGGGGTGGTGATGAACTTGGCGCACGTTAGATACAGGTCACACTCACATGGGCCTTCGCTGGGGAGTCGAAGACAGTGCCCGAGTTCGAGTTCGGTGCGAAAAAAATTGCTCTTGAGCCAGTCGACCGTTCCGGGGCCGAGTTCGCGATTTCGAATCACAGCAGACGACGGGCCTGCGATCGTGGCGTCCTCGCTCAGAACGGAGCGGTAATCGTGCAGAACGGCGGGGTCGCTGATGTGGGCGTAGACCAGCGCCATCTGCACGCTTTTGTGGCCCAGAACGCTCATGATTGTCTGAAGGCGGGCGCCCCGCTCGGCGAGCTGTGTGCCGACTGTATGGCGAAACCGATGCGCTGTAATGGTGGGTCTGCCGTCCGCGTTGAGGAGGTTCGCGGATCGGCATGCAGTCTGCAGCGAGTCGTCGAACAGGTAAGCGTTGGACAACACTCGGCCTTTGCGGACAAACAGGCGCCGGGCGGGTCGCTCGTTGTGATTGCCAGGAAGTGGTCGATCGAGTTGCCCGTGCCGCAAGCGCTGAAGGATGCGAATGGCGTCGGCTGCGTCCTCGGTGAGCGGAACGATGCGTTCGGCGTAGTTCTTGCTGGCAGGCAGCCGCAACCTTGGGGTGCCATCAGGGTACGTGTCGAGGCAGTCCAGAGCGAGCATGCGAATCTCACTTCGCCGGGCCCCGCTCCATCGCGCGATCAGCAGCGCACCGCGCTGAAACGGACACTCCAGCAGGTGAATCGCGTCCATCAGTGCGACCAGCTCATCGTCGGGTATGAACCGTGGGACCGCCCGGGTGAGTTTGGGTAGATCTCCGTTCATGAGCAGCGGCTTGTTGGGCATGTCGGGCCATTGCCAGGCGTAGCCGTCACGGAAGAATCCGAGCACGGCTTGAAGGTCAGCTCGGCGGGTCGCCGGCGCCAGGGGCAGGCCTGTGCGGTGATGGGTCTGTGTGGCGAGCCATACGCAGAATTCAAGGCAGTGCAATCGAGTGACGTCGGCGAACGATTCGACGGTGTAGTTCACCATTAGCCAGGTGCAAAAACGGCGCAGCCCCGAACGGATGTTCTCAATGGTGGCAGGTCGGTCCAGCTGGGCGCGAGCGGCAAGGTACTGATCAATCGTGGCGTGCATGACAGTTGGCATGTCTGGAAAGGCCGTGGTCGTCGGTAGCGGCTCCTTGGGCACTTCGGGAATGTGACCTGCGTGGTAGAGCACCAATTGCAGCAGGAATACCTGGGAACCCCAGTTGCGTCGTTTACTGACCCACCGAGGGTCGTCGCCGTGGAATGAGGGGCGGTCCTTGCGGGCGCCGAAAGCGTCTATTGCGGAGAGCATTTCGGTAAAGTCGGCGGTTGTCAGTTGTGAGATCGGCGGGACTCCGCCATGCAACAACATCCGCGACAGCGCCCATTCCGCAGCGCGTGAGGCTGAGCGGGCGCTGAAACCTATCTGAGCTCCGATGTTGGCCAACTCTTGCCTAGTGGCGACGATTGGCAAGCCCAGCGAGCGGGCGTGCACCCACACGTTCAGTGCTGGGACGGCGATCAGCCAGTCCCAGTCGAAGGCCACCCGTCCCGTCACACCGAGGAAGGTCAGGTATTGGCGCGCGTTGTAGGAGATTGGATCGGTCACCTGGCCGCGGCGGGGGTCCTCACCAATCAGGCGACCGACCCGCCTGGTCAACGGCTCTGCGAACCACTCGTCGAGATCGGGGTAGCGAGTAACGAACTCCTGACGATGTCGGAGCTTCAGGCTCAGGTAGGACCGGTCCTTGCTGACAGCTTGGATCAGTTCCGCGAACTCCCCTGCTGAAGCATGCTGGCGACGTCGCAGTTCGGCGGGTCTCGCGAGAGGGAGTGTCATCTTTGGTTGCCATTCTGACCAAGCGCACGCACGTAGTCCGCGACGACCTCGTGATCGCTTACCCGTGTATAGAGGCGGGTGGACTCCACGGATGCATGGCCGAGCCGCCGTTGCAGCGTCAATTCGCGCATTCCGCCTTCCCACATGCGAGTGGCGTGGGTGTGTCGCAGTGCATGCGGTGTCACCCACGGTTCTCTAATGCCAGCCCTCGTGGCGGCACGGGCGAACAACCGCGCCAACGCCGCATAGCTCAATGGTTCGCACTGGCGGGCTCCATTTCCGCCTACAAGGAAGACGAATACCGAATCAGCATCTGCCGGTCGGACGTGCATAACGTACTCGCTGACAGCAGCGAGGGTCTCGGTGTCGAGAAGGTCGACCACCCGCTCGGAACGGGACTTGGGCCGCACCCCACCCGGGTGATCGTCGCGCACCCGTACGAACACGCGGCGTCGACCATAGGCGATGTCCTCGAGATGCAGGCACAGGACTTCGCCAGGTCGCAGTCCTCCGTTCAGCATCAACAGCAGCATTGCGCGATCCCGCAGCCCGGCCAGGTGAGTGAATAGAGCATTAACGTGCTCATCGGACAAAGGACGCGGCAGACGGCGTGGCTGGCGGACCTTCAGCACTCGCCGCTGCGCGAGTTGCCTGCTGGCCTCGCCGGCAAACGGCCGGTGCCGTTCACCGACACGTCGCCATGCTGGGTCCGGTCGCCGCTCGATTGGATTGACTCCGTCGAACAATTCGCTTGCGATTGCCCACTCATAGAAGCCGGCGACGCCGGCGAGAATCCTGTTGATAGTTGGCGCCGACAAGGCTGGCTCTCCCGTGGGCCCTACTGCCGACAGTGACAACCGCTGACCGGTCGCCCTGGACGACTCTGATCGCAAGAAGGTCAAGACATCCATCGCCGACCGAGGCTGCAATTCATTCCAGGCAAGGCGCTCCTTTTCGAGGAATCGCCACAGGTGCAACAAATCGTGCGCGTAGGCGCGCACGGTGTTCGGCGAGCACCCTCGTGCACCGAGGTAGGCCAAGTAGCGAGACACCACAACCACCGGACATCCCGACCCGTCAAGGAGCTGCACCTCGCGGCCGGACGCACCATTGATGACCTGAACACGCACAGCTTCACCTGATTCCCAAATATAGAGCCCCGCCCCTGCCGGACGACTCTGTCCAGATAAGCATGTAGGCGACGGATTCGGCTTCTACCTCGACCGTGCCCCGGTGCATCTCGGCCCGGTCGATTCCGTCGGCGGCGTGGAGCAGGGCGTGGGCGGCTTCGTGGATCAGCGTCTTGGCGGCCTGGGCGGGTTCAACATCGGCGTCGACAACAATCCGGTGCGTCCCATCGGTGGTGGTGTATCCGTTGCTCTCACCCGGGATCTGTTCGCGGGTCACGGTCCAGCCCTGGGTGGTGATGACTTGTTCCATCCGGTCATAGATGCCGGTCGGGTCGTCCCCGGACAGGCGGGTCGCGATCCCGTCCGGGGTGGCGGTCGGCTCAACTCCCTCGATGGGGTCGGTCTGGTCCTTCGCGAATACCGACAGGATCGGGAACCGGGGGATACGGGTCTCGGTCTCATCGCCGGTCGCGGGGTCGGTCTCGGTGACCTTCTTTGAACTGAACCCGAAGATGCGGATTGCTTTCTCGCCCTTGCGGACCTGGCGCCCCAATTCCTGCCATTTGCGAAATCCGGCGACCTCGGTCGCGGTCGGGTGCTGCGACATGATCAACAGCGTGTTGTTGAGGCTGTAGGAGTGGAACGCGCCGATGTAGTCGAGGAATGCCCGCCACCCGTCGGATTCGGCCATGGTCTCGACCTGGGTTGCGATGGTGGCCTGCATCGCTGCGGCCCGCTCTTTGCGTTCTGCGACCTTGTCCGCGCCCGCGTTCCGTGTACCCATAACTGCTCAGCCTCCCGTTGTCCGCCAATGTTTTTGCCCTGTGGCAAGGGAGATGAAGACCGGCTAGGAGGACAGAGCACAACAAGGGCACCGCCGGCAGTTTCCACTGAGCGCAGCGAGGGGGCTGGAAAGTGGTGGTGGTCCCGCCGGAGGCCGCGGCCGCGTTGTTGTGCGGCGGACGACGCCGGTCAAAATCGGACGGCCACAGGCAAAACCAAGCCGCTTGTCAGCGCCGCCGAAGGCGGCTCCACGCGTGCGCTAGCACGCCCGCCCTCCCTGACCACTGCGGATCCGCCGGCCACACCCCGGGCCGGCCAGCTCCACCGCGACACCAGATCAGGCCGGTTGTGCGGGAGCGGCGTTTGTCCGGGAGGGCGCCGGTGTCGCGGTAGCTCATGCACTTAGAATCGGATGGTGACCGACGCGGGCCAGCAGAAACCGAATCGCCCGTTGCTGCAATGGGCGGGCGTCGGCTTGGCTTTATTCAGCGTCGCGGTCACGATTGCCTTGGGTGTAATAGCAACCGAAAACGACTCCCTGCCGGTTGTTTTTGCACTCCTAGCGGCTACAACACAGTTTGGTTCAGCTTGGCTGTTCTCCCGCCATAGGAAGCCCGACCCAAGCCACGCTAAAACGATTGTTCGGAATATGGCCACGCTATCGGAACGTCTTTCCTCACTCGTAAAGGCAATTGAAACAGTACAAGAAAAGAATCCCGCCGCTACCCCCACTGAGATTAGGCAAGTCCTGACGCGGGTCAACGTAGAAGTAACGGCTCTAGCGGATGACGCGGCAGTTCTCATCGAAAGCTGGCGGGATTTTGATTCCAAGACAGTAAGCGATTTAAGTATCGAAGTGCGATCTAACGAGATTAATCCCGATAACAGTAATTCTTCGACCGGAGGTGGCACTACATGAGTGGCAGCGATGAGAAGGAGTCGGGCGCGAAACCCCAGGAGAGTTCAACGGACGCCCCGACTCGACGGCAACCCTGGATGCCAAAAAAGACCGAAGGATCCGTCGCAGCGATCATGGATAAGCGGGAAATTGTCATCGACATCGGCAGCAGTGACGGCGTTGAGCTGGGGTCAAGATTCGTTGTTCTGGGCAAAAAGGCTCTAGAGTCGACGCCCTCACTCGAGGTGCCCTTCCCTAAGACAGTCGTAAAGGTGGTTCGTTTCCTCGAAGATGGTCACCACTCGATCGGCCGCACGTATCGGATCGTGCGCGGATCACCGGGGCAACCCGGGTTGTTCAGCGACTTCTTGACGACCAACGCATTCCGTGCGCTCCAGCAGGGAACCCCGGCCACTCCCGATCACGTAGAGAGGCTGAACGTCGACGACGAGGACATGTTCATGGCCGGGCTCTCCACGGACGAAAAGCGAGTACGGGTCGGTGATCGGGTTCAGCTCACACTAGGAGACGAATACGACGAGGTCGGTGGGTAGTTCGTCGGTTTTGGTCGCGTAGTTGGCGAGAATGTTCGTTTGATGTTCGTGCATCAGCTTTTGTCGCGCGAGCGACACCGCCGGCGGGCGAAGCCTGTCGGCGGCCCGCCGCGCGGGGCGCGGGATCGGGTG
>NZ_JBPFDG010000008.1:0-5435 GCF_051025635.1 Williamsia sp. MIQD14
CGTGGGTGTGTGTTCTTTGAGAACTCGATAGTGTGTTGATGGATTGTTTATGCCATTTTTTGTGGTGTCAGTTTTGAGTCTGGCACCGTTTGTTTTGATGCCGCCCTTTTTGGGGGTGGTTGTCAGTTGTTTTTTTGGTTAGGATTTTTTCTCTGCTGGGAAGATTGTGTTGAAATTCTGGTTGCCGGCTGTGGTTGGTGGCCTGTTTTTCTCTGGTTTTTCATGGAGAGTTTGATCCTGGCTCAGGACGAACGCTGGCGGCGTGCTTAACACATGCAAGTCGAACGGAAAGGCCCTTCGGGGTACTCGAGTGGCGAACGGGTGAGTAACACGTGGGTGATCTGCCTCGTACTTTGGGATAAGCCTGGGAAACTGGGTCTAATACCGAATATGACCTCTGGATGCATGTCTGGTGGTGGAAAGTTTTTCGGTACGAGATGGGCCCGCGGCCTATCAGCTTGTTGGTGGGGTAATGGCCTACCAAGGCGACGACGGGTAGCCGGCCTGAGAGGGCGACCGGCCACACTGGGACTGAGACACGGCCCAGACTCCTACGGGAGGCAGCAGTGGGGAATATTGCACAATGGGCGCAAGCCTGATGCAGCGACGCCGCGTGAGGGATGACGGCCTTCGGGTTGTAAACCTCTTTCACCAGGGACGAAGAGTGATTGACGGTACCTGGAGAAGAAGCACCGGCCAACTACGTGCCAGCAGCCGCGGTAATACGTAGGGTGCGAGCGTTGTCCGGAATTACTGGGCGTAAAGAGCTCGTAGGCGGTTTGTCGCGTCGTTCGTGAAATCTTGATGCTTAACATCAAGCGTGCGGGCGATACGGGCAGACTTGAGTACTACAGGGGAGACTGGAATTCCTGGTGTAGCGGTGAAATGCGCAGATATCAGGAGGAACACCGGTGGCGAAGGCGGGTCTCTGGGTAGTAACTGACGCTGAGGAGCGAAAGCGTGGGTAGCGAACAGGATTAGATACCCTGGTAGTCCACGCCGTAAACGGTGGGTACTAGGTGTGGGTTCCTTTTCACGGGATCCGTGCCGTAGCTAACGCATTAAGTACCCCGCCTGGGGAGTACGGCCGCAAGGCTAAAACTCAAAGGAATTGACGGGGGCCCGCACAAGCGGCGGAGCATGTGGATTAATTCGATGCAACGCGAAGAACCTTACCTGGGTTTGACATACACCAGAAAGCTGTAGAGATACAGCCCCCCTTGTGGTTGGTGTACAGGTGGTGCATGGCTGTCGTCAGCTCGTGTCGTGAGATGTTGGGTTAAGTCCCGCAACGAGCGCAACCCTTGTCCTGTATTGCCAGCGGGTTATGCCGGGGACTTGCAGGAGACTGCCGGGGTCAACTCGGAGGAAGGTGGGGATGACGTCAAGTCATCATGCCCCTTATGTCCAGGGCTTCACACATGCTACAATGGCCGGTACAGAGGGCTGCGATACCGTGAGGTGGAGCGAATCCCTTAAAGCCGGTCTCAGTTCGGATCGGGGTCTGCAACTCGACCCCGTGAAGTCGGAGTCGCTAGTAATCGCAGATCAGCAACGCTGCGGTGAATACGTTCCCGGGCCTTGTACACACCGCCCGTCACGTCATGAAAGTCGGTAACACCCGAAGCCGGTGGCCTAACCCTTGTGGAGGGAGCTGTCGAAGGTGGGATCGGCGATTGGGACGAAGTCGTAACAAGGTAGCCGTACCGGAAGGTGCGGCTGGATCACCTCCTTTCTAAGGAGCAAACAACATGCCTGTTTCGTGGCCGTTTGTGTCACGGTGGGTGTTTGTTCATTGGGTGAAACATAAACAAGCCGGCGTGGGTGCAGCATCAGGCTGTGTCTGGGTCGGTGTCGTGCCTGGGTGACTGGGTGCGGGGTCAACACACTATTGGGTCCTGAGAGAACACACGTCAGTGTGTTTTTTCTGATGCCGATGATTGCGCTGCCCTGTTCGGGGTGTGTGGGTTGTTGGTGTGTGTTGTTTGAGAATTGCACAGTGGATGCGAGCATCTTTATTTTTTTGAATGTTTTGTAGGTTGTTGTAAGTGTGTAAGGGCGTACGGTGGATGCCTTGGTACCAGGAGCCGATGAAGGACGTGGTAGGCCGCGATAGGCCTCGGGGAGCTGTCAAACGAGCTGTGATCCGAGGGTGTCCGAATGGGGAAACCCAGCACCCGTGATGGGGTGTTACCCACTGCTGAATGTATAGGCGGTGTGGAGGGAACGTGGGGAAGTGAAACATCTCAGTACCCACAGGAAGAGAAAACAACAGTGATTCCGTGAGTAGTGGCGAGCGAAAGCGGAAGAGGCTAAACCATGCAGATGTGATACCCGGCAGGGGTTGTCTGTGTGGGGTCGTGGGGTTCATCTTCTCAGTGCTGCCGTGCTGGGGGTGAGTAAAAAAATCACATGCTAGGTGAAGTGGCCTGGAATGGTCTGCCGTAGACGGTGAGAGTCCGGTAGCTGAAAGTGTGTGGTCTCACTTGATGGGTTCCCAAGTAGCAGCGGGCCCGTGAAATCTGCTGTGAATCTGCCGGGACCACCCGGTAAGCCTGAATACTCCCTGGTGACCGATAGCGGACTAGTACCGTGAGGGAAAGGTGAAAAGTACCCCGGGAGGGGAGTGAAATAGTACCTGAAACCGTGCGCCTACAATCCGTCAGAGCCGTTGGGTCCTTTGGTGGGCCGGTGGTGATGGCGTGCCTTTTGAAGAATGAGCCTGCGAGTTAGTGGCACGTCGCGAGGTTAACCCGTTGTGGGGTAGCCGTAGCGAAAGCGAGTCTGAATAGGGCGACCGTAGTGGCGTGTTCTAGACCCGAAGCGGAGTGATCTACCCATGGCCAGGGTGAAGCGTCGGTAAGACGACGTGGAGGCCCGAACCCACTTCAGTTGAAAATGGAGGGGATGAGTTGTGGGTAGGGGTGAAAGGCCAATCAAACTCCGTGATAGCTGGTTCTCCCCGAAATGCATTTAGGTGCAGCGTCGCATGTTTCTCACTGGAGGTAGAGCTACTGGATGGCGGATGGGCCCTACAAGGTTACTGATGTCAGCCAAACTCCGAATGCCAGTGAGTGAGAGTGCGGCAGTGAGACTGCGGGCGATAAGGTTCGTAGTCGAGAGGGAAACAGCCCAGATCGCCGGCTAAGGCCCCTAAGCGTGTACTAAGTGGAAAAGGATGTGGGGTCGCGAAGACAACCAGGAGGTTGGCTTAGAAGCAGCCACCCTTGAAAGAGTGCGTAATAGCTCACTGGTCAAGTGATCCTGCGCCGACAATGTAGCGGGGCTCAAGTACACCGCCGAAGCCGCGGCACTCACACAAGACACTCATGCACCCTTGCGGGGGTGTGTGTGGTGGTGTGGGTGGGTAGGGGAGCGTCCTGCACCCAGGGAAGCCACGGAGTGATCCAGTGGTGGAGGGTGTGGGAGTGAGAATGCAGGCATGAGTAGCGAAAGCGAAGTGAGAAACTTCGCCGCCGAATGATCAAGGGTTCCTGGGCCAGGCTAATCCGCCCAGGGTGAGTCGGGACCTAAGGCGAGGCCGACAGGCGTAGTCGATGGACAACGGGTTGATATTCCCGTACCCGTGTTTCCGCGCCCGTGATGAATCACATGTACTAACCATCCAAATCCGCCGAGAAGACCTTCGGGTCTCGAGTGTGGGGCTGCATGGGACCTTGTGTGGTAGTAGTCAAGCGATGGGGTGACGCAGGAAGGTAGTGGGGCCAGTCAGTGGTTGTACTGGTGTAAGCCTGTAGGGCGAACGGTAGGCAAATCCGCCGTTCACATAGCCTGAGAGGTGATGCGTAGCCGATTGAGGCGAATTCCATGATCCTATGCTGCCGAGAAAAGCCTCTAGCGAGTGGTGACACGGCCCGTACCCCAAACCAACACAGGTGATCAGGTAGAGAATACTAAGGCGATCGAGAGAACTGTGGTTAAGGAACTCGGCAAAATACCCCCGTAACTTCGGGAGAAGGGGGGCCATTGCTGGTGACGACTGTACGGTCTGAGCTGGTGGTGGTCGCAGAGACCAGAGAGAAGCGACTGTTTACTAAAAACACAGGTCCGTGCGAAGTCGTAAGACGATGTATACGGACTGACGCCTGCCCGGTGCTGGAAGGTTAAGAGGACCGGTTAATCCTTCGGGGTGAAGCTGAGAATTTAAGCCCCAGTAAACGGCGGTGGTAACTATAACCATCCTAAGGTAGCGAAATTCCTTGTCGGGTAAGTTCCGACCTGCACGAATGGCGTAACGACTTCTCTGCTGTCTCAACCACAGACTCGGCGAAATTGCAGTACGAGTAAAGATGCTCGTTACGCGCGGCAGGACGAAAAGACCCCGGGACCTTCACTATAGTTTGGTATTGGTGTTCGGTTCGGTTTGTGTAGGATAGGTGGGAGACTGTGAAACCCGCACGCCAGTGTGGGTGGAGTCGTTGTTGAAATACCACTCTGATCGTATTGGATACCTTAACCTCGGACCATGATCTGGTTCAGGGACAGTGCCTGATGGGTAGTTTAACTGGGGCGGTTGCCTCCCAAAATGTAACGGAGGCGCCCAAAGGTTCCCTCAGCCTGGTTGGCAATCAGGTGTTGAGTGTAAGTGCACAAGGGAGCTTGACTGTGAGACGGACATGTCGAGCAGGGACGAAAGTCGGGACTAGTGATCCGGCACCGGCAAGTGGAAGCGGTGTCGCTCAACGGATAAAAGGTACCCCGGGGATAACAGGCTGATCTTCCCCAAGAGTCCATATCGACGGGATGGTTTGGCACCTCGATGTCGGCTCGTCGCATCCTGGGGCTGGAGTAGGTCCCAAGGGTTGGGCTGTTCGCCCATTAAAGCGGCACGCGAGCTGGGTTTAGAACGTCGTGAGACAGTTCGGTCTCTATCCGCCGCGCGCGTAAGAAACTTGAGGAAACCTGTCCCTAGTACGAGAGGACCGGGACGGACGAACCTCTGGTGTGCCAGTTGTTCCACCAGGAGCACGGCTGGTTAGCTACGTTCGGAAGGGATAACCGCTGAAAGCATCTAAGCGGGAAGCCTGTTCCAAGATGAGGTTTCTCACCACCATTGCGTGGTTAAGGCCCCCCACAGACCATGGGGTTGATAGGCCAGAACTGGAAGCCCAGTAATGGGTGCAGGTGACTGGTACTAATCGGCCGAGGACTTACAACACATAAAACCCGCAACACACTAGTTCAAAATTTGTGAAGCGTGTTTCGCATCCACTGTGCAATATCTGAAACAACACACAACCCGATAAAGGGTCGTGCCCACCCCCGCGGGGTGGTGACGGTTTCACATTGTTACGGCGGCTATAGCGGAGGGGAAACGCCCGGCCCCATTCCGAACCCGGAAGCTAAGCCCTCCAGCGCCAATGGTACTGCACCCTAATCAGTGTGGGAGAGTAGGACACCGCCGAACACAACTT
>NZ_JBPFDG010000009.1:0-449 GCF_051025635.1 Williamsia sp. MIQD14
CCGTGTTCGGGGTGGTCGTGGTCGTACTCGCGAGTGTGGTCGATGTCGCACACCCACGCCGCGCGGTCGCACCCGGCGATGTCGCAGTACAACGACCGCGCCCGCACCATCGTGTCCAACGCTGTCGAGGGCCGATACGGATTGCCCGGGCTGTGTGGCGCGAGAGGCTCATCGCGGTATCCGATCGGGGCCACCGTGAGACCAGGCTCGGTCAGCAGTTCATCGAGATGGGCCGGAGAGATGACGCCGTAGCCGTCGAGGAAACACGGGGTCTCCCCGTCGCCGGCGACGGTCTCCAGGTCGCAGATGACGTGCAACGTCATGTGCGACCCCGTTCCCGGTAGGTCTCGGGTTCCGGGCGCGTCGGGATCAGCAACCGCCGGGGCATCGCAGTCATCGTTGCCGCACTGGCATTCCCACGCCACACCCATGACGAGACAGAAATGGGC